>NZ_CP080524.1:3309321-4718642 GCF_024746795.1 Mesorhizobium sp. AR10
ATCGCCGAGATGCTTAGACGTGATGGCCACGACGTGACCATTGCCGATGATGCGCATGCCGCCCTCAGGGCGATGCGCCACGAAAGGGTCGACCTGCTGATCAGCGACATACGCATGCCCGGCCTCGATGGCCCCGGCCTCTATCGCGCCTTGGAGGAGGTGCGTCCTGGGCTCGCCAGCCGCCTGCTGTTCGTGACCGGCGACACGCTGGCCCCTGAGATCGATCGCTTCATCGGCGAGACAGGCGCGCCCGTCATCGAAAAACCGCTCGATCCGCAAGGCTTTCGCAGGCTGGTGACGGAACGCCTGCGCGCGATGGACGAGGTCGGAGGGTGACCAGGCAGAAATTGCTCATCGTCGACGACGAAGCGCCCTTGCGCGAGATGCTGTGCGACTACCTGCCGCTGCACGGCTTCGACGTGCGAGCTGTTGCGGATGGAGCGGCCATGTGTGCCGAACTCGAGCGCTTCGGTCCCGATCTCGTTATTCTCGACGTCAACCTTATCGGCGAAAGCGGCTACGATCTCGCCCGCGAAATCGCCAAGCGGGGCCGCGCCGGAATCCTGATGCTGACCGCTGTCGGTGATCTGCCGCATCGGCTCGAAGGTCTCGCCGCCGGCGCCGACGACTATATGGCCAAGCCGTTCGAGCCGCGCGAACTTCTGGCGCGCGTCAGGAGCGTTATCCGGCGCCTTGGCGAGGAAGAGCGGGCGCCGGAAAACCGAATCCGTTTCGGCCGCTGCGTCCTCGATATGGATGGCCGCACGATGGTCGATCCTGACGGCGCCGACGTGCAGTTGACGTCGATGGAATTCGACCTTCTGTGCGTGTTCGCGCGTCATCCTCGGCAGATACTGTCGCGCGACCAGCTTTGCCGGCTGGCGCACAACCGCGACCTCGAGCCTGGCGACCGCAGCATCGACATCCGCATCACGCGATTGCGCAAGAAGTTCGAAAGCGAACCGGACGCTCCGGCTGTCCTGGTGACGGTTCGCGGCGAAGGCTATGTCTACGAGCCTGCCCCACGGTGAGGCTTGGCGCCGCTAGAAAAGATTGAGCCCTGGCACGGATCGCCGCCTTTCATCGCCGCGCCTTATGCGACTGGCTTGCGTGCCCTGCGAAATTCTCTTCGCAAGCCCCGGACAGCGTCCCGAACGACAGGAATGGCCCAGCGCGCTGTCGCGGTGGCGATCAGCAGCCCGGCCACCGGATCGATGAAGCGGGCAATGATCGTGCCCTGCCAGATCATGGCTGTTGCGAGCGACGTGACGATGAGCAGGTTAGACGAGAGTTTGTCCGAGAACAGACAGATCTGCGCGCGTGCCAGCGCGGAAGCGGCAAGTGCGTTGCGGGCCTTCCAGCGACGCAGGATCCAGAAGTTGACCGCCGCGTAGGCCAGGTTCAGGTTCATGGCGAGAACGACGCCTGAGCCGTGCGGTTCGACACCGCCGGCCGCGATGCGCTGGACCGCGATGCCGGCGACGACAGCCATCGAAAGGCACATGCCGAGGGCAGCGAGCGCATTGACGAGCGTTTCAGCCAGGGCTGCCCGCCGCTTGCTCATGCCCAGTTTCTTGCTGCCGCTGGCGACAGCCAGGACGGAGACCAGCACCAGCATGTCCATCAGCGTCAGCGCGAGATCGGCGGGGATGGTCAGCGAGGTGGATGTCGCCGCCGCGTATGCGGTCAGCAGCAGGCCCGGGGTGCCCGCCAGCACCGCCAGACGTGCCGTCCGCGCCGCCGTCGCCTCGCCATCCGATTTGTCATTGGTTTTTCGCAGAGGTTGCATCGCCAGAAATCTCCTCGTTTCTGGCGCCACTTGATGATGCAGGGATGTTGCGCGGATTTGCCGATTTGCCGGCTGAAGGTTTCCTTTGTGTCGCCGCGCCGTGTGGGCACCACCATTGTCGGCATTTGAGAGGCATATGGGCGACCGCCGCCTGTCTGCATCAGGCGCTGCGGGCGGATCGCAACAACTGAAACAATTCTGATGAATTCGGCATTCGTCCGAAACAGTCGGCAGCGAAAAGCCGCGCCATGGAGCGAACCCGACGGGATGGCTCCGCTGAAAACGAAAAAGGAAATCACGATGAATCGCCTTATGACCTACATGGCTGCTGCCTCGGCAATGGCTTGCTTCGTGGCACCGGCCGGCGCTGCGGGCCCGGAAGGCTCGAACGGCAAATCGCTGAACGGCCTGAAGCACAATTCGCTGACCAGCAACTCGCTGACCAGCAATGCGATCTTCACGAATGGCCTCGGTGTCTATGCGCTCAACGGCGTGCATGCCGACGGCATCGTTCTTGCGAAAAGCCTCGTCAGGGCCGGCGGCTCCATTGTCGACTCGAACGTGGGCAATTTGCCGGCTGTCCAGAAGAGCAATGCCCAATCGTCGACCGCCAGCAAGCAAAGCAACGACCTTCCGGCTGGCCACAGCGTTGGCGGCGGCGATGGGAGCAACCATGACCGGCCGACCCCCTCGCCAAGGCGTTAGGATTCGGACCCTGCTGACAATGGAACGGATGGCTACGCGCCTTCCGTTCTCAGTCAACGATCGCCGCCGAAAGTGCCGGCTTTTGGCCGCGCTTCATCCACCACTTTCAGGACTGCCGCCAGGAGCCCAAAATGTCACCCCACCGCCTCATCCATTTTGGCCGCCACGTATTGGTCATTGTTGCCACAGCCATTTCCGGTATGGCCGCGCTGCCTGACGCCGAGGCCGGGACCGGACAGGCGATCAGCTCGATCGCCGTTGAAGGCACAAGGTTCGTGGTGACGACGGGAGACGGTCGCGTTGTCCCTCAAGATGATCTCGTCGGCGCCGTCCTGACGATTGGTGACGGACAAGACCGGATGCCGCTGCGCATCGACGCGGTCGAGACCGATCCGAGGAATCCGGATGGCGGGATCATGCTCTACACAATGTCGAGCCGTGACGCGGCTACCGGCCAATGGCGCAACATCTGCGAACCCGACATCGAAGGCCGGCGCATGGGCTTTCCGCTCGCCGGCACCTGGACGCAAGACGGCCGCCATCTGCCATCCGGCACGGCCTTCAGCATTACCTGCACCGGCGGCGCCCAGGCGAAATGCGCGCGTTTTGGCTATCGGCCCTGGGAGAGCTTGCCGGACGGCACGTCGCTCTGGGATCATCATCAGGCGTGTACCCGGATGATCCGCGCCGACTATTGCGGCGATGGCGTCGGTCATACGCGCAACGGGACGCCGATCGTCATCTATGACCGGAACGGCATTCAGCAGGACGAGGCCGCGCCGGGCATGTCGTTCGAAGCGGCATGGGGTGCCGACGGCGCGCTTTGCGTCAACCGCACCAGAATACCCGACGTGCTGACGATGGAGGGACTGGCGGCGATCTGCCCGGGCGTGCAGCAACAGCCGCAGGCAGCGGCATGCGAAAGCCATGCCGGGGCGCTGATCCTGAACCGTTCAATTGATCCGCGAACGGTTCAAGCCGCCGCCAAATAGTCAAACCGCAGAGCGGCCGTGGTGGCGATCGACTGTCCGCGATGATCAATCGCTGTCGCGCGCGACCAACTCCAGCGGCCAGACCTCGCGGATGATGCGCGGACCTTCCGGGCCGGCGAAGGCCGGGATCGAGGCCAGCAGCATTTCAGCCAGCCGCTGTCCCATCGGCTCCAGCGCCGGGCGGAAGGCGGTCAACGCCGGGGAAAAATAGCGGCAGAGCGGTGTGTCGACGATGACGGTCACCGCCATGTCGTGACCGGGCTTGATGCCCATTTCGGCCAGCGCCTTGCAGCCGCCAAGCGCCATCGCGTCATTGTTGAAGATGATGGCGGTCGGCGGGTTCTTGGAGCGCATCACCTGCGGCGTCACCGCGTAGCCGCCCGCCTCGTTGATGAAACCGGAGGCGATCAGTTCGGGGTCGACCTCGATGCCATGCCGCCGTAAGGCTTTGCGATAGCCAGCCAGGAACAGATAGCCGAAATTGAGGTTAAGCGACGGGCGGACGGCGGCGATGCGTCGGTGGCCGCGCGCCACCAGCCTGTCGACCGCATCGGCCCCGGCCTTTTCGAAATCGAGATCCAGCGAGGGATAGGACTTGGCACCGGAGCGGCTGCGGCCGAGCGTGGCGAAGGGGAAGCCGGTCTGGGTGAGATAATCGATGCGCTCATCCTCACGCCGTGTCCAGGCCAACACCACAGCGTCGGCACGGCGCGTCTCGACGACGCGGCGCAGCCGCTCCTGCTGGTAGTCGCCGGGCGCGCCCATGACCACGATCAGGTCGAGCCCGCTTTCGGCGAGCCTGGCCTGCAGCCCGATCAGGAACGGAATGAAGAACGGCTCGCCATATTGCTGGTCGCCCGGATGCGGCTGCAGCATGAAGGCGATCGAATGGGTGGCGCCTTGCCGCAGGCTGCGGCCGGACTGGTTCGGAGAATAGTTCAGCGTCTTGGCTGCCTCGAGCACGCGCTGGCGCGTGTCGGCATTGACGTCGGCGCGGCCGTTGAGCGCGCGCGACACGGTGCCGATCGAAATGTTCAGGTGACGCGCGAGGTCGTGGATACTGGACGCCAATAGACAGTTCTCCCCCTTGCTTGGCTAGCACCGGCAGCCGCTCAGGCCAAGGCGATAAGACGATTTTTGCAAGCGGCCAATTGACATTCTACGCCTTCGGGTGTGTTCTCGTAAACGTTTACGGAAAAACGTTTACGGCCATGCCGTCAATGCCGTGACGATCGGTCTGGAGGGACCGAGCGGAGGAGGAGCGCTGGATGATGGATGTCGTCCTGGTTGGCTGCGGTGCGATGAGCAAGCACTGGCTCGATGCCGTCAGGCAGATCGACGGGCTCAGGATTGCCGGCCTTGTCGACCTCGACGCCGACCGGGCTCGGGCGAGGGCGCGCGAATACGACCTTGCCAGCGCCGTTATTGGAACCAGCCTCGACGCCGTGCTCGATCAAACGAAACCGCAGGCGGTGTTCGACGTAGTTGTTCCCGCCGCCCGGCGCGAGGTTGCGATCTCCGCCTTTGCGCACAATTGCCACCTGCTGACCGAGAAGCCGCTGGCGGACACACCCGACAATGCGCGCGCCATCGTCGGGGCCGCGCGCAGTGCCGGGCGTATCCATGCCGTCGTCCAGAACCGCCGCTATGTCGCCAATGTCAGGCGCATCAGGCGCTTTCTCGATTCCGGCGCCATCGGTGCTGCGACCAGCATCCATGCCGACTTCTTCGTCGCGCCGCATTTCGGCGGTTTTCGCGAGGAGATGGCCCATGTCCTGCTGCTCGACATGGCGATCCACACATTCGACGCCGCCCGCTACATGGTCGCCGGCGAGCCGGCCGGCGTCTATTGCCAGGAATGGGAACCGGCCAATTCCTGGTACCGGCAGGGGTCGTCGGCCAGCGCGGTCTTCGATCTCGGTGGCGGCAAGCGATTCACCTACGCCGGCAGCTGGTGCGCTGCCGGCTTCCGCACCAGCTGGGAGAGCACATGGCGCATCGTCGCCGAGCGCGGCAGCCTGGTCTGGGACGGCGAGGATGGGCTGAAGGCGGAGGTCGTGCTGCCTGTCCGTGACGGCTTGTTCGACCAAACCCAGCCGATCGTCGTGCCGCCGCTCGATCCCGCCGACCGTATCGGCGGTCATCTCGGCATCATCCAGGATTTCGTCCACGCCATCGAAGCCGGCGCCGAGCCGGAAACGCGCGGTGCCGACAACATCAGGAGTCTGGCCATGGTCTTCGGCGCCATCGAGAGCGCCGAAACCGGGCGCCGGGTGGCGATTTCTGCGCAGGAAGGACAATGATGCCAAACCCGCTTCTCGACATCAGAATCGGCACCATGGTGCGGGCCAATCTCGACGACCCGGCCGCCTATATCAAGGCGATCCTGCCGCTCGGCTTCGAGAGCATCCAGCCCTTCTTCTGGCAGACGCTGGGCGGCAAGGACCTGCCTCGGCTCGCCGGCCAAATCCGCGAGGCGATCGGCGATGCCGACGTTACCGTGTCCTCGATCGGCGTGTTCGGCAATCCGCTGGAGAGCGGCGATGTCGATCGCGGCGTGCTCGAGGCCTGGGAAACGGTGATCGACAACGCGCACCTGTTCGGCACCAGCATGGTCAGCGGCTTCACCGGCCGCATCCGCGGCAAGCCGTTGCCCGAAAGCCTGCCGCGCTTCCGCGAAGTCTGGGGGCCGTTGGCCAAACGCGCCGCCGACAAGGGTGTGCGCATCGCCTTCGAGAACTGCGCTATGGACGGCAACTGGGCAAGCGGCGACTGGAACATCGCCCACAATCCGGACGCCTGGGAGCTGATGTTCAACGAACTGCCGGATGACAATCTCGGCCTGGAATGGGAGCCCTGCCACCAGCTCGTCTACCTGATCGATCCGATGCCGCAGATCCGCAAATGGGCGCCGCGCATCTTCCACGTGCATGGCAAGGACGCGACGGTGCGCTGGGACGTGATCCGCGAACATGGCGTGTTCGGCCGGCTACCGTTTGTGCAGATGCGCACGCCTGGCTTCGGCGACAGCGACTGGACACGGGTGATCAGCGAGTTGCGGCTGGCCGGCTACAAGGGCGCCATCGACATCGAGGGCTGGCACGACCCGGTCTATCGCGGCGACCTGGAAATCACCGGTCAGGTGCGGGGGCTGGAGTATCTCAAGCAATGCCGGGGAGGTGCCAGCTACCTGCCGAATCCGGTGTGAGTGCAGGCCGGCGGGAGGTGCCGGCCAGGCAAGATTTGCGGCGCACTGCCGATCGTCGAAAACCCCTCGGCTAGCGAGGAAACAAAGGGAGGATAAGTGCATGAGCATGACGATGAGAAGGACACTTCTGCACTCGACCGTCTTGGCCGCCGCCACGGCGCTCGCCGCTGCAATCTCGACCTTGCCGGCGCAGGCGCTCGACGCCAAGTGGTGCAAGGACGTCCACATCCGCTTCTTCGTCGGCGGCGCCGAAGGCGACGCCTTTGGCACCATCGTCTACAATGGCGCCAAGCAGGCCGAGGCCGATCTCGGGCCGAAGGTCGACTACATCTTCTCCCAGTGGGACGTCGAAAAGATGGTGCAGCAATTGCGCGAAGCGGTCGCGGTCAAGCCCAACGGCATCGCCATGATGGGTCATCCGGGAGATGCGTCGATCATGCCGCTCGCCGAACAGGCGCATAAGGACGGCATCAAGATGATGTATCAGAACGTGCCGGTGCCGAAGGTGACGGCGGCGTTCGGCGGCGGTTATATCGGCGCCCAGCAAGAGCAGCAGGGCCGGGCACTCGGCGCCGAGGCGTTCAAGCTCGCCAAGCTAAAGGCCGGCGACAAGGCGATCATGATCGGTCCGTTCGAGAATGAGAGCCGCGGTGCGCGCGAGCGCGGGACGGTCGCCGCACTCAAGGAAGCCGGCGTCGAGGTCATCCAGCTGTCGTCGCCGCCAAGCGGCGAGTGGGCTTCCGACCCGAATCTCGCCATTCCGGTGATCACTGCGGCCCTGCTCAACAATCCCGATGTCAAGGCGGTCGGCTATCCCGGCGGACAGATGCTCGGCAATGTTCCCACCTACATGCAGGCGGCAGGACGGAAGGCCGGCGATATCTTCAACTTCGGCTTCGACACCAGTCCGCAGATCGTCGAGGGTTTCAAGGGCGGCTGGGTGCAGCTGACGGCCGACCAACAGCCGTTCCTGCAGGGCTATCTGCCGATCCTCAGCCTCTGCCAGCAAGTGGTGCTCGGGCTGGCGCCGATGAATGTCGACACCGGCGCCGGTTTCGTCACGCCTGAAAATTACGAGATCGTCGCCGAACTCGCCAAGCAGGCGCTGCGCTGACCTCCCAAGCCGTCGGCCGGGATCAAGCCCGGCCGGCGGGACCGCTGGCGAGAAGGCCGGCACGAGACAATCAAGCGAGGATCCGATGGCCGAACGCCTCATCGAACTGCGCGACATCAGCAAGTCCTATGGCCACGTCTATGCGCTCGGCGGAGTCAATCTCAGCGTCGATCGCGGCGAGGTGGTCGGCCTCATCGGCGACAATGGCGCCGGCAAGTCGACGCTGATCAAGATCCTGTCGGGCGTGGTCAAGCCGACCAGCGGTGAGATCCTCATCCGCGGCAAGCCGGTGACCGGATGGAGTGCGGCGCGCTCGCGCGAAGCCGGCATCGAGACTGTGTTCCAGGACCGGGCGCTGGCCGTGCAGCAGACGATCGTGCGCAATATCTTCATGGGCCGCGAGCTCACCGGCTTTCTCGGCTGGCTGAAGGTCAACAAGGAAATCGAGGAGGCAAGCCGGCTGATGCGCGAGATCGGCTTCACCTCGAAAGTGTTCACGCCACAGTCGATCGTCGGCCAGTTGTCGGGTGGTGAACGCCAGGGCGTGGCGATTGCGCGGGCCATCTACAAGCAGGCGGAGCTGATCGTCCTCGACGAGCCGACGACGGCGCTGTCACTGACCGAAACCGCCAAGGTCTTCCATTTCGTGCGCCAGGTGCGGGCGAGCGGCCGCTCGATCCTGTTCATCGGCCACAACATCCATCATGTCTTCGACATTGCCGACCGCTTCGTGGTGCTGGATCGCGGCAAGGTCGCGCTCACCACCGACCGGCGCGAGGTCAAGTCGGCCGAAGACCTCATCAATTTCATGGAAGACGTGGCACACCCCGGCGGATTGGCCGGATTGCACGACGCCGGCGACGCGGAGCAGAGAGCACGATGAGCAAGACCATGGAGCCCGATCTGCACGAACCGTCCGCCGGCATTCCCCGCCCCGGCCCGCAGAAGGAGTGGAAACACCCATCCGATCACTGGATGCGTGGGTTCATCCTCGACAACCGCGCGTCGCTCGGCACGCTCGGCGTGTTCGTGGTGATGATGGCGGTGTTCATGATCGCCAACCCGACCGTCTTCACCACCTGGTATCTCTACAGTTCCGTGCTGACCACGCTGCCGGTCGCGCTATTCGTGGTGGTGCCGCTGGTCTTCGTCGTTACCTGCGGCGAGATCGACCTGTCGTTTCCGGCGACGATGGGCTTTGCCTCATGGATCTTCGCGCTGGTCGTGCAGGCCGGCTACGATCCGTTCCTCGGCATTGCAGCCGCACTTGTCACCGGCACGCTGCTTGGCTTCCTGGTCGGCTCGCTTGTCGTCTATGGCGGTCTGTCGTCGCTGATCGCCACGCTCGGCATGAATTTCCTGCTGCGCGGCCTGATCCAGATCATCAACGAGGGCAAGTCGACCGCGCTGACCAGCCTTGCCGACAGCTGGGCCTACACGATCTTCTCCAGCCAGCTCTACGGCATCCCGGTGCAGATCTTCTGGGCCATCGCCTTCGTCGTGCTGTCGGCGCTGCTCTACAACCGGCATCGCTTCGGCGCGCAGGTGAGGGTGGTCGGCGACAACCCCGATAGCGCCCAGCAGATGGGCATCGACGTCAAGCGTGTGCGGGTGAAAGTATTCGTCTTCGTCGGCATTGGAGCGGCGATCGCCGGCACCTTCTCGACGATGATCAATTTCACCTGGTGGCCGACCTCGGGCGACGGCTACCTGCTGCCGGTGCTGGCATCGGTGTTCGTCGGCGGCACGCCGACCTGGGGCGGCATCGGCACCGTGGTCGGTGGCGCGATCGGTGCGGTGACCGTGTCGTTCATCCAAACCGGCGTCGTCGCGGCGGGCTTGAGCGGCTTTTATGTCCAGTTCTTCAACGGGCTGATCATCATCCTGTCGCTGCTCGGCCACAAATGGAACCAGGCGCGGTATCGGTGAGGCGGGAGATTTCGGCGGAAATGGAAACGGAGATTTGGTGGGGCCTCACACCCCGGTGACAAACCCGTCCAGCACGCGTTTCTGACCGGCCTTGTCGAAGTCGATGGTCAGCTTGTTGCCTTCGATGGCCGAAATGTTGCCGTTGCCGAATTTCTGGTGGAAAACGCGGTCACCGACACTGAAGGCCGATGGCGTGTCGGCCACGGATTTGGCGACCAGTTCGCCGTCGATGGTGCGGCCTTTGACGCTGGTGCGGCCGGCGCCATAGCCACTGTCTGTCTCACCATAGCCGATGCGCTCGACCTGATGGCCAGAGCGCGAGCCCCAGTTGCGGTCTGTGGCTTCGGTGCGGTTGGCTTGCGCGCGTTGCCAGCCCGGCGTCGCATAGGTGTTGGAGAAGGCGCCGGATTTTTCAGTGCCGCCGGAATTGCCGCCGACATTGTCGAAGCGTGAGGCGCCATAGGGATTTTGGCGGCCACCACGTCCCGACGCGAACGAACCGCCACCGTAAGAATTGCCGTAGCCGCCATAGGAGTTGCCGCTTTCTGCGACTTCGACATGGGCTTCCGGCAGCTCATCGAGGAAGCGCGACGGGATGGTCGACTGCCACAGGCCGTGGATGCGGCGGTTGGAGACGAACCAGAGGTGCAGGTTCTTCTTGGCGCGGGTCAGGCCGACATAGGCAAGGCGGCGCTCTTCCTCCAGCCCCGAGCGGCCGCCTTCATCCAGCGCGCGCTGGTGCGGGAACAGGCCTTCTTCCCAGCCGGGGAGAAAAACGGTTTCGAATTCGAGGCCCTTGGCCGAATGCAGCGTCATGATGTTGACGGCATCGAGCTCGGCATTCTGCTCGGCGTCCATGACCAGGGCGACATGTTCGAGGAAGGAGCGCAGCGATTCATACTCCTCCATGGAGCGGATCAGCTCTTTCAGATTTTCCAGTCGGCCGGGGGCTTCGACCGAACGGTCGTTCTTCCACATGTCGGTGTAGCCGCTCTCCTCCAGGATGGTCTCTGCCAGCTCGGTGTGCGGGGTGGTTTCCAGCGCCTTCTGCCAGCGCTCGAAATTGGCGGCGACTTCGCGCAATGCGGCGCGTGGCTTCGGCTTCAACTCGTCGCTTTCGGCGAGCTTGGCGGCGGCCTCCAGCATCGGGATGCGCAGCGCACGTGCGGTGTCGTGGATCTGGCGGATGGTGGCTTCGCCAAGGCCGCGCTTCGGCACATTGACGATGCGTTCGAAAGCGAGGTCGTCGGCGCCTTGCGCGACGACGCGGAAGAAGGCCAGTGCATCGCGGATTTCGAGGCGCTCGTAGAAGCGCGGACCACCGATGACGCGGTAGTTGAGGCCGAGCGTGACGAAACGGTCCTCGAATTCGCGCATCTGGAAAGAGGCCCGAACCAGGATCGCCATGTCGTTGAGATTGTGCTTTGCGCGCTGGTAGGTCTCGATGGTCTCGCCGACGGCGCGGGCTTCCTCCTCGGAATCCCAGGCGGCATGGACATGCACCTTCTCGTCGTCCTCGGCGATCTTTTCGGTGAACAGCGTCTTGCCGAAGCGGCCCTCATTGTGGGCGATGAGGTGTGAGGCGGTGCCGAGGATATGCGCGGTGGAGCGGTAGTTGCGCTCCAGCCGGATGATGGTGGCGCCGGGGAAATCCTTGTCGAAGCGCAGGATGTTGTCGACCTCGGCGCCACGCCAGCCATAGATCGACTGGTCGTCGTCGCCGACGCAGCAAATGTTTACAGTGGACAGGCGCGGGTTTCCCTCCCCCTTGAGGGGAGGGTGGCCGGGCGCAGCCCGGCCGGGTGGGGTCCTCGCGGCAGTGCTCGACGCCAAGGTGTTTGATGACTGGGCGGTTCCTTCTGAGGCGACCCCCTCCGCCCGCTTTGCGGGCACCTCCCCCTCAAGGGGGGAGGATTGCGGCCTTTGCGCCAGCAGGCGCAGCCACATGTATTGGGCGGTGTTGGTGTCCTGGTACTCGTCGACGAGGATGTATTTGAAGCGCCTGTGATACTCCTTCAGCACATCCGGATTGGCGCGGAAGATGCGGATCGGATGGCACAAAAGGTCGCCGAAGTCGCAGGCGTTCAGCGTCTGCAGTCGCGCCTGATAGGCCTTGTAGAGCTCGCGGCCCTTGCCATTGGCGAAAGCGCGGGCGTCGCCCTCGGGAATATCGGCGGGGCCAAGCCCCTTGTTCTTCCAGCCGTCGATCATCTGAGCGAACTGCTTGGCCGGCCAGCGCTTGTCGTCCAGCCCTTCGGCCTGGATGAGCTGCTTGATCAGGCGCACGACATCGTCGGTGTCGAGGATGGTGAAATCGGATCTGAGCCCGGCAAGCTCGGCGTGCCGGCGCAGCAGCTTGACGCCGATCGAGTGGAAGGTGCCGAGCCACGGCATACCCTCGACCGCTTCGCCGACCAGCAGGCCGATACGCTGCTTCATCTCGCGCGCCGCCTTGTTGGTGAAGGTGACGGCGAGGATCTGCGAGGGGAAGGCCTTGCCGGTGGCGAGGATGTGGGCGATGCGGGTGGTCAGCACACGCGTCTTGCCGGTGCCGGCGCCGGCCAGCACAAGAACCGGGCCCTCCGTTGTTTCAACGGCTAGCCGCTGCTCGGGGTTGAGGCCATTCAGATAGTCGGGCGCATTGTTGTGGCCGCTGCGGGCAGCCATGGCGCGCGCGGCAATGCCCGACGGGGCCATGGGCCGCGCATTCGGTTCGTCAAAAAAGGGCATGTCTTCCGAAAAGCCGGACATCGCCCCCGAATGTAGTGATTCGGGAGCGAAAGGCCAGAAGTGTCTACGTTTTGTTCCGGTTTGGAAGCCAGATTGCCGGTCGCCGTGCGAATATTATCGCCCCGGCGCTCGGCAATCCGCGCAAAAGCGCTCTTGTGGGGCTCACCCCGCTGCTGCCTGCATCCGCTCGCTGATCTTGTCGACCACATAGCCGGCATCGCGTGCCGCGCCATGGATCATCGTGGACGACGTCGAGTGCTGGAAATGCAGGCCGCAGACATAGAGGCCAGGTTCGCCTTCCACGGCGCCGCGATACTGCTTCACCCGGCCGGCTTCGTCGAAGATCGGCAGCTTGATCCAATCCAGCCCGGCCCGGAAACCGGTGCACCAGATGACGTTGGAAACGTCGAGAAGCTGGCCGTCGTCGAGCAGCGGTTTGCCGTCGCGGACACCGGCGACGCGGGGGACGCGGTGGACGCCTGCAGCATCCAGATGCTGAGGTTTGACCCGGACCAGCGGCAGGCCATGGGACAGCTGCCCCGGCTTGGCCTTGCGGCCCATGGGTGTGTCGACCGTGAGCAATCGATGGAAAACGATGCGGAAGACGACAGGCAGAACCAGGCGCATGGCAAAATAGCCGTTGTAGGCGACCGGGATGTTGCCGGGGTGCCGGCCAGCCAGCCAGACCTGGTGCGTGGACGCGAGATCCATGGCGATTTCCGCGCCGGAATTGCTGGCGCCCACCAGCAGCACGCTGCCCGCATTGAGCTGCTCAGGGTTTTTGTAGGCGCCCGCATGCAATTGCCGGATCGACGGATCGAGCAAGGCGGCGAAATCCGGAATCTTCGGCTTCTGGTAGCTCGAGGCCGCGGCTACGACGTGATTGGCGATGTAACGGGTTTGACCTGCAGTGACGATGTATCGGTGGCCGGAACGGGTCACCTCATCGACTTTGACGCCGGTGCGTACCGGCAGGGAGAATTTCTTCGCATAGGCCTCCAGATAGTCGGCCATGTCGTCCTTGCTCGGGAACGAATAGCGGTCGGCAGGGAAGGGCAGGCCGACCAGCCCGTCAAAACGCGCGGGCGTGAACAGGCGCAGCGAATCCCAGCGCGAACGCCAGATGTCGCCGACGCGTTCGCGAGCCTCCAGGACGACAAACTTCACACCCTTGCGGGCGAGATGGTAGCCGACGGACAGGCCATTCTGGCCGGCGCCGATGACGACGACATCGACGTGCTCTTCCCTGAGCGCGGGCCGCGTTTCGTCACCTGATGGCGCATGGCTGCCCAATGCCTGCAGCGTACCGGCCTCAAGTGTCATGAATGCGGCTCCCTGTTCCAGCAACGCGCCGGCGCGCGCCCTGGTCTCGGTGATGTCGACGCGGCGGCTGTGCGGGTTCACTGCGTGGCTTGAAGTCGGGCGAGGTATCGAAGTCGGGTTCATGATCGCTCCATGAGGTTTTTGATCAGCCATGGAGCAAAAATAGCGATCCGGTGCGGCGGCGCTTCGGGGAGATACCCCATGAGACAAAAGAAGCGGCATGGGGATTTCCCCCCATGCCCCACGCGATCTTTCGGATCGTCGCCTCAGAGGAGGCCGTTCTGGAAGGCGTAAGCGGTCGCTGCAGCGCGCGAGTTTACCGCCAGCTTGTCGAATATGTTGCTGACATGCCGGTCGACGGTCTTTTCGCTGAGGCCGAGGTCGGTCGCGATCAGCTTGTTGGTCTTGCCGGTGGCGACGAGGCCAAGGACTTCGATCTCGCGCCGCGTCAGGCCATGCGGGCGCGCGTTGGTCGGCCCGATCAGCGCGGTGACGCGGGCGAGGTCGGGCGCGGCGCCAAGTGCGGTGAAAACCGCCCGGGCGGCATCGAATTCAAGCTCGGCGCTGTCCTCGTCGCCAAGCATGCGACAGGCCTGGCCGGCCAGCACGCGCAGACGCGCCTCGAGATAGGGTGCGCCGGCGCGCTGCCAGGTCGTCAGCGCGGCACGGAAATGGCCAAGCGCCGTCGCGGCATTGCCCGAATCCATCTCGATTTCGCCTCTCGCTTGTGAGGCCATTGCTGCAAGGATCTCGGTGGCGAAACGGCTGGCGATCGCAGCCAGTTCCTCGCAGGCTTCGCGTGCCTCGTCGACGGCGCCCGCGGAGATCATGATTTCGACCAGCGCCGGAAGCAGACGGGCACGGCCAAGCGGTGACCTGGTCGTGGCCAACACGCGACGAATGGTTGCCGCCGCCTGCTCGGTACGGCCCTGCATGAGTCGCAGCAGCGCCATGCCTGGCTGTGGTTCGAGCCCGAACTGACTGGCGGCGCGATAGAGATTTTCCGCGGCGGCGAACTCGCCGCGCAAGCGATGGATTTCGGCCTCCTGGTAGGCTGCTCCTGCCGCCATCTCGCTGCCGCTGCGCAGCGACTGCGTCGCGCGCCGCGCCTCGGCAATCGAATCCTGCCAGGCTCCGTTCAACTCCATGATTTCGGCACGATGCA
Source organism: Mesorhizobium sp. AR10 (assembly GCF_024746795.1). Lineage (NCBI taxonomy): Bacteria > Pseudomonadati > Pseudomonadota > Alphaproteobacteria > Hyphomicrobiales > Phyllobacteriaceae > Mesorhizobium > Mesorhizobium sp. AR10. The sequence continues at coordinate 3,324,277 of NZ_CP080524.1, forward strand.
ACAGGCAGATGCCGTGGAACTGAACCAGCTGCGGCTGTTCTCCGCACCAGTTCGACAGCGCTTGGGTCCATTCGCGCGAACGGTCGAGCGCATAGACTTGCCGACACGCAGCGATCAGGTTGCAGTAGATCAGGCCGGTGACGATGGGCGAGATTTTGCCTTCGGCAGCCGGCAACATTGCTTCGTCGAGCAGGGCGATACCCTCCTCGATCCGGCCTTGCCGTACCAGGGCGCGGCCGAGATAACATCTGGCGAAGGCGATCAGGTCGATGTCGCAACAGCGTTCACCGATCGCCAGCGCCTGCTTTGCCTGCGCCTCCGATGCCGGATCGTTGCCGGTCATGAGTTCCTTTTGGGCGGCCAGCAACACCAGGTAGCCATGCGCTGCGCACTCGCGACCAAAGCCGTCCGCCAGGCGCTGCGCCTGCTGGATACAGGCGGTTGCGTGGCCGTCCTCGCCCAAGGCTAGAAGCCGGAAGCCACGGAAGAACGCCCAATACGCCGCCTGGTCGTCACGGCCGGCTTCGATATGCATGTCGAAGAGACGCTCGCCTGCAGCGAAGATGTCCTCATCGCGGTCAAGCATGCCGGCCGACCAGAGCAGCCGTTCCAGGTCTTCGGCGCCGAGAGACGCGATTTCGTCGGTTGCCCGCAGCAGCTCGAATGCATCTGCCCATGCCCGCTCCCCGTAGGCGCGGCGGGCCTGCTCGAGCAATGAGGCGGTATCGGCTTTCATAGGCAAAGCATAGCATCGCCTGATAACCGGCAGAAGAATGGCGAATGCCTGGCAACAGTCATTTCGACGTGACCAGCAACGGGACCGAACGTTAGGGGGAGCGATGCCCGGGCATAGAAAGATGCTGTCCTGCTAATTTGACAGCACGCACAGGCGGGCGGAAAACTGCGGCGGCGAGATGAAACAGAATCGAAAGCGGGCTGCGGTCCCATTTCGTGACGGCGGTTTCGGCCGCCCGCCTGCTGCGCTTGAAGGAGTGTCGTTATGGCAACTGTCCTTACCGCCGTGGTCCTTGCTGCTACTGGTCTGGCGCTGGGCGGGGGTGGCATAAGGTTGGCGACGCTGGGCGGCAGCTGGTACTACGTCATCACAGGCCTCGCCTTCCTCATCACCGCTTGGCTGCTCTATAGGCGCAAGTCGACGGCGCTATGGCTCTACGCTGCGATCGTCATCGGCACGCTCTGCTGGGCGGTTTGGGAAATCGGCTTCGACTGGTGGGAACTCGGCCCGCGCGGCGGCATCATCGTGCTGCTGGCGCTGTGGCTTTTGACGCCATGGGCGAGGCGGGGCCTCACCGGTCCCGACGGGCGGGCGCCGCTCATTCTCGCCGTGCTGGCCTCGCTTGCGGTGGCCGGCTATTCGATGACCGCCGATCCCAAGGACATTGCCGGCGAACTCAGCGCCGACAAGGTCACGCCTACGGCCGATCTTGGCGGCAATTTGCCTGCCGGCGAATGGCATTTCTACGGCCGCACGCAGTATGGCCAGCGCTATTCGCCGCTCGACCAGATCACATCAGACAACGTCGCCAATCTGCAGCCGGCATGGTCCTACCGCACCGGTGACCTGAAGGGCCCCGACGACGTCGGCGAAACGACTTACCAGGTGACGCCGCTGAAAATCGGCGACACGCTCTACATCTGCACGCCGCACAATTTCGCCATCGCCATCGACGCCGTGACCGGCAAGGAGAAATGGCGATACGACCCCAAGGTCAAGCTCGACAAGGACCGCCAGCACCAGACTTGCCGCGGTGTGTCCTATTATGCCGACGCCAAGGTCGCCACCGGCCAGCCCTGCGCAACACGCGTCTATCTGCCGACATCCGACGCACGGTTGATTGCACTTGACGCTGCGAACGGGCAGGTCTGTGCGTCATTCGCCGAAGGCGGCACGCTGAACCTGCTCGTCAACATGCCTTACCCCAAGTCGGGCTATTATTATTCGACCTCGGCGCCGCTGATATCAGGCGGCAAGATCATTGTCGGTGGCGCGGTCAACGACAATTATTCGACGCAGGAGCCTTCCGGCGTCATCCGCGCCTTCGACCCCGAGACCGGCGCTTTGCTGTGGAACTGGGATTCCGGCAATCCGGACGTGACGACGCCGCTGGCTGCGGACCAGACCTATACCAACAACTCACCCAACATGTGGTCGACGGCGAGCGCCGACGAGAAGCTCGGCCTGCTCTATGTGCCGCTCGGCAACCAGACGCCGGATCAGCTCGGCATGGACCGCAGCGCCAATGTCGAGAAATTTTCGTCCTCGATCACCGCACTCGATCTTGCCACCGGGCAATTGCGCTGGGTGCGGCAGACCGTGCATCACGACCTCTGGGACATGGATGTGCCGGCGCAGCCCACGCTGGTCGATATCACCATCGCCACCGGTGTCGTGCCGGCGCTGGTCGGGCCGACCAAGCAGGGCGACCTTTATGTGCTCGACCGGCGCACGGGCGAGCCGATCATTCCGGTCAAGGAAGTGCCAGCGCCGGGCGGCGCGATCGAGGGCGATCACACATCGCCGACGCAGCCTGTCTCCGACCTTACCTTCATGCCGAAGCCGCTGACCGGCGCCGACATGTGGGGCATCACCATGTTCGACCAGTTGGCCTGCCGGATCGAATTCCAGGGCCTACGCTACGAGGGCCGCTATACGCCGCCTTCCGTGCAGGGTTCGCTCATCTATCCCGGCAATTTTGGCACCTTCAACTGGGGCGGTGTCGCCGTCGACCCGGTGCGGCAGGTGATGTTCGGCATGCCGACCTATCTGGCGTTCAAGTCGCAGCTGATCCCGCGCGACCAGGTGCCGCCGCCGGACGAAGGGCGCGGCAGCGAGCAAGGACTCAATCGCAACGAGGGCGCGCCCTATGCGGTGGTGATGGGGCCCTTCTTGTCGCCGCTCGGCGTCCCTTGCCAGGCGCCGCCCTGGGGCTATGTCGCGGGGGCGGATCTCAGGACCGGCAAGATCGCCTACAAGCACCGCAACGGCACCGTCTACGACATGACGCCGCTGCCGCTGCCGTTCAAGGTCGGCGTGCCGGGAATCGGCGGGCCGATGATTACGGCCGGTGGCGTCGCCTTCCTGGGTGCTGCTGTCGACGACTATTTGCGCGCCTATGATCTGACATCAGGCAAGCAGCTCTGGCAGGCCAGATTGCCGGCCGGCGGACAGTCGACGCCGATGACCTACACGGTGGCCGACGGACGCCAATTCGTGGTCATCGTCGCCGGTGGCCACGGCTCGGTCGGCACCAAGCCGGGCGACTATGTGATGGCCTACACGCTGCCGAAATAGGGGCAGCCCTGCCGATCGTCTAGGGCCTCCCGATGGAATCGGGATGGGGCGTCTAGGCGACGGCCTGACGGGGTGACAACTCGGCAGGCATCATCCTGATCGCAAAGACGTCATGGTCGCCATCAGTGCTCAGTGCGAAAATTTCACCGAAAGGTGCCGGCCGGCCGAGCAGGAACCCTTGCGCTTCGTTGCAGCCTTCGGCGCGCAGGATCGACAACTGGCTGTGCGTCTCGACGCCTTCGGCCAGGACCGGGATGTCTAGGCTCTGGCCAAGCGCAAGCACGGCGCGGATGATGGCCTTGGCCTGCGGGCTGGTTTCGACCTCGGACATGAACGAGCGATCGAGCTTGATCTTGTCGAACGGAAAGGCGCGCAGCGTCTCCAGCGACGAATAGCCGGTGCCGAAGTCATCGATGGCGATGGTGACGCCCAGCGCCTTGATCCGCCGCAATATGCTCAAGGTGCGGTTCTTGTCGGCGATGATTGTGGATTCGGTGATTTCCAGCTCCAGGCGATTTGGCCGCAGGCCCGTCTCGATCAGGATTTCGTGGACGAGTTTCGGCAGGTCCGCATGGGCGAACTGGACCGGGGAGAGATTGACCGCCACCTTGTAGGGTTGCTCCCACGATGCTGCCTTGGTGCAGGCGGTGCGCAGGACCCATTCGCCGAGCGGCAGGATGAGACCGTTTTCCTCGGCCAGCGGAATGAATTCGATCGGGGGAATATTGCCGCGTGTCGGATGCTTCCAGCGCAGCAGGGCCTCATAGCCTCTGATATCACCGGTCGAGACCGAAGTTTGCACCTGATAGTGCAGATCGAGTTGTCCGTTTTCCACCGCGTCGCGCAGGTCGTTGGCCAGCGTGCGGTTGGCGCGGACGGCCTCGTCCATGGCTTGCTCATAGAAGCAGACAGCCTGCGTCACGGTCGCCTTGGCGCGATACATTGCCAGATCGGCATTGTTGACGAGGGATTCCCGGTCGTGCGCGTCGTTGGGGTAGATCGCAATGCCGATGCTGGCACCGGTCGCGGTTTCGAAATCATCGATCCGGATCGGCGCAAAGAGCGCGCTCTCCAGCCGCGACACGAAGTCCACGAGGTCCACTTGCCCCTTCATGCGCTTGATGGCGGCAAACTCGTCGCCGCCGAGTCGCGCGACGAATTCACCTTCCTGCAGCAGAGCACTCATGCGTCCAGCCAGGGTTTTCAGGGCGAGGTCGCCGGCACCGTGACCCCAGAGGTCGTTGATTTCCTTGAACCGGTCGAGATCGATACCGATGACAGCCACCTTGCAGCCGAGTTCCTCCGCACGGTCGATCTCGTGGTCGAGATAGTCGTTGAAATTCGGCCGGTTCGGCAGGCCGGTGAGCGCGTCGTTCATCGCCAGGTGGTGCAGGCGCCGAAAGGCTTCGGATCGCGTACGATCGTCGATCAGATAGCTCGCAAGCCCGGTACCGATCACGATCAGGCCGACCGCGGCAACACCCAATGCCATGGCTCGCAAGGTATTGGGATCGGTATAGTCCGCGCGCATGGCCAGCGGCGTTACCTGCACCGCAGCCATTGCAGTGAAATGCAGGCTGACGATGGCCACAACCAGAATGGCCGCGGCGAGATATTTGTGACCTGATATGCGGTCGTTCAAGGCAACGTTGATCGCCAGACAGGCGAAGACAACGGCCAGGACGATCGAGGCCACGAGATAGTTCATGTCCCACTCGACCACGCCGTCGACGCGGTAGGCCGTCATGCCGGTATAGTGCATGCCGGAGATCGCCAGGCCGACAATGATGCCGCCGATAATGGGGGCAACGCGCGAGGCGCTGCCCGATGCGGCGATGAAGCCGGCGGCGGTTCCGGCCATCGCAATGAACAGCGAGGCGATCGTCAGCACCGGATCGAATGCCACGGGTGCGCCCGGATCGTAGGCCAGCATGGCAACGAAATGCGTGCACCAGATCGATGATCCCGCACAGACCGCCGTCAGAAAATGCCAGCCGATCTGCTGCAGGCCAGTGACCTCATGGGCTCGCAGGAACAGCCTGATCGTCGCCCACGAACCGGCGCTGCAGACCAGCGCCGCGACGAGCACCAGCCAGAGGTTGTGCTCCATTGCCACACAGGAGATGACGCGCATCATGGTTGGATGCTTCCTTCGATCTCTGTGGAAACCAACCTTTTTGCCTCGATCAATCCGTAGCCCCGATATCCCCATGGCGAGCGACTGACATGAGGTATCAGAACGAGGTTTGACATAGGGCGCGAAAAGGCAACGCCTCCAAACAGGATTACCCATAGTTCAGTCCCGACTGTGGTTTTCAACTTCTAATAGGCGGTTAATTGCGTTCGCGAGGGCTTGTGCCTTCTCGGGGCATGGTTCTGGAAAGTGTATGATTTCCTCATTGTTGGCATAATATCGATATTTTCGCAGACGCGGCACTCACGGTGACACGCCGTACAAACTTGACGCCGACCAACTGCGGCCGACCAAAGCGCCGGCGCTGGTCTCTGGATTGTAGAAGGAGGGAGGCGGGATCAGAGCCCGAGATGGCTCTTCAGGCTGGGCACAGAGCCGAGCACCTGGTTGGCCAGGTCGGGGCCGGCGGCTGTCTCGGCCTGCTGGATCAGGGTCGTGGCGCCTGGCGGATCTGCGCCATGTCGAGCCCCAAATAAGGAAGAGACGCTGGTGCCTTGCGCCTCGTGCTCGAGCACCGAAAAAATAGTGCCGACGACCTGTTCCGTCATTGCCTGATCGAGCCGGCCTTTTGCGAAACGGTGTTGACGATGTCCTGGACGTCCATCGCCCTTTGCCTCAATCCTGGGTTTTCGTTTTTGCAGGCCGGCGCTGGTTGCTGCGCACCTTGACCATCGATCTCCTGGTGGCAGCGGAAGCAGCCGAGCGCAGTGCCAGCAGGGCGGCAGCGGCGAGCACGAAGGCGGTTGCGAGGATCGGGGTGGGGAAGGTCATGATGTTGTTCCTTCTTGGTCAGATTGGGCGCAACTGCAGGGCAGCTTCCCCTTATATTGTGGCAGCAGCATCAAGATTGTCGGAAATGACCAAAATGTGATTAAGGCTGCGTCACGGCTTTCGCGCCGAAACCAGCAGATAGGCTTTGCTGATCGCGCCGAAATAGCCGGCAATCAGCCGGCAGACCGCCGTGCTGCTGAGACTCATGGTCAGACTCATGGCGCCTCTCCGGCGTTCGGATGCCGGCCATCGGACGAGGTTGCGGCGGAAGCCGCCGAGGCATTCATCGGTGGCGTCCTCGACCATCACGTCCTTGAAACCCAACGCGTCGAACTGCGCCCGATAGGATGGAATGTCCGGGCGGAGGTTGGCTTTTGGCACGCCGATGCGATCGGAGATGCCGGATGTGAACCTGCGGAACAGGATGTCGGAGAGGACGAGCGCACCGCCCGGCTTGAGCACGCGAAAGGCTTCCGCAAGAAAGGCCGCGCGCGTGTCGAAATGGAAGGCCGCCTCGACGCAGATGACCGCGTCGAAACTCTCGTCGGCAAAGGCGAGCTTGACGGCATCCATCTGGAGCACGGTTGCGCCGGGCGCATTCTGGCGCGCCGTCGCGACCTGGGCGGCGGAGATGTTGATGGCAGTGACGGCCTGCGGCGGGTAGGAGAGGAGCAGGCGCCTGGTCGATGCGCCGAGGCCGCAGGCGACATCCAGGATGCTGCCGCCGGTCTTCGGAAGCCGCGCCAGCAGCGTGTCGACCAGCGCTTCGCTGGCCTCCCGCTGCGATGCGGCGGCAGTTGCCCAGTAGCCGAAATTGTAGAAGCCGCTGCCGCCATAGTAGCGGCGCTGCTTGCCGCTTTTCATGGCCCGGTCGTAGATGCGGACCATCATGCGATCTTTTGGCATTGTTCGTTCCGTCAACGTATGGATTAAAGCATATCGGGAAGGGCGACGAGATCCCGGAAACGCCCGTTGGCACGGGCCTGGCGGACAAGTTCGCCGCGCGGCCGCAAGATGATCTCGACCTTGCCATGAGGCCGGTGGGTCACGGCAAGGCGATGGCCGATGTTCGAACCGGGGGGCAGCTCGACCGCACGCTTTGTGAGGATAGTCGCCAGCGCTATGCGCATCATCTGATAGCCGAATGTCGTGCCGGGACACATATGACCTCCAGCGCCGAACACCAGATACTGGAACGGTGACGGCTTCAGGTCGCCCCAACGGTCGGGGTTGAAACGATCCGGTTGCGGGTAGAGCGAGGGGTCGCGGTTGATCAACATGCCACCGATAAGGACCCTTTCACCGCGCTTCACGTCCTCGCCGCCGAGCGTGGTTTTTCCTGCCGCCTTGCGCATCAGCAGCGGTACCGGCGGGAACAGTCGCATGGCTTCCCTGACGGCCGATTCGAGCAACGGCACCCGGTCGAGATTGCTCATCGTCACCGGCCCGCCGTCCAGCGCGACATCGAGGTCGGCAACGAGGCGGGCCATGATCGCGGGGTGCTGGGTCAGCAGGATCGTTGTCCACGAAAGCGCGTTAAGGCAAGTGTCGTATGCAGCGCCGAAGAAGAAGCTGATGATGCCGCCGATCAATTGGGGGCTTGGCGGGTTGCCAGCCTCGTCGAGGTTGTTGGCGAGCAGAGCCAGAATATCCTGTGCGTCCGGGTTGCCCCGCTTTTCCGCTGCCCAGGTGAGGATGGCGTGTGTTCGAGCTTCGGAGCTTCGAGGATCCAGCGCACATAGGCCGGGCCGGGTACGATCCAGCTTGCGGTCATCAGGCTGCCGATCATGTCGGCGACCGGCAGTCCCCGGGCGGAATCGTCACCGAACAACAGCCCAATGGCGAGATGTTTTGCCATCTGGGCACTGATCTCAGTCAGCGGCAGCGGAACACCGATTGGCCAGCCATCTACAAGCGATTCCGCGATCGACGCCATCTTGGGCGCCATGGCGAGCACCGGGGGGCGTTTGAGTGGCGGTAGGAACATCTTGCGGTAGTGTTCGTGACGCTGGCCACGCAGTCGCGTCATGCCATAGACGAGGCGCGAAGAAGCATGGTTCTTCCTGCCGGCCATGTTGATCTGGACATTGACCCAGGTTTCAGTCCCGGACAACAAGGTCCGGCATAGCCCCGTATCGGCAACCACGAAAAGCCGCTTTGGATTGGCGCGGGTGGAGTGCGGGTAGTCTATCTGCAGAAATGGACCATGTTCGCGGTGCGCATCACGCACAGCGACCAACGGATCGACGAGGAACCGCGCAATAAAGCCAAGTGACCGGCGTCTGCCCAATCGATACGATAACATGCAATTTCCCCGACCAGGCATCCTAAGGAAATCGTCGCGCTGGTCCATAGGCTTGTGCTGGTCGATTGATGTGGCCCCTCGCGTCGTGCTTGCCAGGGGAGAGTATCGTCACCGATCCGTGACTGGACCGTGCCAGCCGCGACCCTATCTTCCAAAGCAGAGAGCAAAGCAGAGAGAAAATTTCCTGAAGTCGAGGAGCGCGCCATGACAGAACCTGCCACGAAGCCTGCCATTACCCAGGCGATGATCGACGCCTATGACGAATACACACACTTGACGCTCGACCGTCGCCGCTTCATGGAACAGTTGACTAGGCTCGCCGGATCGGGCGCTGCAGCCGCAGCGATCGTGCCGCTGCTTGCCGCCAATTCCGCACAGGCGGCTGTTATCGCCGACGATGATCCGCGCGTGAAAGGCGAGGACATCAGCTATCCCGGTAACGGCGGCGAGATGAAGGGCTACCTGGTCAAGCCGGCAGAGCAAAGCGGCAAGCTCGGAACCGTCATCGTCATCCATGAAAACCGGGGCCTCAACCCGCACATTCGCGACGTGGCAAGACGCGTGGCGCTGGAAGGGTTCGTGGCGCTGGCGCCGGACTTCCTGTCGCCGCTCGGCGGTACGCCAGGCGACGAGGACAAGGCTCGCGACCTGTTCGCCAAGCTGGATCCGGCGCAGACAACCGCCAACGCAGTCGCAACAGTCGCTTTCCTCAAGGGCGATAAGGACGGCAATGGCAAGGTCGGTGCGGTTGGCTTCTGCTGGGGCGGCGGTACGGTCAACACGCTGGCCGTCAACGCCCCCGATCTCGTGGCTGGTGTCGCTTACTACGGCATGCAGCCGAAGGCGGAGGATGTACCCAAGATCAAGGCGGCGCTTCTGCTGCACTATGCCGGTCTGGACGAGCGCATCGATGCCGGAATCGATGCCTACAAGAAGGCACTCGACGCAGCCCATGTCGAGTATACCGTCTACGTCTATGACGGCGTCAACCATGCCTTCAATAACGATACCTCGGCTGCGCGTTACGACAAGGCGGCAGCTGACCTCGCGTGGGGGCGGACGATCGCCTTCTTCAAGCAGAAACTGGCGTAGCAGATCCGTCTCAATCGGGTGGCGCGGGCTTATGGAAAGCCACGCCGGCGACCACCAGCGCGATGCCGAGGCAGTCGGTGACGCTGGGGATCTGGCCGAGCACAACGATGCCGATCAGCGTCGCGGTGACCGGCAGCAATGACAGCATCAGCGCGAAGCTGGCGCGCGGCAAGCGCGACATGGCAAGCTGGTCGCAGATATAGGGGATGACCGACGAGCAGATGCCGACGCCGATGGCGGCGAGCAGCAAGGCTGGTGAAAAGAAAGCTGGCAGCGCATCGGTGAAGCCGATCGGCAGCACGATGAGGAAAGCGATCGACATGGCCGCACCCAGGCCGGCAATGCCATCGCCGGCGCCAGCGCGGGCGATGCGGTGGCCGAGCACGATGTAGAAGACGAACAGCACGCCGTTCAGGAAAGCCCAGAACAGGCCGACGGGGTCGCTCGACCATTTGACGTCGATCAAGAGCAAGGTGCCGATGACAGCGACGGCAAGGGCGGCGAGATTGCGCGGGCTTCTGAGGCCGACCAGCGCGACGCCGATGGTGCCGACGAATTCGATCGCCGCGACCAGCGAGATCGGCAAGCGGTCGAGTGCGAGGTAAAACGAACAGTTCATCACCGCCAGACAGGCGCCGAAGGCCAGCAGCAGCAGCCGTGTCGAACGGTTGGCACGGACGAAGACTGTCCAGGGGCGGGTCAGCGGCACGAAGACGAGAGCGGCGGTGGCGATGCGCAGCCATGCCATGCCGAGCACGCCGACATGCGGGAAGAGCAGCACGGCGAAGGCCGGGCCAAGATAGTGGAACACGGCGCTGACGCCGAACCAGACATGTGGCGGCAGCGAGGTTGCCAGATTTGCATAGGCAGGGCGGGCGAGGGCGGGGCTTGCGGCGGGTGCTTGTGTTTGATCGTCCATGAGATCAGTATCGCAGGCAGTCTCTTCGAATTACATGGATGATGACCGGTTGATCCGATTATCTTCCTTCCGGAAGCAAGGAGTTTTTCCTGAAACGCCTTCGAAGCGAAATGGCCGATCTGGATGCGGCGGATCTGAAAATCCTGCGCCAGCTGGAGAAGGATGCACGCACCAGCACCGCGGAACTGGCGCGCGCGGTCAGCCTGTCGGCGCCGAGCGTGGCCGAGCGCATCAAGCGGCTGCAGGAGAGCGGCGTGATCGAGGCCTATACGGTGCGGATCAATCCGGCCTCCCTTGGGATGAAGCTGTCGGCATGGCTACGAATCAGGCCGGTGCCCGGGCAGCTGGCTGTCGTGGCGGAGATCATCCGTGACCTGCCGGAAATCGCGCAATCCGGAAATCGCGCAATGCGACCGGGTGACCGGCGAGGACTGTTTCATCGCATTGGCGCATGTCAGCTCGGTGGCCGAGCTCGAACGGGTGATTGACCGCATCATTCCTTATGCGATGACCAACACGGCGATCATCCAGTCGTCGCCGGTTGTGGCGCGGTCGCCGCTGGAAGCAGTTGTCAAAACCCGGTGATTGTCATTCTTCTTGTTTGGCCATGATCTTTTCCGAAAACCGGTTCCCACTTTTCGCTTACGCGGTCCTTCGGTTCGGGATCATGGCCTAGGCGCGGCCTCGCTTCATGCGTGCCTGTTTCAGGATGGCGCGCCAGCGGATCATGTCGAAAGGAATCGGTTCGTTGTTGTTGGCAATGTGAAAGATCTCGTTGTTGACGTTCTTCAACGAGCGCCAGAAATCATAGTCGGTAATGCGCGGATCAGCAGCCAGCCTGTCCACCTCGACCTTGATGTCGGTTTTCATGCACTTTCCTCGAACCGCCTGTGCCCCGCCGCCCGCATCGCAAACCTCCGATGTGGTCGGTTCTCTAACGCCGCGCTGAGTCGTTCAACGCCTCAATTCGCTTGTTCACGTTAAAACCTCGGTAAGGTTAACGGCGGCCAGCTTTGGGTTCAAGCCGTCTTGCGGCGAATACCGATCGAACGGCCGGCGCGCTCCGGCATAGGCAGCACGGCATGGGCGGCACGCATGGCCTCGACCTTGGCGAGCACATCGGAAGGGAAGGGCGCCACCTTGGGGCCGGACATGTCGACATGCAGCGACAGTGTTTCGGACGTGGCGGCGAGCCAGCCGTCGACATGGCGGATTTCCTGGTAGGCCCGCAGCCGCTTGTCGTCATGGTCGATCAGCTGGAAGGAGACCGTGACCTTGTGATCCAGATGCAGTTCCTGGACGTAGCAGACATGGACTTCCGCGGTGTAGATGGTGAGCCGCCGCTGTTTCACATAGTCCAGCCCCATGCCCATTCTTTCGAAGGCCTCGTCCGAGCAGCGGTCGAAGAGCACGTTGTAGTAGGCCATGTTGAGATGGCCGTTGTAGTCGATCCAGTCCTTCTCGATGTCCATGACACGAGAGACGAAAGGGGCGGGGATGGGCATGGGGAACTTCCTTTTCGTCTTTGCTGGACAGAGCGTGGCTGGTGAGACTACGCATCCATAAATCCATAACAAGCGTGGACGCTGGTCCATTCGCGGAGGAATCGATGGCTCTGAGCGACCTCAACCCGGTCGAACGCAACGAAGAAGGCATCGCTGCCGTGCTCGGCATCCTCAAGCAGCAGCTTGGCGAGCGATTCCAGACCGGCCAGGCGATTCGCGCCCAGCATGCGCACACCACCACCTATATCCCGACGCAGGCGCCTGACGGCGTCGCCTTTGTGGAGACGACGGCGGAAGTGCAGGAGATCGTGCGCGCCTGCGCCGCGCACCGGGTGCCGGTGATCGCTTTCGGCGTCGGCTCTTCGCTGGAGGGGCACACCAATGCGCCGGGCGGCGGCATCTCGCTGGACACGTCGCGGATGAACCGTATCCTTTCGGTCAACCCGCAGGATCTCGACTGCACCGTGGAACCCGGCGTCACGCGCGAAGATCTCAACCGGCATCTGCGCGACACCGGGCTGTTCTTCCCGATCGACCCCGGCGCCAATGCCTCGCTCGGCGGCATGGCGGCGACACGGGCTTCCGGCACCAATGCGGTGCGCTACGGCACCATGCGCGAGAACGTCTTGTCGCTGACGGCTGTCATGGCCGACGGCGAGGCTGTGACGACCGGCAAGCGGGCGAAAAAGAGCTCGGCCGGCTACGACCTGACGCGGCTGTTGATCGGCTCGGAGGGCACGCTCGGCATCATCACCCAACTGACCCTGAAGCTGCAGGGTATTCCGCAGGCGATTTCCGGTGGCGTCTGCCCGTTTCCCAGCGTCGAGGCGGCGTGCAACGCGGTGATCGCGACGATCCAGATGGGCATTCCGGTGGCGCGTATCGAGCTGGTCAACGCGCTGCAGATGCGGGCGATGAAGAATTATTCGAAGCTCGACTATCCGGAGAGCCCGTGCCTGTTCGTCGAATTCCACGGCAGCGATGCCGGCGTCGCCGAGCAGGCCGAGACCTTCGGCATGATCGCGGAGGAAAATGGCGGCGGGCCGTTCCTGTGGACCAGCGTTGCCGAGGAGCGGACGAAATTGTGGAAGGCCAGGCATGACGCCTACTGGTCGTCGCTGACGCTGCGGCCGGGCGCCAAGGGGCTGTCGACCGATGTCTGCGTGCCGATCTCGCGCTTTGCCGAATGCGTCACCGAGACCGAGGCCGACATTGCCGAGATGGGTCTGATCGCGCCGATCGTGGGCCATGCCGGCGACGGCAATTTCCATGTGCTGGTGCTGATGGACGTGGACGATCCCCGGGAGATCGCGCTGTCGGAAAAGTTCGTCGCGCGGCTCAACATGCGAGCGATCGCCATGGATGGCACCTGCACCGGCGAGCATGGCATCGGCCAAGGCAAGGTCGGCTTCCTGCGCCATGAGCTCGGCCACGGCGTCGACATCATGCGCACCATCAAGCAGGCGCTCGACCCGCTTGATATTATGAACCCGGGGAAGATTCTGCCTCGCGACTAGCTAGTGGTGGCTGGCAATCGAATTGCCTCTTTATCGACACGCTGATGCGGGTAGAGTGCGATTGATTTCAATCAACCCAATCGGAACTGATGCTCGCACGCCTGTTCGTGATCTTCGGTGGTCTTTTCGTGCTGGTGCTGTGTGCGGCGCTGGTGGTGCCGTATTTTATCGACTGGACAGGCTACCGCGCCGAGTTCGAGCGCGAGGCGAGCGCCATTTTGGGCCGCAAGGTCACGGTGCAAGGCGATGCAACGGCGCGACTGCTGCCGTTTCCCTCGGTGACGTTTTCGAACGTAACCGTCGCCGGCGGCCCCGGCGGCCAGCCGGCGATGACCGTCGAGACCTTTTCGATGGATGCCGAACTGGCGCCTTTCCTGAGCGGCGAGGTGCTGATCTTCGATATGCGGCTGGTGCGGCCGAAGGCGACGATCGATATCGCCGCCGACGGCACGGTCGACTGGGCGATGCGGCCGTCCTCGCCGTTCGACCTCAACCAGATCTCGATCGAGAAGCTGACGGTGACGGAAGGGCAGATCGCGCTGCGCCATGCTGCCGGCGGGCGCAGCCATCTCATTTCCGAGATCAATTCGACGATCTCGGCCAGGTCGCTGGCCGGGCCATGGCGGATGGATGGTTCGCTGCGCCTGGATGGCCTGCGCGCCACGCTCGTCGCTTCCACCGGCAAGGCCGACGGCACCGGACAGATGCGGCTCCGGCTCAGGGCCGATCCGGATGCTTATCCGCTGGTCATCGAGACCGACGGCAATGCCGGCATTGTCAAGGGCGCGGCGGTCTATTCCGGTCAGTTCAAGATTTCGGGCGCCGACAAGAATTCGGCGCAGCTGCGCGGCACCGATGGCGAGTTTGTCGAGATCAATTCGGGCAAGGTCAGCGCCGGCAAACCCGATCCAGGGTTCCGGCTGAACGGCAAGTTTTCGCTCGATCACCAGAAACTCGGCGTTGCCGAATTCCGCTTCGAGACCGGGCCGCTCGACAATCCCTACACCGCCGACGGCAACGCCAGCGTCGATCTTGGGCTGAAGCCGCGCTTTTCGATCGAGGCCGACGGCGCGCAGGTGCAGTTCGATGAAGCGGTCGGTGCCGCGGCCGGCACCGGACTGACCCTGTCCAAGCGTATCGCGGCGCTGGAGCGGGCGCTGCTCGATTTGCCGAAGCCGACCATACCGGGCACCGTCGAGGTCAAGCTGCCGGCTGTGGTGACCGGCGACACGACGGTTCGCGATGTGCATCTTTCCGCCGAACCGACCGATGGTGGCTGGTCGGTGAAGTCGCTCGCCGCGACGCTGCCCGGCCGCGCCAGGCTGGAAGCAAACGGCATGCTCAGCGTCGAGGATCATTTCGGCTTTACCGGCGCGCTGCTGCTGGCCGTGGCGCAGCCTTCCGGCTTCGCCGCCTGGCTGTCGAAGGATGTTGACGAGGCAATCCGCCGCCTGCCGGCCGCCGGCTTCAAGGCCAAGGTCGATCTCAGCGAGAAGCGCCAAGCCCTCAGCGATCTCGAACTGATCCTCGGCAAGGCGAAGTTTTCCGGCCGTATCGATTCCAGCCAGCCGGACGACGCCAAGCCGTCGGTGCTGATGCGGCTCGAAGGCGGCGAACTCGACGTCGACGGGCTCGCGGCCTTCGCTTCGATCTTCGTCAGCGACAAGGGCGCCAACCGCTTTTCCGACCGCGATCTTGATTTTCAGATCAAGGCCGGGCCGGTCAGTGCCGGCGGTCTGACCGCCGATACGGTCGACACGGCACTCAGACTGCGCGACGGTCTGCTCGAGATCGATCGGCTTTCGCTCGGTGGGCTGGCCGGCACTTCGATCAGCGCCACTGGCCGGATCAAGGATTTCCCGGCGAGCCCGACCGGCAAGCTCGACGCATCCGTGGTCGCCGTCGACCTCAAGCCGTTGATCGATGTCGCAGCACAGCACTATCCCGACAGTGCCATCCTGAAAGGCCTTGCGGGCCGGGCCGCAGCCTACCCCGAACTGTTCCAGGACGCGCGTGTCGATCTGGTGGCGAGTGCTGCCGACAATGGCGACGGCACCACGGGGCTGGCGGTCAGCGGACAGGGCAAGGCCGGTGGCTCAGCCTTTTCGGCGTCGCTGTCCGGCAAGGGGACGATCGACAGCCTTCGGGAAGCCACGGTGGCGCTGACCTTCAACGCCAGGAATCCCGACGCCACGGCGCTGCTGGCGCTCTATGGTTTTCCCGCACTGCCGCTCGGCATGCTCGGCCAGGCAACCACCGACGTCTCCGCCAAGGGCACGCTTGGCGGCGGCCTGGAGACGAGTTTCAACCTTGCCGCCGACGACTTCAAGGCCGGGTTCGACGGGACGGTGGCCGATACGCCGCAAGGGGCCACGGCCAAGGGCAAGGTCAGCCTCGAGGCCGCCGACATCGAGCCGTGGCTGATGACGACCGGAATCGGACTGCCGGGCATGGGGGCTGGCATGTCGACCTCGTTCACGGCGGATGCCGACTTCGGCAATGGCCTGCTGGTCCTGGACAGCCTCAGCGGCGCCATCAACGAGGCCGCGGTTTCCGGTGACCTCAACATCGATGTGAAGGACGGGCTGCCGCATCTTGCCGGCGCGTTGGCGCTCGACGAACTGGACCTCGATCCGATGGCGGTGACGCTGTTTGGCGACCAGTCCTTCCTCGCCACCAATGGGGCCTGGCCGACGGCGCCTTTCAGCCAGAAGTCCAGCCTGCCGTTCACCGCCGATCTCGACCTGACCACGGCAGCCCTTGCCGGGGGCCCGTTCGCCACGGCCTATGATGCGGGTTTTTCACTGAAGCTCGACCGGGAAGGCATCCGCGTTTCAGGCCTCAAGGCCAAACTCCTCGGCGGCGCGCTGACCGGGCTGTTCGAGTTGAAGAACAATGACGGCACCGGGCTTTTCTCGGGCCAGATGAAACTTGCCGGCGCCGACCTGGCGACAGTGCTGCCGGATGCCGGCATCAGCGGCAGCGGCGATTTCTCAACGGCGCTTTCGACCAGCGGCAAATCGGTCGATGCGATGGTTGCGACGCTGTCCGGCTCCGGCACGGCAGCGTTGAAGGACCTGACTCTTGCCGGCGTCAATCCCGATGCCTTCGGCGCCTTCATCGCCAAAGCCGATGCGATCGGGCGCGATATCGATGTGGCAAAGACCGCTGGCTTTGCGCCGCAGATTGCCGCGGATGGCAGTTTTTCGGCTCAGGACACTGATATCGCCTTCGCGATTGCCGGCGGCACGCTACGGGCACCGCCGGTCAAGCTCGAAAATCCGAAGGCGACGCTGTCAGCCGACATCACGGCGGATCTGACTGCGGGCAACGTCGCCGTCAACGGGTCGATCGCCTACAGGCCCGGCGACGAGGCGCTGGTCGGCTCCGAACCGACCATGAATTTCAGTGTCGACGGGCCGTTCGGTGCAATGAAAAGGGTATTCGACAGCGAGCCGCTGGCGCAGTTCCTGACCCAGCGCGCGCTGGAGAAGGAGCAGCAGCGGGTCGAGGCGATGCAGGCCGCATTGCTGGAAAAACAGCGGCTGCGGCGCGAGGTGCGGTATTACGCGGCCCTGCAAACCGAACGCGACAACGCCGCCGAGGAGTTGCGTAGGCTGGAGGAAGCCGCGCGGCTGAAAGCCGAGGCGGATGCCAGGGCGAGGGCGGAAGCCGAGGCAAAGGCGAAAGCTGAAGCCGAAGCAAAGGCTCAAGCCGAAGCGGAAGCAAAAGCCAAGGCGGCAGCTGACGCACAGGCTCAAGCCGAGGCGGACGCTGCGGCCAAGGCCAAGGCAGAAGCCGACGCAAAGGTTCAAGCCGAGCAACAGGCCGCCAAGGAGGCGGCGAAAGCGCAGGCCGAACAGGAGCGCAAGAAGGCGGAAGAGGCTATGCGCATCGCGTCGCAGGAGAAAGCCAAGCTCGACGCCGAACGCAAGGCGGCCAGGGAGGCGCCAAAGGTCGACGGTCTTCCCGGCGTCAATGACGGTTCGGCACCGGTGCCATCGAAGCCCAAGACCAACCCGTTCTCGGTCGACAATCTGCTGAAGTCGCTGGGCGGCGGCTAGTCCGCAATTCTTCGCTTGGCCCAATCCAGCACATACAGCCTCAGCGCAGAAGAGAGATTGGCGTCGCGGGGGCGGGTTTCGTCGATTTCGGCGACGAGGGCGGCGAGCGTACGTTTTCGCCTGGCCGCAATGACGACGAGATCGTCATAGAACGGTTTTTCGAGCGAATAGCTGGTGCGGTGGCCGCGGATCGTCACCGAGCGTTTTTCGACCGGGCTCACCGTAAGCCGCTCATTTATCGCCTTGATCTTCCAAGGGTTCGCGGCGATGGCCGGAGACGAATTTTTCGGCTTTTTCGGCGGTCAGGCGATCATGGTTCCGGTCGGCCTTGGAACGGCCGTGCAGCGCCCGGTTCTGGCCGGCCAGCCGCTCTTTCTCAATCCGCGCCTTCTGCTTACGGGCCTGACGGAGATTGAGGATATCGGCCATTTCGCGCGCCGCCGGTCAGGTTACTTCTTGCGGAAGGCGTCGAGCGACACGACATCGGCGCTCTTGCCGGCGTCGGCCACGGCAGGCTTCTTTTCGGCCTCGGCGGCGGCCTTCTTCGTCTTCTCCGGCTTTTTCTCGGTGACGATGGCCAGTGGTTCGGGAGCCGACTGGGCTGTCGGTCCGTCCTCTGCCGAAGTGTCCGTCTTTACGTCGAATTCGAGTTCGAAATTGACGGACGGGTCGTAAAAGCCGCGCACGGCCGAGAACGGGATTTCGAGCTTTTCGGGTACATCGGAGAAGGACAGCCCGACCTCGAAGCCCGTGTCGGTCACTTTCAGGTCCCAGTACTGGAACTGGATGACGATGGTCATCTGTTCGGGATAGCGCTCGCGCAACCGGGAAGACACGCGCACGCCCGGCGCGCCGGTCAGGAAAGTGATGAAGAAATGATGGTTGCCAGGCAGGCCGGTGCGCGCGACCTCGGCCAGAACCTTGCGCATGACGCCGCGCAACGCCTCCTGGGCCAGAATGTCGTAGCGGATGTGGTCGTCGGCCATGTGGCGGTTTGGTTCCGTTGAATCGTCCGCATAGCTGTAATCAAGCTTGAGGGCGGCGTAAACCGGATATAGAGGCCGACCGCGCAGTTGCGAGAGGAGATGTCTGGGATTTGTCTCTCAGGCGCCGGCGAGCGCGCTGTGTTTGTCCGCGCGGGCAGCGGACTGCCGCTTGCCGAAGGCGCGCAAAAAGGTGCGCACGCCATTTGTTGCGGACTGCACCACCTCATCGTCCTGCGGCGTGCCGCCGAGCATGAAGGTTGTCTGCAGTTCGGCGTTGACGAGGGCGAGGAACTGGCGCGCCGCCACATCGGGATCTTCGATCACCAGGAAACCGGCATGGGCGAGGCGGGCGAAGCGGGCGGCCAGCGCCGGCCACGTCCTGCCTGGCCCCTGGTCGCGCCACTCGGCAAAAAGTTCGGGATAGCGCTCGCCCTCGGTCTGGATCAGCTTGCGCAGGAATTTTCCGTCGCGGTTGCAGATGCAGTTGCGGTTCATGCGGATCGCAAAGCCAATCAGGTCGGCCTCCAGATCCTTGGGCTGGTCGGGGAAACTGGCAAAGGTGGCGAAGATGCCGGCATTGCAGCGCTCGGTCAGGTCGCGAACGACGGCAATGAACAACCTTTCCTTGTCGCCATGATGGTTGTAGACGGTCTGACGCGAAACACCGGCCTCGACCGCGATCAGGTCGATATTGGCGCCGGCAAAGCCTTCGCGGCAAAAAACCGAAGCAGCAGCATCAACAATCGACATTCGCTTGGCCTCATGGCCACGTGGCGGGAAAATGTCAGGAGAGACGTGCAGCTTCATAGAAATCTATATAGAGGTGATTGACGAATTAGACAAGAGTGTCTAAATTTGTGGACATAACACTAAGAGATTTCGCTCCGGAGGGAAGAGAATTCGCTCTTGGAGAGTCGGAATTTCACGGGATGGAACGTCCTAGGGTTAGACGTCGCTTAGCGGCGGCAGCCAGATTCGAAAGAAGCCACTATCATGAGTCCCAAATTCCTCCGCATCGCGGTCGTACTCGGCTTGTTGTCCGCTATCGGCCCCTTCGCCATCGACATGTATCTCCCCGCGCTGCCTTCGATCGGCGAAGATCTGCACGCCAGCACTGCCGCCGTGCAGATGAGCCTGTTGATATTCTTCCTCTCGATGGGCTTCGGCCAGATCATCGTCGGGCCGATCTCCGACATGGTCGGGCGCAAGCTGCCGCTCTATGGCGGCCTCGCGCTGTTCATGGTCGGCGGCGTCGGCTCGGCAATGGCGCCGACTATCGAATGGCTGATCGCCTTCCGCTTCCTGCAGGGGCTCGGCGCCAGCGCCGGCATGGCCGTGCCGCGCGCCATCGTGCGTGATCTGCACACCGGCACCGAGGCGGCAAAGCTGATGTCGCTGTTGATGCTGGTGTTTTCGGTGTCGCCGATCCTGGCGCCGCTGACCGGCAGCCAGATCATCGAGAATTTCGGCTGGCGCGCCGTATTCTGGACGGTGACGGGTGCGGCGGCACTGGCCACCATCCTGCTGGCGACCTCGCTCAAGGAAACACGGCCGGCCGAGGAGCGCGCCGGCAGTTCCTTCGGCACCGCGCTTTCCGCCTACCGCTTCCTGATGGGTGATCTCAACTTCCTGGGTCTGGTGGCGATCGCCGGCTTCGGCATTGCCAGCTTCTTCGTCTATCTGTCGAGTTCGTCCTTCATCCTGATCGACCACTACGGGCTGTCGCCTTCGGTCTACAGCGTGTTCTTCTCGATCAACGCGGTTGCCTTCATCGGCATGTCGCAGCTGACTGGATTGCTGTCGGAGCGGTTCGGGCTGAGGCGCGTGGTGCGTGTCGCCGTGACCGGCTATGCGACGACCATGGTGGTGCTGTTGGCGGTGATGGCAACCGGCGTCGACCGGCTCGACGTGATGGCGGCGCTGCTGTTCATCGGCTACGGTTTTCTCGGCCTGGTCATCCCGACGACGTCGGTGCTGGCCATGGAAGAGCATGGCGAGATTGCCGGCACGGCTTCGGCGCTGATGGGCACGCTGCATTTCGCCATCGGTGCCGTCGCCATGGGCGTTGCCGGCGTGTTCTTCGACGGCACACCGCTGCCGATGGTGGCCGGCATCACGCTTTGCGCGGTGATCTCGTTTACGCTGGCAAAAGTGACGCTTGGCCGTTCGCGCGAAGTCGTCGAAGCACCGGCAGAGTAAATAACACTATCGAGGGCAAAAAGGCCGGGTCATTCCCGGCCTTTTTCATCACCGCATTTTCATCCCTGCATCGCCCTTTCAAGCGCAGAGAAGATGCGCGGATCGGACGATTGGGCAACGTTGAAACGCAGAAACCCTGTGGCGGACTGCGAAAGGCTGAAGGCGTTTCCCGGCGCCAGCACAATGTTCTCGGCCAATGCCCACCGCGCGATATCGGCGGCGTCCAGACCATCGGGCAGCGTGCACCACAGGAACATGCCGCTCCTTGGCTCGATCCATGGGTTGATGCCCATGGCCTTCAACCGCGCGCCGGTTTCCCCCATGGCGCGGGACAGGCGATCGCGCAGGCCATTGATGTGTTTGCGGTAAGTTCCATCCCGGAGAATGCCGAGGACAAGCTCGGCGGCAACCGGGCTGCCGCCGAATGAGGTGGCGATTTTCAGATCGATCAGCCCGTCCGTCCAATCGCGTCGGGCGGCGATGAACCCACACCGCGTCGCCGCCGACAGCGTCTTGGAAAAACTGCCGATGTGGATCACCCGGTCCAGCCCGTCAAACGCGGCCAGGCGCGGCGCGGGTTCATGTTCGAAGTCGGCGAAAATATCGTCCTCGATGATGGTCAGCCCCGATTGCTCGGCGAGCTTGAGTAGCCGGTGGGCAATGACGGGCGAGAGCGTTGCCCCGGTCGGATTGTGGATCGCCGAATTGGTGATGTAGAGGCGCGGCCGATGCTCGCTCAGCGCTTGCCCAAACAGCTCCATGTCGGGGCCCGAGGGCGTGTAGGGAACACTGACGACCTTGGCGCGATGCGCGCGCAGCAGGGCGAGAAAATTGAAATAGCAGGGGTCGTCGACAAGCACAGTGTCGCCCGGCTCGAGCAGGAACCGGCACAGCAGGTCGATAGCCTGCGTGCCCGATTCCGTCAGCATGATCTGGTCCGGTGCCGCCTCGATGCCGCGCTCCGCCATGCGCCGCGACAGAAGCTGGCGCAATGGCAAAAGGCCAAGCGGCGGTCCGTAGTCGGTCAACGCCGCGGTATCGGCGCGGGCAAAACTGCGTAGCGATCGGCGCAAATCGGCTTCCGGCATCCATGAGGCGGGAAGCCATCCGCAGCCCGGCTTGAGTGTGTCCTCGCCAGCTTCCAGCGATTGCCGCGACACCCAGAACGGATCAACGGCGCGATCCAGCCGCGGGCCAATTTCGGCGAGAGCCAATGGGGGCAGGTGGCCGGCGACATAGAATCCCGAACCGCGCCGCGACTGGACGACGCCTTCGGCAACGAGCCGGTCATAGGCTTCGACCACGGTCGACTTGGAGACCGACATGGCTTTGGCAAAGCCGCGGATCGAGGGCAGCTTTGCCCCTGGTGCGAGCGTTCGTCCGGCGATGCGTTGCCGTATTGCCGCCATGACGCGCCCGACAAGCGTGCCGGCATCGTTCGAGATATCCAGCCGGATGTCCATCCGTACTGCTCCTGAAGCCATGACAGTTTGCCAAGACTGTCATGCACTGTCTCTTAGAAATCCGCACGGCGCAATCGATAATGGCGACAAACAGGATGGGTATGAATGGACAAGGCGACCAGCGGATGGATCAACGGCTTTCTCGGCGTGCTGATCTTCAGCGGATCCCTGCCGGCGACACGGGTGGCGGTTGCCGCTTTTGACCCGGTGTTCCTCACCGCTGCCCGCGCGGGTATCGCTGGCGTCCTGGCGCTTGGTTTGTTGCTGGCCTTTCGCGAGAAGCGACCGGGACCAGGCGATGTCGTTTCGCTGATCGTCGTCGCGCTTGGCGTCGTCGTCGGTTTCCCCTTGCTGACGGCGCTGGCGCTCGAGCATGTCACCTCGGCCCATTCCATTGTTTTCATCGGCCTGCTGCCATTGGCGACGGCGATTTTCGGGGTGATACGTGGCGGCGAGCGTCCACGTCCGGCTTTCTGGCTGTTCTCATGTCTTGGCAGTTCGCTGGTTGCCGGATTTGCAATGACGCAGGGTTTCTCTGCATCTGCGAAAGGCGACATTCTGATGCTTGCGGCCGTCGTTGTTTGCGGCCTCGGCTACGCCGAAGGCGCAAAGCTCTCGCGAACGCTCGGCGGCTGGCAGGTGATTTCCTGGGCGCTGGTTCTGTCGTTGCCGATCATGGCAACGCTGGCCATCGTCATCATGCCAGCGTCGTTCGCCGGAACGGGGCAGGCGGCCTGGATCGGTCTCGCCTACGTCTCCCTGTTCAGCATGCTGATCGGGTTCATCTTCTGGTACAAAGGGCTCGCCCAGGGCGGCATTGCCGCCGTGGGACAATTGCAACTGCTTCAGCCCTTTTTCGGACTGGCGCTCGCTGCGACCTTGCTGCATGAAGTCGTGAGCTTGGCCATGGTCGCTGTCACTGCCGCCGTGGTTATCTGTGTAGCTGGCGCCAAACGCTTCGCGACATGATCAACTGCAGGGAAGGCCTTCACGAACAGTTCGCCTGCGCCAGCTTGACATGATCGCGACCTTCGCGCCAATAAAAGCCATGAGCATGCGTACCTCAACCTCGCGACGTCGGCCCTGCACATTCGTGCAGCGTTGCGCGTTGACTGCGGGAAGGCTCGCAGGAGACTAGGTCTCCCCCTCTTCTCGAAGCTTCAGCAGCCCTGCCCACCCTTATGGTCGGCGGGGTTTTTTGTGCCTCATTACAAGGAACTTGGCATGTGCTCTGAAACAACCATGGAATTTCGGCTGGCTAAACCACAGGACGCCGGGCTGATCCGAGACCTGGTGCGCGCTGCCTATGCGAGATGGGTTCCCATCATCGGTCGCGAGCCGCAGCCGATGAAAGCCGACTACGAGCGGGCCACTCAAGAGCACCAGATCGATATGCTCTACGTCTCCGGCACCCTGGTCGGGCTGATCGAGACGATGCTGCACTCTGATCATCTCTGGATCGAGAATGTCGCCGTCAGGCCGGGCTGCCAAGGCCAGGGCCTGGGCCTGCGATTGCTGGCGTTTGCCGAGAGCAAGGCCATTGAAGCCGGCCGCACCGAACTGCGCCTGCTGACCAACGACGCCTTTGCGTCCAACGTCGCGCTCTACTCGAGGGTCGGATACAGCGTCGATCGGCGGGAGCCATTCATGGGCGGAACAACTGTCTATATGAGCAAGAAGCTCGCGCCTGCACCGGATTCCCGGGAGCGACATGCCGATTCAAAATCGCTTCAGGCGAAACAAACATGATGAGGGAGAGAAGTGGAGGTTTCTGTTGCCAGGTACCTCCGAACCCCGCCTAGAAGTGCGAACCCCTAGGACTTGAATTGAAGCTATCGCACCGCTTACGCGGCGAGACGTGCTTCCGCATAGTTGTCGTTGGCAACTATAAGTTTAGCCCGATGACGGTGGTACAATGCCGGGCAAAAGTACGATCTTTACACCTTCGTCGATCCTATTTCGCCCCCAGCAAAAGCCGCTTCTTTTCAAAAGCGGTTTTTGGTGGAGGCGCCGGGTACCGCCCCCGGGTCCGAACGGCTTATTTCATCGCCCATTTATCGCCATAGTCGGTCAAGCCGACAAAACGAATATAGGGGCCCATCGCAAAAAATGAAAGGCCGCATCGAGCGTTTGTTCCTGCGTCAAACCGTGTGCCAAACTGTGAGGCAAAGGGTTGACTTGCAAACGGTCTCAACCGAAGCTTTGCAGCGGTGAGGAGTTGCCTAGCGCACAAGTTGCGGCAGCGCGCCACAGCCCTCATCGATTGGATCCGTGGCGCCGACGTGGGGAAAATCGATGGCCGACTATCTCGCAGACGTGAAGAAATACGACGCCGCGGCAAGCGCCGACGCGGTTGCCAAGATCGTGAAGCATCTGGGCATTGCGCTCAGGAACCGCGATTCTTCGCTGGTGTCCTGCACCGATTCCAAGGAACTCGATCGCGTCAAGGCGGGCTGGGTTTCCAAAAGGCTCGGCATCACCGACGGTAGCAAGGCCGATGCGTCGATCGAAAAGGTCTGCAAGGCGATGGCGGCCGACAACACCAAGAGCCGGGTGACTTTCTACTATCTGGTTGCGAAGGATCTGGGCAAGCTCGGCTCCCTCTGACAACACCTCTTAAGATGCAGATGCTGCGCGATTTTCGCGCCTGCTTCTGCTGCCGGATTCGGCTATGATGACCGGTAACCCCGAATCGAGGCGAAACCGATGCGCCAGTATCTCGACCTGTTGAAGCATGTGCTGGAAAACGGCGCCGATCGCGGCGACCGTACGGGCACCGGCACGCGTGGGGTGTTCGGCTATCAGATGCGCTTCGACCTGGCGCGCGGCTTTCCGGTCACCACCACCAAGAAGCTGCACCTGAAGTCGATCGTGCATGAACTCCTGTGGTTCCTGGCCGGCGACACCAACATCAAATACCTCAACGACCATGGCGTCTCCATCTGGGACGAATGGGCCGACGAGAATGGCGACCTTGGCCCGGTCTATGGCAAGCAATGGCGCTCGTGGCCGGACGGTCATGGCGGCGGGATCGACCAGATTGCGAACCTTCTCAAGGAGATACGCAAGAATCCTAATTCGCGGCGGCTTATCGTTTCGGCGTGGAACCCGGCCGAGGTGGAAGCCATGGCGCTGCCGCCCTGCCACTGCCTGTTCCAGTTCTATGTCTCGGAAGGCAGGCTCTCCTGCCAGCTCTACCAGCGCTCGGCCGACATTTTCCTCGGCGTACCGTTCAACATCGCCTCCTATGCGCTGTTGACGCTGATGGTTGCGCAGGTCACCGGGCTGAAGCCCGGAGATTTCATCCACACGCTTGGCGACGCGCATCTCTACTCGAACCATTTCGAGCAGGCGCGCGAACAGTTGCAGCGCACGCCCAAGCCGCTGCCGACGCTATGGGTTAATGCGGAAGTGAAGGATCTCTTCGCCTTCCGCTTCGAGGATTTCCGGCTCGAGAACTACCTCGCCGACGCGACGATCAAGGCGCCGATCGCGGTTTGAGACGCTAACACGGTCCAGTCAGTCGATGCCGACCATGACGTCTGAGGCCTTGACCACGGCATAGGCCTGCTTGCCTTTCTCGAGCTTGAGATCGGCGACGGCCTCGTTGGTAATCGAGGCGGTGACGACGGCGCCGCCACCGATGTCGATCCTGACATGTGAGGTGGTGGCTCCCTTGACGATCTCGACGATCGTTCCCTTGAGAATGTTGCGGGCGCTGATCTTCATGTGGCGTCTCCTTCGGCCTGTCGTTGTATCCAGTTCAATTCATCGTAGGCCGCGAGGCCATCAAGATACAATGCCGTAGTCGAGCAAAAGCCTTCCCTTGTTATGTTCATGCGGATATATCGGTCGGCAGGCTACCAGCCGAGCGGATTTCAAACCCAGGGGAGAGTTTTTCATGTTGAAGCACAAAGGTTTCGGATTGAAGGTGATTGCGATCGGTGGTTTTGCGGCGGCGCTGATGGCTGCGGTGCCGGCTGCACATGCGGAAGACAAGGTCGTCGTCTTTGCGGCCGCCAGCCTCAAGGACGGGCTCGACGCCGTGAACAAGGCCTGCGAGGCCGATGTCGGCGAAGCGGCAACCATCTCCTATGCGGCGAGTTCGGCGCTGGCCAAGCAGATCGAAGGCGGTGCTCCTGCCGATGTCTTCATCTCGGCCGATCTCGACTGGATGAGATATCTTTCCGACAAGAAGCTGACCAAGCCTGACACCGAAGTGAAGTTGCTCGGCAACCAGATCGTCTTGGTGGCGCCGAAGGATTCGAAGGCCGAAGCCAAGATCGAGAAGGGTTTTGACCTCGCCAAGCTGATCGGCGACGGCAAGCTCGCAATGGGCGATTTCAAGGCCGTTCCGGCCGGCAAATACGGCAAGGCGGCGCTTGAATCGCTTGGTGTCTGGTCTTCGGTCGAGGGCAAGGTGGCGCAGGCCGAGAATGTTCGCGCCGCGCTCAAGCTGGTCTCGACCGGCGAAGCGGCACTCGGCATCGTCTATGCCACCGACGCGCATGCGGAGAAGGGAGTCAAGGTGGTCGGCACCTTCCCGGAGGATTCGCACCCGCCGATTATCTATCCGGTTGCCCAGACAGCCGATTCCAAGGACAAGGATACGCCGGCATTCCTGAAGTGCCTTGAGTCCGTCAAGGCAGCCGAGCTGTTCAAGGCGCAAGGTTTCACGATCCTGGCGCCAAGCAATTAAGGCAACGCCTGACGCATGAACTGGCTGCTGGACCTCACTCCCGACGAATGGAATGCGGTCCGGCTGTCGATCAAGGTGGCGACGGTGGCGATGCTTTTCAGCCTGCCGCCGGGCATATTGATCGCGCTGGTGCTGGCCCGTGGCCAATTCTGGGGTAAGACGCTGCTCAACGGGCTGGTGCATCTGCCACTGATCCTGCCGCCGGTAGTGACCGGCTATTTGCTCCTTCTGACCTTCGGCAAGCGTGGGCCGGCCGGCGCTTTCCTTGCCGAGCATTTCGGCATTGTTTTTTCGTTCCGCTGGACAGGTGCTGCACTCGCCTGTGGCATCATGGGCTTTCCCCTGATGGTGCGGGCGATCCGGCTGTCGATCGAAGCGGTCGACCGGAGGATGGAGGCGGCGGCCGGCACGCTCGGCGCCAATCCGCTGTGGGTGTTCGCCACCATCACCCTGCCGCTGATCCTGCCCGGCCTGATTGCCGGCGCCATCCTGTCGTTTGCCAAGGCGATGGGCGAGTTCGGCGCGACGATCACCTTCGTCTCCAACATCCCGAACGAGACGCAGACGCTGCCGTCGGCGATCTATACCTTCACGCAGGTGCCGGGCGGCGACGCCGGGGCGCTCCGGCTGACGCTGATCTCGATCGTCATCTCGATGGCGGCACTCGTCGCGTCGGAGGTGTTGGCGCGGCGTGTCGGGCGGCGGATGGACATCGAATGACCGTTCTCATCGACATCAGCCATCGCCTCGGCGATTTCGGCATCGACGCCAGCTTCGAGAGTGCCGGACGGCTGACCGCGCTGTTCGGACCTTCGGGTTCCGGCAAGACGACGCTGATCAACATGATTGCCGGGCTTATCCGGCCCGACAAGGGGCGCGTCCAGGTCGACGGCCGCGTGCTGGTCGATACCGATGCCGGCCTGTTCGTGCCAAAGCACAAGCGGCGGATCGGCATGGTGTTCCAGGATGCGCGGCTGTTCCCGCATATGAGCGTGGCCAGCAATCTGCGCTATGGCCGATGGTTCACGCCAACCGCGGAACGCTATGCGGATATGGATGCCATGGTCGAGTTGCTCGGAATCGGTCATTTGCTCGACCGCCGGCCGGCAAAGCTCTCCGGCGGCGAGAAGCAGCGTGTGGCGATCGGCCGGGCGCTGCTGGCCAGCCCGAAATTGTTGCTGATGGACGAGCCGCTGGCTTCGCTCGACGAGGCGCGCAAAGCCGAGATCCTGCCCTATATCGAGCGGCTGCGCGACGAGACGAGGATTCCGATCGTCTATGTCAGCCATTCCATCGCCGAGGTGGCGCGTCTGGCGAGCGACGTGGTGGTGCTGGCGCAAGGCAATGTCGCGGCTTCCGGTCCGACCGAGGCGATCATGCAAAGGCTCGACCTTTTGCCGGCGGAAGAGCGTGGCGAGGGCGGTGCCGTGCTGGACACCAAGGTGCTGCGCCACGACGAAGCCTTCGGCATGAGTGTGCTTGGCTCGCTGGCCGGGGAGATCCGCGTGCCGCGGCTGGCAATGTCGGTCGGGGCGCCGGTGCGCATCCGCATCCGCGCCCGTGACGTGATGATCGCCACCGAGCAGCCTGCTGGCCTTAGCGCGCTCAACATATTGCCGGGCACGATCATCGCGATCAGCCCGGGCGAGGGGCCTGCTGTCGAGGTCGGCATCGACTGTAATGGTGCGACCGTGCTGGCCCGCATCACCGAGCAATCGCGGCAGACGCTGAAATTGCGGCTCGGCCGAAAGGTCTTTGCCGTGGTCAAGACGGTGAGCTTCGACCGAGCAAATACAGCTGCCGGCCTGCCAGCCGAGGTGGATGGATGACCAAAGGACAACATCGCTATGTTGCTTTGGAATAGCGCTATGGCGGCAGAGGGGCTAATCTGATGTGATTGCGGAGGACAGGAAATGCCATCGCTGAGCTTGCGCATAAACCTCGATCCGGACGGGCGCATCGGGCCGGGCAAGATCGAGCTTCTCGAGCAGATCGCCGCCTTCGGCTCGATCTCGGCTGCGGCACGCGGCATGGAGATGTCCTACAAGCACGCCTGGGATCTGGTAGAGGACATGAACCGGGTGTTCGGCAAGCCGCTGGTCGCGGCCCAGACCGGCGGCAGGAAGGGCGGCGGTGCGCAATTGACGTCGGTGGGGCTGGCCGTGGTCAGCCGCTTCCGCGCCATCGAACGGGCGGCGACTTCGGCGGCGGCGACGCATATGGAGGCGCTGCAGGCGGAGATCGACGCCGGCTGAAAGGCCTACCTGAAAGGCCTACGCAAACTCTACTCTGCCGGGCCGCGCTATCAATCAACACCGTCCGGCTCGCCAGGCTTGCGCAGCAGGTACGTATCCATGATCCAGCCCTTCTTTCGGCGGGCTTCTTCGCGGGTCCTCTCAATCTCGGCACCGACATCGCCGAGGCGGCCGGAGATAAGGATCTCGTCCGGCGTGCCAAGATAGGCGCCCCAGTGGATGACCAGGTCCTTGTCGTCCAGCGTGTTGAAGGCGCATTTGCCGTCGAGCATTACCACGGCGCTGCCGGCATTGTCCGGCATGCCTTCTTGGCGGAAGCGGCGGCCGGTGGTGACCAGGATGGAATCGCCGATGCGGTTGAGCGCCGTGCTGTGGCTGGCGGCCAGCGCCTGGACGGCGGTAATGCCGGGAATGACCTCCAACTCGAACGCGACATTGGCCCTCAGGCGCACGCGCTCCAGGATGCGTAGCGCGCTGTCGTAGAGCGAGGGATCGCCCCAGATCAGGAAGGCGCCGCAACCATCTTCCGCAAGCTCGTCGCGGATCAGGCTTTCATAAATGGCGGCGATCGCCTCGTGCCAGTCATCGACGGTCGGGCGGTAGGAGGGCGCCGGCTCCGCGCGCACCGGCACGTCGAATTCGACACGGCGCGATTTCGGATTGGTGACGAAGCGGTCGCAGATCTGGCGGCGCAGTTCAGCGAGGTCGTTCTTCTGCTTGCCCTTGTCGGGAATGAACAGAACGTCGGCGCGGTTCAGACAGTCGATGGCCTGGACCGTCATGTGGTCGGGATTGCCGGCGCCGATGCCGATGACGAGAAGCTTGCGCATGGCCGAACTCCTGCCCGATCGTAACCGGCGTGTCCAGACAAGCATGGCATGTGCACAAGCATCGGCGAGGCGTGGAAGGGGCTTTGAAACGCCATATTGAAACGGCTAGTGTCGTGCCGGCATTCTCGCCAAGGGAGCTTCCATGTTTCGTTCCGTCCTGACCGCAGCGCTGGCGTTTTCGGCTGCGCCGGCGTTGGCCAATGATTCGATCGCCGAACTCGGCACCGGCGATGCGGTGGCGATGGAAAGTGGCAATGGCAGGAATGGTGGCTGATGGACGTCGCGATATATGTTGCCATCGCCGAGAACGGCGTGATCGGTCGCGATGGCGGCTTGCCGTGGCGGCTTTCCACGGATTTGAAGCGGTTCAAGGCCGACACGATGGGCAAGCCCATCATCATGGGCCGCAAGACCTATGAAGGCATCGGCCGGCCATTGCCGGGCAGGCTGAACATCGTGGTGACACGCGACACGGCCTGGCGCGCCGAGGGCGTCGAAATCGCGCATTCGCTCGACGAGGCGATCAAGCTGGCGAACGTGCGCGGGCGCTGCATGGCCGGCGCCGACGAAATCTGCGTGGTGGGCGGCGGCGAAATCTACGCCCAGGCGCTGCCGCTGGCCGACCGCCTGCATGTCACCCATGTCCTTGCCAGTGTCGACGGCGACGCGCATTTCCCGCCGATCGACCCGGATTCATGGCGCCTTGTCGGTTCGCAGGACGTTCCCGCCGGTGAAAAGGACAGCCACGCGACGCGCTATTCGGTTTACGAACGGCGCCGCGACGTGCATTGAGAGGCGATAAAGGGTCGCGACCGATCCAAATCGGACGCTGTCGGTAGCGGATCGCGTTGAAAGCGCGCCGTGGCATCCCTATAGAAGAACAACATTGGATTTTGCGCCGCTTGGCCGGCGCCGAGGGAATTCCAAGCGAAAGGACATTCATGCCCTGGAACGACAAGAGCGGCGGTGGCGGCGGCCCATGGGGTGGCGGCGGCAATCAAGGACCCTGGGGGCAGGGACCAAAGGGCCCCAGTGGCCCGCCAGGCTCGCCTCCCGATCTCGAAGACATCATCCGGCGCGGCCAGGACAGGCTCCGGCGCGCGCTGCCGGGCGGTGGCGGCGCCAGCCCCGCCGTCTTTGCACTGATCGCGGCCGCATTGGTCGTGCTGTGGGCGTTCAAGGCGGTCTACACCGTGCAGCCCGACGAGGTTGCGGTGGAATTGCGTTTCGGCAAACCAAAGGCCGAACTTTCGCAGCCTGGCCTGCATTTCCATTGGTGGCCGATCGAAACGGTCGAGACTGCCAACATCGCCGAGCAGCTCGTCGATATCGGTGGTGGCAACACCAGCGGCGAAGGTCTGATGCTTTCGGGCGACCAGAACATCGTCAATGTGCAGTTCTCGGTGGCCTACCAGGTTTCCGATCCGAGAGCCTATCTGTTCGACGTCTCCGATCCCGACGGCATGCTGCGGCAGGTCGCCGAAAGCGCCATGCGCGAAGCAGTCGGCCGGCGACCGGCCCAGGACATCTTCCGCGACGATCGCCAGGGTATTGCGGCGTCGGTGCGTGAAATCATCCAGACGACGCTGGACGGCTACAAGGCCGGCCTGAACGTCAACGCCATTTCGATCGAGGATGCCGCTCCGCCGCGTGAAGTGGCCGATGCGTTCGACGAAGTGCAGCGTGCCGAACAGGACGAGGACAAGTTCGTCGAGCAGGCCAACCAGTATTCCAACCAGAAACTCGGCCAGGCGCGCGGCGAGGCTGCACAGGTCCGCGAAGATGCGGCCGCCTACAAGAACCGTGTCGTGCAGGAGGCCGCAGGCGAGGCGCAGCGCTTCATCTCGGTCTATGACGAATACGCCAAGGCGCCTGATGTGACGCGCAAGCGCCTCTATCTGGAAACAATGGAGAAGGTCCTGAAAGACTCCAACAAAGTTATTGTCGAACAGGGCAACGGGCAAGGGGTCGTTCCCTATCTGCCGCTACCGGCACTGCAGCAGAAGGCGCCAGCGCCACCGCCGGTCCTGGGAGGAAACCAGTAATGGCCAACCGTCTCCCCATCATCGCTGTCGTCGCCGCAGTCCTCCTGTTCCTGCTCTATTCGTCGGTCTTCGTGGTCAATGCGCGCCAGCAGGCGCTCGTGCTGCGGTTCGGCGAGATCGTCGACGTCAAGAATGAACCCGGCATTTATTTCAAGGCGCCGTTCGCCTTCTTCGATGCCGACAGCGTGCAATTGATCGAAAACAGGGTGCTGCGCTTCGATCTCGACAACATCCGCGTCCAGGTTTCGGGCGGCAAGTTCTACGAGGTCGATGCTTTCATCGCCTATCGCATCTCGGATCCGCGCGTGTTCCGCTCCGCCGTGTCCGGTCAGATCGAACTGGCCGAGGCTCGGTTGAGGACGCGTCTCGATGCGGCGCTTCGCCGTGTCTACGGTCTGCGCGACTTCGAAGCGGCGCTCTCGGAAGAGCGTGCCGTGATGATGCGCGAAGTGCGCGATCAGCTCAGGCCCGACGCCACCTCGCTTGGCCTGCAGATCGAAGATGTGCGCATCCGCCGGACCGACCTGACGGCAGAAGTTTCGCAGCAGACCTTTGACCGCATGAAGGCCGAACGTCTGGCCGAAGCCGAGCGGCTGCGGGCGCGAGGCAACGAAGCGGCGCAGCGCATCAAGGCTCGCGCCGACCGCGAAGTGGTGGAAATCGTCGCCGAGGCGCGGAAGGAATCGGAAATCCTGCGCGGCGAGGGCGAAGCCCAGCGCAGCGCGACCTTCGCCGATGCCTACAAACGCGATCCGGCCTTCTTCGATTTCTACAGGTCGATGAATGCCTATGGCACGGCGCTGGACAATACCGGGACGACGATGGTGTTGTCGCCAAACTCGGAGTTCTTCCGCTTCTTCCGCGACCCCGATGGCAAGGAAGCACCGGCGGAGCCAACGGCGCCGCAGGCAGCCCCTGCTGCACCCAGCACCGGCCAGTAAAGGCCGGTGCAGGATTTCTTCGCCGCAATAGGCCTGGTCCTCGTCATCGAGGGCCTGGTGTATGGCGGGTTTCCGGCGCTTGCCAAGAAACTTGCCGGCGAAGTGCTGTCGATGCCGGAGAATGCGCTGCGGATTGCCGGGCTGGGTGCGATCGCCATCGGCGTCGGCATTGTCTGGCTGGTGCGCGGTTGACGGTGGCGGTTTGTAATCCTGCCGTAATGGAGGATTTATCCTCTGCCGGTAGCCATAGCCGCAAACGTGCCGTATTTTTTGCCAACATGGCGCGACGCGGCGTTTCGCCGAAGCGCTTTTCCTTACAGAAACACCGGGAGGCCTCTCGATGACATCCAACACTCTTCTGTGCGCAGTGAGGCGGACGTTCATCGCCGGCGCTGCGGCACTTTTCGTCGGCGCCGTTGCCGTCCCCTCCTTCGTGACGCCGACGGTGGCCGCGGACGGGCCGGCTTCGGTCGCCGACCTCGCCGAGGGCCTGCTCGGCGCGGTGGTCAACATCTCGACGTCGCAGACGGTGAAGGGTACGGAAGGTCCGGGCGCGGTGCCGATGCCGCAGCTTCCTGAGGGTTCGCCCTTCCAGGATTTCTTTGACGAGTTCTTCAAGAACCGTGGCGGCGACAAGGACAATGGCGCGCAGAAAGTGCAGTCGCTGGGCTCCGGCTTCGTGGTCGACGCCGAGCAAGGCATCGTGGTGACCAACAACCACGTTATCGCCGATGCCGACGACATCGAGGTGAATTTTTCCGACGGTGTGACGCTCAAGGCGACGCTGGTCGGCACCGACACCAAGACCGATGTTGCGGTGCTGAAGGTCGACCCGAAGGGGCACAAGCTGACGGCGGTTAAATTCGGCGATTCCAGCAAGATGCGTGTCGGCGACTGGGTGATGGCGATCGGCAATCCGTTCGGCCTCGGCGGCACGGTGACGGTCGGCATCGTTTCGGCCCGCAACCGCGACATCAATTCCGGTCCCTATGACGACTTCATCCAGACCGATGCCGCGATCAATCGCGGCAATTCCGGCGGACCGCTGTTCAACAGCTCAGGCGAGGTCATCGGCATCAACACGGCGATCATCTCGCCGTCAGGCGGCTCGATCGGCATCGGCTTCTCGATCCCCGCGCAGCTTGCCTCTGGTGTCGTCGACCAGCTTCGCCAGTTCGGCGAGACGCGGCGCGGCTGGCTTGGCGTGCGCATCCAGCCGGTGACCGAAGACATTGCCGAAAGCCTCGGCATGGCGACCGCCAAGGGCGCGTTGGTCGCCGGTGTCATCAAGGGCGGACCTGTCGACAACGGCACCATCCTGGCCGGCGACGTCATCATCAAGTTCGATGGCAAGGACATCCATGAGATGCGCGATCTGCCGCGCGTCGTTGCGGAAAGCACGGTCGGCAAGGCGGTGGACGTGGTCATCGTGCGCAAGGGCGTCGAGCAGACCGTGAAGGTGACGCTCGGCCGGCTCGAGGACGGCGAAAAGCTTGCCGGTGGCGAAGACGGCGGCAACACCGACCAGGACGATGGCGACAAGGCGCCTGCCGTTTCGACGGCTTCGGTGCTCGGCATGACGGTCGGCGAACTCAACGATGAGACGCGGACGAAATTCGGAATCGCAGCCGATGTCTCCGGCGTCGTCATCACCGACGTCACCAAGGATTCCGCCGCGGCCGAACGTGGCATCCAGGCCGGCGAGGTGATCACTGAGATCGCGCAGGAATCGGTCGCCACGCCCAAGGACGTCATGGACCGTATCGGTGCCTTGAAGGAGCAGGGGCGCAAGAACGCGCTCTTGATGCTGGCGTCGAAGACCGGCGAGTTGCGGTTTGTCACGATCCGGATGGATTGAATCCGGAAGAGCCTGTAGCGCTCTGATTCTGATATGAAAAAGGCGGCTATTCGGCCGCCTTTTTTCTTTCCTGCCAGTCCTCGCGCGAAAGCCTGTAGAAGACGTGACGCTTCAGGTCGGGGCGGCTGTCGGGAATGTCGGGATGGTCGAAGTCGCTGGTTGGATCGGCGGTCATGCCGAGGCGCTCCATGACGGCAGTGGAGCGGCGATTGGCCTCGACGGCGAAGGACACGATTTTCTCGAGGCCAAGCGTTTCGAAGCCGTAGGCAAGCCAGGCCTCGGCTGCCTCGGTGACATAGCCTTTTCCCCAGAATTCGGGCGCCAGCCGCCAGCCGATCTCGATGGTGCCGGCCGGCAGGAAGGGCATGTGGTCGGTATCCAAGAGGCCGACGAAGCCGATGCACTGGCGCGTTTCAATGATCTCGGCGGCGGCGAAACCGTAGCCATCCTGCGCGATCCAGGTGCGGAACTCGTCCATTTTGGCGTCCGCCGCAGCACGGTCGCGGCGAAATGGAAAGAATTCCATGACGCGCTCGTCGGAATTGATGCGATGGAAAAGCTCGCGGTCGCGGTCTTCCCAATTGCGCAGGATCAAACGTTCGGTGCGGATCGGCTTCATTCGAGACCTCTTGATAATTCTACTCCGACGGACATCTGACGCGGCGTTCTGCGCTTCCGGTGCTCACGGACCAAATGTCCGCTCCGCTCCGGTTCTCGACAGCCACGTCTCCCGTCTCGCCGGAGCGAATTCTTAAGAGGTCTCACAAGACGAATTCCTCGCGGCTGTAGCCCTGCAGGTAAAGCAGCGCGGTCAGGTCGCTGTGGTCGATGCGGACCTTGGCCTCCGCTGCGACAGTGGGCTTGGCATGCAGTGCGACGCCCATACCGGCCAGCCGAATCATGTCGAGGTCGTTGGCGCCGTCGCCGACGGCGATGGCGTCGGCGGGCGTGAGATCCAGGCGAGCGGAAATCTCGATCAGCGCATCGGCCTTGGCGGCACGGCCGAGGATCGGCTCGGCGACCAGCCCGGCGAAACGGCCGTTCTCCTCGATCAGGCGGTTGGCGCGGTTCTCCTGAAAGCCGAGCAAGGCGGCGATGCGGGCGGTGAAGACGTCGAAGCCACCGGACACCAGTGCCGTCCAGGCGCCGTTGGCGCGCATCGTCTGGACTAGGGCGCGACCGCCGGAAGCCAGGGTCAACCGGTTGGCGATGATGCGGTCGACCACGGCGGCGTCGAGACCTTTCAGCAGCGCTACCCGTTCGCGCAACGCCGGCTCGAAAGCGATCTCGCCATTCATCGATCGCGCCGTGATGGCGGCGACGTGATCCTTGACGCCGATCTCGTCGGCGAGTTCGTCGATGCACTCCTGGTCGATCATCGTCGAATCCATGTCGGCGATGAGGATCTTCTTTCGCCTTCCGTCAGACTGCTGAACGACAACATCGATGGGTTCGGAAGCCAGTGCCGCGCGCAGACCGGCGATCGTTTCAGCGGCTTTGGCCGCCTCGGGCAGGACGAGATCGCAGGCGATGCCTTCGGCCAGCCAGCGAACAGCGCTTGCGCCAACCGACCGTGACGCCATATTCGCTAGCGAGGCCGTCAGTGCGCGGCCGGCGGGATGGGACACAAGCGTGGCAATCAAGCGTGTGGAAATCGGGGGCATCGAAAATTCCGGCGAGCAGGCGGGCGAGGGCCGCGTGAAGAACGCGATCCTGATAGCCGGGCCGACCGCCAGCGGCAAGTCGGCGCTTGCGCTCGATCTCGCCGAGCGCAAGGGCGGCGTCATCGTCAACACCGATTCCATGCAGGGCTATTCGGTGCTCGACGTGCTGACGGCGCGGCCTAGTGCCGCCGAACTCGCCCGTGCGCCGCACTTTCTCTACGGCCACGTCCATCCGTCCACCGCGTATTCCACCGGCGCCTGGCTGCGCGACGTGATGAAGCTGCTCGACGACGGCACGCTTTCCGGTCGGCCAGTGATTTTCGTTGGTGGCACCGGGCTGTATTTCCGGGCACTTGCGGAAGGCATTTCGGAAATGCCTGACATTCCGCAATCGATCCGCGACCGCTGGCGCTACGAGCTCAAGGAGCAAGGGTCGGCCAAGCTGCACAGCATCCTGCTGCGCGAGGATTCCGCGGTTGCCATGTTGCTGAAGCCGACCGACAGTCAGCGCATCGTGCGGGCGCTTGAAGTGCTCGACGCGTCGGGCCGCTCCATCCTGGAATGGCAGGTGGCGCGCGGCCTGCCACTGATCGACCGCACCAGCGCACATTTCCTGGTGATCGAGCCGGACCGGGCGGCGCTGGTGGAACGGATCGAGGTGCGGTTCGATCGCATGCTCGACCGGGGTGCGCTGGATGAGGTCGAGCGGCTTGCCGCTCTTGGCCTCGATCCTGAATTGCCGGCCATGAAGGCGATCGGCGTTCGCGAACTGCAGGCCGCGATGGCCGGGGACATGAGTTTTCCCGAAGCCATCGAGCGCGCCAAGATCGCGACGCGGCAATATGCCAAGCGGCAAGCGACCTGGTTCAGGCACCAGTTGGGTCCGGAATGGCACCGATTGCTACCCGGTGACGATATCGAAACCGCCATCTGAGCCCGTATCTCCAGGACAATCTTAAAAGTTGATATTAAATGGAGATTTCCCGTCGGGGTTGTCCAAATTAACCCTCCGTAAGGCCCTGCATGCGATAACGTCTGTGGGCACTTTTCTAGCGGGGAGCAAATGCGTTTCCACAAGGCGGAATCCGCATTTTTCGTCTTTATCTTTGTGATCCTGGCCGCGGGGCTGGTGACGCTTCACGCCTATGGACTTCTGCAAGCCTTTGCCGACGAGGCCCATACGCCTTCGAAGGCCAACGAGATCGCCTATCTCACCAAGCTGTTGCTGGCGACTGGTGTGCTTCTGGCGACTGCGCTGTTCTTTGGCATTTTCTTCATCTACCCCATGATCCGCAGGCAAGCGGCGGAAGAGGGCAAGCTGCGGGCGATGACGGTTTCGCTCAGCGCTCGTTCGGAGACGCTGGAACACGCAGCACTGACCGACGGCCTGACCGGCATGCAGAACCGGCGCTATTTCGACGATGCGCTGAAGGAATATCTCGAGGAATTCCGACGCATCGAGAAGCCCGTGGGGCTGATGATCCTCGACCTCGACCACTTCAAGCAGGTCAACGACACGCATGGCCACGATGTGGGCGACGAGGTGTTGAGAGCCGTCGCCAGTTGTCTCAAGGGCATGACGCGCTATCACGATGTGGTGGCACGGCTCGGGGGCGAGGAGTTCGCGGTGGTCACGCCCAATATGGACGCCGAGCTCCTGGCCAAATTCGCCGAGCGTATCCGCAAGGCGGTTGCAAACATGTCGGTGCTGTCGGGCAATGTCCGCCTGAAGGTCACCACCAGTGTCGGCCTGGCCGTCTGGGATCGCAAGGAAACGGCGGAGGATTTTTATCGCCGTGCCGACCGCCAGCTTTACGAAGCCAAGAGACAAGGTCGAAACCGCATCTCCGCCTGAAATCCCGCCATCAAATTCGTGATGCTGGCCGTTTGATGCCGGCTTCTGCGCTTCCGGTGCTCACGGACCTAAAAGTCCGCTCCGCTCCGGTTCTCGAAGTCGACACCAACCGACTCAGCCTGACGAATTTTCTGATGGGATTTACCCAAGCGGGCCGACGAAGCAGAGCCATTTGATGTGACGCGGCTTTTCAATCGGTCGGTGGAATGACGTCAGGCCGCCGGCTCAATCGTTCTGCGGGCGCAGGCCGAAGGTTGCGGGCTTGAGGCCGTAGCGCATGTCGAAATCGTCGTCCGGCTGGATGCGCGGCACCGGCGGTTTGCGGTAGTCGGGATCGCCGGCCTGCCGGCCTGAATCCACGACTTCGGCGAAGGCCATCGCCTGCTGCGCCTTCGGCACGTTGCGCAACCGTTCGACGATCGCGGCGAGATCGACATCGTCGCCGGTTTCGGATGCCAAGGCTTGATCGCGGTTGCCAGCGCCGGGGATCAGTTCGGCGGACAGTTTTTCGAATTTCAGCCGCATGGTCGTTGCCACGCCTTCGCCGAAGGCGATGGCTTCGCGCTGGCCCATGGAAGACAGGAAGGCCAGCGTCGAGGCCGAGGAATCGGCGATCGCCGAGCGAATGATCGCCTGGTCCTGCTCGTTGGCGAGGCGCATGGCAAAGAAGGTCGAACACTGCGACAGGATGGTCGGGTCGAGTTCACCCGGACGCTGGGTAACGACGCCGAGATAGCAGCCGTATTTGCGGCCTTCCTTGGCGATCCGCGACAGCGCATGCCTGGTCGGCGCGAAGCCGAGGCGCGCATCGGCAGGCATATAGCGGTGCGCCTCCTCGCACAGCAGCAGCAGCTTTAGCCGCCCGTCGCTCCACAGAGCGAGATCGAAGGCAAGGCGCGCAAGCACCGAACAGACCGAATTGACCACTTCGGACGGCATGCCGGCCATCTCGAAGCAGGTTACCGGGCGGCCGTGATGCGGCACGCGGAAAATATTGCCGATCGTCTCGTGGATCGTGTCCTCGATCAGGCGCGAGTTGAACATGAAGCGGTAGCGCGGATCGGAAGCCGCCGATTCGATGCGCGTCTTCAGCGATTTGAGGATAGGGCGGTCATTCTTGCTTTCCAGCAGCCCCATGCGCTCGTCGATCTGCTTGATGAGATCGACCATGCGGTAGGGCACCGGCGTGTCCGCGGTCAGCGCGTCGCTGCCGCGCCTAAGGTAGGTGCCCGAATTCGGATTGCGATACAGATTCTTGGCGGCCGGGATAAGATCGCGCAAGGCATCGACTTCCTCCGGCACGGTCTCGCGGCCGCGGAACAGCACTTCGGCGAATTCCTCGAGCCTGAACATCCAGAAGGGCAGGTCCAGCGTCGTCGAATCGACCCGGACGCAATATTCGGGCAGCGACGCGGCAAACTCGTTGTGCGGATCGAGAATGAGGACGCGCAAATCCGGTCGGGCGGCGATCGACTTGCGCAGAAGCAGCGAGACGGCGGTGGATTTGCCGACGCCGGTGGTGCCGACAACGGCGAAATGGCGCGCCAGCGTGTCGTCGATGGCGATGTTGGCGTCGATCGCATCATCCTGCGAGAGGGTGCCGATGGTGATCGAATGACGCCCGGCGAGATCGTAGACCGCCTGGAGGTCGCGGCTGCGGATGCGGTGGGCGATGGCGCCGATATGCGGATA
Organism: Mesorhizobium sp. AR10; assembly: GCF_024746795.1. Classification (NCBI taxonomy): domain Bacteria; kingdom Pseudomonadati; phylum Pseudomonadota; class Alphaproteobacteria; order Hyphomicrobiales; family Phyllobacteriaceae; genus Mesorhizobium; species Mesorhizobium sp. AR10. The sequence goes on from NZ_CP080524.1 coordinate 3,364,444, forward strand.
GGTGGTGATGCCGCGGTCGAAAACCGGTTTGGCGCCGGGCTCGGCGCCGTCGCGGACCTCGCCGATGAGCTCGACGCTGACCTCGATCGGGTTCTGGCCCTCATTGCTCCAGGCGCGATCCGACTTGCCGATCTCATAGACCAGGCCGACGGTTCGCGAGGTGCCGAGATTGATGGAGATCATCTTGCCGACCGTCCACAGGCCGGTGATCGCGCCTTCGATATCGTCGGCGTAGGCGCTGATGGTGGCGCGCGCGCCGTCGCATTGAACGACATTGCCCAGGATGCGCTTGTCGTTCTGCTCCGCGTGGCGGCGCTCCTGCGATGTCGGTTCTCCGACGGAGGCTTCGCGTTCGACAAACATGGATAGCCGATCCCCATTCCCTGAAGCATCGACCCTACACAGACGGGGTTAAGGTGGCGTGAGGTCGGATGGTGTAGGGGGCATTAAGCTAACCGCGAAAATTGACTCGACCAGCCTCTTTCCCATAGCCGATTTTCCAGTATATTAAATTTATGATCGATATAGCGAACGATATTTCCTCCACCATCGGCAGGAGAATACGCTCCGAAAGGGCTTTGCGGGACTGGTCCCTGGCGGAGCTAGCGGACCGGTCCGATGTGTCGAAGGCCATGCTGAGCACCATAGAGCGCGGCAAGACGAGCCCGACCGCGGCCCTCCTCGTGCGTATTGCGGCGGCCTTCGGCATGACGCTTTCCACCCTGATCGCGCGGGCGGAACTGCAAGGCGGTGGCCTGCTTCGCGAAGGCGACCAGCCGATCTGGCGCGATCCCGGCACGGGCTATGTCCGGCGGCATCTTTCGCCGGTCTGCGACATGCCGCTCGAACTGGTCAGGGTGCAGTTGCCGGCGGGAGCCAAAGTGAGTTTTCCGGCAGCATCCTACGCCTTCATCAAACAGCAGATGTGGCTGATCTCCGGGCGGCTTGAATTCACCGAGGGCGATGTCGTGCACAGTCTGGGGCCCGGCGACTGCCTGGCGCTCGGTGCCCCGTCGGATTGCACCTTCCATGCTGTCGGACCGGGCGCCGCCGACTATCTGGTCGCGCTGGTCAGGGGCTGAAAGCATGGCACGCCGTCCCAAGCGCTCCGACAATGGGGGGCCGCCGATCGACGACTACAAGGGGCCACCATGGGGCAAGGGCGATCCCTATATTTTTCTTGCCTGGCAGGCCGCGCACGCCAAGGCGTGGAAGGCGCCGAGCCGCGACGTGATGCTGATACGGATGGAAAGGGCCGAGCGGCTAGGCCTGACCTATGAGGAGTACACACTCGAAATCCTGGAGCGCGGGCTGCATCTGCAGCCTAAGGACACCGATCGCATTGCCGCGATCAAGGCAACACGAAAGCGACGCCGCGTCCGTCGTCTGGACTGACCCGCAAGGGACATACCACCCATGAGTTCCATCGAAATCAAAGGTCTGACTCGTGATGCCGGGACGCATGCGATGCTGGTCGACATGCTGATCGAGACGGTCGCGGCCGGCGGATCGGTCAGCTTCATGCATCCGTTGTCCCGGCAAGCGGCGGGGGCCTTCTGGAACAACTCGCTGATGGCGGCAGCAAGAGGCGAAAGAGCGGTGCTGGGCGCATGGGATGGCGCGGTCCTGGTCGGCACAGTCACCTTGCTGCTCGACTTCCCTCCCAACCAGCCGCACCGGGCCGAGATCGCCAAGCTGATGACCCGCGTCGATCATCGCGGCAGGGGCGTCGCCACGCGTCTGATGCGGGCCGCCGAAGACCTCGCCGTCGAGAAAGGTCGCACGCTGCTGGTTCTCGACACCGCGACCGAGGACGGGGCATCCGGCCTTTACGAAAGATTGGGATTCAACCTGGCCGGCGAAATACCGGACTTTGCGTTGAAGCCGCATGGCGGGCTGACCGGCACGCTTCTCTACTGGAAGCGCATCGGCCAGCTTCGGTGACGATCCGCTTTTGCTAACTCTTGTGATGGACCTGCTGCAGCCCGTAGACCGGTGTCGCAATGCCTTGGTGCCGCGCCTTCAACTGCAGCGACAGGAACTGCGAATAATGGCGTGACTGATGCAGATTGCCGCCGTGGAACCACAGCGCCTCCTGCTGCGTCGGCTTCCACATGTTGCGCAGTTCGCCTTCCCACGGCCCGGGATCCTTGGTGGTGTTGGAGCCGAGGCCCCAGCATTTTCCGACCTTGTCGGCGACGTCCCTGGAGATCAGGTCGGCCGCCCAGCCATTCATCGAGCCGTAGCCGGTGGCGTAGACGATGAGATCCGCCGGCAGTTCCGACCCGTCGCTGAGCAGGACCGAATGTTGCTTGATCTCCTTCACCTCGGCGCCGCTCTTCAGCTTGATCGAGCCATCGATGATCAGGTCGGATGCGCCGACATCGATGTAGTAGCCAGAACCGCGCCTGAGATATTTCATGAACAGGCCGGACTCGTCGTCGCCCCAGTCGAGCATAAAGCCGGCCTTCTCCAGACCCTTGTAGAACTCGGCATCGCGCTTCTTCATCTCGGCGTAGGCCGGGATCTGGAATTCGTGCAGGATCTTGTAGGGCAGCGAAGCGAAGATCAGGTCGGCCTTGGCAGTGGTCATGCCGCTCTGGACCGCCTTTTCCGAATAGAGCGAACTCAGACCGATTTCCATCAGCGTGTCGGATCTCGAAATATGGGTGGTCGAGCGCTGCACCATGGTGACATCGGCGCCGGCCTCCCAAAGGGCTGCTGCTATGTCGTGGGCGGAATTGTTCGAGCCGATGACGACGGCCTTTTTCCCGACATAGGCGTCGGGGCCGGGATGTTTCGAGGAATGGTGTTGGTCGCCCTTGAAGGTTTCCATGCCTTTGAATTTCGGCATGTTGGCCTTGCCGGATTGTCCGGTGGCCAGCACCAACTGCTTGGGCTTCAGGACGATGTCCTTGCCGTCACGGCGCACGACGACCGTCCATTCCTTCTTCTTGTCATCATAGGTGGCGCTGGTGGCCTCGGTCGAGGACCAGTAGTTCAGCTCCATGACCTTGGTGTACATTTCCAGCCAGTCGCCGATCTTGTCCTTGGGCGAAAAGACCGGCCAGTTCCGAGGGAAGTCGATATAGGGCAGATGGTCGTACCAGACCGGGTCATGCAGGCAGAGCGACTTGTAGCGCTTGCGCCAGCTGTCGCCGGCGCGCTCGTTCTTTTCGATGATGATGGTCGGCACGCCGAGCTGCCGCAGCCGGGCGCCGAGCGCGATGCCGCCCTGTCCGCCGCCAATGATGACTGTGTAGGGCTGGCGCGTGAAACCGAGTTCGGCGGCTTCCTTCTCGCGCTCCTCCTTCCAGGTGGGCCGGTTCTTGCCATGGCCGTGCTTGGCGCCGAGCGGGCGGTCGAAGCCGGCCGGCTCCTCATGGCCTTTCAGCTCGACCATAGTGGTCAGCAGCGTCCAGATCTTGCCGTCCTTCAACCTGATGTGGCCGAAGCCGCGTGCTACCTCTGTTTCGAAGCTGATCCAGCCTTCGAGCAGGCCATCGGTTTCAGTGGCATCCTCACCCTTGGCGATCCCCCAGTTCGAAGGTTTCGTCTTCGCCAGTTGGCTCATCAACATGGCGCGCACCTGGTCGCGGCCTTCCATGGTCTTGATGTTCCAGGTGAAGGTCACCAGGTCGCGCCAGTAGCAATCCTCCTGAAAACACGCGACCGCCTTGTCGATGTCGCCGGCGGCAAGGGCTGCGCCGAAGTGGTCGAGCAGGTCGGAAAGCTTCTTGTTCGGGGCCTTGTCGAGCATCAAATTTCCTCCGCAATTTTTTGTGGCCGCTTGGGACGAGCGGGACCTGCCGCAACCTGACGTCCGGCGTTGGGCAGTATCGCGGCAAAACATGCGCCGCGTCACGTCGTCAAATAGTTTGGCGCGTTTTCAGGGGCTTATCGGGAAAATCGAGGAGACTGGCCCTGCCGGGGTCAGTGCGGCGGGCGATCATTCATACGACGGCCGAACACGGTCGCGAACCAGTGGCGGACATCGTCTTCCGCGCGACTGAGATGGGCGCCCGAAGGTGCTGTCAGATAATGGCCGGCGCCGCTCGACAGGGCAAAATCGGACAACGTCACGAGGGATCCATCGTTCAGCGCCGCATCGGCGAGCGGGCGTGAGCCAAGCACCATGCCGGCGCCGTGCTTTGCCGCCTCCAGCGCGGTGACGAAACTGTCGAATTTATGCGTCGGTCCGATCGCCGGTGTCATCCGTGCGGCGGCGAACCATTCGCCCCACATTTCACGCGCGCCGACGACGGTCAGCATTGGGAGCTGCGTCCAATCCGGGGCTTTGGCGAGGCTGGGCGCCGCCATCGGGATCAACGTTTCCCTGGTGAGGCGATCGGCCTGGCGGCCGGCGAAGGAGCCGTTGCCGAAGCGGATGTCGAGCACGCCGGAGCGCTCGCCATAGTCGGCCGGCGTGTGGATGGTCTCGATCTGCAATTGGACAAAGGGCAGGCTCTTCGCCATTTCAGGAAGGATCGGCGCGATCATCAGCACGGCAAACGAAATCGGTGAGCGTATCGTCACGCTCTGGATCGTCCTCGGTTCGAACAATTCCCGCGTGCTGTTGCCGATCACGGCGAAGGCCGATTGCAGGTGCGGCAGATAGGCGGCACCTTCCGGCGTCAGTTCGACGCCGCGCGCCAGGCGGATGAACAGCGGCTGCCTGAGCCGGTCTTCCAATGAACGGACGTGCTGGCTGATGGCCGCCTGTGTCAGGCCGAGCTCGGCGGCAGCGGCGGTGAAATTCAACAGCCGTGCGGCAGCCTCGAAACTGCGCAGCCAGTCCAGCGGCGGCAACTTTGAGGTTCGCGAAGCAGTCATAAGATTTTTATGACCCATGGTCAAAAATTGATAATTTGAATTATGCATGCCCAGGGATCACCGTGCAATAGTGCAAGCCAGGCAGGGGATTCCGATCATGCTGACCAATGCTGATATCGCCGAGGACGGGCGAACGGTGGAGCTGACCTGGAGCGGCGGCAAGCGTTCCCGCTTTCATGCGATCTGGCTGCGCGACAACGCGCTCGACGACAAGACGCGAAGCTCTGGCAACGGCCAGCGACTGATCACCATTCTCGATATCCCGGCCGATACGCGGATCGGGCAAGCTACGATCGAACGCGGCGATCTGCGACTGCGCTTCCTACCGGAAGGCAAGGATGTGACATTCCCATCCGCATGGCTGCGGGCCAACGCCTACGATCGTGAGATGCCAGTCACGGCGGGCTGGACCGGCGACGCCATCCGGCGCTGGACCAAGCCGACGATGCAGCACACCGTGCCGCTTGTCGACTACCCAGCAGCGGCGCGTGATCCCGCGGTGCTGGCAGTCTGGCTGGCCGCGGTGAGGACCTACGGGTTCGCCGTCATGGACGGGCTGCCGACGGAATCCGGGGCGCTGTGCAACGTGGTCGATCTGTTCGGCTATATCAGGGAGACCAACTACGGGCGCTGGTTCGAGGTACGTGCCGAGGTCAACCCAAGCAATCTCGCCTACACCAATCTCGGCCTGCAGGCGCACACCGACAATCCCTATCGCGATCCGGTGCCGACACTGCAGGTTCTGGCCTGTATCGAAAACACCGTCGACGGCGGCGAATCGAGCGTGGTCGACGGTTTTGCGGTTGCCGCTGCGTTGCAGGCGGAAAACCCGGAAGGTTTCCGCCTGCTGAGTTCATGTCCGGCCCGCTTCGAATATGCCGGCTCGTCGGGCGTTCGGCTTCGGTCGAAGCGTCCGATGATCGAGCTTGGCCCGGACGGCGAACTGATCGCCATCCGTTTCAACAACCGTTCACTTGCCGCCACCACCGATGTGCCGTTCACCGATATGGCCGGCTACTACGCCGCCTATCGCCGCTTCGCCGAGATGATCGAGGATCCCGCTTTCGAGGTTACCTTCAAGCTCGAACCGGGGCAGGCGTTCATCGTCGACAACACGCGCGTGATGCATGCGCGCAAGGCGTTTTCGGGAACCGGCAAGCGCTGGCTGCAGGGATGCTACGCCGACAAGGACGGGCTGTTGTCGACGCTGGCCGCGATCGAACACGGTTTCAAGGAAGCTGCCGAATGAGCAAGCAACGGCCGACCGCCGATACCATCGTCGAATTCATCGCCGACATTTTCGAGCGGCGAGGGGCCGAATCCTACCTCGGAGAGCCGGTAACGATGTCCGAGCACATGTTGCAAGGCGCCTGGCTTGCCGAACAGGACGGCGCGCCGGACGCATTGGTCGCGGCCGCGCTCCTGCACGACATCGGCCACTACACCAGCGAGTTCGGCACCTATTCTCCCGACGATGTCGAGGACAAGCACCATGACGAAGCCGGCGGCGAAGTGCTGGCGCCGTTTTTTCCGCCTGTCATCGTCGAATGCGTCAGGCTGCATGTGTCGGCCAAGCGATATCTCTGCGCCACCGACCCGACCTATTTCTCCAGGCTTTCGCAGGCTTCGGTCCATACGCTGTCGCTCCAAGGCGGCCCGATGAATGCCGAGGAAGTCGCCGAGTTTCGCAAGAACCCGTTCCACGAGGAAGCGGTACGGGTTCGCATCTGGGATGAGGGCGGCAAGGTCGCCAACATGAAGACGCGGGCGTTCCGCGATTATATGCCGCTGCTTGAGCGGGTCGTCCGCGACTTTCGCGATCGCGCCTGACGGTGGCAGGAGGCAGTACATGTGTTTCTGCTTCGACGGGCAAGGCGTGGTGACGCCGTACAGGCCGGATGGCTGCCGGGACCGCCTGCCAGCCGCAAGCCGTCCCACTACGCTACCAGCCGCTCCTCGCGGCAAGTTGATCGAGCCTGCCACCATCTGCATGCCTGGGACAGGTCGAAGCCGTGCACATTGGCCGTTGACAGCGGCGCAAAACCAATCCTATTGTCCGCCACCATGAAAACGGCACTCATTCTCGTAGTAGGAAGGCGCGTGGGCAAGGCGGTGTAACCGCCGGGCGGAAACCTCCCATGCGCAAGACACAGGCTCCCTCGGGGGCCTTTTTTATTGCCTGAAACACGACTAAACGACCAGCAACGCCCAAATGGCGACAGTACGGGACCAGACCGATGAGCAACGGACAGAACGAACGGCGTGAGATGACCGGCGCCGAAATGGTGGTGCAGGCGCTGAAGGACAATGGCGTCAAGCATATTTTCGGCTATCCGGGTGGCGCTGTCCTTCCGATCTACGACGAGATTTTTCAACAGGACGAGGTCGAGCACATCCTGGTCCGCCACGAGCAGGGCGCCGGCCATGCGGCCGAAGGCTATGCGCGCTCGACCGGCAAGGCCGGCGTCATGCTGGTGACCTCGGGGCCGGGCGCCACCAATGCGGTGACGCCGCTGCAGGATGCGCTGATGGATTCCATCCCGCTGGTCTGCCTGACTGGGCAGGTGCCGACCTCGCTGATCGGCTCCGACGCATTCCAGGAGTGCGACACGGTTGGCATCACGCGGCCCTGCACCAAGCACAACTGGCTGGTGAAGGACGTCAACGAGCTCGCCGCCACCATCCATGAGGCCTTCCATGTCGCGACAACCGGGCGTCCCGGTCCTGTCGTGGTCGACATTCCGAAGGACGTGCAATTCGCCAGAGGTATCTATGTGCCGCCGCAGACGGCGCCGCGCACCAGCTACCAGCCGAAGGTCCAGGGCGACCTCGAAAAGATCAAGGCGGCGGTCGAGCTGATGGCCGGCGCCAAAAAGCCGATCCTCTACACCGGCGGAGGCGTCATCAACTCCGGACCGGAGGCAAGCCATCTGCTGCGCGAATTGGTCGACCTGACCGGCTTTCCCATCACCTCGACGCTGATGGGCCTCGGCGCTTATCCGGCGTCTGGCAAGAACTGGATGGGCATGCTCGGCATGCACGGCACCTATGAAGCAAACATGGCAATGCATGATTGCGACGTCATGATCTGCATCGGCGCACGCTTCGACGACCGCATCACCGGGCGGCTGACCGCGTTCTCGCCGAACTCGAAGAAGATCCACATCGATATCGATCCGTCGTCGATCAACAAGAACGTCCATACCGACGTGCCGATCATCGGCGATGTCGGCCGGGTGCTGGAGGATATGGTGCGGCTGTGGCGGGCGACCGCCAAGGCCGACAAGAAGGCCCTCTATCCGTGGTGGGAGCAGATCGCCAAGTGGCGCGCGCGGGATTCGCTCGCCTACAAGATGAACAACGACGTGATCATGCCGCAATACGCCGTGCAGCGCTTGTACGAGCTGACCAAGAATATGGACACCTATATCACCACCGAGGTTGGCCAGCACCAGATGTGGGCGGCGCAGCACTATCATTTCGAGAAGCCGAACCGCTGGATGACATCAGGCGGGCTGGGCACGATGGGCTACGGCCTGCCGGCAGCACTTGGCGTGCAGATCGCGCATCCCGACGCGCTGGTCATCGACATTGCCGGCGACGCCTCGGTGCAGATGACGATCCAGGAGATGAGCGCGGCGGTGCAGCACAACGCGCCGATCAAGATCTTCATCCTCAACAACCAGTATATGGGCATGGTGCGGCAGTGGCAGCAGCTGCTGCACGGCAACCGGCTATCGCATTCCTACACCGAGGCGATGCCCGATTTCGTCAAGCTGGCCGAGGCCTATGGCGGCCACGGCATTCGCTGCGAGAAGCCCGACGAGCTGGACGACGCCATAAAGGAGATGATTGCGGTGAAGCAGCCGGTCATCTTCGACTGCCGTGTGGCGACGCTGGCCAACTGTTTCCCGATGATCCCGTCGGGCAAGGCGCATAACGAGATGTTGTTGCCGGACGAGGCCACCGACGAGGCCGTTGCCAACGCCATCGACGCCAAGGGCAGGGAACTGGTCTAGCCAAAAAGCCGAGGCAGGGCTTGTCGGAAGAAGCCGTGCGTAAACAGAGAATTAGATCAAGAGCTTGAAATCGAGATTCATGTCATGAACGCACAGCTACAGCCGACCGGCTCCGCCTATTTCATCGCCAAGGAAACGGAAAAGCCGGAGAACCACACGCTTTCCGTGCTGGTCGACAATGAGCCGGGCGTGCTTGCCCGGGTCATCGGCCTGTTTTCCGGGCGCGGCTACAACATCGAGAGCCTGACCGTCTCCGAAACCGAGCATGAGAAGCACCTGTCGCGCATCACCATCGTGACGCGCGGCACGCCTCATGTGCTGGAGCAGATCAAGCACCAGCTCGAGCGCATCGTGCCGGTGCACCGCGTCGTCGATCTCACCGTGCGCTCCCACGAGCTCGGTCAGGAGCGGCCGCTGGAGCGCGAACTGGCGCTGGTCAAGGTCGCCGGCACCGGCGAGACCCGCGTCGAGGCGCTCAGGCTTGCCGACGCCTTCCGCGCCAGCGTCATCGACGCCAACACCGAGCACTTCATTTTCGAGATCACCGGCAAGGGCTCCAAGATCGACCAGTTCATCGCCATCATGAAGCCGCTCGGTCTGGTCGAGATCTGCCGCACCGGCGTGGCGGCGTTGAACCGCGGCCCGCAGGGGATGTAGCTCTCAGTCCGACGATCTTGCCGGTTTGGCATTGACCTTGCCGACGGCCAGCGCCTTGCTCTCCTTCTTGATCGGGCGCGATACCGGGCAGACATCCTGAACGAACCCGTTCAGCGTGTTCACAAGATTGTTTTCGACCAGCGAGTAATGGATGAATTGTCCCTGCCGCTCCCTGGCGATAAGGCCGGCCGTCTCCAGAATGCTGAGATGTTGCGAGATCGACGGCTTCGACATGTCGAAGCGCGCTGCGATCTCGCCGGCGGTCAGAGAAGAGTGCGCGAGATAGGCGAGGATCTTGCGCCGGGGCGCTGATGACAGCGCCTCAAACACGCGCTGTATCGCGCCGTTTGCGCCAACAGCCGTTTCCGCATCCGATATATGCTCCGCGTCTTCGATCACACTTGCTACCTCGTGATGTGAAGGCGCGAGCGATGCGCCTCGGTCTGCTTTCTGCCGTCAATATTTAGACTATTGCCTAAATACCTAATTTGAAATAATAGATGATTAGCTTATTGCCTAAATAATGGCCAATGCGCCAGAAGGCAAGGCTGTGGTTCGGAAATGTTTCAGCAGGAGGGTACCGATGAAAACCATATCCACAAGAAGAATGATATCCCAACAAGACAGCGACGCCGAAGACGGCGATGTCGTCTGGGTGCCGGCAAAGTCGATCTGGGTCGGTGCTATGACGATCGCCGCCATTGTGTTCGGACCGATGACATTTAGTTGGAGCGCCTTCGCCTTGTTCGTGGTGACAACGGCGGTGACGATCTGCGCGGGACACTCGGTCGGCATGCATCGCCTGCTTATCCACCGGTCGTTCAAGGTTCATATCTGGATCGAGCATGCACTGGTCTATCTTGGCGTGCTCGTCGGCATGGCTGGTCCATTCGGGATGATCTATGCCCACGATATTCGTGACTGGGCTCAGCGCCAGACGGCATGTCACGATCTCCATGCTCATCGCCGGCCATTTTTCACCGACGCCTTCTGGCAGATGCATTGCGCGGTCGCGCTACGCAATCCGCCCGCCTTCGTCATCGAGCCGTCGATCAGGAATGACCGGTTCTACAAGTTCGTCGAGCGCACATGGATGCTGCAGCAACTGCCCTGGGCGATCCTGTTCCTCGTGCTTGGCGGCTGGAGCTGGGTGGTCTGGGGCATCGCGGTGCGCATCTCCGTGTCTCTCACCGGGCATTGGCTGATCGGGCATTTCGCGCACCGGAGTGGCCAACAAGGATGGTGCGTCGATGACGTCGCCGTTCAAGGCTACAATCTGCCGCGTTTCGGACTGGTGACTTTTGGCGAGAGTTTTCATGGCAATCATCACGCCTTTCCCGAGTCAGCCAAGCTAGGGCTGGAACGGGGACAGATCGATCTCGGCTGGATGCTCATTCGCGCTCTTGCCGTCTTGCGTCTTGCGCATAGTGTAAAACTTCCGGAGAACACCCCGAAACGCAAAGGATTGCGGCGCCTGCGCGGCCACCACGAAACGGTGTCCGCTGCTGGCCTGTTGTCGGCACAGCCTCACGGCAGATAGAAGTTTCAGCTATGGCCAGGCTGAAGACATCAAGAGGCGCCGGGCGCGTTGGACCAACGGATTGCAGTTGCACTCAGCGCGTCGTCAATTTAAGTCAGCATTGCTGCCCTTTGTGATCCTCATGACCCTCGACACATTCTTCGCCATGCTAGTCTATGCCTTCGTAACCTCGATCACGCCGGGGCCGAACAACTTCATGCTATTGGCTTCGGGCGTGAATTTCGGCTTTGTGAAAACCGTTCCGCACATGCTCGGCATCAGCATCGGTTTTCTCGTGCTGTTGCTTGCTGTCGGCTTTGGCCTCGGCGCGGTGCTGACGGCGGTTCCGGCCTTGCACACCGGATTGAAGATCGCCGGCGGCGCCTACCTGCTTTATCTCGCCTGGAAGATCGCCATGTCGCGCTCGCTCTCCAGCAAGGGCGAGGCGGAGGCGCGGCCGATGCGCTTTATCGAAGCGGCCGCATTCCAGTGGGTCAATGCGAAAGCCTGGGTGATGGCGATCACCGCCATGGCCGTCTACGCCAATCCGGAGCAGCCGTTTCTGTCGGTGCTGCTGATCGGGGTCGCCTTCACCGCCGTCAACCTGCCGAGCGTTTCGGTGTGGGCGGGTTTCGGCACGGCGTTGCGCGGCTTCCTGTCGGACCCGGTGCGGCTGAAATGGTTCAACATCGCCATGGGTGTGCTGCTGGCGGCGACGCTATGGCCGATGCTGCGCTAGCTGCCGCCTTATTGTGCAGTGCACATTAAATCTTCGTAATGCCGCGTTTTGGCCCTTTTCCGCCAAAGCCATGTCCTATCTATTCGGCGAAAATCGCGGCAAGGGGCCGTGAATTAAGCTGGAATAAGACCACCGGGTTCGGCGTGTCGGGTCAGAGGGCTTGTTGTCGATGCGCGGAAAAATCGTCTTTGCAGTGATTGCGGTGATCTGCGTTGGGGGTGCCGGGCTCTACCTTTCGCCCACGGCGATGGGCAAGGTCAAACAACTGATTTCAGACCAGCAAGCGGCTGCGACCGACAATACAGACAAGACAGCCAAGGCATCAGACAAAGCTGGGGCAGGCGGGGGCGGGCGTTCGGCCTCGATCGTCTCCGCCACGGCTTCGACGGCCGATTTCCCGATCCGGCGCTATGCCATCGGATTTATCTCTTCTCCGGCCGTGGTCAGCATCAACGCCCGGGTATCGAGCCAGATCGTGTCGATCGCCGTCAGGGATGGGCAGATGGTGAAGGCCGGCGACCTGCTGTTCTCGCTGGATGACCGCGCGCTGAAGGCGCAGCTCGCGAAGGACCAGGCAGCACTCGCCAAGGACCAGGCAATGCTCGCCAGCTCGACGGCGGATCTTTCCCGCGCCAAGGACCTTGTCGCCAAGCAGGCCGGCACGCAGCAGACATACGATCAGGCGGTCGCGGCGCAAAAGGCGGCAGCGGCCACGGTCGACGCCGACAAGGCGACGCTCGATGCCGATATGGTCCAGCTCGGCTTTGCCACGATCACGGCGCCGATATCCGGCAGGCTTGGCGCGGTCAGCGTCGCCGTCGGCGATCTCGTCACCACGAGCAACGGCAACAGCAGCACCGCGACTCCGATGGTGACGATCACCCAAATGGACCCGCTGCAGGTTAACTTCAACCTTCCGGAAAGCGACCTTGCCTTGCTGCACAAGGCGCTGGCCAAACCGCTGCAGGGTGGAGTGACCCTGACCAAGGACGGCGATCCGACGCCGATCGGCAAGGGAACCCTCGATTTCGTCGATTCCAGCGTCGACACCGCCTCCGGCACGATCGCCACGCGGGCGAGCGTGCCGAACGCCGATCTTTCGTTGTGGCCGGGCCAGTATGTCAATGTCGTCATCGATGCCGGCATCATGCCGCAGATGACCTCGGTTCCCACCGTTGCCGTCCAGCCCAGCCAGAAGGGTCCGTTCGTCTACGTGATCAAGCCCGACAACACGGTGGAGATGCGGCCGGTGCAGGTGGCGCTGACCGAAGGCGAGAACAGCGCCATCAGCCAGGGCTTGAAGAGCGGCGAGCGTGTCGTGGTCGAAGGCCAGACCAGACTGAAGAACGGTGCAGCCGTCCACGAAGGCAAGGCGACCGCTGCCAGTGACCAGGTGGCTTCGAAGGTCGCCCAGGCTGACAAGGCCGGGGCGGCCGACAAGGCGAGCGAGGCGCGCCCATGATCTCCGAATTCTGCATCCGCAGGCCCGTCGCCACGCTGCTCATGTCGTTCGCCCTCATCCTGGGCGGGCTGTTTGCCTACAAGTTTCTGCCGGTGGCGGCGCTGCCCAGCGCCGAATTCCCGGTGGTCAACGTCTCGGCCCAACTGGCCGGTGCCTCGCCGGAAACCATGGCGACCTCGGTGGCAACACCACTGATCAAGCAGTTCGCCACCATCGCCGGCATCGATTCGATCTCGACCACCAACTCGCTCGGCCAGACCTCGATCGCCATCCAGTTCGTGCTCAACCGGGACATCGATGCAGCCGCCGCCGACGTGCAGGCGGCGATCGCGCGCACGCAGCGGCAATTGCCGCCGGAGATGACCAGCCCGCCGAGCTATCGCAAGGTCAATCCGGCCGACGCGCCGATCCTGTTGATGTCACTGGTCAGCGACACGGTCCCGCTGACCGATCTCGATGCCTTTGCCGAAAACGTCATCTCGCCGTCGCTGTCGACGCTCGACGGCGTGGCGCAGGTCTCGATCTTCGGCCAGCAGAAATATGCGGTGCGCGTCCAGATCGACCCCACGGCGCTTGCCGCGCGCGGCATCTCGATCGACCAGCTGCAGACTGCGATTGCCTCGGCAAACAGCAACACGCCGCTTGGCGTGCTGCAGAATAACCAGCAGCAGCTGACCATCACGGCCAACACACAGCTGGACAACGCGGCAGGGTTCTCCGATCTCATCATCGCCACCAAGAACGGTCATCCGGTGCGGCTGGGCGAGGTCACCCGCGTCATCGATTCGGTGCAGACTACGACGACGGCAAGCTGGTATGACGGCACCCGCGCCATCATAATGGCGGTGCAGCGTCAGCCCGATGCAAATACGGTCGACGTGGTCGATCACGTCAAGGCGATGCTGCCGTCCTTCCAGGACCAGATGCCGGCTGCCTCCAGCATCAAGCTGCTCAATGATCGCTCGACTTCGATTCGCGCCGCCGTCAGCGATGTGCAGTTCACGCTGCTGCTCACCATCGCCCTGGTGATCATGGTGATCTTCGTCTTCCTGCGCCGTGTGACGGCGACCATCATTCCGGCAGTAGCGGTGCCGATCTCGCTGATCGCCACGCTCGGTGCGATGTTCCTGTTCGGCTTTTCCATCGACAACATATCGCTGATGGGCCTGACGCTGGCGGTCGGGCTCGTCGTCGACGACGCCATCGTCATGCTGGAAAACATCTTCCGCCACATGGAGGAAGATGGACTCTCGGCCTTCGACGCATCGCTGAAGGGCGCACGCGAGATCGGCTTCACCATCATCTCGATCTCGATCTCGCTGGTGGCGGTTTTTATCCCGGTGCTTTTGATGGGCGGGGTGATCGGCCGCATCTTCAACGAGTTCGCCGTCGTGGTGACGGTCGCCATCCTGGCGTCGATGTTCGTCTCGCTGACGCTGACGCCGATGCTATGCTCGCGGCTGTTATCGGTGTCGAAGGCGGAGCGGGAAGCCGCGCATGGCGACGGCCACAGGCACGACTTCTTCACGCGTGGCTATGACCGGGTTCTGACCTTCTGTCTCAGGCACACTTTCCTGGTGTTCCTCGTCTTCGTCGGAACGGCCGCGGCGTCGGTCTGGCTGATCGAGATTTCGCCAAAAGGCTTCTTCCCACAGGAAGATATCGGCCAGATCTCGGTGACGACCATCGCGCGCCAGGACATTTCCTTCGATGCCATGGCCAAGCTGCAAGGCCAGGTGGCCAATGTCTTCTCGCATTCGCCCTATGTCGACCATGTGGCGTGGTCGGCCGGCAGCGGCGGCAATGCGCTCAACCAGGGTCAGCTGTTCGTGCAACTGAAAGACAAGGACAAGCGCCCCGACATCGAGAAGGTGTTGTCGGATCTGAGGCGGCAACTGGCCAATGTGGCGGGCATCGAAACCTACATGCAACCGGTGCAGAACCTCCGGCTCGGCTCGCGGTCTTCCGCCAGCGCCTATCAGCTGGTGGTGCAGGGCCTGGATACCGGCCAGACCGACATCTGGGCGCAGAAGCTGAACGACGCGATGGCTGCCGATCACTCGCACTTCACCGATGTCACCAGCGATTTGCAGAACAACGCGCTGCAGGCGTCGCTGGTCGTCGATCGCGACAAGGCGGCGAATCTCGGCATCGATACCGATACGCTGCGCTCCAGCCTCTATGGCGGGTTCGGTACCGAGCAGGTTTCGACGATCTTCGGCTCGGCCGACAGCTACGAGGTCATCATGGAGCTCGATCCCAAGATCGAGTGGTCGCCTGAGCGCATGCTGGCCATCCAGGTGAGGACAGCGAGTGGCAGCCTGGTTCCGCTTGGCGCCTTCGCCCGCGTCGACCGCACCGCCGGCGCGCTGACCGTCAACCAGCTCGGGCAGCTTCCGGCCGTGACCATCTCGTATAATTTGCCGGAGGGCGTTGCGCTTGGCGACAGCACGACCCGCATCAACGCGCTGAAAGAGCAGATCGGCATGCCGACGGCGATCTCGACCAGCTTCGCCGGCACGGCCAAGACGTTCGAGGATTCGCTAGCCAACCAGGGCCTGCTGATCGGCGGCGCCATCCTCACCATCTACATCGTTCTTGGCATACTCTACGAGAGCTTCATCCATCCGCTCACCATCCTGACCGGCCTGCCTTCGGCAGTGCTTGGGGCCGTGGTCGCGCTGCGGTTCGCCGGCATGGACCTTTCCGTCATCGCTGTGATCGGCATCCTGATGCTGATCGGCATCGTCAAGAAGAACGGCATCATGATGGTCGATGTCGCGCTGGAACTTCGACGAGAAGGCATGTCGGCGACCGAGTCCATCCATAAGGCCTGCTTGATGCGGTTCCGGCCGATCATGATGACGACGCTTGCCGCGCTGATGGGCACGTTCCCGATTGCACTCGGCACCGGTGCAAGTGCTGAACTGCGCCAGCCGCTCGGCGTCGCCGTGGTCGGCGGGCTTCTGGCTTCGCAGGCGCTGACACTGTTCGTCACACCGGTGATCTATGTCTATTTCGAGAATTTCTCCGGCTGGCTGCTTGGCGCTTTCTCGTGGCGTAAGAAGCGACCGGCGCTGCATGCAGTCGAAACCGGCGAGCAGCCTTCCTTATTCGGCCCGGAGGACCGGATCGTCGAACCGCAAAAGGCGGCCGCCGAATAAGGCAATATCGCACGTCAGAAAACAAATCTGAGAGTAAAGCGAATCGAGGAAGCGCCGTTTCGCGTTAAGCGTCCTTGGCACAAGGAGTCGTGCTTGCGGCTAAGCGCTGGCGCTCCTAATTTGGGGTCATGGCCCACGATCATGACCACGACAACGAACTCGATCCTTTTGCCGCCCGGGTGCGCGCACTGGAAACTATTCTCACCCAGAAAGGGTTGATCGATCCGGCGGCGATCGACGTCATCGTCGAAACCTACGAGACAAAAATCGGCCCGCGCAACGGCGCCAAGGTTGTGGCCAAGGCCTGGGCCGATCCGGAGTTCGCCGCCAGGCTGACGCGCGATGCGACGGCTGCGATCGAATCGCTCAGCTATACCGGCCGTCAGGGTGAGCACATGCAGGCGGTCTTCAACAGCGAGGACACGCACAACCTCGTCGTCTGCACGCTCTGCTCCTGCTATCCTTGGTCGGTGCTCGGGCTGCCGCCGGTCTGGTACAAGGCGCCGCCTTACCGGTCGCGGGCGGTGATCGATCCGCGCGGGGTGCTTGAGGAATTCGGGCTGACCTTGCCGGCGGGGAAAAAGATCCGCGTCTGGGATTCGACCGCCGAGCTGCGCTATCTCGTGGTGCCGATGAGACCCGAGGGCACCGAGGGCTGGAGCGAGGAGCAACTCGCCGATCTGGTGACGCGCGATGCGATGATCGGCACCGGCCTGGCGAGGCAACCGGCATGAACGGGCCGCACGATCTCGGCGGGCAGATGGGTTTCGGGCCAATCGCGCCCGAAAAGGACGAGCCGTATTTCCATGCCGCTTGGGAAAGGCGGGCGCTCGGCGTGACTCTCACCGCCGGCGCCATGGGCGCCTGGAACATCGACGAGAGCCGGCACGCGCGGGAATCGCTGCATCCCGCCGACTACTATGCGTCCAGCTACTACCAGATCTGGATCAAGGCGCTTGAGGTGCTGCTCAAGCGGCACGGCTTCGTCAGCGACCGCGATCTCAAGGGCGGCCAGGCAATAGATCCTGCCGCGACACCCAAGAGGGTGCTCCAGGCGGAAAACGTGCCGGCGGCGCTGGCCAAGGGCGGACCTTGCGACCGGCCGGTCGCCACGCTGGCGCGCTTCAAGGCGGGCGATCATGTGCGGACGAAGACTTTTCATCCGACCGGCCACACCCGGCTGCCGCGCTATGCGCGCGGCAAGCAGGGAATTATCGAGGCGGTGCGCGACGCTTTCGTCTTTCCAGACAGCAATGCGCATGGACGCGGCGAAAACCCGCAATGGGTCTATACCGTCGTGTTTGCAGGGCCGGAGATCTGGGGCGAGGGCGCCGACCCGACGCTGACCGTTTCGATCGACGCCTGGGAGAGCTATCTTGAGCCGGCATGAGGGCACGTTGCCGGCCGGTTTCGACGAGCCGGTGTTCGCCGAACCGTGGCAGGCCGAAGCCTTCGCCATGACGGTGGCGCTGCACGACAAGGGCCTGTTTTCCTGGATCGAATGGGCTGATGCGCTGTCCGCAGAGGTGAAGAAGCCGGGTGCTGCAAGCGACGGGCATGACTATTACGAGCATTGGCTGGCAGCACTGGAAAAGTTGCTGTCGGCGAAGGGTGTCGCCGGCAAGAGCGATGTCGACACACTCGCCGCCGCCTGGGAACGCGCTGCGCATGCCACGCCGCACGGCAAGCCGATTTTGTTGGAGAACGATCCGGGGTCCTGACAATAACGTACGGCCTAAACGACATCATTGGGCCAATTTAGACTTCCTTTATGCTGCTCTGGATTTCGCTGCCTGTCCGGTTGTAAATATTGACGCTTCAGGCGACATTATTGCCATGATGGAGATCGCTTCAGCGCCCTGGCCTTTACTGAAAATTGCGATCGAGCCGAAGTCGGAGGCCGATGAAGAAAAGCTGCGTATCGCCTTGTCGAGCCTTGCGGATGAGGATCTCGGCTTCCGCTTCACATGGGACGAGGAAGCTGGGCAAACAATTGTCTCCGGCAACGCCGAGCTTCAGCTTGATCTTATCATCCATCGCTTGGTTAACGAGTTCGAGGTCGCCCTGAATATCAGTGCTCCGGATGTGGCTTATCGCGAGACGATCACCCGCAAGCACGAACAGGATTACACGCACAAGAAGCAGTCACATGGGATGGGTCAGTTTGCCCGCGTGAAGCTGCTGTTCGAGCCGAATGGGCACGATCCGGAGTTCGTGTTTGTGTCGAGGATTCCCAATGGCGCGGTTCGCGATGAGCATGCCGTCGGCGTCGAAAAAGGAGTGCGCGGTGTCCTGGTCTCCGGCCCCTTTGCCGGTTCTCCGATGATCGGGTTGAAGGCGACGTTGGTCGATGGCGCCTTTCATCAAACCGACTCCTCGGCTTTGGCCTTCGAGATCGCCGGTCGTGCCTGTTTCAGGGAAGCCGCGCCCAGGCTTGGCGTGCAACTGCTCGAGCCGATCACGGAGGTCGAGGTGGTCACGCCGGAATATTCGGTCCGCGGCATAGTCAGGGATTTGAGGGGCCGTCGCGGCAGAATTCAGGGTCAGGAAGGCCTGGGGACCGACGTCAAGATCGACGCGTTGGTGCCGCTTACCACCATGTTCAAGCTGGAGGATACGCTGCGGTTGCTTTCGAAAGGGCAAGCGCGTTTGAGTGTCCGCTATTTCGGATACGCCCCAGTTCCGGGGCCGTTTCCAGACGACGAACCGCCGCCCGCAGTGGCTGCCTACGGCTGACAGTTTTTTACCGAGACCTGATTTCGGAAGAAGGGATTTTGTTCCCTTTACGTTCTTGTTTTTGACTGATAGCTTATTCCGTTGTAGGCGCTGCGTTCGCCGCCGACTGCGGCAGATATGCCGGCGGCCAAGCTTGTCTTTCTCTCGCGAATCCGGTCTGTCGAACCGATGGAATTCTCTCCCCAACAGGATGAGGCGCTGCAGGCGGTGGCGCGCTGGCTCAAGGAAGGCCGGCCGCAGATCTTCCGGCTGTTCGGCTATGCCGGCACCGGCAAGACGACGCTGGCGCGTTATTTCGCCGAGCATGTCGAAGGCCAGGTGCAGTTTGCTGCCTTCACCGGCAAGGCGGCGCAGGTGCTGCGTTCCAAGGGCGCGGTCAATGCCCGCACCATCCATTCGCTGATCTACCGGCCGAAGGGCGAGGAATCGGTGTCGGACGAGGTTACCGGCAAGACCTCGATGACGCCGACCTTTTCGCTCAATCGGCAAAGCCCGATCTCACGGGCCAAGCTTGTCGTCATCGACGAATGCTCGATGGTCGACGAGCAACTCGGCCGCGACCTGATGAGCTTCGGCACGCCGATCCTCGTTCTGGGCGACCCCGGCCAGTTGCCACCTATCTCGGGCGGCGGTTTCTTCACCGACCATGAGCCGGATGTCCTGCTCACCGAAATCCACCGGCAGGCGCGCGACAACCCGATCATCCGGCTGGCGCTCGACGTGCGCGAGGGCCGCGAGTTCATGCGCGGCGACTATGGCACGGCGCAGGTGATCGGCAAGGAAGACGTCACCCAGGAGCTGGTGCTGAAGGCGGACCAGGTGCTGGTCGGCACCAACCGCACGCGGCGCCGCTACAATCAGCGGCTGCGCGAGCTGAAAGGGTTCAATGCCGACTATCCGCAGGCCGGCGACAAGCTGGTCTGCCTGCGCAACGACCCGGCCAAGGGGCTGCTCAACGGCTCGCTGTGGAAGGTGATGACCTCGTCGCGCGAGACGGTGAAGCCCGGCATCAATCTGCTGGTGTCACCGGAGGAGGACGATCCGGATCGCGGTGTCGCCAAGATCAAGTTGCTCAAGGCGGCGTTCGAGGATCCGGACGCCGATATCCCCTGGCAGCAGAAAAAGCGCTTCGACGATTTCGATTACGGCTACGCGCTGACCGTGCATAAGGCGCAGGGTTCGCAGTGGAACAACATCGTGCTTTTCGACGAAAGCTGGGCGTTCAAGGAAACCCGCCAGCGCTGGCTCTACACCGCGATCACACGGGCGGCCGAGCGTTTGACGATAGTGCGATAGGCCGGGAGACGGAACCGCTTCCAGACGGAAACATCATGGTCTAGTTTCCGATCATGGCGCGGGTCTTCAAACAGGCTGTCAGTCTCGGACCCGTTTGCCGGGGAAAATTCCATATCAAGAAAGTCCTGGCCTACGGCGGAAAACGCGGCGTCTTCGACGGGCAGGTCACGCCGCCGTCGGCTCTGATCGAATATTTGCGACGGGATTTTGTCGGAATGTTCGAGCGCGACGATTTGTATATCGAGAACAAAAGGGTCTTCAACCGCCGTTTCGGCACCAACCACATTCACGAATTTCCCGAGGACGTGACCGAAGCGACGCTGGATCTATTGTATCCGGAAGCGCGCCGGAAACACGATGTCTGGTGCGCGAACACGAGGAAGGCACTGACCTGCGGGCTCTCGACCTTGTTCGTGTTGAGCCGGCCCGTGGCGAAGCCCGATCTGGCCGAGATCACAGACCTTGTTCAGGGAATGGCGCCGCGCAGAAAGTTCCTGCTGCTGCCATCTCCCGAAGACGACAGCGGCGACGATTGGACAGGCAATCACGCATTGTGGCGGGATCATTTGTCTCGCTTCATGATCCGTCCGCCATTGCTGACAAGGGCAAAATTTTGGATTCATCAAATGCGCAAGAACCGGCACCGCAGAAAGGCCAGATCGGCTGGCGCGTGATTCTCATCACGTTTGGGCAATCGGACTGGCGCCGAGCCATTGCCAGGCGGCTGCTTCGTCTTGGGCTGTGAAATGCCTGAGTTCGGGCAGTGAAGCAGCGAAGAAGCCTTGGGCGTAGGGTATCCAGTCCGGCTCGCCGATCGCCGCGCAGCGGCCGACATGCGCCACCGCATGGGCCGTGCCCTGTTCGAGCGTCTCGTCCGACATGTCTGCCCAGTCGACGCCATCGTGATCTACCAGGCGCACCAGCACGTCGATTTTGGAATGCAGGGCGTAGGCAGCCTCCAGCAGGCCGAACAGGTTTTCCGCGTCGGCCGCTGTGACATGGCCGACGACGTCGATGGCAAAGAGGTCTTCACGGTTGGTATCGATACGGCGGATCGCCGGTACGGAGTCGAGAAAATTCATTGGCTGTCCTCTGCTTGCAGGTCGATACCTGACTGGAACACCCGAAACCCCCTGTCTGTTCCCGTCAAAGCCAGTATAGATGCGCTGCCAAAAACCGGATCCAAAGCCCATGCCTGCAAAGCTTTCCGTCAATCTCAACGCCATCGCCATGCTGCGCAACCGGCGCGACCTGCCGTGGCCGAGCGTGATCGGGCTCGGTCGCCTTGCCCTTGCCGCCGGTGCGCATGGGCTGACGGTGCATCCGCGCCCCGACGAAAGGCACACGCGGCACTCCGACTTGCCGGAGATAAGGGCGCTGATCGACGACGAGTTTCCCAAGGCGGAGTTCAACATCGAGGGCTATCCGAACGAGGATTTCCTGGCGCTTGTGGAAAAGCACCAGCCGGAACAGGTGACGCTGGTGCCGGACGATCCTGCCCAGGCGACCTCCGATCATGGCTGGAACTTTGCCGCCGAGGCTGCGTTCCTCACTCCCATCGTCAGGCGCCTGAAAAAGGGGGGCTTTCGTGTATCGCTGTTTTCCGATTCCGACCCTGAAGGCGTGACGGCCGCGCGTGATACCGGCGCCGACCGGGTCGAGCTCTATACGGGTCCTTACGGCAGCTATCATTCCGATACCGCAAAGGCAGCGAAGGAGCTGGAAAGATTGGGAAAAACCGCCGACGCCGCACTTGCCGCCGGGCTCCAGGTCAATGCCGGGCACGATCTGGTGGTGAAGAACCTGCCGGCACTGGTAAAGCGCATCCCGGCATTGGCCGAAGTGTCGATAGGACATGGGTTGACAGCCGATGCGTTGGAGTATGGCATGGCCGGTACGGTGGGACGGTTTCTCGGGGCATGCGGGTGGTAGAGATGAGAGCCTCGCGTTGCCGGCATGACAGCCATAACGCGGCGGCACTTGATATTGCATTGCAGCAAGCGTAGAGCACCGCGCGCATATCGGAGTGTCGCCCATGGCCCTTGCCAATGCTGGTAGTGAGGCAGAACCCGTCGAACAATCGAGCCATCCAGAGATCGAACAGCACAGCACCAAGGTGTTGATGCTGGGCGCGCTCGGTGTGGTTTATGGCGATATCGGCACTAGCCCGATTTACGCGTTCCGTGAGGCATTGCATGCATCATCCGGCGGCAATGTCGCCGAGCGCGGCGACATTCTCGGCGTGCTGTCGCTGATCATCTGGTCGCTGGCCATTATCGTCACCATCAAATACATCATGTTCGTGCTAAGGGCCGACAACCGCGGTGAGGGCGGGGTGCTGTCGCTAATGGCACTGGCACGCGGCAGTTTGCCGAAGCGGTCGGCATTGATCCTCGGCGTCGGCATAGTCGGCGCCTCGCTGTTCTTTGGTGACGCCGTCATCACGCCGGCAATCTCGGTGCTTTCCGCGGTCGAGGGCATGAATGTCGTCACGCCGACGTTTCAGCCCTATGTGGTGCCGCTGACATTGCTCATTCTCGCCATGGTGTTCGCGGTGCAACGGTTCGGCACGGGCGGCGTGGGCTTGGTGTTCGGCCCGGTGACGGCCGTATGGTTCCTGGCCATCGGGCTTTCCGGCCTGAACCACATCATGGACGACCCGGAAATCCTGCTGGCGGTCAGCCCGCACTACATCGTTGCCTTCCTGATCAATTCGCCTGACGTCGCCTTCGTTACGATAGGTGCTATCTTCCTGGCCGTCACCGGCGCCGAGGCGCTCTATGCCGATCTTGGCCATTTCGGGCGCAAGCCCATCGTGCTCGCCTGGCTGGCGATCGTGTTCCCTTGCCTGCTGCTCAACTATGCCGGGCAGGGCGCGTTCGTGCTGGCGCATGGTGGCGTCGTCGGGCATCCCTTCTTCGAGATGAACCAGGGATGGACGCTTATCCCGATGGTGGTGCTGGCGACGGCGGCAACCGTGATCGCCAGCCAGGCGGTGATTTCCGGCGCCTTTTCGCTGACCAGGCAGGCGGTGCAGCTCAACATGCTGCCGCGGCTGGAAATCCTGCATACGTCGGAAAGACAATCCGGCCAGATCTACATGCCGCGCGTCAATCTGCTGCTGGCGCTGACGGTGATGCTGCTGGTCGTCGGTTTCGGCGAATCGAGCAGGCTTGCCTCGGCCTACGGTATTTCAGTCACCGGCAACATGCTGGTGACGACGGTTCTGCTCTTTGTCGTTATGACCCGTATCTGGAAATGGCGGCTCTGGGTGGCAGTTGCGATGACGGCGTTGTTCGCCTTCATCGATATAGGCTTCTTTGCCTCCAACATCGTCAAGGTTTTCGAAGGCGGCTGGGCTTCGCTGGCAGTGGCCTTTGCCGTCATTTTGGCCATGTGGACCTGGGTGCGGGGCAGCCGCTATCTGTTCGACAAGACCCGCCGCAACGAGATCCCGCTCGATTTCTTGGCTGGCAATCTGTTGAAGAAGAAGCCGCAACTGGTTTCGGGCACGGCCGTGTTCCTGACCAGCGATCCGCTCAGCGCCCCGACCGCGTTGATGCACAGCCTGAAGCACTACAAGGTGCTGCACGAACAGAACGTCATCCTTTCGGTGGTGACGGCGCCGCAGCCGGTGGTGCCCGACAGCGAACGCGTCAAGATGGAGACGGTCAACGAACTGTTCATGCGGGTGACGCTGACCTTCGGTTACATGGAACAGCCCAACATTCCACGCGCGCTGGCGATCTGCCGCAAGCAGGGCTGGAAGTTCGATATCATGACCACGTCGTTCTTCCTGTCGCGGCGCTCGCTCAAGGCCTCGCCCAATTCCGGCATGCCGGTGTGGCAGGACAAGTTGTTCATCGGACTGGCGCGCACGGCGGCCGATGCAACGGAGTATTTCCAGATCCCGACCGGGCGCGTGGTCGAGATCGGAACGCAGGTGGCGATTTGAGGGTCTCGAATCCATAGATCATCGCGGAGGGGGCATGAGCGGCGAACTGGTGCTTGTTACCGGCGGATCGGGTTTCCTCGGCGCCCACTGCATCCTGGCTCTGCTCGATGCTGGCTACCGTGTGCGCACGACGGTGCGATCGAGCACGCGTGAAGCCGATGTTCTCGCCATGCTCAGGGTGAGCGGCACCGAGCCCGGCGAGACGCTTTCCTTTGCCTATGCCGATCTGATGACCGACACGGGTTGGCCGGAAGCAGTCGCCGGATGCGAGTATGTTCTTCATGTCGCTTCGCCGTTCCCGCCCGGTGTGCCCAAGCATGAAGACGAGCTGATCATTCCGGCTCGCGAAGGGGCCCTGCGCGTGCTGCGGGCCGCGCGCGATGCAGGCGTCAAGCGTGTCGTTCTCACCTCGTCCTTTGCTGCCGTAGGCTATGGCCAGGTGCCGGTAGCCGGCCACCCTTTCACGGAAGAGAACTGGACCGACCTGACGGCCAAGGTGAGCGCCTATGTGAAATCGAAAACACTGGCGGAGCGGGCGGCCTGGGATTTCATTGCCGGTCAAGGCGGCGCGTTGGAGTTGGCGGTCGTCAACCCGGTCGGGATATTCGGACCGGTCCTGGGACCGGATCATTCGACCTCCACGGAGTTCATAAGACGCCTGCTGGACGGCGAGATGCCAGGTCTGCCACGCATGCTGTTCGGGGTGGTCGACGTGCGGGACGTAGCCGATCTGCATCTGCGCGCCATGACCAATCCGCTTGCCAAGGGCGAGCGGTTCCTGGCTATCAGCGGTGATTTCATGACGATGCTGGAAATTGTACAAACGCTGAGAGCGCGGATGGGTGATGCGGCGTCGCGCGTTCCAACGAGAGTGCTGCCGGATTGGCTGGTGAGGCTCGTGGGTCTATTCGACGGGCAAGCGGCCCAAATCGTGACGGAGTTGGGCAAGGCCAGGAACGCAACGAGTGCGAAGGCCACGCGCCTGCTCGGTTGGGCGCCGCGTTCACGGGAAGACGCCCTCGTTGCGACCAGCGAAAGCCTGATCCAGCTGGGGCTGATCAAGAAATCGAAATAGTGGTGCGGGAAGCCGAACTCTAGGAATTCGGCTTCCCCATCACAGATGTTAGCCGGCCAATGCGACCTTGTTGGCCTCGAGGAACTGCTTCAGCGTTTGCGGCTTCCTGCCGGAAAGCGTTTCGACCGCGTCCGTCACCATGGCGATGCGGCCTGAGCGCGTGTTGGCGTCGAAGGAAACGATGACGTGAGCGAACTCCTCGGGAACGCCGGCCGCCTTCACGCCTTCGGTCAGCGCCGCGTCGGGCAGCTGGATGACTTCCAGCGGTTTGCCGGTGACTTCGCTGACCAGGGCGGCGATCTCGGCCGTCGTGTAGGCTTGCGGGCCAGTCAGCGTATAGGTGTTACTATCGGTCGAGCCGGAAGCGAGGCCTGCGGCGATCGCCGCGGCCATGTCGTCGCGCGCACCATGGGCGATGCGGCCGTCGCCTGCGGAGGTGTACCACTGTCCCGAGGCAATGGCGTGCGGCAGCGCCATGAACAGGTTCTCCTGGTACCAGCCGTTGCGGAAGATCGTATAGGGGATGCCGCTGGCCTTGATCGCCTGCTCGGTGCTGTAGTGGTCGCCGGCAAACAGCACGGGTGAAACCGGCTCCGGATTGGGCATCGAGGTGTAAAGCAGGTGTGAGACGCCTGCCTTCTTGGCAGCGGCCACCGCCGCCTCATGCTGCTTCAGACGCCTGCCGCTTTTGATATCGAGATCGCTGGTCGAGATGATCAGCACCCTGTCCGCGCCCTTGAATGCGTTTTCCAGCGAGGCCGCGTCGTTGAAGTCGGCGGCTCTGACAATGACGCCGCGCGCTGCCAGATCAGCCACGCCTTCGGGATTGCGGGTGGTGGCGATGATCTTTGCCGGCGGCACTTTATGCGTGTCCAGGAGATAGTTGATGACGCCGCGGCCGAGCTGGCCGGCGGCGCCGGTTACGAGAAGGGTTTCGGTCATTGGAGGTCCTGTCGTTGCGCCGAAGCGGCGAATGCCTATATGTCAGTCTCAAAAAGAGACCAGCACTAAAATAGGAATTGACCGACGCTCGTAAAGAAGGCAGTTTTTCGGGAGGTAGGCACAGGCAAGGAACCAGCGATGGACAGCAGCATCGTCAATCTGAGATCGAAACTTGAGATCTACAAAGCGCAAAGCGGTGGCGGAAATCTTGCCGACTGCCCGGTGCGCGATGTGATCCAGGGCATCAGCAGCCGATGGAGTTCGCTGTTGATGATGGCGCTCGCCGAGAAGCCCTATCGCTTCGGTGAATTGCGGCGGCTCGTCCCTGACATATCGCAGCGCATGCTCACCCAGACGCTGCACGATTTGCAGCGCGACGGTTATGTGCATCGCCAGGTGTTCCCAACGAAACCACCAAGCGTCGAATACAGCCTTACCGATCTCGGACGTTCGATGTTCGGCGCCTTGCATCAGTTGATTCAGTGGGCCGAGCTCAACCACGATGCGGTTCGCAGCGCACGCTCTGTTTTCGACGCTGCGGAGACTTGAATCGATCGGCGCTCAGGGTGGCGGCTTGATTTGACGATACCGCTGAAGGATTGTCCGGCCTGGGCTGGATTCGGCGGGCAATGGGCATTTCTCTCGACATCGCGATTGCCGGGGCAGGCCCGGCCGGTCTGGCTACCGCGCTCTATCTCAAGCGCTCTGGTCACCGGGTCACCGTCTTCGAGCGCTTCGACGAGCCAAAGCCGGTCGGTTCCGGGCTGATCCTGCAGCCGACCGGGCTGACAGTGCTTGCCGACCTCGGTCTGCTCGACGACATCCTGGCGCTGGGCAGCAGGATCGACCGCTTGCATGGCGCCGACGCCAAAACCGGCCGCACCGTGCTCGACGTCCGCTACGATGCTCAGCGCGGCCGTCGTTTCGGGCTGGCGGTGCACCGGGCGGCCTTGTTCGGCGTGCTTTTCCGCGCCGCTACGCGCGAAGCGATCGCCATTGAAACCAGCACCGAGATCGAGACACTCGAGATCGGCGAACGGGCGATGCTGATCTGCGCCAACGGGCGAAGGACGGGTCCGTTCGACCTGGTCGTCGATGCCAGCGGCTCGCGTTCCAGACTGCGTCAATATCTCAAAGATCCGGGTGAGCCGCGTCCGCTCGCCTATGGCGCGTTCTGGGCGTCGCTCGGGTGGCGGGGTGAGGGTTTTGACGAGCACGCGCTGTTGCAGCGCTATGACCAGGCTAGTGTGATGGTTGGTGTGCTACCAATTGGCCGGCCCGAACCTGGTGCTGAGAAGATGGCGGCCTTCTTCTGGAGCCTGAAGCCGGCGGACGCCGAGCGCGTGCGGGCACTGGGCCTCGACGCATGGAAGGCGAGGGTGATCGGGCTGTGGCCCGAATGCGCTGTTTTCACCAGCCAGATCGACAGTTTCGACCAGCTTTCGCTGGCGCGCTATGGCCATCACACGATGAAGGCGCCGGCTGGCCGGCGACTTGCGGTGATCGGCGACGCGGCGCATTCGACCAGTCCGCAACTCGGGCAAGGGGCGAACATGGCGCTGCTCGACGCAGCGGCGCTCAGCCATGCGCTTACGCAGGCAGGCAGCGTTGATGCCGCGCTGGAGACCTATGTCAGGGCGCGGCGGTGGCATGTGCGGGTCTTCCAGGCGCTGTCGCTGGCATTCACGCCATTTTACCAATCCGACTCAGTGGCGCTGCCCTTCATCCGCGACAGGCTGGTGGCGACCATTGCAAAGATCCCGCCGGCACCACAGTTCCTCGCTTCGATGGTGGCCGGAACCATGATCGATCCGTTCAGCCGGATCGGGCTTGTTGAAGCGCAGTGGGATTTTGGCCAAAATCCGGATCGTGATACGACTGCATCATAGAGTTTTCGCCTCGGATTGATCAGCGTGAACACTGTCATGTCCCTAGTCCGAAAACCGCGAGATCTGATGCGCGTCGTTGCGTGCGTCGTGGCGATGTTGGCCATCGCGCTGCCCCTGGCGACGGCACAAGCCCAGACGGCAAGCCAGTCCGGACAGCAGCAGCCCGCGGAAACGGAAGCCTCGCTGACGGCCCGGATCGACGCGGCCTACAAGCTGATGACGGAAGTCGGACATTTCGACGAGGGCTATGCACAGTTGCGGGCAGCGCTGCTCGATGCCGCGAGAAGCGACCTCTATGAGTTTACGGTCGTCAGCTACTCGAACGCCGGTGCGACATTCCTGAACGGCCAGTTTCTCGAAGAGGCCGAAGCGATTTTTGCCGAGGGCCTGAAGACCAGGGCGATGCAGCAGGATGTCGCGAAGCGCGGCGACTTCTATCTCAATTATGCGATGCTGAAGCAGGCCGAGAAGGATTATCGGGGCTTCATTTCCATGGCCGCCACGGCAATCAGTCTCTACGATCAATATTATGGCAAGGACTCCAGGGAGCTCATGTATGCCACCGATCAGCTGGCGACAGGCGTCGCCGCGGTCGGCAGCATCGCTTCCGCGATCAACCTCGAGCAGGGAAATCTGGAGAGCGCCGAGAGGGTACTTGGCAAGGACGATCCGTTTACCTGGATGCTGCAGAACAATCTGGCCGACCTGCTGCGCCAGGTGGGTGCACCGACACGCGCCTTGCAATACGACCTGACGGTGCTTGAGAAGCGCATCGGCTACTACGGCGCCAACCATTTCAACGTTCTGGCCAGCGCTAACAATACGGCTCAGGACTACCTCGACCTCGGCAACTACGACGAAGCCTTGCGTTGTTTCCAGCTGCAGCGGGACATCGCCGTTGCTCTGAAGCAGGAAGGCAACTTGGTAGAGCAAGCCGATGCCTGGCTTCTCTACACCATGGTTCTCTCCGGCACGCAGCAGCTCGACGAACAGACGATCGCATATCTGCAACTGCTGACCACCGATCGGAGCTACCCCGAAACACTGGCAATCAAGGTCGCCAACCTGCTCGCTGCGCATTTCGCCGCCATTGGGGATAGCCAAAGCAGCGCACGGCAGCTCGACCAGGCCTATCGTATCGCGGGGTCGAAATTCGGCCTGTTGCATCCGCTGACGTTTGCCGCACGACAGGCGATAGCCAATCTCAAGGCGAAGTCGGACCCCGCCGCCGCGGCCGCTGATTTCGTGGCTCTCGACAATGAGATGCTGCAGTGGAATTGGACGCAGGTGAACACGGCAGGCAACCCTGTCATCGCCGAAGCAACTCGTGCCCTCGCTGATGACATGCTCCACGACTACGCGCGCTTCGCGCGAAACAACGCATCGGCGGTGCCGGCGTTCGCCGATGCCGTGCGCCGCTGGCCGACGCTCGAGAATGGCAAGCGGGATACGCTGCGCAAGCTTTTACGAATGATCGATCCGGACGATACGGAGACGCGACATTTGATCCAGACCGCAATGCGGCTGTCTTTCGCTTATCAGGAAGTTACGTCCAGCGGCGAAGGGGTCAACGATCCAGGCGAGGTGCGGATGGAACAGCTTCAGGCGATGGACGACACGCTCAACACCAGGCTTTCGGCGAAGTACGGCTTCGACGAGAAGGCAATGGAGAACCCTCTGCCGACGGCCGAGACATTGCTGCAGCCCAACGAAGCGCTGATCGACTACTTCATCACCCGCAAGTGGCGGGCGGACCGCGAGAGCGCCGATCCGTTGGAAGACGAGCGCCTCTATGCGATCGTCACGCGCAAGGACCAGCAGCCGCGCCTTTATGATCTCGGCGACCCGCGCCGGATCATTCCGGCCGCGCAGGAAACCCGCATGGCGAACCTTCGGTCCAGCCGCTCCGCGCAGGAACGTGGCGCCGTGCCGCTGGTCGATCTCGACGCCACGTTCACCGGGCTCTACGCCGGTCTTCTGGCGCCTCTGGAACCGTCGCTCGCAGGTGCGGATACTCTTTTCGTGGTGCCCGACGGCAAATTGTTTTCGGTGCCGTTTCCTTTGCTTCAGGACAGTAAGGGTGTGACGCTGGATGACCGCTTCACTGTGCGCATGCTGACGCGGCCGGAATCGCTGTTGAACGCCGGTGTCGATCAGAGCTTTCCAAAGAACGGCAAAGCCCTGCTCGCCGGTGGCCTCGACTATGCGCGTGGCGCGGAGAAGGGCGCCGAGCCATTGCCGGGCACCAGGATGGAAGTCGATGCAATCGCCTCGATCCTGCGCGGCGACCAGTATTCGGTCGACATGCTCACCGGAACGGCGGCCGGCGAGCGGGCATTGCGCAAGGACATGGAGCAGGCGACGGTTGCGCATCTGGCCACCCATGGCGCTTACCGCGACGAGAAGGAGGGCGGTGTGCGCGCCGTGAATGCGCTGTGGCAGAGCCAGGTTGTGCTGTCGCAGTCGGGAAACCGGCAATCGATGAAACGCGACGACGATGATGGCCGGCTCTATGGCATGGAACTGATGAGCTGGGATCTGTCGGGCCTCGACCTGCTTGTTCTGTCCGCCTGCGAGACGGCCCGTGGGCAAGAGACGTTCGTTGGAGGTTTGCGCGGCCTGCCGACGGCGATCAACATTGCCGGCGCGAAGCGGTCGCTGTTGGCGCTGTGGCCGGTGGATGATGCGGGAACTGCCGCCTTCATGGTCGGCTTCTACGACCATCTTGCCGCAGGGCAGACCTATTCGCAGGCGCTGCGCCAGACCCGCCGCGAGGCCCGCGACGGCAAGATATCTGGCGCACAAGACCCGCGCGTGTGGGCGGCCTTTGTGTTGTTCGAAAACTGAAGGCGATCGATCCGTTCAAGCGGATCGGGCTAAAGGAAGCGAAGTGGCCGCGTTTCGGCGAATGAGTTCCGAAAGATACGAGCTCTTCGCTTGCAGGAAGGCATGCAGGCGAAGAGGGTAGTCGGAGGTGACCGCGTCCTTCACCGACTGGCGTTCGCTCAGCGCCTTGCGCCAGGCCTGGACAAGCGGCTTTTCGCTCAGCATGCCGAATTCGCCGATCCGGTCGAAGGTGTCGAGATAGCGGAAGATTGGCCCGTAGACCGCATCGACGAGTGAAAAGCGCTGGCCGGCGAACCATGGCCCGGCCCGGCTGATATCGTCGGCCAGCTCTGTCTCGAGCCGATCGAACATCGCCGCCAGCGCCTTGCTTTCGGCATGAAAGATGGCCTCGGTCGGTGCTGAATAGAACCTGCCGATGGCGTTGAGAATGGCCGAGCCATATTCGATCCAGGCGCGGTGTCTGGCGCGGGTATAGGGGTCGGCAGGGTGGAGCGGATTGGCCTGCGTTTCCTCGAGAAATTCGAGGATGACGGTCGATTCGAAAATCACCGTTTCCTCGCCTTCGTGTTGCACACGCAGCAGCGGCACCTTGCCGAGCGGCGACATCGCCGTGAACCAGGCGGGCTTGTTGGCGAGGTCGATGGTGACGCGCTCGAATGGCACGCCCTTCTCTGTCAATGAAATTGCGGCA
The DNA here is from genome assembly GCF_024746795.1 of Mesorhizobium sp. AR10. Classification (NCBI taxonomy): domain Bacteria; kingdom Pseudomonadati; phylum Pseudomonadota; class Alphaproteobacteria; order Hyphomicrobiales; family Phyllobacteriaceae; genus Mesorhizobium; species Mesorhizobium sp. AR10. The sequence goes on from NZ_CP080524.1 coordinate 3,396,268, forward strand.
CGCTGCACATAGGGGCAGAGATGATGGCTGACGAGGATGAGCTTGTCGGTCATTTCACTCTCCCCTGACATAATTCAGGGCGTGCTTCATGACATCTGCCTTCCAGTGTAGATGCATTTGCATCTATATAGATGCGGGTGCATGGATCGTCAAGCTTGATGCAATTGCATCTAGTGCCTATGCTGCTGACATGACAGAGAAAGCCACGCCTTCGCCCGCGGCCATCAAGGCCTGGGCCCGCCTGATGCGGGTTTCGCGTCAGCTTGTGGAAAGCGCTGAGGACACGTTGAAGGCCGGCGGCCTGCCGCCGCTTGCCTGGTATGACGTGTTGCATGAGCTTGCCGAGGCAGGCGAGGGTGGGCTGCGGCCGTTCCAGCTGATCGAGCGCACCTTGTTTGCGCAGTACAACATCTCTCGGCTGCTGGCGCGGCTCGAAGCCGACGGCCTGGTCGAGAAGCTCAGGGTTGCCGATGACGGCCGTGGACAAACCATCCGCATCACCGGCAAGGGGCGCGAGACGCGCCGCCATATGTGGGCAGTTTACGGGAAGTCGATAGCCGAACTGGTCGACGCCAGGCTTTCAGCGGATGAGCTCGAGACATTGTCGGGTCTGCTTGGACGGTTGCGCCATCCGGCCATCATGGAGTGATTTGGGCACTGCCCCAAAGGAATGCCACTGTCGCCAGCACGCCAAGCGTGGCGCGCGCCAGATGCAGATCGCCCCATTTGATGATCAACGCCCTGGCTTGCGGGTTAGCGATGCTCGAATCCATTGCCTCCAACAATCTGTTTGTCGGCATCATGGCGATCAGCGTCCATGGCCAAGGCAGGATGATCAGGACGGCGCCAAACAGATGGGCGAGACTGCCAGTCTGCCACCAGGCAACCAGACCAAGAACGCAGGCGACTATGGCAATCGAGGCCTGCATGGCAGCACCGCGCTTGTAGGAAGGCTGCCATTCCTGCAGCAGCGCCTTGTCGTCGAGACGAAGCCGCGCCGGTTGCTCGGCAACGCTGACATAAATGGCGGCACCCGCGAAAACGGCGGCAACGGTTAAGGCGAGCAATCCGATCAGCATCGTCTCTCCTCAAAATCTGCCCATGAAGGCTTGCAAGAGCAAATAGGACTTGCACCGGTTCAGGCAATACGGCATAGAAATGCCGAACCGTAACGTACGGTACACACCGCTTTACCTGCGGGCGAGCGTTGCCTGCTGAGGAAAGACTGTGTTGCACACGATGCCCGACATCGACACCAGCGAAGCGCTGACAGAGCGGCAGAAGGCCGTGCTGGATGCTGCGCTGCGCCTGCTGGTCGAGGAGGGCGATAACCTGACCATGACCGCCGTGGCACGGCGGGCGAGCTGCTCCAAGGAGACGCTCTACAAATGGTTCGGTGACCGCGACGGGCTGTTGACGGCGACGGTGCAGTGGCAGGCCTCGAAAGTGCGCGTGGCGACCGTCGACCGTGAGGGGCTTACCCTTGCCTCGCTGGCCGCAAGCCTCGAACGCTTTGCTTCGGACTGGCTCAAGGTGATCTCGAGCGACACCTCGATCGCGCTGAACCGCGTGGCGGTCGGTCATGCTGGCTCTGGCAAGGACGATCTCGGCGCCATCGTTCTGGAGAAAGGCCGCTTCGCTCTGGCCAGGCGGCTGAAGCCGGTGCTGGAAGCCGGCAAGCAAGCCGGGTTTCTCGATTTTGCGGACGCCGAGACGGCGTTCCGGACCTTTTTCGGGCTGGTCGCCCGCGATGTGCAGATCCGTCTGCTGCTCGGCGACCGGCTGGAATCGACTGAAGCGGCAATCGGCGGCGATGCCGCACGGGCGACGCAGCAGTTTCTCGCTCTTTACGGAGCAAAAACCGGGCCGCAAGGCCCTTAGAACCGGATGATTTCAGGTCAAGTGGACCTGAAATCTGAATCCAGTTCTAAATCAAAGAGATAGAGCATGATGTTGTCCGAAAACCGCTTCACACTTTTCGGCATCATGCTCTAGTTTCAAAACGGGAAGGAAGCAAAAATGCGTGTCTATTACGATCGCGACGCCGATCTCAACCTGATCAAGGGCAAGAAGGTCGCCATCATCGGCTATGGCAGCCAAGGCAGGGCGCATGCGCTCAACCTCAAGGATTCCGGCGCCAAGGACATCGCCATCGGCCTCAAGGCCGGCTCGGCGACGGCCAAGAAGGTCGAGGCCGACGGGCTCAAGGTGATGAGCGTGGCGGACGCCGCCAAATGGGCCGACCTGATGATGATGGCGACGCCTGACGAGCTGCAGGCCGACATCTACAAATCCGAGATCGCGCCGAACATTCGCGACGGCGCGGCGATTGCCTTTGCCCACGGCCTCAACGTGCATTTCGGCCTTATCGAGCCGAAGGCTTCGGTCGACGTCGTCATGATCGCGCCGAAGGGGCCCGGCCACACGGTGCGCGGCGAATACCAGAAGGGCGGCGGCGTGCCGTGCTTGGTCGCGGTCAACCAGGACGCTTCGGGCAATGCGCTCGACCTGGCGCTTTCCTATGCCTGCGGCGTTGGCGGCGGCCGTTCGGGCATCATCGAGACCAATTTCCGCGAGGAATGCGAGACCGATCTGTTCGGCGAACAGGTTGTGCTGTGCGGCGGTCTGGTCGAACTGATCCGCGCCGGTTTCGAGACGCTGGTGGAAGCCGGCTACGCGCCGGAAATGGCCTATTTCGAGTGCCTGCACGAGGTCAAGCTGATCGTCGACCTGATCTATGAGGGCGGCATCGCCAACATGAACTACTCGATCTCGAACACCGCCGAATGGGGCGAGTACGTTTCGGGCCCGCGCATCATCACCGCCGACACCAAGGCCGAGATGAAGCGTGTGCTGAAGGACATCCAGACCGGCAAGTTCACCTCGGAATGGATGCAGGAATACCGCGCCGGCATGTCGCGCTTCAAGGGCATCCGCCGCAACAACGACAACCATCAGATCGAGGAAGTCGGCGCCAAGCTGCGGGCGATGATGCCTTGGATTTCGAAGAACAAGCTGGTCGACAAGGCCAAGAATTAATTCGCAATTTCATGGTTGCGTAGAAAAAGCCGGCGGATCGCTCCGCCGGCTTTTTCGCATCCTGGGTTGTGCCATTCCGGCACGAAGATCCTGGCACGAAACTCGCTTCGTCCGTCTCAGGGAATAACAGGATTGAGGCGATGGACATGATGATTGGCGACAAGGCGTGCGACGAGCGTCGCGCACAACGGCGCCGGCGTGCGCTCAAAGGTGCAGCGCTGCGTTTCAGCAGGGGCTTTGGTGCGATAGAAGGTGTCGTGCGCAACGAGTCCGAGAATGGTGCGCTTCTGAGCTTCGGCGATGCAACCGGTGTTCCGTCCGGCTTCGAGCTGGCAGTCAACGGTGCCGAGCGCAGCCGGGCAGCGCGTGTGCGCTGGCGCTCGATGACGCTTGTCGGCGTCGAATTCGTCGACTGAGAAGACGTTCGGATACAGCAGCGACCCGGCGGTCAGCCATAGTGCCAGCTAGGCTTGGGCTCGGTGCCGGTGAACATCACGCCGATGCGGTCCTCGCGACGCCACCGGACCACCGCCTTGTAGCCGATGCCGTCGGTCGGCACATAGAGCAGGAACTCTTCCGGCACGCGCGCACCGATCGGCACTTTCAGTTCCGCCCCGCTGGCATGCATGTTACGCAGCGTGCACTTGACCTCGGAATTGGAGATGCCAGTCAGGATCGTCGCGCCCTTTAGGACACGCTGCCTGCGGTTGTCTCTGTGTTCGTCCTCGGCCATCGCACATATCCCTTGGCGATCGTCGCATTTGCAGCGGTCTGATCAGCAAGATCGTTAACCCTGCCGGATAAACATTGCGTTAGCGTCGATGGCGGCAAGCAGATTTTGCGGCGCTGGAGAGCGCTAAATCTCGTCTCGTTGAAACGGATTCAATCGACGCGCTTTGTGCCTTTGTACTTATGCATGTCGTTATCCCAAAACCGCTGCGCACTTTGGGCGACAAGCTTTTGAGAAACAAAAACGGCGCCGCGATGCGCGGCGCCGCATGCCATTCGTCAGGCGTCAGCTATAGGGCGACCAGCATTGCTGGCGCGGGCCGTTGTACGGCTGGAACGAATTGTCCCAGGCGCGATACGACCGGTAGCGATCGTAGCACCACTGGACATGGGCGCTGGAAAGCCGCTGCGCCCGATAGTAGCGGCGCGGTGCGTAGTCGTAGTTGTTGTAGTACTGGTAAGCCGGAAGCCCCAGGCCCAGGCCCAAATAGATCCCGGAATTATTGAAATGACGGCGGTGGTGGCGCCGCCAGCGCCAGTCGTCGTTGACGCCCCGCCATTGCCGGGCTCCGCGGTTGCGCCAACGCCAGTCGTCGTTGACACCTCGCCATTGCCGGACGCCGCCGTTGCGCCAACGCCAATCCTCATAGATCTGCCTGTCATTGCCGCCTGCCCACGAGTCGCGGACCGGCATGATCTGCGGCGCCGCGGCATTGGCAGGGATCGAGAGGTCGGGTTGGATGATCGGCGCGGCCAGGGATGGAGCCGTCAGGCCCGCCATAAGACCGAGCGTCATAAGACCCGATCTGACAGAAGACAAAAAGAGCGGTTTCATTGCACTCTCCGAAGACACAGGCCCCACGCCCAAAAATACCCCGGGGAAGGGCCTATTCATGGAACCTTCCGTCTGAACGGAGGATGAACGGAAAGGTTCCATCAACCATGACGGGCATCGCTCAGGCCCTTGTTTTCGTGCCCGCTTGCAGGCAAAGGTCACGGCCATGTCACTGCGCCTCGCTACCTTCAATGTCGAAAACCTGATGAACAGGTTTGATTTCTCCGGCTTCCGCAACCAGCTCAATGAAGACCGCACGCTGGCGCTTTTCGACATCCAGAGCGAGGCCGAATACAAGATGCTGGAGCAGGCCCGCGCCATCGCCCAGTCCGACGACACGCGACAGCTGACGGCGCTGGCGATCGCCGCCACCCGCGCCGACATCATCTGCATGCAGGAGGTCGACAATATCGAGGCGCTGAAGGCCTTCGAATACGGCTATCTGTTCAAGATGGTGGGGCAGGGCTACCGGCAGAAATACACCACGGCCGGCAATGATTCGCGCGGCATCGACGTTGCCGTGATGATGCGCAACGAGACCGCTGAGGGACAGCCGATCGAATTCGTGCGCATGACCAGCCACGCCTATGTCACCTACGAGCAATTCGGCCTGCACACGCCCGAACTGGCAGCACTCGGCAACCAGGCCAACGAGCGCATCTTCCGGCGCGATTGCCTGGAGATCGACTTGACCATCGGCGGTGTGCCGCTGACGCTTTATCTCGTGCATTTCAAATCGATGGGCCCGCCCCGCAATGGTCTTGATGGGCGCGAGGCGACCATGCCGGTGCGCATCGCCGAGGCGCAAGCGGTGCGCCGGATCATCGAGGAGCGCTTCGGTGGGGATCATGCCGCCGACAAGCGCTGGGCGATCTGCGGCGACATGAACGACTACCGGCAGCGGGTGAAGGTCGAGGGCGATGCCTTTGACGGCTACCGCTTCCAGGTGATCGACGAGAGCCAGTCCTGTCTCAACGTGCTCACCGCCGGCGGCTTTTGCGAAAACGTCGTCGAGCGACGGCCGGAGATGGACCGTTGGAGTTTCTACCACACGCGCGGACCCGAGGAGCGGCATCTGTGCCAGCTCGACTACATCCTGTTGTCGAAGGCGCTGGCTGCCAAGAACGCCACCGCCGTTCCTGACATCATCCGCAACGGCCAGCCCTGGCGCACGATATTTCCGGCGGGGCAGGAAGTGCAGCGTTTTCCGCGCGCCGGCTGGGACCGGCCGAAGGCCTCCGACCATTGCCCGGTGGCGATCACCCTGGACATGGCCTGAGCGTGAGCTTCGATCTGCCGCGCAATGTCATCTTGCCGGTCGATGCCGTCGACGTCAGGCTCGACCCCGGCCCGCATCCGTTCGAGCGCGACAACGGCCAAGCGATCGCCGAGAACTGGCGCCGCGAGATAGCCGCCAACCCGGCGCTGTTCGACGGCACCGTGGTGCTGCTTTCGGCGCTCAGCTATCACGACAACCGCCTCGTTGGCCGCTGTCATGCCGTGCGCTACTCGACCTTCATGCTCTGGCGCGGCCATCGACAGGTGGCGGGGGCCGAACACGCCTATGCCCATGCTATGCTGGTCGCCCGCGACAATGCGCTGGTGGCGATCCGCATGGGGCCGCACACGGTCAATGCCAGCCGTGTCTATTTCGCCGCCGGCTCGTTCGAGCCGATCGACTTTCGCGACGGGCTTGTCGACGTCGATTTCAACATGATCCGCGAGGTGCGCGAGGAAACCGGCCTCGACCTGTCAGACGCGACACGCGGCAAGCGCTACTACGCCCTGTCGACGGTAAGCGGCACGGTGATCTTTCGCCGCTACCGGGTCTCGACGTCTGCCGACGAAATCGCGCGGCGCATCAGCGCCTTCGTTGCCACCGAGATGGAGCCCGAGATCGAAGAGCCTGTCATTATCCGTAGTGCCGCCGACCTGCCGGAAGGGCTGATGTCGTACATGAAGCCGCTGATCGAGTGGCATTTTGCGAGCAAGGATTAACGCCGCGTCTTGCCTTCGAGCGCCTTGCGGTCGTTGCGGGCGGCGACGAAAAACAGGATGACGCCGAGACCCAGCAATGCACCCATCGCCGTTCCCATCGTCTGGCCGACGACCTGTTGAAAATCAGCGGTGACGCGATCGGGATTGGCCATGCCGTAGCGAGCCAGATACCACCAGAGGCCTGCAAGAGCCGCCTCGATGATCACCATCACCAGGATCAGCCGCGCCTTCTTGCTCATTTGCCATTCCTCCACTCAAGGGTGAATTGCACTACCATCGCGAACCGTGCGGCGACAGTGGTGCGCGGGGGACGGAAACGTCAAAGCTTGTGCATAGTCGGATCGGGGCGGCGGACATGCGGTGGTCATCTTCTCGATCATCGTGCAGGGGCGAAATCGGTGATCGGCAAGATGACGGATGCTGGGGCAATCCAGCACAGATACAACTTTTCCGAGTTTCTCGACGTGCGGTTAATGCGGATGAGTGAATATGCGTTCGCGTCTGACACGGATCCGGGGAGATTGTTGAGGTGCGGAAGCTTGCGCTTGTTTTCGGTGGCCTGATCGTACTCGTAGGCCTGTGGGCGAAGCTGACTGAGAGCGGGCAGATCCTGACAGGCGGTTGGTCGTCCACGGAAGGGGCGCGTGTTGATCGCGGCACCTATTTCCGCCTGAAGGTCGATTTGACCTATCGTGGCGAGCCGCAGCATTTCGACATCGTCGTCGGCTGCAACGTTCTCGACATTGATTACAAGGATGGCTCGAACACGCGCGAAGTTGGCTTGGTGCCGACCGTCTACGGCCGACGCATGAGCGACGGCAAGGGCTTGGTCATTCGTGCGCCAGACGCCTGCGACGGGCGGACCACGGCGGATGGTCGTGTGCCGCCGGATTTCATGCCGGTCATGATTGTCTACGACAAGGCGGACAGGCTCGACTTCGGCACAGCTTATATTTCCGATGAAGCCTACGAGAGTCCGCTGTCGCTGATGACCTTCGGAACGGCAAGTGTCGAGAAAGCGACGCGCGCCGCCTTCGTTGAGTTTCGGAAAAACGGTCCGCCCAATCTGGTGACGCGCGAGCAGTACCACTCGTTCCAATCTGACCAGATCCTTCAGCAAATGGGGCTGAGGCGCGTCTGGCCCAGCTTCGCGCGAACCTGTTGGGCGCAGCAGCGATATCGCGTTCCCGACGAGATCAAGTCTGAGCTGGCAAAGTTTCAACCGGAAGGCGGGCCGCGCTATTGGGGGCCATCATCCGCCGAGCGGGAACGCGACATCCTATCGTTGATGCGAGGACTACCTCGTCAGCGCGATGACGGGGGCGAAGCGCGAAGCTATGACGAGTATGTTTTCCAAGAGATGCTGGCCGATCGAGGTGTCCCGAACCGCATGGGTGGTGGGACGATTGGCACGAAGCGATATCCACCCTCCTTCTATCCCGTTGCCAGTGCGATCTCCGCTGACAAATGGCCATCGAAGCCGCAAGAAAATTCCTCGCTACCGATCGCCGACGGCTCCGTCATTGTCAGTGCAGTCGATGTAGATGGCGGGCGACATAGAGGCTTCGCGTATTGCTACGATCCTCCTTTGAGATCAATGTACAAGAAAAACCTCGACTATCTCGACAGCAAAGCGCTGCTGATTCACGATGTGGATGATATCCCGATAGCCAATCTACCCCGTGTCTGGAAAGTGCCAGTTACTTCATTCGTAGAGAATCTCGACTTTCTATTTCTGCACTTCGAATTTTGGATCGACTCAATGCGTGGAGATGTGTGATTTTGATTGTTGCTGCGCAATTTGCCTGCAACCTTGTTCGATTTCACTCGTGCCTCAGCGCGTCTATCGGATCGAGCCGCGCGCCGCGCAGCGCCGGGAAGAAGCCGAACACCATGCCGATCAGCGCGGAAAAGCCGACGGCGAGCAGGATCACAGCCGGGCTCGGCGCGAAGGGGATGGCCAGCGTCAGCGAGGCAAGGCCGGCGAGCGCCAGGCCGATCAGGATGCCGATGATTCCGCCCAGCAGCGACAGCACCGTCGCCTCGACCAGGAACTGGATGAGGATGTGCTTTTCATGCGCGCCGATGGCGAGCCTGATGCCGATCTCGCGGGTGCGCTCGGTGACCGACACCAGCATGATGTTCATGATGCCGATGCCGCCGACCAGCAGGCTGACACCGGCCACCGCGCCCAGCATGCCGGTCATGGTGGTGGTGGCGCTGGCCATGGCATCGGCGATCTGGGTCATGTCGCGGATCGAGAAATCATCCTCGCGGTCGGGCGTGATACGGCGCGTGTCGCGCAAGATGTCCTCGACACGCGGCTGCAGCTCGCTGGTCGGCGTCCGGTCATCGGCGGCGACGTAGATGCTGTCGATGTCGCGGTTGCCGGCGATGCGGCGCTGGTAGGCGGCGAGCGGCATCAGCACGACATTGTCCTGGTCCTGACCGAAGCCGGTATAGCCCTTCGGCTCGAGCAGGCCGATGATCTTGCACGAGGTGCGGTTGACGCGGATGATCTCGCCTTCGGGGTCGCCAGCGCCGAAGAATTGTTGGCGCACCGTTTCGCCGATCAGGCACACACCGGTGCCCGAACGGGTTTCCGAATCGCTGAACGGGCGCCCCGAGACGAGCTTCCAGTCGCGTGCATCGAGATAGGCGCTGTCGGTGCCGGTGATTCCGGAAGTCAGGCTTTCGGTGCCGAAGATAACGCGCACCTGCTTTTGCGAGGCCGGCGAAATGGCGCGCGCGCCGGTCAGATGCGCGACCAGCGCCGCAACGTCCTTTTCGGCCAGCGGCCGGACGATCTGGTCGAGCCCTCCCGGTCCGCCGGGGCCCGCCGGGCGGCCGGAACGGACGACGAGCAAATTGCTGCCGAGCTTGGCGATGTCGGCCTTGACCTTTTCGGTGGTGCCGGAGCCGATGGTCAGCATGGCGATGACGGCGGCGACGCCGATGACGATGCCGAGCAGTGTCAGGAACGAGCGCAGCACATTGCGACGGATGGAGATGAGCGAGAGGCGGACGGTTTCCCAGATCATGATATAGACCCCGATCCATCCCGACAGAGCCGGGATGGGGCTCTATCTACTTGTTTGGCCATGATCTTTTCAGAAAACCGGATTCCACTTTTCGCTGACGCGGTCCTTTGGTTCGGGATCATGGTTAAGCCACCTCGAAATTCTTGGAATCGGAGGCGACGTGGCCGTCGAGGAAGCGGATCGTGCGCTCGGCATAGCCGGCGACGTCGGCCTCGTGCGTGACCATGGCAACGGTCAGGCCAAGCTCGGTGTTGAGCCGCGTCAGCAGTTCCATGATTTCATGCGTGCGGGCGGTGTCGAGATTGCCGGTCGGCTCGTCGGCGACGAGCAGCGTCGGCCTGGTGACGATGGCGCGCGCGATCGCCACGCGCTGCTGCTGGCCACCGGAAAGTTCAGCCGGTGTATGGTGCTCGCGGCCGACAAGGCCGACCTCGGCCAGCGCCTTCATGGCGAGATCGCGGCGTTCGCGGGCAGCGACGCCGCGATAGATCAGCGGCAGTTCGACATTTTCCGCCGCCGTGGTGCGCGGCAGCAGATTGTAGCCCTGGAAGACGAAGCCGACATAGAGGTTGCGCAACTGGGCGCGGCGGTTGCGGTCGAGCCGGCCGGCGTCGATGCCCATGAAGGAGTAGGTTCCGGCCGTCGGCGTGTCGAGGCAGCCGATGATGTTCATCGCTGTCGACTTGCCGGAGCCGGACGGCCCCATGATGGCGACGAACTCGCCGCGCCGGATGGCCAGGTCGACACCGGCCAGCGCATGGACCTTGGCTTCGCCCTGGCCATAGGTTTTCCAGACCTTGTCGAAGCTGATGAGCACGGAGCCCGACATGACGTCAGCTCCGCTGCTGCGACGCGGTGATGATTTGAGCGCCTTCATCCAGGCCGGAAGTAATCTCGGTCAGTTCGCCATCGGTGGAGCCGATCTTGACGTTGACCGGACGGGGCCGCCCGTTCTGCAAGACATAGAGCGTGCGCGACCCATCCGTGGGCGGCGGCGTCACCTGCTGGCGCGGGCGATTGCCGCCTGGACGCCCTATGCGGCCGGTGAACAGATCGCTGAGGCTCCACGCGCGGGCGGTGGATGCCGCCGGCCGGTAGCGGAACGCGGTGGACGGCACGGTGAGCACGCCCTTGGCCTGCCTGGTGACGACCGAAACGGTGGCGGTCATGCCGGGCCGCAACAGAAGCTGGTTGTTGTTGACCTCGAGCCGCGCATTGTAGGTAACGACGCCGTCAGTTGTGACTGACGCGTAGGAAATGTCGCGGATCTCGGCGTCGAACGGCCGCTCCGGAAAGGCATCGACGGTGAAGCGGGCATGCTGGCCGGATTTGACCGCGCCAATGTCGGCCTCGTCGACTGCCGCCACCAATTCCATGTTTCTGAGATCGGCGGCGATGATGAACAGCACCGGGGCCTGCAGCGAGGAGGCGACCGTCTGGCCGGGATCGACCGAACGCGTCAGCACGATGCCGTCGATGGGGGCATAGATGGTGCTGTTGGCAAGGTCGGTCTGCTGTGATTTCAGATCGGCATTGGCGATGGCCAGATTGGCCTCGGCGCTGTCGAGCGCCGCCTTGGAGCGGTCGCGCGTCGCGGTGGCGGCTTCGAGCGACTGGTCGGTCGCCATGCCGCGCTTGGTGAGCTCGGCGGCGCGTACGAGCGCGCTTTCGTTCTCCTTCAACGTTACAGAGGCGTCCTCGACGTTCGCCGCCGCTGCCTTGGCGGAGGCCTGGGCGCGCTCGATCTGGACCTCGAGTTTGGTGGTGTCGAGCGCTGCCAGCACATCGCCCTTCTTGACTTGCTGGTTCTCCTCGACCGAGACCGAGCGGACCACGCCGGACAGCTGGCTGGAAATGTCGACCTGGGTAAGGGGCTGAAGCGTGCCGGTCGCCGACACCGCGACGGTGAGATCGGCAATGGCGGCCGGCACCGTCGTATAGTCGATCTTGACGGGAGATCCGGCATACCATTGGTAGCCGGCGAGGCTTGCCGCGATCACGATCAGCGCGAGCAGGCCATAGAGCCAGCCACGGCGACGGTTCTTGCGCCGCCCTTTGTGGTCAAGGCCGAGCGCAGTCTCGATGGCGGAATCCGATTCCGTCTTTGGCAGATTGACAATCTGGTCCACGCCGGACCCCTATAAAGCGTATGATGTCCCTATGAGTGCACACATCAGGCTTACTGGTTCAAATATCAAATTAAATTTCGCACATGTTGGGATTGAGGCAGAAGGCTTTCTACGATGCTGACCCGGAATTACTTGCTTTACGATGTGTTTACGACCGAGCGGCTGGCCGGCAATCCGCTTGCCGTGGTGCTGGACAGCAAGGGGCTGGACACGGCTGCGATGCAGTCCATCGCGCGCGAGTTCAACCTCTCCGAATCGGTCTTCGTGCTGCCGCCGGACAATCCCAAGCACCGAAACCGCATTCGCATCTTCACGCCCGACTATGAAATGCCGTTCGCCGGTCATCCAACTGTCGGCGCCGCGATTGCGCTCGCCGAACTGGCTGGCGACGGCGCCGGCATCTTCGTGCTGGAGGAGAACATCGGGCCGGTGCGCTGCGCCGTCAGCAAGCACGACGGCAATACCTTCGCCGAGTTCGACCTGGCCAAACTGCCGGAGCCATTGGAGTTGTCCGCCGACCCGGAGGCGATCGGCGCGGCACTTGGCTTGGCGCCGCATGAGATCGGCTTCGAGAACCACCGCGTCTCGTTCTGGTCGGCCGGCGTGCCTTATGTGACCATTCCCGTCGCCAACCTCGAAGCGGCGGCGCGGATCAGGCTGGACAACCAGGCGTGGTCCGAACTTGCGACGCGCAAGAGCGAATGGGCCTTCGCCAGCCCCTATGTCTATTGCCGCGACACGGTGAACCATGACAGCGCGTTCCATGTGCGCATGATCGTCCCCGGCACTCCTTCCTACGAAGACCCGGCAACCGGCTCGGCGGCGGCGGCCTTCGCCGGCGCCATCATGCATTTCGATGGCCCGACGGATGGCATTTCGCAGCTGTGGATCGAGCAGGGACTGGAGATGGGCCGGCCGTCACGCATTCGGCTCGAACTGAATGTCGAAGGCGGAAAACTGGCGTCCGCCCGCATCGGCGGTCACGCCATCAAGGTGGCGGAAGGCAAGCTGTTCGTCTGACCGTGTGCAGCGGTTAGGCGATTTGTCGGGAAATGATTCCTGCAGGGCTGGACATGACTGGTATCGGCGGCTATATGCCCGCCGACGCCGGTTTTACCGGTCGAGTGGGTGCGTAGCTCAGTTGGTAGAGCAGCTGACTCTTAATCAGCGGGTCCACAGTTCAATCCTGTGCGCACCCACCAAATTCTTCAAAGACTTGGTGGAAAGAGACCCTGGAACGAGGGCGAGACTGTGAGACCGGGTTTGCCCGTCTCACGCCCGGTGTGGGGATTTCAGGCTGCCGCCTATGGCGCGGTCTTGCTCAGACTGGCCTTGAACTTGACCTTCATGGTGATCTGGCCGGTCACCCCGATCTGGGGTCCGTTCACGCCGCGATCCTTCGAGTTGACGTTAGTCGTGACATTGGTGATCTCACAGCTGTCGGCGATGGTCTCAATCACCATCGCACAACTGCCGGCCACGAGCTTGTAGAAGGAACGTAGCGCTGTTTCCTGTTGGATGGCCATGTCGTCGCCTTCCTTGACAGGAACGCTTATCGAGAGGCTCGACTGGATCCTGACGGTCCCGTCCTCGCCGGGACGACGGCGGCCTGAGACATCGAAATCCTGGGAGAATGCAGGCGCGGCCATGCCACAAAGCAGAACGGCGAATATTAGCTTCTTAAAATACATCATTGATCTCCATGCGAGAGGATCACTGTCTCGCATAGAGATAAAGATGGCGTTACTTCTTTAGTTCAACAAAGCAAAAGTGTTTAGGGGCTCTTCTACTTCTCCGACACGCCAGCCTCCGCAAAACTCGCCATGCGGGCGTGGCATTCGAGCGCCGAGCGGACGATGTTGACGGCGAGGCAGGCGCCGGAGCCTTCGCCGAGCCGCATGCCGAGATCGAGCAGGGGTGGCAGCTCAAGGGCCTCGAGCAGGCCACGATGGCCCGATTCGGCCGAGACGTGGGCGGCGATGGTGTGAGCAAGACCCGTCGGATGCAGCTTCGCCAGTGGTGCAGCTGCGGCGGTACAGACGAAGCCGTCGAGCAGCACCGGCACACCCAGGCGGCGAGCGGCGAGTGTCGCGCCGAAGATAGCGGCGAGTTCGCGTCCGCCAAGCGCGGCGGCGATGCCCAGCGGGTCGGCAAGGGCGGCAGCATGGCGCTTGAGGCCGGCCTCGATGGCCGTGACCTTGCGCTTGAGGCCGGCATCGTCGACGCCGGTACCGCGCCCAGTCCATTTTTCCGCGCCGCCGCCGAACAGGGCAGCCGAAATGGCGGCGGCAGGGGTGGTGTTGCCGATGCCCATTTCGCCGAAGCAGATGAGGTCGATATCCCTGGTCACCGCGTCATAGCCGGCCGAGACGGCGGCTAGGAAGGCCCTGTCGTCCATCGCCGGTTGTTGCGTGAAGTCGCCGGTCGGCTGGTCGAGGTCGAGCGCGATGACATCGAGTTCGGCGCCGGCGATGCGGGCGAGCTGGTTGATGGCGGCACCGCCGCCGGCGAAATTCGCCACCATCTGCACCGTGACTTCCGACGGGAAAGCCGACACGCCCTGTGCGGTGACGCCGTGGTTGCCGGCGAAGACGAAGACTTTGACGCGGTCGAGCTTCGGCATGTCGCGGCCCTGCCAGCGGGCCAGCCAGGCGGCGATGGTCTCCAACCGGCCAAGGCTGCCTTGCGGCTTTGTCAGCGTATCTTGGCGGCGGGCGACGGCATTGGCCGCGGCATCGCTACCCGCGGGCAGGTCGAGGCAAGCGGCGCGCAGTTCGTCAAGCGATGTGAAGGGCATGGGAAAGAGTTCTCCGAAAGAGAGTCAGGAAAGGGAAACGGAAGCGGCGAGCAGGACTGCGATCTCGCCGAGTTGCTGCAGCGCGCCGACGGTATCGCCCGTCTGGCCACCGATCTGGTTGCGGCACAGCGCGCGGAAGGCGAAAAACAGCAGGCCGAGCAGGATCAGCGCGACAAAGGCGCCGCCGGAACCAAGCATCAGCAGCGCGAAGGCGCCGAGCGCGATACCGATGCCAGCGGTCTCTGTGGAGACCGTGCCTGCCCCGGCCGAGAGGCCATCGCCGCGAGCCGGCGGCAGGATATGCATGAAGGCGCCGAGCAGCCCGCGCGAGGCGGCATGCGCGGCAATGAGAGCAAAGAGGACATGCGCGGGGCCGGCGAATTCCGAGAGCACGCTCCAGCGGACCAGCAGCGAGAGACCGAGCGCGCAGGCGCCATAGGCGCCGATGCGGCTGTCGCGCATGATCTCGAGTTTCCTGTCGCGCGTCTTGCCGCCGCCAAAACCGTCGGCGACATCCGAAAGCCCGTCTTCATGCAGGCAGCCGGTGGCGATCATGATCGCGGCAAGGGCAAGGGCCGCGGCCGGGCCATCAGCGAGGCCGAGCCAGCTCCCGACCGCGTAGCCAAATGCGCCAATGACCGCGACGACGAGGCCTGCAACGGGCGCGGCCCAGATCGCGGCGGCAAGGCTGCGGCCGCGAAAGTCGAAGACCGGCAATGGCAGCCGGGTGAAGAAGACGAGGCAAAGAGCGATGTCGTCGAGGGCTTGCCGGGGCGAGGGGATGGCGTTCATGCGCTCCTCGCAATGGCATGGAAGAAGGTGCCGCTGACATTGCCGCGCCGGTAGCCGGAAGCGCCAAGCGGGTTGCCTTGTCCGTCGGCGAGGTCGGCCAGCGGCTCGTCATTGCCGGTCGCTGTCATCTGCGCATAGTGGAATTCGTGGCCGCGGATCAGCGCGCCCTGGGTCCCGAGTGGACAATCGGCGCGCAACCGCGCCTCGCGGTAACCGAGGTTCATCTTTCGCTTGGCAAAACTGGTCGAGTGACCGAGCATGCCGAGCATCCTGTGCGTCTCGCCCGATGCATCTTCCAGCGCCTCGCCCAGCACCATGAAGCCGCCGCACTCGCCATGCACCGGCTTGGTCGCGGCGAACCTTGCCATGCCTGCGCGGAAGGTTGCAGCGGCGGCGAGGCGGCCGGCGTGAAGCTCCGGATAGCCGCCGGGCAGCCAGCAGACATCGCAGCCCTCGGCCGGCGCTTCGTCGGCCAGTGGCGAGAAAGGGACGATCTCGGCGCCGGCCTTGCGCCAATGTGCGGCGACATGCGGATAGAGGAAGGTGAAGGCGGCGTCTTCGGCCAAGGCGATGCGCTGGCCGGGTGGCAGGAGCGCGTCGCCGAAATTGCCTGATGCCGGCGAGAATGGAGCCGCCAGCGCCATGATGGCGTCGAGGTCGAGCGACTTTTCCACCATGTCGGCCAGCCGGTCGAGATGGGCCATCAAATTCTCGTACTCGCCTGCCTGGACAAGGCCGAGATGGCGCTCCGGCAAGTTCAGCGAGGGATCACGCAATATGGCGCCGACGACCGGCAGGCCGAGCGCCTCGATGGCGTCGCTGCAGAGCCGGCGGTGGCGTTCGCTGCCCAGCCGGTTGAGCACGACGCCGGCCATGCGCACATCGGGATCGTAGGTAGCAAAACCCTTGGCAACGGCCGCAGCGGTGGTCGACTGTCCAGAGACGTCGAGCACCAGCAGCACCGGCAGACCGTAGAGCCGGGCAAGATCGGCGGCCGATCCGGTGCGACCCGGAGCAGCGGGAATGCCGTCGAACAGGCCCATGGCGCTTTCGAGGAAGATGAAGTCGGCATCCTCAGTTGCCTCGCCAGCCAGCGCGTTGAGCAAGGCAGGCGGCATTGCCCAGCTGTCGAGATTGACACCCGACAGACCGGTGGCGGCGGTGTGGAAACCGGGGTCGATATAGTCGGGGCCGGATTTCGCACCACGCACTTTCAGGCCTCGCCGGGCCAGCGCGCGCAGAATGCCGATGGTGACGCTGGTCTTGCCCGAGCCGGAGCGCGGCGCGCCGATGATGATGGCGCGGGTCATGGTTCGCCCGCCAGTGCCGCGCGCATGGCAACGATGCCGCCGACGACGATCAGCGCCGGTGCGGTCAGCCCGGCCGCGGCCGCTTCCTCTGATATGGTGGCGAGCGTGGCGACGACAATGCGCTCCTGTGGCGTCGTCGCGGCGACGATCACCGCGGCTGGCGTCGAAGGCGCCAGCCCGCCCTTGAGCAGTGATGCGGCGATAACCGGCAGATTGGCCATGCCCATGTAGATCACGACCGGCTGGCCGGTGCGGGCGATGGCCGCCCAATCCAGATCGTCGTCGGTGCCGGCGGCGTGGCCGGTGGCCAGGATCACCGCCTTGTTGATGCCGCGCATCGTTGCCGGGATGCCGGTGGCGGCAAGCGCGCTCAGGCCTGAGGTGAGGCCAGGCAGGACGCGGAACGGGATGCCTTCCCGCGCGAGCGCCAGCGCCTCTTCGCCGCCGCGGCCGAAAATATAGGGATCGCCGCCTTTCAGCCTGATGACACGGCGGCCCTCGCGCGCCAGCCGCACCAGCAAAGTGGTGATGTCGTCCTGCTTCATCGACGGCTGGCCGCCGCGCTTGCCGGCAAAGAACAGTTCGGCACCTTCGGCGACGGCAACGACATCGGCAGAGACCAGCGCGTCGTAGACGAGGGCATCGCACTGCCCGAGTGCGGCCAGCACTTCCAGCGTCAGGCAGCCGGGATCGCCGGGACCGGCACCGGCCAGCCAGACATGACCCGGTTCCAGCGAACGCGGCTTGAAGTTCAGCCGCGCGAGCGCCTGCTCGACCGTGCCGTTTCCGTTCTTCTGTTTGGCGCTGCCGCTCACAATCCGTCCCGTCCGCGAAAACGCCGCTGGTAGTGGGCGTCGTAAAGTGAACTCTCGCCAAAACCTTCCGCCGCCAGCGAACGGCCGACGAAGATGATCGCCGTGCGTTCCATCGGGTCGGCAGCGAGCAGCATTTCGATCGTCGCCAGCGTGCCGGTCAGCACGCGTTCGTCCGGCCAGGAGGCGCGGAAGACGACCGCCACCGGGCAATCGGCGCCATAGAACGGCGTCAACTCGGTCACGACGCGGTCGATGGCATGGATGGCAAGGTGGATAGCGAGAGTCGCGCCGGTGCGGCCGAAGCCGGCCAGCGTCTCGCCGGGCGGCATCTTTGACGCGCGGCCGGAGATGCGGGTCAGCACCAGGCTCTGCGCGACTTCGGGAATGGTGAGTTCGCGGCGCAACGCCGCGGCAGCGGCGGCAAAGGAGGGCACGCCCGGCGTCAACGTGTAGGGGATGCCGTGCTTTTCCAGCCGGCGGATCTGCTCGGCAACGGCGCTCCACACCGACAGGTCGCCGGAGTGTAGGCGCGACACATCGTGGCCGTCCTTGTGGGCCGCAACATATTCGGCCTCGATCTCGTCGAGCGACATCGGCGCGGTGTCGATCAGCTTTGTGCCCGGCGCGCAGTGCTGCAAAAGCTCGGGCGCGACGATCGAGCCGGCGTAGAGGCAGACCGGGCAGCTTGCCAGCAGCTTGCTGCCGCGCAAGGTGATGAGGTCGGCAGCACCCGGTCCAGCGCCAATGAAATGAACGGTCATGCCACATCTCCACTGATGGCGATGGCGCAAGTGACAGGGCCGAGCACGGTGCGCGGCCCGAGCAGCCTAGCGCCTTTGCCGGCGACGGCGAGGGCGGATGCTTCGGAAACCGATGGCGTGCCAGCCAGATCCTGCGACAGATCGGAATGGCTGAGCAAAGCGACCCCCTCATCCGGCCCTTCGGGCCACCTTCTCCCCGCTGGGGAGAAGAGGCTGGCGCCGGCGCCGGCAATCTCCTCTCCCCTCGGGGAGAGGTCGGTCGAGCGAAGCGGAGGCCGGGTGAGGGGGGGCGACGGTTCGGAGCCAGCGACATCAACTACTATCACCGGGAGGCCGAGTTCGCGACCGGCAGCAAAAATCGCCTCTTCGCCGCGTTTGAACTCGGTCGTAGCCAGGGCAGACAGAGCAGTCATCGCTAGCCCATGCGCTTCCAGCGCCGCTTCTATCGCTGCGAGCACCTCGCTTGCGCTGACGCCTTTGCGGCTGCCGATACCAGCGACCATCATGGCTTTACCCAGCTCCACTGGGTGACCGGCATGGCCGGTCGCCAGGCCTGCATCGAGCCGACGGGAGACACGCGCGACAGCGCGATGCGGGTGAGATCGCCGCCGAGCGAGGTGTGGCGGGCGAGAAGCAGCGCTTCCATCTCCAGCGTCACCGCATTGGCGACCAGCCGGCCGCCGGCGCGCAGGGCCTTGACGGCAGCATTCAACACGCCGGCATCGCTGCCGCCACCGCCGATGAAGATCGCATCAGGCGTCTCCAGCCTGGCGAGCGCCTTCGGTGCCGAGCCTTCGACCACGACGAGGCCGGGCACGCCACAATGCGAAGCGTTGCGGCCAATACGAGCGGCACGGATCGGATCGGCCTCGATGGCGATGGCGCGCGTCGACGGATGGGACAGCATCCATTCGATACCGACCGAACCCGAGCCGGCGCCGATGTCCCAAAGCAACTCGCCGCGCCTGGGTGCAAGCGCCGACAGCGTGATGGCGCGCACCTCGCGCTTGGTGATCTGGCCGTCATGGTCGAACAGATGATCGGCAAGACCTGATGTCAGCGGCAGGATTCGCGCTTGCGGCGTTGATTCAATTTCGATGGCCAGCACGTTGAGCGGATTGACGTTTGCGAGGTCGAAGGCATCAGCGCGGGCCGTCTGCAACTTTTCGTTCGGCCCGCCCAGCGCCTCCAGCACGGTCAGCCGTGAGGCGCCGAAGTCGAGTTCGGTGAGCAGCCGGGCGATCGCCGCCGGTGCTTCGGCATCCGATGTCAGGGCGAGGATGCGGGTGCCCGGATGCAGCAGCGGCCGGATGAGGTCGACCGGCCGGCCATGCAGCGAGATGATCTCGATATCCTGCAGCGGCCAGCCGAGGCGGGATGCGGCCAGCGAAATGGCCGAAGGGGCAGGGATGACACGCATGTCCTGCGCCGCAACCTTGCGGGCGAGGGTGACGCCGACACCGTGGAAGAACGGATCACCGGAAGCCATCACGCAAATCTTCTTGCCAGCGAGCGCCAGCACGTCGCGCATCTCGGCATCAAAAGGGGTCGGCCATGGCCGTGCTTCGCCTTTGGCAAGCGATGCAACAAGGGCAAGGTGGCGTTTGCCGCCAAAGATGTATTCAGCCCCCGCGATCAGCCGCTTGGCCTCGTCGCCGAGACCCGCTACACCGTCCTCGCCGATGCCGATGACGGTGAGCCAGGCGAGCGATTGACCTTCAGCAGGCATGATGACCCACCGCATTCTGATCCTTGGCGGAACCACCGAAGCCCGGCAACTGGCAGGAAAGCTCGCCGCGCGCGCCGATCTCTCCATCACGCTGTCGCTGGCCGGTCGCACCGAAAACCCGGTTGCACAGAACGTGCCGACAAGAGTTGGTGGCTTCGGCGGCGCCGATGGGCTGGCAGCCTATCTCAACGACATGCGCATCGACCTGCTGATCGACGCCACGCATCCCTATGCGGCGCAAATCTCTGCCAATGCCGCGGAAGCGGCGCTGAAGATCGGTGCACCGATTGTTGCCCTGCGGCGTCCCGGCTGGGAACTTGTTGGCGGCGACCGCTGGACGTCGGTTGACACCGTTGCCGATGCTGCGAAGGCCTTGGGATCGGCGCCACGCCGTGTCTTCCTGGCGCTCGGCCGGCAAGAGGTCTCCGCCTTCGAAGCTGCACCCCAGCATCATTATCTCATCCGCAGCGTCGATCCGGTCGAGCCGAGGCTGGCGGTACCCGATGCGACCTACCTGCTGGCGCGTGGGCCATTCCCAGAAGCCGACGAACATGCCCTGCTTCGGCACCACCGCATCGATATCGTCGTGTCCAAGAACAGCGGCGGCGAGGCGACCTATGGCAAGATCGCGGCGGCGCGAGCCTTGGGTATTGATGTCATCATGATCCGCAGGCCTGCCTTGCCGGACGTTCCCTCCGCCGAGACTGTCGAAGCGCTTGCTGCAATGGTCGATCATTTTGTCCGACCCGTGGACGAACGCGGCGTGTAGACCAGCGCCGGCTTGTCGCCGCGCTTGATGATCCTGGTTTCCGGCGAGCCGATGATGATGCAGGTCGCCATATCGGCTTTTTGCGCGTCGACATCCGCCAGCAGGAAAACTTCGATGCGCTCGTCGGGCCGGCCGGCGGCGCGACCGAAGATGACCGGCGTGGTGCCGGGCAGGATCGCCGTCAGGCATTCGAAGGCTCGGCCGAGCTGCCACGGGCGCGCCTTGCTGATCGGATTGTAGAGCGCGATGACGAAGCCGGCGCCCGCGGCCGCCAGCAGCCGCAGTTCGATCAGTTCCCAGGGCTTGAGGTTGTCGGACAGCGAGATGGCGCAGAAATCATGGCCGAGCGGCGCGCCGATGCGTGCGGCGACAGCGAGCATGGCGGTGATGCCGGGCACCATGGCGACATCGACGTTGCGCCATTCGGCGGGACCAGCCTCGATCGCCTCGCAGACGGCCGCGGCCATGGCGAAGACGCCGGGGTCGCCGCCGGAAACCACGGCGACATCATGGCCTTCGGCAGCCTTTGTCAGCGCATCCTTGGACCGGGCAAGTTCCTCGCGATTGTCCGAGGCGACGCGGGTCTGGTCCGGGCGCAGATCGAGCCGGTCGAGATAGGGTTTGTAGCCGTAGAAGAATTTTGCCTCGGCGACAGCGCGGCTCGCTTCCGGCGTGACCTGATCGGCATTGCCAGGCCCAAGGCCAATGACAGTCAGACGGCCGCTCACGCTTCGCCTCCAGATATCGGCGGGCGGCCTGACCAGCCGGCGACCAGCACGATGGCGAAATAGGGCGCCTTGTCGTCCTGCTTGTCGGCAAGCCGCATCGAGACGCTGCCCGGCATGGTGCCGCGTTCGACATAGACGGCGCGCTGTGCCTTGCCTGTCGCTTCCAGCGCCCGCCTGATCTTGGGCAGGTTGCGGCCCACCTTCATGATGACGGCGGCGTCGGTGTCGGCCAGCCGGCGCGTCAGCTCGAATTCGCTCATCGTGCCGGGGAGCACGGTCAGCACGTCGTCGCCCTGGACGATGGGCAGGCCGGTCGCCGACCAGCAGCCGGACATGGCGGTGACGCCGGGAATGACTTCGGTCGGAAAGCGATGCGCCAGCCGGACATGCAGATGCATGTAGGAGCCGTAGAAAAGCGGGTCGCCTTCCGACAGGACGGCGACCATCCTGCCGGCGTCGAGATGCTCGGCGACCTTTTCGGCCGACTCCTCGTAGAAGCTGGTGATCTGCGACCGGTAGTCGTCGTGATCCTTGTCGATTTCGGTGGTCACGGGATAGAGCAGCGGCAATTCGATCAGGCCGGGGCGGAATTGCGCTTCGACGATGGTCCGCGCGTTGCTGTTGTTGCCGCGCTTGGCGAAATAGGCCACCACATCGGCTTCGGCCAATGCCCGCGCGGCCTTCAGCGTCAGCAGCTCGGGGTCGCCGGGACCGGTGCCGACGCCGACCAGTCGCCCTTTTGCAAGCGCGTTCACAGGCCCGGCCTCGCCAATGCGTTGAGTGCCGCGGCGGTCATGGCGCTGCCACCCAACCGGCCGCGCACGATCGCATAGGGCACGCCATAGGAATTCTCGGCCAGCGCATCCTTCGACTCGGCTGCACCGACGAAGCCCACCGGCATGCCGATGATCGCCGCCGGCTTCGGCGCGCCGTCGCGCAGTTTCTCCAGGAGATAGAAAAGTGCGGTTGGCGCGTTGCCGATGGCGACCACCGAACCGGCCATGCGCTCACCCCACAGGTCGATGGCCGCGGCAGAGCGGGTGTTGCCGATCTCTTTGGCGATCTCGGCGGTGCGCGAGTCGCGCAGCGTGCAGATCACCTCGTTGCCGGCCGGCAGACGGGCGCGGGTGACGCCGTGCGAGACCATTTCCGCGTCACAGAAGATCGGCGCACCGGCCGAGAGTGCTGCGCGCGCGGCCGCGACGAAATCGCTTGAAAAGACAAAATGCCTGGCAGATTCGACCTGACCGCAGGCATGGATCATGCGGATGGCGACATCGGCCTCGGCTTCGGAGAAGCGCGCGAGATCAGCCTCGTCGCGGATGATGGC
Organism: Mesorhizobium sp. AR10; assembly: GCF_024746795.1. Taxonomy (NCBI): domain Bacteria; kingdom Pseudomonadati; phylum Pseudomonadota; class Alphaproteobacteria; order Hyphomicrobiales; family Phyllobacteriaceae; genus Mesorhizobium; species Mesorhizobium sp. AR10. Next base: position 3,419,070 of record NZ_CP080524.1, read on the forward strand.
GAAGGAGCGCTCGTAGATCGCCGTGCCGTCATGGATGTAGTCGTACGCGGCCATGCTCATTCCTGTCGGTAAGCCTCGGCTATGCCGACCGCGCCAAGCCTTGCCAGGCAGGCAGCGGTGGTTTCGCCGGGATGTCGTCTTGCGCGGATCGCTGCTGCGATGCGGCTGATGCCGCGCGCGGCGTCATAGCCCGGCCTGTATCCGGCAGGAAGAGCTTTCGCCGTCGCGTTCACGACAAGTCCGGCTCCGTTTTCGCCGCCGACCAAGGTCAGGGGCGCCGGGCCGGGATGCGCGCAGCCCTTGGCGCAGCCGGAAATGTGCAGTGTGAAGGAGGAATCGAAGATGTCGCGATTGTCTGTCGCGATGGTTTCGGCGATGTCGCGTGTGGCGATCCGGCCGGAAGCGCAGGCCGGCGTGCCGGGGCAAGCAGCGATGCGCGTGCGCAGGTCGGCGGCGTTAGTGACGAAGCCAAGGGTGGCGGCAGCGTGCTGAAGGGATTGGCTGGCGGCTGGCGCCAGGGCAAGGAAGAGCAGGGCGCGGCCCGGCGCCAGCCGGATTTCGGTCGCGCCGAGGGCGAGGGCACGTTGAGTGAGGTCAATAATCTTGCCCGCCGGCATGCTGCCGAAGGGCAGGCCGATGCCGAGGGCGGCAGCGTCGCCAGTCAAGGGGAAGAGACCGATGGGTTGGCGATCCTTCGCGCCCCCCTCTGTCCTGCCGGACATCTCCCCCACGGGTGGGGAGATTGGCAGTTCCGGCGCCGGCGCTCCCTTGGCAGCGTCGGGGATTGGCGAAGGCAGCGGTGAGAGTTCGATCTCCCCCCTAGTGGGGGAGATGTCCGGCAGGACAGAGGGGGGCGCGAAGGAATGCCAGCCCGCGAGTGATCTCAGCTGCCGCTCTGTCAGATCCCTCGCATGGGCTTCGCGACCTTTTTCGGCAACCATTCTAAGCACTGCAACGGCGGTGTCGCGCGCTGCATTTTCATCGGCCGTTGCAACTGGCTTCGCGCTTTGGCTGTCACCGGCAACAGATACAGTCCACAGGATGCTCGCGTCGGCCCGCACCGCATTCAATCTGACATCGGCCGTCACCGCGTCCATGGTCAGCTGCCCGCCGCCATCGATAACAACCGAAACCTTCGGCCCGAGGCGCTGCGTCAGCCCGGCTTCGTCTATCGCTGCGCGAATGTGTTCCGCCAGTGGGCGCGGGTCAGCGATCTCTTCCGGATCGATGCCGGCCAGCCGGCCGGTCTCGACCGGCACGCCGGTGCGCACCGCGATACCAAGCGCATCGACCTCCGCTGCCAGCAGCCGCGCGCTCGCCGCCGTCAGGCCGCGGATCTGCAGGTTGCCGCGCGCGGTCACTTCCATGATGCCGTTGCCGTGCCGCAAGGCGGATTCGCAGAGTCCGATCAACGACTTTGGCGAAAGTCCTCCAGCGACAGGGTTGAGCCGCACCAGCAGGCCGTCGCCGGTCTGCATCGGCGCGGATAGAGCAGGGCAAGCGCCTCGGCGGGAGAAGGCGTTCATGCCGCCACCCCATGGGCTTCGACGATCAGGGCGGCGAGATCGTCGTCGATCGAATTGCGCAAGGGGTGCCAGAGGCCGCGCCGCCGCGCCGATTGGAACCGTTCGGCAATAACCTTTGCCGCTGCCGGGTTCTCGCGCAGGATGAAGGCGCGAACCTCGGGATCGCCGACATAGGCATCATGCACGGCCTCGATCAGCACGCCTGATATGGCGTTGGTGGTTTCGGCAAAACCGACGAGACGGTCGACCGTCTCGGCGAATTCCGAGGCGCCGCGCGGGCCGTGGCGCATCTGGCCGGCGATGAAGCGGGGATTGATCGCACGGGCGCGCACCACCCGGGACACCGCCTCGCCAACCGAGCGCGGCTTCGGCTTTTGCGGATCGGTGGTGTCGAGCACGATGACGTCTGCGTTCTTGCCAAGTGCCGCGACCGCTGCCGAAAACCCGCCGATGAAGGCAACATCGGCGGAGCCTTCGAGAATGTCGCGGCCGGGGTCGTCGCCGGTATGAACGAGAAGGTCAGCTTCGGCGATGCGGCCTTCAAAGGCGCCGGGCGCTGAGATGCCTTCGCCCTCGGCGCCGCCATAGGCATGTGACGTCGCGTCGAGATAGGCGCGACCGATCTCTTCGCGCGCGGCCCAGTTGCCGCTCGACAACAATTCCTCGACGCCGACGCCATAGGTGCCGGGCGAGGTGCCGAAAATGCGTGGGCTGATCTTTCCCTCCGCGCGGGTCCTGGCCGCGAGCGGGTTTTCCGAATCGTCCTCGTCGCGGGTGGCGACGGCGTTGGCAGCAGCGTCGATCAGCGCGATCTGGGTCGGGAACATGTCGCGAAACAGACCGGAAATGCGCCAGGTGACATCGACGCGCGGGCGGCCGAGCGCTGCCGGCGGCAGCACTTCGATGCCGGTGATGCGGCCAGTGGCGCCATCCCACTGCGGCCGGCAGCCCATCAGAGCCAGGCCTTGCGCGATCTCCTCGCCACCGGTGCGTAGCGAGGCCGAGCCCCAGAGGTCGATGACCAGCGAGCGCGGCCAGTCACCATGCGATTGCATGTAGTTGCGCACCACTTCTTCCGCAGCCACCTTGCCCAGATCATAGGCGGTCGGCGTCGGCATGGTGCGCGGGTCTGATGTGAACAGGTTGCGGCCGGTGGGCAGGACATCGCGTCGGCCGCGCGCCGGCGCGCCGGCAGGCCCGGCAGCGACATGGCGGCCGTCCAGGGCTGCGAAGAGTGCTGCCTTCTCGGTCGCCGCACTTTGCTGGCGCAGCGGATCGACCTCGCCCTCGGGCGAGCGGCCATAGATATGCAGGCCGTCCTTGATGGCGAAGTCCTTGAGGTCGCAGAGCCAGGCGTCGATGCGGCGCAGCGCTTCGTCAGGTGCGTCGGCTGTGGCAACGCCGGCTTCGGAGGCGAGGCCGGTCTTTTGCGCGGTCTCGACGATCAGCTTCGCCAGCCGGTCGCGGCGGCGGCGGTCGAGCCCGTCGGCCTGCGCGTATTCGTCGACCAGCCGCTCCAGCTTGTGCTGGTTCTCGTCCAGCCCTGCGCTGGTCAGCGGCGGTGGCAGGTGGCCGAGGGTAACAGCGGCGATGCGCCGCTTGGCCTGCGCTGCCTCGCCCGGGTTGGAAACGATGAAGGGGTAGATGACCGGCAGCGAACCGGTGACGATCTCGGGAAAGCAGTTTTCCGAGAGCGCCACGGTCTTGCCGGGCAACCATTCCAGCGTGCCGTGGGCGCCGACATGGATGAGGGCGTGGATGCCCAGCGATTTGCGCAACCAGAGGCCAAAAGCGATCAGCGCATGGCGCGGGGGGAGCGTAGGGTCGTGATAGTCGGCGCGGCGGTCGGCTGAGCGGCCGCGATCTGGGGCGAGCGCTACGGTGACGTTGCCGAAGGTGGCGGCACGGAAGGGGAAGTGTTTTTGGCCAACAGGCTGCGAAGGCTGGCGTTCTGTCGCGCCCCCCTCTGTCCTGCCGGACATCTCCCCCTCAAGGGGGGAGATTGAGCCGTCATCTGCGCTTTCGCCAATCTCAAACATTGGAGGAAGAGAGCCGGCAACGGAACTGCCAATCTCCCCCCTTGAGGGGGAGATGTCCGGCAGGACAGAGGGGGGTGGCTCGCACAAACCCGTCTCGTCTTCCACCTTTCCCCAAGCTGCCTCTACCGCAGCGATTGCCGCTGTCGGTAGCTCCGTCGAAAGGGTGAGGAACTCATCCAGCCCCAACCCATCGCCGCTGCGCTCCAACACATCCAGCAATTCACGCGGCGTTTGCGGAATCCCCTCAACGGCGTAGCCCTGCTCCTTCAGGTCGCTCAGCATGGCCAGCACGCTGGACGGCACGTCGAGGCCAACGGCATAGCCGGTGCGGCCGGGAGCGCTCGGATAGTCGGGGATCAGGATCGCGAGCTTGCGCGTCGCGCGTGGCGCTTGCTGCAGCCGAATGAAGGCTTCGATGCGGTTCGCCACCTGCGCCACGCGGTCTGACTCTGGCCGGTTGGCGAAAGCGCGGAAGGCCAACGCCGGGTCGGTTTCGCTCTCACCCTTGAAGGAAATGGCGCCGGCCAGAATGCGGCCGTCGAGCTCGGGCAGGACGACATGCATGGCAAGGTCGGCGGGGGCGAGGCCGCGCTGGTTGTTTTGCCAGATATCGCGGCGGGTCGTGGCCACGATGACCTGGAACACCGGCACGCCGGCGCGATCGAACAAGGTCTCGACACCGGGCTCGGCGCCGGACGCGAAAGCGGTCGCGGTGATGATGGCGGCGGGTTTCAGCGCGGCCAATGCGTTTTCCACGAAGGCGAGGGAGGTCGGGTCTTTCAGGCTGGAAACGAAGATCGGCACGGGGACCATGCCGCGCTGTCGCAGCGCTTCAAAAAGGGCGTCGATCGGCGCGACATCGGCGGCGAGCAGCATTGAGCGATAGAAGAGAATGGGAATGATTGGCGCGGCGTCTCCCTCCCCCTTGAGGGGAGGGTGGCCCGCAGGGCCGGGTGGGGTCATTGCGGACGTGCTCGGCGCCTCTTTGCGTCGGCGCATGTCGGAGGCGACCCCACCCCCAGCCTGCGGCCGGACCCTCCCCTCAAGGGGGAGGGGCACGACGCCGCGTCCCGGCTCGTAGTAGCCCGCTTTCGGCACACTGACCGGTTCGGCAACAACCGCATTCTGTCCCGCCAACCCTGCGAGACGGGCGACCAGCGCGGTCATATTGGCCGGGCCGCCCTCGCGAAAATAGTCGAGCAGGCCGTCCAGTTCGTCGCGCGGCAGCGTCGAGCCTTCGATCAGCCGCAGATCCTCGTCGTGGCTTTCGCCGGGCAGCAATGCCAGTTTGATGCCGCGCGCACGGGCGGTCGCGGCGAGCTGGTCGCAGCCATAGCGCCACCAGTCGTAGCCGCCGAGGATGCGGACGAGAATGACCTTGGCGTGTTGGGCGACGCTGTCGATCCAGAGGTCGACGGACATCGGATGGCGCAGATCGCGAAGTGCTGCCAGCCGCATGGAGGGCAGGCGCGCCGCATCGGCTTTCCACGCCGCAGCCAGTCCGGCCAGATCGCTGTCGGTGAAGGACAGCGCCACGATATCCGCCGGCGTCTGCCTGAGATCGACAGGCTCGGCGAGATCGTCGAGCGAGGCGGATGTGGTGGTGAGGATGTGCATCGCGGCTCGTGTCTGAAAATCAGCCGGCGAGTATACGCTCGATCGCCGGGCGGTTCAGCCCCTTCAGGCCGATGACGACGAGGCGCGAGCGGCGGTCGTCGTCGGCGGTCCAGGCGCGGTCGTAGTAGTGATTGACGCGCGGGCCGACGGCCTGCAGCAAAAGCCGCATCGGCTTGCCGCCGACATCGATGAAACCCTTGACGCGCAACACGTTTTCTTCTTCGGCTGCGGTGGCGACGCGCTTTGCCAGCTCGTCCGGATTGGCGATCGAGGGAATGTCGACGATGAACGTGTCGAAGTCGTCATGCTCGTGGTCGAACGCGCCGTCATGATGGGACTTGCGGTTCTCGATGTCGTCCTCGACGGCGAGACCGAGCCCAAGCAGTACGGAGGGATCGACCTTGCCATGCGAAGTCGGCACGATCCTCACGGCGCGGGCGGAGTGCTCATTGATGATGGCATTGGCGCGGGCCGTGCCGGTTGCGTCCATCAGGTCGCTCTTCGACAGGATGATCAGGTCGGCGCAGGCGATCTGGTCCTCGAACACTTCCTCGACCGGATCGTCATGGTCGAGTGTGTCGTCCTTGGCACGCTGCGCCTGCAGGGCGTCCATGTCGTTGGCGACGCGGCCTTCGGCCAGCGCCGGTCCGTCGACCACGGCGATGACGCCGTCGACTGTCACCCGGCTCTTGACCGACGGCCACTGGAAGGCCTGGACCAGCGGCTTGGGCAGTGCCAGGCCGGAGGTTTCGATCAGGATGTGGTCGACCCTCGGCGTCAGCGACAGGATCTGGTCCAGCGCCGGGACGAAATCGTCGGCGACGGTGCAGCAGATGCAGCCATTGGCCAGTTCGACGATGTTTTCCTCGGGGCAGGTGTCGATGCCGCACCCCTTGAGGATCTCGCCGTCGATGCCGATGTCGCCGAATTCGTTGACGATGATGGCCAGCCGCTTGCCCTTGGCGTTCTCAAGCAGATGGCGGATCAGCGTCGTCTTGCCGGCGCCGAGAAAGCCGGTGACGACGGTGCAGGGAACGCGGGAAACGGAAGCGGGCATGGTCAGTCCTTCAGCGTGTCGAGGGGAGGGATGCGGGCAACGAGGCCGCGCTTCAGGGATTCGGGACGGCCGCGCCATGGAATGAGGCCGTCGGTCGAGGTGGCGAAGAGCTTTGCGGCGGTGACGAGGTCGGCGCCGCTTGTCGCGGTCAGGTCGCCGAAGACATAGCTCCAGCAGCCGTCGCGCAGGATCGCAGCGCTCAGCCGGCGTTTGCAGTTGCCAAGGCATTCGACGCTGCGGATGCGGATATTGTCGCCGGAAACGGCGCGGCGTGTGTCCTGCGCGAGCAGTTCGCCGGCACGGGGATGGGCGTCGGAGCCGGTCTCGTCGCGGCAGGAGGCGCAGACGATGACGGTGACACCGGCCAAGGCATCGCTGTCGCCGGACAAAGCGTCCGCTGTCTCAGCCGAAAAACTGCTGTCGCGTTCCAAATCAGGCTCCTTGCCCGGAAAACCCGCCAGGCGATCGGATTCTTTTTGTCCTAGACGGCAGGTCTCCTGGCTCGCGGGTCATCGCCTTGGGTGCCGCCTTCCCGGGAACATCCCAGTGGTTTTCGGCCAAGGCTCTTCGCTTACAGTTGCGGGGACAGCCGCGGATTTGAGACCGAGATCCCGCACCGCATTCCCTCTTGGCTCCTCCCATTGAAGAGAAGAGACCGTCTGGACCGGATTTAGGCTTGTGGGTGCAGGCGTGTCAACGCATGGTTACGACACGGCGATGTCGGCGAGGGGCTGCCCAAGATCTCCGGCAGGCGTCACCTCCATGCGTTCAAGCCCGAGCCAGCTCTGCATCAGCTTCAGTTCCTCGAAGAGCTGAGCGGCGGTTTCTGAAGGCGCGCCGGTCTCGGCGTAGGCGGCGTGGACGCGCAGCACGCTGGCTGGCCGGTCGGCCTTGAGGTCGACGCGCGCGACGATCCTGTCGCCGAGCAGGAACGGCAGCACATAATAGCCGTACTGGCGCTTTTCGGCCGGGGTGTAGATCTCGATGCGGTAGCGGAATTTGAACAGGTTTTCCGTGCGCGTCCGCTCGAAAACGACCGGATCGAACGGGGCAAGCAGGGCGCGCGCCTCGATCCTGCGCGGAAAGCGCGCATCCTTGTGCAGATAGGCCTGCTTGTCCCAACCCTCGACGCGCACCGGCAAAAGCTCGCCGGTCTCGACCAGTTCCTCAAGGCGGCCCTTCATATCAGCCGGCGACAGGCGGAAATAATCGCGCAGGTCGCTCGCTGTCGCCACGCCATGGGCGCGGGCCGAGATGCGCAGCAATTCGCGATGCGCGTCCTCGGCGACGGGAACCGGCAGGTCGAGGATCACTTGTGGCAGCACACGCTCGGGCAGATCATAGAATCGTTCGAAGCCCCGGCGTTGGGCCGTGGTGATGCGTCCGGCCCAGAACAGCCATTCGAAGGCATGCTTGGCATGGCTCCAGCCCCACCAGCCGCCTGAGCCTTTCTGGCCTTCGAGCGCGGAAGCGGCGATCGGGCCGCGATCGACGACCTCGCGGTAGATCTCTTCGATATAGGCGGCGTGGTCGCGCCCCCACTTGGCAAGGCCGAGATACATCTCGTCACCGCGCTCGGCCCGCTGCATGCGCCAGCGCATCAGCGGCCAGGTCTCGACCGGCAGGAAGGACGCCTCGTGCGCCCAGTATTCGAAGACCGTGCGCTTGCGGGTCACGGCGGCATTGTCGAGCAGCGAGAGCGGGTAGGGGCCAAGGCGCGAGTAAAGCGGCATATAGTGCGCGCGCACCACGGCACTGACGGAATCGATCTGCAGCAAGCCGGTGCGGGCCAGCACACGGCCAAGATGCCGCCGGTCAGGCGTACCCGTTGGGCGGGCATCACTAAAACCCTGGGCCGCAAGCGCGATGCGGCGGGCCATGGCGAGCGAGATTTTTTCCTTCATGCAGACGGAACTCTGATGATTTTCGGACAAATGGAGCCAGTGATTCCGCGTCATGCTAGCAGGGTTTTGGCGGGAACCATGTCAGGAGAGAAAAGTGGAGTAAAAAGTGAAGGAAATCAAACAGGAGCGGAACGGACCAGTTTCTCTTGATGTGCCGTCCAGCACCGTCTTTTGAACAAGGTTTGACTTGCTTCGCCGAAAGCGCTGCGCTAACCCTCGCCGCGTTGCAGCATAGGCACTTAAAACGGTTCAGCGGTTAATCTGTCACGCTTCCGCATTAGGGTTCGTTGCTGTAATCAGAGTGGATTGGCCGCCAACGGAAAGCTGCTGCATGAGCGCACTTTTGACTTCGTATCTGCCCATCGTCCTGTTCATCGGCGTGGCGCTGGTCGTTGGCCTTGCGCTGCTTGTGGCCCCGTTCCTGGTAGCCTACCGCAATCCCGACCCGGAAAAGCTTTCCGCCTATGAGTGCGGCTTCAACTCGTTCGATGATGCCCGCATGAAGTTCGACATCCGCTTCTATCTGGTGTCGATCCTGTTCATCATCTTCGATCTGGAAGTGGCCTTCCTGTTTCCGTGGGCGGTGTCCTTCTCGAAGATCGGCATGCTCGGTTTCTGGTCGATGATGGTGTTCCTGGCGGTGCTGACCATCGGCTTTGCCTATGAATGGAAAAAAGGAGCGCTGGAATGGGATTGAGCGACAGTTCCGGCACGCTCGTCGCGCCGAAGCCCAAGGGCCTCATCGACCCCAACACCGGCAGGCCGGTGGGGTCCGACGACCCGTTTTTCCTCGAAATCAACAACGAGCTGGCCGACAAGGGCTTTCTCGTCACCTCCACCGAGGCGCTGGTCACCTGGGCGCGCAGCGGCTCGCTGATGTTCATGACGTTTGGTCTTGCGTGCTGCGCGGTCGAGATGATCCATACCTCGATGCCACGCTATGACTCGGAGAGGTTCGGTGTCGCTCCTCGCGCGTCTCCGCGCCAGTCCGACATCATGATCGTCGCCGGCACGCTGACCAACAAGATGGCGCCGGCGCTGCGCAAGGTCTACGACCAGATGCCGGAGCCACGCTACGTCATCTCGATGGGTTCCTGCGCCAATGGCGGCGGCTATTATCACTATTCCTATTCGGTGGTGCGCGGCTGCGACCGCGTCGTGCCGGTCGACATCTACGTGCCCGGTTGCCCGCCAAGCGCGGAAGCGCTGCTCTACGGCATTCTTCTCTTGCAGAAGAAGATCCGCCGCACCGGCACGATCGAGCGGTGAGTGGCATGAGCCAGGCCTTGAATGAACTGTCGACATATCTCGGCGAGAAGCTGGCCGGTCGGATCGGGGATGCTGTGTTTGCCTATGGCGAACTCACCGTCCCTGTCGAGCCGAGCAACCTTATCGAGGTGGTGACCTTCCTGCGCGACGACAAACGCTGCCAGTTCATCTCGATCATCGATGTCTGCGGTGCCGATTATCCGTCGCGGGCCAAGCGCTTCGACGTCGTCTATCATCTGCTGTCGCCGAAGCAGAATGTCCGCATCCGCTTGAAAGTTCAGGCCGATGAGGAAACCATGGTGCCGTCGATCACCGGCGTGTTTCCCGGTGCCGACTGGTTTGAGCGGGAGACCTACGATCTCTACGGTGTGCTGTTTTCAGGCCATCCTGACCTGCGCCGGATCCTGACCGACTACGGCTTCGAGGGCCATCCGCTGCGCAAGGATTTCCCGCTGACCGGCTTCGTCGAGGTGCGCTACGACGACGAAGCCAAGCGCGTCATCTACGAGCCGGTGGAATTGAAGCAGGAATTCCGCAATTTCGATTTTCTTTCCCCGTGGGAGGGCACCGATTATGTGCTGCCCGGGGACGAAAAAGCCAAGACGAATTGAGGCGCCAGAATGGCTGAGACCTCCGTCCGCAACTTCAACATCAATTTCGGCCCGCAGCATCCGGCGGCTCATGGCGTTTTGCGCCTGGTGCTCGAGCTCGACGGCGAGGTGGTCGATCGCGTCGATCCGCATATCGGGCTCTTGCATCGCGGCACGGAAAAGCTGATCGAGCACAAGACCTACCTGCAGGCCGTGCCTTATCTCGACCGGCTCGATTATTGCGCACCGATGAACCAGGAGCATGCCTTCGCGCTGGCCGCCGAGCGGTTGCTCGGCATCGACGTGCCGAAGCGCGGCCAGATCATCCGCGTGCTCTACTGCGAGATCGGCCGGATCATGTCGCATATCCTCAATGTGACGACGCAGGCGCTGGATGTGGGTGCGCTGACGCCACCGCTGTGGGGCTTCGTCGAGCGCGAAAAGCTGATGGTGTTCTACGAGCGCGCCTCGGGTTCGCGCATGCATGCGGCCTATTTCCGCCCCGGTGGCGTGCATCAGGACCTGCCCGCGAAGCTGGTCGAGGACATCGGCAAGTGGATCGATCCGTTCCTGAAATCCCTCGATGATCTCGATGCGCTGCTCACCGGCAACCGCATCTTCAAGCAGCGCAATGTCGACATCGGCACGGTCTCGCTGGCCGATGCCTGGGCCTGGGGGTTTTCGGGCGTCATGGTGCGCGGCTCGGGTGCTGCCTGGGATTTGCGCAAGTCGCAGCCCTACGAATGCTACTCGGAAATGGATTTCGACATTCCGATCGGCAAGAACGGCGACTGCTACGACCGTTATCTCGTGCGCATGGAAGAGATGCGCCAGTCGGCGAAGATCATGCGCCAATGCGTAGACCTCTTGCTCGGCAAGGAACTCAGCGGCCCGGTCTCGAATCTCGACGGCAAGGTGGTGCCGCCAAAGCGCCAGGCGATGAAGCGCTCGATGGAAGCGCTGATCCATCACTTCAAGCTCTACACCGAAGGCTACCGCGTGCCGGCGGGTGAGGTTTACGCCGCCGTTGAAGCGCCAAAGGGCGAGTTCGGCGTCTATCTCGTCTCCGACGGCACCAACAAGCCCTACCGTTGCAAGCTGCGCGCGCCCGGATTCGCGCATCTGCAGGCCATGGATTTTCTGTGCCGCGGCCACATGCTGGCCGACGTCACCGCCGTCCTCGGTTCCCTCGACATCGTGTTTGGTGAGGTCGATCGCTAAATGTCAGTCCGCCGTCTCGCAGAAGCAAGCGTCCAGCCAGCAGCCTTCGCCTTCAACAGGGCGAATGCGGCGGCGGCCAAGCAATGGATCAAGAAATATCCGAAGGGCCGCGAACAGTCGGCGATCATCCCGCTGCTGATGATAGCGCAGGAGCAGGAAGGCTGGGTGACCAAGGCAGCGATCGAGACCATCTCCGACATGCTCGGCATGCCCTATATCAGGGGGCTCGAAGTCGCGACCTTCTACACGCAGTATCAGCTCAATCCGGTCGGCACACGCGCGCATATCCAGGTCTGCGGCACCACGCCCTGCATGCTGCGCGGCTCGGAAGCGCTGATGGATGTCTGCCGCTCCAAGATCCATCACGACCAGTTCCACACCAACGACAAGGGCACGCTGTCGTGGGAAGAGGTCGAATGCCTTGGCGCCTGCGTCAACGCGCCGATGGTGATGATCTTCAAGGACACGTTCGAAGATTTGACGCCGGAGCGGCTTGGCGAAATCATCGACCTCTATGGCGCCGGCAAGGGCGCGCAGGTTCAGCCCGGACCGCAGAATGGGCGCACCACGTCCGAACCGGTCACCGGTCTGACGACGCTGAAGAGCGAAAAAGCGATCCTCAAGACGACGCGCGACAAGGACGCCAAGGCAGCGACCAAAGCCGCCCAGGATGCAGCATCGAGTGCCGCCCCGGCTGCGCAGGCCACTGCCGCGTCGGCTGCCACGGTTTCACAGGCGGCTGCCTCTGTAGCGCCGTCGAAGGCCAGCAGGCCGAAGACCGACGCGCCCGAAACCAGCCCGGCGTTGAAATCGCCTTCGCCGGCCAAGGTCGCGCCCGAGGTGGAAAAGGCAGCGAGCGTTGCCGCCCCGCTGCATTCGGCCGCCAATGCCAACACGGCAGCGCCTGAGGTCGAAAAGGTTTCGAAACAGCGCAGTGGCCCGATGACCAAGGCCGAGCCTGCGTCCGCCTTCAAGGCGCCGGAAGCCAAGGTGCCGGCGGCGAAACCCGCCAAGCCGTCGCTCGAGGACAAGAACCGTCCGGCCGGTATCGACAAGCCCGCGCTGGTCGACGATCTCAAGCTGATCTCGGGCGTCGGCCCGAAGATCGAGGGCATCCTGCACTCGCTTGGCATCTTCACCTTCACCCAGGTCGCTTCCTGGAAGAAGGCCGAGCGCGAGTGGGTGGACGCCTATCTCGCTTTCCACGGCCGCATCGACCGCGACGACTGGGTCAAGCAGGCCAAGGCGCTCGCCAAGGGCGGCGTCGCCGAATATATCCGCGTCTTCGGCAAGAAACCGGTCTAGGGCGGAGAGCGATCAGTGAGCAGCTTCGGCAAAAAAGGGCAGGACACGCAGCGTTCGACGAACGCCGCGCGCCCGCTTGCCGGCAGCCCTGTTCGTCCGGCAAAGCAGCCAAGCCCACACGTCATCTATCGCGAGGGCGAAACCGAGCGTCCGAGCTTTCATGGATCGTTCGCCGAATTGCATTGGCCGAAATTCGTGGCGACAGCGTTCGCGCTGTTCGCGCTTGGCTACTACCTCACGCGCGGGAAAGGCGACCTGTTCACGGTGGTGCTTGCGACGCTGCTGGCCGGCGCGTTCAGCTACCTTGTGCTCAACGGTTTCCGCAAATCCGTGAACAACGTGCACACTGCGCGCACGGAACTGTTCAGATCGCCGCGTTTCGCCATTGGTGCGGTCCTGGGCCTCGGTTACTTTGTCTATTCGACGTTCCTGAGGGGGCCTCCCGATGCCTCGGACAGTGAGATAGCGCGGGCGGTGGCCGAGTTCACGGACCCGTTGGCGCCCTTCCGCGACGGCTTTCAACAGCGGGATCTGTCTGCGGTGGCGATGCTGATCCTCAAGGCCGCCGGCATGATGGTTCTGGGTGGATTGGTTGTGAAAACGGTCGCCAAGCGTCTGCTTGGCGAGGAAGCCGGGAGTGCCAACAATGCTGGCTGATAAAGACCGCATCTTCAACAACATCTACGGCCGCTTCGACAAGTCGCTGGCCGGTGCGATGTCGCGCGGCGCCTGGGACAACACACCCGGCATCATCGCCAAGGGGCGCGAGTGGATCGTCAACGAGATGAAGGCCAGCGGCCTGCGCGGACGCGGTGGCGCCGGCTTCCCGACCGGGCTGAAATGGTCGTTCATGCCCAAGCAGAGCGACGGCCGGCCGAGCTATCTGGTCGTCAACGCCGACGAATCCGAGCCCGGCACCTGCAAGGACCGCGACATCCTGCGCCACGACCCGCACACGCTGGTCGAGGGCTGCCTGATCGCCGGCTTCGCCATGGGTGCGATCGCGGCCTACATCTATGTGCGCGGCGAGTTCATCCGCGAGCGCGAGGCGCTGCAGCGCGCCATCGACGAGGCCTACGAGGCCAAGCTGATCGGCAAGAACAACACGTCCGGCTATGACTTTGATATCTATATGCATCATGGCGCCGGCGCCTATATCTGCGGCGAGGAGACGGCGCTGCTCGAAAGCCTCGAAGGCAAGAAGGGCCAGCCGCGGCTGAAGCCGCCATTCCCGGCCAATGTCGGCCTCTATGGCTGCCCGACCACCGTCAACAATGTCGAATCCATCGCGGTCGCGCCGACCATCCTGCGGCGCGGTGCCGCCTGGTTCTCGTCCTTCGGCCGGCCCAACAATGTCGGCACCAAGCTGTTCTGCATCTCCGGCCACGTCAACAATCCGTGTACCGTCGAAGAAGCAATGTCGATCCCGTTCCGCGAGCTGATCGAGACGCATTGCGGCGGCATTCGCGGCGGCTGGGACAATCTTCTGGCGGTCATTCCGGGCGGTGCTTCGGTGCCGCTGGTGCCTGCCGAACAGATCATCGACACGCCGATGGATTTCGACGCGCTGCGCGACCTGAAGTCGGGCCTCGGCACCGCGGCTGTCATCGTCATGGACAAGTCGACCGATATCGTGAAGGCGATCGCGCGGCTTTCCTACTTCTACAAGCATGAGAGCTGCGGCCAGTGCACGCCGTGCCGTGAAGGCACCGGCTGGATGTGGCGGGTGATGGAGCGGCTGGTGCGCGGCGAGGCGCAGAAGCGCGAGATCGATATGCTGCTCGACGTGACCAAGCAGGTCGAAGGCCACACGATCTGTGCGCTCGGCGACGCGGCGGCGTGGCCGATCCAGGGCCTGATGCGGCACTTCCGCGGCGAGGTGGAACGGCGCATCGACGAGTTTTCGCGTAACGCGCACCGGGCCGAACCGGTGATGGTGGCGGCGGAGTAGACAGAAAAGTTCGAAATACGGGCAATTGCCCGATTTGAAATGCGGGCCGAAATGCCCGGGACGAAGATACCGCGGCGGGGCAGACGAAGAACGACTTAGGAGACCACCAATGTCGCAGTTTTCGATACCCCATTTGATGTCCGACATGGATCAGTTCGAGAAGATGAACCAGGATTTGACCAGCATGATGCCGAAGGAGATGGCCAGCGCCGTCAATCTCCTGGCCCACCCTGTCGCGGGTGCGGCAGCGATGTCGGCGCTCGGCATCGGGCTGGCCAATCACGCCTTTGGCGTCTGGATGGGCGCTCTCTCCGGCGCTGCCGAGGCTTCACAGTGGCTTTTCCAACCGATCGTCGACGATTTCGAGACACGGGCCGACCATTTTTCCGAGGCCACGAACAGCTCTTCCACCAAGGCGCGCGCAGCGACCAAAACCTTGATCGCCGAGGCGCAGACCTTTGCCCAGGATGTGACCGATATCGCCGCACGCACCGTGAGCGAGGCGCAGGACAAGCCGGGTTCGGACGCCGTTGCCGGCGCCGCATCCACCGGATTGATGCCGGAGGATTTCAGGCAGCCCAAGGCCATGGACCGGCCCGCCAAACCATCAGACTTCAAGGCGATATCGGGCATTGGGCCGAAGCTGGAAAAGGTGCTGAACGGTCTCGGTATCTGGACATTCGCCCAGATCGCCGCGTGGACGCCGGAAGAGATCGCCTGGGTCGAGGATTACCTGTCGCTCAACGGCCGCATCGGCCGCGACGAGTGGACCCGCCAGGCGGCGGCACTCGTTCTGGCTGCCAAAGCCAAGAGGTAGGGGACGTTTCGAGTTTCGATGACGTGAACATGAGCAACGTGAAGATAGAAAACGCTGAGGTCGCCGGCCTGATGATCAATGGCATCAGCCTTGGCGATCTGTTTCAGGCATATGAGACGGCGAAAACCGCCGGGGGCAATTGATGGCAAAGCTCAAGGTCGACGGGAAAGAGATCACTGTACCCGACCACTACACGCTGCTGCAGGCGGCGGAGGACGCCGGCGCGGAAGTGCCGCGCTTCTGCTTCCATGAGCGGCTGTCGATCGCCGGCAACTGCCGCATGTGCCTGATCGAGGTGAAGGGCGGGCCGCCCAAGCCGCAGGCATCTTGCGCCATGGGCGTGCGCGACCTGCGCCCAGGTCCGAATGGCGAGCCGCCGGAAATCTTCACCAACACGCCGATGGTCAAGAAGGCCCGGGAAGGCGTGATGGAATTTCTGCTGATCAACCATCCGCTGGATTGCCCGATCTGCGACCAGGGCGGCGAATGCGACCTGCAGGACCAGGCGATGGCCTTCGGCGTCGATTCCTCGCGCTATCATGAGAACAAGCGCGCAGTCGAAGACAAATATATCGGGCCGCTGGTCAAGACGGTGATGAACCGCTGCATCCACTGCACGCGCTGCGTCCGCTTCACCACGGAAGTTGCCGGTATTTCCGAGCTCGGCCTGATCGGCCGCGGCGAGGATGCCGAGATCACCACCTATCTCGAAAGCGCGATGACCTCGGAACTGCAGGGCAATGTCATCGACCTTTGCCCGGTCGGCGCGTTGACCTCCAAGCCCTTTGCCTTCCAGGCGCGGCCGTGGGAATTGACCAAGACCGAATCCATCGACGTGATGGACGCCGTCGGCTCAGCGATCCGGGTCGACTCAAGGGGCCGCGAAGTGATGCGCATCCTGCCGCGCGTCAACGAGGCGGTGAACGAGGAGTGGATTTCCGACAAGACCCGCTTCATCTGGGACGGGTTGCGCACGCAGCGCCTCGACCGCCCCTATGTGCGCCAGAACGGCAGGCTGGTGGCCGCAAGCTGGGCCGAGGCTTTTTCTGCGATCAAGGACGCGGTTTCCAGGGCTGCCCCTGAAAAGGTCGGCGCCATTGCCGGCGACCTTGCCGCGGTCGAGGAAATCTATGCGCTGAAGCTGTTGATGGCTGCGCTGGGCTCCGAGAATACCGACTGCCGTCAGGATGGCGCGGCGCTCGATCCATCGCTTGGCCGGGCGAGCTACATCTTTAACCCGACCATCGAAGGCATCGAGCAGGCCGACGCGGTGCTGATCATCGGCGCCAATCCGCGCTTCGAGGCGTCGGTGCTCAACACCCGCATCCGCAAGCGCTGGCGCATCGGCAATCTGCCGGTCGGCGTCATCGGCGAAGTCGGCGATACACGCTACGACTATGAACAGCTCGGTGCCGGGCCGGAATCGCTGAAGGATTTGGCCGATGGCAACGGCAAGTTCTTCCAGGTGCTGAAGAAGGCGACGCATCCGCTGATCATTGTCGGCCAGGGCGCACTGGCGCGCTCGGACGGCGCGGCCGTGCTTGGCCAGGCGGCGAAGCTTGCCTCTGCCGTAAACGCTGCAAGGGCCGACTGGAATGGCTTTGCCGTGTTGCACAATGCGGCAGGGCGCGTCGGCGGCCTCGACCTCGGCTTCGTGCCGGGCGCGGGCGGCAAGAACGTCGCCGGCATGCTGGGCGAGATGGACGTGCTGTTCCTGCTGGGCGCCGACGAGATCGACATGGCCAAGACCGGCGGTGCGTTCGTCGTCTATGTCGGCACGCATGGCGACCAGGGCGCGCACCGCGCCAACGTCATTCTGCCGGGTGCTGCCTACACTGAAAAGTCCGGCACCTATGTCAACACCGAAGGCCGCGTGCAGCAGACCAACCGCGCCGGCTTCGCGCCGGGCGATGCCCGTGAAGACTGGGCGATTCTCAGGGCGCTGTCGGACGTGCTGGGCAAGAAGCTGCCGTTCGATTCGCTTCCGCAGCTGCGCGCCAAGCTCTATGCCGACTATCCGCATCTTGCCCGCATCGACCAGGTCGCGGCCGGAAACGCGGACGACATCGCCAAGGTGGCGAAGGTCGGCGGGCGGCTGAACAAGGGCACGTTCACCTCGCCGGTCAAGGATTTCTACCTGACCAACCCGATCGCGCGGGCCTCTGCCGTCATGGCGGAATGCTCGGCGCTGGCGAAAAACGGCTTCAGGCAGGCGGCGGAGTAGACATGGACACCTTCTTCTCCTTCTACGTGCTGCCGGCGCTGATCATCCTTCTGAAATCGGTCGTGCTGATCGTCGTGCTGCTGATTGCGGTCGCCTATCTGCTTTATGCCGACCGCAAGATCTGGGCGGCGGTGCAACTGCGCCGCGGCCCGAACGTCGTTGGCCCCTGGGGTACACTGCAGGCTTTCGCCGATCTGTTGAAATTCGTCTTCAAGGAGCCGGTGATCCCGTCCGGCGCCAACAAGGGCGTGTTCCTGCTGGCGCCGCTGGTGTCGGCGGTGCTGGCGATCTCGGCCTGGGCGGTGATCCCGGTCAACCAGGGCTGGGCCATTGCCAACGTCAATGTCGGCATCCTCTACGTCTTCGCCATATCCTCGCTCGAGGTCTATGGCGTGATCATGGGCGGCTGGGCGTCCAATTCGAAATATCCGTTCCTCGGCGCGCTGCGCTCGGCCGCGCAGATGGTGTCCTACGAAGTCTCGATCGGTTTCGTCATCGTCACCGTGCTGCTCTGCGTCGGATCGCTCAACCTGACTGATATCGTGCTGTCGCAACAAGATGGGCTCGGCACACGGCTTGGGCTGCCCAACACCTTCCTCGACTGGCACTGGCTGTCGCTGTTTCCGATGTTCGTCATCTTCTTCATTTCGGCGCTGGCCGAGACCAACCGGCCGCCGTTTGACCTTGTCGAGGCCGAATCGGAGCTGGTTGCCGGCCACATGGTCGAATATTCGTCGACGCCGTTCCTGCTGTTCTTCCTCGGCGAATATGTCGCCGTGGTGCTGATGTGCGCGCTGGCCACCATCCTGTTCCTCGGCGGCTGGCTGCCGCCCTTCGACTTCGCGCCCTTCACCTGGGTGCCCGGACTGATCTGGTTCGTGCTCAAGGTCTGCATGGTGTTCTTCATGTTCTCCATGGTGAAGGCCTTCGTGCCGCGCTATCGCTACGACCAGCTGATGCGGCTTGGCTGGAAAGTGTTCCTGCCGATCTCGCTGGCGATGGTGGTGATCGTCGCCGCCTTCCTCAAGATCACGGGGTTTGCGTGATGTCCGCTCTTTCCCAGGCCGCAAAATCACTGCTCTTGCAAGATTTCGTCAGCGCCTTCTTCCTGTCGATGCGTCAGTTCTTCGCGCCGAAGGAGACGATCAACTATCCGCACGAGAAGGGGCCGGTGAGCCCGCGCTTCCGCGGCGAGCATGCGCTGCGCCGCTATCCCAACGGCGAGGAACGCTGCATCGCCTGCAAGCTATGCGAGGCGATCTGTCCGGCGCAGGCCATCACCATCGAGGCCGGCCCACGCCGCAATGACGGCACGCGCCGCACCGTGCGCTACGACATCGACATGGTGAAGTGCATCTATTGCGGCTTCTGCCAGGAAGCCTGCCCGGTCGACGCGATCGTCGAGGGGCCGAATTTCGAATTCGCGACGGAGACGCGCGAGGAGCTTTACTACGACAAGGATAGGCTGCTGGCGAACGGCGACCGGTGGGAGCGCGAACTGGCGCGCAACATCTCGCTGGACTCGCCGTACCGCTGACATTTGACGCATGGACGGGGCGAGGGGCCTCGTCTATGGACAACGCGGCTTCGGCACCGGAGGCGGGACGAAGCCAGAGAGAACGGACAGGACGAAAGTCTGATCCGAAAGGAACCCGGGGGAACCCATGCTGAGTGGACTAGAGGCGGCCTTTTTCTACCTCTTCGCCTTTGTCGCGGTGGCGTCGGCGTTCATGGTCATTTCGTCGCGCAACCCCGTGCATTCGGTGCTGTTCCTGATCCTGACCTTCTTCAACGCCGCCGGCCTGTTCATGCTGACCGGCGCCGAGTTCCTGGCGATGATCCTGCTCGTCGTCTATGTCGGCGCGGTGATGGTGCTGTTCCTGTTCGTCGTCATGATGCTTGACGTCGACTTCGCCGAGATGAAGGAAGGCGCGCTGCAATACGCCCCGATTGGCGCGCTGGTCGGGCTGATCCTGGCGGCGGAGCTGATCGTCGTGCTTGGTGGCTATACATTCGCGCCGCAACTGGCCGCGACCGTTTCGAAGCCCATCCCCGACCTTGCGACGCGTTCGAACACGGCGGCGCTCGGCGATATCCTCTATACGGACTACCTCTACTACTTCCAGATTTCGGGCCTGGTGCTGCTGGTCGCCATGATCGGCGCCATCGTACTGACGTTGCGCCACAAGCCGGGCGTCAAGCGGCAGTCAATCGCAGCCCAGGTCGGCCGCACGCCGGCGACGGGAATGGAAATCCGCAAGGTCAAAACGGGCGAGGGACTCTGAGATGGTCGTCGGCATCGCACATTATCTGACCGTCTCGGCGATCCTGTTCACGCTCGGCGTGTTCGGCATCTTCCTCAACCGCAGGAACATCATCGTCATCCTGATGTCGATCGAGCTGATCCTGCTTGCCGTCAACATCAATTTCGTCGCCTTCTCGGCGGCACTTGGCGACCTCGTCGGCCAGGTGTTTGCGCTGTTCGTGCTGACGGTGGCGGCGGCTGAGGCGGCAATAGGTCTTGCCATTCTCGTCGTCTTCTTCCGCAACCGCGGCTCGATCGCGGTCGAAGACGTGAACATGATGAAGGGTTGACGGGAACCACCATGTACCAGGCCATCGTCTTCCTTCCTCTGCTCGGCTTCCTGATCGTCGGCCTGTTCGGCACGTCGCTCGGCGCCAAGGCGTCCGAATACATAACCTCCGGCTTCCTGGTCATCGCAGCCGTGCTGTCGTGGGTCGCCTTCTTCTCCGTCGGCTTCGGCGAGGGCGAGGTGTTCACCGTGCCGGTGATGCGCTGGATCCAGTCGGGCGGGCTTGAAGCGTCGTGGGCGCTCAGGATCGACACGCTGACGGTGGTGATGCTGGTGGTCGTCAACACGGTGTCGGCGTTGGTCCACATCTACTCGATCGGCTACATGCACCACGACCCGAACCGGCCGCGCTTCTTTGCCTATCTGTCGCTGTTCACCTTCGCCATGCTGATGCTGGTGACGGCCGACAACCTGGTGCAGATGTTCTTCGGCTGGGAAGGCGTCGGTCTGGCGTCCTATCTCCTGATCGGCTTCTGGTACAAGAAGCCGTCGGCGAATGCCGCCGCGATCAAGGCTTTCGTCGTCAACCGTGTCGGCGATTTCGGCTTCGCGCTCGGCATCTTCGGCGTGTTCGTGCTGTTCGGCTCGGTCAATCTCGGCACCATCTTCGCCAACGCGGCGACGTTCATCCCGGCCGAAGGGGCGCCGCACGGTGCGACCGTGCTGACCTTCCTCGGCTATGCGCTGGACAAGCAGTCGGCGATGACCGCCGTCTGTCTCTTGCTGTTCATGGGCGCCATGGGCAAGTCGGCGCAGGTACCGCTGCACACCTGGCTGCCGGACGCCATGGAAGGCCCGACGCCGGTTTCCGCACTGATCCATGCCGCCACCATGGTGACGGCCGGCGTATTCATGCTGGCGCGGCTGTCGCCGCTGTTCGAACTGTCGCATTCGGCGCTCACGGTGGTCACCTTCATCGGCGCCTTCACCGCCTTCTTCGCGGCGACCGTGGGCCTCGTCCAGAACGACATCAAGCGCGTCATCGCCTATTCGACCTGCTCGCAGCTCGGCTACATGTTCGTGGCGCTCGGCGTCGGCGCCTATGGCGCGGCGATCTTCCATCTGTTCACGCATGCCTTCTTCAAGGCGCTGCTGTTCCTAGGCTCCGGCTCGGTCATCCACGCCGTCTCCGACGAGCAGGACATGCGCAAGATGGGCGGCCTGCGGACGCTCATTCCGAAGACCTACTGGATGATGGTGATCGGCACGCTGGCGCTGACCGGCGTCGGCATTCCGGTGACAGTCATCGGTACCGCCGGCTTCTTCTCCAAGGACGCGATCATCGAAAGCGCCTTTGCCGGACACAATTCGGTCGCCGGTCTCGCCTTCATCCTTCTGGTCATCGCCGCCTGTTTCACCAGCTTCTATTCCTGGCGGCTGATCTTCATGACCTTCCACGGCGAGCCACGGGCGAGCCACGAGGTCATGCACCATGTCCATGAATCGCCGCCGGTGATGCTGGTGCCGCTGTTCATCCTGGCTGCGGGCGCGCTGTTTGCCGGCGTGATCTTCCATGGCGCCTTCATCGGCGAAGGCTATGCCGAATTCTGGAAGGCATCGCTGTTCACGCTGCCGGAAAACCACATCTTGCACGACATCCACGAATTGCCGCTGTGGGTGGAACTGGCGCCGTTCATCGCCATGCTGATCGGCTTTGCGATTGCCTGGAAATTTTACATCCGCTCGCCGGAATTGCCCCGGAGCGTCGCCGCCAACCATCGCTTGCTCTACGCCTTCCTGCTCAACAAGTGGTATTTCGACGAGCTCTACGACGTCCTGTTCGTGCGGCCGGCAAAACGCCTCGGCCATTTCTTGTGGAAGACAGGTGACGGCACCGTCATCGACGGTCTCGGGCCGGACGGCGTTTCGGCGCGCGTCGTCGATGTCACCAACCGTGTCGTCAAGCTGCAGACCGGCTACCTCTATCACTATGCCTTCGCCATGCTGATCGGCGTTGCCGCACTCGTCACCTGGATGATGCTCTGATGACCGCCTGGCCAATCCTCTCGCTGGTCACCTTCCTGCCGCTGGTTGGTGTGCTGCTCATCCTGCTGATCAACGACGACGGCGAGAATGCGCGCCGCAACATCCGCGCCATCGCGCTGCTGACGACGACGTTCACCTTCGTGATCTCGCTGTTCATCTGGACCGGCTTCGACAATTCGCAGGCCGGCTTCCAGTTCGTCGAGAAGTTCGCCTGGCTGGACTCAGGCATCTCCTATCATATGGGCGTCGACGGCATTTCGATGCTGTTCGTCATCCTGACCACCTTCCTGATGCCGCTCTGCATCCTGGCGAGCTGGGAATCGATCGAGAAGCGGGTCAAGGCCTATATGATCGCCTTCCTGCTGCTCGAAACGCTGATGATCGGCGTGTTCTGTGCGCTCGACATCGTGCTGTTCTACGTCTTCTTCGAAGCCGGCCTGATCCCGATGTTCATCATCATCGGCGTGTGGGGCGGCAAGCGGCGCGTCTACGCCTCCTTCAAGTTCTTCCTCTACACGCTGGCCGGTTCGGTGCTGATGCTGCTCGCCATCATGGCGATGTTCTTCCAGTCCGGCACCACCGACATCCCGACGCTTTTGACGCACAACTTCCCGGCCAACATGCAGACCTGGCTATGGCTGGCCTTCTTCGCCTCCTTCGCGGTGAAGATGCCGATGTGGCCGGTGCACACCTGGCTGCCGGACGCGCACGTCGAGGCGC
Organism: Mesorhizobium sp. AR10; assembly: GCF_024746795.1. Taxonomy (NCBI): domain Bacteria; kingdom Pseudomonadati; phylum Pseudomonadota; class Alphaproteobacteria; order Hyphomicrobiales; family Phyllobacteriaceae; genus Mesorhizobium; species Mesorhizobium sp. AR10. The sequence continues at coordinate 3,441,890 of NZ_CP080524.1, forward strand.
CGACGGCCGGTTCGGTGATCCTGGCCGCCATCCTGCTCAAGATGGGCGGATACGGCTTCCTGCGTTTTTCGCTACCGATGTTTCCGCTCGCCTCGGAAATGTTCGCGCCGCTGGTCTTCGCGCTGTCCGTCATCGCCATCATCTACACCTCGCTGGTGGCGCTGATGCAAGAGGACATGAAGAAGCTGATCGCCTATTCGTCGGTCGCCCATATGGGCTTCGTCACCATGGGCATCTTCGCGATGAACCAGGAAGGCGTGCAGGGCGCGATCTTCCAGATGCTCAGCCACGGCCTCGTCTCCGGCGCGCTGTTCCTCTGCGTCGGCGTCATCTACGACCGCATGCACACGCGCGAGATCGACGCCTATGGCGGGCTGGTCAACAACATGCCGAAATACGCCACCGTGTTCCTGATCTTCACCATGGCCAATGTCGGCCTGCCCGGCACCAGCGGCTTCGTCGGCGAATTCCTGACCCTGCTCGGCGTGTTCCGGGTCAACACCTGGGTGGCGTTCTTCGCCGCCACCGGCGTCGTCCTGTCGGCCGCCTATGCACTGTGGCTCTATCGCCGGGTGATCTTCGGGGCGCTGACCAAGGAAAGCCTGAAGGGCCTGCTTGACCTGTCGACGCGCGAGAAGGTGATCATCTACCCGCTGGTCGTGCTGGTCATCTTCTTCGGCGTCTACCCGGCGCCGGTCTTCGACGCGACGGCCGAATCGGTCAAGTCGCTCGTCACCAATGTTACCGCATCCATCGGCACCGCGCAGACCGCGGCGGCGAACTGACCAGGGGTTTTGCGAACCATGACGCCGGACCTTCTCTCCAGCCTGTCGCTCTCGACGCCAGAGCTGATCCTCGCCATCGGCGCCCTGGCGCTGCTGATGGTGGGCGCTTATTCGCGCACAAATAACACCACCACGGTGACCGGTCTTGCCGTTGTCATCCTGATGGTCGCCGGCGCCTGGATGATCTTCTCCAGCGGTCAGGGCAGTGCCTATGGCAACGCCTTTGTCCAGGATTCCTTCGCCCGCTTCATGAAGATACTGGCGCTGATCGGCTCGGCGGTGACGCTGGTCATGTCCATGCGCTTCGCCAAGGCGGAGCATTTCGACAAGTTCGAGTATCCGGTGCTGATCCTGCTGTGCACGCTCGGCATGATGCTGATGATCTCGGCCAACGGCATGATCGGGCTCTATCTCGGCCTCGAACTGCAATCGCTGGCGATCTACGTGCTGGCGGCGATAAACCGCGATAATCTGCGCTCGACCGAGGCCGGCCTGAAGTATTTCGTCCTCGGCGCGCTGTCGTCGGGCATGCTGCTCTACGGCATCAGCCTCGTCTATGGCTACACCGGCAACACCGGCTTCCAGGAGATCGCCGCCGCACTCGGCAGCGGCGAACGGCAGCTTGGCCTCGTCTTCGGGCTGGTCTTCGTACTGGCCGGCCTCGCCTTCAAGATCTCGGCGGTGCCGTTCCACATGTGGACGCCCGACGTCTATGAGGGCGCACCGACGCCGGTGACGGCCTTCCTGGCGGCTGCGCCGAAAATGGCCGCGATGGCGCTGATGGTGCGCGTCACCATGGGCGCGTTCAAGCCGATCGCCGCCGACTGGCAGCAGATCATCGTGTTCATCTCGATCGCCTCGATGGCGCTCGGCGCCTTCGCGGCCATCGGCCAGACCAACATCAAGCGGCTGATGGCCTATTCGTCGATTGGCCATATGGGCTATGCGCTGGTCGGCCTTGCCGCCAACAGCCAGGCTGGCGTGCGCGGCGTCGCCATCTACATGCTGATCTATCTGGTGATGACGCTTGGCACCTTCGCCTTCATCCTCGCCATGCGGCGCAAGGAGGGCAATGTCGAGCAGATCAGCGATCTCGCCGGCCTGTCTTCGACCAATCCGGTCATGGCGACGATCCTCACCATCCTGATGTTCTCTCTGGCTGGCATTCCGCCGCTCGCCGGTTTCTGGGGGAAGTGGTACGTGTTCCTCGCCGCCATCAACGCCAACCTCTACGCACTGGCGATCATCGGCGTGCTGGCCTCGGTGGTGGGCGCCTACTACTATCTGCGTATCATCAAGATCATGTGGTTCGACGAACCGGTCGGCGGCTTCGTGCCGATGGCGACCGAATTGCGTGTCGTGCTCGGCGTCTGTGGCGCCTTCGTGCTGTTCTATGTGCTGATCGGCGGGCCGATCGGCACCTATGCCGAAGCCGCAGCCAAGACCTTCTTCTGACGGTGACGTTCAGGCTGGCTCCAACCGCTGAGTCGGAAGGGTTCCGGCTCGAGGCACATGACAGTGTCGGCTCCACCAATGCGCTGGCATTGGAGCACGCGCGGGCGGGCGACCCGGGCAAATTGTGGGTCGTTTCAAAGAAGCAGGAAAGCGGGCGCGGCCGTCGTGGCCGGGTCTGGGCGACGCCTGAGGGTAACCTGGCGGCGACGCTGCTTTTCATCACCACGGCCGAGCTTCGGCTTGCCGCGACGCTCGGCTTCGTTGCCGGACTGGCACTGGCCGACGCGCTCGACGCCGTTGTGCCGAACGGCAAGGTCGCCATAGGCCTCGACGGCGCAAGCCAAGGGAAAAACCGCTTCGAGCTGAAATGGCCGAACGATGTGCTGGCCTCCGGCGCCAAGCTTGCCGGCATCCTGCTGGAATCGGCGATACTCGAAGGCGGTCGTTTTGCGGTGGCCGTGGGCATCGGCGTCAATGTGGTGGCTTATCCCGCGGATTTGCCTTATCCGGCGACATCGCTGCAGGCGCTGGGTGCCGGATGCGATGCCGAGACGTTGTTCCTGGCGCTCTCGGATGCATGGAGCGAGAACTCCCGGCTGTGGAACGACGGGCGCGGATTGTCAGCCGTCAGGCGGCGTTGGCTGGCGCGGGCGGCAGGGCTTGGCGGGCAGGTTGCTGTCAGGATTGACGGTAACGTGGTGCGCGGTACCTTCGAGACCATTGACGAGGACTGCCGTTTCGTGATCCGCGACGATGAAGGTTCGGTTCTGACGATCGCCGCCGGCGATGTGCATTTCGGCGCGGTTGCGTCTGCCGGGATATGACCGGCCAGAAAGGGAAGACCAATGGCGAAAGCTGACAACGCCGAACTCGTGTTCGTGCCCCTCGGCGGCGTCGGCGAGATCGGCATGAACTTCGCCCTCTACGGCTACGGGCCGGCCAATGCGCGCGAGTGGATCGTCGTCGATGTCGGCGTCACCTTCCCCGACGCCAGCCTGCCTGGCGTCGATCTGGTGCTGCCCGACACGCGCTTCATCGAGGAGAACCTCGCCAATCTGCGCGGCATCATCATCACCCATGCGCATGAAGACCACTACGGTGCCTTGCTCGACCTCTGGCCGAAGCTGAAGGCGCCGGTGTGGATGACACCGTTCAGTGCCGGATTGCTTGAGGCCAAGCGGCAGGGCGAGCAGGGGGCACCGAAGATCCCGTTGACGATCTACCGGGCCGGCGAAAAATTTACTGTCGGACCGTTCGAGATCGAAGCCATCCCGGTCGCGCATTCGATCCCCGAGCCGATGTCGCTGGCGATCACCTCGCCGGCCGGCACCGTCATCCACACCGGCGACTGGAAGATCGATCCGGAGCCGACGATCGGGCCGAAGACAGACGAGGCGCGTTTCCGCGCCTATGGCGACAAGGGCGTGCTGGCGCTGATCTGCGATTCGACCAATGCGCTGCGGGAAGGCGAGTCGCCTTCGGAAGTGGCCGTCGGCGAGGGCCTGAAGGGCGTCATCCAGAGCGCCAAGGGCCGTGTTGCCGTCACCACATTCTCCTCCAATGTCGGACGCATCGTGTCCATCGCAAGAGCGGCGCGGGATGCCGGCCGTCAGTGCCTGGTGCTTGGCCGCTCGCTGAAGCGCGTCATCGATGTGGCGGGTGAGCTCGGCTATATGGACGGGCTGCCGGAATTCATCGCCGAGGAGGACTTTGGTTTCATCCCGCGCGAAAACCTCGTCATCATCTGCACCGGCAGCCAGGGCGAGCCGCTTGCCGCATTGGCAAAGCTGTCGCGAGACGAGATGAAATCGGTGTCGTTCACGGCCGGCGACACGGTGGTGTTTTCCTCGCGCACCATTCCCGGTAACGAGAAGGCGATCCTCGAGATCAAGAACCGCCTCATCGATCTCGGCATCAAGATCATCGAAGATGGCGATGCGCTGGTGCATGTCTCCGGCCATCCGCGCCGCAGCGAATTGCGCAAGATGTATGAATGGGTGCGCCCGCAGATCGGCGTTCCCGTCCACGGCGAGGCGGCGCATCTGGTGGCGCAGGGGTCGCTGATGTCGACGTCGGGCATCGGCCAGGTGGCGCAGGTGCGCGACGGCGACATGCTGCGGCTTGCTCCAGGTGCGGCCACGATCATCGATCAGGTGCCGTTCGGCCGCATCTACAAGGACGGCAGGCTGATCGGCACCGACCAGGCGATGGGTATCCGCGACCGGCGCAAGCTGTCCTTTGCCGGCCATGTCGCGGTCAATGTCGTGCTCGACGACAAGTATGAGCTCGCCGGCGATCCCGACCTGGTCGCCATCGGCGTCGCCGAGGCCGATGCCAGCGGCGAAACACTGGAAGACCTGATGATCGATGCGGCAATCGGCGCTGTGGACTCGATCCCTCGTCAGCGCCGAAAAGACCTCGACCTCGTACAGGAGGCGGTGCGCCGCGCCGTGCGCGGTGCCGCCAACGAAGCCTGGGGCAAAAAGCCTCTGGTGACTGTGTTTGTCACGCGGTGAGGAATGAGGGAGTAGGGCAGTAAGGCAGTATGGGACAACGATACGGCGCACCACACGTCAGCTTTCCCCTACTGCCATACTGCCCTATTGCCTTACTGCCCTGAGGAAGCGCTTATGCTCGGACGCCTGAACCATGTCGCGCTTGCCGTGCCGGATCTGGGCGCGGCGATCGCGGCCTATCGCGATACGCTCGGCGCTCGGGTCACCGCGCCGCAGGCGTTGCCGGAGCATGGCGTGACGGTGGTTTTCGTCGATGTCGGCAACACCAAGATCGAATTGCTGGAGCCGCTGGGCGAAAGCTCGCCGATCGCCGCGTTCCTGGAGAAGAACCCTTCCGGCGGCATGCATCATGTGTGCTACGAGGTCGATGACATCCTGGCCGCGCGGGACAGGCTGAAAGCCAGCGGCGCCCGTGTCCTGGGCGACGGCAATCCCAGGAACGGCGCCCATGGCAAGCCGGTGTTGTTCCTGCACCCCAAGGATTTCTTCGGCACGCTGGTCGAACTGGAGCAAGCATGAGCTGGGTTTCATTCACAGCCCTGTTCTTCGCCACCTGGTGGGTGGTGCTGTTCGTGGTTCTGCCGTTCAGCGTGAGGACGCAGGACGATGATCACGACGTGACGCTGGGCACCGTGCCGAGTGCGCCGCGCGGTCCGCATATGCTGCGCGCCGTCGTGCGCACGACGATCGCCACGATGATCATTATGGGCATTTTCTACGGTCTGACGCGGGGGCTGGGTCTCAGCCTTGACGAGATCCCGCACATCATACCGGAGTTCAACCAGACACCTGCGCAATAGGTCCGACGGGGGCTTTTGCATCGTTGCCGACATCAAGCGTCGGACCGGCCTGCAATGGGTGCCGGAGTCCTGACCTGCATGCTGACGCAGGGTAATGTAATTCAGCAAGTTGGCGCGCTAAGCAGATGATTGCACAAAAAAAATGCAAGGCACAAGGCCTTGCAATTTAAACGCGTCCGATCTGTTTCCGGTTTCCGGCGGCAGCGAGTAACCGCGCCTAGATCGCATCCTCCCAAGACTTTGACCGCGTAGGAGAGCAGATTTTTCTCTACCCTCTCGGTTATCGGGGCACACTAGCCTAAGGCGCATGAAAATGTCACGAAGAATTTTGCCCCGAAACAGGCAATCTCGTGCTGCAGTGCACAATAGTACGGCAGGCTTTGCTTGTGAAACGATCAACAGGGCGCCTGCAGCACTGACGCGCCTAGAGCGCCGCGCATCCTGTGGACGCGCAAAGGACGCTCCAGCACTTTGGAGCCACGCATCGTCTTTTCCGATCCGAAGGTCGGCGCAGCAAAATCGATTTTCCGATTTCGGTCGATGCGGCAGGTCGGGTTTCCATTCCGTCACGAAATAGCTATGAAGCCGGGGCAAGCAAGCCAGCCGCGCCGATTCCGGTGCAGCCTCCTCTCTCACGGACCAGTCCATGCGTTTGTCGCGCTATTTCCTGCCCATCCTCAAAGAAAATCCGCGCGAGGCCGAGATCGTCTCGCACCGGCTGATGCTGCGCGCCGGCATGATCCGCCAGCAGGGGCAGGGCAGCTTTTCCTGGCTGCCGCTCGGCAAGCGGGTGCTGGACAAGGTCTGCCGCATCATCCGCGAGGAGCAGGACAGGGCGGGCGCGTTGGAAATCCTGATGCCAACCATCCAGTCGGCCGATCTGTGGCGCGAAAGCGGACGCTATGACGACTACGGCAAGGAGATGCTGCGCATCAAGGACCGCCAGGACCGCGACATGCTTTACGGTCCGACCAATGAGGAAGTGGTCACCGAGATCGTCCGCGCCTATGTGAAATCCTACAAGGACCTACCGCTCAATCTTTATCACATCCAGTGGAAGTTCCGCGACGAGGTGCGGCCGCGCTTCGGCGTCATGCGTTCGCGCGAGTTCCTGATGAAAGATGCCTATTCCTTCGACCTCGATTTCGAAGGCGCAAGGGCGGCCTATAACAGAATGTTCGTCTCCTACCTCAGGACGTTCACGCGCATGGGCCTGCAGGCCATCCCGATGCGGGCCGATACCGGGCCGATCGGCGGCGATCTCAGCCATGAATTCATCATCCTGGCTGACACCGGCGAGAGCCAGGTCTATTGCGACCGCGATTATCTCTCGCTCAAAGTGCCCGGAGAAAGTACCGATTTCGCCAATGACGACGAGATCGCCGACATCGTGAAGACATGGACGACGCCCTACGCCGCCACCGACGAGATGCATGACGAGGCGGCCTGGGAAAAGCTCGGCGAAGGTGACCGGGTCTCGGCGCGCGGCATCGAGGTTGGCCACATCTTCCATTTCGGCGACAAATATTCCAAGCCAATGGGCGCCAAGGTGACCGGACCTGACGGCAAGGATCATTTCGTCTCCGGCGGCTCCTACGGCATCGGTCCGTCGCGCCTGGTGGCGGCGATCATCGAGGCCAGCCACGACGACAACGGCATCATCTGGCCGGAAGCGGTGGCGCCGTTCGATGTCGGCCTGATCAACATGAAGGTTGGTGATGCCGAATGCGACCGCGTCTGCGGAGAGTTCTATGCAGCACTCGTCGCTGCCGGCAAGGACGTGCTCTACGACGACACCGACCAGCGGCCGGGCGGCAAATTCGCCACCGCCGACCTGATCGGCCTTCCCTGGCAGGTGATCGTCGGGCCGCGCGGTGTTGCCGCCGGCGAGATCGAGATCAAGAACCGCAGGACCGGCGAGCGCGAGACGCTGCCGATCGCAGACGTGAAGAAACGCTTCGGTGCTACCGCATGAGCGAGGCTGCAGCAGCGAAGCGTTCGGTCGCAGGCCCGTTTTCCATGTTCGAACGCATGGTCGCGTGGCGCTATCTGCGCTCGCGGCGCAAGGAGACGGTGATTTCGGTCATCGCCTCGATCTCCTTCCTCGGCATCATGCTGGGCGTCGCCACGCTGATCGTCGTCATGGCTGTGATGAACGGGTTTCGCGCCGAGCTCCTGACGCGCATCCTCGGCGTCAACGGCCATCTGATCGTGCAGCCGCTGGATTCGCCGCTGGAGGACTATGCGCAGGTCGCCAGCCGTATCAACGGCGTGGCCGGCGTCAAATACGCCATTCCGCTGATCGACGGCCAAGTGCTGGCGCAAGGCAATGTCGGCGGCGGCACCGGAGCACTGGTGCGCGGCATACGCGGTGAGGATCTCGGCAAGATCGCCATCGTCGCCAACAACGTCAGGCAGGGCTCGCTCACCGGCTTCGACACCGGCGAGGGCGTCGCCATCGGCAAGCGCATGGCCGAGAACCTCGGCCTTGTGCTCGGCGACACCATCACGCTGATCTCGCCGGACGGCGATGTGACGCCGCTCGGCACGACACCGCGGATGAAGGGGTACCCGATCACGGCGATCTTCGAGGTCGGCATGTCGGAATATGACAGCTCCATCGTCTACATGCCGTTTTCCGAGGCGCAGCTCTATTTCAACATGGACGGCAGGGCCCAGACGATCGAGATCTATGTCGACGATCCCGACGATGTCGATGCGCTGAAGCCGAAAGTCGAGGAGGCAGCGCAACGACCGATCGACATGGTCGACTGGCGCCAGCGCAACGAGACGTTCTTCTCTGCCCTGCAGGTGGAGCGCAACGTCATGTTCATGATCCTGACGCTGATCGTGCTGGTGGCGGCGCTCAACATCATCTCGGGCCTGATCATGCTGGTGAAGGACAAGGGCCACGACATCGCCATCCTGCGCACCATGGGTGCGTCGCGAGGCGCCATCCTGCGCATCTTCCTGATGACAGGAGCGGCAATCGGCGTCACCGGAACCATCGCCGGCGTTCTGCTCGGCGTGCTCATCTGCCTCAACATCGAATCCATCCGCCAGTTCTTCTCCTGGATGACCGGCAGGGTTCTTTTCAATCCGGAGCTTTATTTCCTCAGTCAGTTGCCGGCGAAGATGGATCCGCGCGAGACGACCTACGTCATCCTGATGGCGCTCGGGCTTTCCTTCCTGGCAACCGTGTTTCCGGCGTGGCGGGCCGCCCGCCTCGATCCGGTCGAAGCGCTGAGGTATGAGTGATGGCCGAGGCCATTATCGAGCTGAAGAGCGTTGAGCGGCACTATGTTCAGGGGCCGCGCAAGCTCACCATTCTCAACGGCGCCGATTTTTCGCTGAAGCGCGGTGAGATGGTAGCGCTGGTGGCGCCTTCGGGCACCGGCAAGTCGACGCTGCTGCACACCGCCGGGCTGCTGGAGCGGCCTGACGCCGGCGACGTGATTCTCGCCGGTCGCGCCTGCGGGCGGCTTTCCGATGAGGAGCGCACGGCAATCCGCCGCAACGATGTCGGCTTCGTCTATCAGTTCCACCATCTGTTGCCCGAGTTTTCGGCGCTGGAAAACATCATGATGCCGCAGCTGATCAAAGGGCTGTCGCGTCAGGAGGCGTCCGAGCGGGCGGCACAATTGCTCGACTACATGCAGATCGGCAAGCGCGCCCAGCATCGCCCGTCCGAACTTTCCGGCGGCGAGCAGCAGCGCGTCGCCATCGCGCGTGCCGTCGCCAATGCACCGCTGGTGCTGCTGGCCGACGAGCCGACCGGCAACCTCGACCCGGTCACCGCCTCCTATGTCTTCGAGGCGCTGGAGGCGCTGGTCCGGCAATCGGGCCTGGCAGCACTGATCGCCACCCACAACCACCAGCTTGCCGCGCGCATGGACCGTCGCGTGACGCTGGCCGAGGGTAAGGTCGTCCCGCTTTAGGATGCATTGATATTCAGGTGAGGCCGGCCTGCGGATGGCAGTTTCCTGCGGTTCCGGTGCTCACGTGCCTTAAGTACGCTCCGCTCCGGTTCTCGGAACCCGTCATCCTCGATTCGGCCTGACCTGAATCTCAACGCACCCTGGTGGGCCCGTCGCGAAGGGGGCTGGTCTGTGGTCAATGCCTGTTGGCGCCCGTCAACCTTTCCTTAACCCTGCCGAATTGATCACCGCATTTCCGGATCATGCCCGGACTGCGGTCGTTGACATTGGAACAAAATTAGAACAAAAAACGAACATACCAACAACAGGAGAGAGTTATGACCGATCTTGTCCAGGATGTCGTCTCGCTGGTGTGCATGAGTGCGTTTCTCGTTTCCATGGCCATCTGGATCGGAGCCATGTGAGGAGCCGACGCCTTGCGACTGATGTTTTTCGGCCGGTATGAGGCGTTGATGCTGTTAAGCTTTTCTTGCCGCCCTGACGCTAGGGTGCCCTGAAGACAGGGAGTACTGCCCAGTGTCGCCCATCGTCACGGCCCTCCTCGTGGCCTGCAATCTCGGCCTGATCTTTCTGCTGATGACCGTGCCGCTCGGGCTGCGCACGGTCCGGCTGAGCCGGCTGGTGGCGGCCGACCGGCACCGGCTCTGGCAGGTGCTGTGGCCGCTTGGAAGCGACGCCGGCTGGTCGGGCAAGATCCTGTCCGCCGAGGCGCTCGACGGCCCGGGCGCGGCCCGGATCAGGCTGTCCTGGGAAGGGCGCGATGGCCAGCCGATCGAGCGGAAGGTTCTGCTCGAAGATGTGGTGGAAGACAGCCGCTTTTCCATGTGCGTCGTCGACGATACGTCGCTCGACGCCTCATTCTTCGCCGACTATCGCGAAACCACCGAACTCATAGCCGAGGGCACTGCCACGCGGGTGATCCTCAGCCAGACCGATCGCTATCGTGGCATTGCCTTCCTGGTTTTCCGCTATTTCGCCATGCGCCGCGAGCTCGGCAAGCTGGAGATCTGGGTCAGGACCGGGCACTACCGCAAAGGCGGCTGGTTCGAGCACCCGCTCAGCCAGGTCGGCTTTGCCGTTCTCTCGGCATTCATCCTGTGGCCGTTGTTCGGGCTCAATCTTGGCGGCCTGGCGCTGGCCGCGATCCTGACCTCGGTGGTGGCCCTGCACGAACTCGGGCACATGGCGGCGTTCCGGCTGACGGGGCATCGCCAGGCGCGAATGATCTTCATCCCGTTGCTCGGCGGCATCGCCATTGGCGGGCGGCCCTATGACAGCCGCTTTGAAGTGGCCTTCGTCGCGCTGATGGGCGCCGGCTTTTCGGCTTTCCTGGTGCCGCTGCTGATTGCCGCCAGCGCGCTTGCGAGCGGCGAGGGGCATCGGCTGGCAGCTACGCTGCTGGCGACGCTTGCCGGTTGTGCGGCACTGTTCAACATCGCCAATCTGGTGCCGGTGTGGAAGTTTGATGGTGGTCAGGTGCTGCGCCAGATCTGCCAGGGTCCGATCGCGCTGGCTCTGGCGTCGTTTTCCCTGCTCTCCGCCTTGCTGGCGCTCGGTTGGCTGGCGGGCTTTTCATCCGGCTTCCTGCTCGTGGCCTGCGCCGTCTTTTCAATCCTCAGCCTGCTGACCATGGGCAGCGCGGTCAAGCCGCGTCATGACCTGAAGCCGATCCGCACCTTCGACCGTTTCGCCATGGCCGGCGCGCTGCTGGCGGTGTTCGCTATCCACGGCTATGGGCTGTTGTGGGCATCGGCGCGGCTGCTCGGAGCCGGCATCTCGCCGATGGGATAGAGTTCATCCCGCCTTGCGGGGCGCTTCGATGAACGAAGGCTCGGCGGGGCCGAAAACATCTTCAAAGGCGGATTTCAGCGCGATGTCGAGGTCGGCCATCCCAATGGGAAGGCCGAGATCGACAAGGCTGGTGACACCGTGATCGGCCACACCGCATGGCACGATGCCGCTGAAGTGGCTGAGGTCCGGCTCGACATTGATGGCAATGCCGTGAAAGCTCACCCAGCGCCTCAGCCTGATGCCGATCGCGGCGATCTTGTCCTCTGCCGGCGAGCCGTCGGGCAGGGCAGGGCGATCGGGCCGCACCACCCAGACGCCGACACGATCCTCGCGGCGCTCGCCCCGCACGTTGAAGGCGGCGAGCGTGCCGATGATCCATTGTTCGAGCGCGGCAACGAAGGCGCGGACATCCTCGCGCCGCCGCTTCAGGTCAAGCATCACATAGGCGACCCGCTGACCCGGCCCATGATAGGTGTATTCGCCGCCGCGCCCGGCCGCGAACACCGGGAAGCGGTCCGGCTCGATCAGGTCTTCGATGCGAGCGCTGGTGCCGGCGGTGTAAAGCGGGGGATGCTCGACCAGCCAGACCATCTCGCCGGCGGCCCCGCTTCTGATCGCTTCGGCGCGCCCTTCCATAATGGCGAGCGCGTCCGGGTAGGTGGTCAATCCGGGCTCGATGCGCCATTCGACCGGCGCGGAACCGGGCAGGGGCAGGAATGACGTGGCGATCTGGCTGCGTTCTGGCATGGGCTTATCTCGATCTAAAGCGCAGCGCGCTTTAGATGTTTGTTTTTATGCAAATCGTGATCCCAAAACCGCTGCGCACTTTTGGGCGACATGCATCGTCCCCTCATATGGCGGCAATCGGCCAAAACGTCCAGTTCGCAGCGCGTTTGCGCCTTCTCGACCCTCGTGCCAACTCCCCGGCGATTATTGCGCGACGCGCCCTTGTTTCGCCGGAAACGATTTGCTACACGCCGCGAGCCGGTTGGTTCCGGCTCCTACCACGTGCGGTCGTGGCGGAATTGGTAGACGCGCAGCGTTGAGGTCGCTGTGGGGCAACCCGTGGAAGTTCGAGTCTTCTCGACCGCACCAAATTTCCCTATGACGCGGCTTGCGTTTTTAAGTGCCTCACCGGATTGGCTTTGCCCAAAGGCCTATGCAAAACTGCCGGCATGACTGACACACCACCTCCAGGATATGACATGCGCGACCTAATGGCAGCGGTCGGCGAGGTTCTGTTGTTTTGGGGCTTTCTGGAGACGGCGATACGTGGGCGCCTTGCTGTGATCGACACGGTCGCAGTGGAGGCTAAGCCAGCCACGAAAGCCTCTGTGCTCGCCCAATGGCGTAACGCGGAAGCTGATCGTGGCGATGCACGGGTTGTCCAACTGTTCGCCGATATCGAGGAAGTGGCCGCGCTCCGGAATTGTCTGGCACATGGCCTTTCGTCGGCGTCGGCAGATCCATGGAGCGGAAAGGAAGCGAAGGTCGTCTGCCTCGCACCGGACGGAAGCCGCAGCGTCACGATAACTGAAATGCAAGACGCCAAGGACTACCTTCATGGAATGACCAACCGGGTCCGCGATCTGTCCATCTGAACCACCTCACTTCCCCATTTCGGGGCCACAGTTCTGATAGACGGGGCAGTATGTGCCTCATTGCCGGCGCGCTCCATGCCGCCCACACCTCCGAAACCAGCCCAAGCAGAAGTCATTTTTCTTCGAGCCGCCGAACTTTGGAACACTGTTTCTATGGAATTTGTAGAATTATGTTTGGATACGACCTCGGTACTGGTCGCTAAGTTCTGACGGGGCCTTCGCCTCCTCGGCAAGTTGCGCCAGCGATTTAGAGAATGGAGGTTCCCATGGCCAAACTTGCCCCCGTAGATCAGATCATCCCAGAAGCCGATGTTGTCCCGCTTACGGGACGTGTCGGCGCAGAGATCAGGAATATTCGGCTTTCCGGCGACCTGCCGCAGCAGACGATAGTGGCGATCAACCAGATCCTGTTGCGGCACAAGGTGGTGTTCTTCCGCGATCAGGCGCATCTCGACGACGCCGAGCAGGAGCGCTTTGCCCATCGACTCGGCGAACTTGTGCCGCATCCGACACAAGGTCCCATCAAGGGAACGGCGTCCATTCTCGAGCTCGATTCGAGCCGTGGCGGCGGTCGTGCCGATCAATGGCATACCGACGTCACCTTCGTCGACGCCTATCCGAAATTCTCTGTTCTTCGCGGCGTCGTCATACCGCCGGCTGGCGGCGACACCATCTGGTCGAACACCGCGGCGGCCTACCAGGACCTGCCCGCTCCGTTGAAGCTGCTCGCCGACAATCTCTGGGCAGTTCACAGCAACGTATACGACTACGCGGCGGTCCGGCCGCGTGCGACCGCTGCGGAAAAGAAGCACTTCGAGGAGGTCTTCACCTCGACGATCTACGAGACCGAGCATCCCGTTGTGCGCGTCCATCCCGAGACAGGCGAACGCACGCTGCTGCTCGGCAATTTCGTGCAACGTCTGGTCGGTCTTTCCAAAGGCGATTCAGCGCGGCTCTATGAGGTGTTCCAATCCTATGTCACCGCGCCGGAGAACACCGTCCGCTGGCGCTGGAAAGCCGGCGATGTGGCGATCTGGGACAACCGGGCCACGCAGCACTACGCAGTCAACGACTATGGCGATCAGCACCGGGTCGTGCGTCGCGCCACGGTCGACGGCGACGTTCCGGTCAGCGTCGACGGTCGCCGCAGCGCCACCCGCATCAAGGTCGCGAAGCCCGCCACCGACAAGGCCGCCTGAGGCATGGCCGAACTAGGGAAACCGCTATTCAGGCGGCATTCCTCGGCCGAGCCAGGGCGTCGGCCACGATCTCTCCGAAGGACGCTGGCGTCGGCACGATGACGACGCCGGCTTCCCTAAGGGATTTCGATCTTTTCCTGCGCCGACTCGCTCGGCAAAAACCGGGCCTATCCCGTCCACCCAAGGCCAGCCGAGATGCAATTGATCGATACGAGCAGAGCGTCGGTCGCCCGCTTTTGATCCGCCGTGCCGGTATTTGCCCTGACATTACGCAGCAGATCGACCTGCAGCCGGTGAATGTCGTCCATCTGTCGCCGCAGATTGTCGAAACGCCGCTTGAACATCGGAAAGCGCGCGGAAAGATCACCTCCCGTGAGGTCAACAATCAAGCGTCGCGTCAATTCGTATTCGGCGGCGATGCGGGCGTAGATTCGTCGGGCCGCATCGCTGTCGGCCACCAGGCCGGCGTAGAGCCGCGCGATCTCCATGTCGGACTGGTAAAGCGTCTTCTCGGCCTCGTCGACGATCAAGCGGAAGAAGCGCGAGTGCTCGAACATGCGGGCCAGAAGCTCGCGCCCGGCCTCGCCGCGCACCGCGACGAAAGAGCTGAGTGCGCTGCCGATGCCATACCAGCCGGTCAACAGATGACGGTTCTGGCTCCAGGCGAACACCCATGGAATGGCGCGAAGGTCGGCAATGCCGCTGGCGCCGAAACGGCGATCCGGCCTCGAGCCCATTTTCAGCAGCGCCAGTTCCGCGACAGGGCTCGCCTGGTTGAAATAATCGAGGAAGCCGGGCTCAGCCATCAACCTGGCATAGGACGCCTGCGACATGCCTGCCAGCGCTTCCAGCGCTTCGTCGAACTCCGGCGTTTCCTTCGGCTCGACATCACCGGGCGATCCGACACTGTGGGCCAGCACGCCGGCGGCGAGAACCTCGAGCTGGTTGAGGCCGGTGCCGCGATTGGCGAATTTCGACGATACGACCTCGCCCTGCTCCGTCACCCGCATGGTTCTGGCGACGGTGCCTTGCGGCTGTGCCGCGATCGCCCGGCCGGTCGGCGCGCCGCCGCGGCTGACCGAGCCGCCGCGACCGTGAAAGAAACTGATCCTGACCTTATGCTTGCGCCCGACGGCAGCGAGGCGCTTTTGCGCTTTTGCCAGTTCCCAATTGGACGCCAGGAAACCGCCATCCTTGTTGGAATCCGAATAACCAAGCATGATTTCCTGGCGCGCGCGAAAATCCCGCACTGTCCGCCTCACCAGCGAAATGCCGAGCAATTCATTCAGGATGGCAGGGGCGGCCTGCAGATCGGCAATGGTCTCGAACAATGGCACGATCCGCAGCCTGACTGTGCCGCCGCCACCGGGCGCGGCTGAAAGTCCGCAATATTGCGCCAGCAGATAGACCGCGAGCAGGTCGTCGACGGAGCGGGTCATGCTGAGAACGAAAGAGCCGACAGCGTCGGCATCCGAAGTTGAGAGGCGCTTGGCGATGACGGAGAATGTCGAAAGCAGTTCACCGGCCTCAGGCGAGAGCCGGCCTGCGTCGATCTCCAGCCGCTCGCCCTGGCTGAGGCTTAAGCGAATGCGCGCCGACCATTGCGGCGTGCCGACAGTGACCGGATCGACGGGATCTTTCAACGCAAACAGCTCCGCCAGAACCCGGTTGACGACCGTGGAGTTCTGCCGGATGTCGAGCGAGACGGTGCGGAAGCCGAAGCTTCCGACTTGCCAAAGCAGAGGCTGGACGAAACGCCTGGCTACCGCGCGCCCTCCGATTGCGTCGAGAACGCAAGACAGCCCGTTCAGATCGGCATGAAACGCCTCTGCCGAGAGGTAGGCCGCCTTACCGCCGTCCCGCGTGGCCACCAGCCGGGCATGCAAGGCCGTTGCGAACTGGCGAAGCGGTTCGTCAGGGTTGCGGGCGGCGATCATTTGCGCCTGTCCGCTCCTATCAAGTGCCGCTTGCAGCACCGGCTTGAAGCTGGCAGGCAGGTCGATGACGTTCGAACTGGCGCTGAGCACCGTCACCAGCCGCTGCATCTGCGTGAGATACCAGCCTATGGCGGTATTGCGGTATTCGGTCATGGCATGGTCGGTGACAGCGGCCGTCACATTTGGATTGCCATCGCGATCGCCGCCGATCCACGAGGCATAGCGCATGAAGGGGGGAATTCTGATCGGCTTTCCCGGATAATGACGCTCGAAGGCGCCTTCAAGCTTGCCATAGAGCTGCGGCGTTGCCTCGAAGATGACTTCGCGAAAGAAATGCAGGCCCCAGGCGATTTCGCGTTCGACCGTCGGGCGCTCCAGTCGCAGCTCGCCCGTCATCCACAGAAGCTCAATCTCGCTCTCCAGATCGGCGACCAACAGGTCGCGTTCGCGCGGCGCCCAGCGCGGCTGGTCGAGCTCGGTCAGCTTGCGATAGATACGGCGGTGGATCTCCAGCACCGTGACGCGTTTGGCCTCCGTCGGATGCGCGGTCATGGTCGGACCGACGCAAAGTTCATCGAGCGCCGCCTGGACTTCCTCCGCTGACTGACCGTTCGCTGCCATCTGCGCAATCACGCTGGCGAAGGACCCGGGCACTTCGTCGACACCCGCGCCCTGTTCGAGTTCGCGACGCGCCCGCATGGCAAGCAGCTCGTCGGCAATCGCCAGCAACTGGAACCATACGCCGCTCGCCTGAAGCGCCGGGATGCACTGCTCTGCGGCGAGGGAGACAAGCGACCTACGCCCAGTCAGAACGGCGGCGATCTCGGGCTCGCGCGCGCTTGCGACCTGAAGCAGCAAGCGCAACAAAAGGCTGCGCTCGTCCTCACGAAAGTTGATGCGTCTGCTCTGTTCCAAGTGCTTTCCTAATCCGTCCGCATCGATTGCCGCTGTAGCCGCGCCCTCAATCGAGGGCAGCGGCTGTCAGGCGACCCGATCGGGGACCGGTTGACCGTCGAAGAAAGCTGTCAGGTTCTCCACCACCTTCATGCCCATTGCCACCCGCGTTTCCTCTGTCGCACTGCCGAGATGTGGCAACAGCACGACGTTCTCCAATTTCTTCAACGCCTCCGGAACGGCCGGCTCGTCGGCAAAGACGTCGAGACCCGCCCCCGCGATCTCGCGCCTTTCCAGCGCACCGATCAGGGCATCTTGGTCGACCACATCGCCGCGCGCCGTGTTGATCAGGAACGCACAGCCCTTCATCAACCGCAGGCTTCGAGCATCGATGAGATGGCGGTTTTCCGCGCCGCCCGGACAGTGCAGCGACACGAAATCAGATGCTGCGAGCACATCTTCCAAGGCCGGCATCTGCACCGCGCCCATGGCGCGCGTCTCGTCATCATCGACCGGCGAGCGATTGAAGAACACGATCTTCATACCGAAGCCGAAATGCGCGCGCCTGGCTGTCGCCTTGCCGATGCGCCCCATGCCGACAATACCCAAGGTCTTGCCCGACACCTTCGCGCCGGCCATGTGGGTCGGCGACCAGCCACGCCACTCTCCGGCCCGCAGCTGCCGCTCGCCCTCACCGGTCCGGCGCGCGACAGCCAACAGCAGGCTGAGGGCGAGGTCGGCGGTGCAATCGGTCAGCACGCCCGGGGTGTTGGTCACCACGATGTCGCGGTCACGGGCCGCCGCGACATCGATATGGCTGAAGCCGACGCCGAAATTGGCGATTATCCGGGTGCGGGCGGCGCTCTCGGGAAACACCGCAACAGGCAAGCGGTCGCTGACCGTTGCCAGGATCGCGTCAAAATGCGCGAATGCCGATGTCATTGCGGCAGGGCTCAGCGGCGTATCGCTGGCGTTGAGCGTCGTGTCGAAGCGCTCGGCGAGGATCGCTTCAACGGCGGTGGGCCATTTGCGGGTGACAATCAAACGCGGTTTCATCTGATATCCTGCCGATCGATGGGCCGCGATACTCCCGCCAACCCCGAAAACAGACTGCACATTTTGCGCTATGCGGCCGTCGCCCGGTCGGCCATCACGCCGCCTTCTTCGTCTGCGCCAGCGTGTCGGCCACGACTTCGCCGAAGGACGACGGCGTCGGCACGATGACGACGCCGGCTTCCTTGAGGATTTCGACCTTTTCCTGCGCCGACTCGCCAAAGGCCGAGATGATCGCGCCGGCATGGCCCATGCGCCGGCCTTTTGGCGCGGAGAGCCCGGCAATGTAGGCGATCAGCGGCTTGCGCATGTTGTCGCGCGCCCAGATAGCGGCTTCGGCTTCCTGCGGTCCGCCGATCTCGCCGATCATGACCACGGCGTCGGTGTCGTCGTCCTGTTCGAAAAGCTTCAGAATGTCCTTGAAGGACGAGCCGTTGATTGGATCGCCGCCGATGCCGACGCTGGTCGAGACGCCGATGCCGAGCGCCTTCATCTGCGAGGCGGCCTCATAGCCGAGCGTGCCCGAGCGGCCGACGATGCCGACCCTGCCTGGAAGATAGATGCTGCCGGGCATGATGCCCATCAGCGCTTGTCCAGGCGTGATCATGCCGGCGCAGTTCGGCCCGATCAACCGCATGCGATCCTCGAAGCGGTAGCGGCGCATGTAGCGCTTGACCTGCATCATGTCCTGCGAGGGGATGCCGTCGGTGATGCAGACGCAGAGCTTGATGCCGGCATCCGCTGCCTCCATGATGGAATCGGCGGCAAAGGGCGGCGGCACGAACACGATGCTGGCCTCGGCACGGGTCTCGCGCACCGCGCCCTTGACCGTGTTGAAGATCGGCAGGCCGAGATGCGTCTGTCCGCCCTTGCCGGGCGTCACGCCGCCGACCAGCTTGGTGCCATAGCGCTTCATGTCCTCGGCATGGAAGCTACCGATCTTGCCGGTAAAACCCTGGACGATGACTCGTGTGCTTCGGTTGAGCAGGATTGCCATTTTTTCGACCTCCCTCAGGCTGCTTTTTTCTTGGTGGCCGCGCGCCATGCGGCGACGGCTTTCTCGGCGGCTTCGGCGAGCGTGTCGGCAACGATCACCGCCTCGCCGGAATCGGCCAGGATGCGGCGCCCTTCCTCGACCTTGGTGCCGGCGAGCCGCACCACCAAGGGCACGTTGACGCCGACTTCTCGGATTGCCTTCACCACACCCTCGGCGACCCAGTCGCAGCGGTTGATGCCGGCGAAGATGTTGACGAGAATGGTCTCGACATTCTTGTCGCCCAGCACGGCGCGGAACGATTTTGCAACCCGCTCGGGCGAGGCGCCGCCGCCGATGTCGAGGAAATTGGCCGGCTCGCCGCCGGCGATCTTGATCATGTCCATCGTCGCCATGGCGAGGCCGGCGCCATTGATGATGCAGCCGATATTGCCGTCGAGGCCGACATAGGAGAGGCCTCGGTCGCTGGCAAAGGTTTCGCGCGCGTCTTCCTGGCTCTTGTCGCGCAATTCGGAGATTTCCGGCCGGCGAAACAGCGCGTTCTCGTCGAACGACATCTTGGCGTCGAGCGCGACGAGGTTGCCGTCGCGGGTCACCACCAGCGGATTGATCTCCAGCATCGAGGCATCGTAGTCGCGGAACACCTGATAGCAGCCGAGGATGGTTTCGGTCGCCTTGCCGATGAGGTTCTGGTCGAGGCCGAGCCCGAAGGCGATCTCGCGCGCCTGGAACCGCTGCATGCCGACGCCGGGGTCGACAGTGGTCCGGATTATGGAATCCGGAGCCCTCTCGACGATGTCCTCGATCTCCATGCCGCCGGCGGCCGACGCGACGATCATCACGCGCTCCTCCTTCCGGTCGAGCACGAAGCCGACATAGAGCTCCTGGGCGATGTCGACGGCTTCCTCGAGGTAGAGCCGCGAAATCAGCTTGCCGCGCGGCCCAGTCTGTTGGGTCACCAGCTTGCGGCCAAGCATGGCCTCGGCGGCGCTGGAGATCTCCTCGTCATTGGCGCACAGCTTGATGCCGCCGGCCTTGCCGCGCGCGCCGGAATGCACCTGCGCCTTGACGACCCATTTGCCGCCGCCGATCTCGCGGGCGCGGTAGGTCGCCTGTTCCGGGCTGTAGGCCAGGCCACCGCGCGGAATGTGGACCCCGTGCCGGGCGAGCAGTTCCTTGGCCTGATATTCGTGGATGTCCATTTTGTCCTCCCGGGATTCTCAGTGTGCGGCAACGCGTCCTTGACCGGCGCGTTCGATTGCCTCGTTGACCACCAACACGTTCCTCGCCATGCGCTCCGACGCAGCGTCGATCATCTTGCCGTCTAGCGCTGCAGCGCCTTTGCCCAGTGCCTCGGCTTCCTTCAGGACTTCCAGGATGCGCCGGGCGCGGGCGACCTCCTTTTCCGGCGGCGAGAAGACGTTGTTGGCCAGCTCGATCTGCGAGGGGTGGATCGCCCATTTGCCTTCGATCCCCAGCGCTGCCGCGCGCTTTGCGCCCGCGACGTAGCCCTCCGGATCGGAGAAATCACCGAACGGTCCGTCGATGGCGCGCAGGCCGTAGGCCCTGCAGGCGACGGTCATCCGCGACAAGGCAAAATGCCATTGGTCGCCGGGATAGTCGGGGTTGAGACCGCCAATGTTGACGGTGCGCGCCTTGCAGCTTGCGGCATAGTCGGCGACGCCGAAATGCATTGCCTCCAATCGTCCCGGGAAAGCAGCGATCGCCTCGACATTGGCCATGCCGAGCGCCGTCTCGATCAGCGCTTCGAGACCGACGCGGGTCTTGTAGCCCTTGGCCATCTCGATCTGGTTGACCATCGCCTCGACCATGTAGAGATCGGCCGGGACGCCGACCTTCGGCACCAGGATCGTGTCGAGCCGGTCGCCCGCCTGCTCCATCACGTCGACGACGTCGCGATACATGTAATGCGTGTCGAGGCCGTTGATGCGCACCGACACCGTCTTGCCCTTGGCGCGCCAGTCGATGTCGTTGAGGGCCTGGATGATGTTCTTGCGCGCCCGCTCCTTGTCCGGCGGGGCGACCGCGTCCTCGATATCCAGAAAGACGAAGTCGGCGGCGCTGTTCGCCGCCTTGTCGATCATCTCCGGGCTTGAGCCTGGAACGGCCAGTTCGCTTCGCTGCAGCCGCAGCTTCCTGAGATGGTTGATCGTGTGGCTCATGTCGCGTCTCCGGGATCAGGCGGCTTCGGCGATGGCGGGCTGCTGCGACCGGCGGAAATGTGCGATCGCCGCACCGACGCCGGAACCCGGCGCCAGCTTGACGCCACAGTCGAGCAGCGCCATTTCCGCCGCCGACAGCGAGGCCAGGACCATCACCTCGTTCAGCCAGCCGAGATGGCCGATGCGGAAAACCTTGCCGAACACCTTGTTGAGGCCGCCGCCGAGCGAGGTCTGGTACTTCTGGTAGGCGTTTTTGACGACCTCGCCGCTGTCGATCCCCTCCGGCACGAGGATGGCGCTGACCGTGTCGGAGTGCCATTTCGGCGCTTTTGCGCAAAGCTTCAGCCCCCAGGCGTCGACCGCCTTGCGCACGCCTTCGGCCAGGCGATGATGGCGAGCGAAGATGGTCTCGAGCCCTTCCTCCGCGATCAAGTCGAGCGAGGCGCGCAGGCCGCGCAGCAACTGCGTCGCCGGCGTGTAAGGAAAATAGCCGGCGTCATTGGCACGGATCATGTCCTCGAACGAGAAGAAGCAGCGCCGGTGGGTGGCAAGCCTCGAGGCGACCAGGGCCTTCTTGCTGACCGACAGGAAGCCGAGGCCGGCAGGCAGCATGAAACCCTTCTGCGAGCCGCTGACGACGCAGTCGACGCCCCATTCCTCCTGCCGGAAATTGATCGAGCCGATCGACGACACGCCGTCGACGAAGAGCAGGGCAGGGTGGTTTGCTTCGTCGAGTACGGCGCGACAGCCGGCGACGTCGCTGGTGACGCCGGTCGCAGTCTCGTTCTGCGTGCAGAAGACCGCCTTGATGCGGTGCGCCTTGTCCGCCTTGAGCCTTTCCGCGTAGAGCTCGAGCGGGACACCGGTTCCCCACTCGCAGTCGATGACGTCGACCTCGAAGCCGAGACGTTCGGCCATGTCGACCCACAGATGCGAGAACTGGCCAAAGCGCGACATCAGCACGCGATCGCCGGGGCTGAGCACGTTGGTCATCGCCGCTTCCCAGGCGCCGGTGCCTGATGACGGGTAGATGAAGACGCGGCCGGTTTCGTTCTTGAAGACTTTTTTGATGTCCTCGAACAGCGGCAGGGTGAAATCAGGGAACGTCCCCGCGCGCATGTCCTCCATCGGAAGGTTCATCGCCTGCCGGACCTGTTCGGGGATGTTGGTAGGCCCCGGAATGAAAAGATGGGTGAACCCAGCCATGTGCGAACTCCTCCGATGATTAGCGATTGTGGAGGGAGTGTCGTTTGGACGGCGCGGCGCAACAACACCTTGCCGGGTAAGATCTCGCCGCGCGCGGGTGGGCTCGTCCTACCCGGTCGGCCTACCCGAAAGGGTACGGCGCTTCTCGTTCGAATAGAGCGCCACCGCCATCGCACGGTTGCGGACGGCGAGCTTGTCGTAGAGATTCTTGAGGTGGTACTTCACCGTGTTCTCGGAGATCCCCGTCCGCGTCGCGATCTGAAGGTTGGTCCAGCCGTCGGAAAGCACCGCCAGCAATTCCCGCTCTCGAACCGTGAGCTGCGACAAGGGCGTGTCGTTGACCTTGTTGATGTCGATGTAAGGGATGCAGATGCGGCCGTGCGCGACTGCCAGGATCGTCTCGAAGATGATCGGCGGGTCGTCGAACTGGAAGCAATAGCCATGCGCCCCGAGGCGCACGCACTGCTTCAGGATGCCGATGTCGTGGTCGTTGGAAAACACCGTGATGCGCACGTTGAGCTTGCGGCTCTGGATCTCGGCGAGAACATCAGCGCCGTCCATGTCGGCGAGCTTCCAGCCGATGACGGCAACGTCGAATTGCGGCGAGGCTGCCAGGTCCAGCAAGTGCTTGCCGCTTTGCACGGAGCCGAAAAACTCGAAACGCCCGTCGCATTCCAGCATTTCGCGCAGGGCCGATACGACGAGCGGATTGCGTTCGGCGACGACGACGCGAACGCGTCGCTGTCCGATTGCCTCGTTCGTTCTCTCCGACTTTATGTTCAAGGGCTTCCGGTTACTTTTGCCTGGACCCAACGCCACGGCAATTCTGCCCTAACCGCGAATGGGTGCTCTTTCCCCAGCGACATGCACTGTCGCGCCATCTGAACCCGGAGTCCCATCATCTTTTGACGAAATGACCTTCGACCGGTGGCCGGGAAGGAACTATTTCGTCTGATATTCCCGCGCGTTGTAGCGGCGGGTTCTCAAGCTGAATCGTGCCGCCGCGCTATCTGCTATTTGAGCACCGGATTTTCCGAAAACCGGTTTCCACTTTTCGAGATCATGGTCTAGACCTGACAGGCACCTTTTCCGGAATGCCGATGGCGGGAGGCGCTGGTGGAAGGCCAGGACGAACAGACGACCGGCGCCAGCGCCGCTGAAGACAGCCACGCCGATATCTACGGCGAGGACGGCGTCGTTCTGTCGTCATTCCTGGCCCAGATCGGCGCGGCGATCGCCGATCGCGACACGCTGACGCTGAAGCGCGAAGTCGACGACCTGCACCAGTCGGAGCTCGGCGACCTGCTCGAAGCGCTTCAACCCGAACAGCGCCGCGTGCTGGTCGAACTCTTGGGCGCCGACTTCGACTTTTCCTCGCTGACCGAGGTCGACGAGGCGATCCGCATGGAGATCGTCGACAACCTGCCCAATGCGCAGA
This sequence comes from Mesorhizobium sp. AR10, assembly GCF_024746795.1. Classification (NCBI taxonomy): domain Bacteria; kingdom Pseudomonadati; phylum Pseudomonadota; class Alphaproteobacteria; order Hyphomicrobiales; family Phyllobacteriaceae; genus Mesorhizobium; species Mesorhizobium sp. AR10. The sequence continues at coordinate 3,465,680 of NZ_CP080524.1, forward strand.
TCGCCCAGGCGGTACAGGAACTCGATTCCGACGACGCGGTTTACATTCTCGAAGACCTCGAAAAGGAGGACCAGGACGAGATCCTGTCGCAGCTGCCGTTCACCGAACGGATCAGGCTGCGCCGCTCGCTCGACTATCCCGAAGAGACCGCTGGCCGCCGCATGCAGACGGAGTTCGTCGCGGTGCCGCCGTTCTGGACGATCGGCCAGACCATCGACTACATGCGCGAGGACCAGAACCTTCCCGACCGCTTCAGCCAGATCTTCGTCATCGATCCGAGCTTCAAGCTGGTCGGCGCCATCGACCTCGACCAGATCCTGCGCACCAAGCGCTCGGTGAAGGTCGAAGAGGTCATGCATGAGACCCGGCACGCCATTCCGGCGACCATGGACCAGGAAGAGGCCGCGCGCGAATTCGAGCAGTATGACCTTTTGTCGGCCGCCGTCGTCGACGAGAACGAGCGGCTGGTCGGCGTGCTGACGATCGACGATATGGTCGACGTCATCCAGCAGGAGGCCGAAGAGGACTTGCTGCGCATGGGCGGCGTCGGCGACGAAGAGCTGTCGGACAGTATTTTCTCGACCTCGCGCTCGCGCGTTCCATGGCTGCTCATCAATCTCTTGACGGCGTTCCTGGCGGCCTCGGTGATCGGCCTGTTCGACCACACGATCGAACGGATCGTGGCGCTGGCCGTGCTGATGCCGATCGTGGCGGGCATGGGCGGCAATGCCGGCTCGCAGACCATGACCGTCACCGTGCGGGCGCTGGCGACGAAGGATCTCGACATCTACAATGCCGGCCGCATCATCCGCCGCGAGATGGGGGTGGGCTTCATCAACGGCATCATTTTCGCCATCCTCATCGGCATCGCCGCGGCGGCGTGGTTCTGGGACCCCAATCTGGGTGGGATCATCGCGGCGGCGATGATCATCAACATGTTCGTTGCGGCTCTGGCCGGCATCCTGATCCCGCTGCTGCTCGACCGGTTCAAGATCGATCCGGCCGTGGCTTCGGCGGTTTTCGTCACCACAGTCACCGACGTCGTCGGCTTCTTTGCCTTTCTGGGCCTTGCCACCTGGTGGTTCGCCGTGCCCTGACAGGGCCATGCCTTCAATTGACTTTTACGTAAATGCCGTGCGAGGCTTGCGCGGGTTCCATGTCGATTCCGACGGGACGGGGTTTTATAGGGGCAGGCAGGCGAAGTCGCATGGTCGGCCATCGCCTGAGGTTCCGGCATCTGGAGTGACAATGCGGGAATATTATTCGATCACCGAACTGACCCGCGAATTCGAGGTTTCGACGCGGACGCTGCGCTTCTACGAGGACGAAGGGCTGGTGCAGCCGGTGCGGCGCGGCCGTACCCGGCTGTTTCGCCCGTCTGACCGGCATCTCATCCGCCAGATCATGCGCGGCAAGAGGCTCGGCTTTTCGATCAACGAAATCCGCGAAATCATCCAGATGTACAAGGAGCCGCCCGGTGAGGTCGGTCAACTCAAGCTGATGATCAAGCGCATCGAGGAAAAGCGCGAGGATCTCAGGCAGAAGCGCCGGGACCTCGAGGAGACTTTGGCCGAACTCGACCAGGCCGAGGAATCCTGCGTCGAGCGGCTGGTGGAACTCGGCGTCAACACCTGAGCTCCTTCTCGATACTCAATTCGACAATCAATCCGGCGGCTCGACAATCAATCCGGCGGCCGGTTAGCGCGGCAGCTCAGATCCAGCGCCGCACCCTTTTCGCATAGTCCCGGTATTTCTTGCCGAACTTCGCCGCCAGCACCTTTTCCTCGCCCTCGATCGCGACCTTCTGCGTGGCAAAGGCTGCGATCAAGGCGAGCGGCAGAAACCAGGCGATGCCCGAAACGAGGGCCACGCCGATCAACAGCAGTGTGTTGGCCAGATACATCGGATTGCGGGTGATGCCGAAAGGGCCTGACGTGACCAGGTGGTCCGGCACGGCGTTCGGATTCATCGTCGTCCTGGCCCGGATCATGGTGCGGATCGCTGTGAACCAGAGCGCGGCGACGCCGAACAATGCCACCCAGCCGGCGGCGAAGAGGATGTCGCCCAGAAGGTTGCCGATCCATGGCAGCGGATAGAGAAGGCCGAGCGCGATGCTGATGGCGATGGCCGCGATATAGATCAGCGGCGGCCAAGGTATTAGCCCCGGTTTCGGCTGACTGACGGTCATTGCTGCCCTCCCTCCATCATTGTGCTCTCGGCCTTGGCGGTGCAGGTGCCGGCGAGATCGGACAGATGCGCTTTCCACTCGGGGCTTGGGTCGCCGCTGTAGAGCCGATCCAGCGAGGCTTCGCCCTCCATCGTATCGAGCATGCACACACAATAGCTGGCGCAGAACTCCGTGTCGCGCGATTGCTCGCACGATACCTGGCACTCTTTCAGGAAGGTGACCTCCCGGGTTTCGACCTGTGCCGGCATGACTTGCGAAAACAGCCAGATGCAGCCGAACAGCAGCGGCTGGTGGATCAGGTAGAAAGCCAGGCTGTGGCGGCCAATGAAGACCAGTGGATTTGCCCAGCGGCCGGGCGTGAGGCCAGCCAACCGGGTCAGCACACCGGAGGTTGAGGCGAGCGTTGTTGCCGCGATGCCGGCAAGTACGGCGCCGAACCAGGGAAACACAGGAACATAGTCGTTGGAACGCGGGTTGGTTGCCGACAGGCCGACCCACCACAGAGCGGGATGGTCGAAGGTTGCGGACCTGAGATAAAATGGCGCCGCGATCACGATAGCCGCCACCAAAAGCGTCAGCAGCGCCGGCAGCCTCAGGAACAGCAGGGCGAGCAGGCTGGCCAGTGCGATCTCATGCAATATGCCGAAGAAGACGAAGCCGTTGGGCGTGGCGATCCGGGTGACGAGCGAAATGGCTATTGCCGCCACGGCAACCATGGCGAAGCGCCTCCAGAAGCCCGGCCAGCGGATTTGCCTGCCATGGGCGAGGTACAGGCTGACGCCGACGAGAAACAGGAAGGTCGAGGCGATGCAGCGCGCATAGATCTTCCACCAGCCGACCGCGGTCAGGCCGGGATCGGTGTAGCCGAAGAATTCGAGATCCCAGGTGAAATGGTAGCTCGCCATGGCAATAAGGGCGATGCCGCGCACCACGTCGATGGCGATGATGCGCTTGGGTCGGTCCTGAACGGGTGCGGTCGGGGTATCGATGCTCATGGTCTCGTAGTTCTGATTCAGCAAGCCAAGACGACTAGCACGGTTGCCCCGGACAAAAGAAGGCAGGGCATCGCCGGCGTCAGTACGGACGTGCCGCAGACTCCGCATCGGGACTCGCATTAGGCCAGCGGCGGAAAGCCTTTGGCCGGCTGCGCTTTTTGCCGTGAAGGGGTCGGTTTCCTGTTACCGGCGCAAGGATCGTCACGGCAGATTTGGCCGCGCGATTCTGCTTTGGGGAAAGCAATGTCCACCCATGTGCGCCATCCAATCTGGCTTCCGGCCTTGCGGCCGGCGGATGCCCGCACCTTTGCCTCGCTCTATGCGGTCGAATCCTTTGCGCGTGCCACCGTGTCGAGCGTCATCCCGATCCAGGCCTACGAGATCCTGCACAACGAACAGATCGTCTCGATTCTCTACACAATCGTAGCTATGCTCGGCCTGTCGGTGACGCTGTTCATGCCGATGCTGATCCGGCGCTTTGCCCGGCGCTGGGTCTACACCGCCGGCGCCTGCCTGCTTGCCATCGGTTCGCTGTTCTTCGTCACCCACACGCTTGCCGGTCAGCTGGCGGGCATGCTTTGCCGCGTCATGGGCGCCAGCGCTTTGTCGATCACGCTCAACCTCTACATCATGGACCACATCCGCAAGACCGACTTCATGCAGGCCGAGTCGCTGCGCATGGCGTGGTCGATGTTCGCCTGGACCGGCGGGCCGACACTCGGCATTTTTCTCTACACGAGCTTCGGCATCTATGCCGCGCATGGCGCGGTTGCCGTCTTTTCCATGATCCTGCTGGTGCTGTTCTGGACCTATCGGCTCGGCGACAACCAATCGATACGTCCGGGCAAGACGCGACCGGCCAATCCGCTGGCCAATATCGGCCGTTTCGTCGCCCAGCCGCGACTGAGGCTGGCCTGGCTGATCGCCTTCGGCCGCTCCTGCTTTTGGACGACCTTTTTCGTCTACGGGCCGCTGTTCATGGTGATCACCGGCGAGGGCAAGCTTGCCGGCGGCCTGCTGGTTTCGGCGGGCAACGCGCTGTTGTTCATGGCTATCTTCTGGGGCAAGGCGGGAAAGCGGTTCGGCGGCCGGCGGACGATGACGTTCGCCTATTTCGCCATGTCGGCCACGCTTTTGGCGGCTGGCGCCGTCGGCGAAACCGTGCCGCTGCTCACCGGCGCTTTCCTGCTTTGCGGCGCCTTCTTCACCATTGCGCTGGATGCGCTGGGCTCGACCGCCTTCATGCGCTCGGTGCGATCCTATGAGAGGTCGCAGATGGCGGCGGTGTATCGCACCTATCTCGACTTTTCAGAACTCATCCCGCCGCTGGTCTATTCGGTGGTGCTGGTGTTCTTCGGCCTGGGCTCGGTTTTCGCGACGCTTGGTCTGCTGGCGGCGGTTTGCGGGTTCGTTACGTGGCGCTATCTGCCGAAGTCGCTTTGATCTTCAGGGCTTGGGTGCATGCGCTGCATGCCGCTCGCGCACCCAGTTGTGAAAGCGGTGCAGGTCATATTCCTCGGGCATCAGCACGCCGGCCTGGTGGCGTATCGAGCGCAGGCCTTTCTGGTTGACCTCGCAGATCGCCGCATCCTCCTCCAGCACCTGCCTGCCGAAGGCGACGATGTTGTCGATGTCGGCTGAGGGCGCGGCGAGCGCCTCGGGCGAAAAAAGCCATTCGGCGGTGAGTTCTGTCTGCTCGGCCCCGAGCGGCACCAGCCGCACGGTTCTGACATAGTCGACGTGGCCAACGATGAACATCGACGGCAGATTGGTGGCGTAGGTTTGCCCGGCGACGCGCTCGGCGGGCGTCAGCTCGGCGAAGACCGGGCCATGCGCCTGTCCGTCGCGCGACCAGGTCTCGGCCCCGACGCGCAGGCCGCCGGAAAACTCCGGCGCGTCATTGTCGGCATGGCGCACCCAGTCCGGGTCGTCGTGCCGTCCCATCAGGCCGCGGCCATAGATCGGCACCAGCCTAGACAGATCCTTGTGGACGCCCGGGCAGTGCAGGCATTCGTTGAAGTTTTCCCAAAAGATCTTCCAGTTGCAGTTCATTACCTTGCGCAACGCATGGCCGCTCACCAGCGTCTCCAGCGGCCAGTTGGAAAGGTTGCCGGATGCGGGATCGAACGATGCTTGCGCCGAACCGCCGGCGTCTTCGCCGAGATTGACGAAGACAAAACCGCGCCACACCGACAGCGCCACGCGGTAGAGCGGGTGATCGGCCTTGTCGAAACCTTCCGGCAGCGACTTCGACGGCACGCGCACGAGATCGCCGCGCAGCGAATAGGACCAGGCGTGATAGGGGCAGGTGATGAGCCGCGCCTTCAGCCGGCCCTCGCTCTCCTGGCAAAGCTGCGAGCCGCGATGCCGGCAGGTGTTATGGAAGGCGCGCAATTCGCCGGTGTCGTCGCGCAGCACGACGATTTCCTGCGTGCCGATGCGGAATGTCTTGAAAGCCAGCGGTTGCGCGAGATCGGCCTCGCGGCAGACCAGCAGCCAGCTTTTGTACCAGATGGCGTCGAGATCCCGCTGATGGGCCGCGATATCCCAATAGGCCGATGATGGCAGCGTCGGTTCGGCTCTGGTCAGGCCGTTATAGGGATCGTGCTCGCTCGGGCTGGGTTGCATGACAGGCTTCCTCCGATGTGCCAGCCGACACCCCGGCAAATCGTTTGTCAATCAACCCCCCGGCATTGCCGGTTTCGGGCGCGGCGCATAATCATGCGGCAGAAACGGGATTTGGGAACGTGGCCGCACGACAGATGTCGCTTACGCCGGAATTGGTCGCGCGCTGCTGGCGCGAAGTTGAAGATGCCGGGCCTGACCCGGATGCGGCGCATCTGGACGATGGTGACTATGACGCAATGCTGGACGAGCTGCAGGCTGCACTCCCCGCCACCGAGCCGCTATGGCTGTTCGGCTACGGCTCGCTGATCTGGAAACCTGAAATCGACCATGTCGAGGAACGTGTCGCTGTCGCGCGCGGCTGGCACCGATCCTTTTGCATGAACATGACGCGCTGGCGCGGCACCAAGGAGTGCCCCGGCCTGATGATGGCTCTCGATCGTGGCGGGCAGTGCAAGGGCGTGGCCTTTCGGCTGGCCGACGGTGACCGGCGGCAGCAGCTAGGCAAGCTTTTGCGGCGCGAAGTGACGCTGAAGCCGACAAGCTACCATCCCCGCCTGCTGAGGCTGGCGAGTAACTGCGGGCCGTTGCGGGCGCTGGCTTTCGTCATCAACCGCAACGGCACTACCTATGCCGGCCCGCTCGACGACCATGAGGTCGTGGAAAGACTGGCCGTGTCCTGCGGGCATTGGGGATCGGGCGCCGACTACCTCTACAATACGGTGAAAAACCTGGAGGAGCGCGGCATTCACGACCGCCATCTGTGGCGGCTGCAGCGGCTTGTTGCCGAGCGGATCGCGGTGTCTGAGGCCTCAGGCAGAGTGGCGCATTCACGCTGGTAATGGGCGGATTTTGGTTTGCCGGATGCGACAATTCTGCCTATAGTCGCGACTGTCGTCGGTTCCGTTGGGACCTAAGAGGGAATGCGGTGCGGGCTGACTTGTTGCCCAATGCCGTGGCTGCCCCCGCAACTGTGTGCGGTAGTCCTCTCCATATGCCACTGAAGATTTTCTTCGGGAAGGTGGGGAAGGGCGCTGATCCGCGAGCCAGGAGACCTGCCGGCGACAGGGACAGTGATTTCTGTGCCCTCGGGTGGAGGGCGAAAGGACAAGATATGAATACCGCTTCCATCTCTCTCGGCGCTTCAGCTTCCTCGCAGTCGCGCTTCATGCAGCTCGCACTCGCTGCATTTCTCGGCATCTTCGTCGTCGGGGGTGTTGGCTTCTCGCATATCGAAGCGGTTCACAATGCCGCCCACGACTATCGCCATTCGATGGCATTCCCCTGCCACTGACGAGGATCTGACATCATGAACCTGTTTCGCAACGTCGTGTTCATCGCGGCGATCGCCGGGCTTGTGGCTGGCGTCGTTCTCGCCTGCCTGCAGGCCTATGCCACCGTGCCGCTCATTCTCAAGGCGGAAGTCTACGAACAGGCCGGCGGCGGCCATGAGCACGCCGCCGCGCCAGCGGCACCAGCCGCCAACGCCACCGACACCAATGCCATGAGCACCGCCGCACCGGCGCCGGCCGAGGCGGCCGCACCGGCGGAGGAGGAAGGCTGGGCGCCGGCCGACGGCTTCGAGCGCTTCGCCTTCAGTGTCGCCGCCAACATCGTCACCGGCATCGGCTTCGCGCTGATCCTGGTCGCGGTTTCCGAGTTCGCCGGCGGCATTGGCACCTGGCGCCAGGGCGTGTTCTGGGGCCTGGCCGGCTTTGCCGTGTTCACGCTGGCACCGGGCCTTGGCCTGCCGCCCGAACTGCCGGCAATGCCGGCGGCCGACCTCACCCAGCGCCAGATCTGGTGGACGGCAACGGTGGTGGCGACCGCGGCAGGTCTTGGCCTGATCGCCTTCCGCAAATCGCTGCCGCTGGCGATCCTGGCGGTGGCGTTGATCGTGGCGCCGCATATCGTCGGCGCGCCGCAGCCCGATAGTTTCGAGACACCGATTCCGGAAGGCCTGCACCATCAGTTCGTGGTGGCGGTGACGGTGACCAATCTGTTGTTCTGGCTGGTACTCGGCGCGGTCGTCGGCGTGGTGCGCGGACGCTTTACCGGCACGGCGACCAGCCTGCGCAACAGCTTTGCCTGATCGCGCTGCCCTTCGCGGGGGATTGACCTTCATCATCGGCGGTGCGCGCTCCGGCAAGAGCGCGCACGCCGAAAAACTGGTGACAGCCGGTGCTGCGCCGTGGACCTATATCGCGACCGCTGAAGCCTATGACGACGAGATGCGCCAGCGCATCGCGCTGCATCGGGCGCGGCGCGGCGAGGGCTGGACGACCGTCGATGCGCCACTCGATCTTGCGGGCGAGATCGCGGCGCTGCCTGAGGGCAGACCTGTCCTCGTCGACTGCCTGACGCTGTGGCTGACCAACCATATGCTGGCCGATCATGATCTTGAGTCCGAATGCCTGAGGCTGGCAGATGTGCTGTCGCGACCGCGTGGACCGTGGTTCGTGGTTTCCAACGAAGTCGGCCAGGGCATCGTGCCCGACAATGCGCTGGCAAGACGCTTTCGCGATGTTGCCGGCCGGCTCAACCAGCAGGTCGCGGCAATAGCCGATACAGTGCTGCTGATGGTAGCGGGGCTGCCGCTCAAGGTGAAGTGACATGGCTGACAGCAAACACATCGACGGCAAGGACGAAGAACGCCACCGCGCCAAGATGGCCAAGCGCAAGGCGGTGCAGGACGCCGAGGTGGCGGCCAAGACGGTTGAGAAGGGGCTGCTGATCGTCAACACCGGGCCCGGCAAGGGCAAGACCACCGCCGCCTTCGGCCTGGCGCTGAGAATGCTCGGCTATGGCAAGCGCATCGGCGTCGTGCAGTTCATCAAGGGCAAATGGCATACGGGCGAGAAGGACGCCTTTGCCGCTTTCGGTGACCGCGTCGTCTGGCACACTATGGGCGAGGGGTTCACCTGGGAGACGCAGGATCTGAAGCGCGACATTGCGGCGGCCGAGGCGGCCTGGGCCAAGGTGCTCGAACTGATGGCCGACCCTTCGATCAGCCTGCTGGTGCTCGACGAATTGAACATCGCGCTACGCTACGACTATCTCGATATCGACAAGGTGGTTGCCGCACTGACGGCGCGGCGCGAGGGTCTGCATGTCGTCGTCACCGGCCGCAACGCTAAGCCGGCACTGGTAGAGGCGGCCGATCTGGTCACCGAGATGGGCGTGACCAAGCACCATTTCTCGGCAGGCGTGAAGGCGCAGCAAGGGATAGAGTTCTGACGATCGGCTCAGAACGTCAGAACCATGAGAATCGCCGCCAGAATGGCGAACAGGGCGATCAGCAGGTAGTCGGCGACCTGATATAGCCTCAGCGCCCGTCTGATATCCAGGCTGTCCGCCTCGCGCCGGCCGCCTTCGCCCATGAAGGCATCTTCGACGATGACGCCGCCATAGCTGCGCGGCCCAGCCAGCGCCAGGCCGAGCGCACCGGCCATCGCCGCTTCCGGCCAGCCGGCATTTGGCGAGCGATGTTTTTTCGCGTCGCGCTGCATGGCTTTCCAAGCGTTGCGGGGATCGGCGCCCCTGACCAGAAAGGCGGCGAGCACGATCAACAGCGCGGTCAGCCTGGAGGCCGGCAAGTTGATGAAATCGTCAAATCGGGCCGCCGCCCGGCCGAAGGCCTCGTGGCGCGGCGTGCGGTGGCCGATCATCGAATCGGCGGTGTTGGCTGCCTTGTAGGCGACGCCGCCTGCCAGGCCGCAAACACCGGTCCAGAAGGCGGGTGCCACGATGCCGTCGGAAAAATTTTCGGCCAGGCTTTCGATCGCGGCGCGGGCAACACCCGGTTTGTCGAGCTTTTCCGGATCGCGGCCGACGATACGCGAGACGGCGATGCGGCCGAGCCTCAGCCCGCCTGTGTCGAGCGCGTCGGCTACCGCCTCGACATGCTCAGCCAGGCTCTTCTGCGACAGAAGAGACGATGCCAGAATTGCGGTGATAACCATGCCGGTAGGGAATATCTGCCAGAGCACGATTTGCAGCACAAAGGCGATGGCCGCAGGCACCAGCACGATGATCAGCAGTGCAATGACGCCTCGGCGGCGACGCAGCGCGTCGGAATCAGTGGCGCGGTTGAGCCTTCGATCGAGAAAGGATATCAGCCTGCCAAACCAGGTGACGGGGTGGCCTATGGCTCGGAACAGCCAGTCCGGGTAGCCCAGGGTGCGTTCAATGACTAGCGACAGGAAAGCGATCAGGATCGACATGAAGCTTCTTGATGGAGCGATTGCTGCGGTGGATCATGGCGGGAGCCTTGGCCGGGCGAGCGCGCTCTTCCCTCTCGCGCCACAGCCTTTCGTCGACCTCTCGACGGGTATCAATCCGCACTCCTATCCGCTTTTCGATCTGCCCGCCACCGCCCTGTCACGATTGCCGGAAGCCGAGCGCGCCCGTGAGCTGGCTAATGTCGCCGCGAGCGCCTATGGCGCGCCTTCGGCGGCGCATGTGGCAGCGGCGCCCGGCACGCAGATCCTGTTGCCGCGCGTTGCTTCACTGGTGAGCCCGGGCAGGGCGCTGGTGCTCGGGCCGACCTATGCCGAACATCGGCGGGCAGCGGCGATCGCCGGCCATTTGGTGGCCGAGGTCGAGGATTTCGAGGCTCTGGCCGGGGCCGACCTTGCTATCGTCGTCAGCCCCAACAATCCCGACGGGCGCGTCGTCGAGCGTGAAAGGCTGTTGCAACTTGTCGGAAAATTGCGCGCCAAGGGCGGCCTGCTGGTCGTCGACGAAGCCTTCATGGATGTCGGCCCGCGCGCACAGAGTCTTGCCGGCGATGTCGACCGGGGCGGCATCGTCGTGCTGCGCTCCTTCGGCAAGTTCTTTGGCCTGGCAGGCTTGCGGCTCGGCTTTGCGCTGGCGGATGCGCTGACGGTCGAACGGCTGGAGACGCAGTTCGGGCCGTGGGCGGTTGCCGGCCCCGCGCTCGAATACGGCATCCGCGCGCTGGCCGATAGCAGCTGGCAGGCTGGGATGCGCGCGACATTGCAGGCTGAGGCTGAGCGGCTGGACGCCTTGTTCGGCCGCTTCGGCGTTCCGGTCGCCGGCGGTACCACACTGTTCCGCTATCTTGACTTGCCGGACGCCAACGGGCTGTTTTCGGCGCTCGGCGAGCGCGGCATCCTGCTGCGGCATTTCACCGACCGGCCACTTGTGCTGCGCGCCGGGCTGCCGGGAAGTCAGGAGGAATGGCAGCGGCTCGAATCCGCGCTTGCCGGCTGGGCTTCGCAGCGCGACGATGGCGCCAGGGAGATCGTGCGATGATCCATGTCTGTTCGCTGGCAAAAGTCGAGGAAACCGTGGCGAAGACCGGCGCCGAGCGATTGCTTTCCCTGCTGGCCGCTGGAACCGAGGTGGTGCGCCCGGCCTCGATCGCCAGGGAAAACCACCTGCATCTGGTCATGCATGACATTGCGGTGGCGCAGGACGGCATGACCATGCCGGGCGAGGAGCACGTGCGCAACCTGCTCGATTTCGCCCGCCAATGGAATCGTGCGCGGCCGCTGGTGGTGCATTGCTATGCCGGCATCAGCCGTTCGACCGCCTCGGCCTACATCATCGCCGCAGCGCTGTCGCCGAAGCGCGACGAGGTCGAGTTGGCGCAGACGTTGCGTGTGCTGTCGCCCTCGGCGACACCCAACCCGCGGCTGATCGCAGTCGCCGATGCGCTGCTTGATCGCAACGGCCGCATGATCGAGGCGATCGAGGCGATCGGGCGTGGTGCCGACGCTTTCGAAGGAACGCCTTTCGCGCTGAAGATCGACGCCTGACTACGCCAGCCAGTCCGACAGCTTCGCCTTGCGCACGTCTCGCAAGAGGCTGATGAAGCCGTCGGCCTGATGCTCTGATGTCAGCCGGCCCTTTTCGGCGGTGGCAATGCTGGCGTCACCGACCACGCCGTTCGGGTTGAGATCGCTGGCGATCCAGGCGAAGGCGTGCGTTCCGGTGTGGCGCAGGAGCGAAAACTCCTTTTCGGCGCGGGCGACATTGCTGACGAAATTGTCGGCCTTTCCCATGTCGACGAGGTCGGGCCGGAAATGCAGCATCAGCGAGGTCTCGACGTCGCCGCCATGGATGCCGTGGCGATCCTCAAGCTCGGTGTACATGCCGGCCGGTCGGCCAAATCGCTGCCAGCTCGTCTTCACCGCCAGCATTTTTGCGCGGACGCGCAGTTCGCGCGTAACGATGCCCATGATCTCCTCGTTGCCGCCATGCGAATTGACGACGATCAGTTTCCTCAAACCGGCGCGCGCGACCGACAGGCCGAGTTCGGTCCAGGCTTCGACCAGCGTCGTTGCCGGCAAAGTCAGGGTACCTGGCGCGTGCAGATGCTCGTTCGACTTGCCGACTGCCTGTACCGGCAGGATGCGGATGTCGACATCGCCCGGCAGGCGAGCAATCACCGTTTCGAGCATGCCGTTCATGATCGAGGTGTCGGTCGAAACCGGCAGATGCGGGCCGTGCTGCTCGATCGCCGCCAGCGGCAGAACGGCGATCGTCGCTTCCGGATCGATCGTGGCGTATTCGGTGGTCCGGTAGTCGCCCCACCAAACGCGTCTTTTCGCAACGGTCATGTCATGCCTCTTCGATAGACGAGCCAGACCTAGCGCGGGACGATGCGCCTGTCGATTACCCAGCCGCAATGACCTCGATCTCGACCTTGAATTCAGGCCTGGCGAAACCGGAGACGATCATCAGCGTCGAGGCGGGCGCCGGGCTGGCGAAGAGCCGGTCGCGAACGTCCATATAGGGGCGCAGGAAGGCGCGGTCGGTGACATAGGCGTTGATGCGGACAATGTCGGACAGGCTCAGTCCGGCCTCGCTGAGAATCGCTTCGATGTTCCTGAAGCAAAGCTCGGCCTGTGCGCCGGCATCCGCGGGAATCTGATCGTCCGCTGTGATGGCGACCTGGCCCGAACACAGCACCAGCCGCTTGCCGGGCGGCACCTCGACGCCATGGCTGTAGCGGGCGAAAGGCGGCTTGATCGACTTCGGCGTGAGGAATCTGAACATGGCAATCTCCGGTTTGCAGCCAGCCTAGAGCCGGACCGGTGAGGGCTTCAAGATGGTGGTGCATGTCATGCGGGCGATTGTGGACAGGCGTTTAAAAAATAGGCACGATGCCTTCCGTACAGCATGACCCGCCCGGCCTTCGCGCGCGACTTTTGCGCAAGCGGGCGGTCCCGGCACACGCGGCCGGTGGCATGTGTCTTGCTTCTTGAACCAATGGTGTCGAGCCCGGCGCGCGGCGCGCTGGAGCAAACAGAGGGTAGTCGATGTACGGGAAAAGGAAGATTTCGGCGGGCGTTATCGCGTTGCTTGCTGCAAGCACGCTTGGTGCGGCGGCGAACGAAAAAGTCACCTTCGGCACCAACTGGCTCGCCCAGGCCGAGCATGGCGGCTACTATCAGGCGGTGGCGGACGGCACCTATGCCGCCTGCGGTCTGGACGTGACAATCATGCAGGGCGGCCCGCAGGTCAGCGGGCGGCCGCTGCTGCTTGCCGGCAAGATCGATTTCTACATGGGCGGCAATTTGCTTTCGGCGTTCGACGCCGTGCAGCAGGACATTCCGATGCGGGTGGTGGCGGCGGACTTCCAAAAGGACCCGCAGGTCATCATGTCCCAGCCCGGCCAGGGCCTGGACAAATGGGAGGATCTGAAGACTGCCGACCAATACATACTGAGCGACGAGGGCGCACAGACCTTCTTCCTATGGATGGTCGCGGAGCTCGGCTTCGATTCGGCCAAGCGCGTGCCCTACACGTTCAACCCGGCGCCGTTCATTGCCAACAAGAAGTCGATCCAGCAGGGCTACGTCACTTCAGAGCCGTTCGCCGTCCAGAAGGAGGGCGGCTTCATGCCGAACCAGTTCCTGCTGGCCGACTATGGCTGGGACACATATTCGACGACGGTCGAGACCATGCAGGACACGATCGATAAGCGCCCAGAGGTCGTACAGTGCTTTGTCGATGGGTCGGCCAAGGGCTGGTACAACTACCTCTACGGCGACAACAAGGCCGCCAACGACATGATCAAGAAGGACAATCCGGACATGACGGATGAGCAGATCGCCTTCTCGATCGAGCAGCTGAAGAAGTTCGGCGTCGTCGATTCCGGCGACACCGAGAAGCTCGGCATCGGCGCGATGACGGAAGCGCGCATCCAGAGCTTCTACGACAAGATGGTCAAGGCCAAGGCCTTGCCGGCCGGCCTCGACGTCAAGAAGTCCTACACGCTTGCCTTCGTCAACAAGAGCGTCGGGCTGGACCTGAAGAAGTAGGCCGTGAAGCTGGAGAAAGTGGCGCAAGCGCCTGGAATGGCATCGGGCGAAGGCCCGATGCTGCTGGCGTTGCGCGGTGTCGGTAAGGTTTTTTCCAACGGCGTAACGGCACTCAGCGACGTCAATCTCACAATCCGGGACGGCGACTTCCTCAGCCTTCTCGGTCCGTCCGGCTGCGGCAAGTCGACGGCGCTGCGGCTGATTGCCGGCCTGTCGACGCCGACCTCCGGTGTGCTCGACTGGCGTGGCAGTGGATCGTCGGGCCGCTCGCAAATCGGCTTCGTCTTCCAGGAGCCGACGCTGCTGCCGTGGGCTGATGTCTTCGACAATGTCTGGCTGCCGCTGCGGTTGAAGGGCGTGTCGCGGGCCAAGGCGGCGCCGGCGGTGATGGAGATGCTGGCGCGGGTTCACCTGACCGGCTTCGAGAATGCCGTGCCGCGGGAGCTTTCCGGCGGCATGAAGATGCGCGTCTCGATTGCGCGGGCCATGGTGACCAAGCCGCGCGTGCTTTTGATGGACGAGCCGTTCGCCGCACTCGACGAGATCACCCGCTTCAAGCTCAACAACGATCTTCTGGAACTGTGGCAGGACGAGCGCTTTACCGTCGTCTTCGTCACCCACAGCGTCTTCGAAAGCGTTTTCCTCTCCAACCGCGTCGTCGTCATGGCGGCGCGGCCGGGCCGGGTGTTCGGCGAACTTGCCGTCGATGCGCCCTATCCGCGCGACGACGTGTTTCGCACGTCGCCCGACTATGCCGCGCTCTGCCGCCAGGCCTCGGATGTTCTGGTCAACGCCATCAACTCAACCGCCGGGCCGCATCATGACGGCCATTGACCAACCTGCCGTGAACCTCGATCCGGAGGAGGCCGGCCGCGTTCGCCAGGAGCGGTTGGAACGGATCGGCAGATGGCTGCTACCGCTGGCGATCATGATCCTGGCCATCTGGCTATGGGACCGCATCTGCGTCTGGAACGAGATCCCGAAATACATCCTGCCGCGCCCCGGCGTGGTGTTGCAGACGCTTTATGACGATGCCGGGCTGCTGTTCTCCTCGCTGCTGGTGACGCTCAGGATCACCTTTCTCAGTCTGGCGCTTGCCGTGATTGGCGGGGTCGGGCTGGCGGTGCTGTTTGCGCAATCGAAATGGGTGGAGATGTCGTTTTTCCCCTTCGCCATCGTGCTGCAGGTGACGCCGATCGTCGCCATCTTCCCGCTGATCAACATCTATGTCGACAACCAGACAACGAAGCTCCTGCTTTGTGCCTGGATTGTCGCCTTCTTTCCGATCCTCTCCAACACCACGCTCGGTCTCAATTCCGTCGACCGCAATCTGCGCGACATGTTCAAGCTCAACGGCGCGACACACTGGCAGCAGTTGCGCTATCTGCGCCTGCCAGCGGCGATGCCCTATTTCCTCGGCGGGCTGAAGATCGCCGGCGGCCTGTCGCTGATCGGGGCGGTGGTGGCCGAGTTCGTCGCTGGCGCCCAGGGCCAGTCGTCCGGCCTTGCCTCGCGCATCATCGAGGCCGGCTACCGGCTCAACGCGCCACGGTTGTTCGCGGCGCTGATCCTGATCTCGTTTACCGGCATTTTGATCTTCCTGGTGCTGTCGCTGATTTCGCATCTGATCCTGCGGCGCTGGCACGAAAGCGCATTGAAGCAGGAGCGATAGGGTGGGTGAAAGGTTGGCGCAAATCACCCCCCTCTGGCCTGCCGGCCATCTCCCCCTCAAGGGGCCTGTTGCGTTACTAGGGTGGGAGGGCAAGAGGAGAAGTAAGGGCCAATTCGGAGTGCCCTTCGGCGCGGGCCTGTCGCCGGATGGGTTAGGGTTTGGCGTGTTGGGCGGATTTCGGGCGCAGTGCGGCCCTGGATCAGGTCGCCAGCGTCACCCAGCGGCGCATGTTGAAGGCCATGACGGCGATGAGAACCTGCCCAGCCGCCTTGGCCAAGCCGCGATAGCGGATGGCGCGAAGCCGCATGCGGTTCTTCCATGTGGCAAAGGTGGTCTCGACAGCGAAACGCTGCCGCGCGATCAGCCGGTTGAAGCGCTGCAGGCGCGCCGGCAATTGCGGATGATGCTTGTTGGCCCGCCGCATCAGCCGCGGCTTGATCCCACGCTCCTTCAGCGACAACTCGCGCGCCTTGGTATGATAGGCCGCATCCGCCAACACCGCGCCTTCGTCGCCACAGATGAGATGGTCTGCTTCCACCGTGTCGTTGACGTTGGCCGCCGTCGTCCTCACCCGGCGGATCAGGCCGGACCCCTGGTCGACGCCGACATGCGCCTTGTAGCCATAGGAGGAGCCAGGCTTGCCCTGCCGGCGCGTGAAGCCGGCATCGGGATCGCCAGCCTCGCCGGCCTCTTGCGCCGCTCCACTGGGCGGCCGTGCCGCTGCCGTCTCGATAACGGTGGCGTCGAGCATCGTGCCGCGCCGCAGGATCAGCCCCGCCTTGTCCAGCTGATGGTCCAGTTCGCCGAACAGCTTCTCCAGAAGCCCGGCCTCGACGAGAAGATTGCGAAAGCGGTTGAGCGTGGTGTGGTCGGGCACCGTCTCCTCGAGCGTCAGGCCGACGAAGCGCCGAAACGACAGCCGATCGGCGAGCGCCTCCTCCAACTCGCTGTCCGACAGCCCGTACAAGGACTGCAGAAGCAGTGCCTTGAACATCACCAGCGAACTGTAGGCAGGACGGCCCGGGCCGCCGGGCGAGCGCAGCCGCGCCAGGATCTTCTCGAAGCGATACCACTTCACAAGCGACGACAGCCGGTCCAGCCGCCCGCTCCGACCAAGACCCTGCGGAAGCAGAGCCTCCACAAAACTGAACTGCCCGCTCGGCTTCGTCGTCATCGAACGATCCTCCTGTCAAAAACAGGGAATCACAACCAGCCAATTTTGCAACAGGCCCTCAAGGGGGGAGATCGGACTTCATCCGGGATTGCGCCAATCGCCAACGTTGCTGAACAAGCGCCATGGGCGAAGCTGCCAATCTCCCCCCTTGAGGGGGAGATGTCCGGCAGGACAGAGGGGGGTAGGCCTTGATACCAGCCTCTGGCTCCTACCATCTCGCCAGCGTTCGCGTTCACCAGTCGCTGACGCCTGGCCTTGCCGCGGTTTACGATAGCGATGGTTTCGCGCTAGCCGATATCGTCGTCGCCGATGGCCAGGTTTCATCCATCACGGCTTCCGGCAGATCGAAAGCGCCGGCAGGCGCCACCGACCTAGGCGGCCGCATCGTGCTGCCGTGTTTCGTCGACTGCCACACCCATATCGACAAGGGCCATATCTGGCCGCGAAAACCCAATCCCGACGGCACCTTCATGGGCGCGTTGAACGCCACCGGCGCCGACCGCGCCGCGCGCTGGAGCGCCGACGATGTCGCCCGCCGCATGGATTTTTCGCTGCGTTCCGCTTATGCGCACGGCACCAAGGCGCTGCGCACCCATCTCGACAGCGTGGCGCCGCAAGAGGAGATCTCCTGGCCGGTGTTCGAGGCGATGCGGGAGACATGGCGCGGCCGTATCGAGTTGCAGGCTGCCTGCCTGCTCGGTATCGAAGGCGTTCGCGACAAGAAGTGGTTCGAAAGACTGGCCAAGCGGGTGGCTGCGGCCAAGGGCGTGCTCGGCGTCGTCACCTACATGGTGCCGGATCTGGAAGAGCTTCTCGACCAGGTGTTTGCGCAAGCGATCAAGCATGGCCTCGATCTCGATTTCCATGCCGATGAGACCGACGATGTTGCGGCGATCTCGCTGAAGAAGATCGCCGAGGCGGCCCTGTGGAACGGTTTTGAGGGAAACATCCTCGTCGGCCATTGCTGTTCGCTGGCGCGCCAGCCGGATCTCGATGTGCTCGACACGCTGGACAAGGTGGCGAAGGCGGGGTTGGCCGTGGTGTCGCTGCCGATGTGCAATCTCTACCTGCAGGACCGGCGGGCCGACAACACCACGCCGCGCTGGCGCGGCGTGACGCTGCTGCATGAGATGAAGGCGCGCGGCATTGCCGTTGCCGTTGCCTCCGACAACACGCGCGACCCGTTCTACGCCTATGGCGATCTCGATATGCTCGAGGTCTACCGCATGGCGACGCGCATCCTGCATTTCGACCACCCGGTTGGCGATTGGCCGCAAGCGGTGACTTCGACGCCGGCCAAGGTGATGCGGCTCGACGGTTTCGGCACGCTTGCCGTCGGCGGCGCCGCCGATTTCGTCCTCTTTAGGGGTCGGAGCTGGACGGAATTGCTGTCGCGGCCGGAATCTGATCGCATCGTCGTGCGCGACGGCAAGGCGATCGATCGCCAGCTGCCCGACTATGCCGAACTCGACGAGCTGATGGTGAAATAATGGACATTGTGGCGCTCAAGCGCGATCTCGAAGGTCTGAAGACCGACGACAATCCGGCGATCGTCCAGCAGAAGAGCCGCGACTTCTACTGGTACAGCCCGGTGCTGAAGCAGCAGCTCGATCATGTCACCGGCGACCTGATCGTAACGCCGAAAACCGAGGCCGAAGTGATCCGCGTGCTCGCTGCCTGTCACCGGCATGGCGTGCCGGTGACGCCGCGCGGCAGTGGCACCGGCAATTACGGCCAGGCCATGCCTTTGTCCGGCGGCGTGGTGCTCAACCTCGCCGAGATGAACGCGGTCAAGACGATCGCGCCCGGCCGTGTCGTCACGGGGCCGGGTGCGGTTCTGGCCGATATCGACAGAGCGACGCGCGCGCATTCCGGGCAGGAGCTCCGCATGTCACCGTCGACTTACAACACGGCATCGATCGGCGGTTTCGTCGCCGGCGGCTCGGGCGGCGTCGGCTCGATCCGCTGGGGTGGCTTGCGCGACCTCGGCAACGTCATCCGGCTGCGGACCGTGACGATGGAGGCGGAGCCGCGGGTCATGGACCTTACCGGCGAGGACGTGCTCAAGGTCATGCACGCCTACGGCACCAACGGCATCATCACCGAGGTCGAGATGCCGCTGACGGCAGCCTATGACTGGGTCGATGTGATCGTCGGCTTCGACGATTTCATGGATGCCGCCGGCTTCGGCAACGATCTCGCCATCCAGGACGGCATTCTGGCGAAACTGATCACGCCGATCGCCGCGCCCATCCCCTACTCCTATTTCAAGCGCCATCAGAAATTCTTCAGGCGCGAGCAAAGCATTGTCGTGTGCATGATCGCGCCGCATGCGATGGACGCGTTTGTCGCCTTGACGGCACACAGCAAGGGCGAGATCGTCTTTCGGGCCGACAAGGAGACAGATCTCAAGGGGCTGCCGCCCGCCTATGAACTGACTTGGAACCACACGACGCTGCGCGCCATCAGGGTCGATCCCGACATCACCTATCTGCAGGTTCGCTACCCGTCGCCGGACCATCTCGGTCACGTCAAGGCGATGGTCGATCGCTTCGGCGACGAGGTGCCGGCGCATCTCGAGTTCATCCGCTTCGATGGCGCGATCGGCGCGGCCGGGCTGCCGCTCGTCCGTTTCACCACGGCGGAGCGGCTCGACGAGATCATCCGCATCCATGAAGACAATGGCTGCTGGATCTTCAACCCGCACCGCTACACGCTGGAAGAGGGCGGCATGAAGCGGACCGACGCGGTGCAACTCGCCTTCAAGCGCGAGACCGATCCGCAAGGGCTGCTCAACCCCGGCAAGATGATTGCCTGGGAAAATCCGGACTACGACTACCGCTCCGGCAAGTCGTTCCTGTTCAAGGGTTTGCAGAAGGCAAGCTGATGAACATCCTCGTCCTCTACGCCCATCCGGTCGAGACCAGCTTCAATGCCGGTTTGCATCGGATGATCGTCGAGCGACTGGCGGCGGCCGGCCATGCCATCGACGACTGCGATCTCTACGCCGAGAACTTCGATCCGCGGCTGACGCAGGCTGAACGGCTCGGGTACCACAACGAACGCGGCGTCGGCGATGCCACAGCGCCTTATGTCGAGCGCTTGCTGCGGGCCGACGCGCTGGTGCTGTCATACCCTGTCTGGAATTTCGGTTTTCCGGCAATCCTGAAGGGCTTTTTCGACCGCGTCTTCCTGCCGGGGGTGTCGTTCAAGCTGGTCGATGGCAAGGTGCAGCCGTCACTGCACAACATCCGCAAGCTGGCCGCCGTCACCACCTATGGCGGCAGCCGCTTCCGTGCCATTCTGATGGGCGATCCGCCGCGCAAGCTGGTCGACCGCATGCTGCGCGCCACAATCAAGCCCGGTGCCTCCGTGTCCTACCTCGCGCACTATTCGATGAACCTGTCGACCATTGAGACGCGCAAGGCCTTCCTGGCGAAGGTGGCGGCCAGGATGGATGCGTTCTGATGCGGGTGCTGGTGGTCTATTGCCATCCGGTGCCCGAAAGCTTCTGCGCCTCGATCCGCGATAGTGCCATCGAGGTGCTGAAGGCGAGGGGCTGGGAGGTGCGGCTGCTCGACCTCTATGCGGAGAATTTCGATCCGGTCATGGGCTGCGACGAGCGGCGCTCCTACAATGACCAAGCGCCGCAGGACCCGGCGCTCAAGCCGCATTTCGATCATCTCGCCTGGGCTCAGGCAATCCTCTTCGTCTATCCGACATGGTGGTACGGGCTGCCGGCGATGCTGAAGGGCTGGCTCGACCGGGTGTGGGCGACGGACGTCGCCTTCCGGTTGCCGGCGGGCAAGGGGCGGATCAAGTCGCTGATGACGCATGTGACGAAGATTGGCGTGATCACCACCTGCGGCGCACCGACCTGGTGGAGCGTCGTCGTCGGCCAGCCCGGGCGCAAGACCATCCTGCGCGGCATGCGCGCGCTCTGCGCCACCCGCTGCAGGACGTTCTTCCTGGCGCACTATTTGATGGATGCCTCGACGCCGAAGAGCAGGGCGGCGTTTCTGGCGAAGGTCAGGGCGAGGCTGGAGCGGTTTTGAGGACAGCGTTCTTCGCCCCGTTCACGGGGAGAAGATGCCGGCAGGCAGATGAGGGGCAGCGCGAACATTGCAGAGGCTGGCGCTGCCCCTCATCTGCCCTTCGGGCACCTTCTCCCCGTGAACGGGGAGAAGGAAGAGATCACATCCGCACCCGTTCCGATTTCGGATCATACATCGGCTTCAGTGATGCTTCGGCGGCGAAGCGCTCGCCGGCGATCTCGATCTCGTAGGATGACGACAGCACATCGGCCTCGCTCTCGCCCTTGCACGGCACATAGCCGAGCCCGATGGCGCCGCCGAGATGATGGCCGTAATTGCCCGAGGTGATCGGACCGACGATCTTGCCGTCGCGCAGGATGGCCTCGTTATGGAACAGCAGCGGCTCCGTGTCCTTCAGGCGAAACTGGAGCAGCCGACGGTTCAACCCGGCTTCTTTCTTCTTCAGCACGGCATCGCGGCCGAGAAAATCGCCCTTGGCTGTCCTCACCGCGAAGCCAAGGCCGGCTTCCAGCACATTGTCCTCGTCGGTGATGTCATGGCCGAAATGCCGAAAGGCTTTTTCGATGCGGCAGGAATCCAGCGTGTGCAGGCCGCAGAGTTTCAGACCGATATCGGCTCCGGCTTCTTCAATAGCCTCGAAGACGTGTGCTGCCTGGTCGGTCGAAACATAAAGCTCCCAACCCAGTTCGCCGACATAGGTGACGCGGTGGGCGCGGGCCAGACCCATGCCGATTTCTATCTCCTGAAACGTCCCGAACGGATTGGTTTCGTTGGAGAAATCGTTCGGGCTCACCTTCTGAATGAGCTTTCTCGCATCCGGACCCATCAGGCAGAGCACGGCTTCGGCCGCTGTCACGTCGGTGATGACCACGAATTCGTCGGCGAGATGTTTTCTCAGCCACGCCAGGTCGCGCTGCAGCGTCGCGCCGGGCACGACGAGGAAATAGGCCGTTTGCGACAGTCGCGTGACGGTGAGATCGCTCTCGATGCCGCCGCGCTGGTTGAGCATTTGCGTATAGACGATCTTGCCCGGCGCGACGTCCATGTCGTTGGCGCAGAGCTTTTGCAGGAAGGCGCAGGCGTCGCGGCCTTCGACGCGGATCTTGCCGAACGAGGTCATGTCGAACAGGCCGACACCGTTGCGAACCGCCAGATGTTCTTTGCGCTGATTGTCGAACCAGTTTTGCCGCTTCCACGAATAGCGGTACTCGCGCTCCTGGCCGTCACGAGCGAACCAGTTGGCGCGTTCCCAGCCGGCGACCTCGCCGAACACCGCGCCGCGCGCTTTCAGATGCTCGTGCAACGGCGAGCGCCTGACGTTTCGCGAGGTCGCCATCTGGCGGTAGGGGAAATGGTCGGCATAGAGCAGGCCGAGTGTTTCGGAGACCCGCTCCTTCAGGTAGCGGCGGTTCTTCTGGAACGGCTGGGCGCGGCGGATGTCGACTTCCCAGAGGTCAAAGGGCGCTTCGCCGTCGTTGATCCATTGCGCCAGCGCCATGCCGGCGCCACCGGAAGAGACGATGCCGATCGAATTGTAGCCGGTCGCCATCCAGTAGCCGGACAACTCCGGCGCCTCGCCGAGATAGTAGCGGTCATCCGGGGTAAAACTCTCGGGCCCGTTGAAGAAGGTATGAATGCCGGCGGTCGCCAGCATCGGCATGCGGTTGACGCCCATTTCGAGGATCGGCTCGAAATGCTCCATGTCCTCGGGCAACTGGTCGAAGCAGAAATCCTCGCGGATGCCGTCCATGCCCCACGGCTTGGCCACCGGCTCGAAGGCGCCAAGCATCATCTTGCCGGCGTCTTCCTTGTAGTAGGCGCATTCGTCGGGAACGCGCAGCACCGGCAGGCGAGTGAGACCCGGAATCGGTTCGGTGACGAGGTAAAAGTGTTCGCAGGCATGCAGCGGGATGGTGACGCCGCTCTGAAGCCCGAGTTCGCGCGCCCACATGCCGGCACAATTGACGACGACGTCCGCCTCGATCATGCCTTGCTCGTCGCCCTGTGCCCAGGACACGCCGGTGACACGGCCATCCCTGGTGTGGACCTTGGTGACCTTCACATTCTCCACGATGGTCGCGCCACGCTGGCGCGCGCCCTTGGCCAGTGCCATGGCGATGTTGGCCGGGTCGCACTGGCCGTCGAGCGGCAAATGGACGGCGCCGACAACATCGGAGACATTGAGATGCGGGTACATCTCTTTGACTTCGCTAGGCGAAATCTCGCGCACGTCGACATCGAAGGCGCGGGCGAGCGAAGCCTGGCGGTAGATCTCGTGCTTGCGCTCTTCGGTCAGCGCCACGGTGATCGAGCCGACCTGCCGCATGCCGGTGCCGACCTCGGTCTCGGCTTCCAGCTTGACGTAGAGGTCGGCCGAATATTTCGCCAGCCGGGTCATGTTCTGCGAGCCGCGCAATTGGCCGATCAGGCCGGCGGCGTGCCATGTTGTGCCTGACGTCAGCTGCTTGCGCTCGAGCAGCACGATGTCGGTCCAGCCGAGCTTGGCCAGATGATAGGCGACCGAGCAGCCGGAGACGCCGCCGCCGATGATGACGGCCCTGGCCTTGGTGGGAACGGTCTTGGCGCTCATGCGGCCTCACGGCGGTAGCTGGATGCGAAGCGGCGCAGGCGAAGGGCAGCTTCCTCCAGCACCGCCTTGGGCTGGCAGAGGCTGATGCGGATGTGGCCGGCGGCGGCCTCGCCGAAGCTCGAGCCCGGCATCACGCCGACCTTTTCCTCGTCGAGCAAGGCCCAGGCGAATTTCTCGTCGTCTGGTTCGACGGCTGATATGTCGAGCATGACATACATGCCGCCTTCGGAGCCGCGCACGGTGACGTTGTTCATGCCGCGCACGGCATCGAGCAGGATGGTGCGTCGCGCGGCATAGCGTTCGGCGATGTCCTTGACGCCATAGCTGTTCTCGAGCGCCTCGGCGCAAGCGAGGCTGATGAAGGCCGGCAGGCCGTAGGTGGTCACCAGATTGAGATTGATCAGCAGCGAGATCATCTCTTCAGGCCCGGTCAGCCAGCCCATGCGCCAGCCGGTCATGCCGTGGCTCTTGGACATCGAATTGATGACCAGCGTGCGCTCGGCCATGCCGGGCAGCGAGCGCGGCGAGATGTGTTCGCCGCCGCCCAGCGTCCAGTAGACCTCATCCGACAGCAGCCAGAGGTCATGCTCCTTGCAGATTTGCGCCAGCTCTTCCAGCCGCTGGCGCGAATAGACCGCACCCGTCGGGTTGTTGGGCGTGTTGATGAGGATGGCGCGCGTGTTGGGTCGAAGGGCTGCGCGGATGTCGGCAGCCCGCGGCTGGAATCCGTCCTCGGCGGGGGTTTCGACCACGGTGAATTGCGCACCCGCCGCACCGAATGTGTTGGGATAGGTCGCGTAATAGGGCGCGACCACGATGGCATGATCGCCCTGGTCGAGAACAGCTTGCACAGCCGCGTACAGTGCTGCCTGCCCACCTGGCGTGGCGATGACCTGGTCGGAATTTGTCGCAACACCGGTGCAAGCGGTCGAGGCTGTCGCCATTGCCTTGCGCAGGCGAGGGATGCCGGGAAGCGGCGTGTAGTGGTGATTGCTGGCGCGAACCGCCGTCACGCAGGCTTCGATCGTTTGCGACGGCGTGTCGAAATCATGGTCGCCGACCGACAGCATGATGATGTCTTCGCCGACCTGCTTGCGTGCCCAGGCTGCGGTGTGGACCTCCCAGCCATCCTTGCCCGAAGGCACGATACCGGTAATGCGCGATGATGGTCTGGGCATTATGCTACTCCCGAGATTTCGTAGCCGGCCTGTTCGAGCTGTTCGCGCAGGGCGGCGATATGGGCAGGACCGACTTCGCAGCAGCCGCCAACGATGCCGGCACCGGCTTTGATCCAGCCGAGCGCATGTTCGGCATAGGATTCAGGATCAAGATCATGACGGGCGTGCAGCACTTCGACTGTGCCGCCATGCTTGAGCGCCTCGACCGAGGTGAAGCCGTTGGCATAGGCGCCAACCGGACCGCCGAGATCGGTCAATTCAGGCAGTGCGGCGGCGATCGCTTCGGGCCGGCAGCAATTGACCAGTCTAGCTGCGACCGGCAGGCCATCGAGGGCGTTGGCAGCAGCCGAGATGGCTTCGCCGCTGCGCAGGCGCGGCGCACCGTGATCGGCGAGCGTCCACGACACCCACACCGGCTTGCCGCTTTCCGATGCGGCGGTGACGGCAGCGCGCGCTTCCTCGGCCGATGCCATCGTCTCGCACAGGACCAGATCGACGCCATCCGCCTGCTCGGCAACGATGCGGCGATAGGTGTCGAGCGTTTCCTCGAACGAAATGGTCAGCGCCGGCGCATAGCTGCCGAAAAGCGGCGACAGGCAACCGGCGATCGCCGCGTCGCCGGCCTGGTCGCGGGCTTGCCCGGCAAGCTCGATGCCGCGCTTCTGCAGCGGTTTGAACAACTCTTCCGCACTCTCGCGCGCCAGGCGCTCGGGCGTGGCGGAATAGGTATTGATGGTGA
Source organism: Mesorhizobium sp. AR10 (assembly GCF_024746795.1). Taxonomy (NCBI): domain Bacteria; kingdom Pseudomonadati; phylum Pseudomonadota; class Alphaproteobacteria; order Hyphomicrobiales; family Phyllobacteriaceae; genus Mesorhizobium; species Mesorhizobium sp. AR10. The sequence goes on from NZ_CP080524.1 coordinate 3,491,190, forward strand.
TGACGCGGGCGCCGGCCCGGATGAATTCGGCATGCAAGTCACGCACCAGATCCGGTTCGTCGATCAGCACTCTGGCCGACCACAGCGGTGTCGGTTCCGAGCTGCTGCGGCGAACCAGTTCCTGGCCCATGCCGCCATCGGTGAGGATGACTTTTTTCAAGCTCTCAATCTTTCGTTCTTCGGGTCCCACAGCGGCTCATCCCTCTGCACGATCGCCTGAAAGCGGTCGCCGAAGATTTCGATCTCGATTGCAGTACCCGGCTCAGCGAGGTCGGCGCGCAGCATGCCGAGCGCAATCGATTTGTCGATGCGATGACCCCAGCCGCCTGATGTCGTTTCGCCGACGATCTTGCCGTCATGCCACAGCGTCGACACGGAAGGGGCGTCGCAGTCGCCGGGGTTTTCGACGACCAGCGTGACGAAGCGTTTCTTCACGCCTTGCTGTTTTTCGCTCAGCAGTGCCGCCTTGCCACGGAAATCGGGCTTGTCCCATTTGACGAAGCGTTCCAACCCGCCCTGCAGGATCGAGTAGTCGGTCGAAAGATCGCCCTTCCAGGTGCGATAGCCTTTTTCGAGCCGCAGCGAATCCAGCGCGTACATGCCGAACGGTTTCAGGCCTTGCTTTTGCCCGGCTGTCCAGATCGCGTCGAAGACGGCGGCGGTGTCGTCGACCCGGGTGTGGATTTCCCAGCCAAGCTCGCCGGCGAAGGAAACACGTACCAGCTTGGCCCAGCGGCCGGCGATGCTTGTTTCCTGATGTGTCAGCCACGGCAAGGTGAGGTCGGCGGCGCAGATTTCGGCGAGGATTTTTCGCGAGTTGGGTCCAGCGAGGATCTGCGTGGAGAATTCTTCCGTGCGGTCGATCAGCTTGAATGCCGCGTCCTTCGGCATGCGCGATTTCAGCCATTCGAAATCGTGCCACTGCGCCACTGCGGCAGTTATCAGGGTCATCAGGTTCTCGTCGTGGCGCACCACCGACATTTCGGTGACGATGCGTCCCTTGTCGTCGGCGAAATAGATGAGGCCGATGCGGCCGGGCTTTGGCACCAGACCGGTGACCTGTTGGCTCAGCCATTCGGCGGCGCCCGGACCGTCGAGGTTGAAACGGGAAAAGCCCGGTAGATCCAGAATGCCGGCGGCGTCACGCACAGCGAGACACTCCTCGCGGACGCGATGCTGCCACGGTCCATCACGGCGGAAGGTCAGTGTGGATTCTTCGGAGGTATCGTCGCCTGGTTGCGCGTACCAGGTGGCGCGCTCCCAGCCATTGTAGGCGTCAAACTGGCCGCCGAGCGCCTTGATACGATCGTGGATCGGCGACAATTTGCGATCGCGTCCCGCCGGCCAGGCGTGGCGCGGGAACTGGATGGCGTATTCGTTGCCGTAGATCTCCATGCCCTTGGCAACGCAATAGTCCGGCGCCGAGGCAAAACTGGTGAAGCGGCGCGGGTCGCAGGACCACATGTCCCATTCGGTCTGGCCTTGCGTGACCCATTCGGCCAGCACCTTGCCGGCGCCACCGCCCTGGGCGATGCCGAAGGTGAAGACGCAGGCCTCGAAGGCATTGGGCACGCCGGGCATCGGGCCGATCAGCGGATTGCCGTCCGGCGTGTAGGGGATCGGGCCGTTGATGACCTTGGACAGGCCGGCCGTGCCGAGGATCGGCACGCGAGCGACGGCATCGGCCAGATAGTGCTCCAGCCGGTCGAGATCGTCTGGGAATAACTGGAAGGAAAAATCCTCTGGCATCGGATCGTTGTGGCCCACCCAATGCGCGCGGCAATTGCGCTCATAGGGGCCGAGATTCATGCCGTTCTTTTCCTGGCGCAAATAGTAGGAGGTGTCGACATCGCGCAGCAGCGGCAGCTTCTTGCCCCGCTCCTTCGACCAAGCGGCCAGTTCGGGGATTTCCTCGAACAGAATGTACTGATGGCTCATTACCATCATCGGCACGTCGCGGCCGAACATCCTGCCGACTTCGGCGGCGCGGTAGCCGGCGGCGTTGATGACGATCTCGCAGCGGATCTCGCCCTGTGCTGTTTCGACCACCCATTCGTCCCTGTCGCGGCGCACACCGGTGACCGGGCAGAAGCGGATGATCTTGGCGCCCATGTCGCGCGCGCCCTTGGCCAGAGCCTGGGTCAATTGGGCCGGGTCGATGTCGCCGTCGCTCGGATCGTAAAGCGCGCCCTTCAGTTCATGCGTTTCGATGAAGGGGTAGCGGCGCTTGATCTCGTCGAGCCCGACCACGTCGATATCCATGCCCTGATAGCGGCCCATGCCCTTGGCGCGCTGGAACTCCTGCATGCGCTCTGCCGTATGGGCGAGCCTGAGCGAACCGGTGACATGGTAGTTCATGGGATAGTCGACCGCGTCGGCGAGCCCGCGATAGAGCTCCGTCGAATAGCGCTGCATGTTCATTAGCGACCACGACGAGGAGAAGGTCGGCACGTTGCCGGCGGCATGCCATGTCGAGCCGGAGGTCAGTTCGTTCTTTTCCAGGAGCACGCAATCGGTCCAGCCCGCCTTGGCCAGATGATAGAGCGAGGAGGTGCCGACGGCACCGCCTCCGATGATCACCACGCGTGCCGTGGTCGGCAAACCGGCCATATTCAAATCCCTCGTTCAATAGACAGGCGGCGAAACCACCCAGATGATCACTGCCGGCTCGGCGCCGGGATTACGCCAGCGATACGGCTTGCGCTCGAAGCGAAAGGAGTCGCCTTCGACAAGCCGGTGCCAGACGCCTGCTATCTCGATCTCGAAAATGCCTGATGCGATATAGCCGGCCTCCTCGGTCGGCCGCAGCTGCTCGGTCTTCAGTTCCGCACCCGGCGCGAAGATCGAGCGCACCATCTCGAAACTACCGCCGAGATCGGGCGACAGAAGCTCCTCCACCAGGCCGGTTTCGCTTGTGCCAAGCGTGCGGCGCCTGCCGGCGCGCACAACCACGCCGCGCTCGTTCTCAACCGGCACATCGTGGCTGAAGAACAGGCTGAGCGGCACGCCGAACAGTTCGGCAAAGGCCCGGAGGTCGCTCAGCGACGGAATCGACAGGCCGCGCTCGACCTGGCTGACCCAGCCGACGGAGCGCCCAAGCGTCAGGCCGATCTCGGCAAGCGTCAGCCCGCGCGCCTTGCGCAGCGCCCTGATATCACCGGCCAGCAGCCGTTCGCCGTTTTCCTGCTCCGATCTGGCAGCGATTGAGGGCAAAGCCATTCTCTTGATGAAAAATTCCGGACAAATTTCATGAGAGGTCAAGCTCATGAAAAAATCAAGAGGATTTTCATGAAACCACAAGATTTGCTTGCGCCATTTTGACGGTTCATGCAAAGGCTCGGCCACGAACGGCGAGTGGGAACGTCCGGTCGGAGCGAGATAGAGCGCCGCGCGACCCAATGGACGCGCAAGAGCGTCTATCACTTTAGAATCTGCGCATGATCCTCGAAAACGAACAGGGTTTCCGGGTCATGCGCAAAGGGACGGCCCATGCTGGAAGACAACACCGGGATTGCTGACGATGCGGCGATCGTCGACGAGGCGATCATATCGCGCCGTTCGGTACGGGCCTTCCTGCCCGACATGGTCGACGACGACACGATCCGCGCCATTCTGGCCGTTGCCGCCCGCGCGCCATCGGGCACCAATATGCAGCCATGGCGGGTCTATGTGACCAAGGGCGAGATCAAACAGCAGATCACCGACGCCATCCTCAATTCCGGCATCCGCGCCGAAAAGGCCAATTGGGACGAGTACCGCTACTATCCGACCCAGTTCTTCGAGCCCTATCTGACGCGGCGACGCGCCAACGGTTTCGGGCTCTACGGCGCGCTCGGCATCGGCCGCCGCGAGGTCGACAGGATGCGCGCCCAGCACGACCGCAACTTCGTCTTCTTCGACGCGCCGGTCGGCATGATCTTCACTATCGACCGACGGTTGAACCAGGGCTCATGGATCGACTACGGCATGTTCCTGCAAAACATCATGGTGGCAGCGCGGGGCAGGGGTCTGCACACCTGTCCGCAAGCGGCCTTCGCGCCCTATCACCGGCAGATCAGGCCGGTGCTCAACATTCCAGACGAAGAGATCGTCGTTTGTGGCATGGCGCTCGGCCACGAAGATACATCCAAGCCCGAGAACGACTTCCGCACCGACCGTGTGCCGCTGGAAGAATGGGTGACGTTCAGCGAGTAATGCCACTGCCGTCCGGCCGGGCTATTCCGAGGTCATCGCCGATCCATGGCCGCTGACGTGGGCGCCATCCTGCGGCGTCAGCCGGAGATAGGCGAACAGCGCGCATAGCGTGATGACGCCTTCGAGGACGAACAGGACCCGGAAGTCGTTGATGCTGGCATGGCCACCACCAGCCAGAAGCGACAGGGCTGCCGCGGCCAGGCCGACGCTGATCGCCACCCCAAGCTGCCACAATATGTAATAGAGCGCGCTGAAGCGGGCGAGCTGCTCGGATGCAATGTCCGAGTAGGCGAGATTGCCGGTCGAAGCCCATTGCGCCGAGCGGAAGACGCCGAAGACGAAGATGTAGGTCAACACGATCCAGACCGGGGTGGTTGCCTGCATCAGGGCAAAGCCCGCCACCAGGCAAGCAACGATGGGCGTGTTGAAGACCAGCACGCCGCGGAAGCCAAAGCGGTTGAGAACGCGCGGCATGAAGAAACGCATCAGCACCGATCCGACTGCTGCGACGAAGGTCAGCGATCCTGCTTGTACCGCGCTCATGCCGAAGCCGAGCTGGAACATCAGCGGCAGCAGGAAGACGACCGAGCTCAAGCCGATCGTGTCCAGTCCGCCACCGGTCAGGAAGCTGATGCGAAAGGTGCGAATCCGCAGCAGCTTGAGATCGAGCAGCGGATTGCGGACGCGCAGGCAGTAGAATGAAGCGACGGCGAGGAGCGCGATTGCCAGCCCGAGTTGCATGGCGATCATGCTGCCGGCGGCATCTTTCGCAGCGAGCGAATCCATGCCGAAGACGAGCAGTGCCATGCCGCTGCCGACAAGGGCGAAGCCCGGAAAATCGAATGACGTGCGAACTGCCTTCGTTGCCGACGGAAACAGCGAAGCGGCAAGAAATGCGGCGATGAGCGCGAACGGCACGTTGATGAAAAAAATCCAGCGCCAGGAGATGTAGGTGGTCAGCGCGCCGCCGACGAGCGGGCCAACCAAGGGGCCGGACTGACCGGCCAGCGAGATGTACATATTGATCTTCAGCGTGCGGTTGCGTGGAAAGCTCTGCAGGATCACGACCTGGCCGAGCGTGCCCATCAGCGCGCCACCGAACCCCTGCAGCGCGCGTGCCCCGACCAGCATCCCGATGTCGCTCGATAGCCCGCAGAGCGCCGAGGCCGCGGCGAAGACGAGCAAGGCAAAGCAGTAGACGTTGCGCAGGCCGAAGCGGTCCGCAGCCCAGCCGCCGACCGGCATGGAGATTATCAGGCTGGCGACATAGACGGTGATCAGCAGGCCGAGCTGGCTGGGCGGGCGGGCGAGGCTTTCGCTGATGCCGGGAAGTGCCGTGACCACGACATTCTGGTCGAGGCTGGTCATGAAGACGCCGCAGGCGACCGTCACCGGCAACAGCAGCGATACGTCGCCCGCCATGCCAATGCGGGTGGGAGCCGTCGCCGAAGTCTCTGCGGTCATGGAAGGGTGCGGTCGTGCTGGTTGCCTGAAGGACTATGCGTTGAGCATAGGCCCGTGATTCCTAACGTATCACCGCCACAGGCCGGGCACTCAAGCGGCAGATCGACCGGTCTGTAGGGCCAACCGGCTTTCGGCTACTGTACCTCGTAGCCGACTTCCTCGCTCGCATGGCAGAGCGCTTTCCAGAACGAACGTGCAAACGAGCGGAACACGTAGATGTCGAACTGGTCGGCGTCGGTACGCTGGATTTGCGCGAAGATGTCGTGATGGGTGGTCGAGCGACCAGCCCCGATCGGAAAGGCCGGTAGCGCGAAGTCGATGGCGAAGAATTTCGCCAGTACCCATTCGGCCTTTGGTCCGGCGATGCGGATTGCGGTGCGTCCATGCGACAGGTCGGTGATCGTGCCGATGGCCGGGGTGACGACTTTGGCGAAGGCCGAGGCCAGGCCTTCTGCCTCATCGACCACGGTGAATTTCCCCGGTGCAAAGCCGAACACCGACCTGACGCTGTCGGTGCTGCCGCCGCCGGCGCCGTCGGGCAGAGTGAGGCCGGTAACGGTGCGGATGCCGGCCATCAGCTTCTTCTCTTCGCCCGACCATGCGGCGAGCTGCAGGATCGACCCCGGCCTGGTTTCGGAGAGGATGACTTCGACGCCGTGCTCGAAATTGCCATGCGAGCCTGCCTGCAACGCGGGCTCCAGCGGTGATTGGCGCTCAACCATGCATGCGGCTCCCGTCCGGATCGAAGAAGTGGTTGGAGACGATCTCGACCGGCCCGAAACGCTTGCGCAGGGGGTCGGAGACATAGGCGCGCGTGCCGTGCCGTGCCTTGCCGCCCTCGACCAGCGCCAGTGCAATGTGCTTGCCGAGCGCCGGCGAATAGCAGCAGGCGGTGATGTGGCCAAGGGAGCCATGCGGATTGGCTTCATCAAGCTCCTCGACGATATGCGCGCCGCCGTTGAGCGGCCGGTTGTCGAGCGCAATCAGGCCGACGAGTTGCAGGCGATCGGAAGCAATCAAGCCTTCGCGATCCATCATGGCCGAGCCGATGAAGGGCTTCTTCTTGGACAGCATCCAGTCAAGATGCAGGTCGCGCGCCGTGGTACGGCCGTCGATCTCGGCGCCGGTGACATGACCTTTCTCGATGCGCATCGTGCCCAGCGCTTCCAGCCCATAAGTGACCAGGCCGAACGGCTTGCCGGCCTTGACCAGCGCTTCCCAGACATGGGTGCCGTAGCCGGCACCGGAATAGACCTCGAAGGCCATTTCGCCGGAGAAGGAAAGCCGGCAGATCATCACCGGCACACCCGATATCTGGCCGCGCACGAGACCCATGAAAGGCAGTGCAGCGTTGTCGACGGCCGTACCGGTGACGCAAGCGGCCAGAATTGCCCTTGCCTTGGGTCCGCCGATCGCGGCGCCCGCCCATTCGTCGGTCACCGAGGTGACATGCACCTTCAGCTCCGGCCAGATGACGTCGAGGAAATACTCCAGATGCTGCATCACCTTGCCGGCATTGGCCGTGGTGGTGGTCATCAGAAAATCCTGCTCGCCGAGCCGCCAGGTGGTGCCGTCGTCGAAGGCGAGGCCGTCGTCGCGCAGCATCAGCCCGTAGCGCGCCTTGCCGACGGCGAGCGTCGAGAACATGTTGGTGTAGACCCGGTCGAGAAACTCCTCCGCGTCCGGACCCTGCACGGCGATCTTACCCAATGTCGAGACATCTACGATGCCGGCGCTCTCGCGGGTCGCCTTGGCTTCGCGCACATAGGCCTGTTCAATTGTCTCGCCTGAAAGCCCGTAGATCATCGGGCGATACCAGAGGCCGGCCGAATACATGGTTGCACCGTTGGCAACGTGCCAGTCATGCATCGGCGTCAGCCGCTCGGGCTTCAGGTCGCCGAAGCGCTCTGCCGCCAGCGAGCCGATCGACACCGCCGAAAAGGGCGGACGAAAGCGCGTCGTGCCGACTTCCGGGATCGGTTTGCCCAGCGCTTCGGCCATGATGGCGAGGCCAGGTATGTTGGAGCTCTTGCCCTGGTCGGTCGCCATGCCGAGCGTGGTGTAGCGCTTGAGATGCTCGACCGAGACAAAGCCTTCGCGATGCGCCAGCCGCACGTCCTCTGATGTCACATCGTGCTGGAAATCGACGAAGCTTTTGCCTTTGGCCTTGATCTCGAACACCGGCGCCGGATCGGGGTCGCAGGGTGCGGCTTCGACAACCGGCAAGGCCGAGGGTGTTCCTGTCCCACCCGCTGCCGAAAGACCGGCGGCGCGGCCTTCGGCGATGGCTTCGCTGGTCGAAAAACTGCCGGTGAAGGCGCCAGCGCCGATCCATTTCTGTGTCGGCTTGGGCGGCAGGAAGGCCTGGCGGTCAGCATTCCATTCCGCCTTGGCGCCGGCCTGGCTGGCCAGATGGATTGTCGGCGACCAGCCTCCCGACATCAGCAGGCAGTCGGCATGGATGCTGCGCGCCTCGCCGCTGAGCGCGCCATTGATCATGTCGAAGCGCTGCACCTTGATGCCGGACAGCGCCTTGCCGCCCTCGGTGGCGACCACGGCGTGGCCGGAGAAAATCTCTGCTTCGGCCTCAGTGGCCAGCTTGCGCATCTCGCTCGAAAGCGCCGGGCGGACGTCGACAATGGCGACGACCGCGGCTCCCGCGTGCTTGAGCGCAAGGGCGGAACGATAGGCGCTGTCATTGTTGGTGAAGAGCGCGATCCTGTCGCCTGGCAGCACGCCATACTCGTTGGCATAGCGTTCGCCGGCATGCGCCAGCATGACACCCGGCCGGTCATTGCCCGGAAACACCAGCGGCCGCTCGAAGGAACCGGTGGCCAGCACCACGGATCGGGCGCGAATGGCCCAGTAGCGATGGCGCGGTTCGCCCTTGCCGGGGGTCTCCTTGTGGTCAGTGACCCGTTCAAGCGCGGCAAGCGTGTTGCCGTCGTAGTAGCCCCAGACCGTGGTGCGCGGCAGCAGACGAATATTGTCATAGCCTTCAAGCTGGCCGACGGCCCGCGCTGCCCAATCGGCAGCCGGCATGCCGTCGATCGTCTCGGCCGACCAGTTGGCGGAGCCGCCGAAATTCGGTTCGAGCTCGGCGAGGATGACGCGCGCACCCTTATCGGCGGCAGCCTTGGCGGCCATCAGCCCGGCCGGCCCGGAGCCGACCACCAGCACGTCGCAAAATGCGTTCATGCGCTCGTAGCGCTCGGTGCCGGCAACGGTTCCGGCCTTGCCGAGACCGGCGGCGCGGCGGATGAAATGCTCGCAGAACATCCAGAAACGCGTGCCCTTCAGCGGGCCGAATACCGGTCCCATGAAGGTCTTGTAGTAGAAGCCGGCCGACAGCAGCTTGCCGCCGAGCTGGTTGACGGCGTTGACATCCCAGGCGAGTGAGGGAAATCGGTTCTGGCTGACGGCGGTCAGCCCGTCATAGATCTCGACCATGGTTGCGGCGATGTTGGGCTCGCGAACCTCGCCCCGCAGCACGGTCACCAACGCATTCGGCTCCTCGACGCCGGCGGTCAGCACGCCGCGCGGGCGGTGATATTTGAACGAGCGCCCGAACAGGGTGACGCCATTGGCCAGCAGCGCCGAAGCCAGCGTGTCGCCGGCATGGCCGGTGTAGGGCGCGCCGTCGAAGGTGAAACGGATGGTCCGCAGCCGGTCGATGCGGCCGCCGCTCTCGGTGCGACGTGGGCTCACGACTTGCCCTCCGCTCTGTGCCGCGTGGCGGATTTGTGATCGCCGCGCACGGAGGCGACGCTCGAGATCTCGTGCGTCAGCGTGTTGCGCACCACTCTGAGATGGACGCGGCAACCGCCGGAATGCTGCCAGATCTCATTGTGATCGCCGGCCGGGTTCAGCCGGTCGTAGACATAGGCGTTCCAGGCGTCGAGGTTCTGCGAGGCGGGGTGCGGACGCTGGCGGTTGCCATCGCCCTGATAGGTGAACTCGATGACGTCGCGCGGGCCGCAATAGGGGCAAGTGATGAGCATTGTATTCTACCTAATGCAGCCGAGGCGTTGCGCCCTGACCCTTGTCGTCGATCACCAGGCCGCGGTGGAAACGGTCGAGCGTGAACGGCGCGTTGAAGTCGTGCGGCTCATCCTTGGCGATGGTCCAGGCAAAGCACCAGCCGGAGGCCGGCGTCGCCTTGAAGCCGCCATAGCACCAGCCGCAGTTGAGATACATGCCGGGCAGTGGGCCGGTGGTGATGATCGGCGAACCATCCATCGACATGTCGCAGACACCGCCCCAGGAGCGCAACATGCGGACGCGGGCGAGACCCGGGAACAATGCCAGCATCTCGCTCATCACCTCGTCGACGATCGGCAAATTGCCGCGCTGGGCGTAGCTGTTGTAGCCGTCGATATCGCCGCCATAGACAAGGCCGCCCTTGTCGGATTGCGACATGTAGAAATGGCCCATGCCGAAAGTCAGCACCGTGTCGATGAACGGTTTCAGCGATTCCGTCACGAAGGCTTGCAGCACATGGCTCTCGATCGGCATCGTGTCGATGCCGGCAAGCTGCATGACCCGGCCGGTGCTGCCGGCCACCGCCACCGCAACCTTCTTGGCGCGGATCTCGCCGCGCGAGGTCGAGACGCCGGTGATGCGGTCGCCGTCGCGCAGGAAGCCGGTGACCTCGCAGTTCTCGATGATGTCTACGCCGCGACGATCGGCGCCGCGCGCATAGCCCCATGCCACGGCGTCATGGCGGGCAGTGCCGGCACGCGGCTGCATCAGGCCGCCGACAATCGGGAAGCGCGCGGTGGCCGACATGTCCAGCGCCGGCACCAGACGCGCGATTTGCGCGGTGGTCATCAGTTCGGCGTCGACGCCGAGATGGCGCATGGCGTTGCCGCGCCGGGCATAGTCGTCGAACTGGGCAGGCGTGTGGGCGAGGTTCAGGCAGCCGCGCTGCGAGAACATGACGTTGTAGTTGAGCTCGTGCGAGAGGTTCTCCCACATCTTCATCGAGTGTTCGTAGAAGCGGGTGTTGGCGGGCAGCAGGTAGTTGGAGCGGACAGCCGTGGTGTTGCGGCCGACATTGCCTGAGCCCAGCCAGCCCTTCTCCAGCACGGCGACATTGGTGATGTCGTGCTCCTTGGCGAGGTAGTAGGCCGTCGACAGGCCATGGCCACCGCCGCCGATGATGATGACATCGTAGGACGCCTTCGGATCCGGCTTGCGCCAGGCCGGTTTCCAGTCCTGGTTTCCCCTAAGCGCGTTCGCGAGAAGCGAAAAGGCCGAATATTCCGCCATTCTTCATACCGTCCTTGGTGCGATGCGGCAGACTATAGAGCAGGGCGGCGCCGCAAAGCCAATATTGCGCCATGGCTTTTCGACTGGCCGACTCCCGAAAACGGCCCGACCGCGACGGCTTGCCCCATGGTATCAGCGTCTTTATCAAGGACGGGCCCTGGAACCGGCCTTTGCCGTACGCGAGTCGCCAAACCGAACATGCTTTTTCGATTGCTCCGCCTGATCCTGATTGCAGCGCTTGTTGTCTCGGCGTCGCCTTCGTTCGAGGCGATGGCGCAGGCGCTCGGCCAGGGTGCCGCGGGGTTGATCACCGACCAGCAGAAGGTCATCCAGGGCCTGACCGCCAAAACGGACGATCTCGAGAAGAAAATACAGCAGAATGTCGAGGACGATGCCACGCTCGTGGAAATTCGTCTGCAGCTCGAGGAGCTGTCCCGGGCGGCGCTGACCAGCGCGCTCGCCTTCCGTTCGCGTCTCACCGATATCAACAACCGCGTCGAGACGCTGGGCCCGCCGCCGGCCGCAGGTCAGCCGCAGGAGCCCGACATCGTGATCGGCGAACGCCAGGCGCTGGCGTCCGAAAAAGCCGAAATCAACGCTGTCATCGCCGCCGCACAGAACCTGTCGATCCGCATCAACGGCCTGATCGACAAGATCGGCAACATGCGCAGCGAGCTTTTCCGCAATCTGCTCACCAAGCGCTACGTCTTGTCCGATGCGCTGAGCCCGCAGGTCTTCTCCGACGCGCAGGACGAATACGCCAACTTTTACAGCGCAGTGTCGTCCTGGCTGAGCTTCGCCCTCAAATTCAAGTTCCAGGCGATGCTCGCGGCGACCTTCATGGCGCTCGCGCTCGCCGCGGTGATGCTGGTTGGCGGACGCCGCCTGTTCGGGCGTATCTTCGAAGCCAATCCTTCGATCGAGGATCCTTCCTATCTCAGCCGATTGTCGGTGGCGTTCTGGTCAACATTGCTGCCGACTTTGGCGGTCGGCGTTTTCCTCATCTCGACCGTTTTCTTTTTCAACTATTACAACGTCTTGCGCGGAGACATCGGCGTTTTCCTGAATGCGCTGGTCGCCGTCATCGCGATGGTGTTCTGCGTCAACCGGCTGACCAATGCGGCACTGGAACCGCGGCTGCCGAACTGGCGTCTCATCCCCGTTGAAACGGGCCCGGCACGTTGGCTTGTGCGACTGACGACCGCCATGGCGGTCGTCATCGGCCTCAACAATTTCCTGGCGGTCGTCAACGACAAGATGGGCTCGCCGCTGTCGCTGACCATCGCCAGAAGTTTTGTCGCCACCATTGTCTTCGGCGTCATCCTGATCCTGATGGGGCTGCTGAAACCGTTCAGGGCCTCCGACGGAACCTGGCGCCCGTGGCCGGCGTGGCTGCGCTTCACCTCCATTGCGCTCGGCGTTTTCACCATTGCAACGGCGCTGCTGGGTTACATCGGCCTTGCGCTTTTCGTTTCGCTGCAGGTCGTGGTCACCGGCACCATACTGGTCACGGCCTATATCGGTTTCCTGTCGGCGCGGGCGATCGGCGAGGAAGGCGGTTTCGCCGGCACTTCGATCGGGCGCTGGCTGTCGACCAATTCAAGCTATGAAGATACCGCGCTCGACCAGCTCGGCCTGGTCGTCAGCGTCGCCATCAACGTGATGATCGTGCTGGTGTTCCTGCCGCTGATCCTGTTGATGTGGGGGTTCCAGCCGGGCGACATCCAGGCTTGGGCCTACAAGCTGGCGACGGGCATCACCGTCGGCTCGGTGACCATTTCCGTCACCGGCATCCTCACCGGCATCATCGTCTTCATCATCGGCTATTTCCTGACGCGCTGGTTCCAGGGCTGGCTTGACGGTTCAGTGATGGCGCGCGGCCGGGTCGACACCGGCGTTCGCAACTCGATCCGGCTGGCGGTCGGCTATGCCGGCGTTGCGCTCGCCGCGCTCGTCGGCATCTCGGCTGCGGGCATCGATCTTTCCAATCTGGCACTCGTCGCCGGCGCTCTGTCACTGGGTATCGGCTTTGGCCTGCAGAATGTCGTCTCCAACTTCGTCTCGGGCCTGATCCTGCTGGCCGAGCGGCCGTTCAAGGTTGGTGACTGGATCGTCGCCGGCGACACCAGCGGCACGGTCAAGAAGATCAGCGTGCGTGCCACCGAGATCGAGACCTTCCAGCGGCAGTCAGTTATCCTGCCCAATTCAAGCCTGATCAACAACGCCGTCGGCAATTGGACGCACCGCAACAAGCTCGGCCGTATCGATATCAAGGTCGGTGTCGCCTATGGCAGCGACGTCAAGAGGGTCCATGCCGTCCTGCTGGAGATCGCGCGCAGCCATCCGCTGGTGCTGAAGAACCCCGAACCCTTCGTGCTGTTCGCCAATTTCGGAGCGGCGGCACTCGAGTTCGAGATCCGCGTGTTCCTCGCCGATGTGCTGAACGGCAACATCGTGCAGAACGACATCCGTTTTGCCGTCCTCGATACGTTCGACCGCGAGTATATCGAGATCCCGTCGACAGCGCGTGCCGTCGTCGAGCACAAGAACCCAGAGGCATGGCCGATCGACGACGACAAGATCGAAGCCGAATTCGCCGAGCGGGAACAGGCGGAGGTTGAAGCCGCGGCCGAGAAAAAACGCCTGGCCAAATCCGGGCGCAAGCCGCGCAAACCCGATCCGGACTAGGGCTCCAACTTGACGCAACCCAATTGCGGCATGAATGCGGCATTCAGTTGCGGTTCAGCTTCCAACTCATATAAGCTCCACTGCAAAGGGCGAGAATGCCTTGCGAAATGCAACAAGAGGCGGTGGAAACACCGATAATGCAAAAATGTGGAAGTCGCTCGTCGTCGCCATCGCTTTTACTGCAGCGAGTGGTTCGGCCTTCGCCGCCAGCGCGGTCAACAAGGACGCTGAGACCCGCACGCTGATCGTGACGGAAGGCGGCGGCAAGACGGAACTGGCGCTGGCCGCCGGCGAAACCGTGGAATTCTGCCCGAACGGCTGTTTCGTCACCTTGCCCAATGGTGACCTCGAAGCCCTGACCGGCACGGAGACGGTCGAGATTTCGGGTGGCGTCGCTCGCATCAAATAGAGCGGGCAAGATGAGTTCCAAAGGCCGGGCGAATGCCCGGCCTTTTATTGTTTCTGGTAACAGTTGCTTAACAATGACGTCGGAAAAACCGCCGCGCTGGCCGTCTGCAACCGGGCGTTTTAACGTTCGCTACGCCGTTCCCCGCTATATCGGAGGCGAAGACGCCGAAACGCGGCGCGAAGGGTCTAGGCAAGGCAGCAAGAAATGGACGCGAGGTCGGACAAGAACGCAATCCCGCTTGCGGTCGATCTCGACGGCACACTGATTGCGACAGACCTTTTGTGGGAAGGTCTGTTCATTCTCATCAAGAAGAATCCGCTCTATATTTTCCTGGTGCCGTTCTGGCTGGCCGGCGGACCGGCGCGGCTCAAGCAGGCCATCGCGGATCGCATCGACATCGATGCCGCTTCGCTGCCTTACCGTGAGGCGCTGCTCGATCGCATGCGCACGGAACATGGCGAGGGCCGCAAGATCGTGCTGGCCACCGGCACCCCGCGCAAATTCGCAGAGGCGATCGCCACACATCTTGGGATATTCGATCACGTGCTGGCGACCGATGGTCCCCACAACATGACCTCGGACAGAAAGCGCGCTGCGCTTGTCGCAGCCTATGGCGATGGCGGCTTCGACTATGCCGGCAATAGCCGACACGACCTTAGGGTGTTCGACGCCGCACGCACGGCAATCGTCGTGGCGCCCGACCGCCACGCCGCACGCTGGCAGGCCGCACACAGCGCCGAAACGGTGCCAGTGCCGAGGCCGACCTTGAGAACTTTAGTCAAGATGCTGCGGGTGCATCAGTGGTTGAAGAACTCGCTGATCGCGGTGCCGATGGTGCTGTCGCATGAGTACTTCAACCTCGACATGATCTGGGAATGCCTGCTGGCGTTCGTTTCCTTCAGCGCCGTGGCTTCCGCGATCTACATCCTCAACGATTTCTTTGATCTCGCACTCGACCGCAAACATCCGACCAAGTGCAACCGACCCTTCGCCAGCGGCGCGCTGTCGATCCCCTTTGGTCTGGCCTCGATCGCGGTACTGCTGGCGATCGGCTTCGGTATAGGGCTTCTGCTGTCGCTCGAATTCCTCGCCGTGCTTGGCGGCTATATGGTCGTCACGACAGCCTATTCGCTGTCATTCAAACGCATGCTTCTGGTCGATGTGCTGACGCTGGCCGGGCTCTACTCGATCCGTGTGCTGGCCGGTGCCGCCGCGACCGGCGTCGACGTCTCATTCTGGTTGCTAGCCTTTTCCATCTTCTTCTTCCTGTCGCTGGCGCTGGTGAAGCGCTTCGTCGAGTTGCGCACCACAGCCATTCCGGCCGGCGAGCGGATTGCCGGCCGCGGCTACCGCACCGAAGACCAGGAGATGGTCGCCCAGGCCGGCATGGCCTCGGCCTTTTCCTCCGCGCTGGTGTTGGCACTCTACATGGACAGCGTCTCCGTGCGCGAACTCTACCCGCATCCCTGGCTGGTCTGGCCGCTGGCGCCGATCGTGCTTTATCTCACCATGCGCGTCTGGATACTCGCCCGCCGCGACGAGGTGAATGACGATCCGGTCGTTTTCATCATCCGCGACTGGCGTAGCCAGATCGTCGTGCTCATCGGCGCGATCCTGCTGGTTGCCGGAGGCTGGTAGGTATGGGCGCAGAGCGGTTCGACAGCTTTGGTCGCGCCACGCCGCCGGCAACCCGCACGATGCCGGCGGATGACGCCATTGCGCTGATGAAAAGCGGCAAGGCGAAAAAGAACGCCTTGCTCGCCTATGGCAATGGCCGTTCCTACGGTGATTCCTGCCAGAACGAAGCCGGCACGGTCGTCGACATGCGGCCGCTGGATCGCATCCTCGCCTTCAATGCCGAGACAGGTCTTCTCGAGGCGGAAGCCGGCGTGCTGCTGTCCGACATTATGGCTCATGCCGCGCCCTATGGCTTTTTCCCGGCGGTCGTTCCGGGCACGCAGTTCGTCACGCTCGGCGGCGCGATTGCCAACGACGTCCACGGCAAGAACCATCATCGGCGCGGCACATTCGGCTGCCATGTCGAATCCTTCACGCTGCTCAGATCGGACGGTCGGATCTATCGCTGTTCGGACACGGACAATGCCTGCCTGTTCCAAGCGACGATCGGAGGCATGGGGCTCACCGGCCTGATCCTGTCGGCCTCGATCCGGATGATGCGGGTACCTTCGCTCGACATCGTGGAGAAGGCGACGCCGTTCCGCGATCTCGGCGAATTCTTTGATCTGGCCGAAGCAGCCGACCAGGCCAATGAATATGCCGTCGCCTGGATCGACCAGCTTGCCGGTGGCCACCGTCGCGGGCGCGGCCTGCTGTTCACCGGAAATCATGCCGAGCATGGCTCCCATACGGCCTCTCATGCCGGCGGACGTCTTTCGGTGCCGTTCCAGCCTCCGTTCAATGTGCTCAACCGGCCGTTCCTGACTGCCTTCAACGCCGCCTATCGGTGGAAGAAGGGGCGGTCCTCAGTGCCACGCCATGTCGGCTATCAAGGTTTTTTCTTTCCGCTCGACGGCCTCAGTGGCTGGAACCGGCTCTATGGGCCGAAAGGCTTGTTCCAGCACCAGAGCGTGGTGCCGGAAGACGTTGCGCACCGGGCCGTGAAGGCGCTGCTCGAGGCGGCGAGACAGGCCGGTCAGGGGTCGTTCCTAACTGTGCTGAAGCGCTTCGGTTCGATCCGCTCTCCGGCGCTGCTGTCGTTCCCACGGCCCGGTTTCACGCTGACGCTGGATTTCCCCAATCGCGGCGAGGTGACACTTCAGCTGCTCCGGGAACTCGACCGCATCACGGTCGAGGCCGGTGGGGCCGTCAATCCCTACAAGGATGCGCGCATGGGCGCAGACATCTTCGCCGCGTCCTTTCCGGATTGGCAGCGGCTGGAGGCGCTGCGCGACCCCGCCTTCATGTCTGACTTCTGGATGCGGACGGCGAAAAAACTGGATGTGCGGCGTGGCAACGTCGAGGCGGCGGAATAGATGGAATTTGAATAAATCTTGGTAAATGGATCGTTAAAATCAAGGTTTACTCAAAACGTTCTTGTTGCTTCACGAAATGTTTGCAGGTTTGTAATAGGACCGCTGAAGGGCGGGTGGAAAACATGAAATACATCGTCTTCATTCTGTTCACGGTCATGACCAACGCTGCCGCACAGCTGATGCTGAAGCAAGGCATGATGTCGCTCGGGCCGATTTCGTTCGAAGGCACCAATCCGCTGCTGAAGCTTTTGCAGATCGTCTTCAGCCCGTGGGTCTTCCTCGGCCTCTGCACCTTCGTCATCTCGATGGCCTCGCACCTCTATGTGCTTTCCAAGGTCGAACTCAGCTTCGCTTATCCGTTCCTCAGCCTCGCCTATGTCGCCGTTGCCATCTTCGCTTATTTCATCTTCCGCGAAGACCTCAATGGCTGGCGCATCGCCGGTATCGCCTGCATCTGCGTCGGCACGGTGCTGATCGCCCAGAGCGGGCGCGGGCATGAGGAAGAGACCGCTTCCCTTTCGCCAGACAAGATCCACACCAGCGGGACCATTCGATGAGACATGTGATTTTTGGCGGCGACGGTTTCGTCGGCCGCCACCTTGCGCCGAAACTTGTGGCCGATGGCGAAGAGGTGGTTGTCGCCGACATCGTCAAAAGTGATCTGCCGCACTACCGCAATGTCCGGTTCGTCCAGTGCGACGTGACGCAGCCGGCTTCGGTGGCGTCAGTCGGGCTGAAAGCCGATGACATGGTCTACAATCTGTCGGCGAAAATGCTGTCGCCGATCCAGGTGCGGGCCAAGCGGCACGACTTCTTCTTTCCGGTGAATTTCCACGGCACCGAGCACATCATGCAGGCGATGGACAAGGCCGGTGCACCGAAGCTCGTCCACTACACGACCGACATGATCTACGGCCACACGGTCACGCAGCCGATGACCGAGGAACATCCGGTTGCGCCGCTTGGTGAATATGGCTGGTCCAAGCAAAAGACCGAGGAACTGGCGGCCGAATGGCGCAAGCGCGGCATGATTATCTCGCTGTTTCGACCGCGCCTCATCATCGGCCCCGGCCGCCTCGGCATCCTCGAAAAATTGTTCAAGCTGATCGACTGGAACCTTCCGGTGCCGATGATCGGCTCGGGCAGGAACCCGTATCAGTTCATCTCGGTATTCGACTGCGCTGAAGCCGCGCGCTCTGCCTGGAAGGCCGGCGTGCCCAATGAGGCCTACAATCTCGGCTCGCTCAATCCGCCGCCTGTGAAGAAACTGCTCGGCGACCTGATCAAACATGCCGGTTCGAAATCGATGCTGATCCCGACACCGGGCTGGGCGGTCAAGCGCACGCTCGACCTGCTCGACATGATGAACATGCCGATCATGGATCCGGAACAGTATCTGATCGCCGACGAGGAGTGCGTGCTCGACGTGTCCAAGGCCGAGCGCCAGCTCGGCTGGGTGCCGCAATATCGCGACGAGGACATGCTGATCGCCGCCTACAGCGAATACCGCGCCAAGAAAGACGGCCATGCCGTTGCCGCCAAACACGTGCCCGCCGAGTGAAGGGCCAGCAGGAGAATCTCGAGATGACCGTCATGGCCAAACCGGATAACACGGGCGCGCGCACCATGGTCAGCGCGCCGGCGCTGTCGCCCGCCACCATCGCCAAGCCCGATCTAATCAGCGTCGAGCAGGCGAAGACGATGGACGTGGCGCGGATGACAGACCTGTTCAAGGCGCATCTCAATCCCGGCCAGCTGCATTTCATGAAGCTGCTCGGCTTCCACAAGATCAAGATCGAACGCGCCGAAGGCATGTTCTATGTCGACCAGAATGGCCGCAAGATCCTCGATTTCTTCGGCGGCTTCGGCTCGCTGGCCTTTGGCCACAACCATCCGCGCATTCTCGAAGCCCGCAGGAAATTCCAGGAGGAAAAGCGCCAGGAAATCGCCATCGCCTTCATGTCGCAATATGCGGCCGCATTGGCGCACAACCTCGCCAAATGCTCGCCCGGCGACCTCGACATGGTGTTTTTGGGCTCGTCCGGCTCGGAAGCCATGGAAGCGGCGGTAAAACTCGCCGAGCGTGCCGCCGGTCCGAAGCGGCCGAAGGTCGTCTATGCCGAGAATTCCTTCCACGGCAAGACCAAGGGCGTGCTGGGGATCACCGACGGCCAGCTCTATCGCGCCGACTTCAAGATGGCTGACAATACGGTCCGCATTCCCTTTGCCGATATCGAGGCGGTCGAGCGTCTGTTCCGCTCCGCTCCCGAGGTCGGGGTCATCGTGCTCGAAACCATCCAGGGGGGCGGCGGCATCATCCAGGCGCCGGTCGAATACTGGCATAAGCTGCGCGCGCTCTGCGATCAGTACGGCGTGCTATGGGTCGCCGACGAAGTACAGTGCGGCTATGGCCGCTCCGGTCGTTTCTATGCCTTCGAGCACTATGGCGTCATTCCCGATGTGACGGCGCTCGCCAAGTCTCTCGGTGCCGGCAAGGCGGCGGTCGGCGCGATGATCGCGCGGCGCGAGGTCTATATGAAGGCCTATGGCACGCCGAAGACGGCGATGATCCATGCGATGGCCACCTTCGGCGGCATGGGCGAGGCCTGCATCACCGCGATCGAGGGGCTGAACGTGCTCTACGACGAGGGGCTGATCGACAACGCCGCGGTCACCGGTGACTACCTCCTGCAGCGCCTGCAGGCGCTCAGGGAAAAATACCCCAAGATCATCAAGGACGTGCGCGGCAAGGGTTTCATGGTCGGGCTGGAGTTCCACGACTTCTCGCAGACCTTGCCGATGGTGCTGCGACCGATCGTCAGCGTGCTCGACGACAAGCTGAAGGGGTCGCTGTCCGGCTTCGTCGGCGCTCTGCTGTTGCGCGACTACGACGTGCTGGTCGCCTTCACAGAGTACAACCGCAACGTCATCCGTCTCGAGCCGCCTTTGATCTGCCAGCGCGAACATGTCGACCGTTTCGTCGAGGCGCTCGACAGTCTGTTGTCGCGCGGCATCGTGTCGATCGTGAAAGACTTCGTCAAAAGCCAGGTTCGCTGAGCCAAACGATGCTGACCAGGTCGCCCGCTTCGAACAACCCGCTCGACCGGCTCACCGCAGCCGGTCTGGCGTGGGGCGAGGGGACCTATGCGCGGCTGGCCGCGCCGATCGGGGCGGCGGCTTTCGCGCTCTACATCCTTTTGACGGCGGTGACGGCATGGTTCATGCCCGATGCCAATTGGGACATGCTGCCCTATCTGGCGGTAGCCGAGGAGGGCGCCTATCCCGACGCGCAGGCTTTGCACGACTATGCCTATGGCACAGTCAAGGCCGGTGTGTCGGCCGGCGACTACAAGACGCTGACCGACGACGGCGGCGGCTTCCGCAGCCACATGGCGGAGAATGCCGCCGATTTCCATTCGCTGCTCGGCATGTACCGGATCAAGTTCCTCTATGCCGAGATCCTGTCGACGATGAGTTCGGTGATGTCGCCTGTCGAGGCGATGCGGGTCGTCTCGGTGTTTTCCGTGCTGCTGTTCGGCGCGATCGCGTTGCTCTGGCTGCGAGCCGAAGGCGCATTGGCGCTGGCGCCGGTCGTCGGCGCAGTGCTGATCATGGCCGATTTTGGCGAAGCGGCGCGGGCAAGCACGCCCGATCTCCTGTGCTCGGCCCTGTTTCTCGGCGGGCTCCTTGCCTATGTGCGCGGCCGTGAGGTGGCGACGGCGATCCTGCTCTTCCTTGCTTTCATGGCGCGGCCCGACAACATCGTCTTCCTCGCCATCTTCGCGGTTTTGCTGGTGGCTTTCCAGCAGAAGGCATGGGGCGCGCTGGCCGGCTTTGCCGCTGCCTTCGTCGCCTATTTTGCCATCTCGCACTGGGCCCATCACCCGGGCTGGTGGCCGCATCTGTGGTTCTCCAGCATCGAGCAGCACTACAATATGGACGGCTTCGATCCGCCGTTTTCGGTCGCCGCCTATCTGAGGGCATTCGCCGCCTCTCTGGTCCGCGCCATCAGCCTCAACAGCTGGGTCGGCGTCTCGGTGCTGGCATTGTCGGGATGGTATGCGTTGAGCCGCGCCGGCTACCGGCTCGACCGGCGCGCCGGCATCCTGCTTGCCGCACTTGTGCTCGGCGTGCTGGCAAAGTTCGCCGTCTTTCCGATCCACGACACCCGCATCTATTTTCCCAACCTGTTGCCGCCGTTCCTGCTGCTGGCCGGCCCCATCATGGCGCTGTGGGCATCGGCACGCGTGAATGGGCGGCACCCCACCGCCTTGCAGGTTATCCCCGGAGATAAGCCATGAGTTCCGTTTCCAGCATGGCGCGCATCGCCCTGTCGCTCGGTCTTCCCACGGGCGTCCTCGACCGTGGGCCGTCGCTGCAGGGCACGAAATTCCTGGCCAAGGCGGCGCTGAGCGCGCGCCTCAGTAGCGCCAAGCGACCGTTCCAGATGGTCAATGTCGGCGCCTGCGACGGCGCGCTGTTCGACGACGTGACGCCGTGGCTGCATCGTATTCCGCGTGCGCGGGCGGTACTGGTCGAGCCGATCCCGTACAATCAGAAGCGGCTGCGCGCCAACTACCCTGATACCGAGCGTTTCGTCATCGAGCCGGTGGCGGTGACCAAGAGCAAGGGGACGATCACGGTCCATACGTTCGATGCCGCTGCACTCGAGGCCGGTACGTTGCCGATCGAGTTCATCGGCTGCTCGTCGGTTACCGACACCAATCTGATGTCAGGCAAGAATGCCTGGGGCGAGGCTGACGCCAACTTCAACAAGTTCGCGCCGCATCTGAAAGACATCGAAGTGCCTTCGGAAACGCTGCAGACGCTGCTAGATCGCAACGGCATTACTTACATTGACGCCTTCCTCGTCGACTGCGAAGGGGCCGACTGGATCGTCTTCGAACAGCTCGACCTCAAGCGCTACCGGCCGGGCATGATCAAGGTCGAGGTCGGCGCGCTGCCGGCGGCCGAGATCGGCCAGGTCGTGGTCAAGCTGAAGACGGCAGGTTATCAGGTCGGATTCCAGGCCGAGGACGTCTGGGCGTTCGCCTGAGGTATCGCACCTTTTCCCTTGGAAGCAGCTGATCCGTATCGGGTCGCGCCGCACCTGTGGCGTGTCGCAAACAGGCGGTAGCGCGGGGGCTGTCGTCTGCATATTGTGCGCCGATCAAACGGGCGCAGGGCGCCTGCAAAAGCACTTTGGAGTTGCGGGCAATGGCAGGGTTTCCGGAAAAGGCGAAGGTCGTGATCGTCGGTCTGGGCGGCATTGTCGGCGCATCGATCGCCCATCACCTGATCGAGCGCGGCTGGGACGATATTGTCGGCATAGACAAGTCCGGTATCCCGACCGACATCGGCTCGACGGCGCACGCCTCCGACTTCTGCTACACCACCAGCCACGATTTCCTGTCCTGCTGGACGACGCTCTACTCCATCGATTTCTACGAAAAGATGGGTCACTACGCACGCATCGGCGGCCTCGAGGTCGCCCGCGTCGGCGACGACGGCCGCATGGAAGAGATCAAGCGCAAGATCGCCTCGGCAAAGGCTTTTGGCACGCGCGCCCGGCTGATCGAACCCGCCGAGATCAAGGCAAAATTCCCGCTGATCGAAGAAGAGATGGTGCAGGGCGGTCTGTGGGATCCCGATGCCGGCCTCGTCATCCCACGCTCGCAGACGGTCGCCGGCAAGCTGGTCGACCCGGCGGAAGCTTCGGGAAAACTCAAATCCTTCGCCAACACGCCGGCCAGGTCGCTCGTCGTCAGGGATGGCCGCATTACTGGCGTGGTCACCGACCGCGGCACCATCGAAGCCGACTACGTGGTGGTCTGTGCCGGCATCTGGGGCCGGCTGATCGCGGAAATGGTGGGCGAGGACCTGCCGGTCATGCCGATCGACCATCCGCTCACCTTCTTCGGGCCGTATACGGAATTCGCCGGCACCGGCAAGGAGATCGGCTGGCCGCTGCTGCGCGACCAGGGCAATTCGGCTTACATGCGCGACACCGGCGATCCCAAGACCGCCGAGGGCGGGCAGATCGAGTGGGGTTACTACGAAGAGACCAATCCGCGCCTGTGCCATCCGCGCGACCTTCTGGAGAAGAACCAGGCCCGACTTTCGCCGTCGCAGCGCGATCTCGACATGGAGCAGATCCTGGCGCCGCTCGAGCGCGCCATGGAGCTGACGCCGATCCTGGGTGAACTGGGCTACAATGAGAGCCATTCCTTCAACGGGCTTCTGCAGGTGACGACGGACGGTGGCCCTTCGATGGGCGAAAGCCAGAAGGTCAGGGGCCTCTGGTATGCCGTCGCGATCTGGGTCAAGGACGGGCCCGGCATGGGCAAGCTCATCGCCGACTGGATGACGGACGGCCGCACATCCATCGACCACCACGCCATCGACTATTCGCGATTCTATCCGCACCAGACGAAAGAGCAGTTCATCTGGGACCGCTGCACCGAAACGGCGATGAAGGTCTACAATCCGGCTGTGCATCCGCGCGAGCCGTTCTCCAAGGGCCGCAACATCAGACGCTCGCCGTTCTGGGAGCGTGAGAAGGAACTCGGCGGCTACTTCATGGAACTCGGCGGCTGGGAGCGTGCCCACGGCTACGCCGCCAACGAGCACCTGCTCGAGAAATACGGCAACCGGGTGCCGGTACGTGAAAACGAGTGGGACAACCGCCATTTCTGGCGCGTCTCCAATGCCGAGCATCTCGCCATGAGCGAGGATTGCGGCATCGTCAACCTGTCGCATTTCGCCATGTATGACATCGAAGGTCCGGACCATGTCGCGCTGCTGGAATGGCTTTGCGCGGCCAAGATCGGCGGCGACAACAACATCGGCAAAGGCATCTACACCCACTTCCTCGACGAAGAAGGCATGGTGCGCGCCGACTTTACCGTCATCCGCATGGCCGACCGCTGCCGTTTGATCGACGGCGCCGATGCCGGCCCACGCGACTTCCAGTACATGCGCCGCACGGCGCAGGACAAAGGTTTCGACGTCACGATCACCGATGTGACCGAGAAATTCGTCACCATCGGCATCTGGGGTCCGAATGCGCGGGCAACGCTGCAGAAGGTTGT
Source organism: Mesorhizobium sp. AR10 (assembly GCF_024746795.1). Lineage (NCBI taxonomy): Bacteria > Pseudomonadati > Pseudomonadota > Alphaproteobacteria > Hyphomicrobiales > Phyllobacteriaceae > Mesorhizobium > Mesorhizobium sp. AR10. Next base: position 3,515,300 of record NZ_CP080524.1, read on the forward strand.
CGAAAATCCTGATGGGTTGTCGCCGGAGAATTTTGCCTTCGCGGCGATCAAACCGCTCAGGATCGGCGGCAAGGATGTCACCGCTTTCCGCATCTCCTATGTCGGCGAGCAAGGCTGGGAACTGCATATGCGCTACGAGGATGGCCTGGCCGTCTGGGACGCCTTGCGCTCGACCGGCGTCATGCCCTTCGGCGTCGAGACCTATGCCAACACCCGCCGCATGGAAAAGAGCCTGCGGCTGCAGAACGCCGATCTCCTGACCGAGTACAATCTGCTTGAAGCCGACCTTGCCCGCCCGAAAGTCAAGGAGAACGATTTCTGCGGCAAGGCCAAGCATTTGGAATACCGCGCCCGCGCACATCAGCCGGCCATGCTGTGCACGCTGGTGATGACAAGCAATGTCGATGCGAAGGGTGTTGCCCGCTATCCCGTCGGCACGATGCCGGTGATGGACCCGCAAACGGGCGAGACACTGGTCGACGAGCTTGGCCGCCGGTCGTTCACGACGTCGATGGCTTTTGGCCCGACCATCGGCAAGAACATCGCGCTCGCCTACCTGCCGTGGGACTATTGCCAGGAAGGCCGCAAACTGAATGTCGAATATTTCGACGAGACCTACCCGGTCGAAGTAGCCGCAGTCGGCTACAAGCCGCTCTACGATCCGGAGAACCTCAAGCCGCGCAGCTGAGGCTTTGATTGCTTGGCGGCCTCCCACGGTGGGGACGGTAAGGACGGACTCTGCAAAGGTGTGAATGCAAGGCCCGACTTGGCGTCGGGCTTTTCGCTTTGTCGGCAGGCGATTTTCGCTTACCTTTGCGGAATGTCTGCTTTTGCCTTTGCAAGACATCTCTTCTCGGTCGGTGCCGCGCTGGCGCTGATGCTCTGGTTGACCCAGATTTCCGCGGCTGACGAGCCCGTCGACATCGAACTGGTGCTGGCCGTCGACGTGTCGCTGTCAATGTCGCCTGACGAACTCGAAATCCAGCGCCGCGGCTATGCGGCGGCACTGACGCACGATCACGTGCTGCAAGCGATTGCCGAAGGCGCCCATGGCAAGATAGCCGTCACCTATGTCGAATGGGCAGGTACGACCTCGCAGCATGTCATCGTGCCTTGGACGGTGATCGCCAGTCGTGCCGACGCCGAGCGGGTGGCCGAGCAGCTTTCCGCCCATCCTCCCAACAGCGCCCGCCGCACCTCGATTTCAGGTGCGCTTGAATTCGGCAGCGATCTCTTCGCCGAAAGTGGATTTCAAGGCGCCAAGCGTGTCATCGATATTTCGGGCGATGGCCCCAACAACCAGGGCGCGCCAGTCGATATCACGCGCGACAGCCTGGTGAAGCAAGGTATCATCATCAATGGGCTGCCGCTGATGACCCGCGGTGGTTTCACCGGCAGCTACGACGTCAACAATCTTGATCGCTACTACAGCGACTGTGTGATCGGCGGACCTGGCTCCTTCATGATCCCGGTGAACGACTGGACGCAGTTTCCCGAAGCGATCCGCCGCAAGCTGGTGCTGGAACTTGCAGGCCCAGCCTCGCCGCAATGGGCAGCGGAAGAGGCGGCGCATCCGCCGGTGGTGTTGGCGCAGGAAGGGCCGCCCGCCGATTGCCTGGTCGGCGAGAAAATGTGGCGCGACCGCAGCTGGATGTTCGACAGCCGTTAGATATTAATCTCCGGGCTACGCCGGATCAGGCCGCCAGCAACTGCTTGCGGTCGACCCGCTCCTGCTGCGGCGAGCGCGCATAGAGCTCGCGGTAGCATTTGGAGAAATGCGAGGCGGAAACGAAGCCACAGGCGACCGCCACCTCGACCACCGGCATTGACGACTGGATCAGCAGATGCCTGGCGCGGTCGAGCCGGATCTCCAGATAGTAGCGGGCAGGGGAGCGCCCCATCTCGGTGCGGAACAGGCGTTCGATCTGCCGGCGCGACAGGTCGACATGGTCGGCGATCTCGATCAGCGACAGCGGCTCGGAAAGGTTGCCTTCCATCAGCTCGATAATGGTCAGCACCTTGGAGTTCTGCACGCCGAGGCGGGCGCGCAGCGGCAGGCGCTGGCGGTCGGTCGGGCTGCGCACGCGGTCGGTCAGCACCTGCTCGCACACGCGGTTGACGAGGTTCTCGTCGAAATCATCGCCGATCAGCTTCAGCATCATGTCGAGTGCCGCGGTGCCGCCGGCGCAGGTGTAGATATTCTGGTCGATCTCGAACAGGTCGGCAAAGACATTGGCCTTCGGGAACGCCTCGGAAAAGCCCGGCAAATTCTCCCAATGGATGGCGCAGCGCTTGTTGGACAAGAGGCCGGCGGCAGCCAGGATGTGGGCGCCGGTGCACAGGCCGCCTACGGCGACACCGCGATTGTATTCCTCGCGCAGCCAGGCGAAAGCCGACCTGTTCTGGTAGCGCTCGACATTTATGCCGCTGCAGACAATGGCCATGTTCGGCCGTTCCGGTCCGGCCATCTTCTTGCGCTCTTCCTCCAGTGAGGTGTTGACGGCGCATTCGACGCCGTTGGAGGCGCGTACCGGCTTGCCGTCGATGCTGGCAAGGCGCCAGCGATAGGCCTCGTAGCCGAGCATCCGGTTGGCCGAGCGCAGTGGGTCGAGCGCTGTCGCAAAGGCGATCATGGTGAAATCGGGAACGAGGAAGAATACAAACGATCGCTTGATCAGATGCTTTACAACGGCATTCACGGGGAAACCTCACGCGGCCATGACGCGAACAGGATGTCGCGAACAGCATAGCGTCATCAGGAAAAACCATTCCTGTCAATCGGGTAGAGGACTTTGAGACGACTATATTTGCGACATGGGTCGCAAATGGGCAATCGCACAACCGGCAGACGCAAAATGCTGCCGGATTGAGCAAGCTGGCTGATGCGACCAGCGCACAACGAAAACGCCGCCTCGGCAAGCCGAAGCGGCGTTGTGATCAACTTCGAAGCAGCGGCAGGGAGCGCTGCCTTCAAAAGCTGTTGTATCAGGCGACGAAGCCGAGGCGCGCCGCATTCATCGCGCCGGTCTGGCCGGGCATGGTGTTGGCGAGGCGCTGGCGCTCGAGAGCGGTCGTCAGGTTCATTTCGCGGCGGGCAAAGAGGCGGGCAAAAAGCTTCATAATCATCTCCATTCGGTTGCTCAGACGGGTCGCCTTCGCTTTATGGAGTGGGGCAGCTCGTTTGCTGGCGCTGATATAGGCTTGTGCTGAGGAAAACTAAATCGCAAATGCGAAGCGCTTGATATGAAAAGCGACACCGAATGCGATAATTTTGGGCAATCTGCCCAAGATTTACAATTATTTACAAGGCGTTAATTGGAAAATTGAACCGCTATGCGGCTTGTTCATATGCGCCATGCAGCGGCGGCATGGCTCCGGAAAATCATTTGACTACAAACAAAAAGGCCTGCCGGGCTGATCTGCGCGGCAGGCCTTCAGTCTATGATACACACGGTTTACTTTGCTCCAGCCCAGGATCCGACGCCATGGCGTGTGCCGGTCTTGGTGTCGGCAGCTTCAGGCCAGCCGATGTCCTTCTGCAATTCGATCGGCAGCGAGTGAATGGCGCGTTCGGTCTGGTAGCGGGCGCGGGCGGCGCTGAATTCGGTCGCGAGCCGACCAAGGGATGACAGGATAGACATTTCATTCTCCTTCGTTGGTTTCCGGACTGCGGCGGTTTCACATAAACGCGCCTTGTCGCCGGACTGTTTCGTACCGATTTGCATTGTGTATCCGGCTCGTTTCAGAGGCCATTGATACGTCTTGCCTTCGATGGAGTTGACTATCCTCCCAATCTGATGTTCAATCAAACGAAATGGAATGATCGTTTGCATCAGAAAAATTGAAGGTCGATCCCGATGAACGCCCCACTCAATCATCCACTGCCGCTGCTCGATCTCGATGTTTTGCGTACCTTCGTGGCGATTGCCGAAACCGGCAGTTTCACCACCGCGGCCAATGCCGTCTTCCGTACGCCGTCGGCCGTCTCCATGCAGATCAAGAAACTCGAGGACATTCTCGGCCGCTCGGTGTTTGCGCGCGACGCCCGCTCGGTGACACTGACCACCGATGGCGAGATGCTGCTCGGCTACGCCCGCCGGCTGTTGTCGATCAACCGCGAGGTGGTGTCGAAGTTCATCATTCCCGACATTGTCGGCGTGGTGCGGCTCGGCTCGCCGGACGACTATGGCGAGCGCGTGCTGCCGCATGTGCTGAAGCGTTTTGCGCAGTCGCATCCATCGATCGCCGTCGACGTCACCATCGACCAGAGCAGCAATCTGCGCCGGCGCATGGACGACCGCGCGCTCGACATCACGCTGCTCACCAACTCCTACAAGACCAGCGCGCTCGGCGCGGAGGTCCTGCTCACGGAACCGATCGTCTGGGCCGGCGCCAAGGGCGGCTGCGCCCATCTGCGCGAGCCGTTGCCGGTATCGCTGTGGGAAGAAGGCTGCGCCTGGCGGGCAGGGGCGCTCGAGGCGCTCGGCCGCGAAGGCCGCAACTACCGCATCGCCTATATGAGCGCGCACACGGCCGGCCAGCGCGCCGCCATCATGTCCGATCTGGCGGTGGCGCCACTGCCGAAGTCATTCCTCGGCAACGATATGGTTGAGCTTTGCCCGAAGGATGGCATGCCCGACATTGGCACCTACAACCTGGCCATGGTCGTGGCGCCGGACGCCAGCGCGCCGGTGAAGGCTGTTGCCGACCACATCCGCGCGACCTTCGAAGTGTTCAGAGAAACCGGCAAGTTCTGAACTTTGCACGAACAAACAAGCCCGCCCCGCCTTGAATGATCGGGGCGGGCTTTTTGTCGGAGGTGGGCGAACGACGCCGGCGGGGCCGGAGCGGTCAGGTTGCGATCTGGCCCTGCAGTGACCATTGACCGGCTTTCGCGCGGTGTGTCCTGGTTTCGCCGGTCAAAAACTTCACGATACTGTCTCTCGCGCGTCGGGCTTCTGGCATGTCGATCAGTGGCCAGACGTGGAACATGCCTTCCTCGTAGACGACCTCTATTTCGACACCGGCGTCGCGCGCCTTTCTAGCGAAGATCAGATTGTCGGGGCTGAGCAGGTCGTGCGAGCCGGTCAAAAGCAGCGTTTTCGGCAGCACCGACAGGTCACCGTAGAGCGGGCTGATGTGCCAATCGCTGCGATCGAAACCGGCGCTATAGAGCCGGACGGCCTCCATCCCGCCCGAAATGCCCAGCCACGGATCATTGCGTTCGGCCTCGAACACTTCAGGGTTGGCGAGAGACATGTCGAGCCCCGGTGAAATCAGCACATGGCGCGACGGCAAGGGCAGGGCTTCTTCCGCGGCCATCATGGTCAGCACCACGGCCATGTTGCCTCCGGCGGAGTCACCCATGAAGACAATGTCTTCCGCTTCGGTTTCGTCGAGCATCTGGCGATAGACCTTGCCGACCATGCCGAACATGGCGTGGAAATCATGCTCGGGAGCGATGGGGTAGATTGGCACCGTGATGCCGAAGCCAAGACGGTCGGCCATTTCGGCGATCAGCCCCCAATGATAGGGCGTGATTTCAAAGACATAGGCCCCGCCGTGCAGGTAGAGAATCCGCTTCCGCTCGCCGGCCTTGGGGGCGATTTCATAGACGGGAAAGCCGTCGACGCTGCGCGTCGTCAAGTCGAAACGCTGATGCAGCGATGCGGGCGGACGATGGTCCTCGGTCTTGCGCGCATAAGCGATCCAGCGCTGCAAGTTTTCGGGGCTGGCAAAGGCCTGCTTGCGGCTATGCCGGAGGACAAAGGAAACGACGTGGCTTTTTAAACTGGGCATACGGATACACGAACTTCGGCTGGAGCCGACTAAGAGAAATCTCCCTGTCTTCGAAGATCGTGCCTCGGCCAGAAATGTCAAGTTTTGCGGGTGGTCAACACGGTTGTGTGATCCAGGGCTCGCAACCCCGAAGGCAGGTTTTCCGGTCCTTTAGGAGATCGCAACAGCGTTCAGCGCCGCGGCAGAAGTGCTGCGCGCAGCTTTGTATCGGTTGTCGCCGGAGCCGTATCGCGGCTCCGGCGTCTGGCCAGCAGCTTGCATTTGTCGGCGAATGTCATCAGCGGGCGGAGCCCAGAAGCAGAGCCGACAGGGCGGCTTGCGGGTCGATGCGCGGCGACACCGGCCAGCCAATGTCCTTCTGGATTTCGGAAGGCAGGCTGTTCAGCGCCCGGACAGACCTGCTTCTGTTGTGCGCATGCTTGATGGCCGCACCATAACGGCCGAGGCTTTCGAACATCGACATCGTGGTCTCCTCTGGAGGGTTGCGGCGGCCGAAAGATATTTCCTGCCTGCCGTTCGATGCCGGTTAAATGCGCCGTGCGTGTATCTGGCGGATTTCACGAAAACAGCGGCTTCGTTTCCAGATCGGTCGATCTGGAAACATTTGCATACAAATGAAATTGGAAAGGTTTGGCGCCCTATTGCAGGCTTTTATTCCCGGCCGCGCCGTGCAGCATGGCCTTCGCGCGAACGCCGACGCGGGGCAGCGTCGCCGGCAACGCCGTCCTCGCTGACGGTCTTTCTCGGTGGCAGTTTCACCGCCGCCGACAGTTTCGGGAACGGGTCGACCTTGTTCGGCAGCGCCATGGCGTAGACGAAATGTTCCTGGAATTTCGGCTCCAGTGCCGTCTCGATTTTCTCGATGCGGCTGACGGTTTCCTCGATCTCGCGGCGATAGCCGCGGTTCAAGAGCGCCATGCGCGCGCCGGCGCCGGCCGCATTGCCGACGGCCGAAACCTTGTCGAGGTCGCAGTCGGGGATCAGCCCCAGCACCATGGCGTATTTCGGGTCGATGAAGGAGCCGAAAGCTCCGGCGAAATGAATGCGGTCGACATGCTCGGTGTGCTGCTTTTCCATCAACAGCTTGGTGCCGGCATAGAGCGCCGCCTTGGCGAGCTGGATGGCGCGAACATCGGTCTGGGTGATGGTGATCTTCGGCTCGCCTTCCTTCAGCACATAGGAGAAGGTGCGGCCATTGGCGGTGACGCGCGGCGAACGCGCGGACAGGCGGCCGTCGATGACACCGTCTTCCGAGATGATGCCGGCGAGATACATCTCGGCCACGACCTCGATGATGCCGGAGCCGCAAATGCCGGTGACGCCGGTTGATTGCACGCTGTCGAGGAAGCCCGGCTCGTCGGACCACAGTTCCGAGCCGATGACGCGGTATTTCGGCTCCAGCGTGTCGGGATCGATGCGCACACGCTCGATGGCGCCGGGAGCGGCGCGCTGGCCACCGGAGATTTCTGCGCCCTCGAAGGCCGGGCCGGTGGGCGAGGAGGCCGCCACCACCCGCTGGCGGTTGCCGAGCACGATCTCGGCATTGGTGCCGACGTCGACGATCAGCATCATCTCGTCCTGGCGGTGCGGGCCTTCCGACAGCGTGACGGCCGCCGCGTCGGCGCCGACATGGCCGGCGATGCAAGGCAGCATATAGAGCCGGGCGCCCTGGTTGAGCTTGAGGCCGATATCCGAGGCCTTGATGTGCACCGCGCCCGAGACAGCCAGCGCAAAGGGGGCGCCGCCGAGTTCGGTCGGATCGATGCCGAGGAACAGATGGTGCATGATTGGATTGCCGACGAAGACGGAATCCAGGATGTCGTTGCGCTGGACGTTGCCTTCCGCGCAAACCTTGTCGACGAGGCCCGAGATTGCCTCGCGCACGGCAACCGTCATGCCTTCGCGGCCGTCCGGGTTCATCATCACATAGGAGACACGGCTCATCAGATCTTCGCCGAAGCGGATCTGCGGGTTGGACGTTCCCGACGAAGCGGCGACGCGGCCGGACAGCAGCGACACCAGATGCATGGCGATGGTGGTCGAGCCGATATCGCAAGCCAGGCCATAGGCTTCGTTCTTCAGGCCGGGCCATAGTGCCACGACACGTGCGGTCTCGGTGTCGGCATCCTTGTAGATGGCGGCGGTCGCGGTCCAGTTGCCCTTGCGCAAAATGCCTTGCACCTGCGGCAACAGATGAAAATCGAAATCGAGGCTTTTCAGGCTCCAGTCGTGCATCAGCGCGATCTTCAGGCGGTCGAGATCGCCCAGCGGCTTGTGCATGTCGGGCTCTTCGATCTCCACATAGCACATGCGGATTGCCGAATCGCGGGCGATGACCCTGGTGTCGGCGTCCTTGCGGATGGTCTGCGCGTTGATGACCGTGTCCTGCGGCACATCGATGACGAGGTCGCCGAGGATCTGCGCCGAGCAGGAGAGGCGGCGCCGTTCGGGCAGGCCGCGCACGCGTTCGTAGCGCTCTTCCTTGGCGCCCTTGGGCGTGATGTGGTCGTTGGAGGAGACGATCTTGTGCTTGGCGAAATTGCCTTCCTGCACCTCGATCTGGCAGCGGCCGCAGGTGGCGCGCCCGCCGCAGACGCTCTCGACATAGACACCGAGCTGGCGCGCGGCATCCAGCACCGGCGTGCCAACCGGAAACCGCCCGCGCTTGCCGGACGGCATGAACAGCACGAGCGGATCGGTGATGTTGGCAGGAGAGTTCACGATTGCGCGCTTATCCTCGGCCCATCCGGGCTTCACGGCCGCCACGCCGGCGTCCGCCATTGCTGGCGCCGTCGCCCGGCGCGTTGACTTGCGTCGGGGTGGCAACGGCCTGGCCGCCTTCGGCCGGCTTGTAGTCCTTGTAGGTCCTGATCCAGTTGGTGCAGTTCTCGTCGGTGCCGTTGAGCACATTGGCGCCGCGCACGGCTTCCATTTCCTGCGGGCGCACCGGGTTCATGATGGCGCTCGTCATCCCGGCGCCGATCACCATCGGGATGAAGGCGGCATTGATGCCATGGCGGTGCGGCAGGCCGAACGAGATGTTGGAGAGGCCGCACGTGGTGTTGACCTTGAGCTCTTCGCGGAGCCGCCGCAGCAGTGCGAACACCTGGCGGCCGGCATCGCCCAGCGCCCCGATCGGCATGACCAGCGGGTCGACGACCACGTCATGCGCGGGAATGCCGAAATCGGCGCAGCGCTCAACGATCTTCTTGGCGACGGCGAAGCGCACGTCAGGGTCCATCGAAATGCCGGTCTCGTCATTGGAAATGGCGACGACAGGGACGTTGTATTTCTTGACCAGTGGCAGAATGGCTTCGAGCTTTTCTTCCTCGCCGGTGACGGAGTTGACCAGCGGTCGACCCTTGGCGACCTTCAGCGCTGCTTCAATCGCGGCGGTCACCGAGCTATCGATCGATAGCGGCAGGTCGACCAGGCCCTGGACGATCTCCAGCGTCTGCACCAGAAGGCCGGGTTCGGTCTCGTTTGGATTGACCGAGGTGACGCCGGCATTGACGTCGAGCATGGTCGCGCCGCAGGCGGCTTGTTCCAGCGCGTCCCGGATGACGGTGTCGAAATTGCCCGCGATCATCTCGGCGGCCAGCTTCTTGCGGCCGGTCGGATTGATGCGCTCGCCGATCACGCAGAACGGCTGGTCGAAGCCGATGATGATTTCTCGTGTCGCCGAGGCGACGATGGTACGGGTCATGAAATCTCTCCGTCGTGATATAAAGAGTTCTTTATATCGTTATCTGATTTCGATCAAGCGAATGGTGACCGTTCGCGCCGTCAATGGGCGGTCTTCACCATGTCCACCTGTGTTTCGGTAATCTCGTCATGCAGTATGTGGTCGAGCCGGTCGGCAACGAGCTGGTCGTCGCGGCGAATTTCGCGCTTCCAGGGCTGGCGGCCCTTCAGAACGCCAGATTCATCGACGATCTCGGCGACATATTCTTCCTGGCGATAGGCCATCACATGGACACCGGAAACGCCGGGGATTTCCTTCACCTCGTTGATGATGTCGATGCAGAGTTGCTTGCCTTCCTTCTTCTGGTCCTGCGCGCCTTCCAGCCGCTTGATGACCGAATCGGGGATATGAATGCCCGGCACGTTGGAGCGGATCCATTTTGCCGTCTTGGCCGAAGCCAGCGGCCCGACGCCGCACAGGATGAAGCATTTTTCAGTGAAGCCGAGATCGCGCACCTTCTGCATGTAGGTGCGGAACATCGGCACGTCGAAGCAGTACTGGCTCTGCACGAACTGCGCGCCGGAAGCGATCTTCTTGCCGAGCCGGTGCGGACGAAAATCGATCGGCGGTGCGAAGGGGTTGATCGCCGCACCCAGGAAAAGCTGCGGCGGCGTCGTCAGCTTGCGGCCGGACAGGAATTTGCCGTTGTCGCGCATGATGCGGCAGGTTTCGAGGAGCGACATGCAGTCGAGGTCGAACACCGGCTTGGCGCCGGGCTGGTCGCCGGCCTGCACACCGTCGCCGGTGAGGCACAGCATGTTGGCGACGCCCATCGCAGCACCACCCAGCACGTCGCCCTGGATGGCGATGCGGTTCTTGTCGCGGCAGGCGATCTGCATGATCGGGGCATAGCCCATGCGGGTCAGCAGCGCGCAGATGCCGACCGACGACATGTGGCAGTTGGCGCCTGATGCATCGACGGCATTGATGGCGTCGACCCAGCCGTCGAAGATTCTTGCGCGGTTGTAGACATCCTCCGGGTCGGCGCTGTCGGGTGGGTTGAGCTCGGTGGTCACCGCGAACTCGCCCCGCCTCAGCACGCGCTCCAGCCGGCCACGCGATGTGTGGCCGGGCAGGGGGTCGAGCGGCAGATCGATGCCGGCCGGGTTCTCATCGCGCTGGCGGCCGATCATGCCGATACCCCGGGCTTCGAAGCGTTTGCGGCGGCTTCGCGGGCGGCTGCCGCCTGCGCGGTGACCCGCAGCCAGGCGGAGGTTTCGCGCAGCGACTGGTCGACCGGCTTCTGCACGTCGAGGATTTTGTCGCCATGCACCATGTTGTGCGAGCCTTCCCACGCCTTGACCCAGACGCAGGGCATATCAGGCTCGACCTCGCAATTGCCGTTGGCGCGGACACCGCCGCAAGGGCCGTTGCGCAACTGCTTGGGGCAGTTCATCGGGCAGGACATGCCGGTAGACGAAAGCACGCACTGGCCGCACATGCGGCAGTCGAACATGAAGCCCTTGACGCGTTTTTCGACGAATTTGATCGGCCCTTCAACGCGGCCATAGCCGATGCCCTTCCACAAGGGATGAAGAAGGAGGAACACATCGGCGAACCTGGAATAGAACCATTCGAGTGTTCGCGAGTGCCGCACAGACCATAATCTGACTGCGAACGAGCGCTGAACTCGGCGCTGCGGCGACACATCGGCCGGCTTGTAGTCGGATTTCGGCGCTGCCTTCTTGACCAAAGTGGCCTGGGTAACCGCCGGTTGAGTATCAGACATTGTCTTTCCCGCCCGCCTTCACCAGAGCGACCAGCCGCTCGCGGTCGTATTTCGTGTCGAGCTCCTGAAATGCCTTTTCGACCTCGGCTTCGAGGTCGTCGCCGACCGGAATGGGATCGGCCTTGCGCCATTCGGCCAGATAGTCGTCGGTGCCGCCGGCGCCAGTGCGCATGGCGCACATATCGATCGCCTCGGTGAAGCGCAGCGGCAGTTCGCGCTTGGCGTTCTGCCGGCCCTTCTTGACGATGACCTGGGCGGGGATGTCGCGCCAGTAGACGACGATCAGATCGGCCATTGAATTCCTACTCCTCGTGATTTCGAGCATTGCCGCAAGCGCGGTTGGGCTGCTTGTTATGGGACGACGCGCGCGCATTCAAAAGCGACGCAATTGGATGACGCAAAAAGGAAAGGCGAAAATCTTTGGAATAGCGTGGCTACCAGACCCGCTTTGTCATGCCAGTCCAGAGGTAGAACCAGATCGTCGGATGGTACCACTGTTTCGAAGGCAGGCCGGGATCCGATGTAGCAAGCTTGCCGGCCAGCGCGTCGCTGACCGCCTCGACGCAGATGTCGCGCGAGAAGGCCGCCTGCCGCAGCGCATAGCTTGAAATGGTGTCGCCCGGCTCCGGCCTGCCGCGTGCCTGCCGCAGCACACCGCCGGTGTCGACGCCGGCGTCAACCAGATGCACAGTGGTGCCGAAATTGTCGGCGTCGCCCGAGGCCAGCGCCCAGTAGCCGCCGTTCATGCCGCGATATTTCGGCGCAATGCCGGCATGGTAGTTGAGCACCGGGCAAGCGATTTTCGCCAACGTCGGCCTCGACAGCAAACGGCAGCCGGCAAGCAGCAGGACACCTGGCCGGATTTCCTCGATCGCCTGCAGGCACTCCGGCGCGTTTGCCGACGGCACATGGATGATCTTTTGTTCAGGTTTCGGTTCGGTCTGCAGTTTCTGTTCGGCAATCAACCGCGCCGCGTGCCCGGCGAAAAACCGCTTGCCGAGCCGCGTCAGCACCATCGTGCCAAGCTGTCCGGTAGCGGAAATCCAGCCCTGGCGGCGCGCCCGCCCGCGCAGCAATTGCCGTTTGGATTCAGGGCTTTCCAGGATGACGCTGACAGGGCCGAGCTTGTCGGCGATGGCGTTGACGATGGCCCAGATGTGCGGGCCACCCTCGGTGACGACGACGATCGGCGGCGTATGTGATTTTTGGGTTGCCATGGTTTGCAACGTGCCCGGGAAGGATCTGCTCTCAGCGGGCGGATGCTAGGCTTGGCGGGTTAATCCTTGGTGATCGAGGTTCGCAAGGTCAGCGTTTGAATTCCATGATGTCGAGCTTCGATTCGTAATAGGGCGCCGGAAATTCGATGCGCCATTCGCTGGCGCTGTTGCGGAAGGCGTAGCCGACCTGGTCGCTTTGCGGACCGCTGCCATAGGGTTTCGCGGGATCGTCATTGACTGAGAGCGAGCCGAGATAGATCGCGCGCTTTTCGCCGTCGTCGAAGAAGCGGCCCTTGGTGCGCTGCGAGCCGCTGATTTTTTCCAGCCGCCAGCCCGAGCCGTCGTCGTTCACCTTGCACTTGAACCAGCCATAGATGACGAGCGGGCTCAGCCCGCCTGCCTTGATGGTGCGGCACTTCCAGTTGCCGGTCAGGTCCTTGTCGGAAAAAGCAACGAAAGGCTTTGCCAGCAAGGCGTCGAGCTGCTTGACCTCGGCGGGATCGCCAGCCTTGGCTTCATCAAGCGCTGCCTTGCGCGTCTCGCCATATTTGTCGAGCCGCACCTTGTCGGCGGGGGTGATCAGCTTCTGCACCTCGCCATCGGCGAATGCGGGCAGGATGCAGCTGAGGAGGCCAAGAACGGCAAGCAGAGGGCGAGAGACCATCAGAGGCTTCCTTGTCGTTGATTGGAGCAGGCCGTTACCCGTGTGGCGCATAACTTACCCATTCGCCGCCGCGTGTCATCCGTGCTCAGCAGCGTTACGGGTCAAGAATTGCTTCAGGCATGTGTCGCGGCTTGCGCCAACCCTGCCGTCAGATCGCCATAGCCGGTCGAGCGGCGCTCGTAGGCGAGGCCGAGCATCTTGGCCGCTTTCTCGGCGACCTTGTCGAGCTCTGGATCGTCGGTCTGAGCGATATAGACCAGCTTCTCGTAGTTGCCGAAATAGTCTTTGATCAGCTCCGGATGCTTGTCGAGGCCGAGCGGCTTCATGAAGAAGGCGTCGAACTGCCGGCACAGGAAGTCGGTCATGTAGAACGACATCATGTCGTCGTCGGCGATCTTCGCATAGGCATCCATGCCCTGATAGAAAGCAAAGCAGTGGGGCCCAGCCATGCGCTCGACGCCATGCTTTTCGCAGACGCGGTCGAGCAGGCCGCCGGTGCCGCAATCGGCATAGCCGACGAAGATGTTGACGTAGCCGTCAGCCTTGGCCTTCGCGATGGCCTTGTCCATGGCTGGTGCGATGCGGTCCGGATAAAAATGGAACTCCGCAGGCAGGCAGGTTAGGTCGAGATGGTCGAGCTTTAGCTGCTCCTTCACCGCCAGAACTTCGCGCGCGATCATGCCGCAGGCAATGACCAGAAGCTTGCCGTCTTGACCGGATTGCTGTTTTAGCGCGACGCCCATGGAACCAGTCTACCCGATTTTCGTTGCTGTCAGGCAAACCTATATTCTGAGGGAGACACCGTTCATGCAACTGTTACGCATCTCGCCAATACTCGTTCTCGCTTGCGCCTTGGCACTTTCGGCCTGCGCTAATACCGTTCGCGGCGTCGGCAAGGACGTTAAATCGACAGCCAACGCCGTCGAAGACAGCGTCAACTAGCCTGGTTCACGGCTGCCGTTTCAACATCTGGGAATAAAAAGGCTGCGCCGCAAGGCGCGGCTTTGTTCGTTGCCCGTGCCGGATGCCGAATTCAGGCTGAAGCGCGCACGTTGTGCTTGCGCTTCATGTAATCCTTGGCCGTCTCGACTGCCACGGCCGCGTCGCGGCAATAGGCGTCGGCGCCAACTGCCTTGCCGAATTCCTCGTTGAGCGGCGCGCCTCCGACCAGCACGACGTAGTCGTCGCGGATGCCCTTTTCCTTCATCGTGTCGATGACGACCTTCATGTAGGGCATGGTCGTGGTCAGCAGCGCCGACATACCGATGATGTCGGGCTGGTGCTTTTCGATGGCGTCGAGGTATTTTTCGACCGCATTGTTGATGCCGAGGTCGATGACGTCGAAGCCAGCACCCTCCATCATCATGCCGACGAGGTTCTTGCCGATGTCGTGGATGTCGCCCTTGACGGTGCCGATCACCATCTTGCCCTGCTTCGGCGCGCCGGTGGCGGCGAGCAGCGGCCGCAGGATGAACATGCCGGCCTTCATCGCATTGGCGGACAGGAGCACTTCGGGAACGAACAGGATACCGTCGCGAAAATCCTCGCCGACGATGCGCATGCCTTCGACCAGCGCCTCCGTCAGCACTTTGTAGGGTGCCCAGCCACGCTCGAGCAGGATGTTGGTGCCTTCCTCGATCTCTTCCTTCAACCCGTCATAAAGGTCGTCGTGCATCTGCTGCACCAACTCGTCGTCGGAAAGCTCGGAAAGGATGATCTCGTCGTCGGCCATTTTTAATCCAGCTCCCTGCCGCGCGAATGCGATTGCGAGGCCTCAAATATCATTTCAATACCTAACCCGCTACAGGCATCGATCCATAGCTGATTTGCGACTTCCCGCAAAAGGAAAGCGACTGGAAATCTATTGGTTTTCTTGTCGATTTTGCGACAGGCGTTGGCGCTGGCGGGCCGTTTCGAATAGGGTGCATGGCTACGATCCGGCCAGAAGCTGCGAGATGCGGCCGCAACAAGTTTTCAGGTTTCAGGGAAGAACGATCATGAGTGAGAACGCGCCAGTCGACCAGGAAGCGTCAAACGCGCGGCGCGGACGCGCTGCCAGCGGTGGCGCTGCTGCAAGGCGCGCAGCGCGTTCGGGCGGTGGCCCCGGCACCCAGCTCACCTATATCAAGCGCAAGATCAACGTCTATGAGGTGCTGAACGAGGAAGGCCTGGCGCTGATCGAGAAGAACACCGACACGGTGCTCGAAGAGATCGGCATCATTTTTCGCGATGACGCCGAGGCGCTGCAGCTGTGGAAAGAGGCCGGCGCCGACGTCAAGGGCGAGCGCGTGCATTTCCCCAAGGGTCTCTGCCGCTCGCTGCTGAAGACCGCGCCGCCCGTCTACACCCAGCACGCCCGCAATCCGGAACGCTCGGTGCAGATCGGCGGCAACGCCACCGTCTTCGCACCGGTCTACGGTCCGCCCTTCGTGCGCGACCTCGACGGTGTCAGGCGCTATGCGACGATCGAGGATTTCCGCAATTTCGTGAAGCTCGCCTATATGGCGCCGTCGATCCACCATTCGGGCGGCACGGTGTGCGAGCCGGTCGACGTGCCGGTCAACAAACGCCACCTCGACATGGTCTACAGCCACATCAAATATTCCGACAAGCCGTTCATGGGTTCGGTGACTGCGCCGGAGCGCGCCGAAGACACCGTCGCCATGGCCAAGATCGTGTTCGGCGACGACTTCGTCGAAAACAACACGGTGCTGACCAGCCTGATCAACGCGAACTCACCCATGGTGTTCGACGAGACGATGCTCGGCGCGCTGAAAGTCTATTCGCGCCACAACCAGGCCTGCATCGTCACGCCGTTCATCCTCGCCGGCGCCATGAGCCCGGTGACGGTGGCAGGTACGCTGACGCAGGTCCTGGCCGAGGTGCTGGCCGGCGCGTCGTTCACGCAGCTGATCCGGCCGGGCGCGCCGGTGCTGTTCGGTACTTTTGCCTCGTCGATCTCGATGCAGTCGGGTGCGCCGACCTTCGGCACGCCGGAACCGTCGCTGGTCTCCTACGGCGCAGCGCAGCTCGCCCGCCGTCTCGGACTGCCGTTCCGTACCGGCGGATCGCTCTGCGCCTCGAAAATTCCGGACGCGCAGGCAGCCTACGAAAGCGCCAACACGCTGAACTCGACGATCCTTGCCGGCACGAATTTCGTGCTGCATTCGGCCGGCTGGCTCGAGGGCGGGCTAGCCTCCTGCTACGAAAAGTTCATGATGGATATCGACCAGCTCGGCATGACGCAGAAGTTCTCCGAAGGCGTTGACCTGTCGGAGAACGGCCAGGCGATGGACGCCATCCGCCAGGTCGGTCCTGGCAGCCATTATCTCGGCTGTGACCACACCCAGGCCAATTTCCAGACCGCCTTCTACAGGTCCAGCATTGCCGACAACAATTCCTATGAGCAGTGGTTGGCCGAAGGCGAAAAGACCGCGCCGCAGCGCGCCAACGAACTCGCCCGCCGCTGGCTGGAGACCTACGAGGCGCCATATCTCGATCCGGGCATCGACGACGGGCTGAAGGACTACATCGCGACGAAGAAGGCGTCGATGGCTGACGCCTTCACTTGAAAGGAGCCCGAGTCAGGCGGGGCTAAAGTCGCCAACATCATCCACAAGGAAGTCTGGCGGAGTGCCTTCTCCGACCCAGACAAGAAGGGATGACTGTTGCGCGCAGCCGGGTTGAGGAAATCGCGGTTGCGCTTTCCGCCCATGGTCTCATCCTGCGCGGCGGCTTTAATTTCGCAGCAAGCGAAACGCCGCCACCTGGCCCTTCAACTGCTCCAGCCAAATCCGCGCTGCTGGTCGGGCAGGTGGGTGCAGCACCCTGGCCGCATTTCCTGCGTTGGCGGGAATCTCAGCCACAGAGCATCGTTAATCCACTCGATACGTGGTCGCGTGAAGTGATCGGCACGGTGGCAGAGAAATTCGGCGCGCGCGCTGTTTCGCCGTCCGACAGGCCGTATCTGCCGTTCCAGCAATGGGCGATGCGGGCAGAGGGGTTGAAACCATCGCCGCTCGGCATCCTCATGCATCCGCAATACGGGCTCTGGCACGCCTATCGTGGCGCGCTGCTGTTCGAGGACGAGATCGTACCTCCAGAACCTCGCGAAGCGATTCACCTCTGTGACGCATGTCTCGAAAAGCCTTGCCTGAAATCCTGTCCGGTCGATGCCTATTCCCCGGATGGTTTCGAGTACGAGTCGTGCCTTTCGCATGTGCGCGGGCAGAACGGCACGCCTTGCCGCAGCGGCGGCTGCCTCGACCGCAACGCCTGTCCCTATGGCACCGACTATCGCTATCTCAAGGAGGTTCAGGCCTTTCACATGGCGGCGTTTGCGGGCGTTTAGCTGGGCGTCGAATGCCGCACAAAATGTTGAACGCAATTGTCAGGGAACGGCTTGCCCTGTCGACGCCTGCGGATATACCGCACGACATTCAACGGAGCGCGCCATGGCGAAGCAGGATCTCGAAATCACGACCAGAGACGGCGTAGCGAAAGCGGGGTTGTTCCGCTCTGCGACCGCTCCCTCATCCAAGGCCGGTGTCGTTCTCTATATGGATGCCTTCGGTCCGCGGCCGGCGCTTAACGCAATGGCGGAGCGGCTTGCAGGCGAGGGCTATGCGGTGCTGGTGCCGGACCTCTTTTACCGCAACGCGCCTTATGGGCCGTTCGATGCCAAGACCGCTTTCGTCGTGGAGGAGACGAAGGCGGCGCTGACGGCGTTGGTCAAAGGCACGACGCAGGACATGACCATCAACGACAGCGGCGCTTTTCTCGATGCGCTCGTCGCTGAGGGCGTGACAGGACCGGTCGGCACAGTCGGCTATTGCATGGGCGGAGCGCGGGCGTTGAATGCTGCTGCGACCTATCCTGATCGCATCGTCGCTGCAGCCAGCTTTCACGGCGGCAATCTGGCCAGCGACGCTGCCGACAGCCCGCATCGCAAGGCAGCCTCCATCAAAGCTCGCGTCTATGTCGGCATGTCTGGCGTCGACAAAAGTTTCCCGCCGGAGCAATCGGCGCGACTGGCCGAGGCGCTCAGGGTTGCGGAGGTCGACCACGCCATCGAGAACTATGCCGGCATGGCGCATGGCTGGTGCGTGCCGGACCACAGCGTTTTCAACGCCACCGGCGCCGAACGTCACTGGAAGCGGCTGGCGACCTTGTTCGCTGAAACGCTGGCTTGACATCTTGTCCGGTGGTTGCCCGACACTATGGGGCAGAAGAATTGGCGCGGCCTGCTAGGATAGCGTGGGTCGAGCGGGAACGAATCGCCTGATGCAATCTTTTGATGTCGTGGTGATCGGCGCCGGCGCTGCCGGAATGATGTGCGCCATAGAGGCAGGCAAGCGCGGCCGTTCGGTTCTGGTGCTCGATCACGCGGCAAAGCCCGGCGAGAAGATCCGCATCTCCGGCGGTGGCCGGTGCAATTTCACCAACAGCCATGCGAGCCCGAAGAACTTTATCTCTGGGAATCCGCACTTCTGCATCTCGGCGCTCAGCCGCTACACACAGCGCGACTTCATCGCGCTCGTCGAACGCCACGGCATCGCCTATCACGAGAAGACGCTGGGACAGCTGTTCTGCGACGGTTCGGCGCGGCTGATCATCGACATGCTGGTCTCGGAAATGCAGGGCCAAGGCGTGGAATTGGTGCTGTCGAACCAGGTCAGGGATGTCGATAAAACCGCGGAGGGGTTTGTTCTGACGCTCTCTACCGGCACGATCGCCTGCCGGTCGCTGGTCGTGGCTTGCGGCGGCAAGTCGATCCCCAAGATGGGCGCGTCGGGCTTCGGCTACGAGTTGGCGGCCCAGTTCGGCGTCGCCGTGGCCGAAACCCGGCCGGCGCTGGTGCCGCTTACCTTCGACGCAAAGACGCTCGAGCGGTTAGCGCCCTTGGCCGGCAACGCCGTCGACGCCGAAGTCGCTTGCGGCAAGACACGGTTTTCGGAGGCGATGCTGTTTACGCATCGCGGCCTGAGTGGGCCTTCCATCCTGCAAATATCGTCCTATTGGCGGGAAGGCGACGAGATCCGCATCGCCATGCTGCCTCAGGCGGATGTCGCTGAGCTGCTTCGCGCCGCCCGGCGCGTCAACGGCAGGCAGGCGGTGCAGACGGTGCTGGCAAACCATCTGCCCAAGCGTCTTGCACAAGCAGTGGTCGAGCGCACCGGGATCGACGGCAATCTCGCTGATTTGACCGACTTGCAGATGAAAACCGTCGATGCCGCCGTCAACGACTGGCGGGTCAGGCCTGCCGGCTCGGAGGGCTATCGTACCGCCGAAGTGACGCTTGGCGGAGTCGATACGAACGGGCTCGACCAGAAGACGATGCAGGCGAAATCCGTGCCGGGCCTGTTTTTCATCGGTGAAGTCGTCGATGTTACCGGTTGGCTTGGCGGCTATAATTTTCAATGGGCGTGGTCGTCGGGATGGGTGGCGGGGCAGGCGGCCTAAGGCGTGTCGATATTCAGGTGATGCCGGCCTGACCTGAATCTCAACACACCTTAGGTTCAAAAGCGCCAATCCGAAAAAATTCTTTCCATCACCCCAAGGAATCGCCATTAGCCTTCGTCCAACAGGCAAATGATGGCGATGATGCTGGATGAAAGCGAAGCCTCCGACGCCGATCTGATCGGACGGGCGAAGGGCGGAGACAGGGGTGCCTTCGGCAAATTGCTCGAAAGGCACTATGATTTTGTCTATCGCGCCGCCTATCGCTGGTGCGGAAAAAAGGCCGACGCCGAGGATATCGCCCAGGAGGTCTGCGTCCGGCTTGGCCGGGCGATCCGCGACTATCATGGCAGCGGCGCCTTCACGACATGGCTCTACACCATGACGTTGAACGCGGCGCGCGACATGATGCGCAAGACCACCCGCGAGACGGTCAAGACCGAAGCCTTTGGCGCTTACAGCATGATATCGGGTGAGGCCTTGGCCGAGCCCGAAGATCCGGCCGAGGCGCTTTGGGCGGCGGTGCGAAAGCTGCCGGACAAGCAGCGCGATGCCGTGCTGCTTGTCTATGGCGAAGGTTTGAGCCACGCCGCCGCCGCCGAGGCGATGGCGATCTCGGAGACGACGGTTTCCTGGCACATCCATGAAGCGAAGAAACGGCTGAAAGTGCTGATGCGCGCAGCCGGGGAAGTGTGACCATGGTCGACGACAACGAACTCAACAGGCTGCGCGACGCGGCAGTACCGGCACCCGACAGCGACGCGAAGGCGCGGGCTTTTACGGCCGCCATGCGCGCCTACGATTTGGACGAAAAAACTTACACCGCCGCCCAAGGATCGGCTGCCGGGCTTCGTCTCACAGAGCGAGCACAAAAGCTCTGGAGCGAGATCATGCAAAAGAAACTCTTCGCCACGCCGGCCATTGCCGGGCTCGTCGCCCTGCCGATCGCCGGATACGCCACCTTCCATATGCTCGGGGAACAGCCGTCCAAATTCGGCGGGGACGAGAAGATCACCGAAACGCTGGCCGACAAGCCGGCGAAGGTGAAGCCACTTACCGTGGCCGAGGCCGACAAACAGAAGAAGGCCGACGCCGACACCGAAAGCCGTGACGCCACCGTGGCGCTCGAGGCGCCGGCCGCGCCGCCGAAATCCGAATCGACCGTCTCTGGCGGCCTGGCGCAGCAGGATGCTTTGGCTCGCAATGTCTCGCCAACACCGGCTCAGAGCGGCGAGTTTGCGCTGGATGGCGGCGCGAGCAGGTCAATGGCCGATAACGCGGCGCGGGTTGGCCGCATGCCGGGCACATCAGCCGAGTCCAAACTGATGGTGCAGCCCTCGACGCTGCCCGCCGACCAGATGCTGCCGCAAGAGGAAAACCGCGACCGCGTCGAGGATTTCAAGACCAATCCGGTGCATGCAGCACTCGAAGATCCGGTCTCGACCTTCTCGATCGATGTCGACACCGCCTCCTATTCCTTCGTTCGGCGCTCGCTGAAGGAAGGTTACCTGCCGCAGGCTGACACGGTCCGCGTCGAGGAGATGATCAACTACTTCCCCTATGACTGGAAGGGGCCGGATGCCGCTTCGACGCCGTTCAAATCGACCGTCAGCGTCATGCCGACGCCGTGGAACGAGCATACAAGGCTGATGCATGTCGCCATCAAGGGTTTTGACGTCAAGCCGACCGAACAGCCCAAGGCCAATCTGGTTTTCCTGATCGATGTCTCTGGCTCGATGAACGAGCAGGACAAGCTGCCGCTGTTGCAGTCGGCGTTCCGGCTCCTGGTCAGCAAGCTGAAGGCCGACGACACCGTCTCGATCGTCACCTATGCGGGTGATGCCGGCACCGTCCTGGAGCCGACCAAGGTTTCCGAAAAGGACAAGATCCTCAATGCCATCGACACCTTGACGCCCGGCGGCAGCACGGCCGGCGAAGCGGGCATCAAGGAAGCCTACAGGTTGGCGCAAAAATCCTTCGTCAAGGACGGGATCAACCGTGTGATGCTTGCCACAGACGGCGACTTCAACGTCGGCCAGACTGACGACGACGATCTGAAGCGATTGATCGAGCAGGAGCGCAAGAGCGGCGTATTCCTGTCGGTGTTCGGCTTCGGCCGCGGCAATTTGAACGATCAGATGATGCAGACCATCGCCCAGAACGGCAACGGCACCGCCGCCTATATCGACACGCTCGCCGAGGCCGAGAAGGTGCTGGTCGAGGATGCGTCGTCGACGCTGTTCACCATCGCCAAGGACGTGAAGATCCAGGTCGAGTTCAACCCGAACAAGGTCTCGGAATACCGCCTGATCGGCTACGAGACCCGGGCGCTCAACCGTGAGGATTTCAACAACGACCGCGTCGATGCCGGCGATATCGGCTCCGGCCATTCGGTGACCGCGATCTACGAGATCACGCCCAAGGGCAGCGGCGGCGAGCGGATCGACCCGCTGCGCTACGGCCAGGCGTCGGTGAACAATGGCGGCGTTGCCAATGCCGACGAATATGCCTTCGTCAAGATCCGCTACAAGCTGCCGAACGAAGACGCTTCGAAGCTGATCACCACGCCGGTGACATCCGCCAACGAGGTCTCTTCCTTCGACCAGGCCAGCACCGACCAGCGGTTCTCGGTCGCTGTCGCCGCCTTCGGCCAGAAGCTGCGCGACGAGGATGCGACCGCGAAGTTCGGCTACGAAAAGATCATGGAGATTGCCACTGCTGCCCGAGGAGCCGACCCGTTTGGATACAGGTCGGAGTTCCTTTCGCTTGTGCGCCTTGCCTCGGCGCTCGGCGGTAACCGGTAGTGGCGATGACGGCCGGTTTCCTTCAGATGGGATCGTTCTGATACGGGAAATCGGCCTACGGGCGGGTGAGGCAGGCCGGCGAGGGCAACCTTGCCGGCCTTTTTTCGAGATCGTTAAATTGCGCGACATTTCCGGTACGCGATCGCAATTTCCTTTTGTTACGAAACAGATCACGTTTGGGCTTGAGGGGGCCGGAATTGCTGATCAGGAACACTACGAACCCGATGCCGACCGCAAGGGACGTGCAGGCACCCGGACCGATGGTCCCGCAGACGCCATCGCCGGAATCCACGCGCATCATGGACGACGTCGACGCGGCTCGCCAAACCGCTGTGTCGGCGCTGAACAACGACCGCTTCCGCGTCATGCTGGAGCAGATCACCGATCCCGGCGCATCGGGTGCGCTGATGACGATGGGCAGCGATGGCAGCAACGCCGCCACCGATTTCAAGACGGCGCTATCCCGTTACGCTGAAAACAGCGAATAGCCAAAAAGCCAAAAATCCAATTCGGATCGGGTCAGGCGCGGCTGCGACGGCGTTCGCGGCGGGCTTCGCTGGTCTCGGCGGTGTTTGCCGTCGCCACCTTGTTGCGCATCGGGCCGATGCGTTCGACGATCGCGGCGACGGTCGGACGATCCGCCTTCTTATGCGCATCGAGCGCCTTGCGCATGGCGGCAAGATGCTGGAACGAGGTGCCGCAACAGCCGCCGATGATTTTGGCGCCGCCATCGACGGCGAGGCGCACATAGTCGGCCATCAATTCGGGCGTGCCGGAATAGTGGATTTCGGTGCCGCGGAATTCCGGAATGCCGCAATTGCCCTTGACGATCACCGTCGCCTCCGGCTTCGCCTCGGTCATGTCGAGTAGCGAAGCGAGGATGTCGGAAGCGCCGACACCGCAATTGGCGCCGACACCGAGCGGTGCCTGCGAAAGGCCGTCGACGACGCCGTGGATGTCCTTCGGCAACAGCCCCATCATGGTGCGGCCGGCCGTGTCGAAGGAACCGGTATAGGTATAGGGCAGGCCGATGCGGATCGCGGCTTCGGCGGCAGCGCGGATTTCGTCCGGCGCCGACATGGTCTCGATCCAGGCGACTTCGGCGCCGCCGGCCTTCAGGCCCTCGATCTGTTCGGCAAAGGCATCGACGGCCTCGTCATAGGTCATGGCGCCAAGCGGCACCAGCAACTCGCCGGTCGGGCCGACCGAGCCGGCGACAATGACTTTCCTGCCGGCTTTGTCGGCGACGGCGCGAGCGATCTCGGCGGAGCGCTTGTTCAGCGCATGCACGCGGTCTTGCGCGTGGTGCAGCTTCAGCCGGTGGCGGGTACCACCGAAGGAGTTGGTCAGGATGATATCAGCGCCGGCGTCGACGAAATTCTGATGCAGGCTGGTGATGGTGTCGGGCGCAGTCTCGTTCAGCAACTCGGGCGCCTCGCCGGCTTCCAGCCCCATGGCAAACAGATTGGTGCCGGTGGCGCCATCGGCCAGCAGGATGCCCTTTTCGGCTAGCAGCGCATCGATCGGGTTGGTCATGGTGAGAAACGCCCTCCGGGAGCTCTTTATTGAGATAAGGATATAAAGAACTCTTTATGTCCAGTCAATGTCGGCGACCGCCGTCATGCATCAAAATCGCATCTCGGCCAGCTTTTGCGTGAAGCTGGCTGCCTCATGTGCGTTGATGTCGGCGGCGCGGATCAGATTGTCGAAATGGCGGGTCAATGTCTGGACCGGCTGGGTCGCGTTGAGCACAATATACATGTCGCCGACATAGATCGCGGCGCGATAGGGCCCGAAGATGGTGTAGGGGATCGAATAGCGCATCCGCCCGTCATAGAGAAACAGGCGGAAGGTCGGATAGAGGTCGTCGAGCAGCGTCGCCATATGCAAAAGCTGTTCGTGGCGGTCCGCCTCCGGGAAACGATCCCATACGCCCAGTCCGCGTGCAAAAATCTCCAGCGTGTGGCGCGGCATGCAGACTTCCATGTCGGTTTCCGGCCGCCGGTTGTAGTCGATGCGATACTGCGTTTCGCCGGCCTGCGCCTCGCGGCTCTTGTTGGCGATGCCAGCCTCGTAATCGACAAGCGCCTCGGTGCGCAAAAGATCGGGAATGCCGGCCGGCACGTAGCGGATTTTGGTGCCGGCGGCCTCCGAATGCCATCTGGCCAGCAGCGTGCGGTCGAAGCCGCCTGTTGCCTCCTCGATCTCCAGGCTTTCGCGGATTTCGCCGGTGACGCCTTCGTCCTGGCTGAGGCCGAGCAGCCAGTCGAGCGACACCTTGAACTCGGCGGCGATGTTGAGCAGCGTTTCGGCGCGGGGCAGGCGCGTCGAGGCGCCGGACAGAAGTTGTGACAGCGCCGAACGGTCGATGCCGACCGCGGCTGCGAAGGCCGACTGGTTCAGGTCGGACCTTGTCAGGAGCGTCTTCAGACGCTCGCGAAAGATCGTCGAGAGGTCGCGCTTGTCCATGGACGTCGCTCTGGCCATTGGAGGAAAAATTTGCGCTGAAGCTGCCGAGGTCAGGCCTGAAGCGTAAATGAATCCCTAAGGTTGTTGACAATATATAACATATGCGGCTTGAAATGCGCAATCGCAACAGTTTGTGCGCTTTGTCGCGTTGCGGCAACCCGGGGCTCCTGACACAATGCTGTCAGGAATCAAAATGATTCCGGCGACTGGAAGGGCAGTGGTCGATCATATGGCAAGCATGAGCAAGAGACGACGCAGCGTACCGGCCATCGAATGGCCGACCGTGGTTCTCGCTTTCTTCTGTTACACCACCTGGTTCGCCACCGGCTTCCTGATCTGGCCGTCCTATCCGATCCTGGCCCTTGCCATCCTGGCCTTTGTCGCCGCACTGCAATCATCAATCATGCACGAAGTGTTGCACGGTCATCCGACCCGCAACGCGCTGGTCAACGAGGCCATCGTGTTCCTGCCGATAGGCCTTGTGTGGCCGTTCCGCCGGTTCAAGACCATTCACCTGCGCCATCACGCCGATGAACGGCTGACCGATCCGCTGGACGATCCCGAGAGCTACTACCAGGCGCTCTGGCAGCACGACGGCTTGCCGCCGCTGATGAAATTCCTGCTGAAGATCAACAACACCATGGCCGGCCGTTTCGTGCTCGGGCCGTGGCTGTCTTGTGTCGGCTTCTTCATCGACGATGCCAAGCAAATCGCCGCTGGCGACAAGGCGATCCGCAAGGCATGGCTGCTGCACGCCATCGGCCTCGCCATCGTGTTGCCGATCGTGCAGTTCGGCTTCGGCATTCCATTGTGGCTCTACATCCTGGTGCCGGTGTGGCTCGGCCAGTCGCTAATTTCGATCCGCACCTTCGCCGAGCACCAGTGGTCGGAACATCCGGAAGGGCGCACGGTAATCGTCGAGCGTTCGCCGCTGTCCTTCCTGTTCCTCAACAACAATTTGCACTTCGTCCATCACAAGAGCCCGACGGTCGCCTGGTACCGGCTGCCGAAGCTGTTTCGCGACCGCCGCGACGAATGGCTGCGAATGAACAATGGCTATGCCTATCCGAACTACTTCGCCCTGATCAGGGCCTATGCCTTCAAGGCGAAGGAGCCGATCGTCCATCCGGTACTCAGGCGCGCGCCGGAACCGGGCAGGGCGTTCAAGCCGCGCGTCAGGGCGCGCAGCATCGGCGGGCTTGGCAGCGCACCGGTTCCCGCCGAACCGCCCAAGGAATAAATTTCGCAACGCTGCGTCGTCGGCTACCTTGTTCCGACGCTTTTCCGCGATCCTTTCAATCTCCAGACGCAACGGTCAGATACCGGCATGAGTGAATTTGTTGCGGCGTTGCCGATGTATGATTGGCCCGAAGTACGCGACGAGGTCGACGCCCAATGGGCGCGATTGCGCGATGCCTTCCGGCAAAAAGGCATCGACGCGCCGCAAACCATCGTGCGCCGCAATGGCGAGCTACCGCCCGTGCCGGGCGGCATTCATGATGCTGCCGGTGCATTGATCGCGCCCGATCCGGCGACCCTGCCGCCGAACGAACTCGACTATCACAAGCTCTGGCTGCAACCGGCGCTGCTCTTCGCGCAGACCTGCTGGGGGCCGATGGAACTCGGCCTTTCGAGGCATGTGCAGGTGATTGGCCAGCCGAGCTACGACGCCTTCGAGGGCGGGCAGGGCGAACTTTATTCGAGCGCGCTGGTGATGCGCGGGGATGGTGGGTCATCGGTTGAGTCGGCGGATGACGGTAGTCCGCTGATCCCGCTCGACTTGATCCGCGGCAGGCGCTTCACCTTCAACGACCCCGGTTCCATGTCGGGCTTGATCGGCCTGACGCGCGACCTGGAGGCGATGGGCCAAAGCCTCGACATCTTTGCGTCGCGTAGCGAAAGCGGCGGCCACCGCGCCTCGATCGTCGCGATTGCCGAGGGCAGGGCCGATGTCGCGGCCATCGATTGCGAAAGCTGGGCGCTGGCGCAGCGTTTCGAGCCTGCGGCGCAGAAGGTGGCGGTCGTCGGCTGGACGGCGCGGCGCAAAGGCCTGCCGTTCATCACCGCGAGAACGACGCCAGAAAAGACCGTCGCTGCCATGCGCGAGGCCATTGCGGCCGTCGGCTAGAAATACTCAGCCACCCAGTAGCCGCTCGTCGAGCGGATAGGTCGAAAGCTGCTCGTTGCCAGTCTCGGTGATCAGGATCTGCTCCTCGATCTTGACGCCCTCGTGCCCGCCAAGCCGGCCGATATAGCTTTCCACGCACAGCACCATGCCAGGCTCAAGCACACCGTCGGGCGTGTCGTCGGTCCAGTCGCCGGCATGCGGCAGTGTTGGATATTCGTCGGCCAGCCCGACGCCATGATAGAGCACGCCGTAACGGGTCGGGAAGCAATCGCCGGGCGGCACCGCCGAGCGCTCGACGAGGTCGCGGAAGGACATGCCCGGCTGCATCAGGGCGGTGTTGTGGGCGATCTGGTCGGCGGCGATACGGAACAGGTCGCGCTGCTCGTTCGATGGCTTGGCGTCGCCGCAAAGCCAGGTGCGCGAAAGGTCGGCGCAGAAGCCGTAGGGGCCGATCAGGTCGGTGTCGAAAGCGACGAGATCGCTGGCCTCGATGATGCGTGACGAGCATTCCTGGAACCATGGATTGGTGCGCGGGCCTGAAGATAGCAGCCGGGTTTCGATCCACTCGCCGCCGCGCGCGATGTTGCCGCGATGCAGTTCGGCCCAAAGTTCGTTCTCGGAAATGCCCGGCTTCAACGCCTGTTCCATCTCGCCCATCGCCGCCTCGCAAGCGACGATTGCCCGGCGCATGGCAAGGATCTCATCCGGCGATTTGATCAGCCGGGCATTCTCCATCACCGCTTCGCCATTGCCGATGGAAATGCCGAGACGGGCGAGTTCCTCGACACCTTCCGGGTTGATGTGGTCGACGGCGATGTGGCTGTTGCCGCCGCCATGCTCCCGCACCAGATCGGCGATGCCTCCCGCCCAGCGGCGGACCTTCTGCTCGGTCAACTCACCGCTATAGAGATACATCCACGACACCGCCGGGCGCACCTCGTCGACGATGCTGGAATGGTCGGAAAGGTGTTCGCAGGAGAAATAGTCGAACAGCACCACCGGTCCTTCGGTGGCGACGAAACAATGGCGCGTCGGGTTATGCGCCACCCACAGCTGCATGTTGGTGGAATCGGTCGCATAACGAATGTTGACCGGGTCGTAGAGCAAGGCGCCGGCATAGTCGCGGCGCTTCAGCTCGGCGCGGATGCGCTCGAGCCGGTATTGGCGCATGGCCGGCATGTCGGGAGCGGCAATGCCGGCCGCTTGCCACTCGGCTGCGGCCAGCGCGCCATAGCCCAGTACATGCTGGTTGAGCGAAGCCGCCTTCCGGCGGGAAGCGTCGCGCAGCGCTTCGATCGAGCCCGGCTCGAACGGCATGATCTTGCGATGGCGGCCGAAGCTTCCCTTTGGCGCCTCGCTGTGCATTTTGAAAACCTCAGGTCCGCATCTTCTCGCCGCTCGGATCGAACGGCGGCTCGACATTGATGCGCGCCGGGCGGCGGTGGCCCAGAATCTCGATCTCGAACAGGCCCGCACTTTCGTTCTCGGCAAGCGCTGCCGGCACATAGCCCTGTGCCATCGACTTCTGCACATAGTGGGCATAGCCGCCCGATGTCACCCAGCCAACCACGCGCCAGTCGCCGTCAACAATGCCGCGCACGGCGGACGCGCCTTCAGCAGCCTTGGAGCCGCGGACTTCCTTGCCTTTGTCGTCAAAGCGCGGTGCGCCGTAGCCATGCGGCTTTTCCACCGTGCCGTAGTCCTTGGAGCCGACCTTGGCCCAGATCGGCTCGTCGCCCATCACATCGGCGTCGGCTGCGTCGACTATGAAGGACACACGGCGCAGTTTTGGCCCCTCGGCGTGTTCCTTGGCGGCAGCCTCGCGGCCGATGAAATCGTTTTTCTCGAGCTTGATGAAGCGATCCATCGCCCCTTCGAACGGCCCGTATATCGGGCGCAGCTCGCGGAACCAGGTCGGAAAGTTCTTTTCCAGGCGCATGGAGAGCAGGGCGCGCATGCCGAAATCGACGAGACCGAACTCCTCGCCGGCGTCCTTGATCGCCTTGTAGACGAGGCGCTGATAGGCCGGCGCCATCCAGATTTCGTAGCCGAGGTCGCCGGTGTAGGTGATGCGGTTGACCAGGCAAGGCGCGCCGCCGACCGCCATTTCGCGGAAATCCATGAAGCGGAAGGCTTTGGTCGAAATGTCGACATCGACCAGCTTCTGCAGCAGGTCGCGGGATTTCGGTCCGGCTATGGAGAGACCCACGAGCGTCTGGTCGAAGCGATGGATGCGCACGGAACCGTCTTTGGGCAGGTGCTTCTCGAACCAGCGCATGTGGTACTTCTGCGCGGCCGATGAGCCCCAGATCATGAAGCGCTCGTCACCGGCCTTGGCGATGGTGAAGTCGCCGATCAGCCGGCCGAATTCATTGAGCATCGGGGTTAGCACAATGCGGCCGGTCTTCGGCATGCGGTTGGTCATGAGACGGTTGAGGAAATCTTCCGATCCCGGTCCCGACACTTCGTATTTGGCGAAGTTGGCGATCTCGGTGACGCCGACCTTTTCGCGCGTGGCGCGCACTTCCTCGCCGATTGGTCCGAAATCGTTGGAGCGGTGGAAGGAAACGACGTCCTTCGGCTCCTTGCCCTTGGGCGCGAACCAGAGCGGGGTTTCCAGACCCCAGGAGTCACCCATGACGGCGTTGTTGGCCAGCATCGTATCGTAGAGCGGTGTCGTCTGCGCCGGGCGCGCGGCCGGCAATTCCTCGTTGGGGAAGCGGATGGAGAAGCGGCGCGAATAGTTTTCACGCACCTTGGCGTTGGTGTAGCGCAGGCCAGCCCATTCGCCGAAGCGCGCGACGTCCATGCCCCAGACGTCGAAGCCGGGATCGCCATTGACCATCCAGTTCGACAGCGCCAGACCAACGCCGCCGCCCTGGCTGAAGCCAGCCATGACGGCGCAGGCGCACCAGAAATTGGTCAGACCCTGCACCGGACCGACCAGCGGGTTGCCGTCGAGCGCGAAGGTGAAGGGACCGTTGATGATCTGCTTGATGCCGGCCTTCTCGATGCCGGGGAAATGCTTGAAGCCGATTTCCAGCGACGGCGCGATGCGGTCGATGTCGGGCTGCAGCAGCTCGTGGCCGAAATCCCAAGGCGTGTTGACCGGCGACCACGGCTTGCAGGCCTTTTCATAGGTGCCGAGCAGGATGCCGTTGCGCTCCTGGCGGGTGTAGATCTCGCCCTTGAAATCGAGCACGCCGATCATCTCGCGGCCGGTCGACTTGTTGAATTCCTCGACCTCCGGCATCGGCTCGGTCAGGAGGTACATGTGCTCCATGGCCAGCACAGGCAGTTCGACGCCGACCATGCGGCCGATCTCACGCGCCCACAGGCCACCGCAATTGACGACGTGCTCGGCCTTGACCGTGCCTTGTTCGGTGACGACGTTCCAGGTGCCGTCGACCTCTTGCGTCAGTTCGACGACGCGGTTGCGCAGCACGATCTCGGCGCCGAGCTTTTTCGCCGCCTTGGAGTAGGCGACGGTCGTGCCGGAGGGGTCAAGATGGCCCTCGACCGGATCCCACATGGCGCCGACGAAATTCGTCTCGTCCATCAGCGGGAACATCGCCTTGGCTTCGGACGGCGTGATCAGTTCGGTGTCCATGCCGAGATAGCGGCCCTTGGCGTGGGCGAGGCGCAGGAAGTCCATGCGCTCGGGTGTATCCGCCATCATCACGCCGCCGGTCAGGTGCAGCGAGCAGGACTGGCCGGAAAGCTCCTCGATCTCCTTGTAGAGCTGCACCGTATAGGCCTGCAGCTTGGCGACGTTGGGATCGCCGTTCAGCGTGTGGAAGCCGCCCGCCGCATGCCAGGACGAGCCGGAGGTGAGCTCCGAACGCTCGATCAGCATGATGTCCGTCCAGCCGGCCTTGGCCAGGTGATAGAGCACCGAGCAGCCGACGACGCCGCCGCCGATGACAACCGCTTTTGCATGAGATTTCATGAAGATAGGTCCGTTTTTGCATAAATTGAATCAGATGTTTGGTCAGCGGCGATCAGCGCCGGAGTCAACCCGTCGCTGCATGTCGGTCAAAAATCGGTCGGCGCGCCGCCTTCGGACCGGCGCTTGTCGACGAAGTCGTTGAGCTCCTCGCGGATAGCCGGGTCCATGTACGGCTCTTCATACGATGCCAGCCGCTCCTTCCAGACGCGGTTGGCCTTTTCGAGCGCGGTCGGCGACCCGGCTTCCGCCCAGGTCTCGAAATTGCGCCAGTCGGAGATGACAGGTGCGTAGAAGGCGGTCTTGTAGCGGTCCTGCGTGTGCTGGGTGCCGAAGAAATGGCCGCCCGGACCGACGGACTGGATGGCGTCGAAGCCCAGGGCCTCCTCGGATAGGTCGAGCGGGGTCAGGAACTCCGCCACCATCTGCAGCAGGTCGATGTCGAGGATCGTCTTTTCGTAGGAGCAGCGCAGGCCACCTTCGAGCCAGCCGGCTGCATGCATCATCAGATTGCCGCCGCCCTGGATGGCGCCCCACAGCGAGAACACGCTTTCATAGGCGGCCTGTGCGTCGACCGTGTTGGCAGCGCAGGTATTGGAGGTGCGATAGGGGATGTTGTAGCGGCGAGCGAGCTGGCCGCCGACCAGTTGCGCCTTCATGTATTCCGGCGTGCCGAAGGCCGGCGCGCCGGACTTCATGTCGACATTCGAGGTGAAGCCGCCATAGCCGACGGGCGCGCCCTTGCGCACCATCTGGGCGAAGGCGATGCCGGCAAGCGCCTCGGCGTTCTGCTGCACCAGGGCGCCGGCGATGGTCACCGGGGCCATCGCGCCCGACAGGGTGAACGGCGTCACGACGACGACCTGGCCCTTGCTCGACATCTGGATGATGCCTTCCATCATCGGCACATCGAGTTTGAGCGGCGAATTGGTGTTGATGATGGTGAACACCGACGGCTCTTCGAGAAGCTGCTCGTGGCTGATGCCGCGCGCGATCCTGGCGATCTCGATACCGTCGACATTGCGCTCCTTGCCGAGCGAATAGATGTGGAACACCTTGTCGGTGAGTACGCTGAGATCACGGATGCATTCGAGGTGGCGGACGGAAGGGTGGATGTCGATCGGCTCGACCGGATAGCCACCCGTGCAGTTCAGGATGTTGTGCATCTGCGCAAGCTTGAGGAAGTTGCGGTAGTCCTGCTGGTTGCCGGGCCGGCGGCCGCGATCGATGTCGGAGCAGTTGGGCGCCGACGCCATCATCGAGATGATCAGATTGTTGCCGCCGAAGCGGACATCGTGCAGCGGATTGCGCGCATGAACGGTGAATTCCGACGGGCAGTGCGAAACCAGCTCGAGGATCATGTCGCTGTCGAAATGCACCCGCTCGCTGCCGTCTCGGACATCGGCGCCATGCGCCTTCATGATGCGCCTTGCCTCGTCATGCAGCACGTCGACGCCGATTTCCCGCAGCACCCGCAGCGAGGCGAGGTGGATCGATTCCAGCTCGTCGTCGGAAACGAGCTTGGTTGGCGTCAGCGGGATTTTCAGTTGGCGGAATGGCGGCTGCTCGAACGCAGCTGATCCGCCGGCTCGCTTTCCCGCGCGGCCGCCGCGACGGGCTCGGTCGGTTGCCAATGCCGGTTCGGCGGGATGAAGGGCGGCGGTCATGACAGGCCTCGTACGATGCGACAATGTGGCGGCATAATGGACCGCCGGCTGTCCAGCCATTGCGGAGGCGGCGACTACTAGGGCGATGGAAGCGACATGTCGGAAGGGCAGTTGGACACCCAGGACGCCGCTGTGATCGAGGTCGGTGCGATCCAAGGTCGGCCAGGATGCTGTAATGTGAGATGCGTTACAGTTCTGTCTTTTACTTATGACATACTTGCACGTTGAGCATCTTTGGGGGGGTAGCGATGCCTGATGTCATCAAAGTGCGTGCGGCGACAAACAACGAAGTTGCTTTCCTGTCGTGGGATATCGACGGGATGATCCCAGGTTGTCTTGGCTTCGAGATCGTCCGCATTTATCCCGACACCGGCGAGGAGCGTTGCCTGGCGGCTTGGGTGCCGTTCAAGGGTCAGCGCAATCCAAGGTGGATTCCACAGGACACGGGCGTATGGCCGGTGCAAAAGACATTCTGGCGCGATCTTACGCTGCGCCGCCGACGCGATAGCCTCAAGGTCAGGCCGGATGGCGAAATGATCGCCTACCGCGTACGCCCGGTTGGCGACATGAAGCCGGGCCTCGATCCGGTGCCGGTGCGTCCGGACCAGGTCGTCGCCGGCGAGCCCGCTTATACCGGGGCGCCGCGGCCACTCGGTTATCTCGGCCAGGGCGCTGTCAGTCCGCCGATCTTTCTGGGACAGATGTTCGGCAAG
Organism: Mesorhizobium sp. AR10; assembly: GCF_024746795.1. Lineage (NCBI taxonomy): Bacteria > Pseudomonadati > Pseudomonadota > Alphaproteobacteria > Hyphomicrobiales > Phyllobacteriaceae > Mesorhizobium > Mesorhizobium sp. AR10. Next base: position 3,548,640 of record NZ_CP080524.1, read on the forward strand.
GCGCGTGTCGCCTTCACCAATGGCGTGCTGTCTACGCAATGGATGTCGCGTGCGCTGGAAAAGGCGGGCATCAAGGTCGGCCAGCGCGACAAGATCAGGGCCGAGCTTCAGCGCCGTGGTGGCGAGATACGCGCCTATCTGCATGGCGATGTGCCGGACGTGCTGACCAGCCTGATGAAACGGGCCAAGGTTGAAGGCGGCACTGTCAGGCTTGCCCTTTATGAACTTGGCGATGACGAGCTATGTGATGCGATCATCGATGCCAAGGATGTCGTCGATGTCATTCTTTCGAATTCGGGCAGGGACGAACAAACCAAGGCCTGGAACGCCGGCAACGCGCCGTTCAGAAAGCGACTGCTCGACGCGGGCGTCACGCTGACGGATCGACTGTTCAACAACAACCATATCGGCCACAACAAGTTTGCCGTCTACCGCGATGCACAGGGCAATGCGCAAGCGGTCATGACCGGCAGCACAAACTGGACGTCGACAGGCATTTGCGGACAGTCCAACAACGCCTTCATCCGCGACGACCCTGCCATGGCCGAAGTGTTCGATGCCTATTGGGAGCGCATGAAGGCCGACGTCTTCCCGCCGCCGGCCACCGCAAGTGCCGCCGGCCATGTCGCACAGAAGCAAGGCGTGCCATTTCGCAGGGAAAACCACAGGCCAAACCCGCTGAATGGCGCCACTGCGGCGTTGGACGGCATGACGGTATGGTTTTCGCCGAACGATCCCGACCGTAGCAAGAAGGACATCTCAGTGCGGCCCGTCGATCTCGAAGACGTTTTCGCGCGAATCAAGGCAGCGAAGGAGGCAGTACTGTTTCTGGTATTCAATCCTTCGCGCCGTGGCGACAATTCAATCGTCGACCAGGCTGTCGCGGCGGCGGCGGCCAATCCGAAGCTGATCGTGCAGGGCGCGATCAGCGACCATACCGCCATGCCGAACTATGTCGCGCCGACCAGGGATCCAATCACCCACAAATTGAACAAGGACGGCAAATCGCCGTTCGTCTTTCCAGAAAAGGTCTGGGAGGCGCCGAACGTCTCCATCGTCAGGGCGGCAAACCTGACGGCGGCCTCGATTGCCCGGGATTTCCAGGCGGAAGTGCTGACAGTCGGTCATGCGATCGTGCACGACAAGATCGTGATCATTGATCCGATGGCGGAGAACGCGACGGTGATCACCGGCAGCCACAACCTCGGCTACAAGGCATCCTACGAGAATGACGAGAATCTGGTGATCGTGGAAGGCGACAAGACGTTTGCCGCCGCCTATGCGGTGCATATGCTCGACGTGTTCGACCATTACAAGTTTCGCGCATGGCGCAGGACAATTGGAAAAGGACCTTCGGCCGATGACGGGATCTCGATAGACGACAAGTGGCTGAAGCCTTACGCGCAAGGCAAGAAGGGGGCGATCGCCCGATATTTTCCATAGCGTCTGTTTGCCCGGCATCCACATGCGCCGCAGCTCCTGACACGCGTTGGCTGGAGCAAGCGGTTTTCGCCTGCGGGGGGCTTACTGCACCGGAACCGAACCGCTAATCCTGCGTCCCGACATTGAGTGCGGATCATGACCCTGGCGGAATCGAACAGTGACGAGACAATGCAATGGGCCGCGATCACCGGCGTGATCGCGACAGTCTCGGTATTCGCCATCGCGCAAGGACTGAGCTATCCGCTGCTGAGTTTCATCCTGCAGCGTCAGGGCGTCTCGCCAGCCGTCATCGGCCTCTCGGCGGCGATGACGCCGATCGGCTTCATCGTCTCGTCGCCGCTGATTCCGGCGCTGGCGCGCCGGTTCGGGGCAGGGCGCACCGCGCTCACCTGTGCCGCGCTCTCGGCAATCGTGCTGGCGCTAATCGGCTGGACGCAAAATGTCTATCTGTGGTTTCCGCTGCGCTTCCTGATCGGCGTGGTGACCAATCCGCTCTACGTGCTGAGCGAGATCTGGGTGATCGCACTGGCGCCGCCGGCGCGTCGCGGTCGCGTCATGGGGGTCTATTCGACGATCATTTCGGCGGGTTTCGCGGCGGGCCCACTTTGCCTGCTTGCCGTCGGAACAGAGGGATGGCCGCCGTTTCTCGTCGGCATCGCCGCATTCGTGTTTTGTGGCGGCTGCCTGGCATTGGTGCTGAGACGGCTGCCAAAGGTGGACGAGGCCGGGCATCGGGTTTCGGTGATGGGGTTCATGCCGCTGGCATGGTTGCTGTTGTCCGCGGTGGTGGTTGCAGCGGGTTTCGAACAGGGGGTGCTGGCGCTGTTGCCCGTCTACGGAACGCATTACGGCATCGCGGAAGCCCGCATGTCGGCGCTGCTGTCGACGATGATCGCCGGCAACATCGCCATGCAGGTGCCGCTCGGCCTGCTGGCGGAAAGACTGTCCGCGCGGCTGGTACGGTTCATCTGTGTCTGCGCAACGGTGCTCGGATGCGCACTGTTGCCGCTGCTCATCGAGACGCCGCTGATCTGGCCATGCGTCTTCATCTGGGGCGCCGTTTCCTATGGCATCTACACGATGTCGATCATCGAGCTTGGCGAGCGGTTCACCGGCTCGGCGCTGGTCGCCGGCAACGCCGCTTTCTCGCTGATGTGGGGTGTCGGCGGCATCGCCGTTCCGCCGCTGGCGGGTGGCGCCATGGATGTCCTCGGCGCCGGCGGCCTGCCGATCACGCTTGGCGCCATTTGCCTGGCGCTGGCTGTTGCGACCGTCATGCGTCGCCGGATGACGTGAACGTCAGCGGAGGACGGCCTTAAACAGACGCAAAAGACGCGGGCGATGTCTTGAATATCGGCGCCGGCATGTCGATGTTGGCGAGGCTTGAACACGCATTCGGAGACCGCATGACCAGATCGATCACCAAAGCCCGGCCAAATTCGACTGCCGAAGACCCCTTTCTCTGGCTGGAGGACAGGACAGGCAAAGAGGCGCTCGACTGGGTTCACCGTCAGAACGAGGTCACATCAGCCGAATTGCAGGGCGATCCGTCCTACCAGGCGTCGTTCGAAACTGCGCTCGATCTAATGACGGCCGAAGACAACATTGCGGTTGGAGCCGCGCTCAGCGGCCATGTCTACAATTTCTGGCAGGACAAGACCAATGTGCTCGGCCTGTGGCGGCGCACGACTGTCGCTTCCTACAAGACCGAGACGCCGGAATGGGAGGCGATCATTGACTTCGACCAACTGGCGGCGAAGGAAGGGGTGAAATGGGTGTTCAGCGGCGCCAGCCGGCTTTACCCCGACTTCAACCGCTGCCTGGTCAGCATGTCGCCGGATGGCGGCGACGCCAGTGAGATGCGCGAATTCGACATCGCGACAAAGTCGTTTGTCGAGGATGGCTTTCGGGCTCCCGCTTCCAAGTCGGGCTTCGGCTGGCTCGACAAGGACACAGTCATCGTTTCGGCGGCGTTCGAAGAGGCCGACAAGACGGAATCCGGCTATCCGCGCGTGATCAAGCTGTGGACGCGTGGCACCCGGCTGGAAGACGCGACGCTAATCTTCGAGGCGCAAATAGAGGATCTCGCCGCCGGCGGTTCCGTCGAATTCGACGGCGACAAACGGCATGTGTTCCTGGCCCGGACGCTCGACTTCTTCGCCTCGCACAGTTTCCTTCGCCTGCCTTCCGGCGAAAATCGGCGCATTCCGTTGCCGGACGACGTCGCCGACACGGCGCTCTTCAGGGATCAGCTTGTCTTCGGCGTGCGCAGCCCGTGGACAGCGCCGGACGGCACGCTGTGCCGGCCCGATGGTCTCTATTCGCTAGACTTCGCGCGCTGGATCGAAACCGGCGCGCTTGGGCCCGTCGAAACTGTGCTCGAGCCGGCGCATCGGGTCTCGATCGCCGGCATCACCCGCACGCAGGACCGGCTGTTCATCAATCTGATGGACAATGTGCGCGGCAAGGTCGTCGTTTGCGAGCGAACCGTCGACGGTTGGTTGCTGAAGCCGGTCGCGCTGCCTGAAAATGGCAATGTCGGCATCGCCCATGCCGAGCATTTCGGCGCCAGCGTCTCCTTCTCCTTCACCGATTTCCTGACGCCGAGCTCGATCATCTGGTCGGACGACAATGCTGTGACGCTGGCGACGGTGAAGGCACAGCCGGCGCGTTTCGACGCTTCGCCTCTCATCTCGGAACAGTTCGAGGCGCGGTCGAAGGACGGCACCATGATTCCGTACTTCGTCGTCCGGCGGCGTGACCAGGACGGTCCAGTGCCGACGCTGCTCTACGGCTATGGCGGTTTCGAAGTGCCGCTGTTGCCCGGCTATGCCGGCGTGCGCGGCAGGCTGTGGCTCGAGAAGGGCAATGCTTATGTCCAGGCCAATATCCGCGGTGGCGGCGAGTTCGGCCCGAACTGGCACCAGGCAGCGCTCAAGGCCAATCGCCAGAATGCCTTCGACGATTTCGCTGCCGTGGCGCAAGACCTGGTGAAACGCGGCATTGCCACGCCGGCCTCGCTCGGCATTCAGGGCGGGTCGAATGGCGGTCTGCTGACCGGCGTCTCGCTGACGCAGCACCCGGAACTGTTCGGCGCGGTCATCATCGACGTGCCGTTGCTCGACATGCTGCGCTACACCGAACTGCCGCCCGGCGCCTCCTGGATGGCCGAATATGGCGATCCGGCGAAACCGGAAGAGGCGGCCTGGCTCGCCGCTTATTCGCCCTACCAGCATGTCTCGGCCGATGCCGCCTATCCGCCGGTCCTGCTGACCACGTCGACCGCCGACGACCGCGTCCATCCCGGCCATGCACGCAAGATGGCGGCCCGCCTGCAGGCTGCCGGCCATGAGAAGACGCTGTTCTTCGAAGAAACCGAGGGTGGGCATGGCGGGCGCGGTGATCGCCGGCCGCAGGCGGCCCAGGCGGCGATGAAGTATGTGTTCCTGCAGCGGGCGCTGAGCGGTACGGCTTGAACTGAAGGCTTTAGACAGCCTAAGGTGCCATCATGGCTCCGGTAGTGATATTGGTTTGCGCATTTAGGGTGGCGGTGACGCCGTCGCCGCGCACGCTGCGCGCCGAGCTTCTTCGGCTGTGTGCCCGCATCGGCTATTCGCCGCCCGCCTGCCTCTGACGAATCCACCCCGGCAGTTGCCGGATTGATTCAAGAGGAAAGGTCAAGCCCATGACTTATCAGAACTATTCGCTGAAGCAGCTTCAGCAGATCGATGCCGCGCATCATCTTCATCCATTCACCGACCATAAGGAACTGCGCGAGGCCGGCTCGCGCATCATCACCCATGCCAATGGGCCGTTCATCTACGATTCGGAAGGCACGGAAATCCTCGACGGCATGGCCGGGCTGTGGTGCGTCAATGTCGGCTACGGCCGCGATGAACTGGCCGATGCAGCCTATGCCCAGATGAAGGAACTGCCCTATTACAACTCCTTCTTCAAATGCTCGACACCAACGCCGGTTCTGCTGGCCAAGAAGCTGGCGGAACTGGCACCGAAGCACATCAACCAGGTGTTTTACGGCTCGTCCGGTTCCGAGGCCAACGACACGGCGTTGCGCCTCGTGCGGCACTACTGGGCGCTGGAAGGCAAGCCGGAGAAGAACCGCATCATCTCGCGCAAGATGGGCTATCACGGCTCGACGGTCGCCGGCACGTCGCTCGGCGGCATGGACCTGATGCACAAGCAGCTCGGCGGCGCGGTTCCCAACATCGTCCATGTGCTGATGCCCTATGCCTATGAGCTCGCTCTGCCCGGCGAGAGCGACCATGATTTCGGCCTGCGCGCGGCAAAGGCCGTCGAGGACGCCATCCTCGAAGCGGGCGCCGACAAGGTTGCTGCCTTCATCGGCGAGCCGGTGATGGGGGCAGGCGGCGTGAAGATCCCGCCGATGAGCTACTGGCCGGAAGTTCAGCGCATCTGCCGCAAATACGATGTCCTCTTGATGCTGGATGAGGTCATCACCGGCTATGGCCGCACCGGCGAGTGGTTCGCCGCACAGACCTTCGACATCGAGCCCGACACCATCACCACGGCCAAGGCGCTGACCTCCGGTTACCAGCCGCTGTCGGCGCTGCTGGTCGGCGACCGCATCGCGGCGACACTGGTCGAGAAGGGTGGCGAGTTCTATCACGGCTATACCTATTCCGGGCATCCGGTAGCCTGCGCCGTGGCACTGAAGAACCTCGAGATCATCGAGCGGGAAGGCCTGGTCGATCGCGTCAGGAACGACACCGGGCCTTACTTTGCCCAGGCCCTGCAGGAGCGTATCGCCGGCCATGATCTGGTCGGCGAGGTGCGCTCGATCGGGCTGATGGGGGCGATCGAGATCGTTAGGGACAAGGCGACCAAAGAGCGTTTCCTGCCGGCGGGCAGCGCTGCCGTCACCGTCCGCGACCATGCGATCGCGCAAGGCATGATGCTGCGCGCCACCGGCGATACGATGATCCTCTCGCCGCCGCTGATCTGGACGCGCGAAACGATCGACATGGCTTGCGACCGCATTGCCAAGGCGCTTGATCTGGCGCAAGCGGATCTGCGGAAACAGCGATAAGAGAGAAAGAGCCACCCGGGCGTCCTGCGATCAGGTCGCCCGGCCTCAATGCAGGTTTCGCTACGATTTGAGGGAACGAATAGTCTTCGTCGCGCGTAGTGTTCTGAGAGCCGGCCAGACCGGCTGTATTGGGGTTTGGATTTTCATGACAAAGATAAGCAAGAGCCAGCGGGCGCTGGAAGTGGCCGCGATAGGCCAAGACCTGATGCTGGCGCCTTTGGTGGCGATGATGCGCCTGCCGCTGATGGCCGCGGACGCACAAAATGGCCGGACGTGGAGCCCTGAGACGGCACGCGCGATGCATGAAAAGACCATGGCGATGACTGAGGGCGCGTTTGCCGCGCACATGGCGCTGCTGCAATCGACGGCGCGCTTCTGGCCGGAGGTTTTTTCCGGCCGCATGCCGTCGCTGTTCAACGGCATCGCGGCGGAGCGGTCGATCAGCGCTGCGCTGAAGCCGGCAAGCCGGACCGTGAAGGCAAACTTCCGCCGACTGTCGACGAAGTCCTGAACCAAAGAGTGGCGTGGAACGCAAAAACCGCGCTCCATCGGGAACGCGGCTTTGCCAGATACGCATGGCGCTTCGCTACTGAACACTTGCGAAACTTACGGGCTCCGGTACGCGAGACCTGATCCGGAGCGCCGGGCGGATGCGATATGTCCGCCTCGAAATCCGTTTTATAGGGACATCGTTACCGTGAGGTTATTGAGAGCTTAAGCAAATCTAAATTTGCGATTTTTCCTGTCCGAAAAAATCGACAAAAGCTCTGCAAAATTCGAAACTTACGAAGGGCTGCCGCGCAGAAAATTTATGATTCCGGAAAAATCGGCGCCGGCATGTCCCTGGGCGTTGAACAGCGCGTAAAGCTGTGTCGCCTCGGCGCCCAGCGGCGTTGCCGCACCGGCGCCAAGTGCTGCCTCCTGCGACAGTTTCAAATCCTTCAGCATCAGTGCCGCGGCAAAGCCGGGCTTGTAGTCACGGTTGGCGGGCGAAGCCGGCACGGGGCCGGGCACCGGACAATAGCTGGTCAGCGACCAGCACTGGCCCGACGACGTCGAGGCGACATCGAACAGCGCCTGATGCGACAAGCCCAGTTTTTCCGCCAGCACGAAGGCTTCGGCGACGCCGATCATCGAAATGCCGAGGATCATGTTGTTGCAAATCTTTGCCGCCTGGCCGGCGCCGTTCTCACCACAATGGACGATGCGGCCGGCCATCGGCTTCAGAATAGGCTCAGCCTTGGCGAAGGCGTCCTTCGAGCCGCCGGCCATGAAGGTCAGCGTGCCCGCGGCAGCGCCACCAGTGCCGCCGGAGACCGGGGCGTCGATCGACAGCAGGCCGTGCCGGTTTGCGACGGCATGGGCTTTTCGGGCCGATTCGACGTCGATGGTCGAGGAATCGATGAACAGCGCGCCTTTCCTGGCCTTGGGCGCGATTTCCTCATAGACCGACAGAACATGCTTGCCGGCGGGCAGCATGGTGATGACCACATCGGCATCCTTCACCGCCGCAAGCGCATTGGCCATGACGACGACGCCATGGTCCCTGGCGACGACGAGGTTCTCCGGCATCAGGTCGAAACCATTCACCGTGTGCCCGGCCTTGACGAGATTCGCGGCCATCGGATTGCCCATGTTGCCGAGGCCGATGAAGGCGATGGTGGTCATCGTTTTCTCCCGATTTTTCTACCGTCAGCGGCCGATCAGGGCGCGTGCAATGATGACGCGCATGATCTCGTTGGTGCCTTCCAGGATCTGGTGGACGCGCAGATCCCGCACCAGCTTCTCGACGCCATAATCGTGCAAATAGCCGTACCCGCCATGCAATTGCAGTGCATCGTTGGCGACATTGAAGCCGATGTCGGTAACGAAGCGCTTGGCCATGGCCGACCATTTTCCGGCATCCGGCGCGTTGCGGTCGAGCTTGGAGGCGGCGGCGTAGAGGAAGATGCGCGCCGCCTGCAACTCGGTCTCCATGTCGGCCAGCTTGAACTGCAGCGCCTGGAACTGGTTGATCTTCGAGCCGAAGGCCTTGCGCTCGGCGGTGTAGGACAGCGCCTTGTCGAGCGCTGACTGTGCACCGCCGAGCGAACAGGCGGCAATGTTCAGCCGGCCGCCGTCGAGCCCGGCCATGGCGATGCCGAAACCGGCGCCTTCTGAAGAAAGCAGGTTTTCCGCGGGCACCTTGCAGTCCTCGAAGATGACCTGGCGGGTCGACTGCATGTGCCAGCCCATCTTGTGCTCATTGGCACCGAAGGAAAGACCGGGCGCATCCTTCGGCACGATAAAGGTGGAAATGCCTTTCGGTCCATCGGCCCCGGTGCGCGCCATGACGACATAGAGGTCGCTGTCGCCGGCGCCGGAGATGAACTGCTTGGCGCCGTTCAGCACATAATCACTGCTGCTCTTCACCGCGCGCGTCTTCAGCGCCGCCGCGTCCGACCCGGAGCCCGGCTCGGTCAGGCAATAGCTCGCCAGCCATTCCATCGAGGTCAGCCTGGGCAGAAAGCGCTGGCGCTGCTCCTCGCTGCCGAAGCGGTCGATCATCGAAGCCACCATGTTGTGGATCGAGATGAAGGAGGAAAACGCCGGATCGGCGCGGGAAATTGCCTCGAAGATCAGCACGGCATCGAGCCGGCCGAGCGCAGAGCCGCCGACATCGTCTCTGACATAGATGCCGCCTAGGCCGAGCGGGCCGGTCTCGCGGATCACATCGGCAGGGAAATGCTTGTTGCGGTCCCAGTCGAGCGCGTTCGGCGCGACGCGGTCCGTGGCGAAGGCCTCGGCCATCGCTTGTATGGCGCGCTGGTCTTCGTTGAGTTCGAACTGGCCGGTGCTCGCATCGACAGCGGCGTCCATGGCGTGCTCCCTGATTTTTTGGCCTGCTGGCCTGTCGTTTTTGGCTTTGCGCGCCGTCCAATCTAGACCAATGATGCCGCCGCGCAACCCGGCTACCTGCGGAGCGGCTGTGCGCGAATTGGTGCCCGGAGCAAAGCGTGACGACAAATTTCGATGAACTGCTTGAACGCTTCCGCTCCTATCTCTCGACGTTTGATGATGGGCTGGTTCGCGACGCCGTGGCCAGGATCGGCTGGGACATGCCGCCCCGTCGGCTCGAACCGCATCCGCTGGCTTGCCTTCGCCAGCTCGATCGCATCGTCGAACTCGCTCCGACAGGCGCGAGGCCGCTGGCGGGACTGCTCGCGGAGCGTCGAGCCGGTTTGCGATGGGGCCAGACCTACAGCGCGGCGGATTTCGGAAAAGAATTCATCGACAACTATGGCTGGCTGGAGGTCTTCGGCACGCGCGGTCATTTCATCAACGATGAGGTCGCGGCCGGCTTGTTGATCCTGGGCCCTGATATCGTCTATCCCGATCATCACCACGTCGCCGAGGAAATTTACATTCCGCTGACCGGCGGCACCGAATGGCGCATGGGCGAAAGCGACTTTCGTGTTCGCGAGGCTGGTGAGGTCATCCATCACGCGTCGAACGTGAACCACGCCATGCGCACCGGCAAGGAGCCGTTGCTGGCGCTCTACATCTGGCGTGGCGGACCGCTGGCGCAGAAGTCCGATATCACCGGAACCGTTGCGCAGGGCAGGGGCTGATGGCCAAAGCGATCATGCTGCAAGGCACGGGCTCCGACGTGGGCAAGACGGTCCTGGTTGCAGGCCTCTGCCGCGCAGCAAAGAAACGTGGGCTGAAGGTGCGGCCGTTCAAGCCGCAGAACATGTCGAACAATGCCGCCGTTGCCGACATCCCGGGCGACAACAACGCAGGTGGCGGCGAGATCGGCCGTGCCCAATGGCTGCAGGCGATCGCTTGTGGCGTGGCGCCGTCCGTCCACATGAACCCGGTGCTGCTCAAGCCGCAGACCAATGTCGGGGCGCAGGTGGTGGTGCAGGGCAAAGTGTTCGGCGAGGCGAGGGCGCGCGACTATCAGGCGCTGAAGGGCCAACTGATGGATGCCGTGCTGGACTCCTGGGCGAAGGTCGGCGAGGGCGCCGATCTCGTCATCGTCGAAGGCGCTGGTTCGCCGGCCGAGATCAACCTCAGGAGCCGCGACATTGCCAATATGGGCTTTGCGACGCGCGTCAACGTGCCGGTCATTCTCGTCGGCGACATCGACCGCGGCGGCGTCATCGCCTCGGTCGCCGGCACGCATCTGATCCTGCCGGACGAGGACCGGCGCATGATCGTCGGCTACCTCATCAACAAGTTCCGCGGCGATGTTTCGTTGTTCGATGACGGTATCGGAGCGATCGAGAAATTCACCGGCTGGCGCTGTTTCGGCGTCGTGCCGTGGCTGAAGGCAGCGGCACGGTTGCCTTCAGAAGATTCGGTCGTGCTCGAACGGCTGGTGTCCGGCGAGAAGCGGGCGCTGAAGGTCGTCGTGCCGATGCTTGGCCGCATCGCCAATTTCGACGATCTCGACCCGCTCAAGGCTGAGCCGCAGGTCGAGGTGGTCTTCGTGCCGCCGGGTCAACGCTTGCCGGAGGATGCCGGGTTGGTGGTCATTCCCGGCTCCAAGTCGACGATCGGCGACCTGCTGAAATTCCGCGAGAATGGCTGGGATCGCGACCTCTTCGCCCACCGCAAGCGCGGTGGCCAAATCGTCGGCATTTGCGGCGGCTTCCAGATGCTCGGTCGCGTGGTGCGCGATCCCGACGGCATCGAAGGCAACGTCACCGAGACCGAAGGCCTCGGGCTGCTTGATGTCGAAACGGTGATGGAGCCGGAAAAGACGGTGCGCAATGTCAGCGCGCGCTCAGTGCCGTTCGACCTGCCGCTCGAAGGCTATGAGATCCATCTTGGCCGCACCACCGGCCCGGACACGCTGCGGCCGTCCGCCGTCATCAACGGTGTCGATGACGGCGCCATCTCCGCCGACGGCAAGGTTTTCGGCACCTATCTGCACGGACTGTTTTCCGCCGATGGTTTTCGCGCGCGGTTCCTCGAAAACCTCGGTGTCAAAGGCGGCGGCATCGACTATCGCGCCGAGGTCGAACGGGCGCTGGACGAGGTCGCAGCCGAGCTGGAAACCCATCTCGACTGCGATGCTATTTTTGCTCTGGCGCGTTAGCTCTTTTACTTGAGCATGACCTTGTTCGAAAACCGGCCTCCACTTTTCGGGATCATGCTTTTTCGTTGGCTTTCGGCCAGTAAGTGCCGAAGGACCAGACATTGCCTTCCGGATCGCGGCAGATGAATTCGCGGCTGCCATAGTTGCGGTCGACAAGTTCCTCGAGGATATCGGCGCCGGCACTCTTGGCTCGAGCAAAAGCGGCGTCGGCATCAGCGACGGCGACGTAGATGGCTCTGCCACCCCCCGAGCCTGGCGCGCCAACCATCTGGCCAAACTTGTCGTCGCGCGCGGTGCCCAGCATGATCATCGAGGAGCGGAAGGTCAGTTCGGCGTGATGGACGACATCGCCTTCGCCGAAGCGGGCACGGACGCTGAAGTCGAAGGCTTCGCCCAGCCAGTCGATCATTTTTGCCGCGTTCTTGTAGCGCAGCGTCGGGTAGAGCCGCGGGGGTTCAGTGGTGTGCGACATAGCGATCTCCTTCGTCTGGGTTGGTCGATAACCCAATCTGAGCGAAGGCTGTTCCGGCGTCTTGAAGAAATGTTACCTGGGTGCCAAGCGTCCGAAGGAACGCTTCTGTACCTATGCCTGAGCGGCAAGCGCGGTCGGCGTTGTGCCGGCAAGGTCGCGGAACTCGCGCACCAGATGCGACTGGTCGGCATAGCCGCAATCGGCCGCGATATCAGCCCAATCGCTGGCGTTTTGCCGGGACAGGCCAAGCGCACGGTTGAAGCGGATGATGCGCGACAGCGTCTTGGGACCGACACCGATCGCATCGGAGAATTTACCGGCAAGATGCTTGCGGCTCCAGCCAAGTTTTCCGGCCAGCGTCGAAATGCGAATGCGGCCGCCCGAAGTGACGATCCGGTCATAGGCCCAATCGATTTCGGCCTGCGTTTCGCGAGCCTCGGTCAACCGGGTGGCGACGAAAGCCTCAGCGATGGCAAAGCGTGTGCTCCAGTCCCGCGCATTGCCCAGCCTTTCGCGCAGCATCATGCCTTCAAGGCCGAGCACATCATCGAGGCCGACCATGGTGTCCGCCAGTTCGCTCATCGGCTGGCCGAAGAAGCGGCGGGCGCCGAGCGGCGTGAAATTGATCTGGATGCAGCAAGAGCCGCCAAAGGATTCGATCACCACCGGCCCGGCGTAGAGGCCGGCGGCGAAACTGGCGAAGCGATCATTGTCGCCGGGGTCCTTGCCGAGCCCGATGGCGAAGGGTTCGGCGAAGCTGATGACCAGCGGCACGGTCAGCGACGCATATTCGACGTTGCGAAAATGGCCGGGCGCTGTTTCGCGATAGCCGCATATGTCCGTCACAGCACCGTGAAGTTGATCGCCGGGTGCGCGCCGCACCACCTCGAACCGGTCGGCGACCGGACGATCCTGTTGGTCATGACGCTCTGTCTCGACCGGCATCGGCCATCCTTATGTCCAGGGAGAGCCTAGCAGACCATGCGTCAAAATCAAAAACGCCCGGCTTGTGACCGGGCGCTTCCAATTGCCTGAGATGGTGAAGTGCTTAGGCGCCGCGCATCAAGCAGCCGGCGGCAAGCACGATGTAAGCAATAAGAACAATCCACACTGATGCCAGTGGAATGAACGCAAGAACGCCGAGAGCGGCAAGAATGCCGATAATGGCGATGACAACGGAAATAATGAAAATAAGTTGTGTGGGCGCACTGAGATTCATGTGTGGTCCTCCTCAACATGATTCGTACGCCCACATTCTATCAGGCGCGCGATCATACACCAATCAGCGGACCCAGCAGAGGTCGACCACCGCATCCGGTTTGCGCAAGGCCGATTCCGCGCTACCTATGGGCGAATCGGAAAAGGATATTGATGGCGATGGCATTGCTCGACCAGATACGCTCGATCTTCGACGGCGACCCCGGCGTGCGCAAGGTGGCGGACGATCCTGTGCTGTCGGCGGAACTGCTGATGCTGTTCCGCATGATCCTGGCCGACGGTTCGGTCAGCGAGAGCGAAATGGTGGCCTTCAGGCGTATCTGCAAGGAAGCCTTCGGCATTCCGGAAGCCAGCATCGACAGCGTTATCGAGTATCTCAACGAGTTCGGCTACGAGACCAACGGCTCGCAAGCCATAGCGCAGTTCCGCGGCCTCGACGTCGAACGGCGCAAGCTGCTCGCTCTCCATATGGCCGAGATCGCCAAGGCCGATTCGCAATTGGCCGAGAGCGAGGTGCGGCTTTTGCGCCGTACGCTCGACCTGCTCGACATCAGCCCGGTCGACGTGGTGAAGCCGGAAGAGTGAGCTGGTCTCGACAGTCGCCTGGCCTGCCGGGTCCCCGCCGCTCGTAGCGTCCCGGCGTTCGCGGGGCCTTTCATCGTGCCACCGGCACGATTCACTTCGTGAACCGGCTGTTCACCCTTGTTCCTGTAATCTGCGCGCGATCGCCCGGTGCAAATCCGGAGCGGCGGCGACCAGCGCCCTGGCCGCCTCGGACTGTGGATTGTCGAGCACCTCGCTCGTCCGGCCACGCTCGACGATCTTACCCTCATGCATGACCATAACTTCGTCGGTGATGGCGCGGGCGACGGTCAGATCGTGGGTGATGAACAGATAGGCGACGCCGAGCTTCTGGTTGAGATCGGCGAAGAGGTCGAGGATCTGGGCACGGATCGAGACGTCGAGTGCCGACACGGGCTCGTCGGCGACGACCAGTTTCGGTCGGGTTATGATGGCGCGGGCAATCGACAGGCGCTGCCGCTGGCCACCTGAAAATTCATGCGGATACTTGTCCATGTCGCGGGGGCTGAGGCCGACCTCGTGCAACGCATGCGCCACCATTTCGCGCCGCTCAGCGGGTGCCGGCTTCTTCTCCAGCACATGCAGTGGTTCGGCCACCAGTTTTTCGACCTTCTGGCGCGGGTCGAAGGAGCCGTAGGGGTCCTGGAACACCACCTGCATGTCGCGCCGCGCCGGCTTGAGTTCCGTCTCGCTCTTGCCGGTGATGGTCTCGCCGCGAAACCGGATCGTTCCTGATGTCGACCGGTCCAGCGCCAGGATCATGCGAGCCAGCGTGGACTTGCCGCAGCCGGAGCGGCCGACCAATGCCACCGATTGCCCCGGCGCCATCGAGAAGGACACATCGTCGACGGCGCGGGTCGGCACGGCGCGCTTGAACAGGGACGTGCGTCGTCCCGGATAATCGCGCGTCGCGCTTTCCACTTGAAGAAGAGGTTTGGCTACCTGAAGCAGAGGTGTGCCGTGGTCGGCGTCATGCGTTCTGGCGCGCGCCGGCACATGCATCGACGCTTGCGCCAGCTGGCGCGTGTAGGGATGAAGCTGTTCGGACAATGTGCGCGCCGTCTCGCCGGCCTCCATCACCTCGCCGTGGCGCAGTATGGTGATGCGGTCGGCCATCTCGGTCACCACCGCGAGGTCGTGCGAGATCAACAACAGACCCATGCGGTTTTCCGCGACGAGGTCGCGCAACAGGTCGAGGATCTGCGCCTGCAGCACCACGTCGAGTGCCGTGGTCGGCTCGTCGGCGATCAGCAGCTTTGGTTTCAGCGCACAGGCAATGGCAATGACGACGCGCTGACGCTGGCCGCCGGAAAGCTCGTGTGGATAGCGCGCCAGCGGGAATTTTGCTGCCGGCAGGCCGACGCGGTCGAGCATTTTTCGCGCCCGCTCCTCGGCATTCGCGCGGCTGGCCTTGGTGTGCCAGCGGATGCCTTCGGCGACCTGCTCGCCGATGGTCTTGACCGGATTGAGCGCCGTCATCGGCTCCTGGAACACCATGCCGATGTCGTCGCCACGCAGCGCGCACATCTGGTCCTCGCTGGCGGCAAGGATGTCGATGCCGTCGAAGCTCACGCGTCCCGTGGCGCGTGCTGCCCATGGCAGAAGCCGCATCACCGTCAGCGCCGTCATCGACTTGCCCGAGCCGGATTCTCCGACCAGCCCCATCACCTCGCCGGGCGCGACGGAGAGCCCGATACCCCTCAGGATCTGCGTGTCGCCGATGGTCAGCGACAGGTTCTCGATTTCGAGCAAGCTCATCGCTGCCGCCGCGATTTCGGATCGAGGATATCGGCGATGCCGTCGCCGAGCAGGTTCAGGCCAAGCACGGTGACGACAATCGCCATGCCTGGAAAGATCGCCATCCACGGCGCCACCACCATGCGGGTCTGCGCGTCGAACAGCATGCGGCCCCAACTCGGCATCGGCGGCTGCGCACCGAGGCCGACATAGGACAAGCCCGCTTCCGCCAGGATGCCGAGCGCGAACTGGATGGTGCCTTGCACCAAAAGCAGCGTGGCGATGTTGGGCAGCACATGTTCGATGGTGATCAGCGTGGTGCTCTTGCCGGCGGCTCGCGCCGCGAGGATGAATTCGCGCGGCCAGATCGCCAGCGCGCCTGCGCGGGCGACACGCGCAAACACAGGAATGTTGAAGATGCCGATGGCGATGATGGCATTGACCGCACCCGGCCCGAAGATGGCGGTGATCATGATTGCCGAAAGCAGTGCGGGGAAGGCGAAGACGAGGTCGTTCAGCCGCATCACCGCCTCGTCGACAATGCCGCCGCGCGCCGCGGCGAAGGCGCCGAGCGGTACGCCGACACCCATGCCGATACCGACGGCCACCAGTGCCACGGCGATCGAATTGCGGGCGCCGACCATGATCATCGACAGGATGTCGCGACCGAAGTGATCGGTGCCGAACCAATGGGTCAGCGACGGCGCTTGCGTCTTGTCTGATATGATCAGTTTGGTGACGTCGTCGGGCGTCCAGACATAGGAGAGCAGTGCGACAGCTGCCACCAGTATGGTGATGACGAAGCCGGCGAGGAAGGAGCGATTCCCAAACGCCTTGGCCAGAATGCCGGCGAGATTCTCCTCGGGGAGGTCGAAGCGCAGCGTCATTGCCGGCTTCTCAGGCGCGGATCGACGATCGCGTAGGAAAGATCGACAAGCAGGTTGACGGCGATGACGGCGGCGACCAGCAGCATGACGACGCTTTCGACGACGATCAGATCGCGCTGGGTGATCGCCTGGAACACCAGCCGGCCGAGCCCCGGCAGGTAGAAGACGTTCTCGATGATGATGGTGCCGGCAAGCAGGAAGGCGAACTGCAGGCCGAGAATGGTGAGCACCGGGATCAGAGCGTTGCGCAATGCGTGCCGCCACAAGACAGCGCGATAGGGCAGGCCCTTGGCGCGCGCGGTGCGGATGTAGTCCTCATTCAGCACTTCGATCAGCGCCGAGCGGGTGACGCGCGCCAGGATCGCCGCTTGCGGCAAGGCAAGCGCGATCGCCGGCAGGAGCAGTGATTTCAACGCCGGCCACACACCGGCGCTCCAGCCGGGAAAACCGCCGGCCGGCACCAGCCGCAGCCAGACCGCAAAGAGATAGATCAGCATGAGCGCGAACCAGAAATTCGGCACGGCGACACCAAGCTGGGCGGCGCCCATCGCAACCGTGTCGCCGGCTCGCCCACGCCGTCTGGCGGAAAACAGCCCGACCGGAATGGCGATTGCCGTGGAGAGAGCGAGTGCGATCAGCGCCAGCGGCAGCGAGACGACGATGCGCTCGCGAACAAGATCGATGACCGGAACCGAATAGGTGTAGGAGCGGCCGAAATCGAGGCTCAGCAAGCCGCCGGCCCAGTGCAGATAGCGAAAGGCGAGGGGCGCGTTGAGGCCCATCTGGTTGCGCAGCAACTCGACCTGGTCGGCGCTGGCATTCAAGCCCAGCATCAGCCGCGCCGGGTCGCCGGGAATGATCTCCAGCACGGCAAAGATCACCATCGAGGCCAGGACCAGCGTGAGCACGGCGATCATGAGACGTTTGAGGAGATAGGCGCTCATAAGCTCAGCCTGCCGGAAAAAGACGTGCCCCGGAAGCGGTTTCCGGAGCAGCGCGTTTTTCGCGACAACGAAATCAATCCGACCACTTCACCTTGGTCAGGTCGTTGGCCTGAATCGGGGCGTTCTCCCACAGACCCTGCAGTTTGGCGTCCCATACGCCGACTTTCGGCAATTCGTAGAGGAAGCCGACCACGGCATCATCGGCCAGGATCTTCTGTGCTTGCCCCAACAGCTCCTTGCGCTTGGCTTCGTCGGAGGTGAGGTTCAGATCGGCGATGATCTTGTCGAAGGCCGGATTGTCGTAGTTGAAATAGTAGTCCTTGCGAGAATAGATATCGATGTCGTTGGGCTCGGTGTGCGAGACGATGGTCAGGTCGTAATCCTTCTTGGTGAACACCTGATCCAGCCACTGCGCCCATTCGACCGGGATGATTTCCAGATCGATGCCGACATCGCGAAGCTGCGAGGCGATGATCTCGCCGCCAAGCCGTGCATAGGACGGCGGCGGCAGTTTCAGCGTTGCCTTGAGGCCGTTCTCGAGGCCTGCCTCTTTGAGCAATTCCTTGGCCTTGGCCACATCGTGCGGATAGCGGCCGGTGAGATCGACATAGTCCTTGCTGGCGGGTGACATGTGTGAGCCGATCGGTACGCCGAGCCCGGCCGAGGCGCCGTCGATGATCGCCTTGCGGTCGAGCGCATAGGAAATCGCCTGCCTGACCTGCAGCTTGTCGAATGGCGGCTTCTTGTTGTTGATCGACAGGATGGTTTCGCCCTCGGTGGCGCCGATTACCACCTTGAAGCGCGGATCGTCCTTGACCTGCGCGACGCTGTCGGGATCGAAGAAGGGGAAGGCTTGGATGTCACCCGAAAGCAGCGCCGGCACGGCGGCTGCGGCATCCGGAACGATGCGGAACTCTGCCTTGTCGAGGGACACCGGGGCGCCCCAGTAGTTGTCGGACTTCACCAGTGTGATCGACGAGCCCTTGGCCCAGCTCTGGAATTTGAAAGGGCCGGTGCCGACAGGTTTTTCCTTGTTGGTATCGGCTGTCTCAGGCGCGACGATGACAGCATCGCCCCAGCCCATATTGTAGAGGAAGGATCCCTGCGGGTTCTTGAGCGTGACTTTCACCGTCGCCGGATCGACGACTTCGACCGCATCGATGGCGGCGAACAGGCCCTTTTGCGCGTTGACGGAATTGTCGGCGCTGGCGCGATCGAGCGAGAATTTCACGTCGTCGGCGTTGAAGTCGGTGCCGTCGTGGAATTTCACGCCGCTGTGCAGCTTGAAGGTGTAGGTCTTGCCGTCATCGGAAATGGTCCAGCTTTCGGCCAGATCGGGCAGAACCTCGCCGTTCGGACCGATGCGGGTCAGGCCCTCGAACACGTTGGCGTAGAGCACCTCGTCGATCGCAGCGGCCGCACCGGCGGTCGGATCGAGATGCGGCGGTTCGAGCGGAATGCCGATGACCAGGTCGGTGCGTGCGGCCATCGCCGAGGTTCCAGCGGCCAGCGCCAGAGCCGCAGCAGCGAGAATGGTTTTCCACAATTTCATCGTGCAACTCCCTGTGTGCTCAAACACTTGCTCAAACCTGGGGGATAGAAGCGTGAAATCGGCAAGGAGTAAATTGCGTTTCGTGCTGTCCGTCCTCGGCGGGGGGAATGTTTTTCCACAGATTGCCGGCCCAGCCGATCAAAGCGTGCCGTCGCCATCGGCGCCCCTGAGCAGAACGTTGAGCCCGATCGCCATCACCTTGGCCGACTCCACCATGTCCGATATCCCGACCCATTCGTCTGGCCGATGGGCGAGGTCGAGAATGCCAGGACCATAGGCGATGCAGTCATAGATGTGGCCAATGCGGGCGATGTGCTTCTGGTCGTAGGTGCCGGGCGAAATGACATAGTCCGGTTCGCGATCGAATATCGCCATGATGCCTTGCGCCACCGCCTTGACCACCGGCGCGTTGCGCTCGGTCATCAGCGGCAGCACCTCCATGAGGTCACGGATCTCGTAGTCGAATTTCTTCCGCTCGCGCTTCAGCCTGTCGAGGATATCAGTCACCTCGCTTTTGACCGTGTCCAGATCCTCTTCCAGCAGGAAGCGGCGGTCGATGGTCAGCCGGCAGGAATCGGGCACGTTTGGCGAGGGCAGGCCGGGCCGGAAATCCTCCGTCTGGCCGCCATGGATCGAATTGATGTTCATGGTCGAGCGTCTGGCTCCCTCGGGCACGACCGGCATGCGCGTCATCTTGCGGTCGAGCGCGGGAAACAACACGTCCTCGAAAGCCCTCAGCACGGCGCCCATGTGGCGCACCGCATTGTCGCCGAGGAACGGCATGGAGCCATGTGCGATCTCGCCCTTGGTCTCGATCTCCGCCCACCAGACGCCGCGATGGCCAAGGCAGATGCGGTCCTTGTTCAGAGGCTCGGGGATGATGACGTGGTCGACTTTGGGCCTGGAGAAATAACCAAGCTTCGCCAGATGGGCTACGCCGCCGAAGCCACCGGACTCTTCGTCGACCGTACCTGATATCTCGATGGCGCCGGGAAAGTCCGGGAAGATTTCCATGAAGGCTTCCGCCGCGATGATCGAGGCGGCCAAGCCCCCCTTCATGTCGCAGGCGCCGCGGCCATAGACCTTGCCGTCTTTGACGACGCCGGCGAAAGGATCCACGGTCCAGCCACTGCCGGTTTCGACCACGTCTATATGCGAGTTGAAATGCACGCAGGCGCCAGGGGACCGGCCATCGAAGCGGGCGACGACATTGACGCGTGGATAGCGGTCGCTGTCACCGGGCGTGCCTTCGGCGCGGATGAATTCGATCTCGAAGCCGCGCTTCTTCAAACGCGCGCCGATGTATTCGGCGCATGGCTGATAGGCCTCGCCGGGCGGATTGATGGTTGGAAAGCGGATCAGGTCCGCAGTCAGCGCAACCAGGTCATCGACCCGATCATCGACCGCTTTCAGGAGACGTTCGTTCATTTCGCCAATTGAGCAACGAAAGGGTCGGCTTTGCAAGCCTGCAACCGCCCCGAAAATAGAGTGTCGTTGGAGCAACTATCGCGGGAAATCGTTCAAATTTTCACTTCCAGATTGGTGATTTCCTCAAGGAGTGTGGAGTACTTAACTCACGTGTCTTTAAAAAAATGAAAGAAAGCGTGAAGTAGGACAGGCAAGGGGCATCAAAGGGGTTTGATCTCATGAATAAAATCGTTCTCATGGCGGCAGCACTTGCAGCGATGCTGTTCGGCACGTCCATCGAAGGCAAGACGGCCGGTTTGGTGGCCAACATCGACGTGTCTTCGCAGACCATGACCGTCAGCCGCTACGGTCAGGTGCTTTACCGGTGGAGCGTCTCCACCGCTCGCAAAGGCTACATTACCCCGCGGGGCAGTTACCGGCCGCAATGGACGGCGCGGATGTGGTATTCGCGCAAATACGACATGTCGCCGATGCCTTATTCGGTGTTCTTCCGCGGTGGTTATGCCATCCACGGCACTGGCGCAGTCAGGCAACTCGGGCGTCCGGCGTCACATGGCTGCGTGCGCCTGCACACTGCCAATGCGGCAACCTTCTATGCGATGGTGCGGGAAGCCGGTTTCGGCAACACGCGGATCGTCGTTACCAACTAGATTTGGCACGGACGAAAAGACTGCCCAGGTTCGGCAAACGCTGAGTTTCCTCAGGCGTGCAATTGACGCCGCCGTGCATTTGCGGCGGTGAAAGCACCAAAACGTTGCAGGAATAGCGCATGGCGTCAAAATCCGGCTGTCTACGCTGGGGGTTGATGCTGTTCACACTTGCGTACGCCGACAGTGAGGCAGATGCCGAACAAGGCAACGCAATGGGGGTTCCGATGTATCGACTTCTTCTAGGTGCGGCGATTGCCGCAACCGCCACGTCGGCCTTCGCCGCCGATGCTGTCGCTCCGATCGTCATGGAACCCGAAATCGCCCAGCCGCACATCTCCGGCTACGTCGAGGCCTATCTCGGCGGACTGTACCTGTCGACCGATTTTGGGGACGAAAACGCCACGACCGCCGGCGGTGCCGGCCGGGTCAATTTCCCAATCGATTCCCGGTGGAACGTCCAGACCGACGCGTTCGTCGATTCGCTTTGGGTCGAGGGTCTAAACATCTATGGCTATGGTGGCGCCGTTCACGGCTACTGGCGCGATCCGAGCGCCTATGCGCTCGGCGGCTTCGCCTCGCTCACAGGCTATGGCGGTGACGGCTTTGGCGACGCAGACATCTACAGTTTCGCGGTCGGGCCCGAAGCCCAGGCCTATTTCGGCAACGTGACCGTCTACGGCCAGGTTTACTATGGCCAGTTGCGAGCCAGCGGCTCACCCGAGCATATCGACAACTGGGGTGGCCGGGGCGTGGTGCGCTATTTCGCTCAGGACAATCTTCGCTTCGACGCCGAACTCGGCTTTTCCCGGCTCTCGGTGTTTGGCACCGATCTCGACACGGTCACGGGGGCGTTGCAAGCCATGTACCGGTTTTCCGGCACGCCGGTTTCTGTGTTCGGTCGCTATCAGCTGGACCATATCTCCGCAGATGGAACAGACCTGAATGTCCACAAATATGTGATTGGCCTGCGTGCAAGCTTCGGTTCGGACACGCTGCTCGACGAAGATCGCAACGGCGCCACGATGGATACCTATCGCCCGGGCTTCGTCCTACCTTTCCTGTAGGATCTTCGGGAACACACCGGATCAAGCACGAAAGTCGCGCAGAGCAATCTTCGCGGCTTTTTCTTTGATGCTGCTTTTTTCGTGCTCAACGGCAGTCTAGCCGGCTGACTTTGCCTGTCCACGCCGGCTGCGCCGGCGGCCACTGATCTCCCAGCGCTTGTGGAACCACATCCACTGGCCGGGATCCTCGCGCACCCAGCGCTCGACGACGTCGGCGAGAAGCTGGGTGGTGGCGGGGACGTCGATGCTGCCGCTCTCGTTGCGCGGCAAGGTCAGCCTATCCTCGATCTCGAGCCGGAAACGGTTGCCCGGCAGCCGCACGCAGCGCGCCGGATAAACATCGCAGTCGTAGTGCCGGGCGAGGATGCCCAGAACCGGATTGCTCTGGCAGCGGCGGCCGAAGAAATTCGTCTCGAGCCCGCTCGAGAATTTCTGGTCGACCAAAACGCCGATGTTACCGCCCTTCTCCAGGATGGCCGCAAGTGCGAAGGAAGCGCCTGTCGCAGACGGCAACAGAGCGCCCATCGTCGAACGGCGCGTCGAGAGGATATAGTCGGCCAGGTATGGATTGTTGGGCGGGCGAAACAGCGCGGTTATCTTCATGCCAAAGGTGGCGGCCGCCACCGGCAGCAATTCGAAATTGCCGAGGTGGCCGGTGAAGAGGATGTGCGGCTTGTCCTCGTTGGCAATCTGCTCGAAATGATCGGCGCCGCTGACCTCGACGCGGCCGGGTTTCGTGGCTTTCGGATCGTAGTCGAAAAGGGCATCGAGGAAGATATACTCGGCGGCAAGGCGGGCCATGTTGCCCCACATATCGGAGGCGATGGATTCGATCTCGGCATCGCTTTTCTCGGGATAGGCCAGGCGCAGATTGTTGATGGCGACACGGTGGCGCCCGACCAGCGGTCCGATACGGCGGGCGACACGGTCGGCGAAATTGAGCGCCTTGTCGGCCGGCAACAGGCGCAGCAAGGAGATGATCATCATCGCAATGCGCGCAACCAGCCAATGCTCCAACTGGCGGAGCCGCCTGCCGTAGCGAAACCCCAAGTTCCGGCGGGCCTTCTTGAATAGCTTGCTCAACGCGGCAGAATCCTCAGCCGACGCGCAGGATGATCTTGCCGAACACGTCACGGCCTTCCATGCGCTTCAGCGCAGCGTCGATGTCGCCGAAGCCGACTTCGGTGTCGATGACAGGCGCGACGAGACCCGCCGCCATTTTCTGCATGGCGTTGGCCATGTTTTCCATGCGACAGCCGAAGGAGCCGAGCAGCTTCAACTGCTGCTGGAACAACTGCATCAGATTGATCTGCGTCGACACGCCCGAGGTCGAACCACAAGTCACCAGGCGACCGCCGCGTTTCATGCACAGCATCGAGGCGGCAAAAGTGTCGGCGCCGACATGCTCGAACACCACGTCGACGCCCTTCTTCTTCGTTAGCTTCCGCACGATGCCCTCGAAGCGGTCGTCGCGATAGTTGATGACATGGTCGGCGCCGAGCGCCTTGGCCTTGTCGATCTTGTCGTTGGAGCCAACCGTGGTGATTACGGTGCAGCCCATCTTCTTCGCCAGCTGGATCGCGGCGGAGCCGATGCCTGAGCCGCCGGCATGGATGAGAATGGTTTCGCCGGGCTGCAGCCTGGCATTGTCGAACAGCATGTGCTCGACGGTGCCGAAGGTGACGGGCGCGACGGCAGCACCGATGTCCGTCACGCCGGGCGGGGCGGGGACCAGCAGGCGCGCCGGCAGGTTTATCTTCTCCTGCGCAAAGCCATCGAGGTGGAAACCGTGAACGCCCGAAACGTGTTCGCACAAATTGTCGCGGCCTTCGCGGCAGGCGCGGCAAAGTCCGCAGGTACGGGCGCCATAGATCGATACGAGTTGTCCGGGAAGAAGGCCGGAAACGCCGGGGCCGACCGTTTCGACCTCGCCGGAGGCCTCTGCGCCGACGACCAGCGGCAGCTTGCGCTTGGCGAAGGCCATGCCACGCCAACCCCAGACGTCGATGTGGTTCAGCGCCACCGCCTTGATGAGCAGCGTGACTTCACCGAGCGAAGGTGGCGGGGGAGGCGGCAGGTCCACCGTTTCAAGACGGCGGTCCTCGATAAGTTGCAGTGCGCGCATGCGGTTCTTTCTGGCGAAAGACGGTCGCTTAGACCGGTTCCCGCGCCATGACAAGGCAAGTGTTCTGGCCGCCGAAGCCGAAGGAGTTCGACAAGACGGTGCCGACCTCGGCATTGCGCTTCTTGTTCGGAACCACGTCGAGCACGATCGCCGGGTCGGGATTGTCGTAGTTGATGGTCGGCGGGATGACGCTTTCGCGCATGGTCATCAGCGAAAATGCCGCCTCGACCGCGCCGGCCGCCGAGAGCGTGTGTCCGATCATCGACTTGTTCGACGAGATCGGCATCGAGCCGATCCGCTCGCCGAACACCGTAGACAGCGACAGGTGCTCCATCTTGTCGTTTTCCGGCGTCGACGTGCCGTGGGCGTTGACATAGTCGATCTCGTCTTCGCTCAGGCCCGCGTCGGCAAGGGCGGCGCGAACCGCCGCTATCGCCGGTGAACCGTCGGGCTTCGAGCGGGTGCGATGGAAATCGTCGGCCTTCTCGCCGCAGCCACGCAAGATGCCGAGGATCGTCGCGCCGCGGGCCAGTGCAGCCTCAAGCGATTCCAGCACAAGGGCGCCCGAGCCCTCGGCCAGTACGAAGCCGTCGCGGTCCTTCGAGAATGGCTTGGACGCTTTTTCAGGAATGTCGTTGTGCGTGGAGAGCGCGGACAGCAGCGAGAAGCGGATCAGCGCCTCGGCGGTTGCGGAACCGTCGGCGCCAATTGACAGCGCCCGGTCGCATTCGCCGCGGCGGATCGCCTCGACGCCAAGCTGGATCGCGGTGGCGCCCGAGGCGCAAGCGGTCGACAGCGTGATCGGCAGGCCGCGCGTGCCGAAGCTGTCGGCGAGCCGGTCGGCGATCGAACCGAACTGAGTGGTCTCGAAAATGTCTGTTCCCTTCAGTCCGCGCGCCACCCGAAGCAACCTTTCGGTACCAGTGCCGGTGCCGGTGCCGTGCTTGTCGGCGTTGTAGAGCGAAAAGCGTTCGCTCCAGTCAAGTTCGACCGGCGGCGAGGCGAGGAACAGCGGTCCGCCGAAATCGCTGGAATCAAGACCTGACTCTGCGACGGCTTCGCGCGCGGCGGTCTCGGCCAGTTCGTAGGTGAGGTGGCTGGCGCCCTTCGAGCTCGACGACAGGAAATCGACGGTGCCGGAGATGCGCGTGTTCAGATGATCGACCGGAAAACGGGTGATCGGATGGATGCCGGATTTGCCTGCGGTGAGTGCTGCCCAGTTGTCGGTCTTGCCGACACCGAGCGAGGTCACCACGCCGATGCCGGTGACGGCGACGATCGGCCTGCCCATGTGGTCGTTCAGATTGGCCATTTTTTTGTCCCGGACCGTTAGTCGGCAGCGTTAACCAGCGCCAAGCCCTCGAATTGGTGATAGCCGATCGCCGTTGCAAGCACGGTTTTCGGAATGCCGCTGAATGACTTCTCGGCAACGGCATCAAAGGCGGGGTAGGCTGCCTTGCGGTCGACGGCCAGTGCTGCCAGCGCCACGGCGAAGGGAAACTGCGCTTCCTTCATGTGGCCGGTCAGCGTTGAAAAGCCGCGTGCGGCGATCGCCGGATTGGCATCGAACGCTGATTTCTCGGCCGCGGTCGCGGCATGTGCGCCTGAAGCGCCGGAGATGGCGAGCAGTTCGCCGTTCGGCTTTGCTGCCTGCTTGAGCAGCGTGGCAATGCCGGCGTCGAGTTCGCCGAGTCTGCGTTTGGCGCGTCCTGACACGACCGGGCCGAGTTCGGCATAGATCTTTCGTCCGCGGCTTGTCGCATGTTCACGTTGTTCCAGCACCAGGAAAGCGCCGCCGGATCCCGTCACCACGCCGCCGCCTTCTGCACCTTGCCTCTGCCAGACCGGTTTCCAGGGCCCGCGATGCAGATAGCCGGCCAACTCATAGCCGAGCAGCATGTCGGAATGTTCGGTCTGGAAGGCGCCGCCGACCAGGATGTGCGTCGACTGGCCGGAGCGGATGCGCGCGGCGGCTGTTTCGACAGCGGCGACGCCAGCACCTTCCTCGCCCATGAAGGTGCGCGACGAGCCGGTCACCTTGTGGACGATCGAGATGTTGCCGGCCAGCAGGTTGGAAAGCTGGGCCAGAAACAGCGTCGGGCGCAATTCGGTGGTCAGTTTTTCGTTGAGCAACACGTCACGGTCGTTGCGGCTTTCCGAAGCCGCCAGAATATCGGCGTCGACCGCTTCGTCGCGCTCGCCGCCACCGGCAGCCACCACCATGTCCATGGTTGCGCAGAGTTCTTCGTTGCCCTTGATGCCGGCATCATCGAGAGCCAGGCCGGCGGCATAGGTGCCCAGCCTTTGCCAGGTTTCCATCTGGCGCTGGTCGCCGCGCTTGGCGATCTGCAGGTTCCAGTCGATCTCGGGCAGCGGGTGGACGGTGTAGGGCGAAAAGCGCGTGGCCTCGAGCACCGGTTCCAGCCCCGGTCGGACGAGTTTCTGCCAGTGTGCATCCGGACCCTCTCCCAGCGAAGAGACAAGGCCGATGCCGGTGATGACGACGTCGTGGGGGCTCATGGGCGGCTGTTGTGGGTCAGGCTGCAATTTTTATCTTGCGCATGATCCCTGTCCGAAAATCGATGCCGATTTTCGGGGTCATGCGCTGAGCGCGTCAAGGTCGCGCGTAGCACCATCTCAGGCATTCTTGGCCGCGACCAGGGCGTCGATCTTGGCGCACAGGTTCTTCATGACGAAGTAGTCGTCGGTCGAGGCCTTGCCGTCATTGACCTCCTGCGTCCACTTCTCCAGTGGCACCTTGATGCCGAATTCCTTGTCGATGGCAAAGACGATGTCGAGGAAGTCGAGGCTGTCGATGCCGAGATCGTCGATGGTGTGGCTTTCAGGCGTGATCGTGTCGATATCGATCTCGCTGGTGTCGGCGATGATCTTGGCGACTTTGTCGAACGTGGTGGACAAGGGCTTTTCCTTCGGTTGCGGGTGGAATCTGTCCGCATGTGTTTGGGCGCTGTCTAATCGGTTTTTCCGGGCAGGAAAAGGCCTGATGCGCCGGGCGCAGATGGGATGGCGGGTTGGCGAAAGCAAGAAGGGCCGCGGGTTGACCCGGCGGCCCTTCCCATTGACGTTACGTCAGCTCAGCTATCGCGGAGCTTGACCAGGTCGTTAAGCAACCCGCCCGTTCCGTTGTGGACGGTCAGCCGCTCGACCTTGCCGGCGATGGTTTCCAGAGCCTCAAGCTCCTTCAGCCGCAGCATCACCGGGTTCTCGGCCATCACCCTGGCCGTGTTGAGGAGGGAACGCGTGGCGTTCGTCTCCTCGCGGCGACGGATGATGTTGGCCTCGGCCTGCTTCTCGGCCGACACCACCTGGTTGAGGATTTCGCGCATCTCGCCCGGCAGGATGACATCCTTGAGGGCGATATCGCTGACCTCGATCCCGATCTCGGCCATGTCGGCGCGGACCTTGCCGGCAGCCTCCTCGTCGATCGTCACCTTCTTTTCGAGGATCTGATCGAGCGTGAGCGACCCAAGCGTCTTGCGGAAGGCGTACTGCAGGGCGCGGTAGAGGGCTTCGGAGAAGTCCTTCACAGCGCTCACCGCCTTGACCGGGTCGACGACCCGGTATTCGGCGGCGATGTTGACGCGGATCGTCACACGATCCTTGGTCAGCACTTCCTGCCCGGCAACGTCGAGCGACTGGCGCTTGAGATCGACGACCTTGATCTGCACCATGCGTCCGACGTTCCAGAAGCCATGCACGCCCGCCGTCAGCGTCCGCACAAGGACACCGTCGATGAACAGCAGTCCGGCCTGGCCGTCCACGACCGGATGGACGGACATCAATTCCGTCTTCCGGGCCTGGCCGAGCCGGCGCATGACCGCCGCATCGATGGCGAGATCGGTTGACGTGTCGATCACCGTCACCTTCCACGGACCGGCATCCGTCCACAGCACAAGCTTGCGATCCGGCGCCAGCACGGCGTGCAGGTTGCCGTCACGCTCAATGACGGCGACGTCCGTGCGCCCGGTGCGAACAACGGTGAAATGACGCGCGGCCACATCCGGGAGCTTGTCGAACAACGCCTTCTCGTACGCCGAAACGAATTCCGGGTTCTTCAGATCGTGCCGGGAGACCTCAAGGCTCTGACGCCGGTTGGCGAGCCAATGCTCGCCCGGCAGCAGGACAGCCTTGATCTCACCCTTGTAGAGGGTGAGGGCACGTTCGTTTTCCCTTACGAGGACGCGCTCGCGTCCAAGAACCTTGTCGAGAATAGTCGTCATTGTCTTCACTCCTGTCGGGCATGGCCCCTTCCGAGGCGTCAAGTCATGCGTCGATCATCCTTTCGTTTCTCGTTTCACGTCGTCTCTCGCGTCATAGTCCGGGCACGAATGATCCGGGGACTGGTGGCACAAGTTCGTGGCGGACCTTCGGGAGCGGATCGCGAGGCAGCGAAGCGAGCGCCGGAGGCCTTGGCCTCCCCTGCCGGCAATGCTGCGCCTTGATCGTCACCGCGGGCCTGGCCGCGAGCCGATGGCGTCAGACCCTTCGATCCAGCCCGCGCCCGAAGGCTTGGACCGTCCGTCAGGTCCTTCGCATTCCAGTCCCCGGACCGTTTTCAGATAACACCTGCATGGTGCTTGGCTTGGAAGGCCAATGGAGAAGGATTTGAACCTTCGACAATCAGAACCTGAATCTGATGCTCTAACCAAACTGAGCTATCCGTGGTGCAAATGGCGGGACTCGAACCCACAACCTCCGGACGATATCCGGCGCTCTCCCAGTTGAGCTACATCCGCGATCCCAATCCCCGAAACGGCGCCGTACACAGGGTGGCAGTGCCGCCTGCGCGGGCGGAGACAAAAGCTCCAACCGTTGTGCTCGCTTCGGTTTTCGTGACCGGGAGCGCGCCTATAGCCCCTGCGACGGGTTGTCGCAAGCGGCATTGTCGTGGTCACATCGCGGCTTCTTTCGGTGGTTGCATTTCGGCAACACCGGCCCAGCCTCAATGGGAAACGTCAGCGTGGTTAGAAGGTGACGCGGCCGAGCACACGTAGCCCGTCGCCCTGGGGCTCGACGACCACAGCTTCGCCTTCGCGCGGCGAGACGCCGGTGAGTGCCACGATGTTTTCGAGATGGGTGACCAAGACCAGATTGTCGGAACCGGAATAACCGCGGATTTCGCTCATGATCGCGGCCATCTGGGCGGCTTTCTCCGTCGGATCCGTCTTCAGCAGGTCAAGCGGCGCGAAGGGCTCCGGCTCTGCTTCGAAGGCGATGCGGGCCGTATCGAGGCAGCGACAGTAGCGGCTGGAGAGCACGCGCTCGATGGGGGCCGCGCGGGCGCCGAACAGCGCGCCGATCTTGCTTGCCTGCTGCTTGCCGCGCGCCGAAAGATTGAGCTGGGTCGCGCATTTGGCGATGTCGAAACTGGCCGGATCGGTGGTGCCGGTGATCATAGCATGGCGAAGCAGCACCACATGCCCGCCGTCGCGCAGCAGCGCCCAGCCGGCGTCCGTCGCGTGGGCAACCGCGGGAACGACAAGCAGAAACAGCGCCAGGGCAGATCGAAGCATCAGATGTCCTTATTTCCGGTCCCCGGCAGATAGGCCCCGGTGACCGGCATATAGGGATGGCAAAGCCGGTCGAAAGACAAGGACGGCCGAAACAGCCTATTTCTTCGCCATCTGCTTCTTGATTAGGTCGATCTTCTGGTCGGTGAGCGGAATGGGGGCCGGATAGCCAGCCTCCGTAAAGCCCAGCTTGGCGTTCTCGAGAAACTCGATGGCCTTCCGGTATTCGGCACTGCCTCCGCCATAGTTGCCTCGGCTCCAGTGGATGTCGCCAAGATTGTTCTGCTGGAAGGCCCACTGCATCGGCTGGCTGTCGCGCGTGAACACTTTGAGCGTCGCCGCAAAGGCGGCTTCGGCGTCGTTCAGATATTTGTCGGTGCGTTCGAGATTGCCGAGATTAAGCAGGCTCATGCCGATGCCGTTCTGTGCGTTCGCCCAATCGACAGGCGCGGCCTCAAAGGTCAGCACCTCAAGGGCAGCCCTCCGCGCGGCAATCGCCTCGGCCAGGGTTTTGGGATCGGCCTCGCTCATGCTCAGCCAGTGCAGCGCCGAGCCGAGGCCGGTCTGCGCCAGCGCCCATTGCCGTGGCGTCGTCGCGCGTTTGTATTCGCGCAACGCGTCGCGAAAGGCCTCGATCGCCTCCTTGTAATGCTGCGGCTTGTCGGACAGACCACCAAGCAGTTGCAGCGTGTTGCCAAGATTATAGTGCGTCATCGCCCAGTCGAGCGGGAATTGCTTCTTGGTATAGACCCGCCGCGCCGCGCGGAAGGCGGTGGCCGAGTCTCCCAGCTTGGCCGGATCGCGGGTGCGCTGACCGAGCGTCTGATAGATCGAGCCGAGATTGTTCTGGGTCGACGCCCAATCCATCGGAAAACGCTGACGGGTGAAGATGGTCAGCGCGTCGCCATAGGCGAGGGCGGCTTCCTCCAAATTGCTGGTGCCGAG
Source organism: Mesorhizobium sp. AR10 (assembly GCF_024746795.1). Taxonomy (NCBI): domain Bacteria; kingdom Pseudomonadati; phylum Pseudomonadota; class Alphaproteobacteria; order Hyphomicrobiales; family Phyllobacteriaceae; genus Mesorhizobium; species Mesorhizobium sp. AR10. The sequence continues at coordinate 3,579,372 of NZ_CP080524.1, forward strand.
ATCGAAACGGGCAGCACTGCTCAGCGCGTTGCCGAGATTGAGCCGGCTGGTCGCCCAGGAGACCGGGAAGGTCTCGCGGGTTCGAACCTCCAGGGCGGCGCGGAAGGCCTCGGTCGCCTCGGTGATTTTCGCCTTGTCGTTGCGCAGCGTGCCGAGCGACACCAGCGTGTTGCCGAGGTTGTTCTGCACCATGGCCCACTGTACTGGCGCCTTTTCGTGCGTGTACTCTTCGAGCGCCAGCCGATAGGCGGCCTCAGCCTCCGTCAGATGCTCGCCACCCGGTTCGCGTTCCGAGAGCGCGTAGAGCGCCAGGCCGATGTTGTTTTGCGAGCCGGCCCAGTCGAGCGGAACTTTTCCGCGCGGGCGCTTCTCCAGGGTCGCGCGCATCGCGATCACCGCCTCATTGAGGCGTTTCGGGTCGCTTTCGCGCTCGCCGATCTTGAGCAGCACGTTGCCCAGATTGTTCTGTGCGGCGGCCCAGTTGAGATCATCCTTCTCGCGCTCGAACACGGCAAGCGAGGCACGGAAGATTTCCGCTGCCTCCTCAAGCCTTGCGGTCTTGGTCTCGCGCTCGCCGATGGTCTGCAGCACCACAGCCATGTTGTTGCGGGTGATCGCCCAGTCGCGATTCTCTTCGCCATTCGGAATGAAGTTGAGGATGATGCGATAGGCATCGATGGCCTGCTGCAGTGCTTGCCTGTCGCCCTTGGCATAGCCATGGGCATTCAGCGCTTCCGCCTGCTGGTTCTTGTAGTTCCAGCGCAGTTTGTCGTCCCATTTCTCGACCAGCGAAAAGGCCTTGCCGTAGTCGTTGGCGGCGGACATGTAGTCAAAGACCAGCGCCGAGGCGTCGGCGCGCCTGGCATAGATGGCGGCATCGGCAATGCGCTTCTGCTTGACCAGATCCTCTGCCTGGTCGACGGCGATGCTGGCTTTCTCGACCCGGCCCACAGCTTCGTCAAGGAACTTGCGCGCCGTCACGATCGCGCCCTGGCCGATGGCCCTGTCGGCCGAAGCCACCAGCCGGCTGATCTCCGGATCGTCGGTGCGCAACGCGTCGCGCTCGGACATCATCTTCTTCAGCCGTTCGGCCTGCGCATCGAGCACTTTTTGCAGGTCGGTCGGATCTTCGGGGATTTTTTCGGTGCCGAGCGCCTTGAGAACACCATAGAGCGCATCGAGCGGCACGCCGTCCTGCAGTGAGGCCAGTTCCACCTGTGCCCGCCTGGGATGGGACAGGTCGGAAATGGTCAGCAGCAATTTTCGCCGCTCGCCGGTGATCAGCCCGTCGTCGCCGATCGGCTCCTGCGGCGCAACGCCGAAATAGAGCAACCGGCGCAGGCTCTCGTTGACCCATGGCCGCTGCCTGGCCTTGGTGTCGAGATAGACCTCTTCCGTCACCATGCGCATCACCGAGCCGAACTCGGTGCCCTTCATCGCCGCAAGGTGGCGCAGCAGCGCTGCAGCATAGGGGCTGTTTTCGCCGACGGCACCATCCAGCGCCGGACGTCCAGGCTCGGCGGCGAAGCCGATCACGGTACCGAGATTCGTTGCAGCCGGCGCATCACCGAGCGCCTTGGCGCCACGCACCGGCTCAAGCCCGCCGGCGCCGATCGGCGACGCCGAGGCCGTCGGCGCCCGGCGCACGACCGCGTCCGGCGGAAACGGGTTGGTGCGGCAGGCATCGAGCAGCATGATCGTCACCGGCACGGTCTTCTTCAATTCGTCCATGACCGCGGAAATCGGCACCAACGCCTCGTCGGCATCTTTCAGCGACGACACGTCGGCATCGATCGGAACCAGATAATTCTCACCTCCGGCCTCGATGCCATGGCCGGAATAGTAGATGAAGGCGACGTCGGCGCCCTCGGCGTCCTCGACGAAACGTTCGAGGTCACGCTTCAGCTTGGCGGCGTCGCGATCGGTGACGCTGCGGGCATCGAAGCCGAGATCGGTCAGCATCTTGGCCATGTCGCGAGCATCGTTGGCCGGATTGGGAAGGGCGGTGATGTGCTCGTATTTCGACTGGCCGACGATCAGCGCCACGCCTTTGAGGCTCGCCGTCTCAGCCGCTGCAAGCGCCGTCGCGGCAAGGCAGAGCAGGGCAATGACGAAAGCCGTCAGTCGCGCATGTATGAAAAGATGCCGTTTCGGCGCCTCGACAAGATTCATTCGCCCGTGTGCCCGCCCTGATGATCCCAAGCCTCTATAGCGCTGCCACCTGACCATGATCAAATTCGGGCCATGAGCAAATTCTGTGCGGCTGTTTTCGAGGGCAGGGCGATTGCGCTGCAATCCGGGCTCGCCTATCCCTGAAAAATGTCCCCGCTCACCGAAACCGTTCTCTTTGTCTTCAGCCTTGTCGCGCTCGGCTATCTCGCCGGGCTCACAGGCTATTTGAAGCCGGCGAGCGGCGAGGGTATCGCCGAATTCGCCATCAACGTGGCGATGCCGCTGCTGCTGTTCCGGACGATGGTGAATTCCGATTTCCACGGTGTGGCGCCTTGGTCGCTGTGGGGCGCTTACTTCACGGCAGTTGCAATGACCTGGGCCGCCGGCCACCTGGTCACGACGCGGATCTTCGGGCGGGACGCACGCACCGGCATCGTCGGCGGCGTGTCGTCGTCCTTCTCGAATGTGGTGTTGCTGGGCATTCCCTTCGTTCTCGGCGTATTCGGCTCCAGCGGATTCGAAGTGCTGTCGCTGCTCGTCTCTGTGCACCTGCCGACCATGATGATGGCTTCGATCATCATGTTCGAGATATTTGGTCGCGGTGGGAGCGAGCCGGTTCACCCGCTGCGCATCATCCAGAGTTTTCTGAGAAGACTGTTGTCCAACCCGCTGATCATCGGCATCCTGGCCGGGCTGGTATGGCGCCTCACCGCGGCGCCTTTGCCGGATCTCGCCGAGCGGCTGGTCGATGCGCTGGCCGACACGGCCGGTCCGGTGGCGCTGTTCGCCATGGGGCTCAGCCTTTGCCGTTTCGGCATTTCCGGCAACATCCGGCCGGCGTTGGCGCTGTCGGCGCTGAAACTGTTCCTGATGCCTGCACTGGTGCTCGGCCTGGTCTGGCTGCTTGGGTTGCCGCCGTTGACGGCCAAGGTGGCGGTCGTGGTGGCGGCGCTGCCATCCGGCGTCAATTCCTATCTCATCGCCGCGCAGTTCAACACCGGTCAGGCGCTGGCGTCGAACCAGATGACCATCGCCACGGCGAGCGCGGTGGTCACAACAGCCTTCTGGCTGACGGTGGTCGTTCATATATTCGGGTAGGATCGGGCACCCGGACAGGAATTTGCGCGGGCGCTGCTCTCGCCTTACGCTGGCCCAAAGCCTATATGCCATCTTGTGATTGATTGCGCGGCTTGCCCTAGGTAAAGAGCAGTCGCTCCAGCGTGCCGGCATCGATGCCATGGCACGTCATCGAAGAAATCCAGAGACCGGCCCGTCAAAGCGCCGAACGGAGGCTAGACCATGCTTCAGAAAACCAGCCATTTCATGCGGCAGGCCAATCTCATCAACGGCGAATGGGTGCAGGCCGACAGCGGCCAGACCGTCGACGTCAACAACCCGGCCACCGGCCTCAAGATCGGCACCGTGCCGAAATCGGGCAAGGCCGAGACCCGCCGCGCCATCGAGGCCGCCGCCGAAGCCTTCAAGACATGGCGCAAGACCACTGCGCTCGAACGCTCGAAGTTGCTGCGTAAACTGCACGATGCGATGATGGACAATCAGGACGTGCTGGCCGAACTGCTCACCATCGAACAGGGCAAGTCGCTGTTTGAATCGAAGGGCGAGATCGGCTCGGCCGCGTCCTACATCCTGTGGTTCGCCGAAGAAGGCCGCCGCACCTATGGCGACGTCGTGCCGTCGCCGTGGGCGGATCGCCGCATCCTGGTGACCAAGGAGCCGGTCGGCGTCATCGCCGCCATCACGCCCTGGAATTTCCCGTCCTCGATGCTCGCCCGCAAGCTCGGCCCGGCGCTGGCCGCCGGCTGCACCGCCGTCGTCAAGCCTGCGACGCAGACGCCTTACTCCGGCCTTGCCTGGGGGGCGCTGGCCGAGGAAGTTGGCTTCCCCAAGGGCGTCATCAACATCCTGACGGGCGCTGCCGGCGAAATCGGCGACGAGATCTGCGCCAATCCGCTGGTGTCGAAGATTACCTTCACCGGATCGACCGAAGTCGGCAAGCTTCTCATTCAGAAGTCGTCCGTCACCGTCAAGAAGGTGTCGATGGAACTCGGCGGCAACGCGCCGTTCATCGTTTTCGACGACGCCGATCTCGAGCGCGCCGTTGCCGGCGCGATCACTGCCAAATACCGCAATTCGGGCCAGACCTGCGTTTGCACCAACCGCTTCCTGGTTCAGGCCGGCGTCTATGACAAGTTCGTCGAAAAGCTCGCCGCGGCCAGTGACGGTCTGAAGGTCGGTTCCGGCCTGGAAGAGGGCGTACAGCAGGGGCCGCTGATCGACGAGAAGGCGGTCGAGAAGGTCGAGGAACTAATCGCCGATGCAACCTCGAAGGGCGGCAAGGTCGTCGCCGGCGGCAAGCGTCACGCGCTTGGCGGTTCGTTCTTCCAGCCGACGGTGATCGCCAACGCGACGCCGAAGATGCGCTTCATGAAGGAAGAGATCTTTGGCCCGGTCGCACCGGTGTTCAAGTTCGAAACCGAGGAAGAAGCCATTTCGCTCGCCAACGACACCGAATTCGGCCTCGCCTGCTATTTCTACACCGGCGATCTCGGCCGCGCCTTCCGGGTCATGGAAGGGCTGAAATACGGCATGGTCGGTGTCAATGAAGGTCTCATCACCACGCCGGAAGCGCCGTTCGGCGGCGTCAAGGAATCCGGCCTCGGCAAGGAAGGCGGACATCAGGGCATCGAGGATTATCTCGACACCAAATATGTCTGCATCGGCGGCCTCGGCCTCTGATTGTCTGGGGTCTGTTGCTTGTCAACAGACCCTGAGCCTGTCCGGAAGACCGGGCTCGGGATCAACGAACTGGCGTTTGCGGGCATGACGATGAAGGACGGCGAGGTCTTCGGCACGACGCAAGCGGGCGAGGATGTCCGCCGCTTCACCATCAGGGGCGGTGGCCTCACCGCCAACATCATCGGGCTCGGCGCCATTATCCAGGATCTTCGGCTCGCCGGGCATGATGCGCCGCTGGTGCTGGGCTACGACCGTTTCGGACCCTATGAGACGGATACTGCCTTCTTCGGCGCGGTCGTCGGACGTTATGCGAACCGCATCCGCGATGGCCGCTTCACCATCGCCGGCAAGCGCTACCAGACTGAGCGCAATTTCCTCGACAAGCACACGCTGCATGGCGGCTCACAAGGCTATTTTCACCGGGCGTGGGCGGTCTCGCTGCACGGAAGGGATTTTGTCACCCTGACCCTGCACGATCCCGACGGCACGATGGGCTTTCCCGGCGCGCTCGACGTGACCTGCACCTACCGGCTGAAGATCCCCGGCACGCTCAGCATCGAACTGACCGCCACCTGCGAGGAGCCGACGCTCTGCAACCTCACGCAGCATTCCTATTTCAATCTGGATGACGGCGGGGCCGGCGACATCCTCGACCACCGGCTGATGCTGAACGCCGGTGCCTATACACCGGTCGATGGCGAGATGATCCCGACCGGGGCGGTGAAGCCGGTCGACGGCACGCCCTTCGACTTCCGCCAGGCGCGGCCGCTGCGCATGGAGAACGAGGGCGAGCAGCTTCCCTACGACCAGAATTTCTGCCTGGCCTCGACCCGTGGGTCGCTCAAGCAGGCATCGTGGGCGCAAGGGGCAAGCTCCGGCGTCGAGATGGAAGTGTGGACGACGGAGCCAGGCGTCCAGCTCTATATCGGCCAGCATGTGGCGCCGCCTTCACTGGGGTTGGGCGGGCGTCGCTACAAGACTTTTTCAGGCTTCTGCCTGGAGCCGCAGGCGTGGCCGGATGCCCCGAGCCGGCCGTATTTCCCGCAGGCCACGCTGTGGCCGGGCCAGATCTATCACCATGTGACGGAATATCGATTCCGCCTGCCTTAAGGTCTGTCGATATTCAGGTGAGGCCGGCCTGCGAGTGGCGGCTTCCTGCGCTTCCGGTGCTCACGTACTTCAAGTACGCTCCGCTCCGGTTCTCGGAAGCCATCACTCTCGGCGCAGCCTGACCTGAATCTCAACAGACCTAGCCGTCGAAAGCCGCTTGAAGGGTCTCGAACGGCGCCAGCGCCCCTCGCACCTGGACCACGGCGGCAGCAACGCGATGCGCGCGCAGCACGGCCTCGGCCGGGGCATGGCCGGCAAGCCGGGCGGCGAGATAGCCGCCATTGAAGGAATCGCCGGCGCCGGTGGTGTCGACAGGAGCGGCGACATGGACCGCCGGAACAGGTTGCAAGGTCCCATTCTCGGCGATCAGTGCCGGTTCCTCGCCATTCTTGACGACGACCTCGCCGACCAGCTTTCCAAGTCGTTCGGCGGTCGCTTGTGGGCCTGTGTCACCAAACAGCATCTGCTCGTCGGGAAAGGTCGGCAGCGCGATGTCGGTGACGGCAAGCGCTTCGAGGATCGCGGCTTGCGCCTCATCGCGGCTGTGCCACAGCCGTGGCCGGTAGTTGGGATCGAAGGCGACAAGCGAGCCGGACGTGCGCGTCTTGGCCACCGCCGCCAGCAATGTCGTGCGAGAGGCGCTATCCAGAATTGCCAAAGTGATTCCGCTGAAGTAGACAAGTGACTGGTTTTCAAGGTTTTTTGCCAAGGCGGCTGGGTCTGAAGCGAGCCGCCGCGCCGCTGCGTCGCCCCGCCAGTAGGTGAAGGCGCGTTCGGGGCCGGTCAGCGTGATGGCGTAGAGGCCGGGCCGTGCGCCCGAAATGACCGGGCTGGCGCCGATGCCGATGCCGTTTTCAGCGAAGAAAGCGATCTGGCCTTGCGAGAAAGGGTCATCGCCAAAGGCCGAGACATAGGTCGCCGGCCTGTCGCCGCTCAACGCATGCAGCGCCCATAGCGTGTTGAACGTGTCGCCGGCAAAGCCCATGCGCCAGTTCGGCCCGGCCTGGCCTGAAAGTTCCAACATGCACTCACCGATCGAGGCGACGCCGTTTGCTGCCATGTATCTGTCTCCTGGTGCATGCCCAAAAGTGTGTAGCGGTTTTGGGTAGCGACATGCACAAAACCAAAGAGCCGGTGCTGTAGCTTTTTGCGACCGGGAGCGCCATGGTTGGCGGCGGCGGGTTTTTGCGCCAGAAGCGTTTTCCCACAGGTGGGGCGGGACGCTAATTGCTCCCTGAGACGTTATGTTTGGAAGAGGAACCGGTTTGGCATCACTATGGCGTTATCTTCTCGCAGGTCTCGGTCTGGCTGCCTTGTTGGCTGGCATTCTTGCTATCGTCTATCTGACCGTACCGCAGTCGGCGAAGTTCGCCGGCCTCGATACATCGCGTTCGAAAACCACAGCGAACAGGTTGTTCGTGGCCAGTTTCCAGCCGGAGCGGGGCGTCATCAGGCAAGGCGAGTTGCAATCCTGGCTGCTGACGCTGAAGACGGTCAAGGGCGCGCCGGTGGAAGGGGCGGCGATCACGGTGTCCGGCGGCATGCCACAGCACAATCACGGTCTGCCGACCAGCCCGCAGGCGACCGACTATCTCGGCGACGGGCGCTATCGGATCGACGGGCTGAAATTCACCATGAGCGGATGGTGGCAATTGCGGTTTGCCATTTCCGCGGCAGCCGGGTCCGACACGGTCGTCTTCAACGTGGTGCTGTGAGTTAGATGAGCCGCCTTTCGCGTTGTCTCGCACTAGTACTGGTGGCCACGCTCGCCGGCTGCGGCAAGCCGGAGTTTTCCGACGCCGAGAAGAAGACGATCGCCTCGCTGGCACTGTCGACACTGCCCTCGCTGAAGCCGGACACGACCAACCGCTTTGCCGACGTGCCGGCCGCAGCGGCACTGGGCTCGACGCTGTTCTTCGACCAGGGCATGAGCGGCGACGGGGCGGTTTCCTGCTCGACCTGCCACAAGATCGACCGGCAGTTCCAGGATGATCTGCCGCAAGCTGTCGGCGTCGGCCACACCAACCGGCGCAGCATGCCGCTGGCCGGCGTCGCGCGCAATCCATGGTTCTTCTGGGACGGGCGGCGCGACAGCCTGTGGGCGCAGGCGCTGACGCCGCTGGAAAATCCGCTGGAGCAGGCCGGCAACCGCGCCGCCTATGCGCACTACATCAAGGCTCGTTTCGGTGAGCGCTACGAGCGCATCTTCGGGCCGTTGCCCGACCTGTCGACCGTGCCGGCCAATGCCAGCCCGCTCGGCACCGACGCCGAGAAGGCGGCCTGGAAAGCCATGCCCGCCAGCCAGGCTGAGGACGTCAACCGCGTCTTCGCCAATATCGGCAAGGCGATAGCTGCTTTCGAGCGGTCGATCGAGCCGCCGCAGACACGCTTCGACCGGTTTGCCATCGATCTGGCGGCAGGCGCCAAGCCAACAAGTGACGACGCCTTTTCGCCTGAGGAAATCCTCGGGCTGAAACTGTTCATCGGCAAGGCCAATTGCGTGACCTGCCACAATGGCCCGCGCTTCACCGACAACAGTTTTCACAACACCGGCGTGCCGCCGGTTGCGGGCTTGCCGCCCGATCGCGGCCGCATAGACGCGGTGGCGCAGGTCGAGGCCGACCCGTTCAATTGCTTTGGCGTCTTTCGCGATGGCGACGCCAGCGCCTGTCGTGAGTTGCGCTTCATGGTCAAGAGTGGACCGGAACTCATCCGCGCCTACAAGACGCCGTCGCTGCGCAGTGCCGCGACCCGCCCGCCTTACATGCATGCCGGGCAGTTCTCGTCGCTGGAAGAAGTGGTGGCGCATTATGCCAATGCGGCGCCAAGCGTTGAGGGCGTGTCTGAGGTTCATCCACTACAACTTTCGGACCGCGAGCGCGGAGCGCTGGTGGCATTCCTGAAGACGCTCGCCGAATGAGCTAGCGATCCTTGACCGTCTCCATCGCCACGAAGGTCGAGGTCTGGGCGACGTGGGGCAAAGCGGAGATGCGCTCGCCGAGCACGCGGCGATAGGCGGCGATGTCGGTGGTACGAACTTTCAGCAGATAGTCGAAACTCGACGCCATCATGTGGCACTGTTCGATCTCCGGCACCGCCTGCACGGCGCGGTTGAAGGCATCGAGCGCGGCCGAGCGGGTGTCCGACAATTTTACCTGGACGAAGGCGACATGGCCTTCGCCCATGCGCTCGCGGTCGATGATCGCCTGGTAGCCCCTGATGTAGCCGTCCTTCTCCAGCCGCTTGACCCGCGCCTGCACCGGAGTCTTCGACAGACCGACCTTGGTGGCGAGTTCCGACATGGAAAGCCGCCCATCGCGCGCCAGCGCCGACAGGATATTTCGGTCGATACGGTCCAATTGGTCTTCGGTCATCGAAATCGCGGTCTATCTGGCTGAAACCAGGCACCATGATAGATCGATCGACCTACCTTGTCGATTTCTTTGGACCGATTGAAATACGCGTTTGTGCTAGCTTGCGCCATTCGGTCCGGTGACCGCCGGCCCGCTCCCTAACGCTCGCTCCATAGGACCGCCATGCCAGCGCTCGATGCCATCCGCCAGCAGATTCGTGCAAACTATCTGCCCGACGAAGACGAGGCAGTGAAGCGGCTGTCCGAAGCCACAGGCCTATCGAAAAAGGACCGGGACGCGATCTCTGGTCGTGCCGCCGATCTGGTGCGGGCGGTGCGCGGCTCGTCCGATCCGCGGCTGATGGAAGTTTTTCTCTCCGCCTATGGGCTGTCGACCAAGGAGGGCGTGGCGCTGATGTGTCTGGCTGAGGCGCTGCTGCGCGTGCCCGACACCGAGACTATGGACGACCTCATCGCCGACAAGATCGCCCCGCACGACTGGTCGGCACATTCGGGTGGTTCGAGTTCCATTTTCGTCAATGCATCGACCTGGGCGCTGATGCTGACCGGCCGCGTGCTCGACGAAGGCGAGGGCGGCATCGACGGTACGCTGCGTTCGATGGTGCGCCGATTGGGCGAGCCCGTCATCCGCAAGGCGGTGGCGGCGGCCATGCGCGAAATGGGCGAGCAGTTCGTGCTCGGCCGCACCATCACCGAGGCCGTCAAGCGCGGCCGACCGATGACCCAGAAGGGCTATCTCTATTCCTTCGACATGCTGGGCGAGGCGGCCCGCACCGAGGCCGACGCCTTGCGCTATCTCAAGGCCTATGCCGACGCCATCTCCTCGCTCGATGCCGGCGCCAACGGCCCCGACATCCGCCAGAACCACGGCATCTCGGTCAAGCTTTCGGCGCTGCATCCGCGCTATGAAGTGGCGCAGAAGGAAAAGATGCTGCCGGTCATGGCAGAGCGGCTTTTGTCGCTGGCGCTCGCGGCGCGCCATTCGCGCATGGGGCTCAACATCGACGCCGAGGAAGCCGACCGCCTCGATCTCTCGCTCGATGTCATCGAACGGGTGCTGGCCGAGCCGGAACTGGCCGGCTGGAACGGCTTTGGCGTCGTCGTCCAGGCCTATGGTCCGCGCGCGGCTTTCACCATCGACTGGCTCTACGCGCTGGCGAAGAAATACGATCGCAACATCATGGTGCGGCTGGTCAAGGGCGCCTATTGGGACACCGAGGTCAAGCGGGCACAGACTCTCGGGCTTAGCGGCTATCCCGTCTTCACCCGCAAGGCCAACACCGATGTTTCCTACATGGCCTGCGCGAAAAAGCTGCTGTCGATGACCGACCGCATCTATCCGCAGTTTGCTACCCACAACGCCCATACCGTTGCCGCCATCCTGTCGATGGCTGATAATCGCGATTCCTTCGAGTTCCAGCGCCTGCACGGTATGGGCGAGGCGCTGCATGAGACGGTGCGACAGTCCGAAGGCACGCGCTGCCGCATCTATGCGCCGGTCGGCGCTCATTCCGACCTGTTGGCCTATCTGGTTCGCCGGCTGCTGGAGAACGGCGCCAACTCCTCCTTTGTGCATCAGCTGACCGACGAAGAGGTCGAGCCGGAGGATATCGCCCGCGATCCGCTCGAAACGGTCGAGAAACAAGGCTCGGCGGCCAATCCGGCGATCGCCCGGCCGTCAGCCATCTTCGGCAGCCGTCGCAACTCCAGGGGATTCGACATCACCGACACGGTGACGCTGGCTGCGATCGAGAAGGCCAAGGCAGGATTTGCCAGGTCGGACCGCTGGCACGCCAAGCCAATCACCCGCGCAGCCGGCTATGGCAAGCAGCGTCCGGTCCTCAATCCGGCAAAGCCTGATGAGGTGGTCGGCACGGTCAGCGAAGCGGCCGCCAAGCAGGTCGCGACCGCCGTGCGCTTTGCTGTGGAGGCACAACCGGCATGGGCGAAGCGTCCCGTCGCCGAGCGCGCTGCCATCCTTAACCGTGCCGCCGATCTCTATGAGGCCAATGCCGTCGAGTTCTTCGCGCTGGCCACCCGCGAGGCCGGCAAATCGCTGGCCGACGGCGTCGCCGAAGTGCGCGAAGCCGTCGACTTCCTTCGCTACTACGCTGCCGAAGCGGCCAATAACGAAGCGGGGACCGAAGCGCGCGGGGCGATCGTCTGCATCTCGCCGTGGAATTTTCCGCTCGCCATCTTCACCGGCCAGATCGCGGCAGCACTGGTCACCGGCAATTCCGTCATTGCCAAGCCGGCCGAGCAGACGCCGCTGATCGCCTTCCGCGCCGTCGAACTGCTGCGCGAGGCCGGTGTGCCGGAAGACGTCATCCAGCTGCTGCCCGGCGATGGTCCCTCGGTCGGTGGCCCGCTGACATCAGATCCGCGCATCGCTGGCGTCTGCTTCACTGGCTCGACCGAGGTCGCCAAGCTGATCGAGAAACAACTGGCCAAGACCGCCGCGCCCGACGCGATGCTGATCGCCGAGACCGGCGGGCTCAACGCCATGATCGTCGATTCCACTGCGCTGCCCGAACAGGCGGTGCGCGACATCCTTGCCTCGGCCTTCCAGAGTGCCGGCCAGCGCTGTTCGGCCTTGCGCGTTCTTTACGTGCAGAAGGATGTCGAGAAGAAGATGCTGGAAATGCTGAAAGGCGCGATGGAGGCGCTCAGCATCGGCGATCCCTGGCAGATTTCGACGGATGTCGGCCCGGTTATCGACGACGAGGCTAAGGAGTCGATCCGCGACTATTGCACGAAGATGGGCCAGCAGGGCCGGCTGATCGCCAAGCTCGAAGCGCCGAAAGACGGCCGCTTCGTCGCGCCGCATGTCTTCCGGGTCAAGGGCATCGAGGAAATGGAGCGCGAGGTGTTCGGGCCGGTGCTGCATGTCGCCAGTTTCGATGCCGACAAGATCGACGCGGTCATCGCCGGGATCAACCGCAAGGGCTATGGCCTGACCTTTGGCCTGCACACCCGCATCGAGGGGCGCGTCCAGCATTTCGTCGACGGCATCCATGCCGGCAACATCTATGTCAACCGCAACCAGATCGGCGCAGTGGTCGGTTCGCAGCCATTCGGCGGCGAAGGGCTTTCTGGCACCGGGCCGAAGGCCGGCGGGCCGCACTATCTCAGACGCTTCCGCAAGGGGCCGGAGGCAGGCACCGACATTAGCGAAGGCCACAAGGTGACGGCGACCGAGCTCGCCGACAACCTGCCCGATCCGGCGCTTGGCGGCTGGTCGACGCGTCCTGATCGCATTGCAATCCTCAGAAAGCATCTGCGTGGTAAGGGCGCGGCGGCCATCGGTGCTGCTGCCAGCATCGATTTCGGCCAGGTCGACCTGGCTGGACCGACCGGCGAGGCCAACACGCTGTCGCTTTCGCCGCGCGGACGGGTGCTCTGCCTCGGCCCTGATGGCGATACGCTGCTTGCCCAGGTGATCCAGGCACTCGCCGCCGGCAATGCCGTGCTGGCCGTGGCGCCGGGCGCACCGGCTGCACTGTCGGCGCTGACCGGAAAAGGCCTGCCGCTGGCGGCCATCGACGGCCGTCCCGATCCGGTCGAGGCGCGTTCTCTGCGCGTCGATGTCGTCGCCTTTTCAGGCACGCCTGAAGCCGCGCGCATCGTGCGCAAGGTCATCGCCGATAGGTCGGGCCCGATTGTGCCGCTGGTCAGCGAAGTGCTTAGCCCTGCGGCCTACGCGCATGAACGCGCCGTCTGCGTCGACACCACGGCGGCGGGCGGCAATGCCAGCCTACTGGCCGCAGCTTAGGGCTTTTTCCTGCGTCGCTTGCTGCGTCGAGTTGCAAAGGACATGCGCCCGGATAAACATGGGTGGCAACTCGAGCGGGCGAGGCCGATCAGATGGAAAACACGTCCCCACCGTTTGAGCTGCCGCGCGTGTCGGTGGTCATTACCTGCTACAACTACCGGCCTTACGTCGAACAGGCGATCCGCTCGGTGTTGGCGCAGAGCTATCAGAGGTGGGACTGCGTCATCGTCGACGATGCCTCGACCGACGGCTCGGCCGAACATGTCCGCCAGTTGCTCAAGGAAATCAGCGACCCGCGTCTGCGGCTGCTGGCGCGTTCAGAGAATGGCGGGCAAATCGCAGGATTTCGCGATGGTTTTGCCGCGACCGATGCGCCATTCGTCGCATTCCTCGATTGCGATGACGCCTGGTTGCCGAATTTTCTCCTCGCGCATCTCTCGGCCCATTTGAATGCGACACGCCCGGCGGCGGTGTCCAGTTCCGATCTTTTTCTGATCGATGGCGATCGCACCCTTCTAAGCGGCACCTACCTTCACCTGCGCAAACCGCGCTTCAGACCAGATGCACGCGGCATTGCCATCACGACCGGCAAGCAGCTTGGCGAGATGGCGCCCGAAATCGCCTATTCGTCGGACCATCCGATCACCTATTTTGGCCCTGACGCCTATGGTTGGATGTGGGCGCCGACGTCATCGCTGGTTTTCCGGCGCGGCGCGCTGGAACCGGTTATGGCTTTCCCGTTCAAGGCCAGGATGGGGACCGATTATCTTGCGGCCACATGTGCGCATCTGGCGGCTGGCAGCCTGATTTTGTCCGAATGCCTCGGCCTCTATCGTTTGCACGGGGCCAACACATCCACCGATGCTTCCTACGCCGGAGCCTATGTGCAGCTGTCGCCGGGCTACCAAGCCCGTGAGATCACCAGAGCTACGGATGTCCTTGACTATGTCCTGGCCAATGCGGCTTTGCTCAGAGCCGCCAATGGCAAGGCATTCGTGCCAGGATTCGTGTCGCATCATATCAAGCGGTTTGGCAGCCTGGCCAACGACCCGCGTATCGTGCCTCATCTGGATCGCCGAGGCCGCTTGCGACGGCTGCGCAAGCGCTTCAACCGCGCGCTGCGGCAGCTGTTCGGCCAGGCTTGAGCACCTATACCTCTTCAGGGGCACAGCCGAATTTCAGCAGATTGCCATGTGGGTCCCAGACGTAGAATTCCTTCATGTTCCACGGACGAACGGTGAAGGGGCTTAATTTTTCGACTCCGCGCGCTGAAAATTCGGCGTGCAGGGCGGGAACCTCGCCGCCTCTGATATAGCAGGACGACGCTTCCGGCAGCTTGAGGTCGTCGCTCTTCCAGAAATGGATCTCCATCTCGCTGCGCCGCACGATGAGGTAGCCGTCCATTTCCGGCTCGACGATGCCGAAACCGAGTTGGTCGCGATAGAAATCGCGCGTCGCCTTGATATCGGGCGAGGGCAGCACGGGAATGGTGCGTGCCGGGTCGGCTACAAGCGATGCCATGTCACGCGCCTTCGACGACCGAAAAACCCTCAAACTGCGGATGGCCGAGATAGTGCACCTTGCTGGTGCCGGTGTTGCGGTGTGCGGCGCGGAAATTCTCGGATTTGGTCCAGGCGACAAAATCCTCATGGCTCGCCCACACCGTGTGCGAGGCGAACAGCGTATAGCCTTCTGCCTCGTTGACCGGGCCGCGCAGCAGATGGAATTGCTCAAAACCTTTCATTTCCGAAAGGCTGGAGTCCCGGCTCTTCCAGACGTCCTCGAAGGCGGTCTCTGAGCCGTTTTGCACCTTGAAGCGGTTCATGGCGATGTACATTGGCTGTCCTTTCAGATTGACGATTTGCGATGATCGAAGAATTGTCTTGCGCAGGTCAAAACGGACCGATCCGCGCTTTGAACAGCCAACTTGACCTGCCGGTCTCTGGTGGAATGGGCGGGAACGGCGCCTGCTGTCGCACCAGTGTCAAAGCGAATTGATCAAGCTCCGGGGAGCCTGAGCTTTCGGCAAGCTGCAAGTCGCTGATGCTGCCGTCGGCCATGACGACGAAAACGACCCTGGCATTGTTGCGAGCCTTTGCTTGTACCGATTTCGAAACACGGCGGTTGGCGCGGGCAAGCTTCTTCTGAACGTCACCGCTGTAGCGGGATTCTATCGCATTGCCCGCCGCGCCCTGCTTCTTGCCGGTGCTGGAAGTCACGGCGTCGCGTTCCTCGCCATCCGCCGCGCCGCGCACATCGTTCGTTTCGCCCGCTCCGCCAAGACCGGCTGTCGTGCTTGGCCTTGCGGTCGGGATTGGCGGCTGTCCGATGTCGGCAGGAGATGCCTCGGCGCTTTCGGTCGGAGCAACCGGATCTGCCGGCGTTTCAACCTTCGGAGCCACGCTCTGTTCGTCACGGCGTGGGGTGTCGGCCAGCAGTATGTCTGGCGCGGCGGTGGGTTGCTGGATATCTTGCGGCAGGGGCGCAGGGGGTTGCGCGGCCATTTCCCTGGCGGGCTGGTCGGCAGGCGGCTCAGGCTTGACCTCAGGCTTGGCCGGCTGCGGGTCGGGCACCAAGGCAACGTCGATCGCGCCCGGGGCCTGGCCATCCAAGGCGCTGCCGACCACGTCGGCGCCTGATTGATCGGCGCCCTCCATCTGGATTGCATCCCTGGACTCGAATGTGCCGGCAGGTGCGATCAGAAAGGCCGCCGCCACCGCGGCATGGAGCAGGCCTGAGGCGATGATCGCTGCCATCCATTTGCGGCTCATGACTGACGGCCGCGCCGGCGCAGGCCGTTCGGTCGGCGCAATCGCCAGTTCGCTGCTGGCGTCGGGGTGGGGGCTGATTTCCTGCATGTCTCGCGGCGAGACCTGCCGCGACCGGCGCGGAATTGTCAAATCAAGATCGGTTGCGGGCAGCCTGGCCAATGGCCACGCCGCGGCGTTTCGTGCGAATGCGGGCTCCGCCGACAACATTCGGATCAGCGCGCGAGGCCGAGCGGCAAGGCGAACGCCCAGCTCGATCGGCCGGCATCCGCCGGGATGGGTGGGAAGGGGGCCGCGCGGCGCACGACCGCGAGTGCCGCCGCGTCGAGTTCAGGCGAGCCGGAACTGCGTGCGACGCGGATGCCGCCGACCCCGCCATTGGCATTGACGGTGAAGCTCACCTGGACGTCGTTGCGTGCCTTGGCCCGCGCGGAGCGCGGAATGCCGCGCACTGCGCGCCGCAGTTTGGCGGCCACTTTTCCGGGGTAGTTGGACACGGAAGCATTGCCAACTCCCGACTTGCCGCCCTGGCTTCTGGTCGCCGTCTTGCCTTCGGTCTCGCCCTCGGCGACACCACGCTTTGCGTCGGCTTCATTCTGGCCGCCGGAGCCGGCCCTGACCTTTTTGCTCGGCTTTTCACTCGCCTTTTCGGCGTTCTTCTGCGCTTCAGCCTTCTGCGCCTTTTTGATCGGCTTTTTCTCAGGCTCGGCTTTTTTGGGTTTCTCAGACTGGGGCTTCAAAGGCTGGGGCTTTTTTTCCGCGGGCGCCGGTTGCGGCTCCGTCTCGGCCGGGACCTTTTCGAAGGTTTCGACGGGTGCTGTTTTCTCGGGAATTGCCTCGGTTGCCTCGACGGTCGTCATCGCCTGCACCGCACGCTGCCGGACGGAATTGTCGTCCGTCTGCAACTGATCGGCCGTCAAAATCTCGGGCAAGGGATCGACGGTGGTCGCCGTCGCCGGCTCGTCAGGGACAGGATCGACGCGGTCGGGTGCGGAGGTGGGCCGCTCCGGCGCTTCCCGTAGAGGCTCCAGCGTCGCCGTGTCCGGCGCTTCTGCTTCGGTGGTTTCGACCGGCTGGGTCGTTTCCGTCGCCACGACCGTTTGCGCTTCCACAGTCTCCACTGGCTTGGGGGCAAGCATGGTGACCAGCGTCACCTTGGTCGCTTCCGGCGGGGCTTCTGTCATGTCGCCGGCCGCCGACTGGTCCTCGGGCGCGTTGCCGAGCAACATGACGACGGACTGGTCGGCACCTTCGATCAGCACGGGCTCATCGCCTGTGGCAAGGAAGGCCATTGCCGCTGCCACATGAAGGACCAGTGAGAAAACGACAGCGGCTTTCCATTTGCGGCTAGGCTGCCTCGTCCGGGTGACGCTCAGGGGTTCGGCCGGTATCGTGGTCAGTTCACCGCTGCCGTCCGCGATATAGTTTTTCTCCGGCGTGTCGCGCAGCGAAGACTGCAGCGAGCCGTGCGGAATGGTGAAATCGGGATCGTCGGGCTCCAACGGCAAAACAAATGGCCCGGCCAGGGGCCAGGTCACGGTGTTTTGCGAAAATGCCGGTTCCAGCCCCAACGTCGTACCCTCTTACAGGCCGAAGGCGATGCCGGTCTTGGTCGCGGTCTTCAGGCTGCCCAGGCATGTGGCTGGCTCGACGCCGGCCCCCACGCACTCCGTCGCGCTGTTGATCAGCACGCGGCCAAGCTTGGTGCAATCGGTGCCGGCGAGATCGAAACGCGTCACCTTGGTCTTGCCGGCCGGCAGGTCCTTGAAATCAAGGACGGTCAGCCGATCGACCACGCCCGCATCGTTGAACAAGGCGATCTCGAACGCCGCCTTGGAAAGGCCGGCACCGAGATTGTTGGCGACCACGAATGTCAGCCGGCAACCCTTGTCGGAGGGCTGCGCGCCGTTGAGCTCGAGAGAGAGCCCTTGGCCCGACGCGGTGTCCTCGGCATGCGCTGGGCTTACCACGGCGGCGACGACAGTCGCTGCGGTCAGGAAATACGTCATCGCCGCCGTGATTTTCATCGTTCTCACCAGTCCAGTTGTTTTGCCAATGTCAGCTTGAAAGTCCGGCCCTTGGCGTAGTCGAGTGCGATCGCGTCGCGGTAGTAGGCGTTGAAGATGTTGTTGATGCCGAACTGCGCCTGCCAGCCTTCGAACTGGCCGGACTGCGGCTTCCACGATGCGAAAAGGTCCACGGTGGTCCAGGCATCCGCCGGAACCACGATAGCGCTCGGTGTTGCCGACGAAGATGCCGTACCCTGGATGCTGTTGGGCGCCTCGAAGGCGTGGGTCACCCTGCCGCCGAACTCCAGATCGCGATCCGGCACGCGTGCGCCCAGCGAAAAGACGATCTTGTGCGCCGGGATGGTCGAGAGCGGCTTGCCGTAGTTCAGGCCGGGCGTCAGGTTCTCACCCTTCACGCCTGTATAGGCAAGGTTGGCGAAGACGTAGTCGGAATCGTAGGCGCCCTCGATCTCCACACCATAGATCCGTGCCTTGCCGACATTGTAGAAGTAGCGGGAAGCACCGGTCGCCGTCAGCTGGATGAGATCGTCCAGATCATTGTAGAAGCCGGTCGTCTTCAGGCTCAGCGCATCGCCCTCCTGGAGAATGTCGTTGCCGGAGGTGGTAAAGCCGACTTCGTAGTTGTTGGACTTTTCCTTTTTCAGGTCGAGGCTGACGCCCTTTGACCAGGTGTAGAGTTCGTCAAGCGTCGGCAGCCGTTCGGTATGGGCAATGGAGCCGAACACGCCGAAATTGTCGTTCAACTTGTAGAGCGCCGCGATCTTCGGCGACCAGGCTTGATCGTTGACGTCGGCCGCATTGCCAAGCGCTTCGGCCTCTTCGCCGGGCTGGCGCCAGACGAAATCGCCGCGCATACCGGCGATCAGCGTCAGCTTTTCGTTCCAGACATATTCGTTCTGTGCAAACAGACCGAGCTTGTTGTCGGTGCCTTCCGGATGGGTGTTGATGGCGTCGCCGGTGCCGGTGACGAGCTGGCTGACCCCGGTGCGATCCTGATGGCTGACCTGCACGCCATAGGTCAGGAAGTTCTCATAGGATTCGCCGGTGAACTCGGACGTGTTCTGCAGATTGGCTTGCCAGGTGCGGTAGCCGTAATCCGCATTGATGATGTTCGAGCCGAGCAGCGTTCCATTGCGCTGTTCCACCGCCGTGTCAGAATAGGAGATGCTCGCCTTGACGTCGAGCCACGGATTGTCGCTGACCGGGTTCTCGTAGCTGAGGATTGCGGTGCTGTCGATGACATGGCGATCGACCGTGCCGAACACCGCCTGCGTGCCGGTCTGGGCGTAGGCCTGGTCGTCGGCATCGCTGTCCCAACGCTGGTAGGAAAGCCGAACCGCCTGCTCGTTGTTGTCGCCGAACCGTGCCGTTCCTTTCACAAGCCCCGACCAGGCCTTGAAATCGGAACCGAGAAGCTCAGTGCCGTCGCCCAGCGTGAACTCGTCGGAGGTGCGATAATTGCCCGTCGCGAGGAATTCCATGTTGTCGTTGAGGCGGCGGGCGTAGATGGCCGAGCCCAGCAGCCCATCGCCGTTGGTCTCATAGGAGCTCTTCAGCCGCAGCGCGTTGTTTTTGCCTTCCTTGAGGAAGTCGGAAGCGTCCTTGGTGACGAAATTGATGACGCCGCCGAGCGCGCCCGAGCCGTAAAGCGTCGAAGAGGCCGGTCCGCGCAGCACTTCGACCTTCTTGTAGAGCTCGGGATCCGAGAAGAACGAACCCATTCGGTACTGCTCGTAGAATTTCTGCGCGCCATCGACGTTGACGATGATGCGGGAGCCGTCGGCCGAGTTCTCGGTGGAGCCGATGCCGCGAATGTTGAAGGCTTCGCCAAAGACACGTTCGCTGCCAACCATGGTTACGCCCGGTACGGATTTGAACAGCCCGCCGATCGTCTCAGCTTGCTCGCGATCGATGTCCTCCTGATTGAGAACCGTCACCGCCTGCGGGGTGTTGATGGCGATCTTCTCGGCGCCCGCACCCAGCACGAGCCTCTGCAGCAGGGTTACGCGCCCCTTCTTTTCCGCTTCGTTCGTCTTGGCTTCCTGGGCTTTTGCGCCATGCATCCCAACAAACACCATCACCGCCGCTCCGCTCAGCAGAGCAGCCATATTCCTTGCCACCGGCCCCATCGCCCCAACTCCAAATTCCAGGTTCAATGCTGGCTGGCGTGGCGCTCGCTGGCATTTTTCATCGGTTCCGGCGTCTTAAATGTTGACTCATTTAGTCCGGTATTGCACTGACTAATAAACATGATTATTCAAGTCAAGAAATGAATCGGCATTTTACGCAACGCCTAGCCAGATGCCCGGCACAGAAAGGGATCGAACAGATGAACACGCACAATCCCAGTGACTTCCGCTACCGCGTTCGCCGTTCCGAAGACACCACGGCTCGGTTCGATCGGGTGCCGTTGGCGGTGAGGACCTTGTCCAGCAACACGCTGTTCCAGGGCGAGCATGAGATCGGCATCGAACATCACGGCGCGCTCTACCGGCTGAAGATCACCCGCCAGGGCAAGCTGATCCTCAATAAGTAGTTTCAAGAAAAGTAGGGGCTTAGATATGGACCAGCGCGTGAGACCGTCGCCGCATGAAATCCGGCGGGCGCGGACAGACAATCCGAAAGCGCGCGAGCGTGATCTTGCCGCCCAACTCGGCATTTCGGAAGCGGAGCTTGTCGCGGCGCATTGCGGCGACGGCGTCGTCCGCGTCGAACCACGCGTCAATGATCTTCTGACCGGCCTCGAGGCTGTCGGCGAGGTGATGGCGCTGACCCGCAACGAAAGCGCGGTGCACGAGAAGATCGGCGTCTATGACAAGGTCGTCACCGGCAACCACAACGCCATGGTGCTCGGCGAAAACATCGACCTGCGCATCTTCCCGAAAATCTGGGCGCACGGCTTTGCCGTGGAAAAGCGCGATGGCGGGGACATTCGCCGCAGCCTGCAGTTCTTCGACGCGGCAGGCGAGGCGGTGCACAAGGTGCATCTGCGACCCGCGTCCAACCTCTATGCCTACCAGAAACTGGTCGCCGGGCTGGAATCGTCGAACCAGGAACCGATCGTGGCGATTTCGGAGGTTGAGGGCGAGGCCGAGATCGCGGACGCTCCGGCGAGCGTCGACGACCTGCGCGATCGTTGGAGCCGGCTGACCGACGTGCATCAGTTCTTCGGCATGTTGAAAACGCTGAAGCTAAGCCGCCGCCAGGCTGTGCGCATGGTCGGCCAGGACTTCGCCTGGCTGCTCGACAATGACGCCGTTACCGCCATGTTCCATCATGCCGCCGCCGGCGATTTGCCGATCATGTGCTTTGTCGGCAATCGCGGCTGCATCCAGATCCATTCCGGCCGGGTCAAATCGATCAAGCCGATGGGGCCGTGGATCAATGTGCTGGACGAGACTTTCCACCTGCATCTGCGGACCGACCACATCCATGAGGTCTGGGCGGTGCGCAAGCCGACCAAGGACGGCCATGTCACGTCGCTCGAGGCCTATGGCGTCGACGGCAAGATGATCATCCAGTTTTTCGGCAAGCGCCATGAAGGCGAAGGCGAGCGCGACGACTGGCGGTTTCTGGCCGAGAACCTGCCGCGCATTCCAAACCCGACCGCAGCCTGAGGACTATGACAATGGTTTCTTTTCTCAGGCCCTCTGGGTTGCTCAGGCTGACACTCGGATCGGTGATCGGTCTGACGCTGGTTTTGGCTCCGCCGCCGGCCCGCGCCACTGAAGGCACGGCCGTCTTTGCTGACACGTCGAAGATCGCAGCCATCGGCGGTTCGATCACCGAGATCGTCTATGCGCTCGGCGAGCAAGGCCATCTGGTTGCCCGCGATTCGACCAGCCGTTATCCGGAAGCTGCACTCAAGCTGCCGGATGTCGGCTACATGCGCCAACTGTCGCCGGAAGGTGTGCTGTCGGTCAATCCGACGGGTATCCTGGCGTTGCATGGCAGCGGCCCGAAGGAAGCGGTCGATGTGCTGAAGAAAACCAGCATCCCCTTCATCGAGGTGCCAGAGCGCTATGACAGTGAAGGCATCCTTGAAAAGATCCGCATCGTCGGCAAGGCGCTTGGCGTCGACGCGAAAGCCGAAGTGCTGGCGACCGAGATCGATGCCAAGCTGAAGGCGGCGGAAAAACAGACCGTTTCGATCAAGGATCGCAAGCGCATCCTGTTCGTGCTGTCGATACAGGGCGGCAAGGTTCTGGCGTCAGGCAGCGACAGCGCAGCCGATGGCATCATCAAGCTGTCCGGCGGCGTCAATGCGGTCGAAGGCTTTTCCGGCTACAAGCAAATGTCCGACGAGGCGATCATCACCGCCCGGCCGGATGTGATCCTGATGATGAACAATGCCGGCCGTGCCACGTCGGACGAGGAGCTGTTCGCCAATCCGGCCATTTCATCGACGCCCGCGGGGGCCGCCCGGAAGCTGATCCGTATGGATGGCGGCTATCTGCTGGGCTTCGGGCCGCGCACGGCCTCCGCCATCCACGACCTCGCCGTCTCGCTGTATGGCGGGCAGGTCACGGACTGAGCAGGCAATCATGGCCGAACAATCGATCGCCGGTCCGGCAAGCACCATGGCGCCGCTGTCCGAAGGCGACCGCTCAGGGCGTGCACGCATCGTCATCCTGCTGCTGTGCGTGGGGCTGGCACTTGCCGTGCTGTTGTCGTTGACCTCCGGTGCGTCGGATGCGTCGGCCGTCAGCGTCGTTCGCGACTGGCTGTTTGGGGCGGTGCCGGGCGACGAGGCGTTGAACGCCCGCGACCGCTTGATCGTCTACGACATCCGGCTGCCGCGCGTCATAATCGGTGTCCTGATCGGCGCGGCTCTGGCCGTGTCCGGCGCGGTCATGCAAGGGCTGTTTCGCAATCCGCTTGCCGACCCTGGGCTGATCGGCGTCTCGGCCGGATCGAGCCTTGGTGCGGTGGCCGTCATCGTGCTTGGCGCCACCGTGCTGGCGCCTTTCGTCGCGGCGCTCGGTACGCTGGCCTTACCACTGGCGGCGTTCTGCGGCGGGTTGGCGACGACATTGGTGCTCTATCAGGTGGCGACGCGGCAAGGCCGAACCTCGGTCGCCACCATGCTGCTCGCCGGCATAGCGTTGGCAGCACTTGCCATGGCGCTGACCGGCATCCTGATCTTCATGGCCGACGACCGGCAGTTGCGCGACCTGACCTTCTGGCAGCTCGGCTCGCTGGCCGGTGCGACCTGGCCGAAGATCGGCTCCGTCGGGCCAATCATCGTGGCGGCGCTGGCGGCGATGCCGTTCCTGGCGCGCGGCCTCAACGCGCTGGCGCTCGGCGAAGCCACCGCCGGCCATCTCGGCATCCCGGTGCAACGGTTGAAATACACGGCGATCGTCGGCGTCGCGGCAGCGGTCGGCGCTTCTGTCGCGGTCAGCGGCGGCATCGGCTTTGTCGGCATCGTCGTGCCGCATCTGCTGCGCCTGCTGATCGGCCCGGACAATCGTTATCTGCTGCCGGCTTCGGCACTGCTTGGCGCCTCGCTGCTGCTGCTGGCCGATGCCGTCGCTCGCACGATCGTGGCGCCCGCCGAACTGCCGATCGGCATCGTCACGGCAGTCGCCGGTGCGCCATTCTTCCTCTGGATCCTGCTGCGCAAGCGCGGCGTGATTGATTTGTGAGACTTGGGACCTGTGAGGCCGTCATGATCGAAGCGCGGGATGTTTCTGTGGCGATTGGCAGCAAGCGCATTGTCGCCAATGTCGATTTCGCAACCCGACCCGGCGAAATCGCCGCCATCGTCGGCCCGAACGGTTCAGGCAAGACGACCTTTCTCAAGGCACTGTCGGGCGAGCTGGCCTATTCAGGCCATGTCACGATCAACGGCCGCGACCTCTCCGCGATGAAGACGGTCGAGGCCGCGACATTGCGCGCCGTGCTGCCGCAGGCGACGACGCTGTCATTTCCCTTCACCGTGCGCGAGATCGTCAGGCTCGGCCTGATCGGCGGGCGCTCCGGCGCACTGCCTGGCGAAAACGAACGCCTGCCCGAGCGGGCGCTGGCGCGGGTCGATCTCGACGGCTTTGCCGGCCGTTTCTACCAGGAACTTTCGGGTGGCGAGCAGCAGCGCGTGCAGCTTGCCCGCGTGCTCTGCCAGGTCTGGGCACCGGTGCTCGATGGCAAGCCGCGCTACCTGTTCCTCGACGAGCCGGTCTCCAGCCTCGACATCAAGCATCAGCTGATCATCATGAACATTGCCCGCGACTTTGCCCGACGGGGCGGCGGCGTGGTCGCCATCCTGCACGACCTCAATCTGACGGCCATGTATGCCGACCGGATTTTCGTCATGCATCGCGGCAGGCTTGCCGCCGCCGGCTCACCGCAAGAGGTGCTCAGCGACGAGCTGATCGAAACGGTGTTCGACTGCCGGCTCAAGGTCGGCGTGCTGCCGGCCGCAAACATGCCGTTCGTGCTGCCGCAGTCGGCGGCGTAGGCAAGAAGAATCAGGCGGCTGGTGCCCGGCGCTCCAGCATGTCGATGCCGAGCAGATGGCGCACATTCGGGCGCGCCGCCACCATATCGGCGATCGTGTGGCGCGACAGCACGGCAAAGAAGGCGTTGAGCGCCTCGCGTAGCGCTGAATTCAGCGCGCAGCTGTCGACAAGCGGGCATTCGGCGGCATCGTTCTCGAAGCACTCGGCCATGGCGAAGCTCTCTTCCGTCACCCGCACAACGTCGAACAGGCTGATGGATTCGGCCGCGCGGCCAAGCTTCACGCCGCCATTCCTGCCGCGCACCGTCTCGACCATGCCGTGCTCGACCAATGGCTGCAGAATCTTGAACAAAAAGAGCTCTGACACCGAATAAGCGGCCGCGATCTCGGGGATGCGGCTCAACCGGTCAGTGTTGGCGGCGCAATACATCAGGATGCGCATGGCGTAGTTGGTCTGGCGGGTCAGCCGCATTTTGTCCTCGCGAAGCAGTGGCTTGAGACCAATATGGCCTATACCTTGGAACAATTCCAGACAAGCACCGCATAATAGATGAATAATTCCGTCAACTTTACGTGCGCGTGAACCGGCTTCAACTGCAACGGGCATTTCGCTGTCTTCGATAGTAGATAAGTCCGCAAGATCGATCAGGAACGCACATCCATGTCACGATCAGCTTCGGCTTTTGCGCCCATCCAGTCTGACCCGGATACTGATGCCAAGCTTTCGGCGCTTCGGCGCACCAAATTCGTCGCCACCGCCGCGCTCGTGCTCTGCGTCCTGGTCTTTGCCGTGGCCAAGGCGTTCGAAAGCCACTATCCGTGGCTGGGTTTCGTCGCCGCCTTTGCCGAGGCGGCGACCATCGGCGGGCTGGCC
Organism: Mesorhizobium sp. AR10; assembly: GCF_024746795.1. Lineage (NCBI taxonomy): Bacteria > Pseudomonadati > Pseudomonadota > Alphaproteobacteria > Hyphomicrobiales > Phyllobacteriaceae > Mesorhizobium > Mesorhizobium sp. AR10. The sequence continues at coordinate 3,604,688 of NZ_CP080524.1, forward strand.
GACTGGTATGCGGTGGTGGCGCTGTTCAAACGGCCGCTCGGCCTGCCGATCCCGCATACCGCCATCATCCCGGAGAACCAGAACCGCATCGCCGACAATCTCGGCCGGTTCATCGAGGCCAATTTCCTGGCGCCGGAGCCGGTGCGCGAAAAGCTGGCCGAGGTCGACTTTTCAGCGCTCGTCGCGGACTGGTTGTCGGACCAGGAGCGCGCCGCCGGCCTGTCTCATTTCGTCGGCCGGCTTGTGCCGCAGACGCTGGCGGCCGTCGAGCAATCCGGCCTGCGGGGCTTCGTCACCAGCCGCATGTTGGAACAGATCGAAAAGGTGCCGCTGGCGCCACTCGCCGCTGAGCTCCTGTCCGCCCTGACCGACGACCGCCGTCACCAGAAGCTATTCGACGAGTTCACCAAGGTGATCGGCCGGTTCCTGAGCGATGAGCAGGCGCTGGCGACGATGCGTGAGAAGATCCGCGAGGAACTGCCGTCGCTGTTCAACCTGTTCAGAGCCGACGCCTATCTGTTGAAGAAGATCGTCGCTTCTGCCGGTTCGTTGCTCGACGAGGTGCGGGCCGATCCCGATCACCCGATGCGGGCCGAATTCGACCACTTCGCTCAGGCCTTCATCGAAAGGCTCAGGACATCCAAGCAATATGCCAAGCGCGCCGAGAAGCTGAAGCGCGATTTTCTCGCCCGGCCGGAGCTCAAGGCGCTGGCCGGCGACATGTGGGATAGCCTGCGCCTGTTCATCGAACAGGACGCCAAGGCACCGAATTCGATGATCCGCGCCCACCTCGCCAACATGTTCGTCGAGGTCGGCCGCCATCTTGCCAGCGATCCGCAGATCAGGGCCGACATGAACCAGGGGTTTGTCGTGGCGCTGTCCTCCTTCGTCGAGAGCCAGAAGAGCGGCGTGTCGAAATTCATCGCCGACCAGGTCAAGCGCTGGGACCTCGGCCAACTGACGAGGCTGATCGAAATGAACATCGGCAGGGATCTGCAATATATCCGCTTCAACGGCATGGTCATCGGCGGCCTTGCCGGCGTCGTGCTCTATATGGCGGAGCGACTGTTTCTCGCCAACTAGCATGCAGCGGTCCCGGATCAGTTTCGGGACATGCGCTGATTCTATTGCGCGCGCCCGAATGGACACACCGCGCCCGAGTGCTATTCTGCCGTGCGGGTGCTCGCATCTGCGGCAACAGGGGAGAAAACAACCATGGCAAAACAACCTGAGACGGACTCCTTCATGGACATGTTCAGCCGGTTCGGCCGCGACCTGAAGGTGCCGAACGTCGACGTCGAGACGATCCTCAGCCATCATCGCAAGAACCTCGAAGCGCTCGAGAAATCGGCCAAGGCGAGTGCTGCCGGTGCATCATCGCTGTTGTCCAGACAGCGCGAGATGCTGCAGGACGCGCTGCGCGAAATCACCGACATGGCGCAGAACTACAGGGCGCCGGGCAATCCGCAGGAATTCATGACGAACCAGGCGGCATTCGCCAGGAAGTCTTTCGAAACCGCGTTGAAAAATGCCGGCGAGGTGGCCGAACTGGTCAAGAATTCCGGCGCCGAATCCGTAGAAATCCTGCGCAACCGGATCAAGGAAGCGATGGAGGAAATCCGCACCGGCTACGAGAAGAAGTGATTTCTGCAGCTTGAGCCGTCTTCCTTTGGGGCAGCCGGCCGCTTCCGGCGCGGCCAGCAAGCCAAGGCGCCATCCAGCCCGAAACGGCGGAGCGGAATCTCACGGGACGAATTGACAGAGGCTGTCGGTTCGTGGTCCGGAGGCAGGCAAAGCGAGCGGGAAAGCAGGAATGACTGAAATACGGCCTAAAACGCCGCCGACCTTTGAACAGCTGAGGACGATGGCGGGGCAGGAGCTTGGCGTGTCGGAGTGGACGACGGTCGACCAGAACCGTATCAACCAGTTTGCCGAATGCACGGGCGACCATCAATGGATCCATGTCGACCCCGAACGGGCGAAGCGGCAAAGCCCGTTCCGCACCACGATCGCGCATGGCTATTTGACGCTGTCGATCATCGGTGCGCTGGCGCTTGGCATGGGCATCGTGCCCGAAAGCACCCAGGCTGCCTTCAACTACGGCTTCGACAAGGTGCGTTTCCTGTCGCCGGTCAGGGTCGGCGCGCGGATCAGGCTGCGCATCACGCTTTTGTCCGTGGAGGACAGGGGGCCGGGCCAATATCTGATGAAGGCGGCAAACACCGTCGAGATCGAAGGCGAGCAGAAGCCGGCGCTGACCGCCGAAACGCTGGTCATGCTTTACGAGCGCCGCAAGCGGGCAGGGGCCTGAGGAATTTTACGACCGCGACGCCAGAGATATTCGCCTGGCAGCGGCGCGGGCCGTGAACAGCGCAAGGATCAGCGCGCCCAATCCCAATCCCGTGGCCGTCTGGAAGGTGACCTGCATCCCTCTTGCGGCTGCGGCAGGAGCCGATATCACCTGGCCAGCGCCTTCCTGCCCTCCAGCCGAAGCGAGGGCAAATAGGGCGGCCATGACGGACGCGCCGGTGATGAGGCCGAGGTTGCGTGACAGATTGAGCAGGCCGGAGACGACGCCACGCTGATCAGGGCCGATGCCGGTCATGACAGCTGCATTGTTGGCGGTCTGGAACAGGGCGTAGCCAACACAGGTGACAGCGACCGGCACGACATAGCCGGCAATGCCGAATTCCGTCCGGGCCAACGACAGGAGGAAGGTGCCCGCGGTGAGATTGAACAGGCCGGCAATCGTCATCCGATGCGGCCCGAAACGATCGACCAGCCGTCCCGCCTGCAGCGCCGACAGGGACGAGACAAGCGGGCCGGTCGAAAGCACCAGTCCGACCCTGGCGGTGTCCAGTCCGAGCCCGCGCGACAGATAGAACGGGGCAACCACCAGCGTCGCCATCATCACGGTCGCGACGACGAGGCTCATGGCGAGGCTTGCATTCAATTCATGGTCGCGGAACCTCGCAGGCTGGATCAAAGGGTTCTCGACCCTTGTCTGCGCAATGACGAACAGAATGATCCCAACGCCAGCCGCGATCAGCAGATGTTGAGAGCGCCAAAACTGCCCCGGCCAAGTGTCATGGCCAGCGCATAGGCGGCCAGCGTCAGCGCGAGCAAGGCCGTGCCGATCGCGTCGAAACCGCCTTGGCCTGCTTCGGCCGCCTTGTTTCCAGCCGGCAGAGCGCGCCAGGCCAGCGCAAAGGCCACGAGGCCCAGCGGCACATTGACGAGGAAGATCGCTCGCCAGCCGAGGCAGGCGATCAGCAATCCGCCAAGCGACGGCCCGAGGGTGGTGCCGATCGCCGACATGGCGCCGAGCAGGCCCATGGCGCTGCCGGTCTTTTCCCTGGCAACGGTTTCCGCGACAAAGGCCAATGTCAGGGCCATCATCATTGCTGCACCGAGCCCCTGTGCGGCCCGCGCGGCGATCAGCAGCCAGAGCGTCGGCGCGAGGCCGCACAGCACCGATGCCGATGTGAAGAGGGCGATGCCGCCGAGCAGCAACGCACGGCGGCCGAACATGTCGGCGAGCCGCCCGGCGCTGACGATCAAGGTGGTGATGGCGAGCAGGTAGGCCAGGACAACCCATTGGACGGATTGGAACGACGCGCCAAACGCCTGCATCAGTGACGGAAGCCCGACACTGGCGATGCTGGTTCCAAGTGACGACAGCAATGTGCAAAGCGCCAGGCTTGCGAGCGCCCATCCCGCCGAGTGTATCTGCGCGGGGGCCGATATGGGCCCATTCCGATCTTGCTCAGCGATTGCCATGTGAATTCCTTTGCCGAAAGCTCTGAAAACTGGAGCTGCCGTCAATCTAGGCTCTCGCGTCATGCGGCGGAACGCGCAGCATTTGCATCTTAATCATGCATGGAACGCTGCATTATCGCCGCTCTGTGCTAACGTTCTCCGATGTCGTCACCCGATCTCAACCTGCTTGTTGCCCTGGATGTCCTGCTGAGCGAAGGCAGCGTGGCACGCGCTGCCGAACGCTTGCGCCTCAGCCCCTCGGCGATGAGCCGGACGCTGGCGCGATTGCGAGAGACGACAGGCGATCCGCTGCTGGTCCGCGCTGGTCGCGGCCTTGTGCCGACGCCGCGCGCGCTGGAACGGCGCCAGCGGGTGGGATCGATTGTTAAGGACGCCGAAGCGGTCTTGCGGCCCGACAAGGCGCTCGATTTGGCCCGTCTGGACCGGACCTTCACCCTGCGCACCAATGAAAGCTTCGTCGAGGAGTTCGCGCCGCGCCTCGTCTCCCGCATCGAAGCGGATGCGCCTCATGTCCGGTTGCGTTTTGCGCCGAAGCTCAACAAGGATGTCATGTCCCTGCGCGACGCCGCTGTCGATCTGGAAATCGGCGTCGCCGGTGAAACCGGACCGGAGGTGCGTATCCAGGCGCTGTTTCGCGACCGCTTCATCGGCGCCGTGCGAGCAGGCCATCCGCTGAGCGAAGGCGCCATGACTGCGGAGCGCTATGCGGCCGGCCGCCATATCAATGTTTCACGGCGTGGCCGCGAAAGGGGGCCGATCGACGAGGCCTTGAACCAGCTTGGGTTGCAGCGGACAGTCGTGTGCATGGTCTCCGGCTTCTCGGCCACACTCGCCATGGCGCGCGCATCCGACCTGATCGCCAGCGTCCCCGAGCGACACACAGAAGGCGCGCGCGCAGGCATGCACAGCTTCCCTTTGCCGGTCATGACGCCGGAGGTCACCATCTCCATGCTCTGGCATCCGCGCCTCGATGCCGATCCGGCGCAACGCTGGCTGCGCGACTGCGTGCGGGAGGTTTGTGTTTCTTCCCGGTGATGAGATCTAGAACTTGGTCACGACGCCAATCCCAATGCCTTCGAAACCGCCCATCGCCATCAGTGCGGCCGGCGCTTCGTCGAGGCTGATCCTCTTGCCGACCAAGAGTTCGGGTTTCAGCTTGCCGGTGCGGATCATCTCCATCATCGCCTGGTAACGGTAAGCCTGCATGCCGTGGCTGCCGAGGATCTCGAGTTCGAAGGCGATCACCTTGTCCATGGGAATCTGCGGCCTGGCATGGTCGCCCAGCATCAGGCCAACCTGCACATGGCGGCCGCGGCGGCGCAGATTGGCGATCGAGTTGAATGACGTCGTCGAATGGCCGAGCGCGTCCATCGACATATGCGCGCCGCCATTGGTGATTTGCTTGACCGCCTTGACCACGTTTGGCGTCGTCGCGGCGTTGATCGTCGCCACCGCGCCGATTTTTTTGGCGAAATCCAGCTTTTCGTCGGTGAGGTCGATGGCGATGACGTTGGCGCCCATGGCGCTGGCGATCATGATCGCCGACAGGCCGACGCCGCCGCAACCATGCACCGCCACCCACTCGCCCGGCGTCACCCGGCCCTGGTCGATGATGGCGCGGAACGAGGTGACGAAGCGGCAGCCGAGGCTGGCGGCGGTGGCGAACTCCATCTCATCGGGCAAACGGACAAGGTTGGTGTCGGCATGGTCGATGGCGACATATTCGGCGAACGAGCCCCAGGCGTTGAAGCCGGGCTGCGACTGGTGTTCGCAGACCTGGTGGTTGCCCGAGGTGCATTCGAAGCAGCGTCCGCAGCCAACGGCGAACGGCACGGTAACGCGCTCTCCGGCCTTCCAGCGGGTGACCTGTTTGCCGGCGGCCACCACGATCCCGGCCAGTTCGTGGCCCGGCACATGCGGCAGCGTGATGCTGTCGTCATGACCCATCCAGCCATGCCAGTCGCTGCGGCAGAGCCCGGTCGCCTCGACCTTGATGACGACGCCTTCCGGCGCCGGCTTCGGATCGGCAACGGTCTGGATCGTCGGCGCTTCGCCGAACTTTTCGAAGACGACAGCTTTCATTGGCAATTCCTCATGCTTTATTCCGAACTGCAGCGCAAACAGCGCTGCTATTCGGCATCGATCTGGTTCTCGGGTGCCGCCTTTTGGAAGGCCGACAGTGCCATGCAGGCGGCGTTGATGCGCGAGATGGTGGGGTAGGGCGTCATGTCGACGCCGAAACGGGCGTTGTTGGTAACCTGCGCGACCAGGCAGATGTCGGCCAGTCCCGGCGTGTCGCCATGAGAGAATTTGCCGGTCTCCGTCGAGGAAGACAGAATCGTTTCAAGTGGTTGGAAACCTTCGTTGACCCAGTGCCGGAACCAGTTGACGACATCCTGGTCGCCGGCGCCGAACAGCGTGCGCAGCGAGGTCAGTACGCGCAGATTGTTCACCGGATGGATGTCGCAGGCAATCATCTGCGCCAGCATCCTGACCCGCGCTCGGCTAGGCGCGTCCTTGGGCAGCAGCGGCGGTTCCGGCCTGGTCTCGTCCAGAAATTCGATGATCGCCAGCGACTGCGTCAAGAGCGTGCCGTCGCCCAGGACCAGCGACGGCACCAGTCCCTGTGGATTGACCGAGAGATAGGCGGGCTCCAGATGCTCGCCATGGCGCAGATGATGCGGCACGTAGTCGTAGGTCAGGCCCTTCATCTCCAGTGCAATCCGCACCCGGTAGGATGTGGAAGAGCGGTAGTAGTTGTGGAGGACGAGGTCGCTCATCGGGTCACCGGCTCTGCTGGCTGATGGTGTTGCGGGCAAGGGAAGGACGTTTTCCGGCACATTCGACCGATTTGGACGACCGGGCAAGGCTTGGCTTTCGGAAAGCACCAGCTTTGAAGGATGAGCAAAGATGACGATGTACTATTTGCCAATAATCTGGCCATGGTCGCGGGGGTATCCTACGCGGGGGTAATCTCGCGCCCGAGAGAACTGAAACGAACGCCATGACCGCAGTCAACGATCGCGCCCGGTTTCTGATCATCGACGACCACCCGCTGTTTCGCGAGGCGCTGCACAGCGCCGTACAGATGGCTTACCCGGAGGTCGACACGGTGGAGGCGCGCTCGATCACCGAGGCGCTCGATCTTCTGGCCGACGCAAAGCCGTTCGATCTGGCGTTGCTCGACCTCAGCATGCCTGACGTGCATGGTTTCGACGGGCTGCTGCAGCTCAGGACCCGTTATCCGCGCCTGCCGGTGGTGATCGTTTCGGGCCATGAAGAGCCGAAGATCATTTCCGAGGCGCTGTCTTATGGTGCGGCCGGCTTCATTCCGAAATCGGCGCGCAAGAGCGATCTCGCCGCCGCCATCCGCTCGGTGATGGAGGGCGCCATCTATGTGCCCGAAACCTATGAAGGCCAGCCACCGGACGCCGACAGCACCGACCGCGCCGACATGGTGCAGCGCCTGGCCAAGCTGACGCCGCAGCAACTCAGGGTGCTGCAGATGCTGCGACAGGGTCTGCTCAACAAGCAGATCGCCTATGAGCTGCAGGTCGGCGAAACCACCGTCAAGGCGCATGTCTCGGAAATCCTGCGCAAGCTCAATGTTTACAGCCGCACGCAAGCGGTGATCGAGGTGTCGAAGCTCGACAATGCGGAGCTGTTTCGCGATCAGGCGGGGTTTTAGCGCCGGCGGACAGGCGCTTCTGCAACAGGATGTGCGCCCCATGAAAATTACAGCGCTCGATCATATGGTTCTTGCGGTCCACGACGTCGAACGCACCTGCCGCTTCTACCAACGGGTGCTCGGCATGGAGCCGCGACAGGAGCGGCCTGGCAAATGGTCGCTGCACTTCGGCGCCAACAAGATCAGCCTTCAGGACGTGCGTGCCTCTCCCGACATCGCACGCGACACGGTGCCCGGCAGCGGCAATTTCTGCGTGCTCACCGATACGCCGATCGATGAGGTGGTAAGGCAGCTCTCGGCAGAAAGTATAGAGATCGTCGCGGGGCCGGGCGAGCGTTCGGGAGCCGTCGGCGCCATCCTTTCGGTCTATTTCAAAGACCCTGATGGGAATCTGGTCGAGGTCAGCAATCGGCTGTAGCCGGATGCCGAATGGGTCGTCAGGCCAAGAGATGCGCCAGCAGCGCGCGCAACTGCGCCGGCTTCAGCGGCTTGCGCATCAGTTCGATGCCGGCTGAGCGGGCGGTTTTCGCAACGGCTTCGGAACTGTCGGCGGTGACGATCAGTGCCGGCACGGCGCGGCCGAGGTAATCGCGGACCTCGGCGATGGTGGCGGTGCCAAGGTCGCCGCCGTCGAGATGCTGGTCGGCTATGACGATGTCCGGCACCCAGTCCGTATCACCCAGGAGGTCGAGCGCATCGTCGGTCGAGGTCGCGGTGCGCACCAGGCATTGCCAGCGTTCGAGCAGGAACGTCATGGCCTGCAACACGTCGGCGTCGTTCTCGACCAGCAGCACCTTGGTGCCGAACAGACCGTAGCCGCGCGGCCGTTCCATGTCCGCAGCACTGGCGATCGCATCGGCCGTTGCGCCAATGCCGACGGGAATGTCGATGTGGAAGATCGTGCCGCGACCGACTTTCGACGAGAAGGTCACGGGATGGCCGAGCGCGGCGGCCATGCGCCGCACGATTGCGAGGCCGAGCCCCAACCCGCCCCCATCGGCCGACAGCGTGCCGCGGTGGAATTCCTCGAATACGGCCTCGCGTTGGTCGTCGGGGATGCCGCAGCCGGTATCGGCGACATCGATGCGGATTGTGTCGCCGCGATGCCTGGTGCCGACCAGGACCCCGCCGGAGCGGGTGTAGTGCAGCGCGTTGGAAAGGATGTTCTGCAGGATGCGGCGCAGCAAGGTTCGGTCCGAACGCACGACGGCACTGACCGGAAGGAACTTCAGCGACAGGCCCTTCATCTTGGCGACCGGCAGGAAGTCCGAACGCAGCGACGAAAACAGCGTCTCCAAATTGACGTCGCCAATGTCTGGCTGCACCACGCCGGCATCGAGCTTGGAAATATCCAGCAGCGTGCGGAGCAGATCCTCCATAGTCTCCAGCGACCGCTCGACCTGCCGGACCAGTTTCTTGCCTTCGTCGCTGGTCTGTATCTCGGCCAGCGCCGAGACGGAGAGGTGCGCGGCATTCAGCGGCTGCAACACGTCGTGGCTGGCGGCTGCGAGGAACCTGGTCTTGGACAGGTTTGCCAGTTCGGCGTTTTCCTTGGCGGCGCTGAGGTCGATGTTGGATTGTTCCAACCTACGCAGTGTCGAGTGCAATTCCTCAGTGCGCGTGCGCACTCGATTCTCGAGCGAAATCGCGGTCTGGAACAGCGAGAAGGCATTGCCCTGCTGGTCCATCGACCGCTCGACGCGGCTGACAAGGGCGGCGTTGATCTTCTTCAGCTTCTCCAGGTCATTGATGTCCCTGAGCGGCATGAGAAACGTCCTATTCCGCCGCCTGGCGTTCGCCGAAGGCGATGCCGGTAAAGGTCTGGTTCAGATGCATCGACCGGTACTGTTCGCCATAGGTGCCGAAGCCGATGACATTGTTGACACGGTAAAGCTCCGAAATGTCGCGAAAGACCTGCCGGTTGCGTGCGTCGAGCCGGCGCAGCACGCAATCGAAACCGAGGATCATGTCGATGCCCCCCAGTCTTTCCTCGACATCCCTGAGCGCGGCACGCGTCGATTCCACCATATCCTTCGGTTGGGCGATGGACAGCACCACGCCATCGTCGATGGCGCAGAAGAACGACAGCGAGCCATCGGGATGCATCCTCTGGATCGAGCGGCAGTAATATTCGCCGCCAACCTTCACCACCACCGGGTGCGAGGCGAAACTGAGCGGCGTCAGGGTCTGCGCAACGATGCCGACCGAAGCGGCATATTCTTCCGCGGCGTTGGTGGCGTTGAATTCGCGCACGATGCGCCGATCGGGGTCGGACGCCGTCACCACCAGCTTCTCGTCGGTGGGGATGAAATTGTCGGTCTTGAAGACATGGAAGGGAATTTCCGTGGCGATCAGCACGATGATGGCGCTGTCCGAGGCGACCTTGCCGTTCGAGATCAGCCGTGTCGTTTCGAATTTCAGATCATCGCCCGCCGAGCCGCCGATCAGCGGAATGTCGTCGAGCCCCCAATGGATGGCCGAGGTCACCGCTTCCTCGGCATAGGACAGCCCGTCGATGAAGCAAAGCGCAAACGTGCTTTTGGCCCGTTCGTGTCCGACGCGGCCGTGCAGCGAGTGGCGTAACGCCCCGACTTCGCCGGTGATCCTGTCCATGCCCGAGGAGGAGAGATCATCGACCATGGTACTGGCCACCGAAAACGCTGCGGAGGGAAGCAGCAGGGCGAGTACATGGCCTTCCTCCAGGCCTTGCGGTGTGATTTCGCCGGCGGTCGAGCAACCGGCATAGGCAAGTGCGGGTGCGTGGGCCTTCAGCGCTTCCGACAGGGCTGTTGCATCGACGAGGCTCTGGGAGAAAAAGATGAGCGCGAAGCCGGCTCCGATGGCTGCGGCCTCCGCTGATATCGCCCGGGCGAAAGCATCCGCGTCGGGCTCGTCCGTGGTGAGCGCCGACAAGCCTGATGCGTAGCTCGTCCGTGAACTGGCCAGCGGCTTTCTCCTGCGGTTCCCTCCGACGCCTTCTTGTGCGCGTCCGGCGCGCCAGCATCGAAAGGCATTGTTGTCTTCAAGCGAAGCTTTGGCAATGGGCCGACCCTGGCCCGCGTGACCGAAAGTACAATATGCGGAGTTTCGGACGAACTGCATTCTCGCAAGCTCAGAATTCCGTGGCACTTTTCTGTGCGCTATGCCGTGTAGCAACAGCGAAAGCCGGAGTGTGCAGGCGCCACGCGGCAACGAGACGACCAAGGTAGTACCCAGGGAGGTTTCATGTCTGAAATATCGTTGATGGTGAACGGGAAGCGGGTCAGCGGTACTGCCGAAGACCGCACACTTCTGGTTCATTTCTTGAGGGAGAATCTCGGCCTCACCGGGACGCATGTCGGTTGCGATACCTCGCAGTGCGGCGCTTGCGTGGTGCATGTCGACGGCAAGGCGGTGAAGTCGTGCTCGATGCTCGCCGTGCAAGCCTCCGGGTCGAGCGTCGTGACCATCGAAGGGCTGGCCAATGGCGCCGACCTGCATCCGGTGCAGGCAGCGTTCAAGGAGCATCACGGCCTGCAATGCGGTTTTTGCACGCCGGGCATGATCATGACGGCGACCGATATGATTACCCGCCATCCCGAAGGCCTCGACGAGACCACGGTGCGCGCCGAGCTGGAAGGCAACATCTGCCGCTGCACCGGCTACCACAACATCGTGAAGGCGATCCTCGCGGCATCGAAGACGATGTCCAGGGGGTCGAAGGGCAAGGCCAGGCAAGCTGCGTGAGATGGACAAGGCAGTAGGGCAGTAGGGCAATAAGGCAGTAGGGAACCAGGAGCCAATTTCCCTACTGCCTTACTGCCCTACTCACCTACTCCCTTACAATTCGGGAGGAGTTTCTGCGATGGGCATTGAAGGTGTTGGCGCGCGGGTCGTGCGCAAGGAAGACAAGAGGTTCATCACCGGCGCCGGCCGTTATGTCGACGATATGGTGGTTCCAGGCATGAAGCATGCGGCCTTCGTGCGCAGCCCCTACGCGCATGCGCAGATCAAGAAGATCGACGTCAGACAAGCTCAGGCCATGCCGGGTGTCATCGGCGTCCTGACCGGCAAGGAGCTCAAGGCCGATGGTATAGGCAACCTCATCTGCGGCTGGATGATCCATTCCAAGGACGGCACGCCGATGAAGATGGGCGCGTGGTCGCCGCTGGCCTTCGACAAGGTTCGCTATGTCGGCGACGCGGTGGTCATCGTGGTTGCCGAAACCAAGGGCCAGGCACGCGATGCGGCGGAGGCCGTCGAGATCACCTACAAGGAATTGAAGGCCGTCGTCGATGCGTCGAAGGCGCTTGAGAAGCGCGCGCCTCAGATCCATCCGGAGGCCGACAACAATCTGATCTTCGACTGGGAACTCGGCGACGGCAAGGCGACCGATGCGGCGATCAAGGCTGCTGCCCACGTCACCCGCATGAAGATCGTCAACAACCGGCTGGTGCCCAACGCTATAGAGCCGCGTGCGGCGCTTGGTTACTACGACAAGGCCGAGGACCACTACACCTGCTGGACGACCTCGCAGAACCCGCATCTGGCTCGGCTGGTGATGAGCGCCTTCTACAATGTCGCGCCGGAAAACAAGCTGCGCGTCATCGCGCCGGATGTCGGCGGCGCCTTCGGTTCGAAGATTTATATCTACCCGGAAGAAATCGTCTGCCTGTGGGCCTCGAAGAAAACCGGCGTGCCAGTCAAATGGGTGGCCGACCGCACCGAAAGCTTTCTCACTGACGCCCACGGTCGCGACCATGTCTCAACGGTGGAAATGGCTTTCGACAAGAACAACAGGATTACCGGCCTGAAGGTCGACACCGTCGCCAATCTCGGCGCCTACATGTCACTGTTCTCGTCCTGTGTGCCGACCTATCTCTACGCGACCCTGTTGTCGGGCCAGTACAATATTCCCGCGATCCACGCCAATGTGCGCACCGTCTACACCAATACCGCGCCGGTCGATGCCTATCGCGGAGCAGGGCGGCCGGAAGCCACCTATCTGCTCGAACGCGCCATGGAAACCGCCGCTCGCGAGTTGGGTGTGTCTCCGGCGGATCTTCGCCGAACGAACTTCATCACGTCGTTCCCGCATCAGACGCCGGTTATCATGAACTATGACGCCGGCGACTATGCCACTTCGCTCGACGCGGCGATGAAGGCGTCCGATTATGCCGGCTTTACCAAGCGCAAGGCGGCCGCCGCCAAGAAGGGGCTGCTGCGCGGCATCGGCATGAGCTGCTACATCGAGGCATGCGGCCTCGCGCCGTCGGCGGCGGTCGGCTCGCTCGGCGCCGGTGTCGGCCTGTGGGAATCGGCCGAGGTGCGCGTCAATGCGGTCGGCACGATCGAAGTGCTGACCGGATCGCAAAGCCATGGCCAGGGCCATGAGACGACCTTCGCGCAACTGGTCAACGAGCGCTTCGGCGTGCCGCTCGACAGTGTCTCGATCGTCCATGGCGACACCGACAAGGTGCAGATGGGCATGGGCACCTATGGCTCACGCTCGGGCGCAGTCGGCATGTCGGCCATCGTCAAGGCGCTCGACAAGGTCGAAGCCAAGGCCAAGAAGATCGCCGCTCATCTGCTTGAAGCCGACGAGGGTGACATCATCATCGAAAACGGTGCATTGAAGGTCACCGGCACCGACAAGACCGTGCCGTGGTTCCAGATGGCGCTTGCCGCCTACACCGCGCACAATCTGCCGGGCGGCATGGAGCCTGGCTTGAAGGAGACGGCTTTCTACGACCCGTCGAACTTCACCTTCCCGGCCGGCTGTTACATCTGCGAAGTCGAGGTCGATCCGGAAACCGGCACGACCGAGATCATCCAGTTCGTGGCGGCCGACGATTTCGGCAACATCATCAATCCGATGATCGTCGAGGGCCAAGTGCATGGCGGCATCGCCCAAGGCATCGGCCAGGCCCTGCTGGAAGGTGCCCATTATGATGCCAGTGGGCAACTGCTGACGGCGAGTTATATGGATTATACAATGCCTCGCGCGGGCGACCTGCCATCGTTCAAGGTCTCGACCTCGAACACGCCGTGCCCAGGCAATCCGCTCGGCATCAAGGGCTGCGGCGAGGCCGGTGCCATCGGTTCTCCACCGGCGGTGATCAACGCCATCACCGACGCCATCGGCACCAACGATCTTGCCATGCCGGCATCGCCGTCCACGGTCTGGGCAGCGATCCGCACGACGACGAAACACTGAAAGCAGTGAGTAGGGAGTAGTGAGCAGTGAGCAGTGAATAAGAAGGCGCACCGCTGTGCGGACCTCACTACTCACTAACTGACTACCCACTCTTCACCCCAGGGGAGAAACCCATGTACGCAGTCAACTACCACCGTGCCACCTCGGTCACTGATGCAGCCAAGCTGATCAAGGCGGGCGATGCGAAGCTCTTGTCGGGCGGCATGACGCTGATCCCCGCCATGAAGACGCGGCTCGCGGCACCCTCCGATCTTATCGACCTGTCGCGGATCAAGGAGCTGCAAGGCGTCAAGGCGTCGGGCAAGACCATCACCATCGGCGCCGCCACGACACACCACGATGTCGCCAATGACGAGAAGCTCAAGAGGGCCTGTCCGGCGCTCGCCCATCTGGCGTCGCTGATCGGCGATCCGGCGGTGCGTCACAAGGGAACGATCGGCGGCTCGATCGCTAACAACGATCCGGCAGCCGACTATCCGGCAGCACTGCTGGCGCTGGGCGCGACCATCGTCACCAACAAGCGCGAGATCACCGCCGACAAATTCTTCAAGGGCCTGTTCGAGACAGCTCTGAAGGATGGCGAGATCGTTACCGCGGTGACCTTCACCGCACCGGCCAAGGCAGCTTATGAAAAGTTCCGCAACCCGGCATCGCGCTACGCGATCGTCGGCGTGTTCGTGGCCAAGGGCAAGGACGGGGTCAGCGTTGCCGTCACTGGCGCCGGCGACGACGGCGTCTTCCGCTCGAAGGAGATCGAGGCGGTGCTTGTCAAGAATTTCGCGGCCGCGGCGCTCGAAGGCGTGAAAGTGCCGGCGAAGAATTTGATGAGCGACATCCATGCCTCGGCGGACTACCGCGCCAATCTGATCGCGGTGATGGCCAAGCGCGCGGTGGCTGCCGCCAACGCCTGATTGCTGGCGATACCATGAATGAAAAAGGGGCCTCGCGGCCCCTTTTTCGTAACATCGGCATCAAGATTGTCGCTACACGGCCTTGCTTTTTCGTGCCGCCAGATAGCGGCGCAGGCCGGCTTCGCCGCGCGGTGTCGTCCAGCGATGATTCCAGGCAAAGGCGGGTCGCAGCAGCGGCGCCAGGAATTTCAGGATCGGCCTTTCCACAGTCACCTGCCAGGTCAGTCTGACATGCGTGCCCGCACTCAACGGTGACAGTTCCGCGCGCCACAGCCCGTCGAAATCACCGATCGTCTTGACCCCAACGAGCTTGCCGGGTTCCATCTCGACCGCCTCGATGATGAAATTCAGTTCGTAGGGCAGGGCGCCGCGTGCGCGGGCTCTTGCTCTTGAACCGACGATACCTTTGCCCTTCTTGTCGAGCGGCACGACCTCTTTGTAGACATCGCCCCACCACAGCGGCAGCAGCTCGGCGTCGGACAGTACGTCCCACACCTCTTGCGGTGTTGCTTCAGGGATGTCCCAGCTCTCGTCGAAGCGGAAGACGTTGCTCGGCATGGTGTTTCGCCCTGCTGGCGGAAACGCTTATTTTAGCTGCAGCTTCTTTATGGTGCCAGTGCCATTGCTGCCGGTTCAGACAGCGATCTGCCGCACATAGTAACGCACCGCCTTCTTGCCGCCGTGGATCACTGCGTCGCCGACCTCGGCGAAGCCGAGCGCGGCGTGAAAGGCATCCGAGGCCGGATTGGGCGGGTCGACATTCACCTCGCATGTGACAATGGTGTGGCCGGCGCGCGAAACGTGGTCGAACAGATCCTCGTAGAGCCGGCGGGCATGGCCGCGGCCGCGCGCCGCGTTTGCGACGACGACGCGGTCGACATAGACGAAGCGCTGGTAGCGCTCACGGAACCAGAGGAAGTTCGGACTGTCGTAATGGGCATCCTGGTCGAAGGTCATGATGAAGGCTTCGAGCGCGCCGATACGGCGGACGTAAAACGCTTCGCGCAGCAGAAAGGACAGCCGCTCGCGTTCGAGCCATGACAGTTCGGCCGCATGCTCGTTGTTGAGCGCCAGGATTGCCGGTTCGTCTTCCGCCGAGACGCGGCTGATCGGAGAGGGTGCAGCAATCATGCCTTGGCCGCCGCGATCGTCGCCGCCACCAGCCCTGCGTCGGTCACGGTGGTGCGGTACTCGCGGTCGAGGTCGGTGCCGCCCATGCCGACATCGGGATTGCGGTAGCGCATGGCGCTGGGCACGTCTTTGAGCGCGGCGAAATGCATTTCAGTCAGCCCGGTTTTTCTGCGCACCTCGGCGATGTTTTCGGGGTCGAGCGCGCCGCAGCCGAGAATGATGATGCGGCTCCCCGCCTGGCGGACCAGATCCGCCAACAGGTCCGTGCCTTCCAGCGCCGTATCGCGCTGGCCGCTGGTCAGCACGCGACCGACCTTGCAGCGGATCAGCGCTTCAATTGCCTCGGCTGGGTCGCGCGTCATGTCGAAGGCGCGGTGGCAAGTGACGTTCAGGGAGCCGGCGGCCCGTACCAGTTCGATCATCCGCCCTTCGTCGATGCTGCCGTCCGCGTTCAGGCAGCCGACGACGACACCGGCCACGCCGAGATCTCTGAACGCGCTCACATCCGCGAGCATCGAACGATACTCAGCCTCGCCATAGAGAAAATCGCCGCCGCGCGGCCGCACGATGACGTGGAACGGAATGGTCGCGAGCTCAAGTGCGGCGCGCACTGTGCCGAGGCTCGGCGTGATGCCGCCCTCGACCAGGCTGGCGCACAATTCGACCCGGTCGGCGCCGGCGGCTTGCGCGGCCAAAAGGCCGTCAATGCCTTCGACGCAGATTTCGATCAGCGGCAGGCGAAAGGCTTGTGTCAAAAGGGCAATCCATCCATCATTTCGCGGACAGCCCTAGCATCGGGCCGATTGCCGCGAAAGCGGGAAAAGCGCACCGCCGTTTGGGCCAAGGTCGACCAGGGGTGGCAGACGCATGCCCGCCGAATTTGCCGGATGTGGCGAGCAGCCAGATAGACGGATGGCGCGCAGAGGTCGAATTGCACATCCGCCAGCGATCATTCATCTGGTCGGTGGATGCGCTGGATCAGAAGCCGGCACATCGGTGATCGAATGGCAGATGCGCCCGACGACATTCCCGGACGCACGTCAAGGCGGTGATTTTCAACCGGTTCGTCGGGTGCAGACTTTTTTATTATTGGAACCTAATATGCCCGCACGGATTGAATTGTGGTTTTGTGAGCCGTTCATTGTTACCGCTACAAACAGGGCATTGCATGGAACCAATCGACCCCAAAGAAGAGCGTCGCCTCCATCTCCGCCTGGGTGTGCTTAAGCACGCAACCATACTGGCGGGAGCCCAGAACGCTGAAATAACCTGCTCGGTTAGAAATCAGCACAAGCACGGCGCCGAATTGCGGGTCGCTCCCGATGCGTCAGTCCCAGATCGTTTTCTCCTTCATGTGCCCGTCGACGGAGTCACCTATCAGACGGTGGTGCGTTGGCGAAAGAACGACCGGCTTGGTGTCCAATTTTTCGGCGTGACGCGTTAAGCGCAAACTTCATTCGGCTGGGAGGGCGGTTTGTGCCTGAGCAGCAATGAGGCAGCCCGCCTATCTGTCGTGACCGGCCGCCGTCGGGCCTGACGGCGAGACGATGAATGAAGTCCTCGACCCGGCGCAAGCTTGCAAGCCCCGGCGGGATGAACCGACCGGGGCAAGATCAAGCGGCTAGCTGCTAAAGCCAAACCCAGACCCAAACACGCCGGCGATAGCACCGGGTGTACCGGCGGCCATATCGCCAATAGCGGCGGCAGACCCTTCTCCAGACGCGTCGCCTGTGCCGCCTGTGCCGCCTGTGCGACCGATGGGAGACAGGTTGCAATTCTGCCTGAGTGTCTTCGTCCTCGAAGACCTCTTTGTCAGGTGCATCGAGTTCATCGAGAATGCCACTACTGGCGCCTGGAACACCTGCCACCGCGTTGATAGGCCGAATTGCGCTCGCAAGAGCGGCTGCCCCTGCAATGCCCAACATTCCTGTCAAAAACAAGCGCCGTTCCATAGAAAACCTCCTATCTTCCAGCCGTGAAACAACGTTCACAACGGGGAGATAGCGCAGTGAATACAAAAGCCCAGAGTTGTATCCACCTCCTTATGCGGTAGCATCCGGCGGCAGTTCGAACAGATTGGCGCCATTCTCCCGGCCTCGTTCGAAATAGCCGATTATTCGAAACCATCTTGCGACGTCCGGTCTCTCAATCCAGCTGCGCGAGTGAATGGGAAGATTGCCGGCGAGCGCCTGGATCTGGCGAATGTGCCGCTTGCAGAAGCGAACCGTGGCGGCACTGAAGAAATCCTCCCGTGCAGCAAACAGCGTATCTGCAGCGTCGCTATGCTCATGCCAGGCGATGAGCGCCACGGTCTTTTCACCCTGCACAAGCGCATGAGCACGGCCTTCTTTCAAGTTCATCATCAGATTGTCGTACGCGATCTTGCTGTCTTTGCCGGCCGCTGCGTACTCATCCGACATCCGCTTGGACAGACCCCGGAAGACCTCCTCGAGATCCCCGACCGTTGCTGCGCGTGCTCTCATTTCTCCTCCTAGAGCCCCAGCAGGCAGTTTGCCCTAAGGATAGGGCATCACCAAGCAAATCAAATCCGCATCAGCCCGATGCGGGGCAAAAATTGGTTTGTCTGGTGAGACCGACCCAGCGGCCCGAAACCGACGCTCGGAAGGCGAGCCGTTGCCCTAGGCCCGCGACGGGCCGACATGCGCACGTGCATGCTACTGGCGCAGCACCGTGTTCTTGGTGCCTTCTTCAACCTGATCGATCACCAGCAGCTTGACTGGACCGGTGCCGACATTGGTGGCCTGATGCCACTGTCCGATCATTTCGACGATGAAATCGCCGGTCTTGTAAGTATTGCTCTTGCCGGTCTCGACGTTCGTGACCTGAAGCGTTCCGGCCTGGACATAGGCGTAGCGCGGAAACGGATGCTTGTGTACCGGCAAGGTCGCACCGGGGGCGATGTCATAAGTGGAAACCAGGACCTGTACGTTCTTCTGCGGCAGCGTGATCGGCTGCCCGGACGCCGTCTCGGTGCGTGACGCAAGCGGCGTGACGACGACTGGCGTTCCGCTGCTGTCCAGCGCTTGTGCGGCGTTCGCAAATAAACCGGCCGCGAGCAGCAGCGTCGATGCCATGATCTTTTGCATTGTTTCCTCGCAACCCGTCCTTCAGCATCGCGCAGCGAGCATCTGCGCGCAAGCGTCTCGCTTTCAGGGGCAGCCAGCAGGTTTGGTCAAATGGCAGCCCAATATCCCGAGAGTGCGTAGCCGCGCGTGCCGGTGGGGATCTGCGAAAGAAGCATCGCATCAGAGCCTGGTGATGGTTGGGGCCAAAGGATAGCGCTGATTTCAACCGATCACGAAGCCAGCCAACAGGACCGCAAGCAGGACGGAGAGGGGTACAGCAAGAAGCCAACCAGCCTCCAAAATGCTGTTTTGCCGGTTCTCCATTAGCTCATGTCTCCTCATGCTCGATTTGACCCCGCGGCGGCTGATGGTGCCTTCGTCGAATTCCTCAAAGGGCCGACGGGGCGCCATTGATATCGTTCCGTTCCCGAAGCAATCGAGCCCGATTGCCGTACGGTGGCGGGCTTTGGTGCACCCGGCAGGGATCGAACCTGCATCTGCCCTGGGAGACTTGCTCTATCCTGGTTGAGCTACGAATGCGAATATTGGCACGCTAAGGCAGTAAGGTCGTTTGATCAATTTAGGCTTGGGGGCAACCGACACCTGCAATGGGCGTAGGTCAGGCAGCGCTGGTACTGATCTAACGAATCGCAAGATGTTGCCGTGCCGGTACCTTCTCGCTCGCTCTTGAGAAGGGCGAAGTCCGGACAAAGACCTGACCGACAACGGTATTCCTTGCTGCTACCTCGCCGCATGTGCGAGGAGGGCCTGCTCGTGAAGGTGAGCCATGGGCGCTACCGTGCGGCAGTTTCCCTAAGCGGTTGACGGCACGTACGAACGGCTCTTGAGGATGCAGGAGGCCCGACGGGACACCGCCTGATAGAAGGTTCCGGACTCTTCGGTAGCTCTGAATTGAGTTTACGATTGGTCGCAGCTTGAGCTCGGGTTCAGTCTGCGATGTCGAGGCCGGCTTTCCGCAGCGAGCCGAGGAAAAGCTCGACGTCTTGCGAACGGGCCAACCGTGTCGAAACCATCTGGCGCATGCTCTTCACCAAATCAGGTTGATTTTGGTTCAGCCATTCAACCTCGCGATCAGCCTCGATTTTGTATCCTGCTTCGCCGAAAACAGCAGCAGCAATCACATGGTAGATCGGGTTGGAAGGAGCCGGCGATTTCTTGATCCACGTGGCTGCCTGCGGATGGTCGCCGCTGAAATAGGCGCAAAGTGCCAGATCCGCCTCGTAGTACGCCGAGGAGCCCGGATTGCGTTGGCGCGCCTCCGCAATCAACTGGCATCCGTCATGCCAATTTCCGGAAACCGCAAGGCGCTGTCCATATTCGCCCATAAACTCGGTGTCGTTCGGGTTGATGGTCAAAGTCTGCTTGCCCACTTTCAATGCCGCATCGATCTCCTTGTGGAAATAGAGCGCAACCATTTCTGCCTGGCGCCCCCGGATGTTGACAGGGTCAACCCCCACAGACCGCCTTGCTGCCGCCAAGGCGCGCTCGAGCGCGGCGGCGGACAATGCAGGGTCGCGTGGAAACTCGAATCGATAGTCATCTATGTAGATCAGCGACAGAAGGCCCCAGGCGGTGGCGTAAGTAGGAAAGCGGTCCACCGCCTTCTCGAGGCAAGCTCGTACCGATGAACGGCTTTCTGCATCGACATCGACCCGATATTCATAGAAGGAAAGCGTGCAGGAATAGGCGGCCCAATCGTCGGGCGGATTGTCGACGCGGAGATTGGCATCCGCCTGGAAGATGACGCCATATGCCTGGGCCAGGCTCGTCGATACATTGCGCGCGATGTCGGTCTGGGCTTGCCAAAGCTCAGCTACGTTCAGACCGCCATCATAACTCTCGGCCCACAGAACAGAGCCGTCCCCCCGGTTGAGCAGCCGGACCCGAAGCCGAAAGGCGTCGACCGACAGGTTGACGCTTCCTGCCAGGACAAATCGTGGTGGCGAGACCGACGTATCGGCTCCGTTTGCGACCGACTCCACGACGACGACGTCCTTGAACTTGGAAAGATGGCTGACGACTTCCTGCTTCAATCCACTCGCGATGGCTGCCGCGGCGTTTGTGCCGGTTAGATCGTCAAATGACTCGACCAGCACGCGCGGTATTTCCGGCGCGCCCGATCTGGCAGAGGGCCACCACCATGCCAATACAGATGCTCCTGCCGCGAGAAGGGCCACAAGCGCGGCCGGCAGCAGCAGTCGTGACGCCATCCGCCGAACCCGAGGTTCAGCGATTGTCGGAGAAACAACCGGCACCGGGAGTTCCGCCAAAGGCTGTTGCGAGCGAAGCGAGAAGACGGGGACGTAGCCACCCTTTGGAATCGTGATGAGAATTGGGTCGGTGTGTCCGGACGTCAGATAATAACGCTCGAGCGCACGCCTGAGGTGGCCAGCCTCGATGCGGACGATTGGATCCGTCTGAGGGTCAAACGACTCACCGCGGCCGAACACTTCGACCGCGATCGAATAGGCCTTGATGCGATCGCCGCGTCCCGACAATGCCTCCTCAACCACATGACTGAGGAAACGGTGCTCGCGCCCGGTGGCATCGAAGTCTGGACTATTGAGGATCAGGGCAATCTGGGCGCGGCAATCCTCAATAGGGAGAGCATGCTCCCCTATGGAGAATGTTCCAGTCTGGACCAAATTACCCTCGTTCGATCCTGCAACCGTGGGTTCTTGCGCCTGTGTGGTTACATGGTCTCCCACGTAACTTACATTCCACTGCTGGCTTTCGGCAATATAATTCGATCGGAGCAAGAATCGGACCGGCGCTCAGATCAAAAAAATATCGATATTTTATTCAAATCAATGCGATATGACAAAAGAAGACTGGCCAGCTTATAGACAACAAGCGGTCTCGCCGGAAGTAGGCCTGTTTCCGCAGTTTGAACTGGCGATCCGTCATCTGGTGCATCGGAGCGAGAGCTTTCGTGATATATGTAAGGAACTTGCGGCACCCGGGCTTGCGCTTTCAGGAGGGCACTACGCAAATGTCCAATCGTAGGAGCAAAACTTTAGGCGCGGCCGCATTGTTGATGCTCACCGGTCCTGCGTTTGCCGCCGACGTTCCGGATGCAGCCCCGCCGATCGAGCACAGCTGGCGGTTCCAGGTCTCCCTGTATGGATGGGCGACGGCAATAAACGGTGATGTCGGCATTCGCGGCCTGCCTCCGGCAAACGTGGACATCAGCGCCTGGGACGCAATCCAGCATCTCGATGCTGTGCCGGTAGCTGGCTCCATTCTTGCTACCGATGGCACATGGCTTTTTTATTCGGACGCAATGTGGGTGAAGGTTGCCGCCGACGCGAATGTCGGACCGCTGACGGGATCGGTCCGCTTTGAGCAGGAGGAAGTGCTTGTAACCGGACTGGTGGGGCACAGCCTGCCGGTCAACATTCCCGACCTGGAATTGTTCGCGACGGCGGGGCTGCGCTATCAGCACTACAGCGTGAACCTCTCCATAGATCCCGCCCTTTTCCCTGGAACAAGCCGCAGCGGCTCCAAGGGCTGGGTGGATCCCATCATTGGCCTGGCTGCTCACTACGACATCGACGATCGCTGGTTCATCAACGCCATGGCCGATATCGGCGGGTTTGGCGTGAGTTCCGATTTCACGGCTCAGGGTTTTGCTGCTGTCGGTTACAACTGGACGCCAACGATATCGACCGCCCTGGGCTATCGAGTGCTCTACACCGATTATCAGGACGGGGGCTTCAGCTATAACGTAACGCAGCACGGACTGTTTTCGAGCGTCGCATTCCGCTTTTAGGACGGCTTCGGAACGGGGAGAGGTTTTGAGAAATTGTTTGTGAACCCGTCCAATGTCAGACGCGTCAACCACGTCTTGTTGGGGGCAGTGTTAAGCTTGTCTTTGGGGTGCGCGTCCCGTCCGACGAATGTGCTGCTGCCAGTGGCCGACACGTCCCCTTCCACCAGCAAGGTGGAGATGCTGGTGACGACGACACGCAGTCGTTCCTCCAATCCTGCAGAAATGTATACGGGCGAGCGCGGGCTCGCCCCCTCGTTCGCGGACATTACAGTGTCTATCCCACCGGCGTCCGTGCGCAAGGTCGGCGAGGTCGCCTGGCCCAAGAAGCTGCCCTCAAACCCGGCAACCGATTTCGCGGTGGTGAAAGCCGAAGAAATAACACGAGATGGCGCGAAGGACTGGCTACGCGCCTCGGTCAGGAAGAGCCCGGACCACAGCGTGCTGGTCTTCATCCATGGCTTCAACAACCGCTTCGAAGACTCCCTTTATCGCTTTGCGCAGATCGCCCACGATACGGGCACAAACAGCGCTCCGATTTTGGTCACATGGCCCTCCCGAGGCAGTACGCTGGCCTATGGCTACGATCGCGAAAGCACCAACTACACGCGAGATGCGCTCGAGACGCTGTTCCAGTACCTCGCTCACGATCGCGAAGTAAAAGAGGTTTCGATCCTCGCTCATTCGATGGGCAACTGGCTTGCACTGGAATCCCTGCGCCAGATGGCGATCCGCAATGGCGGTCTGCCGACGAAGTTCAAGAACGTGATGCTGGCTGCGCCTGACGTCGACGTCGACGTCTTTCGCACGCAGATTGCCGACATGGGCAAACAGCACCCGCAGTTCACCCTGTTTGTCTCGCAGGATGACCGGGCGCTCGCATTTTCGCGACGGGTCTGGGGCAACATCCCGCGCCTCGGATCCATCGATCCGGAGCTGGCTCCGTACAAGGAAGAACTCGCGAGCAACAATGTAACCGTCATCGACCTGACGAAGGTCAAATCGGGAGACAGCTTGAATCACGGCAAGTTCGCCTCGTCTCCGCAGATCGTGCAACTGATCGGGGCGCGGATGGCCGCCGGCCAGACCCTGACCGACAGCAGGGTCGGCCTTGGCGACACGATCGTGCAAGCGACGACCGGCGCGGCAGCAGCGGCTGGCAGTGCTGCAGGGTTGGTGATTTCGGCACCTGTTGCAGCGATCGATCAGAACACCAGGGAAAACTATGGCAATCAGGTCGAGAGTTTAACCGGTTCTCCAAGCGGCCAGGCCAACAAGGGATGCGAGACTTCTGCGAAAGGCTGCAAGAAAGTAATGACTCAACGAGGCCAGGGCGGCAGCGAAGCTTATTGATGCCCAATCTCGAAATTGCTTCTCGCGTTCCGTGAGAATGGCATTCAGATGGCAACGAGCGAGCACAGCCACACCGCGAGCAACGCCTCTGCGGGTCCTGCATGGCTGGAAGGGGGATGATGCATCGCATCGCTCGGATAGCGCTCGCCATCATCCTGTCACTGGCTGTTGCAGTTTTGACTGCCTGGGCCGGATTTGCCATGTGGTATCGCCTGCCTGGGGGAGAGCCTGGTCGGGTTGTGGCCTGCGCCCTTTTCATCTTGTTTGGCCTCGCCACCATCATCGCGCTCTTCAGTCGCTTTCGCATCAGGGCGTTTGTCCTGTTTCTCGCTGCGTTCGCTGCGGTTCTGACTTGGTGGAGCACCATCAAGCCTTTGGGCGTCGCCGACTGGGCGCCAGATGTCGCCCGTCAGGTAACCGGCACCCGCGACGGAAATCTGTTGACGCTGAAAGACGTGCGCGACTTCGAATGGCGCAGCGACACTGATTTCACCGAACGTTGGACAACGCGGACCTACGACCTCTCCAATCTTCAGACCGTCGACCTCTTCATGTCTTATTGGGCCGGACCGAAAATGGCCCATGTCATCATGAGCTTTGGCTTCTCCGGTGGTGAGTATCTTGCCTGGTCCATTGAGGTGCGGCGGCGCGTTGGTGGCGAGTTTTCGCCCATAGCCGACCTGTTCAAGAGCAATCCCTTGGTCATCGTCGCGGCTGAGGAGCGAGACGTCGTTGGCCTCAGGTCAAATGTTCGGGAGAGGATGTCCAAATCTATCGACTGAAAGCGCCTCCGGATGCGGGCCGGGCACTTCTGCTCGAGTACCTGTCGGACGCGAATGCTCTTTCCACGACTCCGGAGTTTTACAATTCGATCACGACCAACTGCACGACCACGATTGTCAAGATGATGCGGGCGGTGGGTGACGCAGTTCCTTTCGACTGGCGCCTCATCGTCAACGGCTATCTTCCCGACTATGCATATGACCGAGGTGCACTCGACACCCGTGTACCGTTATCGACTTTGAGGGAGTTGGCCCACATAGACGAGCGTGCGCGGAAGTCAGGCCTTTCGCCGGATTTTTCGAGATTGATCCGGGTTGGTGTGCCGTCTCCCCGCCTTGGCTATTGATCTGGGAAGGGCCTCGCTGGCGGGATCGAAGCACCAAGGGAGGCCGTCTCGCTGATCTCGCTTTGGTGGTAGGCTGGTCAGGTAGCGCAGTCGTTATTTTGCATCGTTCCGCTATTCGCCGATGCGAGATTGGTGGTGACGATGAAGGAGACGCTCGAAGAGCTTCGAGACGGGGAGTTGAGCCGATGGCCGCGAACCATGTTGAATTCTCGGAACTTGTAACGCTGATCATTGGTCTGGTCGCGTTGGTCGCGGGAACCCGCATTCGTCAAATGGTTCCAGTGCTGAAACGCATCGACATGCCCAACGCCGTGATCGGCGCCATGATAGTGGCTCTGCTGGTTCTCCTTGCACAGCTCATGTTCGCAACTGAGGTCGCCTTCGGCACAAAGCTTCGCGATCTTCTGTTGCTTGTCTTCTTCACGACGATCGGCCTGTCGGCGAAGCTAAAAGCGCTGCGAGCCGGTGGCCGTCCGTTGGTCATCCTTTGCGCAGTGACAGTGCTTCTGCTGGCCTGCCAGAATCTGGTTGGCATCGGTGTCGCCACGGCTTGGGGTGCACACCCCTTCTACGGGCTCCTTGCCGGGAGCCTTTCCTTCGTCGGTGGGCCAGGGACGGCACTTGCCTGGGCGAAGGAGGCGGAGGCCGTCGGGCTTCAGAACGCGCAAGCGGTCGGGGCAGGAGCGGCGACCCTTGCGGTGATCACCGGCGCTCTGGTGTCGGGACCCATTACCGGCTGGCTGATCGGGCGTCATGGACTCTCCCCGGTCGCGGCACCGCAGACTGAGGTCTCCTTCGCCGAACCGCAAAAAGAAGCACCAGCAGCAGGTCACGAGCGGCGCTCGAGCCTTGAGAGTATTCTGGCGACCATCCTGATCGTTGCGGTTTCGGTCCTTCTTGGCGACAAGCTCAATAGCTGGGCCAAGGACGCAGGATTGTTGCTGCCCGGCTTCCTGTCGGCGATGCTCGCGGGAGTTTTCCTGACGAACCTTGCTGACTGGACTCGCATCCGGCTGGACTTCGAGCCGATTCAAAAGGGGGGCGAGGTCGCTCTGAACCTGTTTCTGGTGCTCAGCCTCATGAGCACTAAGCTGATTGCCGTTGCCGCTATCCTTGGACCACTTTTCGTCAACGTACTGCTGCAGATCGTCGTCATCGTGGCGATTGCCTATTTCGTTCTGTTCCGGTTGCTGGGCCGCGACTATGAGGCTGCGGTTACGGTCGGCGGTTTCCTCGGCTTCGGGATATCTTCAATGCCCGTTGCGATGGCGACCATGGACGAGGTGGCGCGTCGCTACGGACCCGCCCCGAAGGCGTTCTTGCTGATCACCCTGGCGGGATCGTTCTTCGTCGATCTTGCCAATGCGCTCGTTGCAAAGTCATTCCTGGCGTTGCCACTTTTCGACATGAAAGCCCTGGGCGTCGCAGGGCCTTGATCTCGACAAATGCTATCGAGCGAGCGGCAACCTGTTGAATGGCCCAGTGACGCTGCTGGCTCGCGATGGATGTCGCTACGAGCCGCAACGTCGATGCTGTAAGCCTGCGAACGACCTCACGTGCTAGCCACTTGCGCTTGAGTCGGGGTTGGCTTTGGCACGGCTCGAATGCCGTTCTCTTTAAATGCGATGTTGACCGCCTTCAATGCCGCCCGGCGGATAGCGGATTGCTTGCCCGGTTTCGCCTTGAACTTCGCCCGAAAGACCAGGGTACCGTCCTCGAGATCGGCAATACCTTTGCTCTTGAAGGGTTCCAACAGGTCGGGGGCAAACTCCGGGTCCGCCGCAATTTGCTCACCGATCTCCGTGAACAGCTTGAGTACCAGTTCGACATCGGTGTCGAGGGCAACGCGGAAGGACACCTGGTCAATGACCCAGTCGCGGCTGAAATTCTGAATCTTACCCATCTGTCCATACGGCACTGTTGCCAGGGAACCGGTCGAATTGCGCAGCGTCACCGATCGTATCGAAATTTTCTCCACGGTCCCTTTGGTTCCGGATGTTTCGATGAATTCGCCGGCGCGAAAAGCATCGTCGACCAGAAAGAACAGGCCGGAGACGACATCTTTGACCAGCGCCTGCGAGCCGAAGCCAATGGCCAAGCCAAAGACGCTCAAACCCGTGATGAGCGGCCAGACGTTAACGCCGACCGAAACCAGCATGGTCAGCAAAGCCAGCGCTACGATACTTGTCTTGCCGGTGAAGGCGAGCAGGGGGACCAGTGTGCCGAGCCTCGAAGGCTGCGCCCCGGATGGGCCGTTGGCAGCCGCCTTATCTGCGAGGGAGAGTCGATCGATGATCGCACCGATAACATTCCAGAGGAATGCGCCCAACAAGCCGATCAGCGCCACCGCGAAGGCCTGGCGCGTGACCGCCTTTATATCCATGCCAAATCCGGCCGCGAGCGGCGCCGCCCACATCGTCCCGAGCAATGCCAACACCAGGATTACAAGCGCGAACCGCGCTGTCTCCCGCCCTGCGGCCCTCACGGCCGAAATGTTGGGAGATTCCAGACCGCGCTGCGCCCAGGTCATTATGATCGTATCCAATTGCGGAGCGACGAAGACGACCATGGCGGTCAACAGGACCGCCAAGCTGGGAATTGCCGCGCCCATAGTGCGCGCAATCTGGTTGCTAACGACAATAAGAACTAGCATCACCATTACGATTGGAGGCCAGGAACGCGCAAAACGGGCACGCCATTGGTCTCGGGGGCGACGACCTGCTATTGAGCCAGCGATCGTTCGCCGATGACGCCAAATGGCGTGGATGACCAGGATCAGAGTCGGGATGGCCACCAGAAGCGTCCCGGTCAGATCCACAAGGCCGGCTCCAGCGCCCCAAATCCGTAGAGTGGAGACGAGCGCCAGGCCGGCGATGGCCCATCCGCTCACAAAGGAAAGGTCGCGTACGTACGTCGTGAGGTGAGTTTTGCGGTGTCGAAATTCAGGATGATGCGATGCCAGGAGCAGGGCCCTGAGGGCGACTAGCACAATAGCCCCTGCGACCGTCGCTACGGTCCAGAGCCGTAACGTTCGCAGCGAAAGGCCCGAACCGGCAAGAAGCCGCGCGCTGAGCAAACCGATCGCCAGGGCTGCGACCACCGCCGCCGAAAAGTAAAGGAAGCGGCGCCATCCCCCGGTAGTGCTCCGGCTTGCCCGCCGACCAAAGAATTGCAGCACGTTCGCGACAAGCGCGACCACGAGAACGATCTGGAGGCAAAGAAGAACAGCAGACGTCGACGAGGCGGCCAGCACGGCTTGCAAGCTTCTGAACTCGGCAGGAGCCTGCGTCCAACCCAAGGAACGCGCATTCAAGCCATCCATAAAGCGTTCCGCAACTTGCTCAAGACCGGTCATGACCGACATCATATCTGCGTCCATCGTTGGATTGTCGCTCACAGTAGTCGTCCCATTTTGCTGCCCAACGCTGTTCGGTCGTTACGATCACAAGCAGAGGTTATTAGTTGGCACCATCGCCGAACGGCCGTCTTGTTTCCGTTCTTCGGCCCCAGCGAGATGGTCGGCGCCGTTTCCGGCGTGTTTGGGTCGATTGCGGCAATGGGTGCCGCCATCGACGATCCTGCGCCGCCGCCAACCCTCGCTGCAGCCCTGGTCGTCGCGGCGTCTCCGCATCGGCGGAGAGGTGCGCAGCATGAAACCAAAGGCAACGCCGACCTGCCATTGCGGGCTTCGCCAACCGCCATCGGGCCGGTATCGAAGTTCTCCAGAATTTCGATGAAGGAAGCGGCGACTGCTGGCAGGTCGACCTGCCCGACCGTGCCACCAGTATGGTGGGAGAGCGGGGGACGGCGAGGTCGGTCAGCGGCAAAGACTGCGCTATCTGGCATTGTCATTGAAACCGTTGGCAGCGGCGCCCCCTGCCATCACCGCGGCCGCCGATTTTGCGACGCTTCGGCCTCCCGCAGAGCAGTTCCGACTTCAGCGACAAGCCGATCCACCAACTCCTCCCACTCGGCCCTTCTGGCATCGTGAAGTTCAGGCGGCGCGCCTGGTACATTCGACAGGGCAATTTCGGCCTCCAGGAGTTCCTCGCAGATGTCGCGGAACGCCTCGCTGCGGCTTATCAATTTGCGGATCGCAAATTCGGCATGCGGAAAGCGGCGCACTGCCGCCGAATATGCTTGCTTCCAGCCAGGATGCTCGACGTTTGCTGCCATAGCGCCATCCCTCATGCGCTAGAATGCGCATAGTCTTTTTGATGGGGCCAGTATCAGTATGTAAGTTACGTAGTCGGACTGTTGCGTGGTGAAGCTGTATCCGCCCATGACCGAGGATTGATACGCTTGTGACAGGCGGGCATTCCCCAGAAAACCCGCAACGTGGCACTCTCCACTCCCCAAATCCTGCAGACGATTGGGGTGCCTACGCTTGCACGCTCTCCTTCTATGCACATCGAGCTACTCCCGATTGGACTGCACTTTAGGCAATAACGAGCGCCGCCTCGAGCGTCTTGCCGGGACTGCCCTTAGCGAGCTCCCGGCGGGATGAGACGCCACACCGCATAGGGCTTGTAGAACGGATCGAGATGGATGTGCTGGATTTTGCCGTGCCAGGTGAAGCGGTGGCCGGTGACCATGTCCTCCACTTCGATCGAGGCGTCGTCGGGGAGGCCGAACTCCCAAAGCGGCACCTCAAAATCGGCGCCCTGAGCCGAGTGCGGATCGAGGCATACATGGAACAGCAGGAAGTCGACCAAATCGGCCGTGCGCTTGCCGTAGTAGATGATGTTGTCGTTCCAGGCCTTGTAAAAGGCGAGGTGGGTGAAATCCTGCAATGCCCTATGGTTTCGCCGAAGTCGGTTCAGGAACCGGATGTCCCACTGTATGTTGCCGGGCTCATCCATATTCCGTGCGCGGATTTCGTACTTGTCGGAGTTGAGGTACTCCTCCTTGCCTGGAACGGCCTCAGCCTCGCAGATCTCGAAGCCGTTGTAGATCCCGTAATTGCTTCCGAGCGTGCCTGCCAGGATCAGCCTGGCCTGGAAGCCCGGCCTGCCGCTGTGCTGGAGATAGGCGGGGTTGATGTCGGGCGTGTTGGCGAAGAAATTGGGCCGCATGTAGTGGCGGCATTCCTCCTGGGTGAGTTCGGTAAGGTATTCCTCCAGCTCCGCTTTGGAATTGCGCCAGATGAAGTAGGAGTAGCTCTGGTTGAAGCCGACCTTGGCGAGGCGCTTCATAACCTTGGGACGCGTGAAACCTTCGGACAGGAAGATCGCGTCGGGATGCCTGGAGCGGACTTCCCCGATCATCCATTCCCAGAAGGCAAACGGCTTGGTGTGCGGGTTGTCGACCCTGAAGATCTTCACCCCATGGCCGATCCAGAACAGCACGATGTCGCGCAAGGCATGCCAGAGACCTGGGAAGGCGTCGTTGTGGAAGTGGACGTTGACGATGTCCTCGTAACTCTTGGGCGGGTTCTCGGCGAATTTGATGGAGCCGTCCGGCCGCCAGTCAAACCATTCCGGATGCGCCATGATCCAGGGGTGGTCCGGAGAGCACTGGATAGCAAAGTCGATCGCGACCTCCAGCCCGTGCTGCCGGCTGGCAGCCATCAGGCGATGAAAATCCTCGAAGCTCCCCAGTTTCGGATGGATGGCATCGTGGCCTCCGTCCTCCGAGCCGATGGCATAGGGGCTGCCGACATCGCCCGGTTCGGCCTTGAGGCTGTTGTTGCGGCCCTTGCGATTGGTTCTGCCGACCGGGTGGATGGGTGGAAAATAAAGCACGTCGAAGCCGAGATCGCGCACATAGGGCAGGCGGGCGATGACGTCGTCAAAGGTGCCGTGGCGCGCGGGATCACCTGATTGAGAACGCGGGAAAAGCTCGTACCAGGCGCTGAACGCCGCCGCCTTGCGGTCCGCGAAGATCTCAAGAACCTTGTCGTAGTGGCAGAGATTGGTTCTCACCCCCGCACGGCTCATCACGGCGGCCACCGCCCCGGAACTGAGAAGAGCAAGACGCTGCGTGT
Organism: Mesorhizobium sp. AR10; assembly: GCF_024746795.1. Classification (NCBI taxonomy): domain Bacteria; kingdom Pseudomonadati; phylum Pseudomonadota; class Alphaproteobacteria; order Hyphomicrobiales; family Phyllobacteriaceae; genus Mesorhizobium; species Mesorhizobium sp. AR10. Next base: position 3,635,738 of record NZ_CP080524.1, read on the forward strand.
CGGCAAGCAGAATCTCGAACGACGCGAGCACCTGCTCGAGTTCGGCGGCATCATCTGGGCCTGCCCGGCCAGAACGCGCCGCATCCTGAAGCAGGCAGCGTCCTTCTTCGAGTTCGATGGCAATATTCCTGCCCGCCGCATGTTTCTTGGCTACCTCCTTGCGCCAGGTCGCATAGAGGTCGCGCCATGCGCCGAAGGTGAATTGGTAAAGCCGATTTTCGCCGAGCACGACCGTGGCGCGCCAACGGTCGTTTTCAAAAAGGGTCATCGGCTGCTCGGACCAGCCTTCGGTGCCTGCAGGCCGGTAAAGTAGGCAGGCATCGATCGTCTCGTGACCGTAGCTGAATATGTCCGCCTCGATCAGGACCGGCTCGCCGGCGACACATTTGGCCGGGAAGCGCCCGCCGTCGATCTCGGGGCTCACGCCCTCGATCGCAATCCGGTTGGCCGCCAGGGCGAACAGCGCATCTATCTCTTGTGGCTGACTGCGCGGCTCGCGTGGCCGAAGATCTGCGGAATGCCGGGAACGACGTGTTGCGGCGCTGGCTTTCATTTCACCGTCCAACGCGAAGTGCTTCCCTCCTCGCGTCGGGACTGAGATCGAATGCGTCGGAGTTTTCATCCTCGTCACCTTCCGACTTGTCGCGCTCAGGTGACGTTGAGGCATTGCCTCTCTGCGCGGAAGGTAATTTACTGTATCGGCGAATTCGAAAGTCGGCCCCTCGATGTGATCCTCCTCTTTCGGCAAGCCAAGCAAAAGCTGGACGTCCTTGGAAGTTGCCTATCTCCGTCGAAACCTGTTCTGGCAAGTTCGTCACCCGACCCGGCGCATTTTGGTTCAGCCGGACATGCTCGCGATCGGCGATCTTCGATCCACATAATTGGCTTACCCTGCCGACCACGTAAATTACGTTCCCCCCACAGCCCTCCGCGCGGTAGGCTCATGCTCCCGGTCGTCACCGAAAGCCGCAAGAATGAGAATTGCTCAGGTCGCGCCCCTAGACGAGTCGGTCCCGCCGCGCTTCTACGGGGGGACGGAACGGATCGTGTCGTTCCTGACGGAGGAGCTTGTCAGAAGAGGTCATGAGGTGACCCTCTTCGCTAGCGGGAACTCCGTCACCAATGCGGAACTGGTGCCGCAGGGCGCGACGGGGCTACGCCTCGACCCAATCGAACGACGGTCTTCCATCGCCGCCCATATGGCAATGCTGGATGAAGTTCGCCAGCAGCAGGATCGGTTCGACGTAATTCATTGCCATCTCAGCCATTTTCAACACTTCCCGCTTTTCGAAACGTTTGCAGGAAAGACAGTAACCACGCCGCACGGAAGGCTCGACTACAGCGACCTTCCCAGGACCTATGCGAGGTGGCCGTATTTCTCGCTGAGCTCGATCTCGATGCGTCAGCGCCAACCGCTAGCCGAGGCGCAATGGGTGGGCAACGTCTATCACGGTCTGCCTCTGCATCTTTATCCCGCCACCGACTACGCTCCCCCACAAGACCCCTACCTGGCCTTCCTCGGCCGGATTTATCTCGACAAGCGGCCCGACCGGGCGATCGAGATCGCCAGGTTGAGTGGCATGCGGCTCAAGATCGCGGCGAAGATGGATTACAGCAACCGTGCCTACTGCGAAGAGCTGGTCGAGCAGATGAAAAGCCCCCATGTAGAGTTCCTGGGGGAAGTCGACGAAGCCGGTAAGACGGCCCTTTTCGCAGGCGCGCACGCGCTGCTTTTTCCGATCGATTGGCCGGAGCCTTTCGGTCTTGCGATGATCGAGGCCATGGCATTTGGGGTGCCGGTGATCGCTTGGCCGCAAGGTGCGGTGCCCGAGGTCGTGGATGACGGCGTCACCGGCTTCGTGGTCGACAGCATCGAAAACGCGGTCGCTGCCGTAAAACGGGTCCATTCGCTCGACCGGCGCCAGGTGAGGCGTAGGTTCGAGGAGCGCTTCAGCGCGTCCCGCATGGTCGATGACTACGAGAAGATCTACGCCTCGGTCGCTGCAGGCATGTACGAACCCAAATCCGTCCCGCGGGTCGTTCCGACCGAGGGACGAGAGCGCGATCGGAACAGGAAGGGACGGACGCAACTCAGATCAGCTTGAACTCTCGCCTGAGGCCGCTTTCGCTTTGCGCCCACCTGCCAGAATTTCGCCCAGCTGTTGGTGGGAAAAAAGCGCTGGCTTGCCGATTAACCCCTGGCAATTGAAGCTAGTCATCTGTCAGCTGCCATTTGTCGCCGGGATTGAATTGCCTTATGGCGCCGGCCACAGCCTCCGTTTTCGGGCCAAGGTCGGCTTGGTAGACGATGCCTTGGTGATTGACCGCAAAGGTGTGAACGCCTGTCTCGGCATATTTCACAGGCCAGGCCAGAAGCGCGAAACCCGCGATCATGTTGCCGTTGATGACATAGTTGTAGTCGCCTCCAGCTATGTTTTTGCCCTGGCCATTCAGGATGCGGAAGCGATAACCAAAATAGCCATCGCCTTTCCTGGCCTTGTCGAGAGCTGCCTGGTTGATGAAGTCGCCTGCCGGACTAACGCCATTGGTCTCGTCGGATGGCCAATATAGTCCGTCGGCCTGGCCCTCGCTGCTGACCAGCTTCTGGGCGTACTCCAGCACGCCATCGCCATCGCGGTCTTCCGCGGCGTACTCACGTTGAGCGTCGACGTAGGCGCGGACCGTCTCGATTGCCGCGATCTCATTTTCGCCGACGCGCCGGTTGATGATCTCTTCGATGCCAGCATAGGTATCGAAAGCCCATTTGCCGTCCTTGCCCTTGGTGATTGGGAATGGCAGCGGCCATAGCTTGTCGCCAATGTCGAGTTGCTTGCGGTCGCCAAGATCACGCACAATCACCGTCTTGGCAGCACCTTGCTTGATCTGCTCGTAGGTATCCATCACGCCTTCGCTTGTCCGCAGCTTCGCGGCATCCAGCCCAAGCAATACCGCCAGTCCGTCGAAATCGTCCTTCGCCAGGACCGCTTTGAACGCTTCCACCGCTGCTGAGGGATCATCGAAAAGTAGCGGATCGTTCTTGGCCACGTAGTCCGTGATGCTCTGCACCTCCTGCGCGCTGGCAAAATTTGCAGAACTCGCGCCAATGCCCAAGATCATTCCGACACCGAGCAGGGAACGTAGAACAAGACTCCGGACGCACGTTTTCATGGTCGGTTTTCCTCTCGCCAAAAGTTTTAACGCCTGCGCCCGCCACCGCCCTGCCTGCCACCGCTCGGCCTGATCATCTTGTGGCCGCCTCCGCCGCCGCCGCTGCGAATTCCGCCTCCCATGCTCTTCGCACCGCGGTTGGAGGCAATCTGCTGGCGTTTTCCGGAGCTGACGTTGCCAAGGCCCGAAGGCTTCCTCGGCCTGTTGTCCACTCTCATTGCCGGCTTCGGCTTGCCAACCGCACGATTGATTTTCCCCGACGCCTTGGCGGCAGGGCGGTCATTTTTTCGAACCGAAGCAATTGGCTTGGTGTTGGTTGGCTTTTTGATATCCGGCCTTGACCCCGGAGGCTGGGCTTTCAAACCCTCTCTGATTTGGCGTTGGCGCACGTCCTTCACCTTGCCGGACTTTCCGGCCAGTGTGCTCGCTCGGTCCCTTTTGAGGTCAGACGCCTTGTTGCGCATGCTGTTGCGATCGTTGGTCTTGACCCGGTCGCGCATGCTCGTTTTGTCGAAGTTGGCGAACTGGTTCCTGTCGAAGTTCAGTTTCGAACGGTCGACGTTCTTCCAGTCGACGTCGTTGAAATTGATTTTGCCGTTTATGTTATTGAAGCAATTGTTGCAGTCGATATCGATATCGTTGCCGTCCCAGCGGCCGCCCCACACGCCCCAGTCGTCCCAATCCACTGCCGCGGCCCAGATTGCGCCAGTGACGACACCCGCAAAATAGGGCGCGTTGGGATAGTAGTAGCTCGGGTAGGGGTCGGGATAATAGGAGATCGGAGCAACCGGATAATCGGCAGCATAGAGCATTGCCGGTTCATACTGTGGAACATAGATCGTTTCGGGGCTGGAGGAGCGAATGACGACATTGTCGTTCTCCTCGACCACCTTGATCTTGTCGTCGGACTTGATCACGCCTTTGGCTACAGCTGTGTCGCGCAACTGCTGGATGGCGACCAGCACGTCTTTTTGCTGATATGTCAGTGCGTCGCCAAGCGCCTGGGTCCACTCCAGATCGTCACTCATCATCTTGACGATCTCGGGATAGTTGAGCAACGAGATGACGCTGCCGTCCCAGCTTTCCTTCGGTTTCAAGCTTGCGTTCTTGGCGACCTGATCCAAGAACCGGCTCGCCTCCACGATCTGCAATGGATAGAGCGACGCTTCGGAAACTACTGCGACGAGCTCGTCGGGGTAGAGTGCGATACGGGCTACGAGGACTTCGAGTTCATCCTCGTCAAGCGGTTCGGGAGTTGGGGTTGCCGCTGAGCTGTCGGTAGCAGCGGCCTGATCCTGAGCAATCGCCAAAGAGGGCTGACCCGAGCACATCAAGATCGCGATCACGGCCACGGCGCCGGCATGCCAGCGCGGAAACTTGATCTCCATCGTCATCCTCCCAGGGGCGCCAACCCGGTTGTCAGCGACGTCGTGTCGCCAAGTCCAGAGCGAATGTTCTTGCCTTGGCGCTACGTTGGCGCATTGCTTGCCGATGCGGAAGGTAAGTAACTGTATGCTACGTGCAGAACTGGGATACCCGCCAGTAGATCAGTCGACGCCGAGGCCATCTTTCGGATCGAATTCCCTCGTCAAGCAAAGGTGTTCGAAGGCACCGAGACCTGCTGGATCCGAGCCATGAGATCTCCTTGGGCGTCGAAGGAAGCGGGGGGAATGCCGCCATACCGCTAAGACGAGGCCAGCATGAAACGGAAAAGACATACGGGCGGTGCTGTTACGAGCCCTTCATGACAGCACCCTGTCTTCAGCGCTGCGCCTGGGTCCTGGCCAAAGCAACGCCGCCATGAAGATCGTATAGGCGATGGCCACCACTATGTAGTTGACCCGCGTGGCAAAAGATTCCGCTGCCGACCCCGGCAACGGCGAGACGCCCGTTCCGAACAGGATGAGGAAGATTGTAAGCGCGCCCGCGTAGAGCTTGGCAGCGGGATTGCTCAGCGCTGCGCGGCCGCCAAACAGTAGGCCGGCGAGCAGCACCAGGACAAACAGCCAGGGGATGGTGGGGTGAACCTGCAGCAATCCGAATGCAAAGGATGCGACCACGCCTCCGAGGAGATTGACCACGAAGAGGCCGAAGGCGGCCCTTGCGCTTGCGCTGACGTCGAGCTGCGACAACAGCGATGCGACGGTGATCGGAATGACGATCGCCGTGGCGAGCCCGTCCCGTGTCAGGCAAGCCAGCACGGCGATCAGCAGAATGGCGGCATTGGCGGCGGCATAGCGCGCAGCGCGAGGGTTTGCAGCAGGAGCCGCGGCTTGAACATCGGCGCTGCCTCGGTCGGGTATGACCGCATGGGCAATCCACATCAGGATCGCTCCGCTGACCACGCCCTGTACCAGGATCGACAGGATGGAATCGCCGAGATCGCGGTTGAGCACGGTCAGCAGCGGCACCATCACGGCGACCACCAGGACAAGAAAGATCGCCCCACCCCCCTTGCCGTTCGCCTGCAGGTAGAAACAGACGAAATAGACGAGCCCGAGCAGCAGCAACAGGACCGGTGGCCGATCACCTGTCAGCACCGCGACGGCCTGGAGAAGCGCGCCCGCGACGACAATGAGGATCGCCATTCCCAGGGCCTGTTTCAGCTGCAGCGGGCGGGAACTGGAGATCAGGAACTGCGCCGCGAACAACGGTCCCAGAAAGGGGATGATTGCCCCCGACATAACCGACCATGTGAAGCCGACGGCTACGGCGAACGCGATGCGCAGACCCTTGCGCCTGGCATTGGCGTGCGCAAGGTCGCCGTCAGCTGACATAGGTCAGGACCGACAGCACACGTATCCAGATGCGGCCGATCGCATTGGTCACCGGATTGTCGCCGGTGTAGATCACCACGTTTGCCTGCGACCCGTAGCGCACGCCCTTGGGCCTGCCCTCGTCGAGGATCAGGCGGACGGGAAAGCTCTGTGGCGTTCTCACCCATCCGCTTTCGGTGGAGATCTTGGGCAACCCGGTCTTGGGGTCGACACTTCCCTGGGCGACGCCCATCCCGACGCTCTCGACCGTCGCGCCGAAAACCTGGCCGGGCAAGAGATCGAACAAGACGTCCGCGTGGTTGCCGGCCGCGACGTTCTCCAGGCTGTTCTCCTTGAACGCCGCGGTGATCCACACCGTGCCGACGTCGATGAATGTCATGGCGCTCTGGCCGGCGCCGACAACGCCTCCGACGGAAAGCTGCAGGTTGGTGACGACGCCCTCGGCCGGCGCCAGGACCGTGGTGCGCAGGAGGTCAAGCTGCGCGCGTTCAAGCGCGGCCAGCGACTCCTTCAGCTGCGGATTGTCGGCGCCTGCCGGCCCAAGCTCTTCCTGCGCCTGCTTGAGGTCCGCTTCGGCGGCGACGACCGAGGCATTTGCCTGGTCCACCGCCGCCTTCGCCTCGTCATACTTCGCCTGGGCATAGACGCCGCGCTTGACCAACTCCATGGCCCGGTTGGCCTGCTCCTGGACGTTGTCGCGGATTGCCCTTGCCTCCACGAGGCGTGCCTGGACGGAATCGACGGAGGCTGTCGAAGCGCCGATCGTCTGGCCTACCCGGGCAAGGCGAGCTTCAGCCTCGGCGACGGCCAGTTGGTATTGCTGCGGATCGATGCGAAACAGCATCTGGCCAGGCTTCACGCCGCTGTTGTCGGCCACGCCCACCTCGATGACCCGGCCGGTGACCTCCGGCGCGATGCCGACGACATAGGCGCTGACCGTCGCCTGCGATGAAGAAGGTGTGCGCCTTTCCATGAAGACAGCTATCACGAACAGCAGGCAAGCGAGCAGCAGCACGCCAAGCGCGACCCGGCGCAGCGGGTTGCCCTTCGTCGCTGGCGTATCCGGCCCTTCAGCGGCATTGTCTTGAGAGGTCCCGGTCGCGTCGGACGCCATGGCATCTTCTCCCAGTCAGACTAAAATCTTCTCCCAGTCAGACTAATATCGGGCCATGGGCGGTTGCTTGCTTGGCTGTCAGCTTCGGCCCAGACAACCCCGCAAGGATAAGCTGAGGCGAAGGCACGAGTTAAGCGCCCCTCATCGTGTCCACACTATACGCAGTCTTCAGATGGTTCCAGTCGATCGGGGGTAAGTTACATGTTGGAGCTGCCGGATTTTCGGATCTGCTAGACAATCCGTTTTGGATAACCGACAATTCCTCGCTAGCAGTGTTGTCGAGATCGAGGGACCTTCCGATGGATTTCGCAGTCATTGATGCCGCTCTCGTGACAAAACTTCTCCTGCTTCTGCTGATTGGCATGGGACCGAAGATCGCGCTGGTTCCATTTCTGGAAAAGACCCAGAAATTCGACGCCGAAACCAAGGTCAAGATAGGCCGCCAGATGGTTTTGGCGGCTCTTGTCACGGCTCTGATCCTTTTTGCCACCGGCGCTCTGCTGATGCGACTGCTGCATATCACTGGCGGTGCGGTTGCGGTCGCTGGCGGCATTATCCTGGCGCTCCTCGCGATCAAGATGGCGTCTGGACCGACCGAAAAGCACGGGGAGGATCTGGGCCTGTCCGAGGATCCGGAAAAGATCGCGATTTTTCCCCTTGCCATTCCCTACTTGCTCAACCCCGTCGGCATCACGGTCATTATCATTGCCTCCGGCGAAGTCGTCTCGGTAGCAAGTGCAGTGCTCGTTGTGGGTCTCATCCTGCTCGTCGCCGCATTCGACTACCTGGTGTTCACCAATACCGACGCGCTGGCGAAGCGAATGAAGCCGGCCAGTCTTGTCGTCTCGGAGGTTGTCTTCGGCATTCTCCTGACCGCGGTTGCCGTCCAACTGGTCGTTAGCGGATTGGTCAATCTTGGGATCATCACCGCGAGCGGCGCACACTGATTTCGTGCGCGCCATCCCACCATGAATGATACCGCCATCACCGTTGCCGACACCCATCAGAAGGCGCTGGAGGTCAATCTCGATGCGACGAGTTTCGGCTCGTTCGCCGAGATCGGCGCGGGTCAGGAAGTGGCGCGATGGTTTCTGCGCGTTGGCGCCGCGTCAGGCACGGTGGCCAAGACCGTCTCAGCCTACGACAAGAAAATCAGTGACGACCTCTACGGCTCCGGGACGCGCTACGTGTCCAGGCCGCGGCTTGAGACGATGCTCGATCGTGAATGGAAATCCCTCGTGCAACAGGTCGGTGATGCGCGCGGCAAAGACACGCGCTTGTTCGCTTTCGCCGACACCATCGCCGCCCGCAACTTTGCGGGCACCAACGATTGCCACGGCTGGATCGGGGTTCGCTTTCAGGATCTCCCGCTGGCCGAGGTGAGTGACATTCTGCTGCACGTAAACCTTCGCGACAATGCCAACCCGCTTCAGCAAGAGGCGGTGGGCATTCTGGGTGTGAACCTGCTGCATGCACTGCTGAACGAGCGGGTAACCCCCGACGATTTGCCGGCGAGAATGTTCGACAACCTTGCAAATGACCGCCTCGAAATTGATCAGATCGTAATGCGAGGCAGCGCGTTCGCGGGTTGCCAGATGGACCAACTGCACACGGCCTTGGCACGCGACGGCCGGGCTCAGGCGGTGACGCTGGATCGTGACGGTGAGGCCGTCGCAGCAAACGAATTTCTCTACAAGAAGTCTGTGGTCATCGTACCGTTGGCGAGAGACCCGCGCGACGACCTTTCGCCGGAAGCGATTGCGGCGTGCCTGGAAACGCTCCGCTGCGAGGTCGCCGGGAATCCCGAGGTGAGGGACATCATCGATCTTCGCCTGGTGGTCGTCGATTCTGATGCGCCGTTGCCTGCAATGGGCGAGGGCGCGGCAATGGTGATGCGGGATCGCCTGTTGTATCGCGCCACTGCATTCGTGCGTCGATACACCCAGGCGCCGTTACGTTTCGCGATGCCGCTGCCGGCGCTGATACGGATTTTCGACGATGTGAGATATCAGCACCTGGAGGGCCGCCTGTTCGAGGGTATCGCGCGGCTTTTCGGCTCCGACGTGCGTGTGCTGGCCTATCCATGCCCTCGCGAGAAATTGCTTGACCTGCTCAAGACCGATCCGGGACGCGGTTGGGATGTTGACGGTAGTGGGCAATGGACAACTGCCGATCAGTTGCGTCCCGCACCGCCTCTGCGGCATCTCTATGAATATCTGCTGGCCAGTGGCTTCCTCGTGGCGATGCCTCGCAACTAGGCAGCGTCAGAGTGCGCTGCGGACCACTCAGCCGTGACATGCTGGGCAGCGGCGATGAAGAGGCTGGCGGCAATCCCGAACCATCATCAGCGCCGCCACAACCAAGCGAGGACGCAGAGCGGATCAGGCAGGCTCAACAGATTTGACAGCACCGTCCGTATCGACGAGGCAGCTTGTCTTCTTGCCGCCGGCATCGAGCTCGACCTGATAGGTTTTGGAATCGATCTTGCTCGAGGAGACCGGAAGGATCTTGGCGCTGTCGACGCCGCTCGCCTTGGCGACCGCGTTGGCGCAAAGAAGCTGCAGATCCGCCGGAGCCGTCTCGACCTGGGTCCTCGACATCTGTTCCGGAGCCGGCGGTGGCGTGCTGACGCAAGCGCTCAACGCCACCAGGGACCCAAGCGCTAGGACCAGGATCGAACTTCTCACTGCACGTTTTGCCGACATTGTTTGTCCCTCCGAATGCCGCCTCAAACGCCCTTGTAAAGGGCCGCCCCCTGCATGAGAACGATGACCTTGGCCCCGACCTTGACGCGCGAAGCGAAGTCGGTGATGTCGTCGTTCCTCATCCGGATACACCCAGATGACACGTCGAGCCCGATCGTCCAGGGCTCCGGCGTGCCGTGTATCCGGTAGATCGTGTCCTGATCGCCCTCGTAGAGATAAAGAGCTCTGGCGCCGAGCGGATTGTCGGGCCCTCCAGGCATGCCTGCCGCATGTTTGGCTGCGTTCGGATCACGAGCGACCATTTCGGCCGGGGGCGTCCAGGTCGGCCATTCCGCCATGCGGCCGACGCGCACGATGCCCGCCCATCCAAAGCCTTCCCGACCGACGCCGATGCCGTAGCGCATGGCCTGCTGGCCTGGCTGCACAAGGTAGAGAAAATGCTTGTTGCCATCGATGATGATCGTGCCGGGCACCTCGGCGGTGCGGAACTTGACCATCTGCGGCCGGAATGCCTCCGGCACCTCCTTGTGGGCGGCGTAGTATTTTCGCGCTTTCTTCTTGTCGTAGTCGACCCACTTGTGGGTCTGCGGATCGAATATTTGCGTCTGAGCGGCATACGCCAATGTCGCGCCGATCGCGGTCATGACAAGCGCTGCGCCAAGAACCAGGCGGCGGCCAGCCATTCTTCGGTCATTGCTTTTCGGGGTGACGGACCGGTTTGCGAGTGAAGGGGTCATGTTCGTCCCGTCCCTATTTCGACCAGGCGTTCAGCCGGTCTTGATGCTTTGCAACCCAGTCCTGCGCGTACTTGGCGGGATCCTGCCGGTCGACCTGCAATGCGTAGCTCATCTCGGTGACCTCCTCCGGGGTGAAGTCGATATGGGAGAGGAAGGCCGCCACTTTCGGCAGGCGCTTCGCCGTCGAGGATGCAAAGCCGATGTAGAAATGCGATGCGTCCCACGCCACCGACGCCTCCGATTTCGACAGCCAGTCAGGGTCGTCGCTCGGCATCACGATGTGCCACTTGGCGGGATCGTATTTCGGCTCGGTCAATTCGACGATATCATGGAGCTTGAACATGTGGTGCGGACTGTAGCAGTAGAATGCCATCGGTTGCCCGGTTGCCGCGGCCGCATCGACTGCAGCCATTGCCATCTCTTCCGGCATTTGAAGGAGCGTCATCGTTTTTTCATAGCCGTAGCTCTTGGCCCGGATCTTCTCGATGCTCGTCGACGACCAGCCCAGCGCACCAATCCACATTTCGCCCTTGCCGTCGCCGTCGGTATCGAACACGGCCGCTTTTTTCGGATCGGCCAGATCTGAAATGTCCTTGACGCCATGTTTGTCAGCCGTCTCGCGCGTGACGCAGATGCGCTGCGTGGCCGACACACCCTTGGGGCTGAGATCCACGGTCTTGCGCCCGTCGACGTATTTCTTGACGAGTGAATCGAGATTGGGAAGCCAGACTTCCGGATAGACGTCGACCTCTCCGGTATCCATTCCGGCGAATGCCGTCATGCCGCCCATCTCGCGCACGTCGGCGTCGAGGTCGAGTTTCTGCTTGAGGCCGTATTTGATGATGTTGGCCGCCGCCTGGCCCGACGGCCAGTTCGGCATTGCGATGAGGAGATCCGCCGCGTGGGACCGGCTATGTACCGCCAGCATCGTCAATGCCGCTAGCGACACTTTCAGCAGATGCCGCCGAAATCGACTGTCCATTTTCTCCCCCCTTGCGTCGGGACTGAAATGAACCGCGGCGGCAACGAGAGGGATCCGCCACGGCAAGCACCAGCCTTGTGAAACCAACCATCATCATGACGGCAAACTGCGGAACTGGCGTACCGCCGCAGAGACCGCTTTTGTCTGCTAGCAGGCGTTCCGTCCCGTTGATTGGTTCGTGTTGTCCTCAAGCCTACCGGACCGAGCCGGCAGCGGAACGTAAGTTACGTGGAGGGCAGGGTAATTTTTTGACCGCAAGGCCGTCCGAAGGAAGGTCGAATCTTCTCGGCAACAGGGTTAGCCCTGCGGGCTAGGCTCGCATCGGAGTTGTGTCGGCCACTCGGTCCAAGGGGCGCCCAGCGCACGACGACGAACGCTAGTAGCAATTACCGGAATCGGCTTCCCTGGGCGAGCATGGGCGGTAGGACCTGTTTGAGTGGACCCTATTGCCGTAATACCGGTTGCCGTAATACGGGGCGCGGTAATAAGGGTCGCGGTACGGGGCACGGTAATACGGATCGGCGTAGTACGGGTCGGCGTAATAAGGATCGCCGTAGTAGGGTCCGCCGTAATACGAATTGCCGTAGAAGCCGCTTCGGTAATACCCGCCATAGTATCCGTTGTTGTTGGCGATCACGCTGCCGAGCAGCGCTCCGGCGACAAATGCGCCGGCGGGGGCCCAAAAGTCGTTGTGCCGGTGGTATCCACGACGATAGTGGCGGTAGCCGCGGGGACCCCTGTAGCCATCCCGAACCTGGATGACATCGGACTGCGCGCCTTGTGCCCTTGGCACGAAGATCGGTGCGGCCTCTACTGGAACAGGGCTCGAAAGCGCAAAAGTTGCGACCAGGGCGGTCGCTATGCCTGACTGGAACCTCATGATCGCGTCCTCGCTGGTGGCTATGTTTACCGTATGCGAAACGTCGTCATTAATTTACGCGAAACGTCGTCGTTCCAAAATTGTTCCGGGCACCTGCAAATTGTTTCAGGTCGCGCCGTTTGACGGGCAGATAGGCCGCCGTCCATGGGCGTTCTTGCAAAGGACTGAATTGGTCGGCCTGAATTATCTGGCGCGGCTGGGTGAGGAGGAATGGTCATCTCCTGCCTTGCCCAAACGTTCTATTTCGAGCGAATAGCAAAACAGACTGAACAGAACCAACAGAACTTCCAACAGCTTGACTACTCCCTGAATGAATGAAGGGAATTGATCGAGTTCCGGCACGTGGCGGAAAAAGAGGACCGAAAACAAAGCGCCCCCAAAGAAAAAGCTGACCCGGCTGGCAAACAGGAACAGGTGCCTCACCAAGGCATTGCGGAACGGTGCGGGGACCGCAACCCAGCGAAATCTGACCCAGTAACAGGCCTGCAGAACGAGAGCGCCACCAGCCACCGCAACCTGCTGATAGGGGCTGATATCCTGTGGTTCTCCCAATTGTGTGATCACTTGCCGGAAGATCGGGAAAATCGTGTAAAACAGGAACATAGCGGCAGCCGTCTCAATGACCATCAAGATGACGTAGCGGATGTTGTTGCTGGTCATACTGCACTGCCGTTCCTGGTAGCGGGTTGCCGAGCCCTGTGCTTGTTCACCTGCTTTTCGTGCGCGCGGCTGCTACTCTGTTTTTTTCGGCGCCGTCGGCGAGAGGGCGAACCCGGCCCAAAAGTTCCACCCCTCGGGCCGGTTTCGGGCCGCGAACTCCCAATAGGCTTTCACGTTGAGCGCGCCCTGCATCTTGTCGCCGACGGGAAACAGATAGCCGACCTGCGGGCCGATGCCGGCGACGCGCGACTTGAAGTCGCCGAGAATAGCCCCGCTGCCGCTGTCGCCGGTGATCTGCTGGTAGTAGTAGCCGACCGCCCCGACGAAGAACTGTTCGTTGAGAAACTGCGCGGCGCCCCAGTCGATGTGCATATCGACGCCACTTTGATAGTCGGTGTCGGGGTTCTCGAGATTGTAGGTGAAGCCGAGCACTGCGGAGGCTTCGCGGCCGGTCGCCGGATTGAAGTAGGTGTAGCCGCCGCCGACATCGATTGCGCTGTGCCCGATCCCGAGATTGGCTAAACGGTCGGGCTCATATGCGCCTACGGGAATGTCTCCAGTGGCATAGGTCATGTAGTTGTGAACGCCGCTGTTCCACTTCAGTGTCGCGGTCGGATAGAGATCGCCGAAGGCGGTAAGTGAATCCGTTGCACTGCTCGACAGCGTATTGCCGTTCGGCCCCGTCAGCACCGCATCGATCGTAGCCTCGTTGCGCCCGCCGACCGCCATCATGCTCAGTGTCAATTGCCCGTCGAGCACGGCGTCTGCAAATGTGTAGGCCGGCCCGAAGAGCACGAGATTAGCGTTGGCATCCAGTCCGGCATTGATCTGACCGCCGCGCGGGAACTGCTGATCAGCACCGGCGGCAAGTGATGCATGATAGTAGACCGTCGTCCACGCCCAACCCGGCGTTGTCGATGTGGCGGCGAAGCTGCCATACTGACCGGGCAGCCAGAAACTGATCCCGCCTTCGTCGGCATAGACGGGACTGACAGCCGTGCCGCTCAACGCCACTGTGGCAATGATGATAAACCGACTGCGCATCGTCATTCCCTCCAACGTTGCCAAGCGGCGAAACAGATACCGCCTGCTTGGCAAATCATCTGCCGAATTCGGTCAGGCTGAAGCCTTTCGGGTTGGGGTATTGTACCAGCGATTTCTGATAGTCCCCGATTACTCTCAGATATGGCCCGATCACCCAGGCAGCGGTGCCGACGACATTGACCTCCTCGCGGGGATCAGCCTCGATGTTGTAGATCGCGGGGAAGCCGTTCATCTCCATGCGGTTGCCGGCGAGGCCGGTCATCGACGGGTTACCGCCTGCCATCACGAATTGCTTCGGGTACAAGCGGTAAGACCGCCAACGAACCCCCGCGATCTCGTCGCCGACGAAAGTGATCAGGCTTTCCCGGTTGGATTTCTCCTGGCTGCCGGTGAAGAACGCGCTCTGATCGACGCCGTCGATCGGCCGGTCCGTCGGAAGCTGGGCGCCGATGATGCTCGACAGCGTCGGCATGAAGTCATGCACCGACACCATTTCGTTGCTGACGCGCGGCGCGATGTGGCCCGGCCATTTGATCATGCCCACGGTGCGGACCGATCCTTCCAGGGCGTCGCCGAGTTCGCCGCGGAAGGGGCCGTTGAAGCCGTAGCGCGAATCGAACGGGCCGGCTGTCGGGGCCGCCGCGTTGTCGGAGACCCAGATGACGATCGTGTTGTCTTCGATGCCGGCAGCCTTGATCGCGTCGAGCACCTGGCCGGTGCGGAAATCAAGTTCCATCACCGCATCGCCATAGGCTCCTATGCGTGACTTTCCCGCGAATTCCTGTGCCGGGAGCGTGGGATAATGGGTGTGGGTCCACCCCACATAAAGGAAGAATGGCTGCGTCGTCTTGGACGCGCGTTCTATGAATTCCACCGACGCCTCGGCAATGTCGCCTTCGACCTCGTGGCGGTACTCAGGGGTATAGGGCCGCGCCTTCTTCAGCGTTCCGTCCGCTTCGGATTCCCAGACATAGGGTTCGGTGGCTACTATGATCTGCTCCGGCATACCAGCACGCTGCATGCTTTCGCGATACAAGGTGCCGTCGCTGCTCTCCATGACGCCGACATGGTATTCGTCGAAGCCCTGGCGTGTGGGCCAGCTCTGCTCACTCGCGCCGAGATGCCATTTGCCGGCCATGCCGGTGGCGTAACCTTGGCTTTTGAACTGCTCGGCCAGCGTCACCTCGCTCGCCTGCAAGGTATTGGGCGTGCCGGCAATGATTACGCCGTTGAGGCCCGAGCGGACGGAGTAGCGCCCCGTCATCAGCGCCGCGCGCGAGGGCGTGCAGGCCGGCTCGACCAGATATTGCGTCAGGCGCAGGCTCTGGCTGGCCAATTCGTCGATGCGAGGGGTCGGCATTCCCCTGATTTCACCGGCGCCGTAGCAGCCGATGTCGCCGTAGCCGACGTTGTCGCCGAGCATGATGACAACGTTGGGCCTGGACTGTTCCTGAGCCATGGCGCAACTGGCGGCTGTCGTCAGCAGTGCAGCAAGCATAATCCGTTTCATGCAACTTCTCCCTTGATGGCGTGAAACCGGCGCGGTTTGTCTGGCACACGCCGCCGCAGTCATTTCGGTCTCAGTTCGTCCTCCCCTGTCTGACGACGCAGCGGAAGCCGACATGGCTCGTGGATGTGTCGACTGCCTCAGGACGGCGGGCGGCCGGACGATAGCGCTGGCAATAGTTCGGCGCGCACAGATGCGAGCCGCCCTTGACCACCTTTCGCGGGATCCTGATATGCGGCAGCGTCGGGTCGTAACTTGCATCCTGGCGACCGCCGCGCGGGTTCTCGGGGATGCAGCAGGCCTTCGGCGCATCTGGCTCATGCAGCGCCGAGTACCAGTCCTCAGTCCACTCCCAGACATTCCCGATCATATCGTGAAGGCCATAACCGTTCGGCGGAAAGGCGGTTACCGGCGACGTGCGCGGAAAACCGTCCTCACAAAGGTTCTGGCGCGGGAATTGGCCCTGCCACGTGTTGGCCATGTGCCTGTCGCCAGGCAGAAACTCCTCGCCCCAGGTGAACTCCGCGCCGTCCAGTCCGCCGCGCGCTGCAAGCTCCCACTCCGCCTCGGTCGGGAGGTCCTTTCCAGCCCAATCCGCGTAAGCCTTTGCGTCGGCGTAGGAGACGTGCACGACGGGATGATCCTTCAACCCGCCGATGTTGCTGCCGGGACCGTAGGGGTGGCGCCAATTCGCACCCCTCTTGAACTGCCACCACTGCGTCCAGTCGGCCAGGTCGACCGCGCGACCGGGTGGGCTGAACACCAATGAGCCAGCGAAAAGCATATGGGGCAGGGCGCCGGGATAGTCCTTCACGTCGGGGACGATCTCGGCAAATGTGACGTGCCCGGTCGCGCGGACGAAGGCCTTGAACTCAGCATTCGTCACCGGCGTCCTGTCGATCCAGAACTCACCCACGCTGACGCGGTGGACGGGCGCTTCCTCGGCATAGTGACGATCCGAGCCCATGCGGAAAGTACCGCCCGGGATGCGGATCATGTCAGCAAAAGGAGCGCCCTTGTCTGCTGCGTCAGGGGCAAGAACTACGAGCATGATGCCGTCTTCCACCATCGAGTTGCGCCGCAGCCTTACGAGGCCTTGCCGGCAGACAGCAGTGCATCGAGCCCGGCTGCCCTTGCGCTCACCGGCTCCGTGCCGCTTAGATCGGTCGCGGGCCTCGCGTCTTTTCCCTTCATGCCCAAAAACCGCTGACTCGCTCGACCAACCAGAACGAAGCGACGCCGCCGATGCAGTAGGCTGCGGCAAGCCGAGGCCATGCCGGAGACCAGTCCGGTCGGACACGAGTAAGCCAGATGCGGCGCAGGATCACGAACAACGCCATGACCACCGCGATGAAGAGGAGTTGCCCGAGTTCGACCCCGAGGTTGAAGAACAGCAACGCAACCGGAATGGCGTGGCCCGGCAAGCCGACCTCACTCAGCGCGCCGGCAAAGCCGAACCCGTGCAGCAGCCCGAATGCAAACGCAATGAGCCAGGGAAGCCGTGCGGTGAGGCTTTCCCTGCCGTTCGTCGAATTCACGATCTCCACAGCGACGAGTGCAATGCTGAGCGCAATCGCCGCCTCGACCGGTGGGCCCGGCACGTGGACGAAGCCGAGCGTCGCTGCCGCAAGCGTGATGCTGTGCGCGAGGGTGAAGGCAGTGACGGTGAGGCCGATCCGCTTCCAGCCCGGCACCAGGATGAGCAGCGCCAGGACGAAGAGCAGATGGTCGACGCCGCTGAGGATGTGCTCGACGCCCAGCCCGAGATAGGTGACGGCAACCTGCATGAGCCCGGTCGACGAGGGGACCTC
The DNA here is from genome assembly GCF_024746795.1 of Mesorhizobium sp. AR10. Lineage (NCBI taxonomy): Bacteria > Pseudomonadati > Pseudomonadota > Alphaproteobacteria > Hyphomicrobiales > Phyllobacteriaceae > Mesorhizobium > Mesorhizobium sp. AR10. Next base: position 3,653,123 of record NZ_CP080524.1, read on the forward strand.
GAACGAGGGGCGGTCCGACGTTAGGCGCGTCGTGCTGGTTTCCCCACTCAGCCTTTCGATCCGCACCAACACATCCGTCCGGCTCGCAGGAAGGCCGTCGATCGCGATGGTCTGGCCGGCGAAACCGGTGGGGTCGCGCACCGTCCACCGTTCGACATAGGCGTCGTCCAGGAAGACGCCGTCGCGCGGCGCGGCCTCAACCGCGCTCTGAGGCAGCCTCGGGTAGACGGCAAGCCGGAGCTCGCCCAAGGCCGGCGCCTTCCAGAGGACGGAATAGACGCCTGGTGCGCTCTCGGTGATCGCGAGATAGGCGGGCCGCAGGTCATGGGCCTGCGTCTGTCCGGCGGCGAGCGTCAGGAGCAGCCAAACGGCGGCAAGCAGACGGGTCACTGCGCGGCCTCGGCAAGTTTTGCTGCGCCTATTTGCTCCGGTGCGGCCTCGACCTTGATGACGTATCGGGACCGAACCTTCTCGTAGAATGCGTCGTTGGCGACGACCTTGCGGGCGTGAAGCCATTCCCGCCGCGCTGCCTCACGGATATCCTCGAACGGAGGGTCGCGCGCCTCGACACGTTCGCCGACGCGAACGAGATGCACACCGTAGACCGAAGTCACCGGCCCTTCCCAACGGCCGCGGCCCGCGTGGTCGATCCAGCCTGCGAAGCTGTCGCCGAATGTCTTCGCAACGTCGGACATCGTGGCGTCGCGGAAGTCGAAGCCCGCCATGAACTGATCGCCGACCTGCGATGCGTCTGCCGTCCCGGCATTCAGACCCTGGAGCAGGGGTTCAAGCTCCGCGGCGCTCGGGCTGCTCTTGGTGCTCGTCTGGAAATAGATGTGGCTGAAGGAGACGTGTGGCTCGGCACGGAACCAGGCTGGATGGTCGGCCACGAAGGTCTTCAACTCGGCGTCGGTCGGTTCGGCCTGGGCAGTCAGGTCGGCAACGAATTCCATCTTCTGCCGCATGCGGCGGCGGATGATGGCATCGTCGCGGTCGAGGCCCATCGTGATGGCCTCACGGTAGAGGACTTCATCGCGGATGTAGTCCCTGACCAATGCTTCGCGTTCCCCGGCCGTCGGCGGACGCTGCCAGGTCCGGCTGAAGATCGCCTCCATGCTGGCAATCTGGCCGGCGCTGACGATGATCTCGCCCTGCGCCGGTCCATCATCGGCGGTCAGTCGGAACACACCGAACAGGACCGCGCCGATGACGAGGAAATGCAGAAGCGGTTCGCGCAGGAGCTTCACTGTGCTCACCCATCAGCCCGGCGTGTACCAGATAGGCGAGGTGTAGGCGCGTTCCTGACCGAACATCGGCACGCCGTCGGGCATCTTGATCCCAAAGCGCACGGCGTCATAGGCAGTCCACCGCGGCGTCGGGATCTCGAGCACGCGGGCATAATAGACCGCCCGCAGAGCCGGATCGAAATCCGGGTCCGCCCATGTCTTGATCAGTTCGGAAGCGCCGATCGTATTTGTCCAGGTGGCGGTCGCCACGTCGACCGTGTTGCCGACCGGCGGCAGCTTGCCATCGGTGCCGGGCACCCGCTTGTCCGACCACACCACGTCGTAGACCTTCTCCTGGCGAGCGCCAGCCGCGTCGACCCAGCCCTTGACGATCTGGATGCGATCGAGATTGCCGCCAAGGGGATCCTTTAACGCTGCCACCAGGAAGGTCGGCGATTTCCCCGCAGGCGCGGCACTGAGATCGCCACCCATCGGCACACCCTTGCCGTAGCCTGCGAAAGCCGGACTGCGCGATTGCGCGTCGGCGTCGGTGAAGTCCCAGCCGCCGAAGAAACGCACCAGCATGCGCGGGCCGGTCGTTCCATAGACCTCCTTGCGGCGCAGGGCGTCCCAGAGCGCCTCGCGCGAGTTGTCGGTCGCCCATACGCCGGCATAGCCGGAAGCGACCTGTTGCCAGCCCATGAGGAACAAGTCGCCATTGCGCATGAACTCATGGGTCGCACGATGCGGGCTCGGTTCCGCGCCGCTGTGCTTGCCGAAGAAGTTCTCCTCCTCGACGGCGGTGAGCGAGGTGTGGCTGTCGGTCGAGCCGATCATGCCAAATTTGTACGGGTTCACCCCGAGTTTCGCCTCAAGCTGGAGGCCGGTTTGCAGCGCCGTGCGGGCATATTCGCTCTGCAGCATCTCGGGCTTCTTCGCCTCGCTGAGGTTGAGGTTGCCCTTGTCCCACAACTCGTAGCCGGCGAATTCGTCGGTGGGTGAGAGATAGGGATGCGTCTCGCCATCACCTTTGACCTGCGTCACCTCGTAGAGCGGCTCCCAGCGGGTGCGGGTCTCCGCATACTCCTTGGACAGAGGCTGTCCGGTGGCGGGATTGGTCTCGGTCGGGAACATCCAGCCGTTCGAGAGATTGCCGTTGTGCGAGATGGCCAGCACCCGCCCGCCGGTCTTGTCCTCGTAGGCCGCGAGATGCTTCCACAGGTCCTCCGGAGTGGTGCTGCCGGCAGGGGGATAGGTGGTGAACGGAAGGGTCTGCTTCGCCTGCTCCCCGCCGTCGCGATAGATCACGACACGATGGAGATTGTTGCCGGGCGGCACCTGCGAGGTCCATTCGTAACCGATGAAGGCGGTGAAATGTCCCGGCTCATTGTATTTTTCCGCCGCGGCAATCATCTGATCCCAGGTCGAGCGATAACCGTCGGATCCCGGCAGGAACTGCAGCGCCGGGGGAAATGTGCCCCGCGAGAAATTGTCGATGATCTCGAGCGCCGCCTTGACGCCATCTTCGCCGCCTTTTTGCACAAGATCGTACCAGCGCCGGCCGGTCGGGTCGGCGAGCATCTCCGGCTTGCCGGCAAAGAGCGCGGGGAAGAAGCCCATATTGTCGGAATGGTCGGTGATGGCGAGAAAATCCAACGGCCGCGAGAGCTTCACCCGCTGGCCGCCCGACGCGGTCAGTTCCTCGCCGCGCGCGAAACGATAGGCTTCGTCGAAGCCGAGGCGAGTGCCGAAGGCGCCGGCATCCATCGATGCGCTGGTGTGAAGATGCGTGTCGCCCCAGAATACGCGGCTCGGGAAGTTGCGCCCCGCATAAGGCGAATAGCCAGGCGGTTTGCTCGGAAGGACCGTCGCCGCGTCCATGGTACCGATGTCGGTGATCGTCTGGGCGGCTGCCGGTGAGACGGCAAGCGCGGTTGCTATCGCCAAAGCGTGCCTGAAGCGCGCCTGCGGGCGGTCTTTGCGCTTGTCAACAAGTGCCGAAAAACCTTCGACGCACACGGTTCGAGGAATCAGAGCTGAGGCAAGTTTCATGGCGATGTCCTCCCTGGCGATAGTTTCCTTTTAGCTCAGACGTCTTGGCGTTCGTGATGTCATCTGCGGAGCCGGGAATTCGGCTATTCGAGTTCTCCGCATATCGTGGTGGGCTATCCAGCCCTGCCGAATGCGCCCCCGACATGTGGGTCGGGACCCGCGTCCCCGGCGACGAAGTGGCCAGGCGTAGCAGATTGCCCCTCCCCATCCGCAGCCGCATAGGGCGCATGCTCACAGCAGCGGACGTTGGGGAAGCTCGCACACAAACACGCGTGCCGGGACGTAACTAACTGTATGCTACGGGATGGGAGCAGCTGACGATCACGAGATCCGGCGAGCAAGGCGACCGTGGCTCGCAAGGTGGATGTCGAACTCCTCGCCCGACCAGGTACAGCGAGAGGAAAACGAAGATGATGAATTTGGTCTGAGGTAGCCCCGCAATGGTCGCGCCCTGCACGAGGGTGAGGCGAACCTCAAGGGGATCGATTGAAGGTCGGTTCCTGACAGCGATAGACGCGGCATTGACCGTCGCGTGTCGGGACCGACGCGGCGCTCGGCACGTCCGGCCAGTCGCATTCGTTGCCGAATTGGCGGACGTATCGATCGTAGGTGTTGCGGCCAGTGGTCAGAACCGCCGAGCGATGGCTTTTGATCAGGTCCTGCGTCTGTTCGCAGGTCATCGCGCGCGTGTCCGGTCGCGCATCGGCGACACTCGTGACACAAACTGCCATCCCGGCAAGAAAGGCGATCGACAAATTTTTCATGGCCGACACAACGGAACTCCCGATCGATGAATATGGACCGGCCCAAGAAAACGGCAAGATATTTCGGCCGACGAAATCGCGGCACGATGCGAAGCATCAGCCGATGACCGACAAGCCGGCGACCACTTACGTCGTGAGCGTATTTCGGGATTTGGCGTTCTAGCTGGTAAGAAGAAGCCGCATGCTGGCGCGCAACGCCCTGGCGTGAAAAAGGCGTTGGCTCCCCGGGCCGGATTCGAACCAGCGACCAACCGGTTAACAGCCGGTTGCTCTACCACTGAGCTACCGGGGAACAGAGGCTCTCATGTGAGTGGCGCAGCCTATAGCAAACCCGTTTCGGCTTTGCAAAGAAGCATTTCGCATTTTTTCGGCGCTTTTTCATGCGACGGTTTCTGGCAATCGCCGGCAGACGCCCTCATATGAGCTGTCCCGCCCTCGTCAGCGGAACCGAAAAGGGCAGTTGCGGCTTTTACCAGCAATGGCTTTACTCCTTGGGAAGCGGATTGACGTTCGACATGACTGCAGCAGGCGACAATCAGGCACCGGCGCGGAAAATCACGGTCTTCGGCCGCGAATTCACCATGCCGCGCTCACGCGGCCTCAGGATTGCGATCGGCGCCGTCCTGGTCTTCTTCGGCATTCTCGGCTTCCTGCCGATTCTGGGTTTCTGGATGATCCCGCTCGGATTGCTCGTGCTTTCCTACGAGTTCGCTCTGGTGCGCCGCCACCGGCGCCGGCTCGTCGTGTGGTGGGAGCGGCGGCGGCGGCCGAACTGAAGTCGGGGCCGACGCTGGACAAATGCCGGCGAGAGGCCCTTCAACCATCGATACCTCGGACATAGCGGCCGAAGCGCTTTTCCAGGCCTTCGCAAATCTCCTTGAGAACAGCGGCAGCCGAAGCCAAGTGTGCACGATCGTGCGGTTGGCACCCTCGATGCTGAGGCGGTCGATGGTGCTGCGCAAGCTCTTCGCATCTCAGCAGCGACAATCCGCGCTAGGCGGTCGTGTCCCGGTCTGGCATTGTCCGGCGCGTTGCGGCTTCCCTTCAATTGCCCTGCGCAAGCTGCCGGTTTCGAGTTTTCCGCGACTGCACACCACGCTTGGCATGCTTAACGATTGGCCAACATCCGATTGCATTGTATGCATCGATGATTCGACACGTGGCACTCTGGCCAGAGGAAACCGCCCGGAATGCACCATGGCCGCTTGACGGCATTTTCGCCGCAACCTATTGGAACCGGGTGGAACGCCGGGAGCAACGAGGCCTCGTGGCGGAGTGGTTACGCAGAGGACTGCAAATCCTTGCACCCCGGTTCGATTCCGGGCGAGGCCTCCAGGCGCCCGAGCTCCCGCGCGTCAGCGCCGGAGCTTGAGTTCCGGTCGAAATGAACCGCGGTCTTGCGCGGCAAGCGGATTGGTTTTTGGGCGGATTGGTTGGGACATGAGCGCTGATTTCTCCGAACTTCGCGTGAAAATGGTCGACGGTCAGGTCCGTACCACCGACGTGACCAGCGCGCCGCTGCTGGATGCGATGCTCGTCGTGCCGCGCGAGGCGTTCGTCGGCGCCGGCCAACGCGATCTCGCCTATATCGACGAGGACATCCGCATTTCCAACGGCTTGGACGGTGGTGGCGCGCGCTATCTCATGGAGGCTTCGCCGCTAGCCAAACTGTTACAGCTGGCCGAGGTCAACGCCAGCGATTGTGCGCTCGATGTCGGCTGCGGCACCGGCTATTCCACGGCTCTGTTGTCGCGGCTGGCAAGGTCTGTGGTCGCGCTGGAAAGTGATGCGGCGCTGGCCGAAACGGCCAGAGCGACGCTTTCGGGGCTGGGCTGCGACAACGTAACCGTGGTTACCGGGCCCCTGCCGCAAGGCCATGCCGCCAAGGCGCCTTACGACGTGATCTTCATTGGTGGCAGCGTCGAGGAAGTGCCGGCGGCGCTGCTCGACCAACTCGCGGAAGGCGGCCGCCTGGTCGCCGTAGAGGGACAGGGCAATTCGGGCGTAGCCCGACTGTTTATCAAGGCGAGGGGGGTTGTGACCGGAAGACGGGCATTTAATGCGGCAATAAAGCCACTACCCGGCTTTGAACGCATTCACGCGTTCCAATTCTGAGTGATTTTGCCTTGCAGCAGAAGCGTTGTCATGATCGCTTGTGTTTGAACAATTGTTGCTGGTCCGCACAATCGGGGCGCTGTGGGGGCTGACAGCAGGGAACTTCAAAAGCCACGCCGGCTGCTCAAGGAGGAGAAGCCGGCGTTGCGCAGTTCCCACGGAAAACGAATGAGGGATAAAACGTGCCGTCCATACGCAAGAGTCTTTTTGCCGCCGTCCTCGTTTCCGCGACCGCGCTTTCTCCGATAGTCGCCTCTGCGGAAACCATTTTCGGCGCGCTTTCCAAGGCCTACCAGAACAATTCCTCGCTGAATTCCGCCCGTGCCGGTGTCCGTGTCACCGACGAGGGCGTGCCCCTCGCCAAGTCCGGCTGGCGCCCGACCATCAATGGACAGGCTGACGTCGACTACCAGAACACGCGCGTCAGCGGCGCCAGCAACAAACTTTCGAGCGCCAGTGTCGGTATCGTGATCAACCAGAGCCTGTTCGACGGGTTCCAGACCAGGAACAACGTCGCTGCCGCCGAATCGCGGGTCAGCGCCTCGGTCGAAAGCCTGCGCAACACCGAAGAGAACATTCTGTTTACTGCGGCGCAAGCGTATATGGACGTGATACGCGACCGGCAGGTGGCGGTGCTGACCGAGCAGAACCTGCAGTTCCTCACCGAGCAAGCGCGCGCGGCACGCTCGCGCTTCGAGGTTGGCGAAGGCACGCGCACCGACGTCGCCCAGGCCGACGCCTCGCGTTCGTCCGCCGTGGCGCAGTTGAGTGCCGCGCGTGCGCAGGCACTGGCAAGTGCGGCGTCCTATCATCAGATCGTCGGCGATGAACCGGGCAAGCTCAAGGGCGCTTCACCGTTGGCGAAGCTTTTGCCATCGAACCTGGGTGCGGCGATCACCATCGCATCCGCCGAGCATCCGGCCATCCTGGCCACCCAGCATCTGGTCGATGCGGCGGGGTTTTCGGTGAAATCGAACGAAGGCGCCCTGCTGCCGCAGCTTTCCGCTTCGGCCGGTATTTCCCAGGATTATCTGCACCGTAGTCCGGATATCGGCACCAACGGCGATTCGACCTCGGCCAATATCGGCGCGACGCTGACAATCCCGATCTATTCGGGTGGCCGTACCTCGGCATTGGTTAGGCAGTCGAAGGAATCGCTCAGCCAGGCCCGGATCGAGGTCGATGTCAGCCGCGACCAGGTGCGCAACGCCGTCACCTCGGCATGGACGCAATACACCGCCGCGCAACAGGGTGTCGTTGCCAACAGGGAGGTGATCGCCGCCGCGCAATTGGCTTTGAATGGCGTCATCGAAGAGCGCAATGTCGGCCAGCGCACCACGCTCGACGTGTTGAACGCCCAGAACGCCGTCATCACTGCGAAGATCGAGCTTGCCAACTCCGAACATGATGTCGTGGTGGCGAGCTATGCCATCCTTTCGGCGATCGGCCGTCTGTCGGTCGAACGCCTCGCTCTGCAGGTGACGAAATACAGACCTGAAGAGCATTACAACGCGGTCAAGGACAAGTGGATCGGCCTGCGCACGCCGGATGGCCGCTGACCACGTCAGCCAATCCAAATCTGCCGATTCAAAGTGCTGGAGCGCCGCGCGTCATAAAAGGATGCGGGCGCTCTAATCTGTTGAAATCCAACATGTCCCCAGATTGGGGATTCTCGGATGACGATCCGTCGGGTACCCTATCGCCATGATTCGAATCCGGCTTTTGCCGGACAGGAAATCTGCAACGGGTCACAAAGGCGGCGGATGTGACGATGGCGACGGCAAGCAGCGCGCAGCGCGAACCTTCCATGGAAGAAATACTGGCTTCCATCAGGCGGATCATCGAAGACAGCGACACCGGCCGCAAGCAGCCGGGTGAAGCGGACGAGTTGCGCCAGGATCTCGAGCCGGCTCCGGCGGCCGAGCCGGCATCGGATGTGGATGCCTTCCGCAGCGAGCTGCATGCCGAAGCCGGCACCAGGAAGCCGATCACGCTGGCAGAAGTACAAGCGCAACTGGCGGCGACTGAGCCGGTTATCGCGCGCATGGAAACACCGGTACGCTTAGACCCGGCCCCGGTGGAGGCGCCGGCGGCGCGTGCCCCCACTACTTTGGCCCCCACTACCTTGGCCGAAGTGAGCGCAAGGATCGCCGCCGAGTCTGCCCCGACAGCAAAAGCAGATGCGCCGGCGACGGCAAGGATTGCGGAAACCAGCGATAGCATCGTGACCGATTGGCGGCGCGAGATTGCCGCTGTCGGCGAAGCGACAAAGACCGCTGCTGTGGTCAAGCCGGTCAAGGTCGAGATGCGACGGACGCCGGAAGCCGAGCCGGAAGCTGCAATTTTCGAGGATGACTTGACGGCCGAGCCGGCTTTCGGGCCGACGCCTTCGCACAGCGAGCCGACGCTTTCGCACAGCGAGCCGACGCATTCGGGCAGCGAACCGACGCCTTTGCGCAGCGAGTTGGCGCACCAGGCCAGCGGCGATGCCCCGCCGGCCCGCCCGGCGATCCTTTCGGAACGCACCGGCCGGCAAGTTGCCGCAGCTTTTGGCGAGCTTTCCGACGCGTTTGCCAGCCGCAGCAAGAAAACCTTCGACGAGATGGCCGAGGAGATGCTGAGGCCGATGCTGCAGGACTGGCTGGACAACAATCTGCCGACGCTGGTCGAACGGCTGGTGCGCGAGGAAATCGAGCGCGTGGCGCGCGGCGCGTAGTAACAATTCCGACAGACGACAGACGCCGCCGCTTTCGGGCGGCGTTTTCGTTGATGCCCTGGTCTCAGCCGCTCTCGGCGGCTATCGCGAAGGCGATCAACTTGCCGTCGATATCCCATGAAGGTGCGGGCGCGGCTGCGTCGACGATCGTCTCGGTGAGTTGCCTTGATTTGTGCAGTCACTATGTACCAGCATTGCCGTCCGCCGCGCGCCCGCGGTTGACTTGCCAACAGCCTTCCGATTTACACCGGACCCAACAAATCCCGACAGCCCGGACTGCTTCCCATGCTCGAAAAAACCTACGACGCAAAAACCGTCGAGCCCAAGATCGCCAAGATCTGGGAGGATGCCGACGCCTTTCGCGCCGGCGCCGGCGCCGAGGAGGGTGCTGAAGCCTTCACCATCGTCATTCCGCCGCCGAATGTCACCGGCTCGCTGCATATGGGCCACGCGCTCAACAATACATTGCAGGACATACTGGTGCGCTTCGAGCGCATGCGCGGCAAGAATGTGCTGTGGCAGCCCGGCATGGACCACGCCGGCATCGCCACGCAGATGGTGGTCGAGCGCCAGCTGATGGAGAAGCAGATCCACCGCCGCGATCTGACGCGCGAGCAGTTCATCGACAAGGTGTGGGAGTGGAAGGCCGAATCCGGTGGCGCCATCTTCAACCAGCTGAAGCGGCTCGGCGCCTCGGCCGACTGGAGCCGAGAGCGCTTCACCATGGACGAAGGCCTGTCGAAGGCCGTGCTCGAAGTGTTCGTCACGCTCTACAAGGAAGGGCTGATCTACAAGGACAAGCGGCTGGTGAACTGGGACCCGAAATTGCTGACGGCGATTTCCGATCTCGAGGTCGAGCAGCAGGAAGTCAACGGCAGTCTCTGGCACTTCCGCTATCCCATAGAGGGCGAGACATTCGATCCGGAAAACCCCAACACCTTCATCACGGTGGCGACGACGCGCCCGGAGACGATGCTTGGCGATACCGCTGTGGCCGTGCATCCGAACGACGAGCGATACCGGCATCTGGTCGGGAAAAATGTAGTGTTGCCGATCGTCGGCAGAAAAATCCCGGTGGTGGCGGACGAGTATTCCGATCCGGAAAAGGGTTCGGGCGCGGTCAAGATTACGCCGGCGCACGACTTCAACGACTTCGAGGTCGGCAGGCGTCACAAGCTGCCAGCGATCAACATCCTTACCACCGAGGCGGCGGTGACCTTGGGGGATAATGAGGATTTTCTCGCCGGGCTCGAGGTGACGCCGGAGCGCCAGGCCGTCTGGGATGAGCTCGATGGCCTCGATCGTTTCGTGGCACGCAAGAATGTCGTCGAATTGATGGAAGCCGGCGGGTTCCTCGACAAGGTCGAGCCGCATCGCCACGCCGTGCCGCATGGCGACCGCGGCGGCGTGCCGATCGAACCGTTCCTCACCGAACAGTGGTATGCGAATGCAGCTGAGTTGGCCAAGCCGGCCATTGCCTCGGTGCGCGAGGGCCGCACCAATTTCGTGCCGAAGAATTGGGAAAAGACCTATTTCGACTGGATGGAGAACATCCAGCCCTGGTGCATCTCGCGCCAACTCTGGTGGGGCCACCAGATCCCAGCCTGGTACGGGCCGGACGGGCGCGTCTTCGTCGAAAAAACCGAAGAGGAGGCGCTTGGCGCTGCGGTCGAATACTATCTGGCGCTGGAAGGGCCTTGGAAAGGCTGGGTCGAGGACAAGCTCGAGAACTTCAAGCCGGGCGAGATCCTGACCCGTGACGAGGATGTGCTCGACACGTGGTTTTCTTCGGCGCTGTGGCCGTTCTCGACGCTGGGGTGGCCGGACCACACACCGGAGCTGAAGACCTATTACCAGACCGACGTGCTGGTGACCGGCTTCGACATCATTTTCTTCTGGGTCGCCCGCATGATGATGATGGGGCTGCATTTCATGGACGAGGAGCCGTTCCACACGGTCTATGTCCATGCGCTGGTGCGCGACAAGAACGGGCAGAAGATGTCGAAGTCGAAAGGCAACGTCATCGATCCGCTCGACCTTATCGACGAATACGGCGCCGATGCGCTGCGCTTCACGCTGACGGTGATGGCGGCGCAAGGGCGCGATGTGAAACTCGATCCGGCCCGCATCGCCGGCTATCGCAATTTTGGCACCAAGCTCTGGAACGCCACGCGTTTTGCCGAGATGAACGAAGTCGCGCGAAACGACGATTTCTGGCTGAACGACGCCAAGCTGGCGGTCAACCGCTGGATCCTGACCGAACTGACGCGGGCGGCGCGCGAGATTACCGACGGCATCACCTCATACCGCTTCAACGAGGCGGCGGGTGCGGCCTACCGCTTTGTCTGGAACCTGTTCTGCGACTGGTACCTGGAGCTAATGAAGCCGGTGTTCATGGGCACGGACGAGGCCGCCAAGGCCGAAAGTCGCGCCTGCGTCGCCTTCGTGCTCGACGAGATCTACAAGCTGTTGCACCCGATGATGCCGTTCATGACCGAGGAATTGTGGGCGCAGACCGCTGGTGAGGGGAAGGAGCGCTCGTCGTTGCTCTGCCATGCGGCATGGCCGTCGCCGGACTTCGAGGATGCCGAAGCGGCCGCCGACATCAACTGGCTGGTCGATCTCGTCTCCGGCATCCGTTCGGTGCGCTCGGAAATGAACGTGCCGCCGGCGGCGATCGCGCCGCTGGTGGTGATCGGTGCCAATGCGGCGACACACGAGAGGCTCGAGCGCCAGGCATCGGCGATCAAGCGGCTGGCGCGGATCGGCGACATTTCGCTCGCCGAAGCAACCCCCAAGGGCTCGGCCCAGATCGTGCTCAACGAGGCGACCATCTGCCTGCCGCTCGGCAATCTGATCGACCTGACCGCCGAGGCGGCGCGGCTACAGAAGGAACTCGCCAAGGTGACCGAGGAAATCGCGCGTCTGCACAAGAAGCTTTCGAACGACAGATTCGTTGCCAGCGCGCCTGCCGAGATCGTGGAGGCCGAGCGCGAAAAACTCGCCGAATTTCGCGATGAACAAGAGAAGCTGTCAGTGGCGCTGACTCGGGTGCGCGACGCCGGTTGAGGGTGGGTTGGATTCGCGAATCCTGGGGCCAACTTCGGGGCCGTTTCCTTGCCCCAAGAACAGGCATTCCGTTGCGTAAATGTTGACGTAAACGGAAGTTTTTGCCCCATTGTTGCCATAATGTAACAATGGGGCCGAACACCTGCGAAATGCGCTGTTTCTGAGCCATTTTTGGCTGATTTTTCTGAATTTTTTGCCGTCGTGCATGCAAAAGGCTGTTTTGAGGCCTTGCCGTAAGGGCCTGCACTTTGGCGAAAATGCGTTCGACGGAGGCGTACATGTACGCGTCATGAATTCGTTGTTGCGCCGTTAACCCGAATTGGTTCTAGCTTGGTGCACGAAGTATTCGGGAGGACATTCATGAACAATTTGCGACTGAAAGCGCTGCTGGGGGCGGGGTGCTTTTCGCTGGCTTTATCGGGGGCGGCGATGCACCCGGCGCATGCGGGCGGCCTGGAACGCGGCGGCTACGACATCGATCTGCTGTTCGATCCGGCACAGGTCACAGGCGAGGTTTCCGGCACGTACGTGATGCCGCAACGAGACCTCAAGAATGTGGTGGACACGAATCCGGCTGACGGTGACCTCACGCCGCTGGGCGGAGCCCGCGATACTGAAAGCTATTGGGTCCCCAGCGCCGGCATCAAGATCGGCATGGGGCCCGTCGATTGCCTTGGTGACTATTCGCAGCCGATCGGAGCGTCCAGCAATCCCGGCGTCAATTGGGCCGGCGCGAACGGCAATATTGAGACTCAAGTGGAGAGCCACGCCTTTGGCGCCACCTGCTCATACAAGATGGACCTCGGCAAAGGACAGTTTCGTTTCATTGGTGGCGTATTTCACGAGGATGTTTCGGGCTTCAAGGAACAGTTGGTAGCTCCCCTTCCTGCGATGTTTGGTACAGGCGTAGGGCGCCTTGATCTCGAGGGGGACGGTTGGGGATGGCGTACCGGCGTTGCCTATGAGATTCCAGACATCGCTCTGCGCGCCAGCTTGGTCTACAATTCGGCAGTCAAGCTCGACAACCTGGCTGGAACGCTTGATCTGACCCAGGTTCCTGGTTTCGTCGTGCCAGGGAACCCGCTTTTGGGTGTAGTAACCGATGTCTATGGTTCTGCGCAGGTTCCTGACTCGCTGGAACTCAAGCTGCAGTCGGGCATCGCTCCTGGCTGGCTGGCTTTTGGATCCATCAAGTGGGTAAATTGGAGCGAATTGCAAAGCATCCCATTCTGCCCTACCGCGACCAAAGGGTTGGTCGCTTGCACCACAACCAGCGCGGTCCGAGCCACCTCGTTGGATCTGCTCTACAGGGACGGCTGGACCGTGTCCGGTGGTATCGGCCACAAGTTCAATGATCAATGGAGCGGCGCCGCAGCTCTTACCTGGGATCGCGGCACGACCACCGGCCTCAGCGCTCAGACCGATACTTGGACAGTGAGCGGAGGGGTATCCTACACGCCGACCCAAAACGTCGAGCTTCGTTTCGGTGGGGCATTGGGCGTACTCACCAGCGGATCGATACATCAGGTCGTGGGCAGCGATGGCGTTACTTACGGCACCGACTATACCGCCGACTTCGGCAACGATCTTGTTTCGGCCCTATCGGGCTCGGTGAAGGTAAAGTGGTAAGCCTTTCGAACTGAACAATAAAAGGCCGGGCATCGTCCGGCCTTTTTTGTTTGAACAGGCATTTGCCTGATGGCGCGCGTCTGCGTTGCAAAAATGCAGCACAACCTCCGCATAGAGTCCCGATTTGTCGCGGTAGAATCTGGATAAGGCTCTATCTCTTTGTTTCGCCACGATCTTTTACGAAATCCGGGTTCCATTTTTTCAGGACTGCCGGTCCGGCGATTGTGACGTTTTGGCAACAGTTCCTGAGCAACGCCCGCACCGCAAAGTGACTCAGGGGAATTGCCCATTTCCCGCCATAAACCCGGCGCACCTCAATATGGTCTCGGGACACGCGCCAAAAGGCTCGGCGATGGGACAGGCCGCACCGCCCGCGGCAAGGACGAGTATGGACGCCAGAGTCATCTCCAAGGCCAAGTTGCCCAGCCGCCATGTGACCGTTGGTCCGGCGCGTGCGCCGCACCGCTCCTATCTCTATGCGATGGGACTGTCGGCGGCTGAGATCGCGCAGCCGCTGGTCGGCGTTGCCAGTTGCTGGAATGAGGCGGCACCTTGCAACATCTCGCTGATGCGCCAGGCGCAGGTGGTCAAGAAGGGCGTGGCCGCCGCCAGCGGCACGCCGCGCGAATTCTGCACCATCACCGTTACCGACGGCATCGCCATGGGCCACCAGGGCATGAAGTCGTCACTGGTGTCGCGCGAGGTCATCGCCGATTCAGTCGAGCTGACCATGCGCGGCCATTGCTATGACGCGCTGGTCGGACTGGCCGGTTGCGACAAGTCTCTGCCCGGCATGATGATGGCCATGGTGCGGCTCAACGTGCCGTCGATCTTCATTTATGGCGGCTCGATCCTGCCCGGCAGCTATCGCGGCCGGCAGATCACCGTGCAGGATGTGTTCGAGGCGGTCGGCCAGCACTCTGTCGGCGCGGTCAGCGACGCTGAACTGCTCGAAATCGAGCAGGCCGCCTGTCCGTCGGCCGGCTCCTGTGGCGCCCAGTTCACCGCCAACACCATGGCCACCGTCGCCGAGGCGATCGGGCTGGCGTTGCCCTATTCCTGTGGCGCACCGGCTCCCTACGAGATGCGCGACCGCTTCAATTTCGCCTCCGGTGAAAAGATCATGGAGCTGATCGCCAAGAACATCCGGCCACGCGACATCGTCACGTTGAAGGCGCTGGAGAACGCGGCGACCGTGGTTTCGGCCACTGGCGGCTCGACCAATGCGGCGCTGCATCTGCCGGCCATCGCGCATGAGGCCGGGATAAAATTCGACCTGTTCGACGTGGCGAAGATCTTCGAGAAGACGCCTTACATCGCCGACCTGAAGCCAGGCGGCAAATATGTAGCCAAGGACATGTTCGAGGCCGGCGGCATTCCGCTGTTGATGAAGACCTTGCTCGACCACGGCTATCTGCATGGCGATTGCCTGACGGTGACTGGCCGCACTTTGGCCGAAAACATGGAACACGTTACCTGGAATGATAGCCAGGATGTGGTCCGTCCCGCCAACAGACCAATCACCCAAACCGGCGGTGTCGTGGGCTTGAAGGGAAATCTTGCCCCCGAAGGCGCGATCGTGAAGGTCGCGGGCATGTCGGAGCTGAAATTCTCAGGCCCGGCGCGCTGCTTCGATTCGGAAGAGGAATGTTTTGAGGCGGTTACGCACCGCAACTACAGGGAAGGCGAGGTTCTCGTCATCCGCTACGAGGGTCCGCGCGGCGGCCCGGGCATGCGGGAAATGCTGTCGACGACGGCGGCTCTCTACGGCCAGGGCATGGGCGGCAAGGTGGCCCTCATCACCGACGGGCGCTTTTCGGGCGCGACGCGCGGTTTCTGCATCGGCCATGTCGGGCCGGAAGCAGCCGTGGGCGGCCCGATCGGGCTGCTGAGGGATGGCGACGTGATTTCGATCGATGCGGTGAACGGCACGATCGAGGTGGCGCTGTCCGACACTGAACTGGAGGCGAGGGCAAAGACATGGAAGGCGCGCACGACCGACTATCAGTCGGGCGCGATCTGGAAATATGCACAGACGGTAGGGCCTGCCCGCGACGGTGCGGTCACCCATCCGGGTGGTGCGAAAGAAACACATTGCTATGCGGATATCTGAGTTGTTGAGGTCGTCTGTCTTTTCGGCACTGGTCGCGATCGCCACTTTTGGCGCGACCTTGGGCGCCGCGGGCCAGGCCATGGCCTTTGACGACAAGGTGTTCGACGACAAGACCGGCGTGAAGCCGCAGTCCAGCCCCTGGGCGGTGTTCCAGTTCGGCTTCTCCGCCTACAAGAGCGGTCACAAGGAACAGGCGGCCGAGGCTTATAAATACGCCGCCGAGAACGGCCAGATCGGCGCCACCTGGAAGCTCGCGCGCATGTATGCCGAAGGAGACGGCGTGGCGCGCGACGACTACGAGGCATTCAAGTTCTTCTCGGAGATCGTCGACCAGGATGTCGAACCCGGCTCGCCGGAGGAAAGCTATGTCTCCGACGCGCTGGTGGCGCTGGGCGACTATCTCCGCAAAGGCATTCCCGGCAGCCCGGTCACGGAAAACGAGGTGGCGGCCCAGGAATATTACATGCGCGCCGCCGCGAACTACCGCAATCCGAATGCCCAGTTCGAAATGGGCCAGATGTTCCTGAAGGGTGAGGGCGGCGTCAAGGCCAGCGTCAAGCAGGCCGGGCGCTGGTTCCAGCTCGCCGCCGAAAAGGGCCATGCCGGCGCGCAGGCAACGCTCGGCAACCTGCTTTTCCAGAGCGGCAAGATCGTTCGCGGACTGGCGATGATGACCGCTGCACTCGAACGTGCCTCACCGGCCGACCAGCCGTGGATCCGCGGCATGCAGGAAGAGGCGTTCGCCGCAGCCGGCGAAGCCGACCGCCGCACCGCCATTTCGCTGGCCGCCGACATCCTCACCAAGGGCGGCGGCGACCAGTAGCCGCATACTCCGAAAATTGCAGAGGTTCAGATGGCCTCGACCGATCAGTTCGCGGTCGGCTCGCTTGGTTCGGCCAAGGGCAGGGTCGGCGTCGAGATCGGCGTGGTGTGCAGGCGCGGTGCCAGCGTGTTTTCCGGACAATCGTCCCGAACCTTGATCCATGATGTGTTGTTGAGCACCATGTCGCAGCGGGCGAGGTGGCTCCGGCCGGCAAGTGTCAGGCAGGCGACCTGGCCGATCTGGAATGATTTCCCGTTGGCAAGGCATTCCGGGGCGGCAAAAGCCGGCGTCGCCACGGCCATCGCAAGCGCCGAGAGGATCGGGCAAAGAGCAGATCGAATAGTCATGGGAACCCCAGCCGCCATGATGGTGGTCCATCAAGCGCGCGATTTGTGGCGATATCAGGATTTGGAGGCCGGGCTTAGCCCGATCAAGCCGGCTGCAACGCCAGATTTATCACCACAGGCACGTGGTCGGACGGTTTTTCCCAGGCGCGCACATGCTTTTCGATCGAGGCCGAGGAAAAGCGGTTGGCAGCTTCTGGCGACAAAAGCAGGTGGTCGATGCGGATGCCATTGTTCTTCTGCCAGGCGCCGGCCTGATAGTCCCAGAAGGTGTAGACATCGGCCGCGTCGGTGACGGAGCGCACCGCTTCGGTGAAGCCGAGATTCTTCAGTTGGCGGAACGCCTGCCGCGTCTGAGGCTGGAACAGCGCATCGCCCAGCCAGTTCTCCGGATATTTTGCGTCGATCGGCTCGGGGATGACATTGTAGTCGCCAGCCAGCACCAGCGCCTCTTCCGACAAAAGCCGCTGCTCGGCCCAGCGTTCGAGCCGTGCCATCCATGACAGCTTGTACGGAAACTTCTTCTCGTCATCGATCGGGTTGCCGTTCGGCAGATAGAGCGAGGCAACGCGCAAAGCGCCCTTGTCGGTCGAGAACACGCCTTCGATGAAACGCGCCTGTTCGTCGGCGTCGTCGCCCGGCAGGCCTCTGATAACCTCGTCGAAGCGCAGTTTCGACAGGATGGCGACGCCGTTGAAACCCTTCTGGCCATGGGTTTCGACATTGTAGCCCAGCGCCTCGATCTCGGCGCGCGGGAATTGCTCGTCGACCGTCTTGATCTCTTGCAGGCAGACGATGTCGGGCTGGCTTTCATTCAGCCAATGCAAGAGATTGCCGATGCGGGCGCGAACGCCGTTAATGTTCCAGGTGACGATTTTCATGGCAGCCTCAGGGATGTTTCGGCGCAATACGTTCGACGAGGCCGATCGTATTGCCTGCCGGGTCCTTTAGAAAGGCCATCCATTCGCTTTCCCCCGCCGGGCCGAAGTGGCCTTCGATGTCGTTGTGGACAAGCGACGGCGGCGCGGTGAAGGGAATGCCTTCGGCTTTTGCCGAGGCGTGGAAGGCTTCGAGGCCCGCTATGTCGAGATAAACGATCCCCGCCGGCACGCCGTCGGTGAAGAACAGGCGCACGTCGCCAGCCATGATGAAGGCGATGCCCGGCGGATCGTAGCGTGCATGCACGCTCAAGCCGAGCACGTCGCGCCAAAATGCCAAAGTCGTGTCGAGGTCGCGCCCGGCCGAGAGCGCGACCTGACGGACCGCGCCGATTGCGGGCATGGTTATATGCTGAAGCTGGTGCCGCAGCCGCAGGAGGCGACAGCATTCGGGTTCCTGATCTGGAACGACTGACCCATCAGGTCGTCGACGAAATCGATCACCGAGCCGCCCATATAGACCAGCGACAGATCGTCGATCAGCACGGTCGCGCCGTCCTTCTCGATGGCGACGTCGTCGTCGTTGCGCGTTTCGACCAGATCGAACTTGTAGGAAAAGCCCGAACAGCCGCCGCCTTCGACAGAGACGCGCAGCGCCGTCTTGCCGGCTTGCCCCGAAACGATCTTCGCGATCCGCCTGGCGGCGGCATCGGTCATCTCGACCTTCATGGCAGTCTTGGCATCAGCGCCCACGGGCGTCACCTTGCTTTCGGTTTCATATGATAGGTATGAAGCGTGAGGGGCCAAGTCAACTGGTGGTGCATGGACGAGCGGCAGGGCAAGGATGCTCTCGGCGATATCGGCTTCGGTTATCGGCCGCGCGCGGCCTATGCCTGTGACCCGGCGCGCTCGCGCGGGCGACTGTTCGACGAGGTGGAAAGCCCGACCCGCACGCCGTTCCAGCGCGATCGCGACCGCATCATCCATTCGACGGCGTTCCGTAGGCTGAAGCACAAGACGCAAGTGTTCGTCGCGCATGAGGGCGACCACTATCGCACCCGCCTGACGCATTCGATCGAGGTGGCGCAGATTGCGCGCGCTTTGGCGCGGGCGCTTTGCGGCGACGAGGATCTGGCCGAGGCAGTGGCCCTGGTGCACGATTTCGGCCACACGCCCTTCGGCCATACCGGCGAGGATGCTCTGAACGACAAGATGGCCGCCTGGGGCGGCTTCGATCACAATGCGCAGTCGCTGCGCGTGGTGACGCGACTGGAGCGCCGCTATGCCGAGTTCGACGGCCTCAACCTGACCTGGGAGACGCTGGAAGGGCTGGTCAAGCACAACGGACCGCTGACGGACGCCAGCGGGAAGGGGCTGAAAGGGCCGGTGCCGCAAGCGATCCGCGACTATTCGGAACTGCACGACCTCGAACTCGACCGCTTCGCCAGCATCGAGGCGCAATGCGCGGCGATTGCCGACGACATCGCCTACAATACCCATGACATCGACGATGGCCTGCGATCCGGCTTCCTGACGCTGGACATGCTGGAAAAGGTTTCGCTGCCAGGATCGATCCTCGAGGGCGTGCGCGCGCGCTATCCGGTGCTCGACGACGTGCGCACCGGCCACGAACTGATGCGGCGGCAGATCACCATGATGGTCGAAGACGTTATCGTTTCCACCACCGGCAATCTGGCGCGCATCAAGCCGGAAAATGCCGACGCGGTGCGAGCGGCGGGCGAGACTATGGTCACCTTTTCCACCGAAATGGCCGCGGGCGAGAAGGAATTGAAGGCCTTTCTCTACAAGCACCTCTACCGGCACAGCGAGGTCATGCGGGTGCGCGCTGACGCCGAGCAGATCGTGCGGGACCTGTTCGACGTCTATTTCGCCGATCCGCGCGCCATGCCCGATGGCTGGCGGGAGGGGCTCGACCGGGCCGAAGATCGCATCAAGGCGCGCAGCGTTGCCGATTTCCTGGCGGGTATGACCGACACCTATGCGCTGAAGGAACACCGGCGCTTGTTTGACCATACGCCTGATTTAAGCTAGGGCGGGCTCGATTTCGCCGGCCAACGAGCCGGATTCCCTGCAAAGCCGCCAGAGCCAGACCAATGAACATCTTCGCCGATTTCAACGCGCGAATCATAAAAGCCGTCGAAGCGCTTGATTTGAAAGACAATGATGGCGTTTCGCCCGACCTGTCGCGGATCGCTGTCGAGCCGCCCCGCGACGCCAGCCATGGCGATCTGGCGACCAATGCGGCGATGGTGCTTGCCAAGCCGACCGGCCAGAATCCGCGCGCGCTTGCCGAACGGCTGGCAGCGGCGCTGCGCGCCGATCCCGATATCGCCGCCACCGATGTGGCTGGCCCGGGCTTCGTCAACCTCAGGCTCAAGGACGGGTTCTGGCAGGCGCATCTGACGGCGCTGCTTGGCGAAGGCCGCAATTATGGCCGCTCGAGCGTCGGCGGCGGCAGAAAAACCAATGTCGAATATGTCTCGGCCAACCCGACCGGACCGATGCATGTCGGCCATTGCCGCGGTGCCGTGGTCGGCGACACCCTCGCCAATTTGATGGCTTTCGCCGGCTACGACGTGACCAAGGAATATGTCATCAACGATGCCGGCTCGCAGATCGATGTGCTCGGACGGTCGGCCTTCCTGCGCTACCGCGAGGCGCTGGGCGACGACATCGGCGAGATACCGGCCGGGCTTTACCCGGGCGACTATCTGGTCCCGGTCGGCCAGGCGCTGGTCACGGAATTCGGCCGCTCGCTGCTGCAGATGCCGGACGACGAGGCACTGGCCACAGTCAAGGACCGGACGATCGACGCAATGATGGTGATGATCCGCGAGGATCTGGCGCTGCTCAACGTGCATCACGACGTGTTCTTCTCGGAGCGCACGCTGCATGCCGACAATGCCAGGAAGATCCGTTCGGCCATCAACGACCTGACGCTGAAGGGCCATATCTACAAGGGCAAGCTGCCGCCGCCCAAGGGCGAGAAGCCGGACGACTGGGAGGATCGCGAGCAGACGCTGTTCCGCTCGACCGCGGTCGGCGACGACATGGACCGGGCACTGGTCAAGTCCGACGGCACCTTCACCTATTTTGCCGCCGATGTCGCCTATCTCAAGGACAAGGTCGACCGCGGCTTCGTCGACCTCATTTATGTGCTCGGCGCCGACCATGGCGGCTACGTCAAGCGGCTGGAAGCACTGGCGCGGGCGATTGCCGGTGATGATCTGAAGCTTCAGCTTACCGTACTGCTTTGCAATCTGGTGAAGCTGTTTCGCGATGGCGAACCGGTTCGGATGTCGAAGCGGTCGGGCGACTTCGTGACGCTGCGCGAAGTGGTGGAGGAGGTCGGCCGCGATGCGATCCGCTTCATGATGCTCTATCGCAAGAGCGATGCGCCGCTTGATTTCGATTTCGCCAAGGTGACCGAGCAGTCCAAGGACAATCCGGTGTTTTATGTGCAGTACGCATCGGCGCGCTGCCATTCCGTGTTCCGGCAGGCGAGCGAGCAACTGGGTGAGGCCAATTTCGACCGCAACAGGCTGGCTGGCGCCGTGGCATTGCTGACCGACGAGGGCGAGCTCGGGCTGATCAGGAAGCTGGCGGAATATCCACGGCTGATAGAATCCGCGGCCCTTGCGCTGGAGCCGCACAGGCTGGCATTCTACCTCTACGATCTTGCCTCCAGCTTCCACGGACACTGGAACCGGGGTACCGATAATCCCGACTTACGTTTTGTTAAGGTTAACGACCGACAATTGACCCATGCCAGACTAGGGCTGGTGCAGGCTGTTTCGGACGTTTTGACGTCCGGCCTGACGCTGATCGGAGCCGATGCGCCCACCGAAATGCGTTAGGTTTGACTAAATAACCTGTCACCTTTTGCCCACATTGCGCTGGTAAGGGCCAACCCTACGCGACGTCCATGGCGTCCGAATGAGTGCGAGTTCGGGAACAATAATGGCAGACAGAACCCAGCTGAAAGTAGCCGACCACAACGACATCGCCGCCGATGATCCGTTCGCGGAACTGACCAGGATCATGGGGTTCGACCCACGCCAGCCGGTCAAGCCGCAGAAGGCTGCGCCCACCGACGAGTTCGCGGACGAGGGCGATTTCGACATCGACCTCGAGAAGGAATTGATGGGCGAATTCGGCACCGGCGACGACGATGTCGATGCCGTTGAGGTTCAAGAGCCTGCTGCCGAGTTTCAAGAGCCGGCTTTCGAAACGGCTGCCACCGATGCCATGGACGATGCGCTTGCCGCTTCGCTCGAACAGGATTTCCTGCTCGACGACGATACGGCTGAGGCTGCCCATGGTCTCGCAGCTGCCACTGAGGCTCCGGTGCAGGCTTTTGAAGCCGCTTTCGATGATGATTTCGACAATGCGGTCGCCAGTTCGCTCGAAGACGTGTCGCCGCTCGAAGACGATTTGCCGATGGACGACAAGCTTGCCGTGTCGCTCGAGCAGGGGTACCTCGATGACGATGCGACGGACGAGGCCGGGTATAGCACTGCCCCCGTCGCCGAGGCGGCCGCGCCGGTCGTTGAAGCTCAATCCGATGATGATTTCGACAATGCCGTCTCGATATCGCTCGAAGACGAACTGACTCTCGACGGCCATATGCATGCGGAAGACCATCATGCCGGTCTCGCTGCCGTCGAAGTCGCCGAATCTGCGGTGGCACCGGTCGAGGCCGTGGCCGATGCGGAAAAAGGAATTGCCGACGAGGATTTCACCGACCATTTCGACGATGCGATGGCCGATGTCGACATGGATTTCGAGGTCCGCGCCGACCAGCCGGTCGCAGTCGATGAGCCGCTGGCGGACGACGCATTTGCCGGGGCGGTGGACGCAAGTGACGACGCTTATGACGTCGCTCCGCAAGAAGCATTCGACGATTTCGACCTGACCTTTGACGATGCGCTTGTCGAAGACATCGAAGAGCCTGTTGCGCAGATCGCTGCCGTTCCGGCCCAGCCGACCGTGGCTCCTGCGGTTACGGTCGAGCCGGCAGCACCAGTCGCTGCAGCAGACGAACGGACATTGGAAGACGAACTGAACGCGCTGCTCGGCACGATGAAGACGCGGACGTCTCCGGTGGCCGAGGAGCCTGCCATGGTTCAGCAGCCAGTCGCAGCGGTGGAAAAATCCGCCGCCCAGCCGACAGATCCTGTCGCCGCGCTGGATTGGGATCTTGATGAGCACGAGCCTGTCGAGCTGCCTCACGCCGAAGTGGTTCAGGCAGCCGATGCCGGTCTCGACAACCTTCTGCTCGACGAGCTCGAGGGCCAGGATGTCGAGGCGCCCGCGGCCGGGGCCGACATCGAATTCGATGACGATGCATTCGATGCGGCTTTCGCCAAGGGTATCGATCTCGGTCACGACACCGGGGCCGGCAAGGTCGCGCACGCCGCTTCCGACGAAGACACGGGCCACTCGCTGGACTGGATGACGGCGCGCTCGACGCCGCCGGAACCAGCCCGTTCGTGGAGCCGGGTGACGCCGGTCGCCCAGTCGCAGCCCTCGTTTACCGCCCAGCCGATGGCTTCGCTGCCGCCAGCACCCGCCGCGCCGTCCTACCGGGAGCATCCGGCCGAAAATGTCTCCGCCCATGTGGAACCGGCGCCCGCGCCGTACGAACAGCCTCAGCGCTACGACGAGATGCCTGATGTCGAGACGGTTGATGTGCCGGAGCGCGTTGTCGCCCTGGCCGACGATCTCGATATTCCGGAGCTCAATTTCGACGAAGACGAGCCGGCGGCGCAGGCCTATGACGATCTCGACGCCGAGTTCGCCAGCCTTCTCACCGACATGAACGCGACAGAGGTGGCCGCGGCGCCTGTGCGCAGCACTGCCTATGACGACGACTCCTACAGCTCCGGTTTCAAGTCGGGCTATGAGCGCGACCGCAACGATGCCCGTTCTTATGCGGCGCGGCCGGCCGAAGTGCCTGCCAACGCGGCGGCCGGCGCCTATACCGATGCCGCAAACGGCTTCGATATAGACGACTTGCCCGGCAGCCAGCCGGTTTCGAAGGCGGACGATTTCACTGTCGACGAACTCGACTACGATCCCGAGCTGGACGACGCCATGTCGGTTCCGGGCCTGGCCGAGCAGGATGCGGCAAGACAGCCGCGTCGGAGCGGCCTGCTGGTTGCCGCGGTCGTCGGTGCCGTTGCCATTGCCGGTGGCCTTGGCGCCTTTGCCTTGTCCTTTGGCGGCAAGGGCGGCAGCGATGCGCCGGTGATCGTCAAGGCCGACAACGCGCCGATCAAGGTCAAGCCGGAAAATCCGGGCGGCACCGTGGTGCCGAACCAGGACAACAAGGTTTATGACGCGGTGGTCAAGGGCACGAAGCCGGCCGAGCCGGTTCAGGAGAAGCTGGTCACCAACACCGAAGAGCCCGTGGATGTGACCGCCAATGAACCGCAGAGCCGTGTCGTCGATCTTTCACCCAACGATCCCGATGCTGCCCAAGCGACCGAAGCTGCCCCAGGCACTGATGCTGCCCAGGGCACCGATACGATTGGCAACGCTGACGCCGCCGTGCCGGCGCCTAAATCCGAGGACCGCATAGCGCAGGCTCTGCAGGAGGCAGACAAATCCGGGAATCCCGATGTCGTGGCCATTGCGCCGCGCAAGGTGAGAACCATGGTGGTCAAGCCGGATGGTTCGCTGGTTGCGCGTGAGGATCCGACGCCAGCAGGCCCGCAGGTGGCGGCTACCGAGCCGGTCGATCCGGCGCCGCAGCTTGTGGCTCCGCCGGCCCAGGCTGACGCAGAGCAGACCGGTACCGTGCCGCCCGCGACGGACCAGGCCAGTGGCCAGGCAGGCGCCGATCAGACCGAAATCGCCAAGCCGGCTGCCGCGCCCAAGGCCGAAGCCCAGTCCGCCAACACGCCGGCGACGGTTCCGCTGGCGCCGCAACGCCCGTCCGATCAGCCGGTCGACGTGGTCGGCGAGGTCAAGCCGGACCAAGTTGCCTCCATCCCGACGACAGCTTCGACGGGCGGTGGCTCGTGGTCGATGCAGATTGCTTCGCAGCCGACGGTCGAGAGCGCCCAGTCCAGCTATGCGGACCTGCAGCGCCGCTACGGCAGCGTGCTTTCCGGCCGCACGGCCAACATCGTCAAGGCCGAGATCGCCGGCAAGGGGACATTCTATCGCGTCCGCGTTCCGGCGCAGTCGCGCAACGATGCGATCAATCTGTGCACCAGCTACAAGGCTGCCGGCGGCAACTGCTTCGTGTCGCGGTAGGCTTTTCAAATCTCCTGTCTTCGGACGGAAAAAACCGGCGCGGTCTCAGACCGCGCCGGTTTTTTTGTGTGGAAGGGCTTTTCGGCATTCAAATGCATGCTTTTGGAGCGATTCCCTTTGTCCGCGTGAAGCTCTAAACTCCAGTGCATGACCGAATCAAAATCCATGATCCTCGGCTGCGCCGGGAAATCGCTCACTCGCGAAGAAATCAATTTCTATCGCAATGAATGCCCGTGGGGCTTCATCCTGTTTGCGCGCAACATTGGCGAGACCGAGCAGATCCGCGATCTGGTCGCTTCGATGCGCGACTGTATCGGGCGCCCGGAGGCACCGGTGTTCATCGACCAGGAAGGTGGCCGTGTGCAGCGCCTGCGGCCGCCGCTGGCGCCGAACTACCCGGCCGGCGGGGCGCTTGGCGCGCTGTGGCGCGATGACCATGACGCCGGCAACCGTGCCGCCTGGCTGATGGCGCGGCTGCATGCCTTCGATCTGCTGCGCTACGGCATATCAGCCGATTGCCTGCCGGTGCTCGACGTGCCGATCGAAGGCGCTAGCGACGTCATCGGTGCGCGCGCCTACGGCAAGGAACCGCGACCGGTGATCGAACTCGGCCGCGCCGCGGCGGAGGGGCTGATGTCGGGCGGCGTTCTGCCTGTCATGAAGCACATTCCCGGACACGGACGGGCCTTTGCCGACACGCATTTCGAGCTGCCGACGGTCGATGCCTCGATGAGCGAGCTGCAGCGGCATGATTTCGCCCCGTTCAGGGAGCTCAACCACCTGCCGATGGCGATGACGGCGCATGTCGTCTACAGCGCCATCGACCCGAAGAACCCGGCGACCACCTCAGGCAAGGTCATCGACGAGATCATCCGCGGCGAAATCGGTTTCGATGGGCTGCTGATGAGCGATGACACCTCGATGAAGGCACTTTCTGGGGATTTCCCGACAAAGGCGGCCACCATCCTTGCGGCGGGCTGCGATCTGGTCCTTCACTGCAACGGTGTTTTCGAGGAGATGGCTGGCATTGCATCGCGCACGACCGGGCTTGAGGGCAAGCCGCTTGAGCGCGCAAAGCGGGCGCTGACCTATATAAAGAACCGCGACGCGGCTGAAGAAACCGAGATACGCGCCGAGTTTGCCACCTATTTCGACGCGGTGGCCTAACACAAGAAGGAGAAGGGCAAGTGGCGGAGACATTGGAAAGCAAGGCCGGGAAGGCCGCACCGATGGACCGTCTGTGGGCCGAGAACGACGATTCACGCGTCACCGGCGACCCGTCGCTGGTTGTCGACGTGGCCGGCTTCGAAGGCCCGCTCGACCTTCTGCTGCATCTTGCCCGCAACCAGAAGGTCGATCTGTCGCGTATCTCGATCCTGGCGCTGGTGGAGCAATATCTGACCTTTGTCGAGACGGTGAGGGCGCTGCGGCTCGAGCTTGCCGCCGACTATCTGGTGATGGCGGCGTGGCTGGCCTTCCTCAAATCGAAGCTTCTGATCCCCAAGCAGCCCGGCGACGACGGCGAGAGCGGCGAGGAACTGGCGGCGGTGCTGCAGTTCCGGCTGAAGCGGCTGGAAGCCATGCGCGACGCATCGGCACGGTTGGTCAACCGCAACCGGCTCGGCCGCGACGTGTTTGCGCGCGGCATGCCGGAAATGGTCATCGTCGAGAAGCGCAATGCCTATTCGGCCTCGCTCTACGACCTTTTGACCGCCTATGCCCAGCAGCGCCAGAAGCAGGCGATCACCAATGTGACGATCGCCAGGCGCGGGGTGTGGTCGCTCAAGGATGCGCGCGATATCCTGATCAGGCTGGTCGGAGCGCTGCGCGACTGGACGGCACTCGACAGTTATCTGATCGAATATCTGACCGGCCCGGAAGAGCGGCGCACTGCGATTGCCAGTTCGTTTGCGGCAACGCTGGAACTGGTACGCGAAGGCAAGATCGAGATGCGGCAGGACGAGGTGTTCGCGCCGCTCTATCTGCGCGGCCGCACGCCGAGCATCAAAGCAGTCGAGGTGGCATCATGAGCGAACGCGGCAACGCTTCGGTCATTCCGTTCAAGGTCGACGAAGCGGCCGAAGAGGGCGCCGTTGCGCAGGATTCTGCTGAGAATGAGACCCAGAGTTCGGGCCAGAATCCCGGCGAGCGGCTGCATATGGCGGAAGCCGTGCGGATGGCCGAGGCGATCGTTTTTGCCAGCGCCGAGCCGGTCAGCGAGAAGCAGCTTGCGGCGCGCTTGCCCGACGGCATCAACATTGCCGCGGCGATGGCCGACCTGCAGCAGATCTATGCGCGGCGCGGCGTCAATCTGGTGCGCGTCGGCGATGCCTGGGCGTTCCGCACTGCTGGTGACCTCGCTTTCCTGATGAGCCGCGATACCGTTCAGCAAAGGAAGCTTTCGCGCGCGGCGCTCGAAGTGCTGGCGATCATTGCCTACCACCAGCCGGTTACGCGTGCTGAGATCGAGGATATTCGCGGCGTCGAGACCTCGAAGGGAACGCTGGACACGCTGATGGAGACGGAATGGGTGCGGATGCGCGGCCGGCGCCGCACTCCCGGCCGTCCGGTCACCTACGGCACCACCGACACGTTCCTCGACCATTTTGCGCTGGAGGAGATCCGCGATCTTCCCGGTATGGACGAGTTGAAGGGCGCCGGGCTGCTTTCCGGCCGCATGCCGTCCAATTTTTCCATTCCGATGCCGCCGTCCGATCCAGATGCGCTGACCGAAGACGAGGATCCGCTGACCGATATCGATCTCGAGGAACTCGGTCTGTTGACGCCGCGCGTCACGGAAGATTGACCGCGAAACCGCGCCGAAAGCGGGGATGCGCCGATTCGTAGCGGGCCAACGCGCTGAAAGTGCGTGACATCCGACGGGCTTTTATAAACTTTGTCGCGGTTGTGTTTGAATCCCAACGCGAAAACGCATAGATCATCGCCAGGGAAAACATTCGAGAGAGATTTGCTATGGGTTCATTTTCGATTTGGCACTGGATGATCGTGCTGGTGATCGTGCTGCTGGTGTTCGGCCGCGGCAAGATTCCAGAGCTGATGGGTGACATGGCCAAGGGCATCAAGAGCTTCAAGAAGGGCATGGCCGACGACGAGGTTGCCGAAGACAAGCGCACCGTCGAACACCGTGCCGACGAGACGGTTTCGGCAGCGAAGGAAAAGGCCAGCAAGAGCTGAGCCCAAGGTTCTAGTCGGAACAGATAGCCATGTTTGAAGTCGGCTGGACCGAAATGCTGGTGATCGCGATTGTTATGATCGTGGTCGTCGGGCCCAAGGATTTGCCCAATATGCTGCGCACCTTCGGCCGCACGACGGCGAAGCTGCGCGCCATGGCCTCCGACTTTCAGAAACAGTTCAACGACGCGCTCAAGGAAGCCGAACTCGACGACGTCAAGAAGTCGGTCGATTCGCTGAGAAGCCTCAATCCGGCGGCCGAGATCCGCAAGCAGCTCAATCCGTTCGAGCAGGCGGCAGCCGATGTTCGTTCCGGGGTCGACGCGGCGATGAAGCCGAAGCCGGCCGACGATCCGGCCACGCCCGCGGCTTCGACGCCGCAAGTTGCCGAACCGCTGAAGAATGGCGCCACGGTGATGCCGGGCGTCAATGGACCGGAAGCGGCGTCTGCGGCGCCGATCTTTCCGGCGATGACCGACAGTTCGGTCGCGGCACCGGCCGCGCCGCAAAAAGCATCGGCAGCTGGGAAAGGCGCTAAGCCTACCGCGTCGAAAGCAAGCAAGGTTGCAGCCCCGGCTGCCGTGGCCAAACCCGCACCGGCAAAGGCAGCGCCTGCCGTCAAGGCAGCAATCGTGGCAGCGAAGCCTGTGGCGGCAAAGGCGGCAAAGCCCACTACCGAGGCGACAACGGCAAAGGCCGCGTCGAAACCAGCAGCGGCCACGCCCAAGGCGCCGGCTGCGGCAACGAAAAAGACGGCGGGCAAGTGAGCGTTTCGGACACCGAAAAGGACGAGATCGAGAAATCGTCAGCGCCGCTGATGGAGCATCTCATTGAGTTGCGCCGGCGGCTGATCTGGTCGATCGGCGGCTTCTTCGTCGCCTTCCTCGTCTGCTTCTTCTTCGCCAAGAAGCTGTTCAATCTGCTGGTCATTCCGTTCAAATGGGCGACCCAATGGGCCGGACTCGACCCGCACAAGGTCGAGCTGATCTACACGGCGCCGCAGGAATTCTTTTTCACCCAGGTCAAGCTCGCCATGTTCGGCGGCATGGTCATCGCCTTTCCGCTGATCGCCACGCAGATCTACAAATTCATCGCGCCCGGCCTCTACAAGAACGAACGCAACGCCTTCCTGCCGTTCCTGATCGCCTCGCCGATCCTGTTCCTGATGGGCGCGTCGCTGGTATATTTCTTCTTCACGCCGATGGTGATGTGGTTCTTCCTCGCCATGCAGCAGACCGGCACTGACGACCAGGTTCAGATTTCGCTGCTGCCGAAGGTGTCGGAATATCTCAGCCTGATCATGACGCTGATCTTCTCCTTCGGCCTGGTGTTCCAGCTGCCTGTGGTGACCAGCCTGATGACGCGGGTGGGCATGCTGTCGTCGCAGGCGCTGGTCGAAAAGCGCAAATGGGCGATCGTCATCGCGTTCGTCGTGGCGGCGGTGCTGACCCCGCCCGATCCGATGAGCCAGATCGGCCTGGCCATTCCCACCATCATTCTCTACGAGGTTTCGATCTGGGCCGCCCGACTGATCGAGCGCGACCAGGACAGGCAGAAGGTGGCGCGCGAGAAGAAGGAGGCCGCGGAAGAGGTGGCCGAAAAGCCCGCCGACGAGCCTTCGACGCAGGGTCCTGCGTAGGCCCTAGCGTTCCGGCGCCTGCGTCAGCGGAAAAACGCGACGGTCCCTGAACCCCGTCTTGCATCGATCAAGGATGCGGTTTACGCCCTCAGGCCTTACCTGAGGACGAACAAACATGCTTGACATCAAATGGATTCGCGACAACCCGAAGGCCCTTGTCGAAGCGCTTGTTAAGCGCTCGTGGTCCGGTGAGGATGCGCAGTCCACGGTCGACCGGCTCATCGCCTCGGATGAGGCGCGGCGCGAACACGTCACTGAGCTTCAGACAAAGCAGGAGCGCCGCAACGCCGCTTCGAAGGAGATCGGCAACGCCATGCGTTCGGGCGATGCCGCGCTTGCCGACAAACTGAAAGCCGAGGTCGGCGAGATCAAGACCTTCATCCAGAATGGCGAGGCGCGCGAACGCGAACTCGACAAGGCGCTGAACGATGCACTGGCAGTGCTGCCCAATGTGCCGCTCGACGACGTGCCAGTCGGCAAGGACGAGCACGACAATGTCGTCAGGCGCACCGTCGGCAAGGTGCCGACACGCCCCAATTGGGTGAAGGAGCATTTCGAGATCGGCGAAGCACTCGGCATGATGGATTTCGAGCGCGCCGCGAAATTGTCCGGCTCGCGCTTCACCGTGCTGAAGAGCGGGCTGGCGCGAATGGAACGCGCGCTCGGCCAGTTCATGCTGGATCTGCACACCACCGAGCACGGCTACGAAGAGATCCAGCCGCCGCTGATGGTGCGCGACGAGGTCCTTTTCGGCACAAACCAGCTGCCGAAGTTCGAGGAAGACCTTTTCTTCACCCGGCATGGAGACGGCAGGCTGGGCTTGATCCCCACCGCCGAAGTCCCGCTCACCAATCTCGTGCGCGAGGAGATAACCGCCCATGAAAAGCTGCCGCTGCGCTACACGGCGCTGACGCCGTGCTTCCGTTCGGAAGCAGGTTCGGCCGGTCGCGATACGCGCGGCATGCTGCGCCAGCACCAGTTCTACAAGGTCGAACTGGTGTCGATCACCGACCAGGAGTCCTCGCTCGCCGAGCACGAGCGGATGACCGAGTGCGCCGAGGAAGTGCTGAAGCGGCTCGGCCTGCCGTTCCGCACCATGACGCTGTGCACCGGCGACATGGGCTTTGGCGCGCGCAAGACCTATGACATCGAGGTCTGGTTGCCGGGCCAGAACGCCTATCGCGAAATCTCGTCCTGTTCGGTGTGCGGTGACTTCCAGGCGCGGCGCATGGACGCCCGCTACAAGGACAAGGACGGCAAGGGCAACCGCTTTGTCCATACGCTGAACGGCTCCGGCACCGCCGTCGGCCGCGCGCTTATAGCTGTCATCGAAAACTACCAGAATGAGGATGGCAGCGTAACCATTCCTGAAGCGCTGCGGCCTTATATGGGTGGTCTGGCAAAGATCGAATCGAAGTAATGCGCATCCTTCTGACCAATGATGACGGTATCCATGCCGAGGGCCTGGCGTCGCTCGAACGCATCGCCCGCACGCTGTCGGACGATGTCTGGGTGGTGGCGCCGGAGCAGGACCAGTCGGGCTATGCACATTCGCTGTCGATCTCCGAGCCGCTGCGCCTGAGGAAAATCGGCGAGAAGCACTATGCGGTGCGCGGCACGCCGACCGACTGCGTCATCATGGGCGTGAAAAAGATCCTGCCTGGCGCGCCGGACCTGATCCTGTCCGGGGTCAACTCCGGCGCCAACATCGCCGACGACGTCACCTATTCGGGCACTGTCGCCGGCGCCATGGAAGGCGCGCTGCTCGGGGTGCGCTCGATCGCGCTCAGCCAGGCCTACAGCTATCTTGGCGAGGATCGCGTCGTTCCCTACGAGACCACCGAGGCGCTGGCGCCCGCATTGCTGCAGAAGCTTGTCGCCATGCCGCTGCCGGACGGCGTGCTGCTCAACGTCAATTTTCCCAATTGCCTGCCAGAAGAGGTCGTCGGTACGGTGGTGACCTCGCAAGGCAAGCTGGTCCACAGCCTGTGGGTCGACGAGCGCCGCGATGGACGCGGCTTGCCTTACTACTGGCTGCGCTTCGGCCGCGAGCCGGTCGAGGGCAAGCAAGGCACCGACCTCTACGCCATGCGCAACAAACTGGTGTCGGTGACGCCGCTGCAGCTCGACCTTACCGCCCATGAAATCCGCGACCAACTGACCAAGGCTCTCTCATGAACATGGCTGTCGATGACCGCGAAGGTTTTGCCGCCTTTCTGCTTCGCTTGCGTGGCCAGGGCGCGGCTCCGAAGGCGCTGATCGCCGCCTTCGAGGCGACGCCGCGCCGCGGCTTCATCTCCGGACACTTCCACGCCATCGCCTGGTCGGACGGGATGCTGCCGATCGAGTGCGGTGAGGCGATCGAGGGTGCTGACCTGCAGGCGGCGGTGATCGCAGCCCTTGCCATCGAACCCGGCAACCGCGTGCTCGAGATCGGCACCGGATCGGGCTACACGGCTGCGGTGATGTCGCGGCTCGCCTCGCGGGTCGTTACCATCGACCGCTACAAGACGCTGGCCGAGCAGGCCAAACAGCGCTTCGAGGCCCTCGCCATTGGCAACGTCATCGTTCGCCAAGCGGACGGTTCCAACGGGCTGGCCAATGAGGGGCCGTTCGACCGTATCGTCGCCTGGGCGGCCTTCGACAGCCTGCCGCGCTTCCTGCTCGACCAATTGTCGAGCGGCGGAATCGTCATTGCGCCGATCGGGCCGGAAGAGGACGAGCAGGTGCTGGCCAAGCTGACCAAGGTCGGCAGCCGTTTCGAGCGCGAGGACATAGGCAGCGTTCGCCTGCAGCCGATTGTGCGCAGCGTCGCCGCAGTCATCTAGGGGCATTGATATTCAGGTGATGCCGGCCTGCAAATGCTGGCTTCCTGCGCTTCCGGTGCTCACGTACGAAAAGTACGCTCCGCTCCGGTTCTCGGAATCCACCATTTTTGGCTCGGCCTGAGCTGGATCTGAATGGCCCTTCGGCGCACTCGAAAATATTTTAAGAAAAATTGCGTCTGATTCTAAGGGGTTAACCGACCAGTAACATTAACGCGCTTTAATCATGCCTAGTTTGTACCGGGTATGTGCGGGTTAGTGCGATGCAATTCAGTGTTTTGAAGGCAAACGGGCGTAATCTGGCGCGTGGCTGCGCTGTCCTGATGGTTGCAGGCGCGGCGGCAGGATGCAGCTCCCAGGTCTCACGGTTCAACGGTGTCGACGACGTCTTCACCTCCTCGACCAACAATCAGCGCGCCATCATCGACAAGCAGAACACCGCCCAGCCTTATCCGGGCGATGTCGGCGCCGAGCCGGTCGCAGCTGCGCCGGTCGATGGCAGCCATACCCAGTCGGTCAGCCGTTCCAGCCTGGAACCGGTTACCGTTCAGCAACTGCCGCCCCCCAGTCAGCCGGCCCCGGCCGCTGCAAATCCGGTGCGCGCTGCCTCGGCCCCAGTGCTGGCACCTGTCGACAGGACCACGACCGGCACCGTCGATCCGGCCACAAAGCCGTTCAAGGACGCGCAGCCGGATGCGCCGCGCAGCGCCAGCCCGCATGCGACCGAGATCATCGTCAAGGACGGCGAGACCATTTCCGGCCTGTCGCATCGCTACGGCGTGCCCTCGGACGTCATCATGAAGGTCAATGGCCTGAGCGCTACCAAGGGGCTGAAGACCGGCCAGAAGCTGGTTATCCCGGCCTATGCCTATTCGAGCAAGAATTCGGCGTCCGCGCCGAAAATTGCCGACGCCAAGCCCTCGAATGGCACCAAGCACGATTTGCCGGTCAGCGCGCCGGACAAGGTGGCCGTGCTGCCGCAGCAGCCGAAACTCAAGGAAGGCAAGTCTGCCGGCCAGGTGGACGCTTCGGCCGCGGCAAACCAGCCGAAGGATGGCAAGGCAGCACCACAGGTGGCTTCGGCCAAGGCGGCCGCCGGCACCTACACGGTCCAGCAGGGCGATACGCTCTCGGCCATCGCCAGGAAGACCGGTGTCGGCGTCGTCGCGCTGAAGCAGGCGAACGGCATGCAGGACGGCCTGCTCAAGATCGGCCAGACGCTGAAGGTTCCGGCCGGCGGCACCGCGACGCTTGCCGGCGCAAAGCCGGCGAAGGTCGATCCGGTGACGACGGCCACCACCCAGCCGGCGGCGAAGACCACACCCTCGCAGACGCTAGCCTCCTACACGCCGCCGAAGAAGGACGCCAAGGTCATCCAGCAGGCCGAGGACGACGACGCGGTGGCGCCGAACGCCACCGGCATCGGCAAGATGCGCTGGCCGGTGCGTGGCCGGGTGATCTCCAATTTCGGCGGCGGCAAGGACGGTGTCGACATCGCCGTGCCGGCGGGGACGCCGGTCAAGGCAGCCGAGAATGGCGTCGTCATCTATGCCGGCGACGGTCTCAAGGAATTCGGCAACACCGTGCTAGTGCGCCACGAGAACGGACTGGTCACGGTCTATGGCCATGCCAGTTCGATCGAGGTGCAGCGCGGCCAGAAGGTCAAGCGCGGCCAGGAAATCGCGCTTTCAGGCATGAGCGGCACGACAGACTCGCCGAAACTGCACTTCGAAGTGCGCAAGAACTCGGCCCCGGTCGATCCCTCGGGCTACCTCGAATAGAAGAAAAAAAGCATTTGTGTGCCGCCTGACCTCCAGTCCGGCCCGCCGGCTCAGCCCGCTCCGCAAGGGGCGGGCTTTTTCAGTTGCTAATCCCTAAGCGGCTTGCCGAGCCGGCCCGCCAGATCCTGGGTGAACTGCCAGGCGACGCGACCGGAACGGCTGCCGCGCGTCGTCGCCCATTCCAGCGCCTCGGCACGCAGCGTCTCGGGGTCGATGGCGAGGTCGTGATGGCGGATATAGCCGTCGATCATGTCGAGATACTCGTCCTGCGAACATTTGTGAAAGCCGAGCCACAGGCCGAAACGGTCGGACAGCGAGACTTTCTCTTCGACCGCCTCCGACGGGTTGATGGCGGTCGAACGCTCATTGTCGATCATGTCGCGCGGCAACAGGTGGCGCCGGTTCGAGGTGGCATAGAAGATCACGTTGGCTGGGCGGCCCTCGACGCCACCTTCAAGCGCTGCCTTGAGCGATTTGTAGGAGGTGTCGTCATGGTCGAACGACAGGTCGTCGCAAAACAGGATGACGCGAAAGGGCGCCGTCTTCAGTAGTCCCATCAGCTTCGGCAGCGTGTCGATGTCCTCGCGATGGATCTCGATCAGCTTGAGCGGCAGGTCCAGTTTGGCCGAGGCGTTGATCGCGGCGTGCACCGCCTTGACCAACGAGGATTTGCCCATGCCACGCGCGCCCCACAACAGCACGTTGTTGGCGGCGTAGCCGGAGGCGAAGCGCTCGGTGTTGTCGACCAAAATGTCGCGCACGCGGTCGACGCCGCGGATCAGCCCGATGTCAACGCGGTTGACCTTGCGCACCGGCTCGAGATAGCCGGGATCGGCCTGCCAGACGAAGCAATCTGCCTCGGCAAGGTCGGTTTGCGGCACCGGCGGCGGGGCGAGGCGAGAGACCGCCTCGATCAGGCGGTCGAGCTTCTTGTTCAAGGCGTCGATGGTGCTGTCGGTCATTTTTGTGTCTTTTTGTTTTTGCATTCGGGAGCGTGCGGGCGGAAACCTACTTCATTGCGACGACATAAAAACCGCTTCCAACCTTTTGTTTGAGCGTGATCTTTTCCGGAAACGGGGCTCCACTTTTCGGCAACATGCTCTAACACGGGTCAACCGGCCGGAAAAGCAGCTGAAATGCCGGGCGGCGCAGTTGCATTGGCAACTTTACCGACTATATTCCGGCCAAATTTCGCGGGGCCGCCTTGTGGCGGTTTTTCACCATTCAGGAGATCTTGATGTTCGTCACACCGGCATACGCCCAAGGCGTCGGCACCACGCCCGATATGTTCATCAGCATTTTGCCGTTTGTCCTGATTTTCGTGATCATGTATTTTCTGATCATCCGGCCGCAGCGCACGCAGCTGAAGAAGCGCGCCGAGATGCTGGCGGCGGTACGCCGCGGCGACACGGTCGTCACAGGCGGTGGCTTCGTCGGCAAGGTGACCAAGGTGATCGACGACAATGAGCTCGAGATCGATCTCGGCGGCACCAAGGTAACGGCGCTGCGCTCGACGATCGCCGATGTGCGGGTCAAGGGCGAGCCTGTGGCGAACCAGAACGCCAAGAAATAATCGAATTGAAGGCGGAACGCTGCCGCTTGTACGCCTGAACGGACGATAGACAATGCTATATTTTTCGCGCTTCAAGATGATCCT
The DNA here is from genome assembly GCF_024746795.1 of Mesorhizobium sp. AR10. Classification (NCBI taxonomy): domain Bacteria; kingdom Pseudomonadati; phylum Pseudomonadota; class Alphaproteobacteria; order Hyphomicrobiales; family Phyllobacteriaceae; genus Mesorhizobium; species Mesorhizobium sp. AR10. Next base: position 3,689,230 of record NZ_CP080524.1, read on the forward strand.
GATCTGGCTGGCCGTGGCCGCCACCGTGGTCCTCGCTGCGCCCAATCTCTTTCCTGCCAGTACGTTGGCCAAGCTTCCAAACTGGGTGCCGAAGCGGCAGATGACGCTCGGCCTCGATCTTCAGGGCGGCTCGCACATCCTGCTCAGGATGGATCCAAACGAACTGGTCAAGGACCGTTTGGAGACGACGCGCGACGAAATCAGGACGCTGCTGCGCGATGCTAAGATCGGCTACACCGGTCTTGGTGGATCGGGCCGGACCGTGCAGGTCCGCATCACCGATCCTGCCCAGGTCGATGCCGCCAAGAAGGCGCTCAAGACATTGACCGATCCGGTGGCAGCAGGCCTGTTCACCGGTGGCTCCGTCCAGGAGATGTCGCTGGATGATTCCGAGCCCGGCCTGCTCAAATTCACCGTCACCGACGCCGGCATCAAATACCGCACGTCGACGGCGCTGACGCAGTCGATCGAGGTCGTCGATCGCCGCGTCAACGAACTGGGCACGACCGAGCCGATCGTGCAGCGGCAAGGTGATGACCGCATTTTGGTCCAGGTGCCGGGTCTGCAGGATCCGCAAAGGCTGAAGGAAATTCTTGGCCAGACCGCCAAGCTGACCTTCCAGATGGTCGACCAGTCGATGCCGGTGCAGGATGCGCTCAACGGCCGCCCGCCCGCGGGGTCTTCGGTGCTGTATTCGCAGGACGATCCGCCGGTTCCGTACCTGATCGAGAACCGCGTCATCGTTTCGGGCGAAAACCTCGCCGATGCGCAAGCGACGTTCAATTCCCAGACCAACGAGCCGGTGGTTTCGTTCACCTTCGATTCCAAGGGGGCGGCACGCTTCGGCCAGGCGACCTCGCAGAATGTCGGCAAGCTGTTTGCCATCATCCTCGACAATCAGGTGATTTCGGCGCCGCAGATCCGCGAGCCGATCCTGGGCGGCTCCGGCCAGATTTCCGGCAGTTTCACTGCCCAGAGCGCCAACGACCTTGCGGTGCTGCTGCGCGCCGGCGCGCTGCCGGCAACGCTGACGGTGATCGAGGAGCGTACGGTGGGTCCGGGTCTCGGCCAGGATTCCATCCATGCCGGCAAGGTCGCCGGCATCATTGGTTCGATCCTCGTCGTCGTCTTCATGTTCGTCGCCTACGGCTTCCTCGGCTTCCTCGCCAATATCGCGCTGGCGGTGCATGTGGCGATGATCATCGGGCTGTTGTCGCTGCTCGGCGCGACGCTGACCTTGCCAGGCATCGCCGGTATCGTGCTGACCATCGGCATGGCGGTCGATTCCAACGTTCTCATTTATGAGCGCATTCGTGAGGAGCGACGAAGCGGCCGCTCGGTGATCCAGGCGATCGACACCGGTTTCACCAAGGCTCTGGCGACCATCGTCGATTCGAACGTCACGGCGCTGATCGCGACGGTGGTGCTGTTCTGGATCGGCACCGGGCCGGTCAAAGGTTTTGCCATCACCTTCGCCATCGGCATCCTGACCACCGTCTTCACCGCGTTCACCTTCACCCGGCTGCTGGTGTCGATCTGGCTTCGCCGCGCGCGGCCGAAGGAGTTGCCGCGGGCTCCGGTGACCTTCATTCCGCCCGGTACGAGAATTCCGTTCATGGGCATCCGCCGCTGGACATTCGCGCTGTCCAGCCTGCTTTCGGTCCTGTCGGTGGTGCTGTTCATGACGATGGACCTCAACTACGGCATCGACTTCAAGGGCGGTTCGCTGATCGAGGTCAAGGCCAAGAATGGCAACGCCGATCTTGGCGACATCCGCGGCAGGCTTTCGGAACTCAACATCGGCGAGGTGCAGGTGCAGCAGTTCGGCGAGCCGACCGATGTGCTGATCCGTGTCGGCACGCAGGACGGCGGCGAGAATGCCGAGCAGACCGTCATCGACAAGGTGCGCGGCGAACTGCAGGACAACTATGACTTCCGCCGTGTCGAAGTGGTGGGGCCGACGGTTTCCGGCGAGCTCGCCAAGCAAGGCACGATCGCCATGCTGGTCGCGCTGCTGGGCATCCTGCTCTATGTCTGGTTCCGCTTCGAATGGCAGTTCGCGGTCGGCGCCATCATTGCGACCGTCCACGACATCGTCATGACGCTCGGCTTCTTCGTCATCACCGGTCTCGAATTCAACCAGTCGTCGCTGGCGGCGATCCTGACCATCATCGGCTATTCGCTGAATGATACGATCGTCGTCTATGACCGCGTTCGCGAGGATCTGCGAAAATACAAGCGAATGCCGCTGCCGCAATTGTTGAACAACGCCATCAACGAAACGCTGTCGAGAACGACGCTGACCGCGGTGACGACGATTCTGGCGCTGCTGGCGCTGGTGCTGTTCGGCGGCGAGGTGATCCGTTCGTTCACGCTGGCGATGCTGTTCGGCGTCGTCTTCGGAACCTATTCGTCGATCTTCATTGCCGCGCCACTGCTCATCCTGTTCAAGCTGCGGGGCGAGAACGCAACCTCCGACGAGGAAAAGCCAGTGAGCGGCGGCAAAGCCGTGGCGACCTGACGGTCGCCGCGGAGGTGGCCAAGGGCATCGTCATCCGCGAGGCGCATTTCCCCGGCCGCGCGCCAATCGAGGCTTACGGCAATGGCGGGTTTCGCTTTGCCGACATGTCGCATCGTGGCTCGCTTTTGTGCCTGCCCTCCGGCATCCATGGCTGGGAGCCGGCCGATCCCATGGCGCTGTCGGTGGCCGATTTCGACAGGCTGCTAGCCGAGGCAGGGGCGGTCGAGATCCTGCTGGTCGGCACCGGCAAGGATCTCAGACCCTTGCCGGCTGCACTGCGTGCCGCGTTGAAAGCGGCGGGCATCTCGTCCGATCCGATGTCCACCGGCGCGGCGGTGCGGACCTACAATGTCCTCTTGGCGGAAAACCGCGCCGTGGCCGCCGCGCTCATCGCCGTCGACTGATATGGCGGACACCATCAAGTTCGTCATGGAAGCGGTGCGCGCCGCCGACCATGACCGCTATCTCTCAGCACTCTACGCGCCCGCGGACAAGCGCGACGCGCTGTTTTCGCTCTATGCCTTCAATGCCGAGATATCAGGCATTCGCGACCGCATCCATGAGGCGCTGCCGGGTGAGGTGCGGCTGCAATGGTGGCGCGATGTCATCGCTGCGGAAGATGGTGGCGTCGGACACCCTGTCGCCGACGCCTTGAAGGCGACGATCTCCGCCCACCGCCTGCCGAAACCGGCATTCGAGAACATGCTCGAAGCGCGTATCTTCGACCTCTATGACGACCCGATGCCGTCGCGCACCGATCTGGAAGGCTACTGCGGCGAGACGGCTGCTGCACTCATCCAGCTCGCGGCGATGGTGCTCGATCCGGTCGAAGCGCCGCGCTTTGCCGAACTTGCCGGCCGGGCAGGCTGCGCGCAGGCGATGACCGGCCTGCTGCTCCTGCTGCCGCTGCACCGCAAGCGCGGCCAATGCTTCGTGCCCGCCGACATCCTGGCGGCCGCAGGATCGTCGCCGGAAGAATTCGTCGCTGGCGATGGCGGTCCTGGCGCGGAGCGGGCGGTGACCGCAATGATCGCGCTGGCGCAGGAGCATTTTTCAGCCTTTGAGCAAGGGGCACCGGCATTGCCGGTCTCGCTGCGTCCAGCATTCCTGCCGCTGGCGCTGTCGCGCGCCTATCTCGGCAAGATGGAAAGCGCCCGTCATTCAGTTCTGGGCAACGTGGCGCGGCTCTCGGCTGTGCGCCGGCATTGGCTGCTGTTGCGCCGCGCGACGCAAGGCTGGCCACCTCTTTGACGTAAACGTCAACCGTGCTAGGACTCCTTCGGGGTCGGAACCGTGTGCAAAACGCGCACCGGCCGGAGGAGATACCCATCCATGAGCCTGCCTGTGTTGATCGCAATCGTCGTCTTCGGCATTGCGTTGTCGGTCTTGGCCGTGCACTTCACCGGCGGCAGCAAGACGGCGACGCTCGGCAGCGCGGATCAGGCGTTGAGCCGTTTTGCAAATGATTTTCCCGATGAATTGGCGACAGCGGTCCGGCTGACGGTGGACAGCAGGACGGCGTTTCTCGACCTTGGGCGAGGGCGCACCGGGATCGTCCACAGCGTCGGCGACTGTTTTTTGACGCGCATCGTTACGCCTGCCGATGTTGTGGCTTTGAATGTCGATGACGCCGGTACGCTCTCTCTCCGGTTTGCCGACTTCACCTGGAAGGGCGGGCGATTCACTTTCGCCGATGAGGCGGACGCCGGCTTCGTGACGGCTGCACTGGCACCGGCACAGCCGGACCAGGCCAAGGAGGCCGCGTGATGGACGACTACAATTTCCCGCAAGTCACCCAGCTCGCCATCCCGTTCTTCGTCGCCGCGATCCTGATCGAGCTTTGGCTGGTGCGCACCGGCCGCGCCAAGGGCTCGTTCGAGACGCGCGACACCTTGACCAGCCTGACGATGGGCACCGGCAATGTCGTTGCCGGGCTGCTGCTCGGCGTCGTGTCCTACTGGGCGCTGCTTTGGCTCTGGCAGTTCAGGGTTTTCGATCTCGGCCTATCGGTGTGGGTGTTCCTGGCGGCCTTCCTGCTCGATGATCTTCGCTACTATGTCTATCACCGCATCGCGCACCGCGTGCGCTGGGTGTGGGCCGAGCACGTCAACCACCATTCCAGCCAGCACTACAATCTATCGACAGCGCTCAGGCAGAGCTGGACCGGCCTGTTCACCTTCATGTTTGTGCTGCAGGCGCCGCTGGTGCTGCTCGGCTTTCATCCGGCCGTCATTGCCTTCACCTTCGGCTTCAACCTCGTCTGGCAATTCTGGATCCACACCGAGGCCATCGGCAAGATGTGGGGCTGGTTCGAGTTCGTCTTCAACACGCCGTCTCACCACCGCGTCCATCACGCCACCAATCCGCGCTATCTCGACGCCAATTATGCCGGCACGCTGATCATCTGGGACCGCATGTTCGGGACTTTCGTCGAGGAATTGGAGGAAGACCGGCCGCGCTACGGCATCGTCAAGAATATCGGCACCTTCAATCCGCTGAAAGTCGCCTTCCACGAATGGATCGGCATGTTCGCGGATGCCTTCGCGCCAAGGCTTACGCTCAGCGACCGCCTGAACTACCTGATCAAGCCGCCTGGCTGGAGCCACGACGGCTCGCGCGAAACCTCGGAAAGCCTGAAGGCGGCCTATGTCAGGCGAAATCCCGGCGAGGCGGGCAAGCCGGGCCTGCCGCCAGTGACCGCCGAGCCCGCAGAGTAGCCAATCTATCACGATCCGCCGGCTGCAGAATCACCGCCAATACGTTGGCCCGTCCCGAGGTAACGTCCGGATTCGCCACCCATGGCGTCCCTGAAACTGCCCTCCAACTCGACCATTGCATCGACAACTGCCGGTGCCTCTGGGGCTGTCTCTCGTGCAAATCGCGCGTTGACATACACGCCGTGAGGATGTGACGGATTGAGGCGGGCTTGGATGGTCCACGACGGCGACAACGAATAGAGCGTCTTCATGAAATCAACGAGGAATCGGTCGTTGTACGGGCCCTCAAGGCGCTGCACGGCAACGATCCTTTGCAAGCTTCGATCGCGGTTCTCGTTGTAGTCTTCGTTTTCAAGCACCCAGCCCTTGCCTCCATGGGGCTGGCCGATCATCGCTTCAAGCGCCGGTATGTGAACCTGGCGCAACTTCCGCCTGTTGTTGCACCGGATGTAGATGCTCCAGAAGATCTCGTAGTCGCCGGCGAATGGTTCCTCACTCTCCGGCCAGCCCGGTGGCAGAAGCTGAGGGATCGTGCCGAATTCGGATCCAGGCACGCGGCTACTCCGCGGCAGCTTGCGCCGTCGGCGCCGGCAAGCCCAGCCATTCGCGGCAGTCCCGCAGTGCCCGCGCTGTCGTCGCCTTCTTTTTCGCGATCGACTTTTCCTTGCCGCGAAAGCGACCCTCGAGCCCGTCGGGCCGCAGCTTGGTGCCGGGGTCCAGGGGTGGGAACAGGCCGAAATTGACGTTCATCGGCTGGAACGAACGTTTTCCTGGCTCGTCGTCGGAAACGATGTGGCCGCCGGTGATGTGGTTGAGCAGCGCGCCGAGGGCGGTGGTCAGCGGCGGCAGCGATGGTGCGTGGCCGAGCCGCTCGGCGGCGGCGAAGCGGCCGGCCAGCAGGCCGATGGCCGCGCTCTCGACATAGCCCTCGCAGCCGGTGATCTGGCCGGCAAAGCGCAGGCCGGGGCGCGACTTCAGCTGCAGCGAGGAGTCGAGCAAGGTCGGCGAATTGATGTAGGTGTTGCGGTGCAGGCCGCCGAGGCGGGCGAAGTCGGCATTTTCGAGGCCCGGTATGGTGCGGAACACGCGCACCTGTTCGGCATGCTTCAGCTTGGTCTGGAAGCCCACCATGTTGTAGAGCGTGCCCAGCGCATTGTCCTGCCGCAGCTGGACGACGGCATAGGCCTTCACCGTCGGATTGTGCTCGTTTGTCAGCCCCATCGGCTTCATCGGTCCATAGCGCAGCGTCTCGACGCCGCGTTCGGCCATGATCTCGATCGGCAGGCAGCCGTCGAAATAGGGCGTGCCTTCCCATTGTTTGAATTCGGTTTTCTGGCCGTCGACCAGCGCCTGCACGAAGGCCAGGTACTGCTCCTTGTCCAGGGGACAGTTGATGTAGTCCTTGCCGGTGCCGCCGGGCCCGACCTTGTCGTAACGCGACTGGAACCAGCAGATGTCCATGTCGATAGAGTCGAAATGGACGATCGGCGCAATGGCGTCGAAGAAGGCGAGCGCGTCGGCGCCGGTCACTTCCGCGATCGACTGGGCAAGCCCAGGCGCGGTCAGCGGGCCGGTGGCGATGATCGCCTGATCCCAGTCCGTCGGTGGCAGCCCCGGCACTTCCTCGCGCTGGATGGTGATGAGTGGATGCGCCTCGAGCCTTTTGGTCACCGCTTGCGAAAACCCGTCGCGGTCGACGGCAAGCGCGCCACCGGCCGGCACCTGGTGCGCGTCGCCGGCGCTCATGATCAGCGAGCCGGCCAGCCGCATTTCGGCGTGCAACAGGCCGACCGCATTGTTTTCGGCGTCGTCGGAGCGAAAGGAATTCGAACAGACGAGCTCGGCCAGCCCATCCGTCTTGTGGGCGTCGGTGCCGCGGACGGGACGCATTTCATGCAGCACGACCGGCACGCCGGCTTGCGCTGCTTGCCATGCCGCTTCGGAACCGGCGAGGCCGCCGCCGATGATGTGAATGGGATTTTTGCTCATGAGCGCCGGAATAATCGCTTGCAGCTGCGATTGCAATTGGCGCGATGAGGGGGGAAAGCCTGCCCCAAAAACAACAACACCCGCCGGGGGAGGAGGTCCGGCGGGTGTCGTTTTGGTGGTCGATCCTCGGGAGGAGGTGAAGATCGACCGTATTCGTCATCGCCGGGGAGGAGGTCGGCTTTGACGAAATTCTTTTCGCCTGAAGACGAAATCTCTTTCGCTTCGTGAAAGGGGGCGAAACCCTTTTCGGGAAACAACGCCCGCCGCGGGAGGAGGTGCGGCGGGCGCCGTTTTGGTGGTCAACCCTCGGGAGGAGGTGAAGGCTGACCGTATCCGTCAGGGTCGGGGAGGAGGTCGACCCTGGCGAAATTCCTTAACTTCAGAGCGCCTTGCGGGCGACGTGCTTGATCTCGTCGCGGATGATGCCGAGATCATGGAGCTGGCGGTTCGAAAGGCGACCCAGCTCGTTAACGGTGTCGCGGTAGACGCGCCAGTTACGATAGTTACGGATCAGGTTCATTGTCGTTCTCTTTTCAAACTGGTTCGGACCATTTGCGGCCCGAAGAGGATTAGACCGCCTTGCGGGCGACGTAGTGAATGTCGCTGCGGCCGATGCCGAGGTCGTTCAGTTCACGGTTGCTCAGGCGGCTCAGCTCGGAAACGGTGTTCCGGTAGCGGCGCCAGTTGCGGTAGTTGCGGATCAGGTTCATGGTATTCTCGTTTCGTCTTTCTTTCGGATCATTCCGTCTTTCAGTACGCCATGAAGATAGGTGGACCTGTATCGATTTAAAAGCGCTATTGGTGCATAGCAGCAATGCAAATTGTGCAATGCAATATTAACGCGCGTTCACGTCTTCGACACAAACAAACCCGAATCGGAAAATGCCGTTGCGTCAACGGCTTGCCCGGATCGGCTGAAAAAATGACCAAGCTGGGGAGAAGGGTATGGCGAGCTATTCGTCACGGGTCAGGGCGGATATAGCACGGTGGCTGAAGACAGGCCTGATCGACACGCCGACGGCCGATGCGCTGGAGCGCGACGTCGAGGCCAACGAGCGCAAATCGCTGAGCTTCGGCTCGATCCTGGCGATGATGGCGGCGCTGCTGTTTGGGGCGGCAATCCTGATCTTCGTCGCCGCCAACTGGGAAGCCATCCCGCGGCTGGCCCGGGTCGCGGCACTCTTTGCCATCATCCTCGCCGGCTATGTCGGCGGCGCGGTGCTGAAGACGCGCGACCATGCGGCGATCGGCGAGGCGCTCTGGATCGTCGCGGCAGCGGCATTCGGCGGCTCGATCGCGCTGATCGGCCAGATGTATCATCTGTCCGGCGACGAGGCGTCGGCCTTGATCACCTGGGGCGCGGGTACGGCGTTGGCGGCGGTCGCGTTGCGCTCCAATCCCTTGACAGTCGCCGCCGTCGGCATCGCCGATGCCTGGCTGTTCTTCAAGGGGTTCGATTATTACAACCGCACGGAATTTCCGCATTTCTTCGTCGTCATGGCGCTGGTGCTGTTCGCCATCTCGTTCTGGACCCGCAGCCAGGCGGCGCGGCACCTGATCATCCTGTCGGTCATCTTCTATCTCGTGCTGTTGGCCATGCACCACGACACGCTGCAGGTCGCTGTCCCGCTGGTTGTCGCGTCGGCGCTGCTTTTCGCGGCGGCGACCTTCGCTGCCGAACCTGTCGACAGGATCGTACAGCTCGGCGGCCGGCTGCCCTTGCACGCTTTGATCGGCTTTCTCACCGGCCTGGCGATGATCCAGTTCGAGCTGGCCGATGAAAGCAACGCCAATGGCGGCTTTGCCATTGCCTCGGCTATCGCGCTCGCCGGCATTGTCGCGGCGATCATGCTGGGTGGACGCGAGAGCAGGGGATTGCGCTGGGTTGCCTATGCCGGCTTCGCCTTCGAACTTGCGATCATCTATGTGGTGATGTTGCAGTCGATGCTTGACACCGCAGGCTTCTTCCTGGCGGCGGCGGTGCTTCTCGGCATCCTTGCTCTTGTCATCATCCGCATCGAGAAGCGGATGAAGGCGCCCAGTACAGAAGGAGCGGCGGCATGATGACCGGAAAGAGACTTGTTATCTCGGCGCTGGTGCTGGCGCTCGTCCAGATCGGCTTCCTGAGCTGGATCATCGCCGGCCGGGCGGCGATCCTGCGCGACGGCAAGGAGGTCCTTCTAAAGGTCGAGCCGATCGATCCGCGCGACCTGTTGCGTGGGGACTACATCATCCTCAGCTACGATATTTCGCGGATACCGGTGAAGATGATCGCCAACATTCCGGCCGGCAAGCTTACCAGCGACGACACGCCGATCGTGGTGAGGCTGAAAAAGGGCACTGACGGCTATTGGCTGCCGACCACCGCCTGGTTCGGGCAAGCGCCGGCGTCGGCAGCTTCCGACGAAGCCGATATCGTCGGGCACGTGGCCGCGGGCTGGGATCTCAACCCGGAGACGACGATCGCTCCGGATTTTGGCATCGAGCGCTTCTATCTGCCGGAAGGCGAGGGGATGGCGATCCAGAACGATATGCGGGTACGTCCGTTCGGCATCCGGGCCGCGCTCGCCAGCGACGGCACTGCGCAGGTCAAGGCGTTGATGGACGGCGACAAGACGCTGTTCGAGGAACCGGCCTATTAGAATGCGTGATTAGAAAGCGTGGCCGAGGTGCAGATCTTGGTGGCGGCCACCTTGCGAATTTCGATGACCTTCTGCGTGGAATGGTGTGAAGCGTGACAATTACCCTGACGACGCGAGAAGACATCAATCTCGACACCGTTTTTCGCGTCGCCTGGAAAAAGGACAGGGTCGAAATCAGCGGCAAGGCCCTGCAACGCATCGCAGAATGCCGCGCATCGTTCCTGCGACTTATCGAGTCTGATCCTCCCCCGGTCATCTATGGCGTCACCACCGCCATGGGGGAACTGGCGAGCCGGCGGCTCGAACATGACGAGCGGGACCGCCATGCGCGCATCAAGGCCTTCGCAGCCGCCACCTCGTTTGGCGATCCTCTGCCGGATCGCGTGGTCAGGGCGATCGTGCTCGCCCGCCTGACCAATTTCCTTGAAGGAAACGCCGCGACCACACCACGCATCGCGCTCGCCGTCGCTGCGATGCTGGCCGGCGGCCCGATGCCGATGGTGCCATCCACCGGCCAGGGCGGTGCCGGCGAAATACTCGCCCTCTATCCGCTGTTTGCGGAGCTTTCGACGCGCTTCGACCTCGAGGTCAAGGAACGGGGCTCGCTGATCAACGGGTCGCCCTGCGCTGCAGCCCTTGTGGCCGATGCGGCGCTGGCGGCCCGCCGCCGCGTTCGCCTGGCGCAAAAGGTCTTTGCGCTGTCGATCGAAGCGTTTCGCGCGCCGCTCGAACACTATGATCCTGCACTCGACGTGCTTTGGGGCGACGAGCACGAAGCAACCGCCCTGCGCGGATTGCGGGAGTTCCTCGTCGGCGCCGGAGACGGGCGGCGCAATTATCAGGCGCCGGTCAGCTACCGCATCGTACCACGCATACTGGGGCACGCACATCGAGCACTGTCTTCGGCCGAGCGGGCAGCCACTGTGTCGCTGGCTTCGATATCGGACAATCCTGTCTACATCCCGCCCGACGACGTTCACCCGCTCGGTCGTTGCATCAGCACCGGAGGCTATCACAACGCCATGGCAACGCCGGCGCTGGATGATCTGGCGGCGATATGGGCCGATCTCTGCCTGCTTTGCGACCGCCACAGTTCAAAGCTCTTGAACGGCAAGGTGTCGCTGCTGCCCGACCTTTTGATGACCGGGCGGCATTGGGCCGACAGCGACGGCCACGGCAATGTCGGCTATGTGCCAATGGCGATCACCGGCTATCTCGAGCAAGCCAAGCTTGCGGCGCAGCGCACCTTCATCCCGGGAACGGAATCGGCCGGCGCCGGGCAGGACGATGTCGCCACGACGGTGTTCTTCGCCTGGTCGAAGGAAGCGACCGCCGGCCGCTGCGTCGATGCGGCGATGGCGATGCTGGCCATGATCGCCTCGCAGGCGCTGCACGTCACGGAGCGCGCCGCACCGCCGGCGCTTCAGGCCTTCGTGGCGGATGTCAGGACGATCGTGCCGCCGGTCGAGGCCGACCGCGTGCTGGGACCCGAACTTGCGGATTTGAGTGAGTGGTTCACCAGGCAGGTCTTCGAGAAGTAAGTTGCTGGTGCGGGTAGAGGGACTCGAACCCCCACGCTTTCACGCCAGAACCTAAATCTGGTGCGTCTACCAATTCCGCCATACCCGCGCTGCCCGGCAATCTCATGTAGCCATCATTCTGTCAATGTCAGGGCCAAAATGGCACTATTCGCTGCAACGCGAAGATGGTTGAAAATCAGCCGCGCCTGTGACAAAAGGCGTGTCAAATGTGACGGGACGCGACGATCCGCTTCTGCAGAATGTGATAAGAAGTAGGAAAAACAAAGACTTATTCACATTTTGGAGCGCAGTTTGGGGGAATTTGAGCCGCTTTTGCGGTCAAATCGCCAGGTTCCGTACCAAAAGCCATTCCCGGCAAGATTGTACCGGCAGGCGGTAAACGGCAGGAGCCGTTTGGCAGCCTCATTGGTGAAAAAAAGGTTTTACGATGCAGGTCACCGAAACGCTCAACTCCGGTCTCAAGCGCGAGATCAAGATCACCGTGCCGGCCGGTGACATGGAGGCCAAGCTGATGGCGCGGCTTTCCGACGCCAGGAACAAGGTCCGCATCAACGGCTTCCGCCCCGGCAAGGTGCCGGTGCAGCACCTGCGCAAGGTCTACGGCAAGTCGTTCATGGCCGAAGTGGTCAACGAGATTCTCAACGATTCGACCCGTTCGATCATCACCGGGCGCGGCGAAAAAGCCGCCATGCAGCCTGAAGTGATCATGACCGAGGACGAGAAGGAAGCCGAGAAGATCCTGGCCGGCGGTGCCGACTTCGAGTTCAGCATCAACTACGAGATCATCCCGGCGATCGAGATCAAGGATTTCTCGGACATCAAGGTAACACGCCAGGTGTTCGATGTGCCTGATACCGAGATCGACGAGCAGGTTCAGCGCGTTGCCGAATCGGCGCGCACCTACGAGCCGAAGACCGGCAAGGCCGCCGAAGGCGACCGCGTCAGCATCGACTATGTCGGCAAGATCGACGGCGAAGCCTTCGCTGGCGGCGCCGGCACCGACCAGCCGCTGGTGCTCGGTTCCAAGGAGTTCATTCCCGGCTTCGAGGACCAGCTTGTCGGCGCCAAGGCTGGCGACGAGAAGCAGGTGACGGTCACCTTCCCGGAAAACTACCAGGCGGCGCATCTGGCCGGCAAGGAAGCGACCTTCGACGTCACCGTCAAGGAAGTGTCCAAGCCCGGCGCGTTGGAAATCAATGACGAGACCGCCAAGAACCTCGGTCTCGAGTCGCTGGAGCGCCTGCGCGAGGTGGTGCGCACCCAGATCGAGAACCAGTTCGGTTCGATGACGCGCCAGAAGGTCAAGCGCCAGCTGCTCGATCAGCTCGACGCCGCCTATTCGTTCGAAGCGCCGTCGAAGCTTGTCGAAGCCGAGTTCAACAACATCTGGACCCAGGTCAACCGCGATCTCGAAGCCGCCGGCCGCACCTTCGCCGACGAGGAGACGACGGAAGAAGAGGCACGCGCCGAATATCTTCGGCTTGCCGAGCGCCGCGTGCGTCTCGGCCTGGTGCTTGCCGAAATCGGCGAGAAGGCCGGTGTCACCGTTTCGGATGAGGAATTGCAGCGCGGCCTGTTCGAGCAGGTGCGCCGCTATCCGGCCGCCCAGCAGCAGGAAGCCTTCGAATTCTACCGCAGCAACCCGGAAGCGCTGAACACGCTGCGCGCGCCGATGTTCGAGGAGAAGGTGGTCGACCATCTGCTCGGCCAGATTTCGGTCACCGACGTCAAGGTCAGCAAGGAAGAGCTGATGGCCGACGACGAAGAGGCCGAAACAGCCAAGGCAAAGCCGGCGAAGAAAGCCGCTGCCAAGAAGGCTGATGCCAAGGCTGATGACGCAGAAGAGCCCAAGAAGAAGGCCGCGCCGAAGAAAAAGGCGGCCAAGGACGCCGAATAACATTATATTCCACTGAAACAGGAAGGCCGCCGTAAGGCGGCCTTTTTCGTTGTGGCGTTGAGGCAACAGACTCCCTGGCAAGTGACTGACGCCGGCTGGCGATACGAAACCTTGATCACTATCTGCTGCTGTGTTGCAAAGCGCAGGGTCGTGGAGGCATCGTGAGGCATTTCGTCGGAATGCGAGGCGTGGTTGCCACGGCGGTCGCTCTCGCCTCGGTCTGTGGCATCGCCCGGGCAGATGCCGTTCTTGACAATTGGCGGTTTGACACCGGTAGCGATGGTTTGGTCACGGCCTCGCTCTACGCCACCAACAAGCTGATCACCGGCGGCGGTGCGTTGGGCTACAGTCCGATTTTGACCATCGCCTGCCGACCCGGTGGCGAGCCGAACTGGAGCGAATGGCTGCAGCTGAACGACAGCGTTTCGGCAACTCGGACCCTCACCATGTCGGTTACGGTGGACCAGGGCAGCAAGCTCGATGAGAGTTGGTCAGTCGGCACGCATGGCAGGATGCTGGTCCGGGACGGTTCTGACGGCATCAAGCGACTCGTCAGCGCGAACCGGCTCCTGCTTTCCTGGCGGTTCGGCCTGTTGTCGGGACGAGGCGAGGCCGACTTCGACCTTGCCGGGCTTGGTGAGGCGGTTAGCCAGATTGCCGGGACTTGCAACACCCAGGTGCCTTGATGCCGCAAATATTTCCCGCGTCGGGATCGCCGGCCGACGATGCGACTAGGACGTCGGTGTTTGACTGCAACTGCCAATGTCCGGAATGCTTTGGGGCAGATTATTCGCCTTCGTATCAAAGATGATAGTGAGGCCCTGATCGAGAATTTGCAATTTTAGCTCCTCGAAATGCCGTTTGAAGCCGCTCTCGATTTGGCTCCTGGGATAGTGCCATCCTTTCCTGCATGCCCGGTTCAGGAGGTCGGAATACAGCCGCACGCTCTCTCTTCTCACAGCGTCTTCCGAGACCAGAATGCGCAGACCGTGCGCGCCTTCCGACATGCTCGGCCCTGTTGACAGAGCCAGCAATTGCGCTGCGGCCAAAACAGACAGCTTTCTCATCACGCGCCTCCGATCCGAACCAGATCAGGGGTCCGACCGATCTGGAGGCCACCCCATTGACGAAGGCTAAAGTCGTCGACCGTCAGGCGGTATCGTGCAGATGCAGTGTTTTCCGCGTCGCATTTGTAGTATTTTCGGGGCAGTCAGTAGACCTCGGCATTTCAGCACCACCTTGCATGGGGTAGCGATTTGCAGTTTCGCGTCGAGGACAATCCTCTCACCGGTCTGTCGGATCGGGAGCGGCTGGTTGCGGCAAAATTCGCCGAGGGGATGACCTATCGCGAAATCAGCGAGGCGCTTTTTATTGCGCCTACCACCGTCCGCACGCATCTGTCGGCGATTTATCGGAAACTCGGGGTTGGCAGCAAAATGGCGCTGGCGATCTTGCTTGCCGACCACCGAGAGCAAGACAGCGTCGACATACGAACCGGTGGCCCCACGGTAGAAGGCACCGGCCCACCCATTGTCGCCGTCATCCCGTTCGACAATTTAAGCGGCGAAGAGCGTTGGACGCGTCTCGCCGATGGTTTGTCGGCTGATATGATGGCCGATCTCGCCCGTTACCGCGACCTTGCAGTGGTCGCGCGCCAGACCATGCTTTCCTACAAGGGGCGGCACGATGACATCCGATCGATCGGGCGGGAGCTGAACGCTGACTACTTGCTCGAGGGAACCTTACAGGCAGCAGGGTCCCGGCTGCGCATCAGCGTGCAGTTGGTCGATGCGCGAACAGGCGTAGATTTATGGACTGCTCGGTACGATCGGTTGGTGGAGGACCTGTTTGAGGTGCAGGATACTGTCACCGAAAACGTCGTGAATGTGCTCGCCAACTGTTGCGGCAAGTTTGCAAGACTTCGGACGGACATCGTCAGACGAAAGCCGCCCGCTAACTTGCAGGCATATGACGACTACCTGCTTGGTGTCGAGCAGCACAATCTCTACACCCGCGCGTCGCATGAGGAGGCAGTTCAGCTTCTTTCGCGAGCTGTCGATCTTGACAAGGATCTTGCCAGAGGCTGGACAGTTTTGGGGATGGCATACAGCGTCGGCGCCATCAATGCGTTCACAGACGATCCAAGCGCTGCCATTGAACATTCGATACTTTGTCTGGAACGAGCGTTGACGCTTGACGCAGGCGATACCCATGCTCGCATATGTCTGGCAGGACTCCGAGCCGCCCAGGTCGATCTCGACGCCACCGCAAGAGAATACGATCTTGCCTTGGCGTTCGCACCAAACGATGCCGATACCTTGGCTCTGCTAGCAGGAGAAAGAACGTTCGTTGCCGGCGATCCGAGAGCTGGATACGAGCTGGCGAGGCGAGCGATACGGCTCAATCCCCATGTTTCCTGGTACTACAGCATGCTGGGCCGATCGACATTTGTCGTCGGGCTCTACAGAGAGTGCTTGGCGGCTTTGACTCAGGCGCCGCCGGACTCGCCGGCCACACTGTTGTTCCTAACGATGGCCCATGCGATGCAAGGCGAGATGGCCCAGGCAGCAAAATTTGCCACCCGCCTCGCAAACAAATCTCCCGATTTTACCGTCGAGGGATTCATCAGTGCCTGGCCCGTCATCAATCCTCCAGCGCTTGTCGCAATTCGCGACGGTGCCCGTCGCGCGGGTTTGCTTGGACCTTAAGCAGCGGCTAATTCCGGCCAGATTGCCGGGACTTGCAACACCCAGTTGCCTTGATCAAGTGTCTTCTACCTGCCTCCCAGATTCTGTGGTATGCAGATGCTGTAGTGCCACAAGGGAGGAGCGGATATTCTGCTCTGTGGTTCAAGGGCGCATGCCGGCGAAAGTACCAGCACGCGCAGATCGTCCAAGACGATCAGAGGGGAGATGCCATGCGCGCAGCTGCGTTTTTCGCCGTCGTGTCCGTTGCGACCTTCATCACAAGTCCATCGCAGGCACAGGATGCCGCGGCTGGCGAGAAGGTCTTCACCAAATGCAAGGCCTGCCACGTTGCAGACGAGGATAAGAACAAGATCGGTCCATCGCTGCACGGCGTTATCGGCCGGACGGCCGGCACGCATCCGGATTACAAATATTCTGAAGCCATGATTGCGGCCGGCAAATCGGGCGTCGTGTGGGACGAACCGACGCTGACGACCTACCTTCACGATCCCAAGGGCATGGTCAAAGGTTCGAAGATGGCGTTTCCCGGCCTCAAGAAGGACGAAGACGTCGCCAATGTCATCGCCTACCTGAAGCAATTCTCCAAGTAACCTGGCTCTGCCGCCGGCCGTTCGTCCGGCTAGTTCCATCGGTGGTCGTCTAAAATGTCGACTAGGGAAAGCCGCCTCAAGGATACCGGCATCCGCCTCTCGGAAGCGACGGCTGGTGATTTCTTCGCGCTTTTGAAACCACGGGTCATGGCGCTTGCCGTTTTTACCGCTTTCGTTGGTCTGATGGTGGCGCCCGGCGTGATGAATCCGGTCATCGCCGTGATCGCAATCGTGGCAATTGCGGTTGGAGCGGGAGCGGCCGGGGCGCTCAACATGTGGTACGATGCCGATATTGACGCGCTGATGTCGCGCACGTCAAAGCGGCCGATCCCGTCAGGCCGCGTCATGCCAGGCGAAGCTCTTTGCTTCGGCCTGGTGCTTTCCGCACTTTCGGTCATGACACTTGGCGTGCTGGTGGATTGGCTTGCTGCATCGCTGCTGGCCTTCACCATCTTCTTCTACGTTGTCATCTATACGATGTGGCTGAAACGCTCGACGCCGCAGAATATCGTCATAGGCGGCGCCGCAGGCGCGCTTCCTCCGGTGATCGGATGGGTGGCGGCCACTGGCGCCATCGGGATTGAAAGCCTCATCCTGTTTCTGATCATTTTCCTGTGGACGCCGCCGCATTTCTGGGCGCTCGCGCTGTTCAAGACCGGCGACTATGCTGCAGCTGGCATCCCTATGATGCCGAACGTGGCCGGCCAGGCTTCGACCAGAACACAAATCTTCGCCTATTCACTGCTTCTGGCGCCAATCGGCGTGCTGCCTTGGGCGTTCGGATTCGCAAGCGGATTTTACGGGGTTGTTTCGACCATATTGGGCGCGGGCTTCATCTGGCATGCCTGGAAAGTCCTGGTCACCCCCGACAAGGAAATGAAACTCGCAAAGGCGCTGTTTGCCTACTCGATTTTCTATCTCTTCGCGATCTTTGCCATGCTGCTTGCCGACACCATTGCAATGCGCGCGGTCACGTCAGCCGGAAATTGACGGCAAGACCGGTGTTGTCGGATTGTCTGCCGTGGAGGCGACTGGTCGGCTGCTGCACTGGAGGAATTGCACCCCAAGGCAGATCAAACGTCACAATGGCAGTGCACAGAATCCCAGGATCAGCAGAGCGACGACGCCAAGGCCGAGTATGAGAACCGTCTTTCCGTCCATGACCTTCACCTTCGACTGGAGAGGATATCGAAGAAGGGCCTGCAGAGCCAGCCTGACTGCCGGAGCCTGTTCCGACAAAGGGCGACAAATCCCATGTAATAGAGTATGTTGATCATGGTGCAGGTCGCGGTTTTGCGTGGCCACTTACGCAAAACGGCAGCACCGTGAAACCGCGACCTTACCGGACCTGATCTGGAGGAACGGGCATGACAAGTTTTCACGTGATAGCAGGCGCCAGCGAGACGCTGGAACATACCAAAATTCGAAAAATCGGAGTTTCCGACCTTTTTGACGCGCTCAGGCGTGGCGTCGCCGATTTCATGGTGAAACCATCGCATATCGTTTTTCTCTGCCTGATCTACCCGCTTGTCGGCGTCGTGCTCGCTGCCTGGACATCGGGCGCCAATGCGTTGCCTTTGTTGTTTCCGCTGGTCTCCGGTTTTGCGCTGATCGGTCCGTTCGCGGCAATCGGCCTCTATGAGATCAGCCGCAGACGCGAAGCCGGCCTCGACGCCTCCTGGAACCACGCCTTCGAGATCAGGAATTCTCCGGCGCTGCCGGCCATCGCGGCGGTCGGGATTATGCTGTTGGCGATCTTCATCGCCTGGCTTTTGACCGCGCAGCTGTTTTACCAGCAGTTGTTCGGCCCGGCCCCGCCGGAATCGATATCCGGCTTCATCAATGAAGTATTCGCCACCGGGCGCGGCTGGACGCTGATCATTCTCGGTCACGCGATCGGCTTCGTCTTTGCCGCGGTCGTGCTGTGCACCACGGTCGTCGCTTTCCCGCTCTTGCTCGACCGCGACGTCGGCGCCTACGAAGCCATCCACACCTCGGTGCGTGTGGTTCTGGCGAACCCGATCGCGATGGCTGTCTGGGGACTGATTGTCGCCGTCGCCCTGATCATCGGCTCGCTGCCGGTGTTTGCGGGGCTGGCGATCGTGTTGCCGATCCTCGGCCACGCCACCTGGCATGTCTACCGCAAGGTTGTGGAATCGCCGTCGCCCGCCAAACCGGCGAGTTGAGGAAATCCTGCCTTCCGACACCGGCTCGCGCCGGTGCCGGAAGTTGATCAGAGCTTTCAGTAGGCCGGGTGGCTGAAGCGGGCTTGGCGCGCGTCCTTGGTCAGGTCGCGGAAATCCTTGCCGCTTACATGCACCAGCGTCCTGTGGTCGCCGCCCTCAAAATAGATGTCGGCGGCGGCACCCAGGCTCTCATCGAGGATGACAGGCACATCGTAGGCCGCACCGATCGGCGGTACGGCGCCGATATCGCAATCAGCGAAGAGTGAAACCACCTCGTCTTCGGAGGCGAGACCAAGACGCCTGTCCATGACGTCCTGCAATGCGCCGAGTTCGATCCTGTGCGTACTGGGAACCACGGCCAGCGCATAGCCAAGTTCGTGGTGAACGACCACCGATTTGGCCATGATGCTGCCCGGCACATGCGCCGCGATGGCGGACTGCCGGGTTGTGGATGTGCGATGATGCGCGACGGTGTCGTAGGAAATTCCCTTGCCGTCGATATAGTCCTTCAGCCTGTTTGCGATGGTCATCTTGGGCCTCCCTTGCCGGAGTTCGCGACTCGCGGAGAAACGAGGGCAATCATTCTCCTGATGTCCGCTTCCGATACCTGGAAAATGGTCCAGTCGCCGGTTGTTTCAAGGCAACCGACCAGCAAACAGCGCACTCAACTGAAGCTGCCGCTGCAGAAACTCATCGAGCTTCAAATGTCAGGGCCCGGCCCCGAAGAACACCAGCCGGGTGAAAAGCGTGTAGTCCGCTTCGAAGACCATCATTGCCACGAACACCAGCACCAGAACCGGCGGCAGGATGATCGCATAGGTCAGCGCCAGCCGCTCCCAGGCCATGTGCATGAAGAAGGCGACGATCAGCCCCGCCTTGAGGATCATGAAGATCAGGATCAGCGACCATCTGAGATAGCCGTGGAGGCCGAAATAATCGACCATATAGGAGCAGGCGCTGAGGACGAACAGCCATGCCCAGACCACCAGATAGAGCTTGATCGGGTGTTCCTGGTGAACGTCGGTATGGGCGACGCCGGTCGCTGGCGCTTCATGCGCGTGTCCAGCGTGAAGGGTGTGTTGCCCCAGGCCGTTTGCGGTTGCTTCAGCCATATCTGCCTCTCACCAAAGATAGAAAAATGCGAAAATGAACACCCAGACCAGATCGACGAAATGCCAGTAGAGCCCCATGATCTCGACGCTCTCGTAGTGACCCTTGCGGCTGGTGAAGAAGCCGCGCCGTTCGGTGTCGTAATCTCCGCGCCAGACCTTTCGCGCCACGATGATCAGGAAGATCACCCCGATCGTCACATGCGTGCCGTGGAAGCCGGTGATCATGAAGAAAGACGAACCGAACTGCGCTGCGCCCCATGGATTGCCCCAGGGCCGTACCCCTTCGCTGATCAGCTTGGTCCATTCGAAGGCTTGCATGCCGACAAAGGTCGCGCCCAGCACTGCTGTCAGAAGCATGAGGATTGCCGTCTTGCGGCGGTCGCGGCGATAGCCGAAATTGACCGCCATGGCCATCGTGCCGCTGCTGGAGATCAGCACGAAGGTCATGATGGCGATCAGGATCAGCGGAACATTCGAGCCGCCTATGTGCAGCGCAAAGACCTCGCTCGGGTTGGGCCACGGCACGCGTGTCGACATGCGTGCGGTCATGTAGGAGAGCAGGAAGCAGCCGAAGATGAAGGTGTCGCTGAGCAGGAAGATCCACATCATGGCCTTGCCCCAGGACACGTTCTTGAACGCCCGCTGATCCGAGGACCAGTCGGCGGCGATGCCTTGCCAGCCGGCAGGCCGCGGCTCCGTTTGGCCGACATGCGTCACTGTCGTCTCTGCCATGCTCCCAGACCTCCTAGGTCAGTAACTGTCGGCAAATGTCGATAAAGGTTGCGGCCCAGCCGGCCAGAAGAGCGAAGATGGCGAGCCAGACGAAAAGCAGGAAATGCCAGTACATGGTGCACAGTTCGACGCTGAGGCGAAGCCGCTCCGGCCGTGCTCCGTTCCAGGCGGCGGCGATTGTCCTGCCCAGGCCCACCAGCCCCCCCACTATGTGCAGGCCATGCATCCCGGTTATCAGGTAGAAAAAACTGTTGGCCGGATTGGAGGTCAGCAAATAGCCGTCGGCGGTCAGTTCCCGCCATGCCACAAGCTGTCCAATCAGGAAGGCGACCGCGGTGAGCCCAGCTGTCACCAGGCCGAGCCTGACCGTGTCCATCCGGCCTTTGCGTGCCGCGACCGAGGCGCATTGCAGCGCAATGCTGCTCAAGACCAGAACGCCGGTGTTGAGCCAGAGCAGGCGCGGCCCCGGAAGCGGCTGCCAGTCCGACAGCGCCATGCGCATGAAGTAGGCGCTGGTGAACAGCGCAAACAGGGAGCCGACGACGGCGAGGAAGACGCCGAGACCGATCTTGGCGGTCGGCAGCGCCGATCGGTCCAGGGCGATAAAATCGCCGAGCAACCCTTGCTCGAGCCATGGCTTTCCCATCAGCCGCTGATGGGAAAGCCACCATCCGGCAATGCCGGCGACCACGAGCATGAAAACCAGAACGACGCTCATGCCGGCTCCCTGGAGGGGCCGAAATTGCCCGGCACGTTTTGCGGGATAAAGTCCTCCTTGGCGCCCGGCACGCTGTAGTCGTAGGCCCAGCGATAGACGATCGGCAGCTCCTTGCCGAAATTGCCGTGGGCCGGCGGTGTTTCGGACGTCTGCCATTCGAGCGTCGTGGCGCGCCACGGATTGCCGCCGGCCTCACGGCCATGACGGATGCTCCAGATCAGATTGAACAGGAACACGATCTGAGCAAAGCCGACGATGAACGCCATGATGCTGATGAACGAGTTCAGGTGATGGGCTGACTCCGTCATGATCGTTATATCGGTGAGTTCGTTGTAGCGCCGCGGCACGCCCATCAGGCCGATGTAGTGCATGGGGAAGAAAATCAGGTAGGCGCCGAGGAACGTGACCCAGAAATGGAACTGGCCAAGCGTCTCGTTCAGCATCCGGCCGGTGACCTTCGGGTACCAGTGGTAGATCGCTCCGAAGATCACGGTGATCGGGGCGACGCCCATGACCATATGGAAATGGGCGACGACGAACATCGTGTCCGACAGTGGAACGTCGACGACGACGTTGCCGAGAAACAGCCCGGTCAGTCCGCCATTGACGAAGGTGACGATGAAGGCCATGGCAAAAAGCATCGGTATGGTGAGATGAATGTCGCCGCGCCACAGCGTCAGCACCCAATTGTAGACCTTGATCGCGGTCGGGATAGCGATGATCAATGTCGTGGTGGCGAAGAAGAAGCCGAAATAGGGGTGCATACCGCTGACATACATGTGGTGCGCCCAGACCACGAAGCTCAGCGCGCCAATGCCGACGATGGCCCAGACCATCATCCGGTAGCCGAAGATGTTCTTGCGCGCATGGGTGCTGATCAGGTCGGATACGATACCGAAGGCCGGCAGCGCCACGATGTAGACCTCGGGGTGGCCGAAAAACCAGAACAGATGCTGGAACAGGATCGGGCTGCCGCCGCCGTGCTGCAATTGTTGGCCCATCTCGACGACCGCCGGCATGAAGAAGCTGGTGCCGAGCAGGCGGTCAAACAACATCATCACGCAGGCGACGAACAGCGCCGGGAAGGCGAGCAGCGCCATGACGGTCGCGGTGAAGATACCCCAGACAGTCAGCGGCAGACGCATCAGCGTCATGCCGCGCGTGCGGCCCTGCAGCACCGTCACGACATAGTTCAAGCCGCCCATGGTGAAGCCGATGATGAACAGGATCAGCGAGACGAGCATCAGGATGATGCCCCAGTCCTGTCCGCCAGGTGTGCCGGTCATGATGGCTTGCGGCGGGTACAGCGTCCAGCCGGCACCGGTCGGTCCGCCGGGTGCAAAGAAACTCGACACCAGAACCAGTACGGCAAGCAGGTAGATCCAGTAGCTCAGCATGTTGACATAGGGGAAAACCATGTCGCGCGCGCCGACCATCAGCGGGATCAGGTAGTTGCCGAAGCCGCCGAGGAAGAGGGCCGTGAGCAGGTAGATCACCATGATCATGCCGTGCATGGTGATGAATTGGTAGTAGGCTTCCGGGGTGATGAAGTCGAACGTGCTGGGGAAGCCGAGTTGCAGCCGCATCAGCCAGGACAACACCAGCGCGACCATGCCGATCCCGATCGCCGTCGCCGAATACTGGATGGCGATGACCTTGGCATCCTGCGAGAAGACGTATTTCGTCCACCAACTGTGCGGATGGTAGAGATCCATTTCCGCGACTTCAGCCGGCGGGACGGCATCTGCAGGCGTGATATCGACCATAGGAACACCTCCGTGCCCTTTCAGCGAGCTTCGACGGTTTCGAGCTTTGCTGTTATTTCGAGAGCCGGCGCCGTCGTCTGTCCCGGCATCTCATTTGCCGAGCCAGTCTGCTGGGGTGCCGACAATTGCGCGAAAGTCTGCTGCTGGTCGAGCCAGGCCACATAGTCCTGCTCAGTGTCGACCATGACGATGCCATTCATCATCGGATGCCCCTGTCCGCAAAGCTCGGCACACAGGACCTGGAAGGTTCCGGTTTTGGTCGGGGTGAACCAGAAATAGGTGACCGAGCCCGGGATCATGTCCATCTTGGCGCGGAATTCAGGGACGTAGAAATCGTGCAGCACATCGATCGAGCGCAGCAGCATCTTGACCGGCTTGCCGACCGGCAGATGCAGGTCGGCCGCTTCGACCACGACATCGTCCTGGCCGTTGGGATCGCTGTCGATGACGCCCAGCGGATTTTCAGCGGTGACGTTTCGGGTGTCGGACGTGCCGAGCTTGCCGTCCTTGCCGGGCAAGCGGAAACTCCACTGCCATTGCTGGCCAACGACTTCGACCACGGTTGCGTCGCTCGGAACGTTGACGAACTGGCTCCAGACAAACAGGCCGGGAACCAGCATGGCGGTGACACCCACTCCGGTGACGATCGTCAGCCACCATTCAAGCCGCTTGTTCTCCGGCTCATAGGCCGCCTTATTCCCTTCCCGATGACGGAAGCGGAACACGCAATAGGCCATGAATAGCACAACAGCGGCGAAGACGACGCCGGTGATCCAGAAAGTGATAATGATGGTGTGGTCGATATAGTCCCAGTTTGAGGCAATCGGCGTCCACCACCATGGGCTCAGGAAGTGGAACAACACTGAGCCCACGACTATCAAAACG
Source organism: Mesorhizobium sp. AR10 (assembly GCF_024746795.1). Classification (NCBI taxonomy): domain Bacteria; kingdom Pseudomonadati; phylum Pseudomonadota; class Alphaproteobacteria; order Hyphomicrobiales; family Phyllobacteriaceae; genus Mesorhizobium; species Mesorhizobium sp. AR10. The sequence goes on from NZ_CP080524.1 coordinate 3,713,234, forward strand.
AGTACAAGCGCGATGGCCATGTCCCGTTCCTCCCTGGTATTCCAAGGGGCGCTAAGCCGTCCCGGGAAATACCAAGTCCATCATGCGTGATTTGCGATCGAAATTCTAGAGCCGGCTGTGGAAGGGGCAAAAAATCGCTTTTTTGCGGCCGCGGACCTGCGGCACCAGTGCTCAACCTATCAGCAGCAGGCCCTTCATGCTGGTGTTGCCGTTCTTGCCGATGATGATGTGGTCGTGGATGGCGCAGCCGAGCGGCTTGGCGGTGTCGACGATCAGCCTGGTCATCTCGACGTGGGCTCGTGCCGACGCCTATAGGAGGCTGTGCATCAATATACTTGAGATAAAATTTCTTTGGAAAGCAATGATCAGTGCGTATGATCGGTTTCAGGATCCAAGTCGAACTGCGCGGCCCTCATGAACAAAATCGATATCCACAAACGCAAGGACACTGACGAACGCGCGACCGCGACCAGCCTTTTGCGCCTCGGCACACGGCTAAAACTTGCCCGGCAGACGCGTGGCCTGACTTTGAAGGCGCTCGCCGCCGCCGCCAACTGCTCTGAAAGCCTGCTTTCGAAGGTCGAGAACGGCAAGGTATCGCCGTCGCTTCCCATGCTTCACAGGCTTGTCGAGGTGCTCGGCACGAATATTGGCTGGATGTTCGAGGAGTCCGACGGCGAGGAAGGCATCGTCTTCCGGGCTGGAGCGCGACCGTTGATCACACTTGATCCGCTTCGGCGCGGGGAGGGCATTTCGCTCGAGCGTGTCATACCATATTCACCGGGTCATCTCCTCCAATGCAACATTCATCACATCGAGGCGGGCGGTGAAAGTGCTGGCCCGATCCAGCATGCCGGCGAGGAAGTCGGCTATGTCCTCGAAGGGTTCATCGAACTGATGGTCGGTGAAAAGACGTTTCGGCTGTCTGCCGGCGATTCCTTCGTTTTCAATTCCGAACTGCCGCACTGGTACCGCAATGTCGGCGGTGAACGCGCCAGCATTTTCTGGGTGAACACGCCAGCCACATTCTGATCTGGCGAACCCCTCGTTTCCCTTCGCGGATGCTAATTCAAGTCACTTGACAAGAAATCAAGTATCTTGAAATATGCTGGTGCGCTCAGGCGCCAGGTGAGCCCGATCAAGGGCCTTTTCCGCAAAACCAAGGGGAACCGGAATGCGTCTTACCAAAATTCTTTCAGGCTGCGCGGCAGCCATAGCCATGACCCTCGCCCTCGGCTCTGCCTCCGCCATGGCCGAGACCTATGCGCTCGTCACCATCAACCAGCAGGCTCTGTTCTTCAACCAGATCAATGACGGTGCGACGGCTGCTGCCAAGGCTGCCGGCGTCGACCTCGTTATCTTCAACGCCAACAATGTGCCGAGCGCGCAAAACGACGCGATCGAGAACTACATTACCCAGAAGGTCGACGGCATCATTCTCGTCGCCATCGACGTCAACGGTGTGAAACCGGCGATCACCGCGGCCAAGGCCGCCGGCATTCCAGTGATTGCCATCGACGCGCAAATCCCGGAAGGCGACAACGTCGCTTTCGTCGGTGTCGACAACACCAAGGCCGGCGAGGATATCGGCAAGTTCTATGCCGAATACGTCAAGACCAATATGAGCGGCACCGCCAAGATCGGTGTCGTCGGCGCGCTCAATTCGTTCATCCAGAACCAGCGCCTCGATGGCTTCAAGAAAGCCGTCACCGACAGCGGCCAGAAGGTCACATTCCTCGATACGGTCGACGGTCAGAATGTGCAGGACGTCGCACTGTCCGCCTCCGAAAACCTGATGACCGCCAATCCCGACATGACGACGCTTTACGCGACCGGCGAGCCCGCTCTGCTTGGCGCGGTTTCCGCCGTCACCAGCCAGAGCCGTATCGGCGACGTCAAGGTGTTCGGGTGGGACTTGACCAAGTCAGCGATGCAGGGTCTCGAAGAAGGCTGGGTGATCGCAGTCGTCCAGCAGGATCCGGCCGGTGAGGGCAAGGCTGCCATCGAAGCCTTCGTCAAGCTCAAGAAGGGCGAGAAGATCGAGCCCATCATCAATGTTCCGATCACCATCGTGACCAAGGAAAATGTTGGCCAGTTCAAGGACATGTTCAAGTAAGATCTCCCAAGACCGCCGGGCTGCGCATCGACCCGAGAGTTGCTTGCGCAGCCCGGCGACCGATTGAACTTGTCGCCCAGAGAACTGGAACCATGATGAGCGATGGCGAGACCTACCGCGTCAGTATGACCGGTATTTCCAAACGGTACGGCCCTATCCAGACGCTGGACGATGTCTCGCTGAGCCTGAAGCCAGGCGAAGTGCTCGGCCTGGTCGGCGACAACGGCGCCGGCAAATCCACCTTGAGCAAGGTTCTGTCCGGTGCGGTCATTCCGGATTCCGGCACCATCGAGATCGATGGCAAGGTCGTAGCCTTTTCCTCACCGGCCGATGCCCGCGCCGCACGTGTGGAGATGGTCTACCAGGACCTTTCGCTCTGCGACACGGTGGATGTGGCGGGAAATCTCTTCCTCGGCCGCGAGCCGCGCCGCCACGTTCTCGGCGTCCCCTTTCTCGACAACAAGCGCATGCATTACGAGACGCGCCAGATGCTCGACCGGCTCGGCATCGTCATTGCCGATACCAAGCTCAAGGTCGAAAACCTCTCCGGAGGCCAGCGCCAGTCGATCGCCATCGGCCGCGCCGCCTCCTTCGATCCGTCGGTGCTGATCATGGACGAACCGACGGCCGCGCTTGCGGTGGCGGAAGTCGAGGCGGTTCTGGAGCTCATCCGTGCCGTCAGCGCCCGCGGCGTCAGCGTCATCCTCATCACCCATCGGCTGCAGGATCTGTTCCTGGTCTGCGACCGCATCCAGGTCATGTACGAAGGCCGCAATGTCGCCGAACGCAAGATCGGCGACACCAGCATCGAGGAGGTCGTCAACCTGATCGTCGGCCGCAAATTCACGGCGCGTTCTGCGCGCGCTAGCCGCGATGAGGGGGCGCAGCCATGAACGTCACTCCATCGCCCAGGGATATTAGCGCTTCGCCGCCCAAACGCGCCCACAACGGCACGTGGAAGGATGTCGCGATAGCCAATGGCAGCGTCGTCTCGATTGCGCTGTTCTTCCTGGTCGTCTGCGTGGTCTTTTCGCTGATCACCGGCTCCTTCCTGACGACGCCCAATCTGCTCAACATCGTGCGCCAGTCGGCGCCACTGCTGATCGTTGCGGCCGCCATGACCTTCGTCATCACCACGGGCGGCATCGACCTCTCGGTTGGATCCGTGTTGGCGCTGACGGCTACGCTGTCGGCCGTCTTGCTGCAGGCTGGCCTGCCGTGGCCGCTCGTCGTCATCGCCATGTTGGCGCTCGGCGCGGCGATCGGCGCCCTGCAGGGCTTCTTCATCGCCTATGAGCGGATACCGGCCTTCATCGTCACGCTTGCCGGACTTTCCGTCATCCGCGGCGTGGCGCTGCTGATCACCGGCGGCTATTCGATCCCGGTCGAGCCGACGAGCTTCTTTGTCAACATCGGCAGGGCTTGGTTTCTCGGTGTTCCGGTGCCGGCACTGCTTGCTCTTGTTGTTCTGATCATCGCCTATCTCGCTTTCAACCAGACGCCGTTCGGCCGCTATGTCACCGGTATCGGCGCCAATGCCGAGGCCGTGCGCCGCGCCGGTGTCGATACGCGCTTCATGACGCTCTTCGTCTATATTCTCTCGGGTATGGCGGCGGCCGTGGCCGGCATCATTCTCGCCGCCCGGCTCGGCTCCGGCTCGTCCAATGCCGGCCAGGGTTTCGAGCTCGATGTCATCGCCGCCGTGGTGCTTGGCGGTACCAGCCTGTTCGGCGGGCGCGGTACGATCATCGGCACGGTGCTCGGCGCGTTGACCGTCGCGGTCATCGGCAACGGCCTGATCCTCGCGCATATGTCGCCGTTCCTCACGCCGATCGTCACCGGCACCATCATCCTCGTTGCCATCTGGCTGAATTTCCGCCTGTTCAAGGGCGCAACGCGGGGCCGCTGACATGGATCATCTGTTCGACGACAAGCCGAGGGAACGGGCGCCGATCGGCGTTCACTCCGGCACCTTGATGACCGTCACGGGTCCGGTTGCGATCGCCGACATGGGCGTGACGCTGATGCATGAGCACATCCTGCTCGATGGCGCGACATCGTGGAAATGTCCTTGCCATCCCGACGAGAAGAAGATCGCCGAACAGCCGGTCAGCATGGAGATCATCGGCGAGTTGCGGATGAACCCCTATATGAACCGCGACAACGTCTCGCTCGACGACAGCGACCTGGCGCTTTCGGAACTGGCGAAGTATCGGGCGCTCGGCGGTCACACCGTGGTCGATGCAACCAATATTGGCATTGGCCGCGATCCGGTGAAGCTGGCGCGCATCGCCCGTGCCTCCGAACTGCGCATCGTCATGGGCACAGGCTTCTACCTGCAGCACACCCACCCCGACTGGTTGAAGGCAATGGACGTCGACGACGTCACCGAATTCCTGGTCAACGATGTCGGCGGCGGGGCGACGCAGCCCGGAATAATGGCCGGCATCATCGGCGAGGTCGGCGTCAGCAAGGATTTCACCGACGAGGAGCGCAAGTCGCTGCGGGCTTCGGCCCGTGCGGCGAAAATCACCGGCGTGCCGCTGACCATCCATCTGCCCGGCTGGGAACGGCTGGCCCATGACGTGCTCGACGTGGTGGAGGCGGAAGGTGCGGATCTCCGGCATACGGTGCTGTGCCATATGAACCCGAGCCACAACGATCTCACCTACCAGAAAAGCCTCGCTGCCCGCGGCGCCTTCCTGGAATACGACATGATCGGCATGGATTTCTATTATGCCGACCAGGATGCGCAATCGCCTTCCGACGAGCAGAATGCTCAGGCGATCCGCTCGCTGATCGACATGGGTCTGGTCGACCGGATTCTTCTGTCGCAGGACGTCTTTCTGAAGATCATGCTGACGCGCTTTGGCGGCTTCGGCTACAGCTTCATCCTCAAGCATTTCGTGCCGCGACTGAAACGCCATGGTGTCGAGCAGTCGGCGATCGACCGCATGCTCGTCGACAATCCAAAGACCGTGTTCGCCGCGAGCCTCTAGGCCGCAGATCAATTCGACATAGGGAGTAAACATGTCCAGGAAGAAGGTTCTTCTCGCAGGTGAATCCTGGGTTTCGACCGCGACCCACATCAAGGGCTTCGATCAGTTTCCGACCGTGACTTATCACACCGGTGCTGATGAACTTTTGGCTGCGCTGAAGGACAGTGCGTTCGACGTCACCTTCATGCCGGCGCATGAGGCGCAGCGGAATTTCCCCCAGACCATGGAAGCGCTTTCGGCCTATGACGCGGTTGTGCTTTCCGATCTTGGCGCCAATACGCTGCTGCTTCACCCCGACACCTGGATCCACTCCAAACCGACCCCGAACCGGCTGCGCCTGTTGCGCGACTATGTCGGCAATGGCGGTGGCCTGCTTATGTTCGGCGGCTACTACAGTTTCCAGGGCATCAATGGCGGGGCGCGCTACCACAAGACGCCGGTCGAAGACGTTCTGCCGGTTACTTGCCTGCCGGTGGACGACCGCGTCGAGGTTCCGGAGGGCTATGCGCCAGTCGTTGTCGGCCCGCAGAGCCATCCGATTCTAAGGGGTCTGGGCAAGGATTGGCCGATCCTGCTCGGCTTCAACGAGGTTGTCGTCAAGGACGGAGCGGACGTTCTCGCCACCGTGTCTTCTGACTACCGTTCCCTGCCGCTGCTGGTGACCGGCAAATATGGCAAGGGCCGCACCGTCGCCTGGACCTCGGATGTCGGGCCGCACTGGCTGCCGCCGGGCTTTATCGCCTGGAGCGGCTACAAGACGCTGTTCGAACAGATGCTGGGCTGGGCAACGGCTGGGGATTAGCCATGCGCGTCCATGTCTTCGGCAATATCTGCGTCGATACGACGTTTCGGCTGGACCGGTTTCCGCAACCAGGCGAGACGCTGAACGCATCCAGCCATGCCGATGGACTTGGCGGCAAGGGTGCGAACCAGGCGGTTGCCGCGGCGCGCACCGGAGCCGATGTTCGTTTCCGTGCGGCGATCGGCAACGATGCCGCCGGATCATGGATAAGGGAACAATTGAGCCGCGATCTCGACGCCGGTCATTTGACGACGTTGTCGCTGCAGAGCGACCGTTCGACGATCATGGTCGATGCGCGGGGCGAGAACCTCATCGTCACCGGCGCCAGTTGCGCTGCCGCCTTCGATCCGCTCGCTGACACTGGTTTCGCGCGGTCGATCGAACGCGGCGACATCATGGTGATTCAGGGCAATCTTCATCCCGATGTAACGACTGCCTGCCTGCGGGCGGCGCGCGGCGCGGGAGCCATGACGATCTTCAATCCGAGCCCGCTCGCGGCCGGCTTTGCACCGCCTTTGAGCGCCGTCAGCCTCGCTATCGCCAATGCGGGCGAGGCGGCGCAACTGACCGGAGCCAGCGATCCTGCCGAGGCAGCCCGCGAACTGATCCGTCAAGGCGCCGACACCGCAATTGTGACGCTTGGCGCGCATGGCTGCCTGGTCGCCGATGGCGAAGGAAGCGTCGACCGGATCGCGGCGCCCAAGGTGACCGTGGTAGACACCAGCGGTGCGGGTGACGTCTTTTGCGGCTGCCTCGCCGGTTGCCTCGCGCACGGCATGGTCCTCGCCACGGCAGCCCGGATCGCGGTACGCGCCGCTGCCATCTCGGTCGGACGCGCCGGCACGCTCGGTTCCTGCCCCGACGGGCGGGAGATGAAAATGCTCATGGAAACGACGGAAGCGGAAACCGCATGACAAAATCCCCCAAACCAGTCGGCTCCAAACCAATCGGTCAGGTCACGAATGATGCGCTGCAGTCGATCTTCGGCAGAAGCAAGGTGGTGATCGGCGTCATTCACCTCGCGCCCCTGCCGGGCGCGCCGCGCTACAATGGCGAGGCAATCGAGGCCGTCTATCAACGCGGCCTCGACGACGCCAGAGCCTATCTACAAGGCGGCTGCGACGGCGTGATCGTCGAAAACCACGGCGACGTGCCGTTTGCCAAACCGGATGATATCGGGCCGGAAACGTCGGCCTATATGTCCGTCGTTTCCGACCGCATCCGCCGCGACCTCGGCCGGCCGATCGGCATCAACGTACTCGCCAACGCTGCTATTCCTGCGCTGTCGATCGCCAGCGCCTCTGGTGCTTCGTTCGTCCGCGTCAACCAATGGGCCAACGCCTATGTCGCCAATGAGGGCCTGATCGAAGGCGAGGCGGCGCGCGCCATGCGGTTCCGGGCCAAACTTCGGGCCAACGGCATCCGTATCTTCGCCGATGCCCATGTCAAGCATGGCGCCCATGCGATCGTCGGCGACCGGCCGGTCGAGGAACAGGTCAGGGATCTGGTGTTCTTCGATGCCGATGCGGTGATCGCCACCGGCCAGCGCACCGGCCACGCCGCTGACCTCGGCTACATCAGGATGATCAAGGAAGCCGCAGGATTGCCGACGCTTGTTGGCAGTGGCGTTACGCCCGAGAACGCCAACGACATTCTCGACATCGTCGACGGCGTCATCGTCGCCAGCTCGCTGAAACATGACGGCGTCTGGTGGAACCAGGTCGATCCGCAACGGGTGAAGGCCTTCATCCGCGGCCTCAAACGGTGACTTTGGTGCCGGAGATCGACGGCGAGCGGCTGCTCGGGCGGCTCGACGCGTTCGCCCGGATCGGCGCCACACCGGCCGGAGGTGTCAACCGGCAGGCGTTAAGCGTCGAGGATCGCAGCGCCCGGCGCCTGCTGGCGGAACTGGCGCTCGAGCGCGGCTTCGCGGTTTCTCAGGACGGCATGGCGAACCTCTTCATCCGCCGCGAGGGCTCGGATGCCATGCTGCCGCCGCTGCTGATCGGAAGCCATCTTGACAGCCAGCCGACCGGAGGGCGCTTCGATGGGGCGCTCGGCACGCTTTCCGCCTTCGAAGCACTCGAAGCGCTGGAGGACGCGAAGGCTGAAACCACAATGCCGATCGAGGTCGTCGCCTGGACCAATGAAGAGGGCAGCCGCTTCGCGCCGGGCGTCATGGGCTCCATGGCCTTCACTGGTGCGGATATTGCCGCATGGAAATCCATCGTCGGCAGCGACGGCGCGTCCCTCGCAAGCGAGCTCGAAGCCACGCTCACCGCCTTGCCGGAGGCAACCCTTCGTCCGATCGGCATGCCAATATCCGGCTATATCGAGCTTCACATCGAACAGGGACCGTCGCTGGAAAAGGAGCGGATGCCGATCGGTGTCGTTACCGCCGTCCAGGGCACACGTTGGCTGGAAGTCTCCATTCAAGGCGCTGCGGGTCACGCCGGTACGACCGGCCTCGCCTACCGCAGGGATCCGATGGTCGCCGCCGTCGCCGCGATGCACAGGCTGCAGACGACGATCATGCCGCTCGACACCAATGCGCGGCTGACGGTGGGGCGGATCGCCGCCCAGCCGGGATCGATCAACGCCATACCGCAATCCGTGACCTTTACCGTCGACCTCAGGCATCCTCAGCCGGAGCAGTTGGATGCCATCGAGGCCGAGCTGCGCCGGGTCTGCGCGGCGGAAGCCGAGGCCCAGGACTGCACGGCAACGATCAGGCGGTCGTTCGACATGCCCGGAGCGGCGTTTTCGCCCGACATGGTCAAAATCGTCGAGGACGCCGCCACCTCGTTGCAACTGCCGCACAAGCAGATGATTTCAGGCGCATTCCATGATGCGCTGTTCATCGCCCGCCTGGCGCCGGCGGCGATGATCTTCGTGCCGTGCCGTGACGGGCTTAGCCACAATGAGGCGGAATATGTGGAACCTGCCGACGCGATCACCGGCGCGCGGGTCCTGTTGCAGGCGGCCATCGCGGCTGCCTCGCCACGTGACCTGCCTGGTGAGGCGCCTGACCCCGTGGCCCGATAAACAGGCACGGCGCCTCATTTACATCCGCGCCTTGAACGCTAAGCTTCTCCAGCTACTTCATCCAAAGCCCTAATCGCATTTGCCGTGCCAAGGACCTCATGACATCCGATAACAAAGCGCGCGAACATTTCGCCATCGAGCTTGCGCGGCGCGCCGGCGAGCTCGGCCTGAAATATTTCCGCGATCTCGACAGCCTCACCATCGAGAGCAAGGGCCATCAGGATATGGTTTCGCAGGCCGACCGCGAGGTGGAGCTGTTCATCCGCGCGGCAATGAATGCTGCCTACCCGGACGACGGCATTGTCGGCGAGGAACATGCCTCGGTCACCGGGTCGACCGGGCATGTCTGGGTGATCGATCCGATCGACGGCACTGCGAATTTCGTGCGCGGAATTCCGGCCTGGTGCGTGGTCATTGCCTGCGCCAAGGATGGTGATACCGTCGTCGGCGTCATCCACGAACCCTCTACAGGCGAGACCTTCCATTGCCGCAAGGGCGGTGGCGCGTTTCTCAACGGCAAGCCGATCAGGGCCAGCGTCGTCACCAGCCTGACCGAAGGTTCGGTCGGCACCGGCTTCTCCAACCGTGCCGAGATGCAAAATATCGTTACGCTCATCCGCTCTCTCATTGCCGAAGGCGGTGTATTTTTCCGCAATGCTTCGGGTGCGCTGATGCTCGCCTATGTCGCTGCCGGCAGGTTGCTCGGCTATGTCGAGGAGCACATGAACGCCTGGGATTGCCTGGCCGGCATGCTTTTGGTGGAGGAAGCCGGCGGCACGATCGTCAAGCCGGACCCGAGGACCGTTCTGGAAAAAGGCACGCTGGCTGTCTGCGCCGGCAATGGTGTGTTCGCCCAGATTCGCGACCTCTGCGTCGAACCCTTCAAGCTTTGATCAGAACCGGTCCGCGTCCCGGAAAGCCGATGCCGACACTGTCGCCCGCCTGGAACGGCGCATCGACGTTGCGCGACAGCACGAACACGTCGCCGAGCGCCGTGGCAACGACCAGTTCGAGATGGCTGCCGGCATAGGTGACCTTTGCAAGCGTGCCTGCGATGGTCTGCGCCGCGCCGGCGGGACCGATCTCGATGCGGCTCGGACGGATGGCCAGCTTCGCGGGGCCGGCCTGATGGCCACGCGCCGGCAGTTTCATGGTGAGCGAACCGAGCCGGACGGCGGCTTCGTCCGCTTGCACCGAAACCACCTCGCAATCCAGGATGTTGGCTTCGCCGATGAAGTCGGCAACGAAGGCGTTGGCCGGCGCATCGTAGAGTTCGCGCGGCGTGCCGTCCTGCGCCACCACTGCCTTGTTCATGACGATGATGCGGTCCGAAACCGCCAGCGCCTCTTCCTGGTCGTGCGTGACATAGACCACGGTCAGCCCAAGCTTGGTCTGGATCTCCCTGATTTCCTCGCGCACATGCCGGCGCAGCTTGGCGTCGAGGTTGGAGAGCGGCTCGTCGAACAGCAGCACTTGCGGTTCGAGCACCAGCGCGCGCGCCACCGCCACGCGCTGCTGCTGACCACCCGACAGTTCGCTGGGCAGGCGCGCCTCGAAACCTGTGAGGCCGACGAGCTCCAGCCCGGCGCGGGCGCGGGACGCGGCCTCCTTCTTGTCGTGGCCGGAGAAGCGCAAGCCGTAAGAGACATTTTCCATCACTGTCATATGCGGGAACAGTGCATAGGACTGGAACACCATGGACACGTCGCGGTCGGTGGCCGGCAGCCGAGTCACGTCGTCGCCGCCGATCAGGATGCGGCCGCTGGACGGCATCTCCAGGCCGGCGATCATGCGCAGCGTCGTCGTCTTGCCGCAACCGGAAGGTCCCAGAAGCGTCACCAGCTTTCCGGCCTCTATCGCAAGCGAAATGTCGTCGACCGCCGGTGTGCTGGCACCCGGATAAGTCTTGGTGACATGCTCGAAGGTCACCGAGGCCGCGTTGCCGCGAATTTCGGCCATCACCCGGCTCCTGCTATTGTCGTCTGGCCGCCTGGCGTTGCCGGCAGGCTGACATTGGTGCGCACGCTCCAGCCGCCGTCGCCCTTCTGGATGCCGCGCCGGCCGATGTTGCGGCTGCCGACGATCAGTTGCATCAGGCCGATGACCACCAGCATGACGACGATCAGTACCGTCGAATAGGCGATGGCGATGCCGTACTCATTGTTCTCGACACGTCCGACGATGTAGCTGGTCGAAAGATCGTAGCGCGCACTGACCAGGAAGATGACGGCGCTGATCGCGGTCATGGCACGCACGAAGGAATAGACAAGCGCCGCCAGCATTGCCGACCTCAGCAATGGCAGGATGACGCGTCTGAAGGTCTGCCAGGAGTTGGCACCAAGCGTCAGCGAGGATTCATCCAGGCTGCGGTCGATCTGCGACATAGAGGCGACGCCGGCGCGCACGCCGACTGGCATGTTGCGGAAGATGAACGACAGAACGAGGATGATGCCGGTTCCGGTCAGTTCGATCGGCGGCACGTTGAAGGCTATGATGTAGCTGACGCCGATGACGGTTCCCGGGATCGCGAAAGACAGCATGGTCGCGAATTCGAAGGCATTCTTGCCACGGAAATTCTGGCGGACGAGAAGGTAGGCGGTCAGAAGACCTATGCCGGCAGTCAGCGGCGCCGATATCAGCGCGATCTCCATCGTCGTCCAGAACGAACTCCACGCCGATCCCGACCAATGGATACCGAACTCATTCCAGCTGACGGCGAACGCCTTCTTGTAGTGCTGCAGCGTCAGGCTCTGATCGACCCCCCACAGCCTGACAAAGCTGCCGTAGAAGATCACTACGTAGACCAGCACGGTGAACGCCGTCCACAGGCCGGCGATGACATAGAGCGCACGTGTCAGCCCGTCCGGCAGGCGCGGATGGACGCCGGCGTCGCCCTTGCCGGTGACCGTGGTATAGGAGCGCCTGCCGATCCAGAAGCGTTGCGCATAAAAAGCGCCAAGCGTGAAGCCTAGCAGCACCAGTGCCAGGATCGCCGCAAGTGCCGCATCGTTCTGTGCGCCGACAATGGCGAAGAAGATTTCCGTCGACAGGACGTCGTAATTGCCGCTCAGCACCAGCGGATTGCCGAAATCGGCCATGCTTTCGATGAAGCCGAGCAGAAAGGCGTTGGCGAGGCCTGGCCTCATCAGTGGCAAGGATACCGTCCAAAAGGTCTGCCAGCGGCTGGCGCGGAGCGTCTGCGAGGCCTCTTCCATGGACGGGCTGACGCCTTCGACAACGCCGATCAGAACCAGGAAGGCGATCGGGGTGAAGGCGAGAACCTGGGCGATGAGCAGGCCGGGAAGTCCATATACCCAGCGTGTTGGCTGGATGCCGAAGACGCCGGCGACGCTCTGTGTCACCGCGCCGGACAGTCCGAACAACAGGATAATGGCAAGGCCGATGACGAAGGCCGGCGTGATGATCGGCAACACGGTCAGCGCACGCAGCAGCTTGCCGTAGCGGAAACTCGTGCGTGTCACGACAAGCGCGAACACCAGCCCCAGAAACATGGTCAGCAGGCCGACGAGTACGGCGAGCAGCAGCGAGTTCCAGGCAACGCCGCAGCGGCTGCCGCCGGCGAGACAAGCCAGGCTCCACAGGCGCGAACTGAACAATTTGGCCAGGAACGCGACAAGCGAATAGCCGCCATCATCAGTCTGCATGGCGTTGGCCAGCATCATCAGGATCGGCATGAAGATGAAGATGGAAACCACCGCGACGACAAAGCCGATCGAGCTGACGACGAATACGTCGCCGCCGACGGCACCGCGCGCGGCAATGCCAAGGGTGAGCAGGAACAGAAAGGCGCCGCTGACCAGCAGGGCGCCGTAACCCATGCCGAACTGACGGTCGCCAAGATCGCCAAACAGGCTGGTCAGCCAGCTGAACTGCCAGCCGTGCAACCCGATGGCGAAGCCCTGGAACAGAAGCCAGCCAAATCCTGCAGCGCCGACAATGACGAGCAGCCGGCCGAAAAACGGATCGGATTTGTTGCGACCCCACAGAAGCAACGGCGCCGCCAGCAGGAAGCCGAGCGGCGCCAACCACAGTTTCTCGCCCTTGAGGGCCAGAACCAGCGCCGGTGCGAATTTGCTGTCGAACGGGTAGCCGTCGAACAGCCAGGAAAAGCCGAAGAACCCGTCCTCGATGCCGTACCACGGCAGCAAGGCAAACCCCACCCATCCGACCGCCATCCAAAGGACGGCGATCGGTTCAAGCGGCCAGCGGGTTTGGCGAAAGCGCATCTGCTATTGCGGTAGCGACGCGACCTCCTCGTCCCACTTTTTCAGCAGGCGCTTGCGCTCTTCGCTCGATCCATACTTCTTGAAGTCGTAGTCGATCAGCTTGATGGCAGCCAGGTCAGGCGCTTTGTCGGAGGTTTTTGCCGCCTTGTTCGACGGAACCTGGAATGATCCCGCATCCTGCGCCTTGGACTGGACGTCGGCCTCGAGCGCCCAGTCGTAGAATTTCTTCGCGGCTTCCATGTTGCGGGCGCCCTTGATGATCGATTCCGAGCCGATCTCGTAGCCGGTTCCCTCGCAAGGGGTGACAGGAACGATCGGGAAGCCGGCAACGACCTGCGACACGGCGTCGTGGATGAAGACGATGCCGATCGTGGTCTCGCCAAGCCCGGCGGCCTTGATCGGCGCCGAACCCGACTTGGTGTATTGGTTGACGTTCTTGTGCAGGGCTTTCAAGTACTCGAAACCCTTCTCCTCGCCGAACAGCTGAATGATCGTCGCCAGCATGTTGTAGGCGGTGCCTGAGGAATTGGGGTTAGCGACCTGAATCTGCCCCTTGTACTCCGGCTTGATCAGGTCGGCCCAGCATTTCGGCTCCGGCAGATTGTTCTTGGCGAGCAGATCCTTGTTATAGCCGAAACCCAGCGCGCCGGAGTAGATGCCGACCGTGCGGTGGCCGGCTGTTTCCGCCTGCTTGATAGCCCAGGGCTGCAACTGGTCGAGCAGGGGTGATTTGTACTCCTCGGTCAGACCCTCCTCGGCCGCCTGCAGGTGCGGGTCACCGGTGCCGCCCCACCAGATGTCACCCTTGGGATTGGCCGCCTCGGCGCGCAGCTGCGCGTAGATTTCGCCGGCGCTCTTGCGGGTCATGTCGACAGTGATGCCGGTCTTTTCCTCGAAGGCCCGCGCCGTCTGCTGGCACCAGACCTCGTCGACACCGCAATACATGGTCAGGCTTTCGGCGGACGCCGATGATGACGCGCTCCACATGCCGGCGGCAAGGATACCGGCGCCGAGAATTGCCCTTTTGATCATGTTGAATTCCTCCCTGGGTTATTTGCCGACTTATGAAACCCAGATAGGCGGAAAATACAAGTTGGAAGGGGGATCGGCGAGCTTTGCCCCAAAGCACTGCCGAATGTTGCATTTGTGCGGTGGCATTGTGGAAATCTAAGATGAGACCTCTCGGTGCATCGGCGACCGCTGGGCCTCGGTCCAGCCTGCGCAATCAGTCTCGGCGCGAAATGATCCAGTCGGCGGCCGCCGCGAGATCGGCGACGGTTGCGGTCGGGCGCGGATCGAACCGTTTCTCATCGCCCTGCAGATATTTGCCTGTCCGCACCAGCAATGCGCTCGAAATTCCGGCGCGCAGGGCGCCAGCTATATCCGCCTCAGCATCGTCGCCGACCATGATCGCCTGATCTGGCGGACAGTTCATGCTTGCCAGCGCCGACAGAAAGAATGCCGGCGACGGCTTGCCGAGAACGGTTGCGCGCTTCAGGGAGGCAAATTCCAATGCTGCGACGAACGGCCCTGCATCGAGACTGAGCGCACCGTCGGCATCCCGAAACGTCCGGTTGGTGGCAAGGGCCAACAATTCGGCCCCTGCGCACAACTCGCGGAACGCGTCATTCAACACCGCATAGGTGAAGGCCTCTCCGGCATCGCCGACGATGACGGCGCGCTTGTCGCGATCCGGCAGTTCGCAAAAATCCGGCTCAAGGCTGGGGTGAACCAACAGATATGGCGCACGGCCATTGCGAATAAGCCATTGGCGTGCGGCGTGCGCCGGTGTGAAGACGTCTGCCTTGGCAACGGTGAGCCCCATGGCTTCCAGATGTTCGAGAACCCTCTGCTTCGACGAGCGCGTGGTATTGCTCACGAAGCGCACGGCCAAACCGGCTTGACGCAAACGCACGACGGCGTCGATCCCGCCTGGTATGGCGACCTCGCCATCATAGATGACGCCTGCGAGGTCCAGCAGTACGCCCCTGGTCATCGGTCCAGCATGACGAGGAGTCCGCCATGCGTCAAATGCGGAACGGGCCACATTCCGGTAAAGATCGCGCTGGCGGAATGCTCGAGCGCGCGTTTGACCATTTGCGCGGATAGGCGGGCGTGTAGCCGAGGGCGTCCATACCCCCTGGTCGTGTTGCGCTGCTAGCGGCACCATTTCTCGACGGCGATTGCAATTGCCTTGGTGCAGTCGATCAGATCCCGCACCGAAACGCGTTCGTTCGGCTGATGCGCTTGCGCCGGGTCGCCAGGACCGAAATTGACGGTCGGGGTATTGCCAAGGCCGGTCGGCAGGCCGATGTCGCTATGCGCGCCAAAACCACTCAAGACCGGCGAGAGGTTGGCTTCCCTGACGGCCTCCTGGAACAGGCCGACGAAGGGATTGTCCGATGGGATCTCGGCGCAATCCGCGTCGAGGATCCACTCGACGTGGGCAGGATGCTTTCGCAGATAGGGATCTGCCTGGCAGACATTGGCGATATGCTCTTCGATTTCGCGCTTGACGTTGCCGCCCAGCTTGAACTCGTCATGTTCGCTTGGCAGATATTGCGCGTCGATGATGATCTCGCCGCGTCCGGCCATGGAGGAGGGATGTTCCCCGGCATTGATCTGGGTGACGATGATCTGGTTGGGCAGATCCATCAATGGATGGTTCTTCCTCGGATCGAACATCCAGCGCCGGTTGAGAATGTCGATGCCGTCGAGGATTTGCCGGCAGAGCTGGACAGCATCGACCGGGCCGCTCGAATACCAGGCATTCGGCGTGAGTTCCGCATGCCCGCCGATGCCGTCGATGATGATCTTTCCCCACAGGATGCCATGACAGAGCGGCGCGATCTTGTTCGCGGTCGGCTCGGTCATGATGCCGGCGTCGGCATGGAATCCGCGATCGACCATGGCGAGCGACCCCATGCCGCCGATTTCCTCATCGACGACGGTCGTGAAGACAACGTCTCCGGACAATGGAATGTCGAGGTCCTTCAATATCTCGACGGCCATCAGCATGCAGGCGACGCCGCCTTTCATGTCGACCGTGCCGCGCCCGTGCAAAAAACCGTCCTTGAGGACCGGCTGGAACGGGTCGGTCGTCCAGTGTCCGGCAGCGCCCGGCGGGACGACGTCGATATGGCCGGTCAGCATGATGGAACGGCCGCCGCCGGTGCCCTTGAGGACGCCGCCGAGATTGGGTCGGCCCTCGAACGTCCTGCCTTTGTTGGCGCCCGCGCGGCCCTTGTATTTTTCGTAGAGCGCCGGGCCGTCCGGATCCCAGAGATCGGTCGAGAAGCCGAGCGTCTCGATACGTTTTTGCAGATACAGCTGGCAGTCGCGCTCACCGGGACCGGCCTCCTTCGGATTGGATTTCACGATCGAGGGGAAAGCTACGAGATCGCTCAACGTTGCGACGATGCGATCGGCTGCCGCCTCGACACGCGCGGCAATGATCTCTTCTTTGGACGGCATTATGATCTCCAACGTTGGGATAGTCGGTCGGCGAGAAGGACGAAAACCAGAAGGGCGCCGACAATCCCCACCTGCCAGACCGTGTTGATGTTCAATTGCAGAAGACCGGTCTTCAGCGTCACCAGAAGCAGGACGGCCGCGAACACGCCGCCAACGCCACCACGTCCGCCGGTGATGGCGATGCCTCCCAACATGGCGGCGGTCAGCGATTCGAGCTCGAGGTTCTGGCCGATGTTGGGCCTGCCGCTGCCGAGCCATGCGAGCGAGACGAGACCGGCGGCACCGGCAAGCGCGCCACTCAACACGTAGAGAATGAAGCGAACGCGATCGACCGGAATGCCGACCAGCTTGGCCGAACGTTCATTGAAGCCCATCGCGTAGATCCAGCGCCCCCAGGCCGTCGAGAGCAGCACCAGGCCAGCAAGCGCAAAGCACGGGATGGCAAGGGTGAGGAAGGGCACGGGGATGCCCATGACGACACCGCGCCCCCACAGGAGCAGCCACGAGGGCACGCCCGCCTGGGCGGCGCCGCCGGTGACGGCAAGCGCTGCGCCGGAATAGACGAAGAACGTGCCGAGTGTCGCGATAAAAGGGAGGAGGGCGAGCCCGTTCACCAGCCACCCGTTCAAGGCACCGAGCATCGCGCCGGCCAGGATGCAGACGACCGGCAACAGAACGGGCGGCAATCCCAGCTTGAGGCAGAGCATTGCAACGATGGCGGACAGAGAGACCGCGCCGCCGACCGACAGGTCGATGCCGGCGCCGCCGGCCATGATGACCAGCCCTTGGCCAAGGCCGACCAGGGCCAGGATCGTCGAGAACTGAAGGACGGTGGTGACGGTGCCGAGGTTATAGACCGAAGGCTTGAGCGCCAGCAGGCCGAAAATCACGACCAGCCAAAGTCCGCATAGCAAAGCCAGGGTGAGGGCAGGTCCCTGCAAGTTTCGGAGCGTTTTCATGCGCGGGCTCGCTGAAACTGGCCAAGATGCAAGCGGTTGGAAAAAGCTTCGAAGCCGAGCACGCCAATGATCAGAACACCGGTGACGACGGGCTGCCAGAGCGAGGGGACGCCGATCAAAAGCAATCCGTTTTGGAGAATTCTGAGAAGAAGCACGCCGAGCACGGTGCCGATCAGGCTGCATCTGCCGCCCAATATGCTCGTGCCGCCAAGAATGACCGCGGCAATGGCATCGAGCGCCACCGTGCTGCCGATCGTCATTTCCACGTTGCGGTAGGTGGCGACATAGAAAGTGGCGGCAATGCCGGTCAGAACCCCGCTGATGACGAAGGTCATGAAGCGGGTCTTGATCACCGGGATGCCGGACAGCCGCGCCTTCTCCTCCGAATTGCCGATCGCCAGCAAGTGCAGCCCATAGGGGGTTCGCCGCAGCGCCAGCCAGACGACCAGATAGGCAACGACAATCACCAGGGCAGGGACGGGGACGCCGAGCACGGTGGTGGCAAGAAGATTGGTGAGGCTCGAGGGCAGGCCGGAAAGCCACTGCCCGCCGAGAAGGACAAAGACAGCGGTGCGGTAGACGCCGAGCAGGCCGAGCGTTCCGACAATCGCCGGAACGCGGCCGAGGACGACGACGGTGGCCGTCACGCATCCCAGCAGCGCGCCGACCACTGGGCCTGCCATGAGCGCCAGCAGCGGATTGCCGTCGGTGCCAAGCACGCGACCGATGGCGATGGCAGCCAGACCCATGACGATACCGATGGATACATCGATGCCGCCCATGGCGAGCAACAATGTCATGCCAAGGCCGATCAGCAGCAGTTCGACGCTGTTGCGCAAGACCGTGGCCGCATTGCCAGAGGTCGCGTAGTGGGGCGATGCGACAGAAAAGATGATGATCGCCAGCAAACAGGCCACAAGCAGGGACCACTCCCGCCCGTTCATGGCGAAGACACCGTTTCCAAACTGTCGCACCGCATTCATCTCAAAGCTCAGAAGTTGAACTTGTCGACATTGTCCTTGGTGAAGACAGCCGGTGGCCCGAGCAGCAGAATGCCTGTCGTGGCATCGTAGGTGACGGGCTTGTCGAAGCCGGCTATCTTGTTTTCCGCCTCGAAGGTCTTGCCGTCGATCAGCTGTTTGCCGGCCCAGACCGTGAGATAGCCAAGCTGCTCGGGATCCCAGAGCACGGTGAAGCCGAAGGCGCCGCTTTTCAGGTAGGAGCGTGCGGTGTTCGGGCTGCAATACCCCGCGCCGATGACGGAGCCGATCTTGCCGGCGGTTTCGATTGCCTGGGCAACGCCCGGACATGTTGAGGATGCAACGGCGATGATGGCCCTGATATCAGGGTTGGCGGCCATGAGGTCGCCGGAGATCTGCGCGGCACGCTCAGCTGTGCCACCGGCAAATTGCGGGTCGAGCAGCTTCAGCTTAGGATATTTCGCGGTGGCCTGTTTCTGCATGAAGCCGATCCAGGCGTTGAGATTGGACGCCGTTGCTTCGCCCGAGACGATACCGATCGTTGCGTCCTCGCCAACGCGCTTGACGAGTTCGTCGACAATCGTCGTCCCGAGGCCTTCGTCGGTCGCCTGCGCCACATAGACAGCGCGGCCGCTGTCCGGCGCATCGCTGTCGCTGGTGAAAAGCTTGATACCTTTCGCCTTGGCACTCTCGACCACGGGAGCGATGCTGGAGGCATCGAGGACGCTGACCGAGATCGCCTCGACGCCCTGATCGATCAGGTTCTGGACGATCTGCAACTGGTCGACCGGGTTGGTGTCGACGGGGCCGGAATAGATGAAGTCGACGCCCAGATCCTTGGCGGCGCGATTGCCGCCGGCTTCCATGGCGTTGAAGTAGGGGATGCCGATCAACTGCGGGACGAAGGCGACTCTGTGTTTGTCGGCGGCATGCGCCGCTGTTGCAACGACGAGTGACAGCACGGAGACGGTGAGTGCTTTTTTGAGCTGTGAAAGCATTGTGGTCTATCCTCTCTGGAATTGACGTGCGTTTCAGTTTGGTTTTTCAAGCGCCTGCACGTCGGGATGGGCGCCTGTTATGAGCGAAACGACTTCCTCGTGATTGGTCTCGGCGGCCAGCCGTTCGGCCACCTTGCGGCCGCGCCGGAACACCACGATGCGGTCTGCAACTTCGAAGACTTCTAAAATGTTGTGGCTGATGAGAACGACGGCACAGCCGCGCGCGGCAAGTCGCCGCGTCAGCGCCAGGACCTTGCGGGTTTCGGCGACGGCAAGGGCTGCCGTCGGCTCATCCATGATAACCAGCTTGGCATTGAGATTGAGCGCCCGGCAGATGGCCACAGCCTGGCGTTGACCGCCCGACAGGCTGCCGACTGGCGCCTCCGGATCGGAAATATGAGCGTCGAGCTCCTTCAGAAGGCCGTCGACGCGATGGCGCATCTCCTTGCGCTTCAGAAACGGCACACCCAAAATGGAGCGTTTCAATTCGCGGCCGAGGAAGACGTTTTCGGCGATCGACAGGTTCTCCGAAAGCGCCAGTTCCTGAAAGATCGTCGCGATCCCCGACGAGGCCGCATCCTTGGGCGAGGAGAACGACACCGGAGTGCCCTCGATGACGAGCTCTCCCTCGCTGGGCGGATGGGCGCCCGCCAGGATCTTGATGAAGGTCGATTTGCCCGCGCCATTGTCGCCGAGGAGCGCCAGCACCTCGCCGGAGCGGATCTCCAGGTCGACATTTGCAAGCGCGGTCAGCGCGCCGAAGCGCTTGGCGATGTTTCTGGCCACAAGAAATGGTGCCGTCATGGCGGTTCCCCAGCGGTTGTCGGCTAGGCGGCCTTGCTGACCCAGCGGAGCACGTTGGCCCAAAGGCGCGCGTAACCGGGCCATTCCACGAAGCTGTTCGGCAGCCAGTGCGGACCGATGTCCGACGTCCAGACCAGGGTGCGCCCTTCGCCATGACGCCCGGTGACCAGCAAGGGATGGCTGCCCTGGTCCTGTGGCAGTCGCGCCAGGACTTCGACATCATCTCGATTGCGCGCGATGACCTCGTTGGCGCCGAGAAGCAGGGGCCATTCGCCTTCGATGCCGGCAAAAATTGGATGATCCTTCGCGCCGGTAATCGAAGGCCGAAAGCCCTCAGGAATTTCGAGCCGGTCATCGTTGGGGAGGCAGGTCACCGGCAAGGCTTCCTCGACAGCCGTGCGATGCCAGCGGGCCTTGCCGTCGATGCCCTGGAAGCTGAAATAGCCGCCGATCATGATCAGGCCGCCGCCAGCCAACGTCCAGTCGCGTAGAAGTTTTAGCCGGTTGGGCACCGTCTTGCCGTGAAGCCAGACATCGGGGTGGAGCAGGAGCGAGTTGGCGCCAATGTCGGAAAGGACGATCGCCTTGTATTGCGACAGGCCCTCCATGGTGAAAGGCAGCTTTTCGACGGCCTCGTGGGCCGGCATGTAGTCGAGATCGAATTCGCTGTCCTTCAAGGCGGCAACCAGAGGCGTCGCGCCGAGATGGAAGGTAACGCTGCCGAACTGATCAAACCCCTTGTAGTGGGTTGCCGAGCTTACCCAGCTCTCGCCGACCAGGAGGACCTTTGTTTTCGCCATGAACATACTCTCCTGATTTCGCCAGATGCGGGTGTTGTCGGCCGGATGCTTGGAAATCGATAAGCCATTGATTCAGCTTGCTATCATGGCACTGTTCGCCATGGCGACTGCCTTCAAAGTCGCAAAATCCGCGATGTAGCCCTGCGCGCCTTCGACCGTTGTCGTCAGACTTGCGCCAGTCGCCGCATAGCGGGCCGCATCGTCCAGCGAAGCGCCGTGCAGCCAAAGGCTGAGGAAGATGCCGGCAAAGCTGTCGCCGGCGCCTGTCGCATCGACGCGATCGACCGGCAGTGCCGGCACCTCGATTTGCGGGCTGCCGCCAGCCGGGAAGACGACCGCGCCTAGTTCGCCGAGAGTGAGCACGACAGTTCCGCGCGGCCTGATGCGTGACAGCATCAGCCGCACGTCTTCGATCATCATCGCCATTCGGGAGCGAAAGTCGAAAATCTCCCGCATCATCACTTCGTTGATGAAGGTGAGGTCGATCTGTTTGACCATCTCGCTGAATGTCTCAGGTGTGCGTGCGCTTTTAGGAAGGCCGGCCGAATGCAGGCTCACCTTCCACCCGGCCTGATGAAAGCGCGCGATGGAGGCGGTCATCGTTTCATAGTGAAAGCCTTCGATATGAAGGCAGGCCGGGCGCTGCTCGGGCTGGATGTCCAGATTGGCGGTCAGATCGATCTCGCCAAGCTCAAAAGGCTCGCTGATGATCGTCCGGCTGCCGTTGCGCTCTATTATCACGATCGCCTGCGACAGGCGGTTGTTGGGCGTGCTGCGGATCGGCAAGGCGTGGACGCCGAGTTTTGAAAGCTCGCCGAGCGCCCAGTCGCTCTCCGGATCCTCGCCGACTGCCGTCGCCAGTTCCACGTCAAGAGCATAGGGGGCGCCGACACCGGCGGCGGCAACCGCGAGATTGGCCGCCGGCCCGCCCAACGCCTTTTCGATATGACTGGCGGTGATCCGGTCGTCACGATGCGGCAACACGTCGACGCGGCACAGGAAGTCGACACTCACCCGGCCAGCGACCAGAAGCCTTGGCAGATGATCGAGATTTTTCGGCCTGTGCGGCGCGCGGCCCGGCAGCGAGCGCGCAAACGAACTGGGACGGTACATCAGCACGGCGATCGCCTTCTCGATGCGGTCGCGGGTGCCTTCCTTGAGGCCGGCAGTTCCATTGATGAAGTTCGACACCGTCCCGATGGAGACACCGGCGGTTCGTGCGACATCCGCTATGGTCGGGCGCTTGCGTTGCAATTGCGTGGCTCCAATTGAAGCGTTTCAAACGGTACCAGCGAAAATGCCGCTTCTCAATGAATTGATCTTCCAAAAAATGGGTGGTCTCTTTTCTCAGTTAGAAAATTTTCTTCGGTGAGAGCCGAAGTGGGGACGAATCTTTCTGATATTGAACAATTTTCAATTTTTCAGCCAAACGATTGTGCGGACGAGTTTTCTGGATTTTGTTCGAGCAGGTCGACGAGCCCGCGACCTAAATCAGCAGCAGCCCCTTCATCGAGACATTGCCCTTCTTGCCGATGATGATGTGGTCGTGGACTGCGATGCCCAGCGGCTTGGCCGTCTCGATGATCTGCTTGGTCATTTCGATATCGGCGCGCGAGGGCGTGGGATCCCCCGAGGGATGGTTGTGCATCAACACACCAAGGGCGGAATCATCATATTAATCAAATACTTGTGTCGAAACACTGGAGGTCAGGGGTCGTTAACTGGGGTATGTGCCGAGTGACCACTTGTGATCTTCCACGCTTGGGAATGGTCGCATTTGCTCAGTACCCTGAAGTCCCGATCAACCACGGATTCCGAACGCTCATCTTTTCTCGCTAGTGTTACTCGGGACGGTGAACGGCCTTTCTACTACTCTGGTGGAGACGCTTTTTCGAAAGGCAGTTTGCGTGTGGGCCTGCATACAACAAGAATCGATTTGTCCCAGCGATCGAGCTCGCTGCTCGGGTAGAGAATTGCTTTGCCGATTTTGAGGAATGAGGGTCCGATACGCATGCAGCGCCAGTTGCGAAGCGTCCCTTCGCTCAGCTGTTCGCGGTAGCGAGCGATGACTTCTTCAGGAGTGAGGTAGTTCGGGTCAGACACGGGCGCTATAGATAGCAGAGGTGTGCGACAGCTTGTTGCACACCTGCGGCCCATCAGATCGAGACCTGAGGAGAATGCCGACGCTGTCACCGCGGACTTCTCGTCGTGACCCGAAGCCGCCATTGAACGGCCCAGGCGATGATGACCGCTTTGCGCCCACAAATCGGTCGCTCAGCGTTCGTCGCCACTGCCTGAAAGCGGACGTCGTCGACGGCGAGGTTCGGTTCGAGGCCGACGTTCTCAACCAGCCGGACGACTATTGCCACGAGTTGGGCAAGTCAGGCAGCATCTGCCTCAGCACGCGATCGTGTAGGAAGACATGGTGACAGATGGCCGCGGCGGCGTGCAGACCCGCGAGCCACATGAGGACATCGCCGAGCGTGCCATGGATCTCGGCAAGGGATGCGCCGAGGCCCCAGGCGCCAAAGAACGGACCAAGGGCGCCGAGGCCGTATACCGTGACCGGGTGGCCGCCAAACCATGCGCCGAGTATCGCCGTCGCAGGGACGGCGAACAGCAGCGCGTAGAGCGCCCAATGCGTTATCTTCGCCGCGACATCCATCCAGAGAGGCATGGGCGGCGACTCCGGAATACGGTCGAAAAAACGCCACGCCAGGCGTATGACGAGCAGCACGAAA
The DNA here is from genome assembly GCF_024746795.1 of Mesorhizobium sp. AR10. Classification (NCBI taxonomy): domain Bacteria; kingdom Pseudomonadati; phylum Pseudomonadota; class Alphaproteobacteria; order Hyphomicrobiales; family Phyllobacteriaceae; genus Mesorhizobium; species Mesorhizobium sp. AR10. Next base: position 3,737,199 of record NZ_CP080524.1, read on the forward strand.
ACGGTGAAACCGAGCGATTCATGAAGCTGCAGCGTGGCAGCGTTAGCCGGCGCATAGACGCGCGTTGGAGGGCCGCCTTGCGAGACCAAGAAGGCGACGAGTACGAGCAGCGCCGTGAGCCAGTGAAAAGCCTGGGCGAGGCTGCCGTAGCGAATTCTTGTACCTGATATCGACATGAAAGGGCTCCGAAACGGTGTCGGAGACTATTTCTCCGAAGCTGGCTTTAGTGTGCCTGTGCAGCAATTGTTCATCCAAGCCACAACGAAATTTACGATGCGGCTGAGCCAACGGGAGTGGTCCGAACAAGGAAGAGCGTGCTCAGCGATCGTCGATTTGGCCACGTCGAGCGGTTCAGCGGCGCGCAGGGCGGTATCCAAGAAAGCTGTGGCCGCCCAAGAGCGCTCCCGGTCTGCGATCCTTTTTGAATGAAATGCGCAGTCAGGTCGATCGTTGGACAGTGGGCCACCTCCTGGTCTGCCTTTGCTGGCGCGGAATCGCAGTCCTTAGTTTGCTGCCTCCCCAGCATCTCTTGCTGCAAGCGAACCGAGCGCGGACCAGTCGAGATTGTCGCCGCCATGGGCGAGCAGGCTCAGGAAGCGGTCACGCAGAAGGCTGGCGATGGGAAGCGGTACGCGCAGCTCTTCGGCCGCGGCGAGCACCAGCCGGATGTCCTTCTGGCCGAGTGGTGCCGCGAAGCCTGCCGGATGGAATTTTCGATCGACGATCAGCCCGCCATAGGTCTTATAGACAGGAGCGCCAAACAACGTCGAGGTGAGCATATCGAGATACTGGTGTCGATCGACGCCGCCCTTACCGACAAGCGCAATCGCCTCGCCGAGTGATTCGATAACCGAAGCGATCAGGAAATTGCCGCTGAGTTTTACGAGATTGGCGGCCTTGGGCGTCTCGGAGACAACGAAAGTCTTCTGCCCAACGGCGTCGAAGAACGGAGTTACGGTCGTGACCGCCTTCGGCTCGCCGGCGGCAACGACAAAGAGCTTTCCATCCGCCGCAGCCTCAGGCCGACCGAACACGGGAGCAGCGACGAAGCGTTGGCCGGCTGCGGCGTGATCAGCTGTGAGCCGCTCCGCGAAGGCAACACTAATCGTACTGGAGGAGACATGGATCGCGCCTTTGGCCAGGCTCGCTAGCACGCGTTGGTCGCCATACACCACGCTTTCGACTGCGTGGTCGTCTGCCAGCATCGTCACGACGATCTCGCCATCGCAGGCTTCCGCAACCTCAGCGGCAGACCGGGCGCCCATCTGGACGAGCTCCTCGTCCTTGCCGGGCGTCCGGTTGTAGACGGTAACGTCATGCCCGGCCTTCAAAAGGTTGGCTGCCATTCCAGCACCCATGCGCCCGAGTCCAATGAAACCAACATTCATAAGGGTCTCTCCTTTGTCGGTGACCACGCCCAGATCCAGTTCGCTCCGTCTTGGAAGTGCTCTGAAGCGGCTGCGGGGTGGGGATCGATGCTGCCTCGGACTCTGGTCCGATCGCAGGGATCATCCAGCATGCGCTGATGATCCTACTCCATTTCTTCGTCGCGACGGCTGTGCTTTGAGTTCTCGGGTGCCGTTTTGCCCCCAGGACGAGCGGAGCGAACGGCCGGTACTCCCACACGGCGCCAGCACCACGTCAGACATATTTCCGCCAGTCATGCTCCTCGCGGAATCCGAGTACCTCGCGCGCCTTGCGGTTGGACAGCGGCGCTTCGAATTCGCCGATCGGGCGGGTGACTGGCACGTCAGGGCACCAGCGCCTCAAGAAGGCCTCGGTCGGCTCATTGGCGGTGATCGTGTCGTTGACGGCGTTGAAGACCTGGAAACCGAGACCGTCTTTACGAACGCAAAGATCGACGATCTGACCCAGGTCGCGCGCGTCGATATAGCTCCAGGCATTGCGCTTGCGCGACAACGGTTCGGCGACGAAACTCGGGAACCGCTCGTAATCATGCGGCTCGATCACATTGCCGATGCGAAGCGCATAGATGTCTGTACCGAAGCGCATGGCGAAGGCGCGCGCCGTTTTCTCGTTCACCACCTTGGACAGGCCGTAGCTGTCCATCGGGTCGACATCGTAATCCTCCTCCAGGGGAAACTGGTGGAAGTCCTTGTCGCCTTCGGCGAAGCAGACACCATAGGTCGTCTCACTGGACGCGATGATGATCTTGCGGATGCCGAGCTTTGTCGCCGCCTCGATGACATTGTAGGTCGAAGCGACATTGGCCTGGAAGGTGACGTTGTCGGGGCGCAGCAACAAGGCGGGAATGGCGGCAAAATGCACGACAGCATCCACCGGTGCGGGCCCCTTGCCGGTGGTGAGCCCGCTGCTGTCGAAATGCATCGACAACGCGTTGAAGGTCTGCCCGCTGTCGGTGAGATCGGTGATCAACGTCCTGACACCGGGATGGGCGAACGGTACCAGATCGAGGTTGAGTACGTCGTGGCCGCGCTCCAGCAAGTAGGGAATTGCGTGCCGGCCGGCCTTGCCGGTGCCGCCGGTAAAGATGATGCGCTTGCCTGGGGTATCGGATGCGGACATGCTGAGACTCCTTTGATGTTTATCGATGCGGTTGGCGTGCCGCCAAAGTCAGCGGCCACCCTCGATCTTGCGGTGGCGCTGGCTTATGCCGCCCGTTCCATAGGGATATTCCGACATTTCCGGTTTGCTCGCCGCGTTGAGTTTGGCAATGTTCTCGTCCGTCAGCCTCAGCTTGGCCGCACCGAGATTGTCGGCCAGTTGCTCTCGTGTCCGGGCCCCGAGAACAACCGACGTGACCGCTGGCTGTGCGGCGACCCATGCCAGCGCGACCTGCGCCATGCTCGCCCCAAGCGCTTTTGCGGTATCTTCCACCGCCCCAATCACGTTCCAGGTGATTGGCTTGGCGTTGCGGGCGTCGAACGCTTCCATGCCGCGTTTGGGATTTTCGCCAAGGCGCGTGGCGCCCGCCGGCATCTGGTCGCGCTTGTATTTGCCTGAGAGCCATCCGCCGCCCAGCGGCGACCACGGCAGCAGGCCGATACCGGCGTCGAGCGCGGCCGGTACAAGCTCATGCTCGATGTCGCGGACCAGCAGGCTGTATTGTGGTTGTAGCGTCACGGGTGGCGTGTAGCCATTGGCTTTGGCCAGCCACACCGCCTTGGTCAGATGCCAACCCAGGAAGTTCGAGAACCCGTAATAGGCGATCTTGCCGTTGCGGATCGAGTCGTCGAGAAAGCGCAGCGTCTCCTCCAGCGGCGTTAGCGCGTCCCAGGCGTGCATCTGGTAAAGATCAACCTGCTCGACGCCCAGGCGTTTGAGCGAGGCATCGAGCGCCGCCCCAAGATGCTTGCGCGACAGGCCGAGATCGTTCGGCCCCGCGCCCATGGGAAAACGACCCTTGGTGGCGATCACCAGATCCTTGGCGGTTCCTGGCTTGCTCTTGAGCCAACGGCCGATGATTTCCTCTGACACGCCGGCACTGTAGACGTCGGCCGTATCGATGAAATTGCCGCCGGCCTCGACATAATCATCCATAAGCGCGAACGATGTGGCTTCGTCGGACTCGTGCCCAAAAGTCATGGTGCCGAGGCAATAGGCCGAGACGACGGCGCCACTATTGCCGAGCTTGCGATAGTCCATGTTCTTGCTCCTTCAGGGATCTCAATCGGGCCTATCGCGTTGCCGGCCCGATGCCATCGTCTTCTGGCCATCAGCGCGCTATGAAGGCGTTGTTTTGTTTGCTTTCGCCTTGTTCAGACGTTGCGTCCGTCAGCGACTGCCCGGTTCGGCACCGAGAATATCGCGCACCATCCGACCATTCAGGCTGCCTTTGATTGAGCCCGCCAGAGGTCGACCCCGCCCTCGGTTGCGTACCCGTCGATTTTGCGGAGTTCTTCGGCATTGAATTCGAGATTCTCTAAAGCGCCGAGGGAATCATCGAGTTGGGCCACGTTGCGCGCGCCTACCAGCGCGCTTGTTATGCGCGTATCTCGCAAGGTCCACGCGATCGCCATCTGGGCAAGTGTCTGCCCGCGGTCGCTTGCGATCGCGTTCAGTCCGCGGACACGCTCTATGTTTGCATCACTCAGCAACTTTGTGTCGAATGAGCCGCCACGCGCTGCACGCGCGCCGTCCGGGACGCCATTCAGATACTTTGATGTCAACAACCCCTGAGCCAAAGGCGAAAATGCGATACAGCCGGCACCAAGCTCTTCCAGCGTATCGAGCAACCCGTCCTCAATCCAGCGATTCAGCATGGAGTAGGAGGGTTGGTGGATAAAGAGCGGAATTCCTTCCGCGCGCAGGACGCGCTCGGCTTCCCTGGTCCGATCTGGCCCATACGATGAAATGCCGACGTAGAGCGCCTTGCCTTGCCGCACCATCTGCACGAGCGCGGCGATGGTTTCTTCGAGCGGAACATCTAATGTCGGGCGGTGGGAATAGAAGATATCGACATATTCGACACCCATTCGCTTCAGGCTCTGTTCGAGCGATGAAAGCAGGTGCTTGCGGGATCCACCCGCGCCATAAGGCCCCGGCCACATATCCCAACCGGCTTTTGAGGAGATGATCATCTCGTCGCGGTGGCTCGAAAAATCCCTTTTGAGGACCAGTCCGAAATTCTCTTCCGCCGACCCGTATGGCGGGCCATAATTGTTCGCCAGGTCGAAATGAGTGACGCCCTTGTCGAAGGCACGCCGGATCACCGATCGGCCGGTCTCGAAGACATCTTGACCACCGAAGTTCTGCCAAAGGCCCAACGAAATCGGCGGGAGCTTTAGTCCCGATCGACCACAGCGGCGGTAGGCAATCGCGTCGTATCTCTTGGCATCTGCAACGTACATTCAAGCCTCGTATTTGCATTGCATGCGCCATTCCGGTCCATCGGCCGCGCAGCATTCGAGAGATTGAATAGCATCGTCGATTAATGAATCAATGGGTGAGAGGTAATCACATCAATGAACTGTGCTCATCGATGGCCATATGATGAGCACCTTAGCCCGACCTTCGCAAAGTTCATTTCAGCGGATTGATATCGCGTATCACCTGAATGAGGGCACTGATCCCGAAGGGCAGTTGCCGGCGACTCGAATAGTACATGGACAATGGCGGGCCGATTGAAGACCATTGCGGCAGTGCCACTTCCAGCCGCCCTGCTGCAAGGTGAGGACTAGCGAGCTTTTCCAGGCAATAAAACAGACCAATACCGTCGATCGCAGCATTGATGGCGAAAGCAGACTCACTTGAGATGAGTGAGCCAGGAACGTCGATCTCGCGCCGATCGTCGCCCTGCTCGAATTCCCATTTGTAAATCTGCCCTCGTCCCGTGCGGATGCGGATACATTGATGGGAATGAAGATCGTCAGGCAATTCCGGCCGACCGCGGCGCTCGAAGTAAGCCGGTGCACCGACGACCACCCACTTGAGTGGTGGCGTCAATGGAATGGCGATCATGTCCTCTGGTATCGTGCCACCATATCTGAGACCTGCGTCGAAGCCTTCCGCTGTAACGTCGACGAAGTGATCGTCGACGGCAATCTCCAGTTCGATATTGGGAAAGCGCTGCAGGAAGATCGGCACTGCCGGGCGCAGAAGTAAAGTCGACGCATCGCGCAGTACATTCAACCGCACACTACCGGCGGTCCCTTCGTGGTGTCCGTGCAGTTCTTCCAGGCCGGAATTGATAAGATCGAGGCCAGCACTCACTTTTTCGGCAAGCGCGCTTCCTGCTACTGTTGGAGCAACACTTCGGCTTGTACGGTTTAGCAGCCTTACTCCAAGTCGCTCTTCAAGCGCTTTTACCCTGTGGCTGAGTGCTGATGCGGTTACGCCCAGATTGTCCGCCGCCTTTCTAAAACTGCGATACTGTACGATGAGCAGGAATATCGAAAGATCGTACACTTCAGCGCGACTGAGCGACATTACAACTCCCATTATCGAGATCGCCACGGCCTGGGCGTTGGTGTGGCATTAAGCAGACGACGTCGAAATCCTCACGATTGATCCACCATGCCACAGAAAAATAACGCCGCCACCGCCAGATGTGTCGAGCTCACGAGGGCGCTGAATCATGCCATGGCCGGCAGTGGTGCTCTCCGCGTTGGAAGACGAACCATTTGTCGATTTCGGTCGGATTGGGGGACGCGGAAATGCGTCGACCGCGCCTTTCTGGAGATTGGTATCGAGCGTCTCACAGTCTTCGAGGTCAGCGACCTTGAAACGCTCCTGGAACTGGTTGCCCGCGATCCCGCGATAGCCCTTGTTCCGGAAGCCATCGCCGAAGCACGGCCTGCACGTTCAGCACAACCCGATCGCACAAACAGAACTCTGCTGTCGTAGGCTACGCAGCCGGCGACGGCCCAAGTCATTGCCCTCCAGATCACGCGCCGAGGCCCTTTCTGGAAGTCTTGGCGAACACGAGGAGACCTGACAGCAGTTTTCAACAACAATGGACCCATGACTTCAAAAAAACTGCCGGATATGGGTCATCCCGCTGCCAGGGGAGAACTCGCTCCCGCTCATGTCCAATCCTCGACCCGCTGTGGCACTGACGCTGAATTGAATAGCGAAGCATATCCCCGCTTCGGTCCACCGTTTCTCAGCGGAATGGATCAGAGATGCCGCAATGCGCGCATCTGCATCTGCAGGGAGGTACCATGCGCTTTAAAGGCAAAGACGTTCTCGTGACCGGCGGGAATTCAGGGATAGGCCGTGGGATCGTCCACTATTTCCTGAAAGAGGGAGCCAGGGTGGCGTTCGCAGGCCGCGATCGCGAAAAGGGCCGCGCCGTTGAAGCGGAAGCAAAGGCGATCGAAGGTGAAGCCCGCTTTTTCCAGTGCGATCTGTCGGAGGAACATCAAGTGGAGGACCTGATCGGCCAGACCGGCCAATGGGGGCGGCTGGCGGTTGTTGTCAACAACGCAGGCGCCGGTTCGCGCCGGAGCGGCATCGAACCAGGCGATCGCCCCGGAGCGAGATGGGACAAGATGCGCGGCGCCAACCTGGACTCCACCTACTTTGTATCCTCCTACGCCTTGCCGCTGCTGCGGGATTTCGGCGGAGGTTCGATCGTCAACATATCGTCCACGGCCACATCGCATGGCAATTGGGGCCTGTACTGCGTCGCCAAGGCGGCCGTCGAGGCGCTCACGCGATCGCTGGCAATCGAGGGGGCTGCACATCGGATCAGGGCGAACTGCGTCAGCCCGGGCTGGATTGCCACCGAAACCGATGCAGCGGCGCCAGCGTCTGGTATCGGCGACTGGACGGTGCCGCCAAGCGCGTTCGGCCGGATGGGCACGCCGGCAGAAATTGCTGCGGCTGTAGCGTTCCTGGCCAGCGATGAGGCTTCGTTCATCACGGGCCAAACCTTGGTCGCGGACGGGGGCCTATCGATCCTGGATTACACCTCGCTGTCGCTTCTCGAGCAGCGCGGCTCAGTGCTTTTCTCAGGCATGGTCGGCGACACTCCGTGAACCGGGACTCAAACAGACCGAAGATCACACGCCTAAAGCCTTCACGCGTCTGACAAACGGCTTTTCCAAGAAGGTTGAGGCTCACGCCAACGCGGTCGCGCTGCACTTCATGCACTATTTTGCCCGCATCCACGCGACGTTGCGGATGACTCCGGCGATGCCGCCGCTGATCGCTTCTACGTTGGGCAGCGTTGACCAGATAAAGTGTTTGACGCCGGCTTCTTTGGCAGCGCGCACCGCCGCCGTTGCCTGCTTGAGTTCGTCGGTTCCTTTTTCCCAGAAATTGGTGACCAGAAAAACGCCGTATGCTCCTTCAAATGCAGCTTTGAGGGTTTCCGGGTGATCTAGATTTGCTTCGACTACTTCCTCAGCGAGTTCGCGGTTTTTGCCTGGATTGCGAGTCAGAGCGCGTGCTTTGAAATGGCCGCGGCTTGCAGGGCACGCACAACTGCGCCTCCTGCTGCCCCGTTGCGCCGATCACCGCGATCAGTTTTCTATGTTGGATACCATGGGTCAGTTCCTTCTATTTTATTCCGGCGGGCGTCGCGCGACGTAACCGGCGTCGTTTTCCGTTGGCTGACGTGCGCGGCTACAACCGGCCTTCCTTTTGCAGCCGCGCCTTTATCTCGGCGATGCGCTGGTCGCCAGCGTGAAGCGAAGCCGGACTGGTGTGCACCGAGTAATGTCCGAGGGCGAGTTCGTACGGATGGGCAGCCGCCGAGCCGAGGACGAACTCGGCGTCCGCCTCCGCCCGAAAGTCGATCGCCTGGCTCGACGTCTCGAAGGCCACCAGCTCGCCCGCTGCTACAGGCTCGGGAACGGCGAGCTTTCCGGAGGCAAGCGCAACCCAGCAAACATCGTGACCAGCGGGCGGCTCGTATCGCCAGGTTTCGCCTGCCTTGAGCCGCACGGCCAGATAGTTGATCGAGGACGGCGCCTTTAGCGGGCTCGACACCTCGCCAAGGGTGCCGAGCAGGACGGAGGCGGATCCCTTCGCTCGAACCTCCTGAGGCTTCTGGTAGATGCTTTCGGCCGGCCCGAGTTCTTGGTCGGGCGGCAAGGCGAGCCAGAGCTGGAATCCGCGAGATCGACCGGCGTTGCCGGCGCCGCCGCCATGCCATGCGCCACCTGCGGCCTTGAACCATTCGACCCCGCCGGCAGGCAGGAATCCGGCGGCGCCGGTCGTGTCCTCGTAGCGAACATTGCCCTCCCAAAGATAGGTGACCGTCGCGATGCCGGAATGAGGATGCCAGCCAAACCCCGACAGCGACGATTCCTCGGCATCGAACAGGTCGAGGAAGACGAAGGGCTTCAGCCTGCGGCCAAAGTCGGAGGGGCTCATCAGACGGGTAATGGGTCCCTGTCGTTTGCCGAAGGTGCGATGCGCTATCCGGCGCGGGCGTTCGCTGATTGCCGCATTGGATTCGGGTATGGAAGTCTCGCCTTTGTCGAGGGTCATAGTGCGCCTCGCTCGCTGACTTGCCGTCGCATGGTCTGCAGCGCCTGGCCCCAGGCGACGAGGTCATCGAGCATGGCGTTAACCGCCGCCGCCTGATGCGGACCGGGCTTGAACGTGGAGAAGTTTTCGAAATCGGTAAAAAGGGACAGTGCGACCTGGGCCCGCACGGCGGCAACCTTGATCTCGCCCATGATCAGTCGCAGATGCTCGACGGCACGCGTTCCGCCGACGCCGCCATAGCCGACAAACCCGGCGGCCTTGTCATTCCATTCGCGGAACAGATAGTCGATCGCGTTCTTGAGCGCGCCTGATGTCGAATGGTTGTACTCGGGCGTGACGAACACGAACGCGTCAAAGGTCGCGATTTTGGCGGCCCAGGCCTTCGTATGCGGCTGCGCGTACTGCCCCATCGAGGGAGGAAGCGCTTCGTCGAGAAGAGGCAGGTCGAAGTCCGCGATGTCCACGACCTCGAAAGAGGCATCGCTCCGCTCCGCAGCGATGCCGTGGACCCAGCGTGCGACGACCTCGGCCTTGCGGCCGGGACGGGTGGTTCCGATGATGATCGCCACATTCAGCATTCCGTTCTCCTGAAAACAGAGTAGGTCCCGAACCGGGGACTGGGTAGTTTTAGAGGTTCCTAGCTAGCAATAAAATCAAAACAATAGTTAACAGTCTATTCAGGATTTTCGATATGCCGACCGTCCGCCCTTCAGTCTCGATCAAGCTGCAGGTCAGCGGCAAATGCCTCCCCCTCGCAGGTGAGACGCGCAGCTAGCGATGTTCTTCTCCTTGAGTTCCCGCCCCGATGCTTCGGTTGGAGTTACGTCCCGATCCGCAGGATCGGCTTGATGACCTCACCACTGGCGGCTGCCGCAAAGGCTTCGTTGATCTGCTCGAATGGGAAGAACCGGACGAGCCGATCGAATGGGAACTGCCCGGCTTTGTAGAGACGGATCAGTTCCGGGATGAACAGTTGGGGGATGGCGTCACCCTGGACGATGCCGCGCACCAGACTGCCGAGGATCAGCTTGGAAACCTCGACGGTGCCGTCCGAGCCCGCCGATGCGACGAGCCCGACCTGACCCAGTGGCGCTAGACCATTTAAGGCATGCGCCAGCATCTCCTTGCGGCCGCTGGTATCAAAGACATAGTTGACGCCCCGACCGGTGATCGTCTTCAATTCCTGCCCAACGTCGCACTTGGCGGGGTTGATCGTGTGGGTCGCACCAAACTCGCGAGCGAGCGCCAGCCGTTGTTCGTTGACGTCGACCGCGATGATGACGCTGGCAGAGGCGACCACAGCCGCCATGATCGCGGCGAGGCCCACGGCGCCCGTTCCGAAAACGGCGATGGTTTCGCCGGCGGCCACCTTGAAGCTGTTGAGGACCGCGCCAGCGCCCGTCTGCAGGCCGCAGCCGAGAGGCGCCAACAGATCGAGCGGCACGTCGTTGGGCACCTTGACGGTGTTGCGCGCCGTGGTCAGCGCATAGGTGGCGAATGAGGATTGGCCGAAGAAGTGGCCATGCACGGCCTCGCCCTCCACATTCGCATGGCGGTGGACGCCAACGGTCCCATCGAGCCGCGCACCCGAGAAATTCGCTTCCATGGCGTAATCGCAATAGGCCGGGCGTGCCGTCAGGCAGGGCTGGCAGTGACCGCACGCCTGATAGGACATGACGACGTGGTCGCCGGGCTTCAGTGATGCAACGGCCGCCCCGACGCGCTCGACAACCCCCGAACCCTCGTGGCCGAGAACGACCGGCAGCGGCGTGGGCAAATGCTGCTGCCAGACATGTGCGTCCGTCTGACAGATGCCCGAGGCGACGATGCGCACCAGCACCTCGTCAGCACGGGGCTCGTCCAGCACCAATTCCTCGATTTGGAAAGGCTCGGCCTTTTCCTCGACAACCGCCGCCTTGATGTTGATGGCCATGGTAAAACCCCGCTGTTCTGGTGCGGTCGCTGCCTACCGGGCGGCAGCGACCGGACGCAGGTCTTGGTTTCTTGGAACTCTTCCATCCCGCGCATCCCGCGCGTGGCGCGCAGCCGACCGGTGCCGCTCTGATTGAACCCGCCTTCTTCGAAGCGGTCGTGGATGGTGGCCCAGGCGTCGCACGAGGCTTCGGGGGGATCGATGCGGAGAGGGTCATTTCGGGACCTCGGCTTTCTGACCAAAGTGCCTACGTCGGCCGCAGCTTCGAGAGGTCGTTTCTCTAGGCGGGTCGTGCGGCGAGCCCTGTTTTTCCCCGCCCATTAGTAGGCGTCGGGCCTGCAGGAGCGGGCACAGAGCTTAGCGGCACAAGGCCGGCAGTGACTTGGGCGAACACGTAATCGGCCATCAGCGCTGGTTCGAGCGGAGTTAGTCCGGACTAGCCGCGCTAAACTCCGAAATCGGCCACCACCTTCCAGCCGTCCGCCTGCTTCCGGAAGATGTCCAAGTAGCTGCCCGTGGCATTCTCCGCCTTTTTGGTCTGCGGGTTCGTATAGGTGATGGTGAACGTGCCTTGGCGGTAGGCTAGGTCACCCGAGCCGGCGACCTCGGTTTTCCTGTTTAAGAGATTCAGCTTGAAGTTGGGATCCGCAATATCGTCGCTGATGGCCTTGGATACCGCCTCGCCGTCCCTGGCCGCCGGGCGGCCGGCCGTGGCGATCACCGCGTCCGGCGCGTAATAGGACCTCGCCTTGGCCGAATCCTTGGCCTCGAATGCGTCCAGTATCTCCTGCGCCGTGCGGTTGACCGCGTCCGTTGCCGTTTCGTTGGGATTGGTGGTCATGTCGATTGTCTCCGTGTTGGAGGCCTAGTTTCTTTGCCCGGAATGTGTGGCGGCCGTTTTCGTCGGCCCGTTGGTCGGTGCTCGGCCAGAGCCGGCCTTGTCGGGCGCAGACATGAAGCTGGGCATCGGCACAAGGCCGGCTGTGACCTGCGCGAACACATAGTCAATCAGCAGGCCCACGCCGCTGCCTCGGCGCGACCAGACATCGCCAAGCTTCTCGCGTTCCGGCCCTGTGTAGTCGGGGGCCCACTCGGAGGTGACAGCCTTCCAGTCGATCGGCTTGGCGCCGGCCTGCACCATGCGCGTCTTGGCGTCCTCATGGGCCTCGACCGTGCCTCCGCCCGAACAGTCGGGGACGAAATAGACCTCGTATCCTTCCTTCAGGGCGGCGAGCACCGATTGTGCAAGGCAGACCTCGGTCACCAGGCCGGCCATGATCAGCTTCTTGCGGCCCGTCGCATCGATCGCGGCCCGGAACTCCGGGTGCGACCAGGCATGGGTCGAGGTGCGGTCGATCGGCGTGACGTCCGGGAATATCTCGGTAATCTCCTTGAACAGCGGGTCGACGAGGATGCTGCCCTTCGCTCCGATTGTCGTGAGGATGGTGGGGACGCCGAGGTTTTTGGCTGCCTGGGCGAGGCCCGCGACATTGTTGATCATCAGGCCTGGATCGATCGAGTGAACCATTAAAGCTATCCATGGCTGGTGATCGATGAGGACCAGGACCGAGTTCTCGATGGTCAGCTCGTTCGGATTGCTCGTCATGAATGCACTCCTCTGACTAGGACGTTGCTGTCGCCCTGAAGCACGGCCGACGCCGGAAAAGCTAGGACTTCGCCCACCCCAAAAAAACCGGTATAAAACTGAAAAACCTTTTCAAGGAATTCGAAATGCGAAGCCCAGCCATACCGAGTATCGATCAGCTTCTGGTGCTGTTGACCGTGGCCGAAGCAGGAAGTTTTTCCGCGGCCGCCAAACGTCTGGGACGCGCAACCTCCGCCATCAGCTACGCAATCGACACGCTGGAGGAACAGCTCGGTATTTCGCTGTTCGATCGCGGAACGACCCGCAAGCCGAAGCTCACGCAACAGGGCGAAGCGGTCGTGTCCGAAGCCAGAGCGGTTGCGCATAGCGTCGAGACATTGCGCGCGCGCGTGCGGGGCTTCCTCGACGAACTCGAGCCCGAAGTGTCGCTCGTGGTTGACAGCATGCTTCCCGGCGATCGGTTGACGACGCTGCTTCGTGAATTCCATGCCGAGTTCCCGACGGTGCCCATCCGCCTCCTGGTGCAGACGCTTGGCGGTGTCGAGCGCGCGGTCCGAAACGGCCATGCTCGCATCGGCGTGGGAAGCGAGCTGCACATGGACATGACGGGATTTCGCCGCACCGACATTGACAGCGTCCGGATCATTCCCGTCGCCGCGCCCAGCCATCCGCTGGCCCGGGCGAGCGAGGCTGCTGCTCCATCGCAGGCAAGCGATTTCGTCCAGCTCATTCTCTCGGAGGAACCCGCGGCGGAGAGCCGCGACTTCGGCGTGGTCAGTCTCAACACCTGGCGCATCGGCGATCAGGCGGCCAGGCGCAAGCTTCTCATCGCCGGACTTGGATGGAGCGGAATGCCGGAACCGATCGTTCGCTCCGATATCGAATCCGGAAGGCTCGTACAATTGAACCTTCCGGACTGGCGTGGCGGAGAATACACCATGCAGGCCATACACAAGACGGACACTCCTCCGGGCCCTGCCGGGCGGTGGCTGATCGAAAAGTTGGTGACACTGTCGGACGGGGTCGCGCCGCTCTCCCAAGAAATTACAAAGCCGATCAAAGCAAAGCGCGCAACCCGAACTGCGGCTCCAAAGCCCGGTTCGTAAAGCTGATCGCCGACGTGGACCGCCCGAGGCCTTCTGGCGCCGGCAAAAAACAGCCTTGCCTACCCACCATCAAAAGACGGTGAGTTTTGGTCTACGTACCAACGTCCGTCATTTCAAATCCCTTGAATAGTGTGATCAAAACTTTCCGGCTGTTTTGAAAAACAGCGAACGGCTACGTTCATGCCGAACGAAAATGTTCGTGCGCGTAGAGTCTAACATCATCCCCGCCGCAACCTCGCGCAGGTTCGCGTGGTGCGCCGCGTGTATCCTTGAAAGCAACCCGCATCGCCTGGCTCCGGACACGTCAAAGCGGCGATTAAATTGAAGGTATATTCTAGTGCTCAAGCAATCCGCGCATATCGCCGCTTTTGGTCGGCTGCTGATCGCCGTGCTTTTTCTTCTTAGTGGCTTCGGAAAGATCGCCGCACCCGCCATAATGCAGGGATACATTGCATCCGTTGGCTTGCCCGCTCCGTTGCTCGGCCTGCTAATTGCCATCGTCGTCGAGATTGGTGGCGGCATTCTTCTCGTGCTCGGCTACCAAACCAGAATCGTGGCATCAGTCATGGCAGTATTCACGATCGCGACGGCACTCGCCTTCCACAACATCTTCTCCGACCAAGACGCGCTGGTCCACTTCCTCAAGAATATCGCGATCACGGGTGGGCTGTTGCAAGTCGTCGCCTTCGGCGCCGGGTCCTTCAGTATCGACGGGCGACGGAATTCGGCAACGCCGCGCAGCATCGCGGTCGCTTAGCTCGGATGAAGCCCATGGAGATTGGCGTCGACAGCTTCGCGGCGCTGGTTCCGCCCAAGTGATTTCGGCAGTCGAGCGTACCGAGAACGTGCGGGTCGAGGCCGCCCGGATGATGAAGCAGACCGTCATTCGGTCGACGGCCTCGCTCAGGAAACGGGGTCTGCTGATGGCGACCCTATGCGCCCGCCATTGTGCGCGCCTTCGGACAGCCACCGCAGGCAATTAGGCGAAACGCATATGGGGTAGCAGCCTGAAGGCTTTGATCCGCCTCTCCGGAGCAGCATCGACATCACAACGGGGCTTCTGAAGCTTCGCCCATAGTCCGCATAGGGGTCACAACTTGTCATTTTGCCCCCTCAGTTTTGAAGGTCGCCAATGGGTCAAGTCACGACATCGGACTTTGGAGGTTGAATGTCCGCTATCGCTCTTCCCTGACCACAAGCGGACCTACTGCGCCCGGCCCAATGCTGCCGGGCGGCAATGCGCCGCATGTCGGTCGTTGAGACTGCCCTAGCCGCATCCTAAAAGCGGACATCCGAACAACAGGCGAGGCGGCACGTTTGCGCCACATAGAGGAGCGCGTGTCCAGATCCTTGTTCTGCTCCCGTTGTGCGACTAGGCGTTAGCGCAAATCAGAACCAGGCGTGGTCTACTGGCTGTCGATGAGATAGCCTAGGTTGCTGCCCAACACTAAGGCGAAACCCATGAGCGCCTTCTCGACCGGAGGGGTCGTATTACTCTGCCTGTCCTGCGCCGCTTCGATCGGAATGCTGCTTCGTGCCAATCTACCTGACCACCATGTGAGCGCCGACTCGAAAGATGCGATCAAGTTAGCCACAGCGGTGGTCGGGACGTTGTCGGCGCTTGCGCTCGGGCTTTTGATTGCCTCAGCCAAAACCAACTTCAATGACGCGGAGAGCGAGCTGCGGACTTCCGTGGCACGTCTGCTGCTGCTCGACCGTGTCATGGCGCACTACGGTCCAGAGACTCAGCAGACACGGGGGCTGCTGCGAAAGCTTGTTGAGAACCGATTAAATGAGGCCTGGGGCAACGCGAACGAGGCAACGGACGATACTGCGGCTGAAGACCTGGGCATCGAACCTGTTCAGGACCAACTTCGGGCGCTGTCTCCGCAGACCGATGCTCAGCGTTCGATCCAGGCCCGCGCCCTTCAGGTCAGCGGGCAAATCGCGGAGGCCCATTGGTTAGCGATCGAAGCACGCGGCGAAGGGTTGCCGTGGCCGTTCCTTGCGATTCTGGTGTTCTGGTTGAGCTTGATGTTCTTCACCTTCGGACTTTGGGCGCCCGTCAACGTGACGGTCATCTGCACATTGCTTGTTTGCGCGCTGTCGGTCGCGAGCGCAGTCTTCCTGATCGTCGATATGTCCCATCCTTATCTTGGATTCGTCCACGTTTCGGATGCTCCGTTGCGCGATGCCCTTGAACGCATGGGACGGAGGTAGATTATGAGCATCGCTCTTCGACGGAGCCATCCCGCACCCCTACCAGGATCGACGCCTCAGACGCCGGGCTCCTCCAAGGGATTGGTTTGATTTGATCGCTTCGTGAGGGGCCGCTTCCGGCCGTCATTTCTTAGGAAACAGCAGGGTGATGGTCGTCCTAATTCCCCACTCCGGTCCGCCCTCTGGTGCTACGGCATAGTACTTCGCGCCGATCTGAAAACTGACGGGTTGTTCGCCGATCTTGAGCACCTGGGCAAACCCGAGATTGAGGGGAACGGTCCATTGCTCGGCTTCCCAATTGTAGGTTGCCTCCGCATTCAACGAGACCGACCGGCCATGGCCCAGACTATACGAAACGAAGGGCTGCAGGAAAGTGGAACTCACGTCGGCGCGGTCGCCTTGGCCGGCGAATGACCAGACGTGATTTGCCAATCCTCCTACTGTCCATTCACCCTTTTGAACCAACGCGACAGCAGTAGGACCAGCCCCCCATTTGCCGCTGCCAAGAAAATCATCCGTCGCCGTCGGCAGCAGGAAGACCGGCCCTATGCCCCAGATCAAGCCGCCGGCTGTTGGGGCCTTCGGCGAAAAGAAAAGGCTCTGCGTAACGTCCCCCAATCCGAAAACATCGCCGTCGGGCGTGTAATCGCGATAGCTCACCGGTAGAATTGTACGGGATATCACGTTCCACTCGTCGTTCAGCGAAATCGGAATGACAGGCTGGATGTTCAGCGTGTAGGCAAACCCGTTGTCGTCTGGTCCGGCTCCAAAATCGAAATTGCTCTGGAATGGCACACTGATCAGGCTCGCAATCGGATTGGCGAGTTGCTTGGACAATTCGTCGGCGTCCTGAGCAAAAGCTCCGGCCGCACCGTACATTAAGAACAGTCCGGACATCGCCGACAAACACGTCTTCATGATGATCCCTTCCGTCGTAGACAAATGCGGGTCGACCGCCGCCTGCATTCCGCTCTAGCGACTAGCCGGTTTCGAGTGGCTGTTGCTTCCCGACGCTCCGTCGGCACGCCCCCCGCGGACTTGATCAAGGCGTTTTTGTCATCGGCGGATGCTTCCATGTGCCGTTGAGCGCTGCTTCCTTCGGCCAATAGAGGCGCAGCGCAATGAAGAAGGGGCCCTTGGGCGCTGGCAGCCAGTTCGGCTCCATGTCTTTGCCCGGCGACTCGCTCTGCACATAGAAGGTGTAGCCGCCATCAGCATCCTTTACGAATTGGGGCAGCATCGGTTTGTTCAGAAGGTAGCGGTTGATAGGATTGGCAACCAGCAGACTCGCCGGCAGATCATACATCGTCATTGACCAGAAGGCGTGGACCGGCGGCATCTGGTCGGCCGTGAAGCGGACTGTGTAGCGGTTGGCGCCGTCGAGCTTCTGCCCACCGGCGTCAACGGCATAGATGGGGTACATCGCCTCCTGCTTCGAATTGCCGTAGATGCCAAGGACAGCCGCAGCCATGCGATAAAGGTAGTTGTTCTTGAGGTATTCGCGTGTGCCGAACATGTCGCCCGAGGTCACTTCCCCTGCATCGACCTTCTTCTTCAGATTTTCGAGGTCATCCCAGGCATCGGCCATGCCTTGCTCGATGGCGGTTTTGATCTCCGGAGTGAGTGCACTTCCGTCGAAGGTCTTTCCGGCGCCAACCCCGATCTTCCCGAAACGCGCCATCAGTTCGGTTTCGGACGGATTGGTCGGGGTGAACTGCAGGAGGAAGTTTAAGATGTTGAAGAACTCAGGTGACTTCCTCTCGTCCTCTGCGCTCAGCGGCTTCATGAAATCGATTGCAGGCGCAGGGGCTGGCGCGGGCTGGCCGAGAAACGCCGAAAGCGGCTCGGCCCTGTAGCCAGTCTGGACCTTCTTCACATTGTCGAGGTCATCTGGATTGAAAAGCTGCGTGCGATAGGCCGCGATGATAAGGTCGGTCTCCGAGCGAAACACCTTCTTCACGCCAGCCGGCGTCTCGCCTTGCCAGCCCGGGCCGGCGATCAGGAAGCTGCCGCCGTCGTTGCCGGTCGCGCGGCTGCCGATGTAATCGAAGTTGAACGTATAGGCGTCGATGAGCTGGATGCTGAAGTAGCGATCTTTCTCGATCGGGGGAACAGTTAGCACCATCGGTTCAGCGCGCAGGTCCATACCGATCATCGAGTAGGGCGTGTCGGAGTTGGGTGTCTGGATCGCTTTGTCCTCCGGCGTGTAGACGCGCGGGATGTTGGTGAGCTGGTTCCAAGGCGCCTTGTATTCTGGGTTCTTGGTGTCAACGAAATAAGCGTACTGGATGCGGTAGTTGTCGACCATCGGGAACCCGTAGACATAGGCTTCCTTGGCTATCTCACGGGCTTCAGCCACCGTTACATCTTGTGCTTGGCTGGTGGAGGCTGAGGTCAGACCACCGGCAATCGCCAGGGCCACAATTGCCATACGTAACATTGGGATTCTCCTCCGTTGTGAGGGTGTTCGCGAGATTTGCTCGCGAGACAGTTCCAGCCTCGCAATCACTGGGTCTTCGTCGCGGGCGGCGCCTTCCAGGTACCGTTGAGCGCTTCCTCTTTCGGCCAATAGAGGCGCATGAAAGCGATGAACGGACCTTTGGGCGCAGGCAGCCAGTTCGGCTCCATGTCTTTGCCCGGCGACTCGTTCTGGACATAGAGTGTCAAGCCGCCATCGGCATCCTTCACCAATTCCGGCAGCATCGGCGAATTGATCAGGTAGCGGTTGATCGGATTGGCGACGAGCAAGCTCTGCGGCAGCTCATACATCGTCAGCGACCAGAACGCGTTGACTGGCGGTAGCTGGCCCGATGCGAATTTTACGGTGTAGCGGTTGGCGCCGTCGAGTTTCTGGCCGTCGGTGTCAACGGCAAATATCGGATACATCGCCTCCTGCTTCGAATTGCCGCCGATGCCGATCACGGCGCCCGCCATCCGGTAGAGGTAATTGTCCTTCAAAAACGCGCGCGACCCGAACAGGTCGCTAGTCGTCACTTTGCCCGTATCGAGCTCGGTTTTCTGCAAGTTGGCGAGATCGGCCCAGGCATCGGCTATTCCCTGCTCGATGGCGGTTTTCACTTCAGGAGAGAGCGAGCTCACATCGATCGTCTTTCCCGCGCCAACGCCAATCTTGGCGAAACGCGCCATCAGTTCGGTCTCCGAGGGATGTGTCGGTGCGAACTGGAGAGCGAAGTTCAACATGTTGAAGAATTCAGGCGATGTCTTTTGTTCGGCGGGTGTCAGCGGCTTGATGTAATCAATTGGCACGGCCGCGGGCGCGGGCTGTCCGAGAAACGCAGATAGTGTCTGCACTTTGTAGCCGGCCTGGACTTTCTTCACCTCATCAAGGTCGGCCGGATTGAAGAGCTGCGTGCGGTAGACGCCCCAGTTAAAGTCGGTATCAGAGCGGATCACTTTTTTCACGCCCGCAGGCGTATCGCCTTTCCAGCCCGGTCCGGCGACAAGGAAGCTGCCGCCATCGTTGCCGGTCGCGCGACTGCCGATATAGTCGACGATGTACGTGTACCCATCGATTATCTGGACGCTGTAATAGCGCTTCTCATCGATCGCCGGCATGGTCAGCACTATGGGTTCGGCGCGCAGATCCATGCCGAGCCACGAGTAGGGCGTATCCGAATTGGGCGTCACGAACGCGGTGTCGGCCGGCGTGTACACGCGTGGCGTGTTGATGATGGTGTTCCATGGTCCCTTGAATTCGGGATTTTTACTGTCTTCGAAATAGGCGTATTGGATGCGGTAACTGTCCACCATCGGGTAGCCGTAGACATAGGCTTCCTTGGCTATGGCGCGGGCTTCCTCGGGTGTGACGTCTTGGGCTTGCGCCAGCGCCGGGGCAAAGCCGGCGATAGATGCTGCGACCAGACAGGCAGCAGCAAAACTGCGTCTCGAAAGGTTCATGACCGTGTCCTCCGGGGTACGCTGCGTCAACGTTGGTCGGCATGCAAGGTAAGTAACCGTATGTTACGTCTGGAAGGCTGATTATTGGGACTGCGCGTGGACTAGCTTGGCAATCCGACTGGCTGCGCCGATTTCGGCGATAAGACGGTCCACGGTTTCTTGTCGTTCTGCCTCTCTGACGCTGGCCAAGGCTGATGCTTGCCTCCTGTTCGTGAACATCCGCATCGAGGCAGCTTCGGGCCTTGGTCTCACCCGGGTGAACGTCCGCTATCGTTGTTCGGATGCCAGAGGCAGCCATTCCGCTAACGGCCAATTTCAGTCGTCCCGATCGAAGGCCAGTGCGGCCAGGCGCTTTCAGCGATCGGCTTCGCGCTGCATTGTGGGGCAGGGAAGGGCGCGTGTCTTGCCTCGGACAACGTCCTCGCCGGACAACTGCCCACATTTGCTTGCTATCATCCGTTGCCCGGAGGTTGGGCGGACCAAAATGAAGCTCTCAAATCTCTGATTTCTCGTGGAAATCAGATCCAAGCGTGACCGCTCGTGATCCACAATCACAGTGGGGTATCGAGCGGGATTGTTGTGGACCAGTATGATTGCCGTGGCCGAGAGTTCGAGCGCCCGCTTGACCACTTCACGCGGATAGACCGGCGTGTGGTCGACAGTGCCGACCTGTTGCACCTCATCGGCGATCAGCATGTTCTTCTTGTCGAGGAACAGAATGCGGAATTGTTCACGATTTTCGAAGGCCATGGCTGAGCGGCAATATTCGAGAAGCTGCGTCCAGGACGACAAAAGCTCGCGGCCCTGGATCTCGCCGCGCGCCATGCGCTGCGCCGCCGCGGCAATCACCTTGAGATCGACCGCCACCGCCGGACCAATTCCCTTGACCTCCTGAAGCAACGCCACAGGCGCGCCGAGAACCTCGGCCAGCGTGCCGAAGCGCGCCAGCAGCGCCTTGGCGATCGGCTTGGTGTCGATGCGAGGGATCAGGCGAAAGAGCAAAAGCTCCAAGAGTTCGTAGTCGGGCAGCGCGTTAGGGCCGGCGGTTGCGAACCGTTGGCGCAAGCGGTCGCGGTGACCGAGATAATGCGGCTGCTCGACCGCTGCGGTCTTCGCAGGCGGCTGAATCCGCGCTTCGGAGAAGAATCCCCGCTCGTCGTCGTCGCCGATATTCCCCATAAGCTGCCCACATCCAGCCATCTGCAGGGCAAGATGCCCGCCCGTTCTGGCGAAATACTAGGCCGGCAGGCCGGGGCGGTCGAGGTTTTTTGGTGACAGCGTGAAAATCTCGCAGCCGGTCTCGGTGACGCCGATCGTGTGCTCGTACTGTGCCGACAGCGAGCGGTCGCGCGTCACCGCTGTCCAGCCGTCCGACAGAACCTTCACATGCGGCCGGCCGAGATTGATCATCGGCTCGACAGTGAAGATCATGCCCGGACGCATCTCGACGCCTTCATGGGCGCTGCCATAGTGCAGGATATTGGGCGCATCATGAAAGAGCTGGCCGACGCCGTGGCCGCAGAAATCGCGCACCACCGAGCAGCGCTCGCCTTCGGCAAAGGTCTGGATGGCGGCGCCGATGGCGCCGGTGCGGGCACCGGGCCTGATCGCGGCAATGCCGCGCATCAGGCATTCATGCGTGACCTCGAGCAGGCGCTCGGCGGCGCGCTTGATGGTGCCCACCGGGTACATGCGCGAGGAATCGCCGTGCCAGCCGTCTAGAATATAGGTGACGTCGATGTTGACGATGTCGCCATCCTTCAGCGGCTTGTTGTCGGGAATGCCATGACAGACGACATGGTTGATCGAGGTGCAGGACGACTTGGTGTAGCCGCGATAGTTGAGTGTCGCCGGCAACGCGCCGTGATCCATGCCGAACTCGAAGACGAAACGGTCGATGGTTTCCGTGGTGACGCCCGGCCCGACCATCGGCACCAGTTCGTCAAGGCAGCGTGCGGTGAGGTCGCAGGCCTTGCGCATGCCGACAAAACCTTCTTCGCCATAAAGGCGGATCTGGCCGGTGTTTCTGAGGGGGGCCGTGGCGGCGTCGAGATAAGTAACCATTGTGTCCGTTTGCCGGGGGTGGGGGCTAGAAATGCGAGCTTGCCCAGAATCTCCCCAGATTTGGCACCGGATGGCGCAAGGTTCAAGGCCGAACTGCCGGCCACAGGCTCAACCAAGCGATATTCGGCTCCATCATGTGGCTGTCCGGTCCCGCGCGAAGCCATTCGGCCGCAAAGCTTTCCTTTCTTCAATTGGTAGGGTAGGGCGGTCTCTGATGGCATCCAAGCGCGCAAACCCATTCACGTCGCCGATCAGGGCAGCATGCTCGGGCCTGATCGCCTTGCTGCTGGTTTCGCTGTTGTGCCTGGTCCAGTCGGATGCGACGGCATTCGCGACCGCCGCATCGGGTGGCGCCAGCATCAGCGCGACTCGGCAGGGCGATGCGATTGCGCTGCCGCGCGTAGCCGGCAAGAGCCAAGCTCTGGAAATTCGGACCGCACGCCCGGTCCCGACCAAATTCGTCAGCGGCAATCCCGGTGCGCTAGCGCCACACGCCGCGTTCCTTCTGCTCGATCGGGTTCCGGCTATCCAGGCTGCGGTTGCATCCGTGTTCGCGCCCGCGCTGCAGACCAGTGCCAACCAGCCGCGTGCACCGCCGCTCAGGTAGCGTAGGCGGTCAGGCGACCGCTCTCTCAGTTTCCATCCTTGTTCGCGCTGCGACCCGTGCGGCGGCTTCAAGCCGTGCACCGGCCGTATGACGCGTTATTTCCGGAGCATTTTCAATGAAACGCATCAAAACAGTCCAAACCCTGTCTCGCGCGGCCTCGGCTGCTTTGTTCCTGGCGGTTCAGGCGCTCATCTGCATCGGAACCGTCTATTGGGCGATCGCCGAAACGCTCGGCATGGCGGGCACGGCAGCACTGGTTCTCGGCACCATCTTTGCCGTGCCGTCGGTCTATGTCCTGACTATAGCCGCCCGCATGGCGTATGACGCCGAGACTGATCCGGCGAACCAATAGAGCCTTTCTGGCCTGCCGCAGGTCTTGCTGGCTCCGGCGACCGCAGTGACGACACATTTTTGGGTCAGAAGCCGGGCAAAGCAATTTTCTACGACGAACGGCGTCGCCTCGGCGACGCCGTTCGGGAGAGATCGAATGGACAGATTGCAATTCGAAGTGCCGGTGCGCATCGCGCCCGCACCCGGCCTGCCGGTCGAGGAGATATACAGCGTCGAACAGGCGCTCGACGTTCTGCAGGGCTGGCCCACACGCCGGCAAGGCAAGGTCTACGAGGCCGCGTTTAACGCCTGCTTTGGCGCTACGGTCGACGTGGTGAAGACCGAGGATGCCTGCAGGGCGTTCATGGCGTTTTGCCGGGTGAGCGGCTTGCTGGCCAGGGACATGATGGTTCCCGGCAAGCGCGGCGGTGAGGCGAGGGGACTGAGGATCTAGAGGCCGAAACATGGCTCGCTCGATCGCGAGCGCTTGCCTCACCTCCAAATCCGCCCACAAATCGTCTCACGGTTTTCGCCGTTAAGATTCCGTTTCCGACTTCACAGCTAGGCCAGTGACTGTAGAGCAGCGTCTGATTCGTTGCGTCAGTGTCATGGTTCAGAAGATGTCGTCAGCAAATGTGCGAGCCTTTCCAATAGACCGTCAGGTCGTCCTGGTTCGCGAGGTTGCTGCCAAGCTCGGCAATCTGCATGGCGACACGGCCACATCCTTCTGGAAGGCGACGGCGCGCGAACTCCTCGACCGCGCGATCGGGTCCGGCAGCGATATCGCTTCGGCCAGCAATGAGGTTCGCCGGTTTTTCGCGGCTGTGCAGAAAGAGATGCACATGCTGGCCGGCGACGTCGCCTAGGCCGACGTCAAACCAGAAGGTTTCGCCGCGATTGTGAATCGCCCAATTGTTCCGATCTCGGCGGCGCTGTGCCAGCCCCGCCCGAATCGGCTATGCCTGCCGCATGCAGGAGACGTCTCTCTACATCCCGGTGAAGCGGTTTCTTGAGGGCCTGGAATTCACTGTCAAAGGCGAAGTCGGTGGCTGCGATGTCGTGGGGGTGCGCGACGGCGAGCCGCCGGTGCTCGTCATCTGCGAACTGAAGCTGCAGTTCAACCTCGAACTGGTCCTGCAAGGCATCGATCGTGCCGCGGCATGCGATGAAGTCTGGCTCGCGGCGCGGATGTCGGCCCGCGGCAAGGGCCGTGAGCATGATCGCCGCTTCCGGGCGCTTTGCCGGCGGCTCGGCTTCGGGCTTCTGGCAGTTACCAGCAAGGGCGAGGTCGAACTGTTGCTCAGTCCGGCCGCCCTGCCGCCACGGCGAGACCCCAAGCGACGGTCGCGGCTGATGGACGAACACCAGCGCCGGCGCGGCGACCCTGTGGTCGGGGGCGGTTCGCGCGCGCCGATCATGACCGCTTATCGGCAGGATGCGTTGGCCTGCGCCGCCGCGATGGCGGACGGCCCGAAGCGCCCGCGCGACCTGAAGGCCATTTCCCCTCGCGCGGCCAATATCCTGCTTCACAATGTCTATGGATGGTTCGCCAGGGCCGAGCGCGGGGTCTATGCCCTTACCGAAGGTGGCCATGCAGCCTTGTTGCGCTGGCCGCAACCGGCTCACGACCAAGGAGGATGATTGACCGCCAGGCGCCTGGTCGGGGTCAAGGCCCGAGAAAGCCGGGCAACGCGGCGGCCTGCTTCACCCAGTTCGCCATCTGCGCCTCGTCGAGTTAGTCGCCTTCGTGGATGTCGAAGTAGCGCACGTCCTTGTGCTTGCTGGCGCCGGGCGGGACCGGTTGCAGCGACATGCCACGGAAGAAGGTCACCTTGACGTAGCGGGTGAAGCAGTGGAACGACAGGAACCAGCCCTGGCCTTCGGTGCCGTACAACGGCGAGTTCCACTTCACTGCCTTGCGCACGTCGGGGAGGGTGCGCACGATGAGCGCGTCGAGGCGCTTGCCGACGTCCCGTTTCCACCCGGGCATCGCGGCGATGTAGGCCTGCACCGGAGCATCGCCGTCCGCCTTCGCGATTTGCGGATTGCCGCCTGAGAGGAGCTTGATCGGCTTGGCCTCACTCGCAGGCCTGGCCTTCGCGGCTGCCCTCGGCGGCGACTTGGGCTTTCCCTTGGCTTCTTCCTCGATGCGCTTCATAGCGTTTTACTTCTGTGCTTTGGCTCGAGCAGCCGCGGGCGCTTTCTTCTTCTTCGATTTGGCCTGATTGTGGTCAATAGCGGCACGGATGAGATTTTTCAGCGCAGGTTCATTGATCGCATCGCTCTCGAAAAGATCGATCGCTCGCCTGGTATTGCCATCGAGGCTGGAGTTGAAGAGGCCTGAGGGGTCTTCCAGGGCGGCGCCTTTGGCAAAGGTCAGCTTCACGACGGTCTTGTACGTCTCGCCGGTACAGATAATTCCGGCGTGCTCCCACACCGGAACCCCTCTCCATTTCCACTCTTCGACGACTTCGGGATCAGCTTCTTTGACCAAGGCACGGACCCGGCTGAGCATCTGGCCCCGCCAGTCACCCAGTTCCTCGATTCTCGCGTCTATCAGCTGGGAAGGAGATTTGCTTTCCTGCGACCCGCTCTTCTTCATGTCTGTTTCTCCTCCGAGGCTTGATTGATGGAGATCGCCGCGGCGCCGGTGCTATTGTGCTGGCAGCCTTCAGTCTATCCGCGCCACGACCTGCTCCAGGGCTGTAAGGAACCTCGGCCACCCGACCGTGGCGCCCCGGTAGTATGGCTGCTGATCCGGTCGGAAGCCCGTCTGTTCCATGCGCAGGTGGGTCCCCATGTGCGTAGGGGTGAGCGTCCAGGTGACCACACTCTCGAGATCCTTGGTGTCCCAGGTGTAGGATAGCGTTTTATTGGGTTCGACTGTCTGGACCTGGCAGTCGACGGCACCCCAGTCTGCGCTAAGGTTGAAACGGTGGTCCACGACTGGCCGGAAGTTGTTCTTCATGAGCCACTCCTCGATCAGGTGCGGTTGGGTCAGCGCGCGCCAGATCTTCTCCGGCGGATAAGGGATTTCCCGCTCGACAATGACGGAGCGCGTTTCGGTCGCGGTGTTGATCATTGGTCCATTCTTTTGAGCAGATCTTCGAGGTCGTCGAACCGGCTCTGCCAGAACCCGGCCATCTGGCTTGTCCAATCGAGCAGCGGGGAAAGCGCGCCGAGTTGCGCGCTGTAATGGGTCTGTCGTCCTTCATGGCGGTCACGCACCAGCCCGGCCTGCCGGAGAATGCCGAGATGCTTTGACACGGCCGGTTGTGAGACCCCAGACTGAGCTGTCAGGGCCCCCACGGTCTGTTCTCCCTGGCGGCACAGGCGCTCGAAGATCGCCCTCCGCGTTGGATCGGCGAGCGGTTCTGAAGAGCGTATCGTGGGCGTTCGGCATCCGGGATCGATAACTCTCTGGCTATTGATTGACGTATAACCACCGAGATATGTGCACGTCAAGCCGGAAGGAACTTTCACTGCCGACGCTGGCCGAGCATCCGTGGAACGAGCAGGTCGCGGTACAGTCTCGCTACAAGGGAAAGCGCGTGACTGTCACCGTCGGACAAGGACAACAATTCGACGACAGCGGCATGTCATGGGCGAGATGATGTCTTTCGAGAAAATCGAATTTCTCGACGGAACGCAGCTCTGTCGCCGGCGGCCGGGCAGGAAGGCTGTCGTCCTACGTGATTACGCGGCGCGTCGTTGAGTGAGGTGGAGACCCGAACGGGCGCGACGAGGGTCGACGGCGGTGACTATGGTGTGGTGGTGATCACAGTAGACGCGATCCGGCGAAGTTGGCCCAGCACAAAAGCGGTAACCGCCGGGTACTGACGGGTCTTCGCTCACCGGGAAGCGGCACTGATAGAGGCCTAGCTGGATGAGGGGGACGTCTCTCGAAGTTACTCTGATATTTTCAGGCATGGTTTTCAGGTTCCTAGTTCAAAGCCATTGCCGGCTGACGGCCGCAGTGCGACCGCGTCAGGGCGAGCTTCTCTCGTGTTGGAGGGCTATGGATGACCATATGGTGTTGGTCGCAGCGTCAAAGAAGCCCAGGGCCCTGCTTCGGAGGCAAATAGTTTGCGACTTAAGGCCACACCTGCAGGGCGCGGATTGGCTTGTGGGCCCACCACCCGAGTTTTCAGGGGAATTAACCGATCAGCCAAAGGCGAGAGGAGCAACTGCGCAAGCGGATACATTTTGTCAGCAGACAATGAGGTCGTGTTTCAGAGCACCTCACAGAACCGTGTGCCGGTGTTATGGTGCGCCTGCATGATCAGACAGCAAGGAATTGAGGCATGCCCGGACTCACCCGCCGTACACTTCTTGCGTTCACCGCCGTTGCGTCTGTCGTTGAACCAACGTTCGCTGAAGGTGAAGGTAGCTCACGCGAATTGCAGGCGCTGATCGCAACCCACGGGACCGCCTATGACGCGCTGCATAGGGTTGTTCACCAAGCGGGCAGCAGCTGGAACGACCGCAAGATGGCGGACCGAGTTGAACAGGAAGCATTGCTGGCCATCTGCTCCTTTCCTGCGACTAGCCGAAGCGACCGCCGGATCAAGGCCGAGTACCTGTTGACTGTCGAGGCACGGGGCGAGCTCGACCTGGAAGAGCACATGCAGGCCATCTTGCACTCCATGATGCGGAGCTGATTGGTGAGGGTTGACGCGGAAAGGCCGGCTAAGCCGCCGGCTGCATCGCCGCCCTCAGCAGCATGCCAAATAGATCTCGCGGCTCGTCGGGATCGGCGAGCAAGTCGAGTTCCTCGTACAGGCCGGTCGCTTGCAACTGGTCCCTTACATATCGTAGCGCCGAAAAATCCTCGATCGCGAAGCCGACCGAATCGAACAGGGTGATCTGCTTGGCGTCTCGGCGCCCTTGTGCCTTGGCGGTGATCACCTCCCAGAGTTCGGTCACCGGATGGTTGGGATCCAGCTGCTGGATCTCGCCCTCGATGCGTGTCTGTGGCGGGAACTCGACGAAAATGTCGGAGCGCAGCAGGATGTCCTTGTGGAGTTCGGTCTTGCCGGGGCAGTCGCCGCCGACGGCGTTGATGTGGACACCGGAGCCGACCATGTTGTCGGTGAGAATTGTCGCGCACTGCTTGTCGGCGGTAACGGTCGTGATGATCCCGGCACCCTCAACCGCTTCCTGCCCGGTTTCGCAGATGGTGATGTCAAATCCCATGCCAGCCAGGTTCTTTGCGCATTTCAGGGAGGCGGACCGGTCGATGTCGTAAAGCCTGAGCCGATCGACGCCGGTCAGCGCCTTGAAGGCGATCGCCTGGAATTCCGATTGGGCGCCATTGCCGATGATGGCCATGGTGCGCGTGCCGCTCGGCGCCAGATATTTGGCCGCGACAGCGGATGTGGCGGCGGTGCGCAGCGCGGTCAGGATGGTCATCTCCGTGAGCAGCATCGGATAGCCGCTGCCGACATCGGCGAGCACGCCGAAGGCGGTCACCGTCTGCAAACCCTGGCGCATGTTCTTCGGATGGCCGTTGACATATTTGAAGCCGTAGAGGCGCCCATCGCTGGTCGGCATCAGCTCGATGACGCCGTCGTGGCTATGCGAGGCGATGCGAGGCGTCTTGTCGAAAAGCTCCCAGCGACGGAAGTCTTCCTCGATGTAGCTGGCGAGCTCGGTCAGGAAGCGCTCGACGCCGATGGCGATCACCAGTTTCATCATGCGGTCGACGCTGACGAAGGGGACGATGTTCAGCTTTGCCGTGGTCATTATCAAAAGCTCCCGGAATGGCTGCGGGTGGGGCGGTCCATGATGCGGCGGCCCATCAGGCTCGCCGTCAGGTCGACCATCAGCGTCGCGGTACGGCCACGCTCGTCCAGAAAGGGATTCAACTCGACCAGGTCCAGGCTGGAGACGAGGCCGCTGTCGGACAGCATCTCCATCACCAGATGCGCCTCGCGGAACGTCGCGCCGCCCGGAACCGTGGTGCCGACCGCCGGCGCAATTGACGGGTCGAGGAAGTCGACGTCGAGACTGACATGCAGCAGCCCGTCTTCCGCCGATACGCGCGCCAGGAAGGCGCGCAGCAGCGGCGCAATGCCATGCTCGTCGATGGCGCGCATGTCATGCACAGTCACGCCCGCCTGGTTGAGCGCGCTGCGCTCGGCCGGGTCGACACTGCGCAGGCCCATGGTGCAGATACGCGTGGGATCGACCGCTGCCGGCAGATCCGGAAAATAGCCGCTAAAACCTGGCTGGCCGCTGGCATAGGCGAGCGGAACACCGTGCAGATTGCCGCTGGCGGTGGTGTCGAGCGTGTGGAAGTCCGGATGCGCGTCGAGCCACAGCACGAACAGTGGGCGCCGGGTCTCTGTGGCGCGGCGGGCGAGGCCCGACACGGTCCCCGCCGAGATCGAATGGTCGCCGCCGAGAAAAATCGGCATGGCATCCTTGCTCGCCGCGTAGGCGGCTTCGGCAATGGCGGATGTCCAGGCCGAGACCTCAGGCAGGGCCTTCAGCGCCAGATTGCCGTGCACCACGCGCCTCGCCGGAAGTGCCTGGACGGCGCCCATATCCTCGACAGCGTGGCCAAGACCGGACAGCACCTCAACAAGTCCGGCGGTCCGCAGCGCACTCGGCCCCATTTCGCATCCCATTCTGCCAGCGCCGTCCTGCACCGGCGCCCCGACGATTTTGCAACGCATTGTTTTTCCCGCGGCCCAAGTTTCGAATGACCGCGAGGGGACCATGGCGAGCCGGCGATATGAACAGGCAAAATTGGCAATCCGAAAAGCATAGTTTATCGTAATGGCAGCGAAATTGATCAAAATGGTACCCCGATGGATGCGTTGGACGAACGGCTCGTGACCTTGCTGCGACATGACGCTCGGCGCAGCGTGTCGGATCTCGCCGTGGATCTCGGCGTCTCGCGCGCGACGGTCAGGGCACGTATGGAGCGGTTGGAACGGTCCGGCGACATCATCGGCTACACGGTGGTGCTGCGCGCCGACGCTGTTGATCAGCGCATCCGCGGTATCATGCTCATTGAGATAGAGGGCCATGCCGCAGACCGCGTGGTCCGGGCGCTGGGCGGCTTCCCCGAAGTCTCGACCATCCATACCACCAATGGCCGATGGGATCTGGTCGTCGAACTCGGGACCGCCTCACTGACAGATTTCGACGCTGTGCTGCGCCGCATCCGACTCATTGCCGGCATAACGGGCAGCGAAACCAGCCTTCTCTTGGCGACGCCGCGCACGACCCGAGCACGACTGGCGTAGCTGCTGACAAACGACGCCCTTCGCTGACCGTGGGCTGCCTACGGCTGCCTTCACTGGGATCTGATCAAGATGCTGTTCTGCCAGCCTTGCCGAGACGGGACGGAGCCCCAGGGGAATGGAGCGGCCGGCCACGCAATGGGTCAAGCCGGGGCTCGTGGCCACTGTACAGCACCTGCGCGGCGAGGACGATCTGCGCATGCCTCTCTGCAGGACTTTCGGGAAGAGTAAGGTCCATGCTCCCGCCGTCGCTGGTACATCCGCAGTCGACGGCGGGTGCCGGACTTAAAGCGTACACCGGCCAATGCGGGAGTTCCCGCGCTAGTGAATTTACTGCCACATTCAGCAGTCACTCAATTAATGTTAAGTGCGGCTGGCCATCATCCTTTCAGACGAAGGAACCTAATGCCGTTAGAGGCAGGCGCCATGGAGTGACTTTGTCCACAGGTTATGAAGAGACGAAATCGCCCGAGGACAAGCGCGCCTCGTCAGTTTATTATTAGCGCGGGCTTAACTGCCCTCCACAGTCTGCCCGTTGCCAAGATCTTTAAGGGATCGGCAGCGGGCCTTTTGTGTTGCCGCTTGTGACACTCCAAGCGCTATGCCACACCGCCGTGTCCTTAGCGACACAAGTGGCGTTTCGCTTGCCTAGATCCTATTAAAGTCGGCAAGCCCTAAACGAAGCCGTTGGCCCTCCGCAAAGGCGAGAGCGTAGGATTCCAGTTCGAATGAGCGGGTAAGTTCCTGCTCTTCCTCGACCACGCGGACAAACCATTCGCCGTAGGCTTCAACCACTTCGACCACAGGCTGGCGAGTGCCAGTTCCTCTAACGTCATCCATCGCGTCGCCTCGTAGGCAATGGGAAACGTCTATTGGCGCACGCTTGCGGGCCCCGATGGGATGTCCATCGGGGCACCGCCTAGCGACTAGTTCCTAGAAACCGTATCGGATCCAAACACGTCTGCGATAGCAGCGGGTGCGCCGGCGGCCATATCGCCAATAACGACGGCAGACCCTTCTCCAAACGCGACGTCTGTGGTGGCGGCGATGCCACCGGCGATGGTAGACAGGCTGCAATTCTGCTTCAGTACCGTCGTCCTCGAAGCCCTGTGCGTCCGGAGCATCGAGTTCATCGAGGATGCCGCTTCTGGCGCCTGGAACACCGGCCAGTGCATTGATAGGCCGAACTGTGCTCGCAATGGCCGCTGCCCCTGCAATGCCAAACATCGTTGTCAAAAATGATCGCCGATCCATGGGAAACCTCCCGATCTTCTAGCCCTTCACAAGGGCAGCTAGCGCAGTGAATTCAAAAGGGAAGGGCGTATATCGCGACCGAGCTACGGCTTCCCAGTCGAACAATCGGTTGGAACAAGTCCTTCGTACCGTTGTCATCGAGCGCAACTGTGAGACCGTCGCCCGCGAAGCAGTTACAGAGCCACGCGAGGCTGACGCGCCGTCGCAGAGAATCTTTATCGCGAAGGTGGCTATCAGCCGGATTTTGCAGGTTGCCTTGGGAGAACGACTTCGCAAGAGAAAAAGCCGTTGGCCGGGCTAGCCGCGATGCCGGTCTGCTGTACGTTGAAAACAGCCCAAATCTCACGCGTCAAATGGACAGGCAATGATGTCATGCCGAACGAGTGCTAGAACTGCCTGGGTGGCCAGAACCTTGCGGCTACGATGGTGAGAAAGCCGGTGATTAGAATCCAGGCTTGCACTTCGCGTTTGCTGGCTGTGAGGAGGCACGATGGCTGCAGCGGTCGAGCATTCTCTGCCTCCACTATCGGTTGGAGATCCGAGCGGCTGCCGAAACGCACCGAGTAGGCTCGCGTGAATTCAGCCCCGAGCAAGAAGATCTCGGACGTGTAGTAAACCCAGAGCAACACGACCAGCAGTGCACCGGCCGCACCATAGGAAGATGCGATCGCACTGGTTCCGATGTACCAGCCGATCAGCGACTTGCCGATCGTGAAGAGCAAAGCGGTCACCACTGCGCCAATTCCGACGTCACGCCACTGGAGGGACCGGTCCGGCAGAATTTTATAGATCGCGGCAAACAGAGCGGAAATCAGAACGAACGATACAATGCCATTTATCGATGCGAGAATGATTGTGCCGAGCGGCAAATGGGCATTGATAGTTGCGCCAAGCGCGGAAATGGCGGTGCTCGCTGCCAATGAAACAAGCAGCAAGAATCCCAACGCCGCCACGAGGCCCAGGCTGGCGGCCCGCGCCCGCACCAATCCAGACAACGACATACCGGCAGGCTCGATCTTCCAGATTTTGTTAAGCGAAAGCTGCATTTCGCCAAACACCCCTGAGGCTGTAACGAAAAGGGTGACGATGCCCACCAGGGTGGCAAAAGTGCCAGCGGTTCTGTGAGATGCGCTTTCAATAGTGGCGCGCAGCAGGTCGGCGCTCTCCGAACCCATGACGCCTGCGATCTCGGCCGACAATGCCACCTGCGCCGCTTCATGACCGATGGCAAGTCCGGCCACAGCGACGACGATCAGCAGTATGGGCGCCAGAGACGTAACGGCATAGAACGCCATCGCCGCGCCGTGGCTCAGAGCGTTGTCGTTGATGAAGCCGGCAATGCTTTGCTTACCGAGAATCCAGGCTTCGCGTAGCAGCCGCATTTCCAGGCCCCCATTACTTCCCGAGGTATCTAGAACTGTTGCTCAGAGGCCCCAGGTCAAGGCCGCGGTTTCTGCGGCACGGAAGAGTTTGCCACACCTGCTCACCGGAGCCGCACACCCATCGCTGATGGCGCCCACGCACAGCACAGGCCCAGATGAACACTGGATTCAGAGAAGGCTGAGGCGGTCGAGAAACTGCTCGATATCCCGACCTTGCCGCCGCGCTGGAAAGCGAACAGTTAAAGAAATTCCTCGACTAGGTCCCGATCGCCATCGCCGTTTCAGACCTGAACGCGCAGGTCGGAGCGGAAGGCAGCCAAGTCTGGAGCTTCATACTAGCGGTCATGATTCCATCAATCTCCACCGCTCGCCAGACGACAGATATTAGACGACTTTGCCGGACAATCGGCTAAGTGCTTGATTTATCTGGTACGCCCAAGGGGAATCGAACCCCTGTTACCGCCGTGAAAGGGCGGTGTCCTGACCGCTAGACGATGGGCGCGCTCAGATGAGAGCGGTTTATAGTTGCGTTGCGCCGAACCGGCAACCCGTCTGTCGCCGCCTGCGACAACTTTTTTCAGATGCCGAAAATCGCGCATTTCCGCCAAGCCGGCATGGGTCCGCTGCAATGCGCGTCATCCCTCAGCCGGCGATCTGCGAACGTTCGGTAGCACGTGAAAAGAACTGAAGCCTGGTTCCATCCCGATGAAATCGGGATCGCGGTCTAGCTGCTGCGCCTGCGGCAGCGCCAGTTCCAGTCGCGCTCGGGGCCGACATCGATGTGGACGGAGTCGGTGTGGCAGTAGGTGCCGACGCCGCCGCGGCCGGGCATGGTGCGGATATAGTTCGCCAGTTCCCACTTGGAGACGCCCGGAACCTGGATGTCGGCGGCGGCGCAATACATGTGCAGCGAATTCCTGGCGCCGTTGGCGCGGCGGTTGCGGGCCGGGTCGCGATAGCCCGAAGTTACAACCATCTTCCTGCCGTAGTGGCCCTCGATCGTCTTCAGCACACGGACCAGCGAGGGCTTCAGGCAGGCGACGTCGACGCTCTCGTTCTGCTTCAGAAGGCCGTTGGGCGCCAGCCGGGCGAGGCCGGCCGCGGACGCCACCTGATAGGCGCCGCCCTCATCTTCGTTCAGATCGACGTCGCTCTCGTCGTCGAGGCCGGATTTGCGCTTGATCTCGAACAGCGCCGTCTTGCGCACGCCGGGCAGCGCGTCGCTGGTGTAATTGCTGGTATCGCCGCCGGTCGAGGCCAGTTGCACCGGCTTTTCAGCCGAACTGGCAGAAGCCAGCGTGATGATCGGCTTTGCCGCCGCCTTGGCCTGCACGGCCGCGGCGGGCTGCTCGCCAGAGCGTGTGTTGATCAGCGGCGCAGGGGCTGCCGAGACGGGCGTGGTGCTGAACAGCGAGGCGAGGAACCCCTTCTTCGGCGCATTGATCTGCTGCTGCGGCGCCTCACCAGCGGTCACATAGACCGGGTTGTCCATTGCCGGGGCTGCGGGCTTGGCATCCGACTTCGGCGCAATGGCGCTGGCATTGGCTGCGGCGATCTTCTGGGCCACTGCGTCGGTCTCTTCGGCCGTCTGACCGGGTTGCACCAGTGGCTGCGGCGTGCTCCCGGCAATCGTCTCGGCGCCGGCAGGCACGTTGACGGGGAAGGCGGCCTCGGGCTTGGCCACCGGCACATAGGCAATCTTTTCAGGCAGAGGCGTATCGCCCTCACTCATCACGGTCGATGACGCCTCCGAGGAGGCGGACGTCACCTGTATGGACGAATCGGTCGCGGTTGCCGGCGTCGCGCTCGACGCCGCATTGATGTCGCCCGAGGTGGCGTTGTAGCCGGGCATGCCGACAGACATGTTAGGGTCGCCGACAGAGCTGCAGGACGCCAGGAACATGGAGAAAAGCGCTGCCGCTACGGTGCGGCCCTCTCTCCTCGCGAGGCGCGATCCTGCTGATTTCAAAACAAAATTCCCCCTCGGTGTCCGGCCGGCTTGTCATTGGCGTGGCGTCGATCTGCCCCGTTGCAATGACCTTGTTCCCGATCCGGAAACGAGACCTGTGTCAAATCTGCAAGCCCCGAACTTATTCGTTTGTAGAAGGCGAATTGAGGCTGCCAAACGGTTGACGCCACCATTTCGACCTGTTTTGGCGGCCCGTCAACTCACCAGACATTACAGTCTGTTACACTCGCACCTTGACATAGGTGCCCGGCGCATCTCCAAGCGTTTTCATATGCTTGCCGGGTTTGCGGGCTGGAACGCGGGTATCGTCCCGGGTCTCGACCCAGTGTTGCCAGTGCGTCCACCAGGAGCCGGGATGCTCCACCGCGGTAGCGAACCAGCGATCGAAATCCCCCACCGGCTTGCCGCCGGTCCAGTACTGGTACTTCTTCGCCGCCGGCGGGTTGACGACGCCAGCGATGTGGCCGGAGCCGGCCATGACGTAGTCGACCTTGCCGCCGAAATATTTCGAGCCGAGGAACACCGAAAGCGCCGGCGCGATGTGATCTTCCTTCGAGGCGAGATTGTAGATCGGGATGGTGATGTCAGCGAGCGAAACCACGCGGCCGGCCAGTTCCATCTTGCTTTGCGACAGGTTGTTTTCGAGATAGCAGTTGCGCAGATAGAAGGAATGGTTGGCCGCGCCCATGCGGGTCGAATCGGCATTCCAGTAGAGCAGGTCGAAGGGCAGGGGATCCTTGCCGCGCATGTAGTTGTTGATGACGTAAGGCCAGATCAGGTCGCCCGAGCGCAGCATGTTGAAGGCGGTCGCCATCTTGGTGCCGTCGAGATAGCCCTTTTCATGCATCGATTTTTCGACGGCCGCGACCTGATCCTCGTCGACGAATACTTTCAGGTCGCCGGCATGGGTGAAGTCGACCTGCGTGGTGAAAAAGGTCGCCGATTTGATGCGGTTGTCGCCTTCCTGCGCCAGCAGCGCCAGGGCCGCGGCGAGCAGCGTTCCGCCAACGCAATAGCCGATGGCGTTGACGTCCTTTTCGCCGGTGGCTCTTTCAATCGTGTCGAGGCCATATTGCAGGCCCTCTCTGATATAGGCCTCCCAGCT
The DNA here is from genome assembly GCF_024746795.1 of Mesorhizobium sp. AR10. Lineage (NCBI taxonomy): Bacteria > Pseudomonadati > Pseudomonadota > Alphaproteobacteria > Hyphomicrobiales > Phyllobacteriaceae > Mesorhizobium > Mesorhizobium sp. AR10. The sequence continues at coordinate 3,772,868 of NZ_CP080524.1, forward strand.
CTTGGTGCCGTGACGTTCATCGGGATTGATCCAGGAGATGACGAAGACGGTGTGGCCCTGCTCGACCGCCCAGCGGATGAAGGATTTCTGCGGGTTGAGATCGAGAATGTAGAACTTGTTGATCCATGGCGGGCAGATCAGCAGCGGCCGCTTGAGTACGGTTTCGGTCGAGGGATCGTACTGGATGATCTCGGCGACATCGCTGCGGCCCACCACCTTGCCTGGCGTGGTGGCGAGGTTCTTGCCGATCTCGAAAGACGAATAATCGGCCTGCCTCAGTTTCAGGTCGCCCTTGCCGGCGACGATGTCCTCGGCCAGCATCTTCATTCCGCGCACCAGGTTTTCGCCATCCGAGGCGATGGTCTCGCGAAACAGTTCCGGATTGGTCAGGATGAAATTCGACGGCGAGATGGCGTTGGACACCTGCTTGACGTAGAAGCTGGCCTTGTGGCGGGTGTGCTCGTCCAGACCATCGGCGTGCTCGACCAGTTCGGCTGCCCAGCGCGAGGTGACGAGATAGGCCTGTTTCAGGAAATCGAAGAAAGCGTTGCGGCCCCATTCGGGGTCGAGGAAGCGCTTGTCGCCGCGCTCGGGCTTGACCGCATCGTCGGGGCCTTCAGTGCCGGGACTGACGCGCTGGATGGCGTTCGCCCAGACCGTCATGTAACCGCCGAACAGCCGCGTCTGCGCTTCCAGCGCGCGCTGCGGATCGGAAAGCCAGTATTCGCTGAGCTTCGAGAAGGTCTTGACCATATCGACGACCGGCTCGGCGACATGGTCGCGCACTTCGCCTTTTTCGCGCGGCTCGGCCCATGCGGAAGCCGCTTTGCCGGCCTGTTCGACCATGCGCGCCATGTTCAGCGCAAAGCGTTCCGGGTCCTTCACCAGATATTGCTCGACGGTCGAGGGTCCGCCATCTTCCGTTTTGCCCGAATCGGGTGTTTTGGACATGGTTCGCGGGGTTCCTCCCGAGGCGTTTTCTTGACATATTATCATGGGACATCTGACCGGGTCCAATGCGCTGTACCCCGGCTGCCAGGAAAACAATATGACGATTAATATTGGCGAGACTGTTTTTTCGGGCGCCGGTCGTTTTTGCCGCATCGCCGTTGCCTTGCTGGCAACCGGAGGCGCCCTGCTGGCGGTGGGCGGCTGCACGAGCAGCAACAAGGAAGGCGCTGCACCTGTCGCCCTCGTCGCCGGCGCGCAGGACACCGGCTCCTATCCGAACCTGAACATCCCGCCGCAGGTTGCAGCCCAGCAGCTCACGGACGAGGAGCGCAACACCAAGCTCGCCCAGTTGAAGGCCGATCAGCAGGCGCAACTCGGCAAGGGCGGCCGCACGACAGCCACGAACCCGGCGGCGCTGAATACGCTGGCGAAAAATCATGGCGACGAGACGCTGAAGCAGATCGAGGCCAAATGCGACCCCGCCCTCGACCCTACCTGCAAATAGGGTTATATCGCGCGACCGAAACCACCTTTGCCAAACCACGTTTGATCGTCTGGAACTGACATGGAAGAATTTCACAAGGTCCGCCGGCTTCCGCCCTACGTCTTCGAGCAGGTCAACCGGCTGAAGGCCAGCGCCCGCTCTCGCGGCGCCGACATCATCGACCTTGGCATGGGCAATCCGGATCTGCCGACGCCGAAGGCGATCGTAGACAAATTGTGCGAGGTCGTGCGCGATCCGCGCACGCATCGCTATTCGTCGTCGCGCGGCATTCCGGGCCTGCGCCGAGCCCAGGCCAATTACTATGCCCGCCGCTTTGGCGTGAAGCTCAATCCCGACACGCAAGTGGTGGCGACGCTGGGGTCGAAGGAAGGCTTTGCCAACATGGCGCAGGCGATCACCGCGCCGGGCGACGTGATCCTGTGTCCCAATCCGACCTATCCGATCCACGCTTTCGGCTTCATCATGTCGGGCGGCGTTATCCGCTCGCTGCAGGTCGAACCGGACGACGGCTTCATCCCGGCGCTGGAGCGCGGCATCCGCCATTCGATCCCGAAGCCGCTGGCGCTGATCCTCAACTATCCGTCGAACCCGACAGCGCTGGTCGCCTCGCTCGATTTCTACAAGGATGTCGTGGCGTTCGCCAAGAAGAACGACATCATCATCCTGTCGGACCTTGCCTATTCGGAAATCTATTTCGATGGCAATCCGCCGCCCTCGGTGCTGCAGGTGCCGGGCGCAATCGACGTGGCCGTCGAGTTCACCTCGATGTCGAAGACCTTCTCCATGCCTGGTTGGCGCATGGGCTTTGCGGTCGGCAATGAGCGGCTGATCTCGGCGCTGACACGGGTCAAATCCTATCTCGATTACGGCGCCTTCACGCCGATCCAGGTGGCGGCCGCGCACGCGCTCAACGGCGATGGCGCCGACATTGCCGAAGTGCGCGACATCTATCACAAGCGCCGCGACGTCATGGTCGATGCCTTCGGTCGCGCCGGCTGGACCATTCCAGCACCGGCGGCGTCGATGTTCGCCTGGGCGCCGATACCGGACCCGTTCAAGCATCTCGGTTCTCTCGAATTCTCCAAGCTGCTGATCGAGCATGCCGACGTGGCGGTGGCGCCGGGCATCGGCTTCGGCGAGCACGGCGACGATCATGTGCGCATCGCGCTGGTCGAGAACGAGCACCGGATCCGGCAGGCGGCGCGCAACATCAAGCGCTTCCTGGCGTCCAGCGCCAAGCAGCCCAACAATGTGGTGCCGCTCGCCGCGCATCGTTGAGCTGCCGCATATCACATCGACAGAATATTTGAGGGGCGTCGCCGGACATGGCTGAAGCGTTGCGTGTTGGAATTGCCGGTCTGGGAACCGTCGGTGCGTCAGTGGCGCGGGTGCTGCGCGACAAGGCGGCGGAACTGACGCGCCAGTGTGGTCGCGATGTCGTCGTCACTGCAGTTTCGGCACGCGATCCCAAGCGCGACCGCGGCGTCGATCTGGGGGCTGCCAAGTGGTTCGACGATCCGGTGAAGATGGCGCAGACCGCCGATATCGACGTCTTCGTCGAGTTGATGGGCGGCGATGAGGGGCCGGCGCGATCGTCCGTGAAGGCAGCGCTTGAAGCAAGCCGCCACGTCGTCACCGCCAACAAGGCACTGCTCGCCAAGCATGGCGTGGCGCTGGCCGAGATCGCCGAGAAGAAGGGGGTGCTGCTCAATTATGAGGCGGCGGTGGCCGGTGGCATCCCGGTCATCAAGACGATGCGCGAGGCAATGGCCGGCAATTCGGTCACCCGCGTCTTTGGTATCCTCAACGGCACCTGCAACTACATCCTGACCCGCATGGAAGCCGAGGGTATCTCGTTCGACGTCTGCCTCAAGGACGCGCAACGGCTGGGCTACGCGGAAGCCGATCCGACCTTCGACATCGAGGGTCACGACACCGCGCACAAGTTGTCGATCCTGACCAGTCTGGCCTTCGGCACCAGGATCGCCGCCAACGACATCTACATGGAAGGCATTTCCAACATCAGCCAGGCCGATATCCGTGCTGCCGCCGATCTCGGCTACCGGATCAAGCTGCTCGGCGTCGCCCAGCGCACGGAAAGCGGCATCGAACAGCGCGTGCACCCGACCATGGTGCCGACGGCGTCGGTGATCGCGCAGGTGCACGGTGTCACCAACGCTGTTGCGATCGAAACCGACATCCTGGGCGAACTCCTGCTCTCCGGTCCAGGTGCCGGCGGCAATGCCACCGCATCGGCGGTGGTCGGCGACATTGCCGACATCGCCAAGAGCCGGCCGGGTTTCCAGCATGGCCCGGTCTTCGGCCTGCCGGCGAAGGAATTGAAACCCTACAAGAAAGCGCAGATGCGCAGTCATGCCGGCGGCTATTTTATCCGGCTCACGGTGCATGACCGCATCGGCGTTTTTGCCGCGATCGCCAAGCGCATGGCCGACAACGATATTTCGCTGGAATCGATCGTGCAGCATGCGGTCAATGGCGAGACGGAAGCGCAGAAGACGGTGATCCTCGTCACGCATGAGACAACCGAGGCTGCCGTGCGCAAGGCCGTCGACGGCATCACCAAGGACGGCCATCTGACCGACAAGCCGCAGGTCATCCGCATCGAACGGGCAGGGTAGAGTTTCATCTTTTCCCTTCAATCGATTGATATCGCTGCGCTTTCAAAAAACGGCTGCTCAGGTCTTGCTGTTGTCATGGAGCTTTGACACAAGGATCGCGCCCCTGGCGGAGGCGCGTGCGAACGAGGATTTCCACCGATGAATGTGGCTCAGAACATTGTCGCCGGTCTTAACCGGATACTCACCATGGAACTGGTGCGGGTCACCGAGCGCGCCGCGGTAGCGGCCGCCAGATTGCGCGGACGCGGCGACGAAAAGGCCGCTGACCAGGCCGCCGTCGACGCCATGCGGCAGGAACTCAACCGGCTCGCCATCAAGGGCACAGTGGTGATCGGCGAGGGTGAGCGCGACGAGGCGCCGATGCTCTATATCGGCGAAGAGGTTGGCAACGGCATGGGCCCGGCGGTCGATATCGCGCTCGATCCGCTCGAAGGCACGACGATCTGCGCCAAGAACCTGCCCAATGCGCTGGCCGTCATCGCCATTGCCGAGAAGGGCAGCCTGCTGTTCGCGCCCGATGTCTATATGGAAAAAATCGCCATCGGTCCGTTCTATGCGGATGGCGTGATCGACATCGACGCTTCGCCGGCTGAGAACATCGCCAATCTGGCCAAGGCCAAGGGTGTCGCGATATCGGAGATCACCGCCTGCATCCTCGACCGGCCGCGCCATGGCAAACTGATCGAAGCCGTGCGGGCAACAGGCGCTGCCATCCGGCTGATCGGCGACGGCGATGTCGCCGGCGTCATCCACACCACCGATCCGGAGGAGACCGGTATCGACATCTATCTCGGCACCGGTGGTGCGCCCGAGGGCGTTCTGGCCGCTACCGCCTTGCGCTGCACCGGTGGCCAGATGCAGGGCCGGCTGATCCTCGATACGCCGGGAAAGGTGGCGCGCGCGGCAAAAATGGGCATCTCCGACCCGAAGCGGGTCTACCGGGCACAGGACATGGCTCGCGGCGACGTGCTGTTTGCGGCGACCGGCGTCACCGACGGCAATTTGCTCAACGGCGTCAGGTTCGGCCGCGACACCATCACCACCCATACCATCGTGCTGCGCTCGTCATCGCGGACCGTGCGCGAGATCAAGGCGCGTCACCAGGATCTGGAAAAGTTTTAGCCACCCCTCACAGCAGGCTCTTGGTTCTTGCGCAGCCGCACCGCAGTTGGTAGCCCTGTGGCCGCATCTGGCCGCAAGGACATGAAGATGAAATCGTTCGACTGGCACGCGGCTCCGATTTCGCGCGCCACGGCCATTACCAAGTCCTATCGCAACACCCAGAACGCGCGGCGCTTTTTCATCAAGGAGTGCGGCGGTGGGTTCGAGTTCGATCGACCTTTCATGGCTTGGCTCAGGGATGGCGTCGAAAAGACCATGGGTGATGCAGCCGACGAATGGCTTCGGCGCGAAGCTGAAAAGCGGCAGTAATTTTTCTGGAAATCTCGTACGAAAGTGCATCCATAGCAGGCCGCTTGGCTTTGCCTGCCTTTGGCCTATCCTGCGGCCACGGATGAGCTGGCAAATCATATGACGGGCGAAAAACGCCTCTTCCTCGATGTCAGGCAATCGGCAACCGGTGTCTCGTGGGAACACCGGCTGACCGAGCGGCAGGACATGGCAGCGCTCGCTATCGCGCAAGGCCATGGTGTGCCCGACATCGTCGCGCGCGTGCTTGCCGGGCGCGGCGTGACCGCCGGTGAGACGGAGCGGTTCCTCGATCCGACCATCCGCAATCTTTTGCCGGACCCGGCATCGCTAACCGATATGGACAAGGCAGCAACCCGCCTCGCCGAGGCAATCGTGGCCAAAGAAAAGGTGGCGATCTTCGGCGACTACGACGTCGATGGCGCGGCCTCGTCGGCACTGCTGAAGCGGTTTCTCGGCCATTTCTCTGTGCCCTCGGAAATCTACATTCCGGACCGTATTTTCGAGGGTTACGGTCCCAATCCGGAAGCCATGCGCGAACTCGTGTCCCGGGGCGCGAAGCTGATTGTCACAGTCGACTGCGGCACCAACAGCGCTGTTTCCATCGATGCGGCCAAGGCAGTTGGTGCCGATGTCGTGGTGCTCGACCACCATCAGGTCGGCGGGACGCTGCCGGAGGCAACTGCCGTCGTCAATCCCAATCGCGAGGACGATCTATCGGGCCAGGGCCACCTTTGCGCCGCCGGTGTTGTCTTCCTCACTCTGGTGCAGACGGCGAAGATCCTGCGTGGCCGCTTGCCCGATGCAGCACCGCCGGACCTGCTTTCTTTGCTCGACCTAGTGGCGCTGGCTACCGTTTGCGATGTGGTGCCGCTCACCGGTGTCAACCGTGCCTTCGTGGTCAAAGGGTTGCAGATGGCGCGCCAGCAGAAGAACGAGGGGCTGGCGGCTCTGGCGCGGGTGTCGCGCATTGGCGAGCCGATCAGCACCTTTCACCTGGCCTATCTGATCGGACCGCGCATCAATGCCGGCGGGCGCATTGGCGACGCAGCGCTTGGTAGCCGCCTGCTCGCCACCGACGATCCGGTCGAGGCTCGCACCATTGCCGAGACGCTCGACCGGCTCAATCAGGAGCGGCAGCAGATGGAGCTGGAAATGCTGGCCCAGGCGCGGACGGAGGCCGATGCCGAGCTTGCTGGCGGCAACGGCCCCGCTATCGTCGTCACGGCCAGCACCAGCTGGCATCCGGGCATCGTCGGCCTGCTGGCCTCGCGGCTCAAGGACCACGCGCGCCGGCCTGCCTTCGCCATCGCCTTCAACGCCAATGGTGTCGGCACCGGATCGGGACGTTCGGTGTCCGGCTTCGACCTCGGCCGGCTGGTGCGCGAGGCGGCCGATGCCGGGCTGATCGTCAAGGGCGGTGGCCATGGCATGGCGGCCGGCATCACGGTGGAGCGGGCGAAACTCGGTGAGCTCAGGGCCTTCTTCGAGGAACGCGCGGCAGCCGACATTTTTCGGCTGCAGGATGAGGAAAGCCTGGCCATCGATGGCGCGCTCGCCGCCGAAGGCGCGACGCTCGGCCTGCTCGATGCACTGGAAAAGGCCGGTCCGTTTGGTGCCGGCCATGTCGCGCCGGTCTTCGCGCTGCCGCGGCACCGACTGGCCGACGCGCGGCCGGTGGGCACCAATCACATCCGCGCCGAACTGCAGTCGGAAAGCGGCGGCCGCATCCAGGCGATCGCCTTTCGCGCCGTCGATACCGCACTCGGCGAGTTCCTGTTCAAGAACAGGGGCAAGACGGTGCACGTCGCGGGGTCGCTGTCAGGCAACTACTGGAACGGCAACCGCACAGTGCAGTTCCGCATCACCGACGCGGCACGTGCCTGATTTTGACCGGGCTCATAGTCCGAAGACGACGGTTGCTGCGATTGCGATGGCGCTCATGAAGGCGTCGGCGCAACGGTCGTATCTGGTCGCGATCCGTCGCTAGTCCTTGAGCCTGCCGGACATGCGTTCGATGCGATTGCGCTGTTTGCAGGGCGGGTTTAGCTGTAGTTGACATGCAGGTATTTACCTGCATATTGTGGTCTCACAAAACGAGTGAGAGCGATGAACGCTGACGAGGTTTTCAATGCGCTGGGCGACCCGACACGCAGAAGGCTGCTTGACCTTCTTTGTGAAAAGAACGGGCAGACGCTCGGCCAGCTTTGCGAAAACCTGGACATGGCCCGGCAATCCGCCACGCAGCACCTCGGCATATTGGAGGCGGCCAATCTGGTGAGCACGGTCAGGCGCGGTCGCGAAAAGCTGCATTTCATCAACCCCGTGCCGCTGCACGAAGTCTACGAGCGGTGGGTGCGGAAATTCGAACGGCAGCGGCTCAGCCTGCTGCACGATCTGAAGAAAGAACTCGAAGGAGAATGACAATGACCAGAGAGACGACCAGCTTCGTTTACGTGACCTATATTCGCTCGACGCCGCAAAAGGTGTTCGAGGCCATAATCAAACCGGATGTCGCAAGGCGTTATTGGGGCCACGAGAACGTCTCCGATTGGAATCCCGGATCGAAATGGGAACATGTCCGCGCCAATGACGAGCGCACCGTCGAGCTCATCGGCAAGGTCGTCGAGATTTCGCCGCCGACCCGTCTGGTCATCACTTGGGCCAACGCTTCGCAGGCCTCCGATCCGTCAAAACATAGCCGGGTGACATTCGGCATCGAGGAATACGACAACATGGTGCGGCTGACAGTCACTCATGATGAGCTGGAAGCCGGCAGCGAGATGGCCAAAGGCATCAGCCAGGGTTGGCCGGTCGTGCTGTCCAGCATGAAGTCCTTCCTGGAAACCGGCAGCGGCATCGACGTTTTCGCCAAGCCGAAATCAGCCTGACCCCTTGCCGATCAACAATTCCGCCGGCGGAGAATGACAATGACCAAGCGATATAGCGGCGGATGCGCGTGCGGCGCGATCCGCTATGAAGCCAGCAGCGAACCCGTCTTCGCGAACCACTGCCAATGCCTCGATTGCCAGAAGCGCAGCGGCACCGGGCATGGCTCCTATCTGACCTTCGCCGGTCGCGCCGGCATGACGATTACGGGCGAGGCAAGCACCTGGCGGATAAGGGGCGACAGCGGCTACGAAAAGATCCACGCCTTCTGCCCGACCTGTGGAACGCCGGTCTACCTGACATTCGTCGCCATGCCCGACCTGATAGCGATCCACGCGACCAGCCTTGACGACCCAGGCCAATTCAATCCGAAGGTGCTCACTTACGGCATCCGCGGCCATGCCTGGGACACGATTGATCCCTCATTGCAGAAATTCGATCGCATGCCGACCGTATGAAGTCCCGGGGAGCAATGCGAAACTGCCGACGATGTCAGTGGGTCCGCCAAGGGCTCGAAGCGGTTGTAACATGCTGCAGGATTGATGGGTCGCTGAGCCTTAAGCGAGAACCGTCTGCAATCGCGTCAGTTCGCTAATCTGGGCCATCGTTGCCTGATAGCCAATGCGGATCGCCTCGTCGGCACGGTGGAATTCGGTCAGGCCGATATGGCTGAGCTTCGGCTGCAGCGACATGTCAGGGGGATCGCCTGCCAGCCTGGCGCGTGAAATTCGGTCCTGGATGATGTTGAAGGCTTCGACCATGACGCCGGTGATGCCAAGCCGCGATTCGCGCGACTGGCGCTCGGTATCGACCTGGCCGGCCCTTGGTGCATCCTTCTCGACGACGAGTTCGCCGGCACTGTGCTTGATGACAGCGGCGCGGCCGAACAGATCATAGTGAAGGTTCACAGCAACCACGAGCGGCTGCTCGTAGGCGCGGCACACCGAGACCGGTACCGGATTGACCAGTGCGCCATCGACCAGCACACGACCGTTGCAGCTCACCGGCTCGAACACGCCTGGCAGCGCGTAGGAGGCGCGCATGGCGGTGATCAGCGAGCCGCTGGACAGCCAGATTTCGTGGCCGGTGCGGATTTCTGCGGTAACGCAGACAAACGGCTTCGACAGATCCTCGAAGCGAAAACCGGCCATATGCTCGCGCAGCCTTGCATCGAGCTTCATGCCGCCAAACAGGCCGTTGCCGCGCAAACTTAGATCGAGAAGGCCAAAGATGCGTCGCTTGGTCAGGCTTCGGGCGAATTCTTCCAGCTCGTCGAGCTTGCCTGAGAGATAACAGCCGCCGACCAGCGCACCGATCGAGGTGCCGGCGATCATCGATACTTCGATGCCGGCTTCGTCGAGCGCACGCAGCACGCCGATATGAGCCCAGCCGCGCGCGCAGCCGCCGCCCAGAGCGAGCGAAATGCCGGTTTTCTTCGCAGGGGTTAATTCGGACGCGCCGCCTGACGAGGAGAGGCCATTGGCTTCCCGAACGTCTGGTCTGTTACGCAATGACGCCCACTCGAGCATCATGATCTCCCCTTGTCCCAGGTCCTTTGTAGCATGAAGGATGTTTTAGAATAGTGAATATGAGTGACCTGCGACTGTCGAATGGTTCACAAAGGCTTCCGATACGTGTTTTCCGCATCGAACAGCGGTTTGCTACCGTCGCCGGCAAGCATCCCCTTGCCGTCGATCAGCCCCACCGTCCGATAAAAGCATGAACGCCGGCCGGTATGACAAGTTGCATCGTGGCCCAACACTTTGACCCGCAGCCACAAGGCGTCCTGGTCGCAGTCGGTGCGCATCTCGACGACGTGCTGGAAGTTGCCCGAGGTTTCGCCCTTTTTCCACAAAGCGCTGCGCGAGCGCGACCAGTAATGAGCAATGCCGGTTTCCAGCGTCAGCGCCAGTGCCTGCGCATTCATATGGGCAACCATCAGCAGCATGCCGTCTTGGGCATCGGTGACGACGACGGTGACGAGACCGCCGGCATCGAAGCGCGGCGAAAAGACCGCACCTTCCTCCAGTGCCTTCTTGTCGGAGGGAGCTTTCGGAAATTCCAGTGCCGACATCGCCGGTCCTTATCTGGCGAAGCCGGCTGGGGTCATTCAGACCCCGCCGCCGCGCACCATGGTGACGAAACGGACCTGCTCTTCGGGCGTATCCTTGAAAACGCCGGTGAAGGTCGAGGTCAGTGTGGTGGAGCCTTGCTTGCGGATGCCGCGCATGGCCATGCACATATGCTCGGCCTCGAGCATGACGGCAACGCCGCGTGGATTGAGCACGTCCTGGATGACGCCGGCGATCTGCGCGGTCATCGCCTCCTGGGTCTGCAGGCGATGGGCGAAGATATCGACGACGCGCGCGATCTTGGACAGGCCGACAACCTTGCCGTCCGGCAAATAGCCGACATGCGCCTTGCCGATGATCGGCACCATATGGTGCTCGCAATGCGAATGGAATGTTATGTCCTTGACGATGACGAGGTCGTCATAGCCGGCGACTTCCTCGAAGGTGCGGCCGAGCTCCTCGGCCGGGCACATGTCGTAGCCGTTGAACATTTCGCGGAATGCCTTGGTGACACGCTTCGGCGTATCGACCAGGCCCTCTCGCTCTGGATTGTCGCCGGTCCAGCGCAACAGCGTGCGCACTGCTGCCTCGACCTCGGCTTCGCTCGGCCGATCGGTGACCGGCTTTTCCATATAGGCCGACTGCGGCATGAGTTTCTTGATGACGGCATCCATAAAAGGCGTCTCCCGTAGTCCCTCTCTGCGGAGGAACGAGTTGAACGGACCACGACCTTTCGGGTGTAAGAAACCCGCTCGGTTTCCAGCCCGCAAAGCGGCGTGAACAATTTAGGCAAAGAGCAAGGGCTTGTGGTTGCCTTGTCGATACCCGACTGCCAGCATTATATATGGTCGTGCCGAGCGAAAGGAAGATGTATCAGCGGCAATCGCTGTTCGCTTGGCGGCGACGGATTGGAAAATTATGATCGACGACGTCTACAATGCGAAAATTCTGGGTTTTGCTGGAAACATCGCGCGGATCGGCCGGCTTGAGCATCCAGACGCAACGGCAAGGGCGCATTCCAAGCTGTGCGGCTCGACCGTGACGGTCGATCTGAAGATGGATGACGGCGTCGTCACCGATTTCGCCCACGACGTGAAGGCTTGCGCGCTTGGTCAGGCGTCGTCCTCGATCATGGCGCAGCATGTCGTCGGCGCCAGCGCCGACGAATTGCGAAAGGTGCGGGAGACGATGCTGAGAATGCTGAAGGAAAATGGCGCGCCGCCGGAAGGCCGCTTCGCCGACCTCAGATATCTGGAGCCGGTGCGCGACTACAAGGCGCGCCATGCCTCGACCATGCTGACCTTCGATGCCGTGGTCGACGCTATCGGCCAGATCGAGAAGAAGCGCGCCGAACAGGCAGCTTAGGCTTAAACACGGTGGCCGCGAACTCTGCTTCGACCCAGTCGGAAAATGCCTTTGCCGCCCGTCTAAGGCGATTGAAGCTTGGTGCGACCAGCCAATATGCCCCGTAGGCCACTTCCATATCGAACGGCCGGATGAAATTCCCGAGCCGCAGATCATCGCCTTCCATCACCTGATCTCCCAAGGCAACGCCGTGTCCGAGTTTGGCCGCCTGCATGACAAGGGCTGCGTCGGCATAAATCGGACCTCTCTGCAGCGCCAGGTCGGGAAGGCCGACGGCATGGAACCACTGTGCCCAACCGTCGCGATTTTCATCGTGGAGCAGCGTGAAGTGGCGCAGATCGGCCGGGGAGGAAAGTGGCGGGCCGGCTGCGAGCAGTGCCGGCGTGAGTACGGGTGTCAGCGACACGTCGATGAGATGCTTTGCTTCGGTCCGTGGCCAGGAGGTTGCGGCCGTCGCGTAGCGGATCGCAATTTCGGCCTCGTGACTGCGGAATTCCACAAGCCGAGTGTTTGAATCGACCGCTACGTCGATTTCGGGATGCCGCTCTCGAAACAGATTGAGCCGCGGTATCAGCAAGGCACCCGCGAACGCCGGCTCGACGCTGACCCGAAGCAAACTCTGTTCTTGCTCGGCAATGATCTGGGACAGCCGCCGGTCGATGTCGTCGAAACTGACGGTCAACTGGTCAAGCAGGGCTTGGCCAGGCTCGGTCAGAATGACGCGGCGGTGCCGGCGCTCGAACAGCGGCCTGCCGATCAAGCTTTCGAGCTCCCGGATCTGGCGGCTGATCGCCGCTTGCGAAACGAACAGTTCCTCGGCCGCCCGGCTGAAGCTGAGCAGCCTGCCGGCAGCCTCGAAACTCCTCAATGCCGTCAGGGGAAGGCGTCCGCGCTTCATTCGCATAATCTCAGGTTATCCGACGAGGAAATTATACTCGTTTGAGGATGAAGGCCAGCAGCGGTCTAATCGCTCTCAAAGGAGATGCAGCCATGAACCAGTTCCTGAGCATTTTTGGCGATGTCATGCGCATCGCGACGTTTCAATGGCATGGCGAAAGGCGGCCGTATGCCGGACGTTGCGAAGAAGGGTCCCGCTGGTCGGCTTCGGCCGGTCGCTATCCCGTTCGCCGTTCAAGACCCTGAAGCCGGCGTCGATAGGGGATTGCGTTCTCCGGCCGACGCCCACATCTATCCCCTGGGGAAACGCCATGCGGAGAATGCGGTGCGCGACCAACATCGGCATACGCATGTCGCCGGCCCGCCGCAGCGCGGGCGCAACTGGCCCGGCCCCTGGCGCAAGACGCCGGGCCGCATCCTGGGCACGTCGCTCGTTCGTTTCTACCAGCTGACCTTGTCCGGCTTTGTCGGAAATTCTTGCCGGCATCTGCCGACCTGTTCGGAATATGCGCATGAGGCGATCGCGCGCCATGGGCTATGGGCCGGCGGCTGGATGGGGCTTTTCCGGGTGCTGCGCTGCGGGCCGTTTGGGACGCATGGCATCGACCGCGTCCCCGAGGCGCTGGCGGGGCGCTATGTCTGGTTCACGCCGTGGCGGTATTGGCAGATCGGCAAGAAGATTGGCGATCCAGAGGTCTGACGGTGCGCCAGAGAGAGCGGCTGACCCTTGCAACGATCGAGTCTTAACGATCTGGTAGGGTTAATCGCATGTTGCGCTGAGCTTGCACATTTGAGACAAAATCGAGACAAGACGGCTCGCTAAGCCTCTCCTGCCACCCTTCAGGAGAGAGACTGCCATGCGCCAGATAGACCGCCTTCCATTCGTTTTTGCCATCGCTCTCTTCCTGCTGGCGTGGCTGCTCGGTTTCCCGATGCGGGCGCAATCCGCGCCGCTGGGCGATGTCCAATGCACGCTGGTCCAGGATGCGGTGAGCGGCGAGACGCTCTACCGGGACGGCGTTTGCGACCAGCGCTTCAGCCCGGCTTCGACGTTCAAGGTGCCATTGGCGTTGATCGGCTATGACGCTGGCATCCTCAGCGACGAGCACACGCCGAGCTGGGACTACAAGCCCGAATTCAACGCGGTGAAGCGGGATCGAAAGACAGTCGATCCGACGATCTGGGAGCGGGACTCAGTCCTGTGGTATTCCCGTGAAATCACGAGCCGGCTCGGCGCCGAGCGTTTTGCCGGCTATGTGTCGAAGTTCGGCTACGGCAACATGGATGTCTCCGGCAATGCCGCCAAGAATGATGGCCTCACCCGTTCCTGGGTGAACTCCTCGCTTGAAATATCGCCCGTCGAGCAGACCGTTTTTCTGCATCGGATGCTTGCCGGCAAAATGCCGGTTTCGGCCACGGCTCACGAGATGACCAAGGCCATCATCCCGAGCTTCCAGGCGGGCGGCTGGACCGTGCAGGGCAAGACCGGGAGCACGAGGCTCGGCAGTGGCGGCAAGGACAAACGCTCGCTCGGCTGGTTCGTCGGCTGGGCGCAAAAGGATGAGCGTCAGATCGTGTTCGCCCGGCTCGTTGTCGATACGAAGCGGACCGACATGCCGAAGGGCCTCGCGACACGTGCGGCGTTCCTGAAAGACCTGCCCGATCTGATCAAGTGATTCACATCCGGCTTTACGGCGGCGGAATCTGCCCATAAAAGACAGCCCGCCGCCGGACGCATCCGGCATTTTACCACCCGCGCTCGTTTGCGGGACTGGATAGGAGATATCTCGTGCTGAATTCCGTTTCCCTGACATTTCCCGATGGCTCCGTCCGCGACTACGAAGCGGCGATGACCGGTGCCGGCCTAGCGGAATCAATCTCGAAGTCGCTGGCCAAGAAGGCCGTCGCCTACTCGATCGACGGCGTGGTGCGCGATCTTTCCGACCCGCTCGGCAAGTCCGGCAAGGTCGAGATCGTCACCCGCGAGGATCCGCGCGCGCTGGAACTCATCCGCCATGACGCAGCACACGTGCTGGCAGAAGCCGTGCAGGAACTGTGGCCGGGAACGCAGGTGACCATCGGACCGGTGATCGAGAACGGGTTCTACTATGATTTTGCCCGCAACGAGCCGTTCACGCCCGACGATTTCCCGGTGATCGAGAAGAAGATGCGCGAGATCATCGCGCGCAACAGGCCGTTCACCAAGCAGGTCTGGTCGCGCGAACAAGCGAAGAAGGTGTTTGCCGACAAGGGCGAGCGCTACAAGCTGGAACTGATCGACGCCATTCCTGAGGATCAGGATCTCAAGATCTATGCGCAGGGCGACTGGTTCGACCTCTGCCGTGGCCCGCACATGGCCTCCACCGGGCAGATCGGCAGCGCCTTCAAGCTGATGAAGGTGGCCGGCGCCTATTGGCGCGGCGATTCCAACAATCCGATGCTGACGCGCATCTACGGCACGGCCTGGGCCGACCAGGCACAGCTCGATGCCTATCAGACCATGCTGGAGGAAGCCGAGAAACGCGACCACCGGAAGCTCGGCCGCGAGATGGACCTGTTCCATTTCCAGGAAGAGGGGCCGGGCGTCGTCTTCTGGCACGCCAAGGGCTGGAAGATGTTCCAGAACCTGGTCAACTATATGCGCCGCCGTCTCGACGAGCAGGGCTACGAGGAGGTCAACGCACCACAGGTGCTCGACAAGAGCCTGTGGGAGACTTCAGGCCATTGGGGCTGGTATCGCGATGCCATGTTCAAGGTGACGGTCGCCGGCGACGATACCGACGACGACCGCGTCTTTGCGCTGAAGCCGATGAACTGTCCCGGCCACGTGCAGATATTCAAGCACGGGCTGAAATCCTATCGCGACCTGCCGGTAAAGCTTGCCGAATTCGGCAATGTGCATCGCTACGAGCCATCGGGCGCGCTGCACGGGCTGATGCGCGTGCGCGGCTTCACGCAGGACGATGCGCATATCTTCTGCACCGAGGAGCAGCTGGCGTCGGAATGCCTGCGCATCAACGATTTGATCCTGTCGACCTATGCCGATTTCGGCTTCGATGAGATCAGCGTCAAGCTGTCGACGCGTCCGGACAAGCGTGTCGGCACCGACGAAGCCTGGGACCACGCCGAGGCGATCATGGGCAGCGTGCTGGAGACGATCAGGGCTAAGTCGGGCAATCGCATCAAGACCTCGATCAATCCGGGCGAGGGCGCCTTCTACGGGCCGAAGTTCGAATATGTGCTGAAGGACGCCATCGGCCGCGAATGGCAGTGCGGCACCACGCAGGTCGACTTCAACCTGCCGGAGCGCTTTGGCGCCTTCTATATCGGTTCGGATTCGGAGAAGAAGCAGCCGGTGATGGTGCACCGCGCCATCTGCGGTTCGATGGAACGCTTCCTCGGCATCCTGATCGAGAACTACTCCGGCCATTTCCCGCTGTGGTTCGCGCCGCTGCAGGTGGTGGTGGCGACGATCACCTCAGATGCCGACGACTACGCCTTGAAGGTCGTCGCTCAGTTGAAGGCGGCCGGGCTCTTGGCGGAAGCCGACCTGCGCAATGAGAAGATCAACTACAAGGTGCGCGAGCACTCATTGGCCAAGGTTCCGGTCATCCTCGTCTGCGGCAAGCGCGAGGCGGAGGAGGAGACGGTCAACATCCGCCGACTCGGCTCGCGCGACCAGGAATCGCTTGGCCTTGGCCAGGCGGTGGCGCTGCTTGCCGAAGAAGCGGTAACACCAGACCGCAGGCGCAAACGCGCCGCCTGATCTGCACATTTTTTTACGAAATGGCGGTGGAGCGATCCACCGCCATTTTCATATCCCTGTCACGCCAAGCTTGTAACGAGCCCTCATGCTCAAGCTGAAGATGCGCGAAAGACCGTTTCCCGAGCTGTCCTACGCCAATCCGCGCCAGCGGGCGCTGACACGCTGGTTCATTCACTCCATCGAAGGTCTGTCAGGGCGCGACCGCTACGCTGCGCTCTATGATTTCTGGCGCCGCCAGGTGGTGCCGACCGGCGAGCGCGTGTTCAGCCGCATGCTCGAACTGATCGACGTCCGGGTGCGGACCGCCGATCAATGGCCGCCGGCCAAACTGCCCGACACGCCGCTGGTGATCGTCGCCAACCATCCGTTCGGCATCGGCGACGGCATTGCCGTGCTGTCGCTGGCCGAGCAGCTCGGGCGGCCGTTCCGCGTCATCATCCACAAGGATCTGCTCAAGATCCGCGAGATGGAACCCTATTCACTGCCGATCGACTTCTCCGAAACCAAAGACGCGCTCAGGAACAACATGGCGGTGCGCCACGAGGCAGTGCGGCTGTTGAAAGAGGGCGTCACCATCGTCGTGTTCCCGGCCGGCGGCGTCGCGACAGCGCCGAGAGGCTTTGGCCGGGCACGCGATCTGCCGTGGAAGATGTTTCCGGCCCGCCTCGTCCAGGATGCCAGGGCATCGGTCGTTCCGATGCATTTTTCGGGGCAGAACGGTCGGCTGTTCCATCTGGTCAGCGGCCCGATGAACATGGCCGAGCGCGACGGACGCGTGGCGAAATTCGTTGGCAAGGCATCGCTGACGCTGCGCATTTCCCTGCTCATCCACGAGTTCTCGCGGCTGTCCGGCAAGTCAATCGACGTGCGCGTCGGCGATGTGCTGAGCTGGAGCGAGCTGGAACCGTTGCGCGACCGCAAGGCGCTACTAGACCGTTTGCATCGCGGCGTCTTCGATCTTGGCGCCGGCCGCACCGCACGGCCGCGTCCACTTCCTGCCGCGACGTCTACGCAGGGCTGCCTGACGAGACGCTAGCTAATCTGCGCCTTCCTCGGGATCGATGGCCGAGGCTTCCGTAGCCAGAACCTCGATCTCCTTGTTCTGCCCGGCGACGACCGTGAAATCCTTCTGGTAGATGCGGTCGCGATTCTTGGCGATGATGGTGTAGTCGCCCTCGGCCAGCACCATCGAGGCAAAGGCGCCGACGGTTTCCTGGATAGGATCGCCGGATTCATTGAGCAGCGACCACGACGTGTCGGCGATCGCCTCGCCACCGGCCTCGCGCACCAGCTTCATGGTCATCTCGGCTGCACGATGCTCGACGGTGGCTTCAGTGAGCTTGCCGGCCTCGACGCGGATGTCGGAGCGGATCACCGCATTCACCGAGCCATAGTTCGAGACGACGTGGTAGGTGCCGGCATTCAGCCGTACGACGCTGTTCGGCTCGACATCGGGGATGATCAGCGCGTGGTCGCCATTGGCTTCGGTGCGACTTTCATAAATCGAGAAACGCAGTTTTTTCGGCGGTATGCGCACCCCGCCCGACAGCACGGCGTCGAGCTTGAGGCCGCCGGCATCGAGCACGAGGCTTTCGCGCTTGGCCTCCTTGCCGACCGTGATGCGCTTGGTGGCGCCGGCCCGACCGTAGGAGGCATGGACCAGATAGCTGCCAGGCTCGAGCTGGAACACGGCGGTGCCGCCATGGGCGGACGCGACCATCGGCAGCTTGCCGTCGCTGGCGGCTTCGGGCCTGAAGACGCGCCAGACGATGCCGCGCGTGATGTCGGTGCCCTTGTCGGTCAGCTGAGCCGACAGCGTGATCGCGCCACTGCTGCCCAAAGCGAGCGATGTTTCGCTCTTGGGGATTGCATAGCTCGAAATCCCGGGAAGTTTCAAATTGCTGATGCCGTCCGCGTTCTGCGCAACGGCCGAAGAAACCGGCACCATGAACAGTGCGGCGCCGAGCCAGATCAGGAAAAGACGTACTGTCCCCTCAAACATGCCTTGCGTTGAAGCTCAAGCCGGTGGCAATTTCAAGGCTTAAGAGTCCGATCGGCTTCTGCTAGAGAACTCTTTGTCTGGCGCGCGCCGCGCCAATGCCCGAGCCGCCCGAATTCCCGATGGCGCGCTTCAGCTCAAAATTGAGTGTTCCAGGAGACTTGCGCCTATGGTGTCGCCGATCATCGACTTTCTGTTGACCCGAAATTCCGCACCGATCCCGGAGTTGAAGGAACCAGCACCGAGCGACGCGGATATCGCGACGATGATTGCCGCCGCCACGCGGGTGCCCGATCACGGCCGGCTCGAGCCATGGCGCTTCGTCATCTATCGCGGCGAGGCACGCATCGAGATCGGCAAGAAGCTGGCAGCACTTGCCGAACAACGCGAAGGACCGCTACCCGAGAACCGCCACAACCAGGAACTGGCGCGCTTTTCGCGTGCGCCGCTGGTTATCGGCGTGGTGTCGAGCCCGAAGGAAAATCCGAAAATTCCGCAATGGGAAATGTTCCTGTCTGGCGGCATGGCGGCGATGAACCTGATGATTGCGGCCAATGCGCTGGGCTATGGCACCAACATGATCAGCAACTGGTATTCAGACGTGGCGGAGGGTAGGGCAATCCTGGGGTTGGCGCCGCATGAGCGCGTCGTCGGCTTCGTCCATATCGGCTCCTATCAAGGGCCGGCGCCGGAGCGGCCGCGGCCCGATCCGGCAAAGCTCTATGCCGACTATACGGGGCCGTGGGTGGGCTGAATGTTCTACGAGCCGTCGAAAGGGCATGGGCTTCCGCACGATCCGTCCAAGGCGATCGTGGCGCCACGCCCGATCGGCTGGATCTCAACCCTGAACAAGGCTGGCAAGATCAACCTCGCGCCCTATTCCTTCTTCAACGCTTTTTCGACGCGACCCTTCATCGTCTGGTTCTCGTCCGAAGGCGAGAAGGACAGCGCCACCTTTGCCGAAGAGACGGGCGAGTTCGTCGCCAATCTCGTCAGCCGCGAACTTGCAGAGAAAATGAACCGCACGGCGGTCGATGCGGCGCGCGGCGTCAGCGAATTCGACTATGCCGATCTGGCCATGGCGCCGTCACGCCTTGTTGCGCCGCCTCGCGTGGCGGCAGCGCCGGCGGCGCTCGAATGCCGGGTGACGGAAATCCTGCGGCCAAAGGCGCTGGATGGGACGCCGACGAGCGCGGTCGTCGTTGCGGGTGAGGTGGTCGGCGTCCACATAGAGGATGCTTATCTGAAGGACGGCACGTTCGACATCGTCAGGGCCGGCAATGTCAGCCGACTCGGTTACATGGACTATGCCAGCGTCAGCGAGATATTCTCGATGCGCCGGCCACGCTGGGGAAAGGACTAGATCCCCGCAGCCTTGGCTCGTGCCAGAAGCCGCTCTGCCAGCCGCAGATGCGGACGGTCGACCATCTTGCCGTCGATGCCGACCACGCCGGGATTTCCCGCTGCCTCGAATGCCGCAACGATCGCCAGGGAGTGTTTCACCGCTTCGGCCGAGGGCGTGAAGGCGGCGTTGATGACCGGCACCTGCGCCGGATGGATCGCCATCTTGCCGGTGAAGCCGTCGCGCTCGGCCCCGATGCATTCCGCTTCGAAGGCGGCCATGTCGCGAAAATTTGGGAAAACCGTGTCAATCGCCGCGACTTCGGCCGCACCTGCGGCGAGGATGGTCATGGTGCGGGCAAAGCGAAACACATCGGTGTAGCGGCCGTTCTCGTCGCGCGCCGTGCGTGCGCCGATCGCCGCCGACAGGTCTTCCGCACCCCAGGTGAGGCCGACAAGCCGCGCGCTTGCCTTGGCGTAGCTCGCAGCCGTAAGCACGCCGGCGGCAGTTTCGGTGATGATCGGCAGGATTTTTATGACGCCGTCCGGCAAGCCGTTTTCGGCTTCGTGCACCCTGAGCTTTGCCGAAAGCTGCTGGACATCCTGGCCGCTGTTCGACTTCGGCAGCATGACGCCATCGGGTTTTGCCGGAACCAGTGCGGCCAGATCCTCGTCGGTCAATCCGGTCGAGAGATCGTTGATCCGCACATAGACCTTGGACTTCGTCCGATGTCTCTGATCGGCGATGAAGCGCGCCGCGACGTTGCGTGCCAGCGACTTGTTCTGCGGCGCAACGGAATCCTCAAGGTCGACGATGACCGCGTCGGCACCGGCGCCAAAACCCTTTTCCAGCTTCTTTTCCGAATCGCCGGGAACAAAGAGCAGCGAACGCATGAACTAGATTGCCTTCTTCAGCATCATCGCCTGCCTAAGGCATTTGGCGACGAGGTCGCCGTTCTGGTTGTAGGCGCGGTGTTCGAACTCGACGATGCCGCGGTCCGGCTTTGATTTCGAATCGCGCACCGAGATCACCGTGGTTTCGACACGGATGGTGTCGCCGTGGAAAACCGGGTGCGGAAACACCGTCTCCTTCATGCCGAGATTGGCGACGGTGGTGCCGACGGTGATGTCGTTCACCGAAATGCCGATCATCAGGCCCAGCGTGAACAGCGAATTGACCAGCGGCTTGCCCCATTCGCTCTTGGCGGCGAAGTCGAAATCGATGTGCAGCGGCTGCGGGTTCAGCGTCATCACCGAAAACAGCATGTTGTCGCTTTCGGTGACGGTTTTGCGCAATGTGTGCTTGAAGACATGGCCGACGACGAACTCTTCGAGATAAAGCCCGGCCATGATCGATCTCTCCTCAGCTGCTTACGGGTTGATAGGCGCTGCCTATTCCGCTCGCAAGCCAGTTAATAAACATGGTGAACGCTTCGTAAACCATTTCTGCCTAGGGTCTCTACGGGGCCAGAACGGACTTGGGCTAGGGGCATAGCGGACGGCATGGTTGTTTCGCATTTCCTGAAATGGATCTACACGGCAAGGGTTTCGGAGCGTGCCGCGGCAGCGAGCGCGTTGGCCCGCGCCTACATCAACGCCGACCTGCCTTTCGAGGACCGCTGTGCAGCGGAAGCGGCACTGACGCTGCTGCTTGACGACGCCTCGTCGAAGGTGAGGCTGGCGATGGCCGAAGCGCTGTCGATGAGCCATCACGCGCCGCTGCAGATCATCAGCGCGCTGGCCGCCGACCAGCCGGAAGTGGCTGCTCTGGTGCTGGCGCGGTCGCCACTGATCACCGATGCCGACCTGATCGACCGCGTCGCCGGCAGCCAGAAGGCGACGCAGAAGCTGATCGCCGACCGGCCGGTCGTTTCGATGTCCGTTGCGGCGGCCATCGCCGAAATCGGTGAACCGGAAGCCTGCGCCACGCTTCTGACCAACAGCGGCGCCGACATCGCCTCGCTCAGCTTTCGCCGCATGGCCGAACGGCATGGTCATCTGCCTCAGGTCCGCGAGGCGCTGATATCAGACGCCCGCCTGCCGGCCGATTGCCGGCACATGCTGCTGATAAAACTTGGAGAAACACTCAAAACCTCGCCGCTGGTGATGGCGCTGATGGGCGCAGCCAGGGCCGAGCGCGTCATGCGCGACGCTTGCATCAAGGCTTCGGTGACGCTGATCGAAGGCACACGGCCGGAAGAACATGCCGCTCTCATCGAGCACCTGCGCCTGCGTGGCGATCTCACCGCAAGCTTTGTCATTCGCACCATCGCGCATGGCAAGGTCGACTTCTTCGGCTCGGCGCTGGTCGCGCTCAGCCAGCAATCCGAACAGCGGGTGAGGGCGCTGCTGGCCGGCGGGCACGACGTGGCGCTGCAGGCACTGTTCCGCAGCGCTGGCCTTGCCGCCGCCACCCATGCCGTCATCCTGCGTGCCCTGAAGATCTGGCGCGAGGTTGCCAATGGCAAGCGCGTCGCCGGCGTCCAGGAAGTCAGCTGGCTGATGCTGAAGGAGCTCGGCGGGCAATCCGCGGAAGGCGATCTTGCCGGGCTGGTCAAGTCGATCCATCTCGACGCGCTGCGCGAGAATGCGCGCGGACACGCGCTGGCGATTGCGGCCGCTTAATCCCTTGCGAAAAAATCGGGGAAATCTTCCATCGCCGCGGCGATGATGCGCAGCGAGGCTGCGATCTGCAGCATGTCCGCGGCGTCGCTGCGATCGGTGATGATAGCCGCATACTGCCTCGCGACAGCGACGGTCGCGGTTTGCGGCTCGCCGGGTCGGTGGAAAAGTAGTTCGCGCGCCAGTCCACGCAGGAAGTTGGTGATCGAAAGCGCTGTCTCGGGCGGGGTCGCCGCATTTTGCTGCGCGCCGCGCAGCCGCAGGATTTCAAGGCCGACGGTGACGGCAGCGATGCTGCCGTCCAGAATGGCGTCGCCCTTCTTGCCGACGCGCTGCATGAGCGGCATCAGCTGGTTGACCCGGTCATAGGCCAGGCTCTCGAAGGCCGAGCGTCGGGGCATGCGCTCATGCAGGCACAGCCGCGCCAGATTTTCGCGCATGGCTTGCACGATGCGGTTGATGGTGACCCAGGGATCGGCGGGCAGCACGACGACGAAGACGCCGGTGGCCAGCAGGATACCGACCAGGATCGATGCCGACTCGGCGAAGAACGGCCAGGGGGCATAGGTCATCGCCTGATGCGGGCTCAGGAACGCGAGGAAATTGATGGCGAAGGCGGTCGCGACGCCGACATAGCGTGGATTGGCCATCGCCAATGCAGCCGGTACCATGATCGGCACGACGAAGAGCGTGAACCAGCCGAAGCCGGGCAGGGCGGGAAGGGCGACCTGACCGACGAGGAACGCAAAGGGCAGGGCCAGCAATGTTCCCTTGAAGAAGCCCAGGCCGCCTGGACAGGGTCGGGGCGAGCGGCGAACAGGCTGGAGACAACGGCGACCAGAATGACTGTGCCCGCCGCCTCGGACCATTTCGTCGTCAGCCAGAAGGCGGCGACCAGCAGCGTGGCCAGTGCGGCACGCACCGCGTTGCGCCAGGCCGCATGGTAGTCGCGGTGGGCGACCAGCGCCGGCTGCTGCCGGTTACGGGTGGGGCGGGTGACGGGAGAGCGCAGCGCATCCAGGCCTCGCAGCACTTGCTTCAAGGCCTCAGCGAAATCGGCGGCAATGGTGAGGCGAGTGACGGTGCCAAGCCTGTCGTCGCCTTGCACTGTCGACAGGTCAGGCGTCTGCCGCGCCTTGGCGGCGATCGCGTCGAGCCGCGCCACCCAAGGTGTCGTGTCATCCAGCGCGCCCGGTTTGACCGCGAGTTCGCCGACAAAAGCCTGCAACTCGGTGCGCACGGGAATGAGCGCCGCATTCTTCGGTGCGGCATGGGCGTGTAGCGCCCTTGCAGCCGACAGCGCCGACAAAAGCTGACCGATGGTGCGCCTTACTGGATAGGCGCGCGTCGCGAAGCTTGGCGCTTCCAGCCTCGCATAGGTGCGCATCTCGCCGAGTGTCTGGGCGTCAACGATCAGTTTTCGGTGCTGGTCGGCAAGCATTGTCGCATCGCCGCTGGAGAAGGCGCCGCCGGCATAGGCGGCAAGGTCGAGAATGCTGCGCTTCAGCCTGGCGATAATGGCGTCGGCTGCCAGTTTCGGCAGGATCAGACGGCTGGTCAGGCCGGCGCAGACGATACCGAGCACGATTTCCGCACAGCGCGCGACGGCAAGATCGACGACGAGATGCGGCTGTCCGAACGCCGGAAGACCGATGATCATCGCGGTATAGCCGGCAAGGGCTGCGCCATAGGCTTCCGGGTTGCGCAGCAGCGACGAGACAAGCGTGCAGAGGCCGATCCAGACCGCCAGCGCGGTGACGAGAAGCCAGGGGCCGGTGCCGAAGACAGTGGTGATGCCGATCGCCGCCAGCCCGCCCGCCAGCGTGCCGAGCAGCCGGTAAATGCCTTTCGCCAGCACCATGCCGGCGACCGGCTGGGCGACGATGAACACGGTCATCATCGCCCATTGCGGGTGGTCGAGCTTGAGGGCGTAGGCGGCCAGAAGCGCGATCAGCCCAGCTGAGACGGTCCGAAGAGCGAAAATCCAGTCCGAGCGCGTCGGTCGTGTCAGGCCAGCGGCTCTCGTGCCGATATACTCGTTCAGCCGCGCCCAGGTCACATGCTCGTCTCCTAGAACGGCAAACTAGAATAGCGGGCGTTCAGATATCCAGCACTTCCGTCTCGGCGAATTCGGCGCGTTCCTGGATGAAGCGGAAGCGGGCTTCGGGTTTGGTGCCCATCAGTGCGTCGACCGCATCCTTGGTCGCGGCCTCGGCATCGATGACATCAATCCGGAGCAGCGTGCGCTTCTTCGGATCCATGGTGGTTTCCTTGAGCTGCGCGGCCATCATCTCGCCCAGACCCTTGAAGCGGCCGATTTCGACCTTGCCGCGCCCGGTGAACTCGGTGCGCAGCAGTTCGTCCTTGTGGCCATCGTCGCGGGCATAGGCGACCTTGCCGCCTTGCCGGATCGAGTAGAGCGGCGGCACCGCCAGATAGAGATGGCCGCCACGAACCAGGGCCGGCATTTCCTGGTAGAAGAAGGTGATCAGCAGCGACGCGATGTGGGCGCCGTCGACGTCGGCATCGGTCATGATGATGACCCGGTCGTAGCGCAAATCCTCGTCGCGGTACTTCGATCGCGTGCCGCAGCCGAGCGCCTGGATCAGGTCCGAGATCTGCTGATTGCCGGCCAGCTTGTCGTTGCCGGCGCTGGCGACGTTGAGGATTTTTCCGCGCAGCGGCAGCACCGCCTGGCTGGCGCGGTCGCGCGCCTGCTTTGCCGAGCCACCGGCCGAATCGCCTTCGACGATGAACAGTTCAGCACCAGCCGCGGCGTTCTGCGTGCAGTCGGCGAGCTTGCCGGGCAGCCGCAATTTGCGCACCGCGCTCTTGCGCGACACTTCCTTTTCCTGGCGCCGGCGCACCCGCTCGTCGGCGCGTGCGATCACCCATTCGAGCAGTTTCGAGGCTTCCTGCGGATTGTCGGCCAGCCAATGGTCGAACGGGTCGCGGATGGCGGTCTCGACGATGCGGATCGCCTCTATCGTCGCCAGCCTGTCCTTGGTCTGGCCGACGAATTCCGGCTCGCGGATGAACACCGACAGCATGCCGGCGGCCGAGATCATCACGTCTTCCGAGGTGACGATCGAGGCGCGCTTGTTGCCGACCAGGTCGGCATAGGCGCGCAAGCCCCGAGTCAGCACATTGCGGAAGCCGGCCTCGTGCGTGCCGCCTTCGGCGGTCGGAATGGTGTTGCAATAGGAATTGATGAACCCGTCGCCGCCGAACCAGGTCACCGCCCATTCGAGCGAGCCATGGCCGCCCTGCTTGTCGCTTTTGCCGGCAAACATTTCGCGGGTGACCTGGAACTCGTCACCGAGCGAGGCCTTCAGATAGTCCTTGAGGCCGCCTGGAAAATGGAACTCGGCCTTGGCCGGCGTCGTGTCCTTTTCCTTGATCAGCGACGGATCGCAGGTCCAGCGGATCTCGACGCCGCCGAACAGATAGGCTTTCGAGCGCGTCATGCGATAGAGCCGTGCCGGCTCGAATGCCGCACCCTTGCCGAAAATCTGCTCGTCGGGATGGAAGCGGATTTTTGTGCCGCGCCGGTTGTGCACTTCGCCGAGCTGCTCCAGGCCGGTCACCGGAACGCCGCGCGAAAATCTTTGCCGGTAAAGTTGCCGCCCCCGCGCGACTTCGACCTCGAGGTGGTCCGACAGTGCGTTGACGACGGAGACGCCGACGCCGTGCAGACCGCCGGAAGTTTCATAGACCTTGGAGTCGAACTTGCCGCCCGAATGCAGCGTCGTCATGATGACTTCGAGCGCCGGCTTCTTGAATTTCGGGTGCGGATCGACCGGAATGCCGCGGCCATTGTCGGTGACCGACAGATATCCGTCGGCGGAAAGCTCGACATCGATGAAGGTCGCGTGGCCGGCGACCGCCTCGTCCATCGAATTGTCGATGACCTCGGCGAACAGATGGTGCATCGCCTTGTCGTCGGTGCCGCCGATATACATGCCGGGCCGGCGCCGCACCGGCTCAAGCCCTTCCAGCACCTCGATGTCGGCCGCGCTGTAGCCCTCGCTGCCGTCGCGCGTTGCTGCCGGACGCTTCGCTGCCTGCACCAACGGGTCTGCCGGGCGCGGCGTTGCGCGAGCCGGTTGCGGCTGCTTGTCCAGATTGCCGAAAAGATCGTTGTTGTCGTCCATGCCTGGCTGGATTCCGATGCTGCGAATCACTCTCCGATACTGCCACGCTTTTGAGGCGCAAGCGACGGAGGTTCCCGTTACGTTCGAGGGATTTGCCCTCTTACCCTAAAACCATTCGATAACCAAGCCGGCGGAAATAGGTCGAACGCAGCCGGCCACGATTCCTGAATCTTTAACAATGCTGCCTAGCGTGGGTCCAACAAAAGAAAAGACCACAGGTGCAGGGGTTTCGGTGTGAGGGGCAAGGCCATAACCATGATCGGCATCGCTGCCGTTTTCGGGGCGATCTCGATTTTTGCCGCGGACTTCTGGGTGAAGAGCCAGGCGAAGGCCAACGTCGAAGAGAAAACGGCGTCGATCTCGGTACCCGAGGCACCCAAGGTCGAGTTCAAGACCATTGTGGTGGCGAACGCGCCGCTGCGTTACGGCATGGAACTCGACCGGGCGCAGCTCATCGAAATCCCGTGGTCGCAGGATTCCGTGCCGCAAGGGGCGTTCACCACCGTTGATGCGTTGCTTGCCGACGGCAACCGCGTGGTGCTGTCGCCGATCGAGGTCAACGAACCGGTGCTGCTCTCCAAACTGTCCGGGCCGAATGGCCGCGCGACGCTTTCCAACATGCTGTCTCCCGGAATGCGGGCGGTGACCATTCGCACCGACGAGATCGCCGGTGTCGGCGGTTTCGTGACGACGGGCGACCGGGTCGACGTCGTGCTGACGCGTGACGCGGGCGAAATCCAGGAAGTGGCCAAGAACGCGCAGGGTGCTGCCGGTTCGACCATCACATCCGAAATCGTCGTCGCCGACGCCAAGGTGCTGAGTGTCGGCCAGGGCGCCGACGAGCGCCAGACCGAACCGCAGATCGCCAATTCCGTGACCATCGAGGTGACGACCGACGGCGCGCAGAAAGTGGCGCTGGCCCGCACCGTTGGCACCTTGTCCTTGTCGCTTCGGTCTTCCAGCGAAGGCGGCGACGGTAAGGACGGCGTCACCACCATTTCATCCTTCGGCGGATCGGTCGCATCCAGCACGGCCGCGGCCGGCTCGCTGTTCGACGCTGTGACGAAGGAGCCGGAGAAGCCGAAGTTCAAGACGATCATCGTGACGCGCGGCACGCAGGCCGAGGAATACCAGGTTCCTTCGCGGGACCAGAAATAGCAGCCAGTGGGGACTGGGCGAGGGACGGGACAATGTTGGGGCTGAACACATATAGGATGACGGGACGGCTGCGCCTTGTGCGGGCCTTGGCAATGGCAGCTTCGCTGGCCGCGGTCGGGATGCTCGGCTTTGGCGCGCCGGCGAAGGCGGGCAATGACATCGTCTATGTCTCGTCGACCAAGAATGCGTCGATCAAGGTTGCCAAGGGCAAGCCGAAGACGATCATGACCAGCGCTGCCTTCTACCAGATCGTCATCGGCGATCCGGAGATCGCCAACGTCAATCCGCTGACCGACAAGTCCTTCTATGTGCTCGGCAACAATCTCGGCACCACAGGCATCGCGTTGTTCGACGAGAACAAGCAGCTTGTCGGCACCGTCGACATAGAGGTGACCCTTGACACCGACCAACTGGCCAGCACCATTCGCGCCAGCGTGCCGGACGCCAACATCAAGGTTGGGTCCGCCAACGGTCGCGTCGTGCTGTCGGGCGAGGCGGATGACGCGGTCGCCGCCGAAAAGGCGAACAAGATCGCGACGCGCTTTTCCGGCAACGAGGAGGTGATCAACTCGGTCAACATCTCGTCGTCGCAGCAGGTTCAGCTCAATGTCCGCTTTGTCGAGATCAACCGCCAGGCCGGGCAGGACCTCGGCGCGAAATACAGCGCCAATTTCGCCTACGGCATCGGCGGACGGGATATCACGATCGACCCTGGCACGGTGCCGGGGGCGGGAACAGGCGAGATCATCGGCAAGCTACTGTCGAATGGCGTTTCGATCGACATCGCCATCAAGGCGCTGGAAGAACGTGGCCTTGCCCGGCGGCTGGCTGAGCCGAACCTGATCGCCCGCTCGGGCCAAACGGCGAGCTTTCTCGCCGGGGGCGAGTTCCCGATCCCGGTCTCCGAGGACAACGGCAAGATCTCGGTCACCTACAAGAAATATGGCGTCAGCCTGGATTTCACGCCGACCGTGCTCAAGGACGGGCTGGTCAGCCTGGACATCGCACCGGAAGTGTCCTCGATCGACGCATCGGCATCCTACAACATCGGCAACATCTCGGTGCCAGGTTTCATCGTGCGCCGCGCCAGGACGTCGGTCGACTTGAAGAACGGCCAGAGCTTCATGATCGCCGGCCTGCTGCAGTCCCAAAACGACATCACCACGTCGCGCATTCCTGGTCTCGGCAAGATGCCAGTGCTTGGCCCGCTGTTTTCCTCGAAATCCTATCAGCGGCGCGAAACCGACCTGGTGATCATCGTCACGCCCTATCTGGTCAAGCCGGTAGACCCGTCGAAAAAGCTCGTCGAGCCGACCGACGGCACGCAGCCGGCCAGCAATGTCGACTACTTTCTCAACAACACCGAGGAAGTGAAGGCGTCCGACGCCAACCGGGCGCTGGCATTGGCCGACGGCCGCGTTGCGCAGCCGGCCGCGGTGACCACGGCCGGGCATTTCCTCGACCTGCCGAAGGATTGAAGCCATGCGTCTGGTTGCGGGACTGTGCATCACCCTGTTGGCTGCCGGCTTCTCCAGCGGCTGCACCAGTGACGACTATGTGCGCAGCGAAGGGGTGACGATGGCTGCAGGCAACGCGCAGGCCTCCAATACCGTCATGCAGATGGTCGATCCGTGGAAATACGGCGTCCAGAACACCAGGCTTCTGGTTCCGGCCCAACGCAGCACTTCCGCGGCAGCCGACCACGCGACCAGCGCCCAGGCTGCACCGTCGACGACAACCGACTGACTATTTGGCGACTGATTATTTGGCGACTGACGTGACAGGCTGACAACAATGGCAAGCGGCATCATGACCAAGAAGATCCTGCTCGTATCCAGTGACAGGACTTTCCTGCAGGACACGCGCACAGCGTTCGCCGCCTCGGAGGTCATCCAGCTTTCGACGGTTGAGAAAAACGTCTCCGAGCTTCGCGGCGAGGTCCAGGAAACCGATTTCGGCGCCCTCATCGTCGACATGGATGCGGCCAGGCTCGAGGAGGTCGAGTCGCTGCAGCGAATCATGCGCCGGCTGGAAGGCCGCGTTCCGGTCGTCGTCGTCACCCAGGAATTCAACGCCGCGGCGGTGCGCATCCTGGTCCAGCTCAAGGTCGCCGATTTCCTGGTCAAGCCGATCACCACCGCCGACCTGGTGCGCTCCGTCATCCGTGCCCTGCAAGGGCCCGGGCGTGAGGAAAACACCGAATCGCAGATCTATACCTTCATGCCGGCCGCCGGCGGTGTCGGCACCACGACACTGGCGCTGCAGACCGCCTTCCAGCTGCATCATTCGGTGACGCGCGGCGCGTCGACCTGCGTGGTCGATCTCAACTTCCAACAAGGCGCCTGCGCCGAATATCTCGACCTCGAACCGCGCTTCGACATCACCGAAATCGAGAACCAGCCCGAGCGCCTCGACCGGCAACTGCTGGATGTGATGCTGTCCAAGCATGCGAGCGGGCTCTGTGTGCTGGCGGCACCGACGCATCCCTCGGAAATGCGTTCGTTCAAGACCGATGTCGTGGTGCGGATGCTCGATCTCGTCTCGGCCTATTTCGACAATGTCGTCATCGACATGCCGCGCACCTGGTTCCCGTGGACCGAGACGGTGCTGCTCGGCTCCAACAAGCTCTACATCGTCGCCGAAATGACGGTGCCGTGCCTGCGCCACACGCAGCGGCTGATCCAGGCGGTCTACGAGACGGCCGGCAAGGAAGTGAAGCCGAACGTCATCGTCAACCGTTTCGAGCAGAAGATGTTCGACAACGGCATCAAGCAGGCGGACGTCCAGGAAATCCTCGGCGAGCATTTCGTCGGCGGCATCTCCAACAACTACCGGCTCGTGCGCGAGGCGGTCGATCGCGGCGTACCGCTGCACGAGATCGACCCGAATGCCAATGTCATCAACGACCTGAAGAAAATCATCCTGCCGGAGGAAGCGGTCGCGTCGCCTGAGAAATCGCGCTCGCTGTTCGGCATCGGCAAGGGATTGCTGAGGAGGAAGGCCGGATGACCAGCCGCTTCTCCACCCTGCAGAACCGTGATGCGCGCCCGCAAAGGCCGGCCGAGGCAGCGCCGGTCGCGCACCACGCCGTGGTCATTCCGACGACCCGCAAGGCCTTGCCGCCAAAAGCGGAAGCCACACCCGGCAAGAGTGCCAACAAGGTGCTCGATGCCCGCGTGCGTATCCATCGGTTGCTGCTCGAGGAGATCAACCTTGTCGCGCTGGAGCGGCTGCCCAAGGATGAGATGCGCCGGCAAGTGCATGATTTCGTGTCGGAAAAGACCCGTCAGGAGCGGATGGCGATCAATACCGCCGAGCTTGACTCGCTGGTCGACGACATCGTCGACGAGATGGTCGGTCTCGGTCCGCTGGAGCCGTTGCTGAAGGATCCCGATATCAACGATATCCTGATCAATGGCCACCAGAACTGCTTCGTCGAAAGGCGCGGCAAGCTGCAGCAGGTCCACATTCCGTTCAAGGATGAGGCGCATCTGCTTCGAATCGTCAACAAGATCGTCG
This sequence comes from Mesorhizobium sp. AR10, assembly GCF_024746795.1. Taxonomy (NCBI): domain Bacteria; kingdom Pseudomonadati; phylum Pseudomonadota; class Alphaproteobacteria; order Hyphomicrobiales; family Phyllobacteriaceae; genus Mesorhizobium; species Mesorhizobium sp. AR10. The sequence goes on from NZ_CP080524.1 coordinate 3,804,173, forward strand.
CCGCCGTCGGCCGCCGTGTCGACGAATCCCAGCCGATGGTCGATGCGCGCATGCTGGACGGCTCGCGCTTCAACGCCGCCATTCGCCCGGTCGCGGTCGACGGGCCATTGGTGTCGATCCGCAAGTTTTCCAAGAACAAGCTTGGCCTGCACAAGCTGGTCGAGTTCGGCGCCATCACCCAGAACATGGCCGAAGTGCTGGCCGCGGCCGTGCATGCCCGCAAGACAACGATCATCTCCGGCGGCACCGGCACCGGCAAGACGACGATGCTCAACGCGCTGTCGGCCTTCATTCCGGAAGACGAGCGGCTGATCACCATCGAGGACGCGGCGGAGCTTCAGCTCCAGCAGCCGCACGTCGCCCGCATGGAAACGCGTCCCGCCAACATCGAAGGCCATGGCGAGCTGAAACAGCGCGACCTGGTCAAGAACGCACTGCGCATGCGCCCGGACCGCGTCATCCTTGGCGAGTGCCGCGGCGAGGAAGCTTTCGACATGCTGCAGGCGATGAACACCGGCCATGAAGGCTCGATGGCGACCATCCACGCCAACACGCCGCGCGATTGCATTTCGCGTCTGGAACAGATGCTCGGCATGACCGGCATGCCGATGACGGTACAGTCGATCCGCAGCCAGATCGCCAGCGCGCTCGACCTCATCGTGCAGCTGACCCGCCTGTCCGACGGCAAGCGCAAGGTGACGAGCGTCGCCGAGGTGACCGGCATGGAAGGCGACGTCATCCAGATGCAGGAGATATTCCGCTTCGTGCGCACCGGCATGGAGGCCGACGGCAAGATCCTCGGCTATTACGAGGCGACCGGCATCCGTCCGCGCTTTCTCGAAGATCTGCGCGCCATGGGCATCGAATTTCCAGGCAAGTATTTCGAACCCGGCCGGCCGCAGGAGTAGCCGGTGTTCGAGAATTTCAGCGCCATCTACGTCGTTTACGCGGCAGCAGCACTTACCGGCATCATGATCGCCGAGGGATGCTATCTGCTCTATGCCGGCCGCAGCGACAAGCGCACAGCCATCAACCGGCGCATGAAGTTGCAGGAAAACAAGATCAGCCAGGAACAGGTGCTGATCCAGTTGCGCAAGGAGCGTGGCCTCGAAGCCGGCACGTCGCTGTTTTCACCCGACCGCTTCCGCGCCCTACGCACGCAGTCGGGCATGACCATGCCATTGTCGAAATTCCTGATGATCACCTCCGGCGTGGCGCTGGCAATGACGCTCGCCGCGCTCTGGTACGGCCTGTCGCTGCTGCTCGGGCTTCTGTTGCTTGTCGTTCTGGTGCCACTGCTGCCGGTGATGGCGATGCGTTTCAAGCGCGGCAGCCGGTTGAAGCGGTTCGGCATGCAGTTGCCGGAAGCGCTGGAGCTGATCACGCGCGGCCTGAAGGCCGGCCATCCGGTGCCCGTGGCGATCGCCATGGTGGCGCGTGAAATGGCCGATCCGATCGGTACCGAGTTCGGTGTCATTGCCGACGAGGTGACGTATGGCTCCGATCTGGTTTCGGCGTTGAATTCGCTGTTCGACCGGGTCGGCCACGAGGATTTGCCGTTGTTCGTCACTGCCGTTTCTATCCAGACGAGTTCGGGCGGCAATCTGCGTGAAATCCTCGACGGGCTGTCGACGACGATCCGCGAGCGCGGCAAGCTGCGGCGCAAGGTGCGTGCCATTTCGTCGGAAGGCCGCATGTCGGCCTACATCCTGACGGCGGTGCCGGCGCTGCTGTTTGCCGGCATCATGGTGTTGATGCCGCAATTCTATCGCGACGTTTGGAACGAGCCGAAGACCTGGTACCTGCTTGGCGGCTCGATCACCTGGCTGATGCTGGGCAACGCCATCATGTTCAAAATGTCGAATTTCAGATTCTAGGATGGAACAGGTCATCCGATTCCTCGCCTCGCTTGCTCCGACCTCGCTGATGCCGGTGGCGGTGCTGCTGCTGGCGCTGGGTGGCGGCGCGGTGGTTTGGCCGCTGGTCGTGGCGAAAGGCGACCGCAACGATCTCAAGCGCCGGCTCAAGGTCGAGGACAACAAGGTGGTTGAACGGGCCGAACCGGCACCGAGCAAGAATTCCAGCGTCGTGCGCGAGAAGGCGATGAAGCGGGCGCAGGAATTCTATGCCAAGAGCGACCCTGAGAATGTAGCGCGGTTGCGCATGAAACTCATCCAGGCCGGTTACATGGAACCGCGCGCGGTTGGCATGTTCTTCCTGATCCGTTTTGCCGCCTTTGTCGGCGCCGCGATCGGCGCGTTGCTGGTCAACCAATGGATGGCCAGCGCCGATGCGACCATGACCAGCCGCTGGACCTTCATCATCCTGTCGGGGGCCGCAGGCTATTTCCTGCCCGGTCTGGTGCTGACCCAGAAGATACGGGAAAAGATGCGCCAATACCGCAATGGCTTTCCCGATTTCATGGACCTGATGATCGTCTGCTCCGATGCCGGCATGAGCATGGAAGCCGGCATCGAGCGCGTATCGAAAGAACTCGCCAAGACCTATCCGGCACTCAGCCGGAACCTGCAGCTGGTATCGTTGGAACTCAGGGCGGGCCGCAGCCTCGACGATGCACTCAAGGCGCTTGCCGACCGCCTCAGCCTGGACGAGGTGCGTTCGTTCGCGACGCTCTTGCAGCAGTCGAAGGAACTCGGCACCAGCCTGTCGGGAGCGCTGCGCGTCTTCTCCGACGAAATGCGCCACAAGCGCATGTCGCTTGCCGAGGAGAAGGCGCACGCACTGCCGGCCAAGATGTCGGTGCCGGTGGTGGTCTGCATTTTGCCGGTGGTGCTGATGATCGCCGTCATTCCGATCATCGTCAAAATGACGGTGGCCCATTAGAGTGCCGCGCAATGGCGGCTGGTTAATGCACCCTTTGCGCGAAACCAAATTTTAGGCGCGTTTCGGCACCGAAGTTTAATCGCTCTCCTGTAGCGTGTTTCCTGAAGAACGACCCGGCAAATCGGGCGATTGGGGCAGGGGCATGCGTCACAGAACTCTCTCGGCAATGGCCGCGATTGTGGTTGTCTTGATGGTCAGCGGTTGCACGACGGGCGGCGTCGATTCGACCAAGACCACCGCCATTCCACCAGCGGCAAAAGACGTCAGCACGTCCGACCTGGCGGAAGGCAAGGCACAGTTTCGCGACGCGAACTACGGTCTTGCCGAAAAGCATTTCCGCAAGGCGGTGGAACTCAAGGCCGACGATGCCGAAGCATGGATGGGCCTGGCCGCTTCCTATGACGAGCTCGGCCGCTTCGATTTCGCCGATCGCGCCTATGCCCAGCTTTTGAAAGTCGCCGGGCGCAAGCCGCAGATCATCAACAATATGGGCTATTCACAGCTGCTGCGCGGCAACCGCAAGAAGGCCAGGGCGCTGCTGCTGGAAGCCAAAGCCGGCATGGCCGACGCCACCGTGGTCAATGCCAATCTGGAGCTGCTCAGCAAGGGTTGAGCCTTCATCGGCCATGCGCAGCGGACTCCGCTAGACGAGGACATGACGCTTTGTAAACCTTGTCCGAAGGTTACGTCGAAAGGTCGGTTGAAAACGGTATCTGCGGGCTGTCGCTGACCTACAATGCAGCGTAACCGACGATCCCCAAGAGGCTGCTGATTACGCATGTTGGATTTCAGTTCGCTCCTGCTTGCGGCTGCGCTGTCGGGTACGTGCCTCAGCATCACCATGTTTGCGATCTGGTTCACCGCGCCACGGGCTCGCTTCGTGCTGACGGTAGCGTGCGGCATCCTCGTGCTTGTCGCCCATGTGGTCCTGTTCTGGCACTACACCAGGGATCCCAGTCCCTGGCTTTGCCAGCTTGTGCTTGCGTTCCTCAGCCTGGGTTTTCTGGTCCTCTGCCTGTCGGCCATGCAATATCTGGGCGTACATGACTATGAACGCGTGGTTCTGCCGACCCTGGTTGCGATGGCAGTTTGCGCGGGCACGGCTTACCTCGGCCTTGACGGTGCTGGCTTCATCATCACCTACGCGACAGTGACGGCGCTGCTCGCCGTGATTGGGGTGATGTTCTGGATCAAAGGCGGTGGTCAAGATCGCCGGATTCTGCTGGTCGTTTCGTTGCTGAGCGGAGTCTGCGGGGTGTCCTTCGGACTTTGCGGCGCGGTTCTGCTCGTCAAGGGACAGTGGGTGCTCGGCGTTGCACCCGACAATTGGGCCGAACGGTTGAACTCCGTGGTGGCGGTCGCCTGCATGACCGTACTCGGCGCATTGACGCTCTCGCTCCATCATCTGCAGGCGCAGATCGAATTGAAGGCCGAGACCATGACCGACCCGTTGACGGGGCTGATGAACCGGCGGGCATTCACTTCACTCTATTGGCGATCGCGCCTTCGGTCCGTTCATGTCAGTCGCCATGTTCGACCTCGACCATTTCAAGAAGACCAACGATGTGTACGGCCATCCGGTGGGCGATCAGGTTCTGTGCCGTTTCGCCGCCGTCATCAAGAAATATGACAGGGCCAACGTCGACGCGTTTCGGCTGGGCGGCGAGGAATTCGCGCTGGTCATGACCCGGATAACCGAAGACAAGGCCTATGACCTTGCGAGCAAGTTCAGCGTCAGCTTCGGCACGGAAGTGGTGGCCACTCCGCGGGGTCCGTTGCGCAGCACGGTCAGCGGCGGTATCGGCTTTGGCGAGGCAGGCGGCGCCAGCCTGGACGACGTGCTGGCCGAGGCCGATACGGCACTCTATGCCGCCAAGCGCGCCGGGCGAAATCGCGTCATCGTGCAGAACAAGGCAAGCAAGGCCGACGAGCCGGCCTTGCGTTCTGCCTGAGCCTGATCCGTCCCGATAAAATCGAGACGGGCTCAACTTCTCATTCGACCATGATCTTATCCGAAAACCGGATTCCACTTTTCGGGATCATGGTCTTATTCTGCCGCGCCCAGATATTCCGACAGCGGTGGGCAGGAGCAGACGAGGTTGCGGTCGCCGGCGACATTGTCGATGCGCGACACCGGCGGCCAGTATTTGGCTGATGTGTCTGCATCGCCGGCGGGATAGGCCGCCTCCAGCCGCGAGTAGGGATGGCTCCACTGGCCGGCCAGCGCCTCGGCCGCTGTGTGCGGCGCATTGACCAGCGGGTTGTCGGCCAAGGGCCATTCGCCCTTGGCCACCTTGGCTGCCTCGCCCGCTATCGCGATCATCGCTTCGCAAAAACGGTCCAGTTCCCGCTTGGGCTCGGACTCGGTCGGTTCGACCATCAGCGTGCCGGCCACCGGAAACGACATGGTCGGCGCATGGAACCCATAGTCGATCAGCCGCTTGGCGATGTCGTCGACGCTGATGCCGGCGCTGTCCTTGAGCACGCGGGTGTCGAGGATGCACTCATGTGCGATGCGGTCGTGCCTGCCCTTGTAGAGGAGCGGGAAGTGCGGCGCGAGCCGCGTCGCCACATAGTTGGCCGAGATGATGGCGGTTTCCGTAGCCTGCTTCAGGCCGGAAGCGCCCATCATGCGGATATACATCCAGGTGATCGGCAGGATGGACGCGCTGCCGAACGGTGCGGCCGATACGGCATGCGCCGAGCCCTCGGTGACGTGGCCCGGCAGATATGGCTTCAGGTGAGCCTTGACACCGATCGGGCCGACGCCCGGACCGCCGCCGCCATGCGGGATGCAGAAGGTCTTGTGCAGGTTCATGTGGCAGACGTCGGCGCCGATGTCGCCGGGGCGAGCGAGACCGACCAAGGCGTTGAGGTTGGCGCCGTCGAAATAGACCTGGCCGCCATGCTCGTGGATGAGCGCGCAAAGGTGGCGCGCGCCTTCCTCGTAGACGCCATGCGTCGAGGGATAGGTGAACATCAGCGCCGCGAGATTCTTGGAATGCTCGTTGGCCTTGGCTCTCATATCGTCCATGTCGATATTGCCGTCCTCGCTGCAGCGCACGACGACGACGCTCATGCCCGCCATCGCCGCACTGGCCGGATTGGTGCCATGCGCGGAGGACGGGATCAGGCAAACGGTGCGATGGCTGTCGCCCCGCGAGCGGTGATAGGCGCGGATGGCGAGCAGGCCGGCATATTCGCCCTGGCTGCCGGCATTGGGCTGCAGCGTCACAGCGTCGAAGCCGGTGATTTCCGACAGCCAGCCTTCCAGCTCGCCGATCATGGCGCGGTAGCCGGTCGAGTGGCTGGCCGGCGCAAAGGGATGCAGATTGGCGACGCTCGGCCAACTGACCGGCATCATTTCGGCGGCCGCATTGAGTTTCATGGTGCAGGATCCCAACGGGATCATGGCGCGGTCGAGCGCCAGATCCTTGTCGGCCAGCCGGCGCAGGAAGCGCATCATCTCGGTTTCGGAGTGGTTCTCGTGGAAGACGGGTTGGCTGAGGAACTCCTTGCCGCGCGGCTTGCCAGGCACGGTGCCGGCGCCGGCAGCGCCGGGCTTGGCGCCGAACAGTCCGGCGATCGCTTCCAGATCGGCCTCTGTCGAGGTCTCGTCGAAGCTGATGCTGACATGATCGGCATCGATGATGCGCAACAGGCGGCCGGTCTCTTCTGCCGCGGCAGCGATCGAGCTGGCCTTGCCCTTCACCTCCGCCGTGACCGTGTCGAAGCGGCTTGTGCCCAGTACCGACACGCGGGCGGCCGAGAGGCCGGCAGCCAACTGATTGGCGAGCCCATGGATGCGTCCGGCAATCGCCTGCAGGCCGGCAGGGCCGTGCCAGATGGCATAGGCCGTCGCCATATTGGCGAGCAGCGCCTGCGCGGTGCAGATGTTGGAGGTGGCCTTGTCGCGGCGGATATGCTGTTCGCGAGTCTGCAGGGCAAGCCGGTAGCCCGCTCGACCCTTGCTGTCGGTCGATTGGCCGACGAGGCGGCCGGGCATCAGCCGGGTCAATTTGTCGGTCACGGCGCAATAGGCGGCGTGCGGCCCGCCAAAGCCCATCGGCACGCCGAAGCGCTGCATCGGGCCGACGGCGATGTCGGCGCCAAGCTTCGCCGGTGCCTCGGTCAGTGTCAGGCCGAGCGGATCGGCAATGAAGATGACCAGCGCGCCAGTGGCGCGAGCCTTCTCGATCGCCGCCTTGTGGTCGCCATAGACGCCTGATGTGTCCGGCCAGGAGACGAGCAGCGCGGCTGTGTTGTCGTCGATGGTCTCGCCGTCGATCTCGATGCCGAGCGGTTCGGCACGGGTGCGCACCACGTCCAGGGTCTGCGGATGCGGCTCACCGGCAAACGCGATCTTGATCCGTTTGTCGCGATGATGGCGCAAGGCAATGCCGACGGCTTCGGCCACTGCCGTTGCTTCATCGAGCAGCGAGGCCGACGCCACCGGCAGGCCGGTCAGTTCCGCGACCAGGGTCTGGAAATTGAACAGCATTTCAAGCCGGCCCTGGCTGATCTCTGCCTGGTAGGGCGTGTAGGCCGTGTACCAGGCCGGGTTCTCGAACAGGTTGCGCTGGATGACCGGGGGCACGTCGACGCCGTGGTAACCGGCGCCGATGAAGCTCTTCAGCACCATGTTCTTTGCCATGGTCGCTGACAACTCGGCCAGGGCTTCAGCTTCGCTGGCCGGGGCGGGCAGATTCAGCGGCTCGTCGAGGCGAATCGACCTCGGCACGGCCTGGCTGATCAATGTCTCGACCGAGGGAACGCCGATGGCGGCCAACATGGCTCTGATATCGGTGGTGCTCGGGCCGATGTGGCGGGCCGAGAAGGGGATGGGTGTTGTGCTCATGTCTCTATGTCCTGATATCAGCCGATATGGGCCTGGTATGCGGCCTCATCCATGAGGCCTTCCAACTGGCTCTCATTGGCCAGCTTCATCTTCCACAGCCAGCCGTCACCGGTCGCTGCCGAGTTGACCAGCGACGGGTCCGACGACAGCGCGCCATTGGCCTCGGTGATCTCGCCGTCGACCGGCGCATAGACGTCCGATGCCGCCTTGACGGATTCGACCACCACCGCCGTGTCGCCCTTGGTCAGTTTTTTGCCGAGTTCCGGCAGTTCGACGAAGACGAGATCGCCGAGCTGCTCCTGCGCGTAGTCGGTGATGCCGACAGTGGCGATGCCGCCTTCGACGCGTAGCCATTCATGGTCTTCGGTGAAATAGGTCTTTGCCATCGGACTTATCCTTTGCGGTAGCGATGAGGTGTGAAAGGGAGCGGATTGACGTCGACCGGGATTTTCGTCCCACGAACGTCGGCGAACAGTTTTGTGGCTGGTTTGGCCAGCGGTGTCAGGACATAGCCCATGGCGACCGGATGGCCGGCCGAGGGGCCGAAGCCACCTGAGGTGACATGGCCGGCAGGGTTGCCATCGGCATCGAACAGGGCGGCCCCGCCACGCACGGGCTGGCGGCCTTCGGGCTTCAGGCCGACGCGTTTTTGCGCAGGGCCACTCGCAACAATGGCGCGTAAGGCATCGGCGCCGATGAACGAGCCTGTCGCGCGGATTTCCTTGGGAATCGCCCACATCAGCGCGGCGCTGGCCGGGTCGATTTCCGGCGTGATGTCCAGCCCGTGCAGGCAGAGGCCTGCTTCGAGCCGCAAGCTGTCGCGGGCGGCGAGGCCGACCCACAGCACGCGTTCATCCTGGAGCAATTTCGCGACCAAATCCCGCGCGGCTGCCTCCGGCAGGCCGATCTCGAAACCGTCCTCGCCGGTATAGCCGGAACGGCTCATGAACCAGTTCTTGCGGGACTCGATGCCGTGCATGAACAGCAGCGCGCCGGTCTCGATGCCCGCACGGGAAAGTGCTGCCCAGGCCTCAGGACCCTGAATGGCGAGGAAGACGCGGTCGAGCGCATCGACCTTGGCATCGAAGTCTTTGGCAAGCGCACGCAGGTGCTTTTCGTCGGCTTCGGCATTGCCGGCATTGGCGACGACCATGAAACGCTCGTCGCCGAGCCTGGTGACGATCAGGTCGTCCAGGATGCCGCCTGTTTCATTGAGGAAAAAGGACAGTTTGGACTGTGAGACTTCGAGCGCGCCGGCGTCGAGCGGGCAGGCGCGGTTGAGCAGCGAAACCGCGCCTGGACCGCTGATCTCGAACAGCTTCATGTGGGAGATGTCGAAGAGACCGGCCTGTTCGCGGCTGTGCAGATGCTCCTTCATCACCCCGGCCGGATAGGTCAGCGGCATCGACCAGCCGGCGAAAGCGCCAAAGCGCGCACCGGCAGCCGTGTGCAGATCCTCGAGGGGAAGGTGTCTTGTTGTATCGCCCGTCATGTCATCTCCAGAGTCGCACGCAATCGGCCGCGAATGGCGACCAGTCCGTGCCCCTCTGTCTGAAGCCTGAGAGACTCGCGCCCCGTAACTCTGTCGGCAGCGCTTACACCTTCGGCGCGGGGGCAAGCCCCGACTTTCCAGAGTGTCTTTCCCGTCTACGGTTCTTTTGCCTGAGAGATTTCGGGCGATTTCCCCTTCGGCGGCAGCTCTCGCTGCTCTCTCCCGCAAACAGGTAGGACTCGGTTAGGAGTCCTCGACTCGTCATCCATAGCCCGTGAACGACACCTTGTCACCTGCCAGCGACATCTAAAGCGCGCCGCGCTTTAGATCTTTGTTTTTGATACATGTCGTTCTCCCAAAACCGCTGAACACTTTTGGGCGACATGCATTGGCCGACAAGTCTTCGCTAACCACGCCGTTTGCCGGTTTCTCAAGACACTGCTGATACATTGGGCGGAAATGACGTTTGCGGACGGGGACCAAAAATGGGCGAACTGATCATGAGCGCACCGGTAGCGGGGCTGACTTCGAAGAATCGCATCACGGCCGAGGATGTGGTCATGCTGCGCCGCGAGGTGTTCGGCGACGGCGTGGTGAGCCGCGGCGAGGCCGAGGCGCTGTTTGCGCTCGACGCGACGGCCAAGGACAAATGCGAGGAATGGCCAATATTCTTCGTCGAGGCTGTTGCCGACTACATCGTCCACCAGGAAAAGCCGGCGGGCTATATTTCAGAGGACAATGCCGACTGGCTGATCCGGACGATTTCGCGCGACGGCATGGTCGACAGCCGGACGGAACTCGAGCTGCTTGTGCATGTGCTGGAGAAAGCGAAATCGTCGCCGGGCAGGCTTTCCGCCTATGCGCTGGAGCAGGTCGCCCATGCGGTGATCGATGGCAAGGGACCACTGATGCTTGGCGGCAGCCTGGTTCCCGGATTGATCGCCAAGGCCGAGGTCGATCTGCTGCGCCGCATTCTCTACGCCTATGGCGGCGACGGCAACATTGCCATTACCCGCACCGAGGCCGAAGTGCTGTTCAAGATCAACGAGCGCACCGCGGCGGCCGGCAATGACCCATCCTGGAACGACCTGTTCGTCAAGGCGATCGCCAATTTCGTCATGTGCTCGGCTGGCTACGAGGCGCCGACGCGGGACGTGGCGCTGCGTCGCGACTCCTTCTTCGAGCAGGCCGATCCCGAGATCGGTGGCTTCTTCGGCCGCATGGTGTCTGGCGGGCTCGCCGGCATCATGGAAGCCTATCGTTCGCCGGGCGATATCGAGGCCGAATGGGAATCGAAGAACAAAGCGGCCGAAGCACTGGCCCGCCGCGCCGAAACGATCGATGCTAGCGAGGCGAAGTGGCTGGCCGAGCGCATCGGCGGCGACCGGCCATTGTATGAGAACGAGCGTGCACTGCTGACGCTGATCAAGCACGCCTCGCCGGAAATCCACCCGGCGCTGAAACCGCTGATCGACAAGGTGGCGTAAGGAGCCGAACCGCGATCGCCGGTCTAAGCGCCATTGTCGCGATGGTCGGTGAGATCACGCAAGGCGGTGGTGACCAGCCTTACCAGTTCCGATTGCCGCCGCACGCCTGTCCGGCTGTAAGCCGCCTTGAGATGATAGCGGACCGTGTTCATCGAAATGCCGACTCGTTCGGCATATGCCTGCAGATCCTCATTTGCAGCGATCGCGGCGACAAGGTGGGCGGTGCCCTTCGGCAAGCCAAAGAGGGCGCCGATCGTTTGCGCGTCCGACCGAAGCTTGAGCAGCGGATCATGAATGACGAACATCACCCCGCGCGGCCGCGATTTTCCCTTGTCCACTCCGTGATCGATGAAGAACGGTGCGACCATGATCGTGTAGGCAGGCCTGCCGGCGGCACGGGGTGCTCGCGCGATACCGCCTGCGCCGCCTGACCGCACGTCGTTCTCGAGTTCGGCGAGCCGGTTGCTGGCGGCACGGTTCAAGGCGAAAAGCCGGCCGCCGCGGTCGATCGACAGGCCGTCATTGACGACGGCCATCTTTCGCGCGGCAGCGTTGATGAAGAGGCTGCGCCCATGTTCGTCAAGCGCCACGACGCCGGCCGCGAGCCGGTTGCAGATCTCTGACATGGCGCCGGCAGCCCCCTCGAGCTCGAGGAATCCGCGGCGAAGCTGCAAAGCCCGCGCAAGGTGGGGCATGAGCGCTTCGAGCCTGGCGATGTCCGCATCGTCGAAAGGGTCTCGGTCGGGCGTCCGCTGCAGGCCGACCATGGCAAAACGGCCTTTTGTCGTCGCCAGCGTTCCGCCAAGGCATTCCTCCAGCCCCAATGGCCGGAAAAACTCGTTGAAGAAAACGCCGGGTTTGCGGGTCTCTTCCGGAAGCAGGCGGTAGGTGGGGATGGCTGTGCCGGCAGGCTGTGCCATGAATGCCCTGGGAGCTGGATCAAGCGTGGCGAAATCGCGCTGGTAGCGCTGCATTGCCTCGCCTTTGAACTGGCCGATCGTGGCCTGGGCCGATACTTCCGGCCGCGCTGCGTCGAAATCCAGCAGTATCGCCGTCGTCACATCGAACAGGCTGCCAAGGAGTTCGAGCGAGGCGTCGAACCCGGCCCTGTCGCGCACACCGAGATAGAGGGCGTCGAGGAACTGCGCCTCGCGCTTCTGCATAAAGGTCAAGAGCCCGCCCCACGAGTTCCGGCACAATGCTCCTCGTCGGAGCAGATGCCATGCCCGAATACGAATTTTCGTCGGACACCCCAAGGTCATCGTCGGCGAGAGGCGAGCGCTTGTCAAACGATGCCCCCCTATCCTTTTGGGTAGGGCCTTCGGCCGCCGAAACTGCATTACTGTCGGGCAGGGACGTCCGCTTCTCAGGGAGAACAACACATGACCATGCTTCGTAAGGTTATTGCTCTTGCTTTCGCAGCCGGTATTGGGTCGACAAATCTGACCTTTGCCGATGAAATGACGCCGGAAAAACTGGCCGACGCGCGCACGAAAGTGGAAACCGCCGTCGCGCTTGCCAACATCGCCAAGGCCGACAAAGACGGCGAGGCCATGCTTGTCGCGGCCAGAATGCTGGCCGAGGCCGGCCCGGTGGCCGAACAGGGCACCAAGGTGACGGACGGCAAGCCGACGCTGATGGATGCGGGCAAGATGGCCATCATGGCGAAGGAAATGGGCGCCGACGCCAAGAAGGCCGATGCGGTCGCCAGCACGGCCACTTCGGCCGGCGAAACGTCGCGCGACGGCTATTGGTACTACAGCTGCGATTCCTACAACAATTGCCAATGGATTTACGCCGGTTATTGAGCCGGGGGGCTCACTTGCTATCGGCGTGCGATCGGCTCGTCGCCCCCGACGGGCCGATCACCCTTTTGCGGGATGGTTCAGATTCCGCCGTACCAGTCATAGCCATTGTCTTCCCAATAGCCGCCGCGACCACCGCCGACATTCGCGAAGCCGTCGACCAGTTCTATTTTGTAGAGATATTTCGGCATCTTGTAGCCGAGCTGGCGCTCGACGCGGACACGCAGCGGCGCGCCATTCTCGACCGGCAGCGGCTTGCCGTTGAGTCCATAGGCAAGAATCGTCTGCGGGTGGCGGGCATCGATCAGGTCGACCGAACCGTAATATTTGATGTCGCCGGACAGGCTGCGGTCGATCGTGTCGAGGCAATGGAACATGACGTAACGCGCCTGCGGCTTGACCACCGCCTGGTCTAGAACCAGCGACAGCGGCGTGCCGGTCCATTTGGCGATGCAGCTCCAGCCTTCGACGCAGTCGTGGCGGGTGATCTGCGTGCGGCTCGGCATGTTCATCAGTTGCTCGCGGGTCAGCGACAGCGGCTTTTCGACAAGGCCGGAAACTTCGAGCCGCCAATCGGCGAAATTGTTGGCGAGCAGTCCCTTGTAGACATCGTCGTCGGGTGCGGTGACGCCGTTCGGCCGCTGCGGCTGGCGGATGTCAGCCTCGGTGAATTCCGGCGCCAGCGCATTGCTGCCGGCGAGCCAGCGTTGTGCGCGATATGTCAAGCCATTGGCACTTTCGAGGAAGCCGCGCAGGCCGTCGCCGACGCCAAGCTGGCTGTCGAAGGCATCGCAGCCCGACAGCATGATGCCGGAAACGCCAAGGCTGGCCGAGGTCAGGAATTTTCTGCGGCTGATCTGGAACTTTTGCATGTCAGGCGCTCCTCTCGGGCGTTCTGTCGTTATGCGCCGGCGGGTCGGTCCGGTACCAGCCGGTAATGATCGAGCGCAGCTCGTTGATCGGCCCCGCGGCGAGGATCATCAGCATGTGAATGACAAAGAAGCCGACCAGCAGCACCATGACAACGAAATGGATGGTGCGTGCCGTCTGCCGGCCGCCGAGCAGATCGTTGAGGAACGGCAGCACCGAATTCATGCTCGGCGACATGGCAAGGCCGGTGATGATCATCAGTGGCAGCAGCACGAACAGCACGCCGCCGTAGGCCATCTTTTGCAGCGTGTTGTATTCGCGTGTGTGGTGGAATTTGAGTTTGGCGTGGTCGATGATGTCTCGCGGCAGCCGCCTGAGATCATCGATGCGCGGGGCAAGGTCGCGGCGCAGATGGCCGTTGATCAGGCTGGCGACCAGCCAGACGACGAGTGTCGTGGTCAGTATCCAGGCGAAGAAGAAATGGACGACACGGGCGGTGCCGAGATCATAGTAGGACGGGATCGTGGCCCAGGACGGGAAGGCGCGGGAGGTCTCCTGACCCGCCGGTCCCGACCAGCCGAGCACGCCGGTGGTGTCGAACCGCTTGCCGAAGATTTCGGTGTAGCCGCGGGCCCCGCTTGCAGTGTTTTCAGCGCCGATGGCGAAGATCGTGTTGTTGTATCCGAAACCCGACTCTTTGCCGATATAGAGCTGGGGGCGGGCATTGAAGATCTGCAGGCCGGAAAGCAGCATGAAGAACAGCGAGATGGCCCAGAGCCAGTGCGTCAGCCTTGTCCAGCGCGACTGCCGATAGATCAGCGTCTCATCCTTCGGGACGGCGGTATCCGCCCCGGCAGTGGACTGGCTCCTGGCAACAGATTCCATTTTTCCCGTCTTCCCGGCCGTACAATCTCGTCGCGGCCTTTCAAATTATGGTTCTCCTCCCAATACGTCGCCAGCCAAAGCGATGTTTCATCCGATCACGGAATTATTACGGGCTGCCGAGGCTGACGGCGAGATTGACCGCGGCGGCGACGATCACCGTGTTGAAGAAGAACGACAGGATCGAATGGACCAGCACGACACGGCGCATATGCGTCGTCGAGATGTTGGTGTCGGCGGTCTGCGCCGTCATGCCGATAACCGCTGAGAAGTATAGGAAATCCCAGCCCTCCGGTCGTTTGTCGCCCGGAAAAAGCAGTCCGCCTACCGGGGCCTTCTTCTTGGTCTTGGCGTCGATCTCATCGCCGTCCATCCAGTAGACATGGGCATAATGCAGCGCCGCCATGGCATGGATGGCGAACCAGCCGAGCGGGATCGACAGCAGTGCGAAGACGAGCTCCAACAGCGCGCTGTCCTTCTGGTTGATAAGCTGAAACAGCGAGCCGATGGCGATGACGACGACGAACAGCGTTACGGCAAAGATCACCAGAACCGGCAGGTCGGTGGCGCGCGCATTCTTGCTGAGATAGGTGCCGGTAAGCCGTGGCATCAGGGCAAGTACGAGGCCGACGTAAGCAGCAAAAAAGGCGTTGGCGCCAATCGAGTAGGGGAGTGGCGCTTTGAGCAGCAGTGCAACGACGAGTGCAGCGACACCGATAGCAGCGGACACAGCGAACTGCTTGTGCCGGTGCGTCGGCGCCGTGACGGAGGTGTCGTCAACCATGGCCCAGCCCCTGAAAAGGCGTTCGGATCAATCCGGTGTGGCCGATTTGAGTGCCCGTCGCAAGATGCGATCGAGTTCGCCGAGAAACCGCGAGCGGTCCTGCGGCGCGAAGCTGGCATTGTAGCCCTTGCTTTCGCCGGTTTCACGCAAATGCTGCTTGAGGTCGCGCATTGCCACCGCCATGCCGATGGTCTCCGGCGTGAACGGGCGACCGGTCGGCCCGAGCACGTGGGCGCCCAACGCCACAGAACGGGCAGCAAGGGGGATGTCCGCCGTCACCACGATGTCGTTGGCGTGCGCGTTGTCGACGATCCAGTCGTCGGCGGCGTCGGCGCCTTTGGACACCACGACGTTGCGGATCATCGGATCGCGCGATGGCCGCAAGCCGCCATTGGAGACATAGGTAACGACGACGCCATGGCGCTCGGCGACCTTTTCGACCTCGGCCTTGACCGGGCAAGCATCGGCATCGACGTAGATGGCAGGTGCGGGCATCGTCTCTCCAAAACGAGCACGGGGCCGGAGACTTGTCCGGCCCCGTGGCTGAAATCGAACAATGTCAGGCCGGCAAAGCTCCGGACTTCTTCGCGGTCCATGTCGCGATGTAGTCCATCAGGCCGGGGTTGAGGCAGTCGTAGGGCTCGATGCCGATTGACTTCAGCTGCGCACGAATGCCGTCCATCCGCTTCGGGTCGACACCGGATTCGATGATCGATGAGACGAAGGCGGTGAAGCCGGGAGGCGACCAGCCGTCCTCGACGAAGCGCTCGGGATGGATGAAGGACAGGCCCTTGAAGGGATGGTCGCGCTCGACCGGTCCGTGCATGTGGACCCCGCAGCCGGTGCAGGCGTGGCGCTGGATCAGCGCGCTCGGGTCGACCACTTTCAACTTGTCGCCGTTCTCGGTGACGGTCACATCGCCGGTGCCTGCCACGGCAACGACCGAGAACACTGCACCTTCCGGCTTCCAGCATTTGGTGCAGCCGCAAGCGTGGTTGTGGGCGATCTGGCCCTTGACCTTCACCTTCACCGGCTTGCTGGTGCAGGCGCAGACCAGCGTGCCGCCGGCAAAGCTTGCGCTTTCCTTGGGCAATCCATTGTCGATCTTTGGATGCAATTTCTCAGGCATTTCATTCCTCCCTTGTTGAACCTGTGCAACTTCAGTCGCTGGCCCTTCGGTCGGCGGCTTTCTTCTCCTCAGTAAACGACGACGCTGCGGATCGACTTGCCTTCATGCATGAGGTCAAAGCCCTTGTTGATGTCCTCGAGCTTCAGCGTGTGGGTGATCATCGGGTCGATCTGGATCTTGCCGTCCATGTACCAGTCGACGATCTTGGGCACATCGGTGCGACCGCGCGCGCCGCCGAAGGCGGTGCCCATCCAGCTGCGGCCGGTGACCAGCTGGAACGGCCTGGTCGAGATCTCCTGTCCGGCGCCGGCGACACCGATGACCACCGACTTGCCCCAGCCGCGATGCGAGGCTTCCAGCGCCTGGCGCATCACCTTGGTGCTGCCGGTGCAGTCGAAAGTGTAGTCGGCGCCGCCGATCTGGTCGGCGCCGCGCTTGGTCATGTTGACGAGGTGAGGGACGATGTCGCCGTCGATCTCCTTCGGATTGACGAAATGCGTCATGCCAAATTTCTCGCCCCAGGCTTTTTTGTCGTTGTTCAGGTCGACGCCGATGATCATGTCGGCGCCGGCAAGGCGCAGGCCCTGGATGACGTTGAGGCCGATGCCGCCGAGGCCGAAGACGACCGCCGTCGCGCCTTGCTCGACCTTGGCGGTGTTGATCACCGCGCCGATGCCGGTCGTCACACCGCAACCGATGTAGCAGATCTTGTCGAAGGGGGCGTCGGGATTGACCTTGGCCAGCGCGATCTCGGGCAGCACAGTGAAGTTGGAGAAGGTCGAGCAGCCCATGTAATGGAAGATCTTGTCCTTGCCGATCGAGAAGCGCGACGAGCCGTCCGGCATCAGCCCTTGCCCCTGCGTGGCACGGATGGCGGTGCACAGATTGGTCTTGCGCGACAGGCAGGACGGGCACTGCCGGCATTCCGGCGTATAGAGCGGGATGACATGGTCGCCCTTCTTGACCGAAGTGACGCCCTTGCCGACATCGACGACAACGCCGGCGCCCTCATGGCCGAGGATGGCCGGAAACAGGCCTTCGGGATCGGCGCCCGACAGCGTGAACTCGTCGGTGTGGCAGATGCCGGTCGCCTTGATCTCGACCAGCACTTCGCCATCGCGCGGACCGTCGAGGTCGACCTCCATGATCTCCAGCGGCTTTCCAGCGGCGACAGCGACAGCGGCGCGGGTTTTCATCAGACAAATCCTCCCAAGCGATTTTGCACCCAAGCTCTCAGTATTTTCATGCTGATTCAACCCGTTTTGACGACCAATGATGGCGCAAAATCATTCGTCCGCGTTTCTGTCAGCCATGCCAGCCGGTTTCCCGCAAGATCGTTTCCGCGAGCTCGGTAGGTCCTTTGCCGTCCGTCAGAATGCATAGCAGGCCTTCACGGTTCTCATCCGCCATGCGACGCGCCTGGCGTAGCGTGCGCTGCAACTGTTCCCCGGCGCCGGATCCGATTTCGCGCCGCGACAGTCGCTCAGCCAGTGTCTCTTCCGAGGCCTGCAGGCGCACGACGGTGATTTCGGCGTTGGGTATCGCGGCCAGGATCCAGCTGATATCGAAGCCCAGATGCATCATGACGCCGGACATGATCAATCGCGTATGCCCCAGGGCGTGATAGGTCGACCAGATGGCCGCCAGATTGATGGTGCTGACATCGGTTGTGCCGGGCCGCAGTCTCTCCAGTTCCTCGGCTCCTGGTCGGGGGTAGACGCGGTCGATTTCGTCCGTCTCGACGATTGCATGGGCGATTTGCGCGTCGGCGAGCTTCGCACCGATCTCCCAGCAAACGGTGGATTTTCCGACCCCGGCCGGACCTGTGATCAAAAGGGTATGCACGGCATTTTGCATTCATCGGCTTTCCTGTGGTGGCGGCGCAGCTTTCGTCGAGTGGCGTCTGCTTGGCAAGCCGGAAGCTGCTGATCGCCTGTATAGCGGCACAGTGCTTGAGCCCACGTGCCGAAGCCCATAAGAAGGAGGAAAGACCCGAGGGAAACGCCTTGATGTTCACCAAGATCCTGATCGCCAACCGCGGCGAGATCGCTTGCCGCGTGATCAAGACGGCGCGCAAGATGGGCATCGCCACCGTCGCGGTCTATTCGGATGCCGATCGCGACGCAGTGCATGTCGAAATGGCCGACGAGGCGGTGCATATCGGGCCTTCGCCTGCCGCGCAAAGCTATCTCTTGCCGGAAAAGATCATCGCTGCCTGCAAGCAAACCGGCGCGCAGGCCGTGCATCCCGGCTACGGTTTCCTCTCCGAGCGCGCATCATTCTGCGAGGCGCTGGAGGCGGAGGGTATCGTCTTCATCGGCCCCAAGCCCAAGGCTATCAAGGCGATGGGCGACAAGATCGAATCGAAGAAATTCGCCAACGCCGCTGAGGTTTCGACCGTGCCCGGCTGGCTCGGCGTCATCGAGAATGCCGACCATGCGGAAAAGATCGCCGGTGAGATCGGCTATCCCGTAATGATCAAGGCCTCGGCCGGCGGCGGCGGCAAGGGCATGCGCATCGCCTGGAGCCAGTCGGAGGTGCGCGACGGTTTCGATCGGGCACGCTCGGAAGCCAAAAGCTCGTTCGGCGACGACCGTGTCTTCATCGAGAAATTCGTCGTCGATCCGCGCCATATCGAGATCCAGGTGCTGGCCGACGCGCATGGCAACACGCTTTATCTCGGCGAGCGCGAATGCTCGATCCAGCGCCGCAACCAGAAGGTCGCCGAGGAGGCACCGTCGCCGTTCCTCGACGCCAAGACCCGCAAAGCCATGGGTGAGCAATCGGTGGCGCTGGCCAAGGCCGTCGACTACCAGAGCGCCGGCACGGTCGAGTTCATTGTCGACAGCGAAAAGAACTTCTATTTCCTTGAAATGAATACGCGATTGCAGGTCGAGCATCCGGTGACGGAACTCGTCACCGGCATCGATCTCGTCGAGCAGATGATCCGTATCGCCGCCGGCGAAAAGCTCTCAATCAAGCAAAGCGACGTCAAGCTGAACGGCTGGGCGGTGGAAAGCCGCCTCTATGCCGAAGACCCGTATCGCGATTTCCTGCCGTCGATCGGCCGACTGACACGATATCGGCCGCCGGAGGAAGGACGGTTCGGCGATGTCGTCATCCGCAACGACACCGGCGTCACCGAAGGTTCCGAGATTTCTATGTTTTATGACCCGATGGTCGCCAAGCTGTGCACCTGGGCGCCGACGCGGCTGGCCGCCATCGACGCCATGTCGGAGGCGCTGGACAGTTTTGTCGTCGACGGCATCGAGCACAACATCCCGTTTCTGGCAGCGCTCATGCAGCATCCGCGCTGGCGGGAAGGGCTGATATCGACCGGCTTCATCGCTGAGGAGTATCCCGACGGCTTCACGCCGATCGTGCCCAACAGCGAGGAAAAAGCAGTGCTGGCATCGGTCGCCACCGCGGTCGAACTGCTGCGCCGCGACCGGCTCGACCGGTTGGGCGGGCGGCTGGCGCCGCATTCCGGGGCGCTGAAGCGGGATTCGGTGGTGAAGATCGGCCAGGATTACCTTTCGGCCGCCATTCTCGAGGGGATGATCTCCATTCCGATGGAACTCGATCTGTCGATCGACGGCGGCAAGGCGCTGACCGTCGCCTCCGACTGGCGGCCGGGCGAGCTCATCTGGCGCGGCACGGTCGGCCACGCCAAGATCGCGGCGCAGATCAGGCCGCTGCCGAACGGGCTTCGCATCGCCTGGAAGGGCATGTCGGTGACCGCACGCGCCATGCTGCCGCGCATTGCCGAGCTCGAAAGGCTGATGCCGGCAAAAGTGCCGCCGGACACCTCGAAGATGCTGCTTTGCCCGATGCCCGGCCTTGTCGTGTCGATCGCCGTTGCCGAGGGCCAGGAGGTCAAGGCCGGTGAGACTTTGGCCGTGGTTGAGGCGATGAAGATGGAAAACGTGCTGCGCGCCGAGCGCGACCTCACCGTGTCGAAGCTCAACGCCAAGCCGGGCGACAGCCTGGCCGTCGATGCCGTGATCATGGAGTTCGCCTGATCCTTCCGCGATGCACGTGGGCGGTCAGGCTGGCGCCGCCACCATGCTCTGATCGGTGACGACATAGACGCAGGCGCGGCAGGCATCCGCGCCGCGCTGGCTGTACCAGCGGCAGGAGCCGCGGATGACACAGCGCGGTAGGTTTTCGGCCGGCTCGACCGCCTGGTCGACCATGCCGGTCAGCACCTTTTCGATGACACCGCAGGAATTGCCGGTCCACTGTTTGCATTTGCCTTCGACGCAACGGCCGGCAAACCGGAAGCGCGCTTCGGGTACGCCCTTCTTGCTTGCCAGATCGACGAAATCCGCATCGATTTCGAGGCGTGTCGGGATCGGCTGGACAGTGCCGTCCGGCCCGACCACTCCAATCAATAGCGCTCCTGGTACGGCGCGGGCGCTCGGACAGGACTTTTCGCCGTCAGTGGCGATTTTCGGGCTCGCCACGCCCCTTTTTGCATATGCCGGGCCGACAGACATGATGTCAGAGCCTGATCCATCCCAATAGGATCGGGATGGGGCGCTATCTCTATGTTTGACCATGATTTCTTTCCGTGCCGAAGTTCAGCGCAGCAAATGCCGGTTAGCGCAGCATTCCGTTGATCTCTTTGTCGAGCGCGGGAAGCTTGAGCTGATCGATGTGTGCCACCAGGCCGAGCCATTCCCTGGGGAAATGCAGCACGAGTTCCGGCTGCGTGTGCGTTTCGGCGATCGACGCCAGCACCGCGCGCTGAATGGTTTTCGCCAGTTTCTCATCCATGCCCTTGGCGAGCTTGAGACCGGATAGATCGACGACAAAACGACTGGCCATGAACATCTCCTCTCAAAAAAGATGATTTCGTTCACGGTCGGCAGCGTGCCGATACCGGTGCCCATCGACCATGAAGCGCTTCACACTGGCCGGATCGATCTCGGGCGCTGACGGCTCCTTGGCTCAAACGGTCGGTTTTTCGGGGATCAGTGCATCTCGAGAGCGGGAGTGCTGGCGGGCGGCGAAACGGGAGCCTAGATTATGACGACAACCAGATTCGCCGAACAGATTGAAAGCCAAGTCGAGTGGCAGACGAAAAAACGACACGCGATCCGCTGATGCGCGAGGCCATTGCGCGAGCGGCAAGGCCGGAAGTGCCGGCGCGGCCTTTCATCCATCTGCGCGTGCATTCAGCCTATTCGTTGCTCGAAGGCGCGCTGCAGCTTGGCAAGGTCGTCGGCCATGCGGTGCAGGACGAGTGCCCGGCGATCGCCGTCACCGACACCAACAATCTGTTCGGCGCGCTCGAATTTGCCCAGAAGGCGGTGAAAGACGGCATCCAGCCGATCATCGGCTGCCAGATCGATCTCGTCTTTTCCGGCGAAACGAGCGACGCCCAGCGCGACCGTCGCCGTCATGGACCTGAGATGAGCGCCGTGGTGCTGCTTGCCGCGACCGAGGCCGGCTACAGCAATCTGGTCAAGCAGGTCAGCCGCGTCTATCTCGAAACGCCGCCCGGCGAGCCCGTGCATCTGACCACCGAGATGCTGCAGGGCCACTCTGATGGGCTGATCTGCCTCTCAGGCGGGCCGCGTGGCCCGATCGGCCGGGCGCTGAAGGAAGACCGCCGCGATCTGGCCGAGGCGCGGCTCTTGGCTCTCAAGGCGCTGTTCGGCGACCGGCTCTATGTCGAACTGGACCGGGTTTCTGGCTATGACCGGGCCATCGAGAAATCGTCGGTCGATCTGGCCTATATCCATGACTTGCCACTGGTCGCGACCAACGAGGCGTTTTTCTTCTCGCGCGACGACTATGAGGCGCATGATGCGCTGATCGCCATCGCCGAAGGTTCGGTCGTTGCCGCCGACAACCGCCGCCGGCTGTCGCCCGACAATTTCCTGCGCAGCCAGGCCGATATGGCGAAGCTGTTTGCCGACCTGCCGGAGGCGATCGACAACACCGTCGAGATCGCGTTGCGCTGTTCCTACTATCCGAAGACCCGAAACCCGATCCTGCCGCGCTTTGCCGGCGGCGATGTCGCCGACGCCGATGCGGCGGTGAAGGCGGAGGCGCAGGAGCTTGCCAGACAGGCGCATGAGGGGCTGGAAGCGCGGCTGGCGGCACACGGCCCGACTGCCGGCTACAGTGTCGAACAATATCACGAGCGGTTGGATTTCGAACTCGGCGTCATCGAGAAGATGAAGTATCCCGGCTATTTCCTGATCGTCGCCGACTTCATCAAATGGGCGAAGGCGCAAGGCATTCCAGTCGGGCCGGGCCGCGGTTCGGGCGCCGGTTCGCTGGTTGCCTACGCCACGACCATCACCGACATCGATCCGCTGCGCTTCTCGCTGCTGTTCGAGCGCTTCCTCAATCCCGACCGCGTGTCGATGCCCGACTTCGACATCGACTTCTGCCAGGACCGGCGCGAGGAGGTCATCCGCTACGTCCAGCAAAAATACGGTCGCGACCAGGTCGGCCAGATCATCACCTTCGGTACGCTGCAGGCCCGCGCGGTGCTGCGCGACGTCGGCCGCGTGCTGCAGATGCCTTATGGCCAGGTCGACAAGCTCTCCAAGATGGTGCCGCAGAACCCGGCCAATCCGGTCAAGCTCGCCGACGCGATTGCCAACGAGCCGCGCTTTGCCGAGGAAGCCGAACGCGAGCCGATCGTGCAGACGCTGCTCGACATGGCGCAGAAGCTGGAAGGGCTCTACCGCCACGCCTCGACGCACGCCGCCGGCATCGTCATCGGCGATAGACCTTTGTCGGAATTGGTGCCGATGTACCGCGATCCGCGCTCGGACATGCCGGTCACCCAGTTCAACATGAAATATGTCGAGCAGGCCGGGCTGGTGAAGTTCGACTTCCTCGGCCTGAAGACGCTGACGGTGCTGGAAACGGCGGTCAAGCTGATCCGCCGCCGTGGCATCGAGATCGATCTCGCCCGCATCCCACTCGACGATCCCGACACCTACGCCATGCTGTCGCGCGGCGAAGTGGTCGGCGTGTTCCAGGTGGAAAGTGCCGGCATGCGCAAGGCGCTGATCGGCATGCGGCCGGACTGCATCGAGGACATCATCGCGCTGGTCGCGCTTTATCGGCCGGGCCCGATGGAGAACATCCCGACCTACAACGCCAGAAAGCATGGCGAAGAGGAGATGGCCTCGATCCATCCGAAGATCGACCATTTGGTGAAGGAGACGCAAGGCGTCATCGTCTACCAGGAACAGGTCATGCAGATCGCGCAGGAACTGTCCGGCTATTCGCTGGGCGAAGCCGACCTGTTGCGCCGCGCCATGGGCAAGAAGATCCGCGCCGAAATGGATAAGCAGCGCGAGCGCTTCGTCTCGGGCGCGGTCGAGCGCGGCGTCGGCAAGCCGCAAGCCGACTTCATTTTCGATCTGCTGGCAAAGTTCGCCGACTACGGTTTCAACAAATCGCATGCCGCCGCCTATGCGGTCGTCTCCTACCAGACGGCCTATCTGAAGGCACACTACCCGGTCGAATTCCTGGCGGCATCGATGACGCTCGACATGGGCAACACCGACAAGCTTGCCGATTTCCGCCAGGATGCGCTGCGTCTCGGCATCGAGGTGCTGGCACCGTCGGTAATGACGTCGTTCCGAAATTTCGAGGTCGGTGAGAACCGCATCTTCTATTCGCTGGCGGCGCTCAAGGGCGTCGGCGACGCGGCGGTCGAGCATATCGTCGCCATGCGTGGCGAAAAACCGTTCAAGAACCTCGCCGATTTCTGCGAAAGGGTCGATCCGAAGATCGTCGGCAAGCGCGTCTTCGAAAGCCTGATCACCGCCGGTGCGCTGGATTGCTTCGGCCACGATCGTGCCGCGATGATGGCGGGCGTCGAGCGGATGATGGGACTGGCGTCGCTGGCGCAGCAGAATGCCGTTTCCGGTCAGGCCGACATCTTTGGCGCCTCCCTGGGGGCACAGTCGCAGGCGCTCAACCTGCCGGCGACGGAACCGTGGCTTGCCGCCGATCGCCTGCACAGGGAATTCCAGGTGGTCGGCTTCTATCTCTCCGCCCATCCGCTCGACGAGTACAAGGCGGCACTGCAGAAGATGCGGGTGCAGAACTGGGGCGAATTCTCGGCCGCCGTCAAACGCGGCGCTGCCGCCGGGCGGCTGGCTGGAACCGTCACCACCAAGCAGGAGCGCAAGACGCGCACCGGCAACAAGATGGGCGTCGTGGCCTTTTCCGACACGTCGGGCCAGTACGAGGCAGTGCTCTTTTCCGAGGGGTTGGCGCAGTATCGCGACCTGCTCGAGCCCGGCCGTTCGGTGGTGATCACCGTGTCGGCCGAGGACCGGCCCGAAGGCGTCAATCTGCGCATCCAGACCGTGCAATCGCTGGAGGACGAGGCAAGCCGCATCCAGAAAGCCCTGCGCATCTTCGTGCGCGATGCCGCGCCGATCGGCACGCTGGCCGGCCAGCTTGCCGTCAAGGGCGAAGGCCAGGTAAGCTTCGTGCTGATCAAGGAGGGTGGCGAGGGCGAGGTCGAGATCGAACTGCCCAGCCGCTATCGCATCTCGCCGCAGATCGCATCGGCCATGCGCGCGGTGCCGGGCGTGGTCGAAGTGGAGCTTGTATAGACCGTCGGCGGGCTGGGGCGTGCCATAAGTTCGCCGATCTCAACATGCTGGTCGCGCCGGACGGCCAGGAGCGGACGGCTGAAGAGTTCAAGTCGCTGCTGGCGTGGGGCAGATTCGACGTCATCGACGTTATCGAGGCGGGGCCACGCATCAGTGTGATCGAGGCCAGGCCGGTGTGATTGGCGAGCGTGTATTGCCAGGCGCCGACACGGCCTGAGGCAACCCCTTCACCGGCTATAGGATCGATTTGTGGGCATCGTCTCATCAAACCGATAGCCAGAAACCGTACCGGGAGGTGGCACCGTCCATCGTTGGTCAGCGCATCGCGGATTGAGCGCAGCCAAGTCGCGCGCGCTGGTGCATTGCACCTGCCGGGCGCCATGTTTTGCCGTGTCGTTTCGCCGGTGGTATGGCAGAGAGCACTGGACGGCTTGTCCGCCCGGCGCTATCGCCATCTGATGACGGTTGAGAACAAGGGCACTCCACCACAAAAGCAAGCTCTGGCACGGCTTCGCGACGTACTGCGCAAGCTATACCACGGGCGCACGCCGGCGGCTTTCCGGTTTCAGCTGGCAGCAATCCTGATCGACCTTGCCATCATCGCTTTCTTCATCGCCACGCCTGTCCTTCAGGACTCGCCCTCGTTTCTGTGGCTCGATTATTCTGTGGCAGCACTGGTCGCCGCCGACATGATTGCCCGGCTGCTTGCCTCCAACGACATGCTGCGCTTGATGAAGCAGCCGACATCATGGATCGATGCCTTCATCCTGCTGACGTTGCTGATGCCTGCGGCGCTCGCCAATCTCGGTTTTCTGCGCATCCTGCGGCTGTGGTCGTTGTCGCGTGGTGGGTCCTTGTGGCGGCATTTTGAGATGCGCGGCCTCAAGCCATGGCGCGAGGCGAGCCAGGCGGTGATCAATCTGCTGACATTCCTCTTCATCATCACCGGCTTCGTCTACACCTTCTTCTTTCGCACTGGGTCCGGCCTCGAAGGCTACATCGACGCGCTCTATTTCACCGTTGCCACGGTGACCACGACCGGCTTTGGCGACATCGTGTTGCCGGGCATGGCGGGCAAGCTGACGGCGATCGCCACCATGATCATCGGCATATCGCTGTTCGTGAGGCTGGCACAGGCGCTCTTCCGCCCGGCCAAGGTGTTCTTTCCCTGCCCGCAATGTGGGCTGCAGCGGCACGAGCCGGACGCGGTCCACTGCAAGGCCTGCGGGCATGTTCTCAATATACCCGACGAAGGCAATTGACGGCTAAGATACTGCGATCTCCGCCGGTTTCGTCGCTTTGCGTTGCAGATTGAGCAAATTGCCCATCAGGATCAGCAGCGCGCCGCCGGCCGTGTAGGCGTCGATCTGCTCGCTATAGAGCAGCCAGCCGATCAGCGCCGACAGCGGCACGCGCAGAAAATCCATCGGCGAGATGACGGTCGCGTCGGCGTAGCCAAGTGCGCGGGCCATGCAGAAATGCGACGACATGCCGGTGAAGGCGATCAGCAGGATCCACGGCCACAATTCGAGCGGCGGGTTTTTCCACTCGTAGAGCGCCGGGATGAGGCCGACCACCGACTGGATGATCAGCATCCAGAAGATGATGCGCACGACGCTGTCTGTCCGCGTCAGCGACTTGACCATGACCACCGAGATGCCGAAGCAGACCGCGGCGCCGAGCACGATAAGATGTCCCGGATCGACCGCGCCGACACCGGGACGCACGATGATCACCACACCGACCAACCCCAGCACGATCGCCGCCAGCTTGGGCCGGCTCAACCTTTCGCCAAGGAAGCCGACCGCCAGAAGGGCCGTCCAGATCGGCGTCGTGAACTCGATCGAAATCAGCACGGCCAGCGGGATAAGCGTCAGCGCGTAGAGCCAGGCCGCCTGGCCGGTATAATGGATGAGGTTGCGGGCGAGATGGGCGACTGGGCGCTGTGTGCGCATCGCGGCAAAGCCGCCGCTCATCATCACCAGTGGCAGAAGGATGAAAAAGCCGATTACCGAGCGCAGCTCCAGCACCTGGAAGACATTGAGCTCGGCTGTCGTGGCGCGACCGGCGACCGACATCGCCAGAAACGACGCGATCGACAGCGCCATCCAGAATGCGGCCTTGGGGATCGAAGGGGAGGGTGCCATGCGCGCTATGTCGCAAGCCGGGACTTTTATCGCAACCGCTAGTCGCCGCATTCGACTGGGCCAACACGCCGCTTTCGAAACGTCAAGAGCGGAACCTGACGCAGCGGCAGGCGTTGACCCCTCAGCATTGGCGTTCTGCCAACGGAGGAAAACCCATGAAATCGTTCGCCCGTTTTGCACTTGCTGGCTGCCTGTTAGCGGGGTTGGGCGTCGCTCACGCCGACGAGGCCGATTTCCTTCGTTCGTTCGACGGAAATTTTGCCGGAAAGGGCGAAGTCAAGGTGACCACCGATTCGCCAACGGTGAATGTGTCCTGCACGTTCAAGTCTGACGCAACGGCGACCTCACTGTCGCTCAACGGGGTCTGCCGCGGTTTGATCGTCGTCTCTCGCAACATCAGCGCCGACCTCAAGGTCAAAGGCGCAAAATACGCCGGGACCTATATCGGATCGCGCAGCGGTACTGCCGGACTCAGCGGCAGCCGTTCAGGAAACGCCATCAATCTCGGGATTCGCTGGGCCACAGAGGTCAATGGCGACCTCAAGGCGCAGATGACGCTTGAAAAGCGGGGCGAGAATGGCATGCGGCTGACCACGACCGACGTCGACCCGAAAACCGGCAAAAGCGTTGTCGTCAGCCGTATCGATCTGCAACGAACCTGATCGGGAAGCCTCAATCCTCGATTGGCTCTGGCGGATGGGCGTTGCGGCCCTTGCCGAAAGTATAGCCGGTCTCCACCGCCTTGCGGCCGAACTTGTCGCGCAGCGTGTCGATCGCGCCTTCGGCCATGGCGCGTTTGTGCGATTGGATGTCGACGAGATCGGGCGGGTCGGCTTTGTCGTCGTCCGAGAGGTCGCTGACGCCGATGCCGAGCAGCCGGTACTTCGTACCGTCGGCCTCCTTGCGCAGCAGCTCGATCCCGGTCTGGAAAATGCGGTCGGCCAGCCGGGTCGGGTCGCCAAGCTGGCGATTGCGGGTGCGCAGCTTGAAGTCCTGCGTCTTCAGCTTCAGCACCACGGTCCGGCCGGCAATGCCTGATTTTTTCAGCCGCCCCGAGACCTTTTCCGACAATGCCCTGAGCACAGGGACCAGTTCGTCCATGGTGGCGATGTCGGTGTCGAAGGTGGTTTCCGCCGATACGCTCTTGGCGTCCTGATCGGGATGGACGCGGCGGTCGTCCTCGCCGCGCGACAAATGGTAGAGCCGGTCGCCCATCACGCCATAGCGGCGCATCAGGTCACCGCGCTCCATGCGCTGCAACTGGGCGATGGTGCGGATACCGTCGCGTTCCAGGTTTGCGGCGAAGGCCTTTCCCACGCCCCAGATCAGCGTCACCGGTTGCTCTGCCAGAAAGCCGACCGCCTCGGCCTCGCCGATCACCGAAAAGCCGCGCGGCTTGCGGAAATCGGACGCCACCTTGGCCAGGAATTTGCAATAGGAAAGGCCAGCCGAAACGGTGATGCCGATCTCCTTTTCGACAGTCAGCGCAAATCGCGCCAGCACCACAGCCGGCGGCATGCCGTGCAGCCTCTCGGTGCCGGCAAGGTCGAGAAATGCTTCGTCGATGGAGAGCGGCTCGACCAGCGGCGTCAGGGCCTCCATCAGGGCGCGCACCTCGCGGCCGACGCGGACATATTTTTCCATGTCCGGCGGGATGACGACCGCTTCCGGGCAAGCTTCGAGCGCCTTGAACATCGGCATTGCCGAGCGCACGCCATGAATGCGGGCGATGTAGCAAGCGGTGGAGACGACGCCGCGCTTGCCGCCGCCGATGATCAGCGGCCGGTCCTTCAGCGCAGGGTTGTCGCGCTTTTCGACAGCCGCATAAAAGGCGTCGCAGTCGATATGGGCCAGATGTAGCCGGTAAAGTTCGGGATGGCGGGCAAGGCGAGGGCTGCCGCAGCGCTCGCAGCGGCGTGCCTCGCCACGCTGAAAAGTCAGGCAGTCGCGGCAAAAACCGTGATCGGGATTGTTGACAGGGGCCGCCATCGCTGCGAACATAAAGAGAACAGACCCAATGGTACGTCAGGACGGAAGCCGCTACAAGGCGGCGGGCCGGGAGAGCGCGTATGAGCACGACCATAGCCCCGCTGGCGCCCGAGTTGTGGACGGATTTCGAAGATCTTTTCGGCAAGCAGGGCGCCTGCTACGGCTGCTGGTGCACGCATTTCCGGCTGGCGCCGGCGGTGCGCCGCGAGAGCAGCCGCGAACGCAACAAGGATCATATCAAGGCGCGGATCGAGGCCGGGCCGCCGCCCGGATTGCTGGCTTTCGAGGATGGCACTGCGGTCGGCTGGATGCAGATCGGCCCGCGCGCCGACGTGCCCGAGTGGAACAACCAGGGCAGGGGGTCGGCGCCTGTCGATCCGGCTGATGCTTCGGATCCCGGCGTGTGGGCGATCTCGTGCTTCTTCATCCGCGTCAAAGCCAGGGGGCGAGGCATCAGCCATCGCCTGGTCGAGGGCGGCATCGCCTTTGCGCGCCAGAACGGTGCACGGCAGGTCGAGGCCTGCCCGATCGACCTGTCACGCGATTCGCGCTCAATCGGCCTTTTCGTCGGCTCGTCTCGGGTCTTCGAGAAGGCCGGCTTCGAACGGCTGGTCGAGCGCAAGACCGGCCGGCCGCTGATGCGGCTGGTGCTTTGACCAGAGTTGGCCGATGTGGCGGCTTCGTTGATGTCACCTTGCGGTTGTAGCGGTAATTTCATACCAGACGGACGAAGCGTTCCTTTTAGGTCAAACGGAGAATTTACGTGAACCGTGCCCTGCCATTCGTTTTCCTTCTTGCACTGAACGCGCCTGCTTTCGGCCAGACCGTCGATGGCCAGGGTGCGGTGCAACTGTCCGAGAACCTGTCCCACTATGTCGGCAAGCAGGCGATCGACAAAGGCGTGCTGAAGGTTTCGGTCGAAGGCGGCGCCTACAAGATCGTGTTCGATTTCAAGGCGCTTGCCGGAGCTTTGCCGGACCAGAAGCTGCTGAAATTCGACTTTGCGCCCTATGCCTTGCTGGTCAAACCGCGCAGCGACGGCTCCTGGGATGTTTCGATGGATTTTTCGCAAAGCGCGTCCTTCGAATTCAATGGACCTGAAGGGCTGCAAAGCACGCAGTTTTCAATCAAGGACGGCAAGGGTTCCGGCGTCTACGACCCCAATCTGGCGGCATTCACCAGCGCCACCAGTTCGATGGCCGGCATGACGATGACATCGAAGGATGCCAAGCAGCATGTGGATGTCAGCGCAGGCGCTGGTACTGCGACCATTGCCGCGACCAAGTCCGCGACGGGCGGCGTCGACTTCACAACGTCGCAGAAGATTTCGAGCTTTGTCGAAGCGATCGATTTCGACGATCCTGAGAGCGGGCTGAAGTTCCCGGTCACCGTCAGGTCGCCCGAACTGTCGGTCGAGGCGAGCGGCAAGGGGGTGCGGACAAAGCCGTTGCTCGATCTCCTGGCATTTGCCGTGGCCAATGAAGACGAAACCACGCTGAAGGCCAACCAGGCGCAGCTCAAATCGCTTCTGCTTGCGGCGCTGCCGTTGTGGGAGCGGATCGACGGAACCTACGGTTTCAAGGATTTTAAGGTGGAAAGCCCGGTCGGCAATTTTGGCGCGGCGCAGCTCAGCACCGCATTCGGTACCGACGGCGTCGCCCAGAACGGCAAGATCACCTATGGCATCAAGGCGTCAGGGTTGACCGTGCCACAGGAGCTTCTGCCAAGCTGGAGTGTAGCGCTGCTGCCCACCGATATCGACCTGAACTTCGGCGGCGCCAACATCGATCTTGACAGCATGGCGAAGAAGGCGATCGAAGCCTTTGATCTCAATCAGGATCCGCCGTTGCCGGCTGATTTCGGTGACAAGCTCACCGCCGACTTCATGGCCAAGACGCCGAAGGTCGTTATCGGCCACAGCAGCGTGAAGAACAACGACATGGAGATCGCGTTGGAAGGTGAGATGACGTTCCCTGGCGAGAAGCCCGACGCAAATCTCACCGTCGATGTCGCTGGCTTCGACAAGATTGTCGAGAGCCTGCAGACCGCGGCCAAGTCGGAACCGGAGGTGGCGCAGTACGTCCCCGTCGCTCTCATGGTGAAAGGTTTTGGCAAGACACTGCCCGATGGCCGGATGGAATGGGTTGTCAACGCCAAGGCCGACGGTTCGGTCACGGTCAACGGCGTCATGCTCAAGCCTGCCGATCCCGCCGTGGATGACAGCGTCGATGAGGATGACAGCTCGGGCGAGGACGATAGCGGCGGGGAGGGAGCGATCCTGAAACCCTGAGTGTTCAGGATCTACAGCCCGAGCGCCGCTGCAATCTTCGGCGCCGCCTCGCGCCAGTCCTCGACGGAGACGATATCGTCGGGCGCGGGCGGCAGAAAGGCGCGTAGCGAGTTGTCGGCCATCAGATGGAAGAGATGCGCATCCGCGACCGAACTGCGCGCCGAGATGAGATTGGAGGGCTGGTCGTCGACAAAGGCCACCGGCCGGCCCTTGCCGCCACGCAATTTCGCCACTGCCGGCCCCTTCGCCATCTCGGTGGTCAAAAGCGGGTAGGGCAGCCCCAGCGCATCGAGATGGGCGCGGCGCACCGCGCGATGGCGGTGCGGCATGGCCGTCAGCAGGACGATCTCCGCCCGCCCTCCAAGACTGGCAAGCGCGTCCGCGGCCCCGTCGGTGACGCTCTGCCACTCGGCCTGGGCATCGAAGAATTCACCCAGAAGCGCCGTCACCTCCGGCTGTTCGATCAGGCGGCCGTTCGCTGTTTCGGCAATGTTGCCGGTGAGGCGAAAGGAAGCCATCGTCAAGCCAAAGCCCCTTGATTGCAGGAAATGCGGGAACGGCCGGATGAATTCGAGCACGACGTCATCGACGTCGAGCACCAGCAGCGGCCGGTCGTCGGAGGCAAGTTCCTCGATCTGCCGCGCCGTTTCGGGATCGTCGCTCATATCGAATGCTCGTGATCGTCGCCGCCAAGCGGCAGCGCCCGCAGGGCCTTGCCGACCGAAGCCGGCGGCGTGCCGGTTTCCTCGGCGAAGCGCAACAAGGTCGGCTCGTGGGCGAGAATGAACTGCAGCACGCCGGCCAGGAATCCCGGCTCACTGGCCGCCCGCCTGATTGAATGCGCTTCAATGCCGGTGATCGCCAGGAAACGCGGCAGAAGTTCCGGATCGGTGGCGACGAAGCCCAATGCCTTCACGGCAATGGTTTCCGCTTCCTCGCGCATTGACGCTGCGTTTGCCATCACTACCTTCTGGTTGCGGAATGAGTCTCTTTTCCGCAGTAATCGCAAGCGTCGCCTGCGGCAAGCCACCGTCCCAGCCCAATGCGGTTTTCGAGGTAGAATCCGAATAGCTTTTGCAGCTTCAGGTTTCCGTTTCGTCAATCAAATTGCCTTAGAGTGAACAAGGGTTTGGTGTGCTCCGACAAAGGGCGCATGAGCGGCAGGCTTCGGACAGGGCAGGCCGGGACGGGAAATCGATGCCTAAGAAGGTCATGATCGTCGAGGACAATGAGCTCAACATGAAGCTCTTTCGGGACCTCATTGAAGCAAGCGGCTACGAGACGGTACGCACGCGCAACGGTCTGGAGGCGCTGGATCTGGCGCGCCAGCACCGGCCGGATCTGATTTTGATGGATATCCAGCTGCCCGAAGTGTCAGGTCTGGAAGTGACCAAATGGCTGAAGGAAGACGATGACCTCCACTCCATCCCGGTCATCGCCGTCACCGCGTTCGCCATGAAGGGCGACGAGGAGCGGATTCGCCAGGGCGGCTGCGAGGCGTATATTTCCAAGCCGATCTCTGTGCCGCGTTTCATCGAAACCATCAAATCCTATCTGGGCGATGCCTGATGCGTATGTCCAGCCGAGCCGGAGCCTTGTGACATGACTGCGCGGATCCTCGTCGTCGACGACATCCCTGCCAACGTGAAGCTGCTCGAAGTTCGGCTGCTTGCCGAATATTTCGAGGTGCTGACCGCCTCCAACGGGGCGGACGCGATCGAGACCTGCGAAAACGGCAAGGTCGATGTCGTGCTGCTCGACGTGATGATGCCCGACATGGACGGATTCGAGGTCTGCAAGCGGCTGAAAAGCGATCCGGCGACGTCGCATATCCCGGTTGTGATGATCACCGCGCTCGACCAGGTTTCCGACCGGGTGCGCGGTCTCGAGGCCGGCGCCGACGATTTCCTGACCAAGCCGGTCAATGATCTGCAGCTCATGACACGCGTGAAGAGCCTGGTCAGGCTGAAGTCGCTGACCGACGAATTGCGCCTGCGTGCCTCGACCACACGCAACATCGGCATCGAGGAGCTTTTGAGCCGGACCTTCACGGCCGAGGACGCGACGCCGAAGGTTCTTCTGATCGATGAGCGCCAACCCTCGTTCGAGCGCATCCAGAAAATGCTGCGCGACAGCGCCGACCTCGACATTGCCACCGATCCGCATGCCGGCTTCTTCCAGGCTGCCGAGGCGCCCTATGAATGCGTGATGATCTCGACAGCCTTCGCCGATTTCGATCCGCTGCGGCTGTGCTCGCAGTTGCGTTCGCTCGACCGCACCCGCTTCCTGCCGATCATCCTTCTGGCGGAGGAAGGCGAGGAGGGGCGTATCATCCGCGGCCTCGAACTTGGCATCAACGATTATCTGATGCGGCCGATCGACCAGCAGGAGCTGCTGGCGCGGCTGCGCACGCAGGTGCGCCGCAAACGCTACAACGATCAGCTCCGCGCCAGCGTCACCCAAACCATCGAAATGGCAGTGACCGACGGGCTGACCGGGTTGCACAACCGCCGTTACCTCGACAGTCACCTGCAGACGCTGTTCGATCGCGCGGTGGCGCGGCGGCGGCCATTGTCGGTGATGATCACCGATCTCGATCGCTTCAAGACCATCAACGACGCGCACGGCCATGATGGCGGCGACGACGTGCTGCGCGAATTCGCGCGGCGGCTGCGCAAGAATGTGCGCGGCATCGACCTTGCCTGCCGCTTCGGGGGCGAGGAGTTCGTCGTGGTGATGCCGGACACGGATGGCGCTGTGGCTGAAAAGGTCGCCGAGCGCATTCGCGCCGAAATCGCCCAGATGCCTTTCGCCATCGGCCATGAGGGCAAGACGACCGAAGTAACCGTCAGTGTCGGCGTGTCGTCGGTGCTCAAGGGAGCGGATACGGTCGCGGCGCTGATGAAGCGCGCCGACCTGGCGCTCTACGAAGCCAAGAGCGCCGGCCGCAACCGCGTCGTCGCCAAGGCGGCTTAGAGCATGATCCCCAAAAGTGGGAACCGGTTTTTGCTGCGCTGACCTTCGGTTCGGAAGAGATCATGCTCAAAACAGAAACATAGAGCCCCATCCCGATTCCATCGGGATGGAACAGGCTCGGGGTCCGGCGCCCAATTAATCAGGCAACCAGACAGGGTTAGGAATTTACCTTAATCCAAGCGATTCGGCAGCTTGGTTAAGAAACTGTTGATTTCCATAAGCTATTGCGCAAATGTGAAGCCATAGACGGAGCCGGCGCGAGGATGGATTGCCGGATCGATCCGAAAAATACCCCATGATGCTCAGGTCCGCCGCATCTCCTGGGTCCGTGGGGTCGGCCGGCCGGCGCTGGCACATAGTGGCCTCCTCGTACCGCTGCCAAACGCCGACCGGCCCCCTTTGCCAAAGACATCATGACTCTGCGTCAAGCACCGGAAATTTGGTCCTTTTCGCGCCTTGAAACAAAAACGCCGCCCACTGGGCGGCGTTTTTGTATGCGGAAGGAAACCGGATTACTTGATCTTGGTTTCCTTGAACTCGACATGCTTCTTGGCGACCGGATCGTATTTGCGGAACGACAGCTTGTCCGTCTTGGTGCGGCTGTTCTTGCTGGTCACGTAGAAGAAACCGGTGTCGGCGGTCGACAGAAGCTTGATCTTGATGTTTGCGGCTTTGGCCATGATATCAGTCCGTTATGTTCGTGGGGTTTTGGCCGCTGGAGCACGGGGAAACACCCGGACGCGGGAAACTTGGCGCGACACATAAAGAACGCGCCCGGAAAGTCAAGCCCGCGTGGCTTCGCCGCAAACATCCGAGCCGGTTGGCAGTCTGAAATGGCCCATTGGGTCAGGCATCTTCCCTGACCGGAGAAGCAGCCTTCTTCCAGTCGCCCGTCGTGTTCCACCAGCGGTTCGGGTTGGAGCTGTCGTCGAGGCCCTTGGAGCGGCTGGCAAGGATCGGTTGGATGCGGATCACCGGCTCCTGATAGCTGTGCACCTGATATATCGCTTCGACGATGCGGGCGGCCAGCCTCTGGTCATCAGGCAGTTCGAACGACACCTCGACCGTACCCGGGCGTCTGCGCAACTCCGTCTCGGCGCCGGCAGCGGCACCTTCCAACGGACGATAGCGCTCGATACCGTCCGCCGACTGATAGGCATTGCTGTCGTATTTACCCATGCGCAATGGTGCTATCGCGGTTATCGCTTCCATGATGCGGTCGACATCGGCTGCCGGTGCTTGAAAGGTGACAAGCAGCAGCAATTCCATCCGCACGGAGGTTGTTTCAAAGCCGCTATCGATCATGTCATATCTCCCTGCTCGTGGTGCTTTGGAGCAGGGTATAATCTGACGCTGCTGACATGGTGATGTCAGCAGTGTCGTGCTTTGCGGCGTTTAACCAAGCTGTTTTAGAGAATCTTGCGGACGAGCCTGACGCCGACCAGGACGATATAGGCGCCGAAGAACAACCCGAGCGACCAGCCGAAACCGGACGGTCCGAACAAGTCCATGCCGATGCCGATCGCCTGTGGGCCAAGCACCATGCCGACCCCGTAGCACAGCACGAAGGCGGCGTTGGCGGATGCCAGTTCATGACCCGAAAGCTTGGAGCCCAAATGGGCGAGGCCGATCGTATACATGGCCGCGACGACACCGCCCCAGACGAACAGAAGTGCGGCCATCAAATGCCAGTTCTGCGCGAAGTGCGGCATGAAGATCGTGCCGGCAAGCCCGACGATGGCGCAGACCAGAAGCAGATAGCGGCGGTCGCTGACGCGGTCGCTGACCATGCCGAGCGGAATCTGCAACAGCACGTTGCCGAGGCCGATCATGGTCAGCAGCAGGGCGGCGTCGGCTTCGGAGTAGCCGATGCGGTTGCCATAGATCGGAAACAGCGCGAAACCGCCGGTCTCGACCGCGCCGAACACCAGCACCGCGGCGGTCGCTGTTGGCACCATCCAGATGTAGCGCAGGAAGTTGCTGGTTTCGCCATCGGAAACGATCGTCGGGCTCTCCTTGCGCGCCGCCAGCACCGGAATGGCAGCCAGCGTCACCAGAACGATGATGACGCCGAAGGGCAGGAAGCCGGCGCTGCCGAGATGGGCAAACAGCCACGGTCCCGCGGCAAAGCCGAGCGACAGCACGGTGGCGTAGATACCAAGGACCAGGCCGCGCCGGTGCGGCGGCGCCGACGTGCTGATCCAGAACTCCGACAGGATGAACAGCACCGTCAGCGCAATGTGCAGCAGGATGCGCAATGGAAACCACATCCAGAAATCCGGAGCGAAATGGAAGCCGACAAAGGCGAGCGCCCCTACGGCAATCATGGCGAGCATGGTCCAGGCGACGCCGAACCGCATGGCAAGCGGCGTGGCGAGCGGAGCCCCGGCGATCGAGGCGAGGCCAGCGATTGCAGTGTTGAGGCCGATCATCGTCGCCGAATGGCCGCGGCTTTCGAGGATGACGCTGAGCAGCGGCATGCCGAGGCCGATGGCGATGCCGACGACGCTGATCGACGAGATCGCCGCCACCATCGGCAGCCAGTGTACGCGTTCGTCGCCCTGTTGCTGGGTATCGACCGTCATGAGATGCCTGAATACCTATGCTTGTATCGTTTCGCGGACGAAGCGGTTGTGGACAAGCCGATAAAACGGCACGGAACCACCGGGGCGCAGAAGTGGATCATGGGCGAGCCGAATTTCCAGACCCTCCAGAATAGCCCTGGTAATGTCAGGAACATCAGCTTGCTTGGCCTTGGCAAGCGGCAGCCAGACCAGTTCTTCCAGTTCGTTGGTTGGACCGCCATCCGCCAATTCGACGGCGACATCGCTGCGCCAGGCGCTGAGGAAGCGGGTGTCGAAACGGCGCACCCGGTTTGGCGGGGTGATGGCACGCGCGATGAAGCGCAGCGCCGCCAGCGAAGGTGTCACGCCGTGCTCGACAAAACCCTGCCAGTCTCGCCTGCTTGTCGCGAAAGCGCCTTTCTGGCCAATGAGCAGGCCTGCTTCCTCATAGGTTTCGCGGATCGCCGACAGCGCAATGGCGCGGGCGCGGACCAGGCTGGTGCGGCCAACACCTGCGGTCAAATTCGCTTCTTCCTGCGGGTGCAAGGCGGTGGCGACGGGAATACGGCTGTCGGCCGGATCGGTGCGGCCACCGGGAAAGACGAATTTCCCCGGCATGAAGGCGTGACGGGCATGGCGCCGGCCCATCAGCACCAGAAACTCATCGCCCTTCCGGTCGAGCAGGATCAGAGTCGCGGCGTCACGCGGGCGCATCGGCTTGGCGTCACGCGGGGTCTCGCTCCGCCCCGCCTTGTCGACGTCCGCTCTGGTCATCGCGTCCATACGCTCGAACTAGCGGAATCTTCTCGCGAGGGAAAGTGGCGTTCAGCCATGGAAGATTGCGCCAGCTGCGGTTTCAAGCCTGGGGATGATGATCGATCGTATCGTCCTGGCCGCCGAAGCCGTGCATATAGAGCGCCCATTGCAGGCCGATGACAGCGCCCTTGACCGGTTGCAGGAGGGCTACCGCGAGAAGGATGGTCAGCGGCACCCAGATGGCAATGTGCTGCCAGAGGGACAAAGTGGAGGTCGCCTCGACACCCATGAAGGCGCCGAGAACAATATGGCCAACGATGACGATCACGAGATAGGCGGGAAGGTCGTCCGCGCGATGGTGATGAAGTTCCTCGCCGCAGAAATCGCATTTGTCGACGGTCTTGGTGAAGCCGCGAAACAGCTTGCCCTCGCCACAGTGCGGGCAGCGGCCGAGCAGGCCGCGCTTCATCGCCGTCCATAGCGGGCGGGCAACCCGGCCCGAATGATGTTCGCCACCGAAAACCGGTTGTTCAATGCCTAGTTCTTTTTGCATCATCGTCTCCTGCCGCGCGCGCCTGGACGCGATTGCGACGCGCGGGCGCGGCCTTTGGCCTTGTGAAACGACCGTTTGGAGCCGGGTAGCGGCTTCGGGTCGGTCAGCATCTCGAAGCGCATCGCGCCGGCCATCGGCGCCACCTCGATAAGGCGGACCTCGACACGGTCGGCAAGCTGATAACCCTTGCCGGTGCGCTCTCCGTAAAGCGATCGGGCCGTTTCATCGTATATATAGTAGTCGCCGCCCAGAGTTGACACCGGGATGAAACCATCTGCGCCAAATTGTGGCAACTGGACAAATAGTCCCGATTTGGTGACCCCGGAAATGCGCGCGTCAAAACGATCGTCGATGCGTTCGGCGAGATAGGCGGCGATCAGCCGGTCGACCGTATCGCGCTCCGCGGCCATGGCGCGACGCTCGGTGCCGGAGATCAGCACGGAGACGTCTTCGAGCCGTGCTTCCTCATCCTGCGTCAACCCGCCCGGACCAAAGCCAAGTGCTGCTATCAACCCGCGATGCACGATCAGGTCGGCATAGCGGCGGATCGGCGAGGTGAAGTGCGCATAGCGTTTCAGGTTGAGGCCGAAATGGCCGATGTTCTTGGGCGAATATTCGGCCTGGCTTTGCGAGCGCAGCACCACTTCGTTGACCAGCCCCTCATTGTCGGCGCCGCGCACGCGTTCCAGAATTCCATTGAACTGGGCGGGCCGCATCTGGGCGCCGCGTGCCAGCGACAGGCCGAGCGTCTGCAGAAACTCGCGCAGCGATTCCTGCTTGGCCAGCGAAGGCGCGTCGTGGGCGCGGTAGACCAGCGCCTGCTTCTTCGCCTCCAGCGTCTCGGCCGCGGCGACATTGGCCTGGATCATGAACTCTTCGATCAGCTTGTGCGCGTCGAGCCGCTCCGGGACGATGACGCGATCGACGGTGCCGTCCTCCTTGAGCACGATCTTGCGCTCTGGCAGCTCCAGTTCCAGCGGCTGGCGGGCGTCGCGGCCCCGTTTCAGGATGACGTAGGCGCCCCACAACGGCTTCAGCACGGTGTCCAGGATCGGGCCGGTCTTGTCGTCGGGCGCACCATCGATCGCGGCCTGAGCCTGCGGATAGGCGAGTTTTGCCGTCGACTTCATCATGATGCGGTGGAAGGAATGCCTGAGCTTGCGGCCATCGGCCGCGAAAGTCATGCGGACGGCCAGCGCGGGACGATCCTGGCCTTCGCGCAGCGAACAGAGATCGTTGGAAATGCGCTCCGGCAGCATCGGCACGACGCGATCGGGGAAATAGACCGAATTGCCGCGCTTCAGCGCCTCGCGGTCAAGTGCTGTGCCATAGCGGACATAGGCGGCGACATCGGCAATCGCCACGGTGGCGACCACGCCGCCGGGGTTCTTCTCATCCAGGTCGGGCGTTGCGAACACTGCGTCGTCATGGTCCTTGGCGTCGGCCGGATCGATGGTGACCAGCGGCAGGTCGCGCCAGTCCTCGCGGTGATCCATCGTGGCCGGCTTCACGGCCTCGGATTCGGCGATGACATCGGTCGGAAAGATGTGCGGAATGTCATGGGCGTGGATGGCGATCATCGAGACCGCCTTTTCGCTGGTCAGCGACCCCAGGACGTTGAGCACCTTGGCTCTGGGCAACCCGTAGCGGGAGGCGCGCGCGGGCTCGACCTCGACCAGATCGCCGTTTTTGGCGCCGTTCTGGAATTCCTTGTCGACGGTCAGTTCGGGCTGGCGGCGCTCCACCGGTTCGATGCGGAAGGTGCCGTCCTGCAGAATGCGAAAGATACCGAGAACGGCATCGGTGCGCTTCTCGAAGATCTTCATTACCCGCCCGGTATAGGCGGGGCCGGTCGCCTCATTGGTCGGGAAGGTCTTGGCCAGAACGCGGTCGCCGATGCCGGGCGCCGGGCCATTGCCGCCGCGTGACACGCGGATCGAGACAACGGGCGGCTCGCCGCTGCCGACGGATTCGGCGGGATGCGCCAACAGGATGCCGTCGCCGTCGCGGCCAAAAATGTCGAGCACGGCGACATGGGGCAGGGCGCCGACGCGGGCGAGCTGCTTGCGCCCCTTGGTCAGCAGGCCCTCGTCCTGCAGGTCACGCAAAATGTCCTTCAGCCAGATGCGGTCGTCGCCGCGCAGCGCAAACGCCTTGGCGATTTCGCGTTTTCCGGCGCGATCCGGATTTTCGGCGATGTAGCGCAGGATTTCGTCGCGGGACGGGCGGTAGTCGTCCTTGACCTTGGCGCGGGTATCGGCCGTGCGCGGATCGCCGTGGGTTCTACCGGTGATCCTGCGCGCCACGCTCTTATCCCTTTTTCTTGGCCGCCGGCTTTTTGGCCGCCGCCTTCTTGGTTGCCGTTTTTCCGGGTGCTTGGGCCTTGGCCGCCGCCGCCTTGCGGAACGGCTTCTTGCCGCCGCCGCCCTTGGCTTCCTTCTCGGCAATCAGCGCCAGCGCGTCCTCGATGGTCACCGACTGCGGGTCCCTGCCCTTGGGCAGCGTCGCGTTGACCTTGCCGAAGTTCACGTAGGGTCCGTATTTGCCATCGCGCACCACGATCTTGCCGCCGCCGTCAGGGTGGTCGCCAAGTTCCTTCAAGGCAGCTGGCGTGCCGCCGTTGCGGCCGCCCTTACCCTTCAATTGCTTCTCGGCAATCACCGACACGGCGCGATTGAGCCCGATCGAAAACACCTCCTCGATGCCTTCGAGATTGGCGTAGGTGCCGTCATGCAGAACGAAGGGACCATAGCGGCCGAGCCCGGCGGAGATCATCTTGCCGGATTCCGGATGCTTGCCGACGTCGCGCGGCAGCGACAGCAGGGCGAGAGCCTTTTCGTGGTCGATGGACTCGACCGTCCAGCCCTTGGGCAGGCTCGAGCGCTTGGCTTCCTTGCCGTCGCCGCGCTGCAGATAGGGACCGAAGCGGCCGCTGCGCAGTGTGATCTCCTCCGCGGTGTACGGGTCCTTGCCGATCACCTTGGTGCCGTCGTCGCCATTGCCGTTCTCGCCATTGGGGTTGGCGGCATCGCCGAGTTGGCGGGTGAAGGAGCATTCGGGATAGTTCGAGCAGCCGACAAAGGCGCCGAACTTGCCGAGCTTCAGAGACAGGTTGCCGCTGCCGCATTTAGGGCAGATCCGGGGGTTCGAACCGTCTTCTCGCGCCGGAAACACCAGCGGCGCCAGTTCCTCGTTCAGCGCATCGAGCACGTCGGTGACGCGCAGTTCCTTGATGTCTGCGACCGCGCCGGAAAAATCCTTCCAGAAATCGCGCAGCACATCCTTCCAGGCGAGCTTGCCGTCGGAGATCTCGTCGAGCTTTTCTTCGAGCGAGGCGGTGAAGTCATACTCGACATAGCGTCGGAAGAAGCTTTCGAGGAAGGCCGACAACAGCCGGCCCTTGGCCTGCGGCACCAGCCGGCGCTTGTCGAGGGTGACGTAGTCGCGGTCCTCGAGCGTCTTCAGGATTGCCGTGTAGGTCGAGGGACGACCGATGCCGAGTTCTTCGAGCTTCTTGATCAGCGAGGCTTCCGAGTAACGCGGCGGCGGTTCGGTGGTGTGCTGGGTGGCGTTGATCGCTTCGCGGGCAAGCTGCTCGCCGGCACGGATCTCGGGCAGACGGCGGCTTTCCTCGTCTTCCGCATCCTCGTCCTTCTGGTCGGTGTAGGCGGCGATGAAGCCGTCGAAACGAACGACCGAACCGATGGCGCGGAGTTCCGCCGTGCGCGGCCCGTTGACCGCCTCGATCTCGACGGTGGTGCGTTCGATCTCGGCCGGCTGCATCTGGCTGGAGATGGCGCGTTTCCACACCATCTCGTAGAGCCGTGCCTGGTCGGCATCGAGATATTGCCTGACCGAAGCCGGGGTGCGCATGAAATCAGTCGGGCGGATCGCCTCGTGCGCTTCCTGGGCGTTCTTGGCCTTGGTCGTGTAGAGGCGCGGCGTATCCGGCAGATATTTTGGGCCGAACTCCTTGGCGATCGCATCACGCGCAGCAGTGATCGCCTCCGGCGCCATCTGCACGCCGTCGGTTCGCATATAGGTGATCAGGCCGGTGGTCTCGCCGCCGATCTCCATGCCTTCATAGAGCCGCTGTGCCACTTGCATCGTGCGGTTGGCCGAAAAGCCGAGGCGCGAGGACGCGGCCTGCTGCAGCGTCGATGTGGTGAAGGGCGGGCCCGGATTGCGCTTGGTCGGCTTGGCTTCGACCGACACCGCCTTGAAGGTGGCGCCGTCGAGCATCGCCTTGATGTCATCTGCCTGCGCCTTGTTGGAAATATCGAGCTTCTGCAGCTTCTTGCGGTCGAAGGCGGTCAGCCGCGCTTCGAAATTTTCCTTGCGCGGCGTGCCGAGGATGGCGGCGATCTGCCAATATTCTTCGCGGACGAAACGCTCGATCTCGGATTCGCGGTCGCAGACGAGGCGCAGAGCCACGGACTGGACACGGCCGGCCGAGCGGGCGCCCGGCAGCTTGCGCCACAGGACGGGAGACAGCGTGAAGCCGACGAGATAGTCGAGCGCGCGGCGGGCGAGATAGGCATCGACCAACGGACCGTCGATCTGCCGCGGATTGGCCATCGCTTCCAGCACCGATGTCTTGGTGATGGCGTTGAAGACGACGCGGCTGACCGGCTTGTCCTTGAGCGCGCGCTTCTGCTTCAGCACTTCCAGGACATGCCAGGAAATGGCTTCGCCCTCGCGATCCGGATCGGTGGCGAGGATGAGGCCGTCGGCGTCCTTGACCGCCTTGGCTATGTCGGCCAGGCGCTTGCCCGAGGCGGTGTCGACAGCCCAGGACATGGCAAAATCTTCATCCGGGCGCACCGAGCCATCCTTGGCCGGCAGATCGCGGACGTGGCCGAACGAGGCCAGAACCTTATAGTTCTTGCCGAGGTACTTGTTGATTGTCTTTGCCTTGGCCGGCGATTCGACGACGACGACGTCCATGAGGTCTCATATCAGCTGTGGTGCGGCAGAAGAATTCCGCTGCGCGCGACGAAATCTCGTATGATTTGTCGCTCACATGGCCGCGCTTTTGCATCCGGTCAAGGGGAAGCGCCCAAATTGCCGGGATGTCCGCAGCAATACACTCTTAGAGTGTATGGAGAAAATCACAGAATCTTGGGAAGGGCAGGTTCGCGCTTCGAGTCGCAGCAAACGACTCGGGGTTACGTCGCCGGCCGGTTCGTGCAAGTCAGGCTGGGTGCATACGGACCGAGCGTCACGCTATGCAAACATAAGCTGGCCGCCGGGGCGCTTGGAGGGATTTCCGGCAGCCAGCCGATTTCCCGCCGATCAGGCGGGAATGAGGTTCGAAGATCAGTCGGCCTTGACGACGTGCCAGACCTCGCCGACGCCGTCGCCGGTCATATCGCCGGCCTTCTTGTCCTTGATGAAGGTGTAGACCGGCTTTCCGTCATAGGCCCACATCTTGGTGCCGTCGGTGCGGTCGACAACGCTCCATTCGTCATCCGCCTTTGCGTCGGCCTCGGCCTTCAGCGGCGGCCAGTTGGTGGCGCATTTGTCGTAGCAATTGGTCTTGCCCTTCTCGTCCTTGTCATAAGTATAGAGTGTCATGCCGTTGGCATCGGTATAGATCTTGGTGCCTCCGACCTCGGCTTCCTTCCACGCATCGGCGGCGAAGGATGCGGCGGTGCTGAGCAAAAGCGCGGCCAATCCGACTGTGATCGTTTTCATGGAAATCTCCCTGGGTGATCGAGAAGCGCGCGGAAAATCGCGGCCTCCTGTATCAACGCTGCCCGGCTGCCCTTTCTTCCCGGCCAATCCCGGGCGAAGCGACGACTTGCCACGCGATGGTGATTGGCGGACCAGTGGGGTCGCGGCTATATGGCAGCGCAAGCATCAGGAGACGGGAATGGCATTGGACATCGGCTATGTCAGCGCGATCGGGGCAGGGGCGCTCTCGTTCCTGTCGCCTTGCGTGCTGCCGCTGGTGCCGCCTTACCTCTGCTACATGGCCGGCGTGTCGGTCGACGATTTCCGCGGCGAGGCTGGCGCCACGGCAAAGCCCGGCGCACGCGGCGCGCTGCTCTATTCCTCGATGGCTTTTGTTCTCGGCTTCTCCACCGTGTTCGTGGCGCTCGGCGCCGGCGCCTCGACCATCGGCCATTGGCTGCGCGTCTGGCAGGAGCCGCTGGCGATGGCCGCCGGCGTGCTGATCATCCTGATGGGCCTGAATTTCCTCGGCATCTTGCGCATCCCGCTTTTGTCGCGCGA
This sequence comes from Mesorhizobium sp. AR10, assembly GCF_024746795.1. Taxonomy (NCBI): domain Bacteria; kingdom Pseudomonadati; phylum Pseudomonadota; class Alphaproteobacteria; order Hyphomicrobiales; family Phyllobacteriaceae; genus Mesorhizobium; species Mesorhizobium sp. AR10. The sequence goes on from NZ_CP080524.1 coordinate 3,848,439, forward strand.
GGCGCGCTTCCAATCGCAAGGCAAGCCGGCCAGCGTTGTCGCCGCCTATGTCATGGGACTGGCCTTCGCCTTCGGCTGGACACCGTGCATCGGCCCGGTGCTGGGGCCGATCCTGACGCTGGCCGGTGGCCGCGAGACGGTGGGCGAGGGCGCGCTGCTGCTCGCCGCCTATTCGCTTGGGCTCGGCATTCCGTTCCTGATTGCCGCGCTGTTTTCCGGCGCCTTCATGCGCTTTCTCTCGAAATTCCGCGTCCATCTCGGTCGCGTCGAAAAGGCCATCGGCGCGCTGCTGGTCGTCGCCGGGGTGTTTTTCCTGACTGGCGGCGTGCAGGCCGCATCTTATTGGCTGCTGGAGAATTTTCCGCTGCTGGGGCAGTTGGGGTAAGTGCTCAAAAGTGGTTGTCAGGACTACCTGGCTACTAAGTGTGATCGACCTTTCGATCCCAAACACCGGTAACGATCCCTTCAAGTGAAGATTGGTCGAAGAATTCATTGTTGGTGTCTATCTCAATGCGAGCTCTAGATTCCAGCGAGCTGGAATATGCATTGCTATAAAACTGCTCATAGGACGTTGAGATCGCTCCGGCCATGATTCCTTCTACACTGAGTGACGGAGGGTTGTTGTGACGCATTCCTACAACGGCGGTAGACGGACTAATAGGCAAATAAACCTCGAACCAGTCGCTAGAAATTCCGATCAATGAGCATATTGCCCCATTTTCTGTGCGCGAAAATACCCCGCTATCGCCGAGCACAAATCTATTGGCTGCGTCCGTTACGACGCACCATTTAAGCGGCCGTACGCTATCCGGGCATTTTCCGCCTGAGGTCAAAAATTGTTCGAGCCCTTTATTGTGACCCTCATCGATAGCGGTGCTAGCCTTGAATACTTCGGAAAAATTCCTGAAGCCATCTTGCATAATACCGGTCAGTGCCCCGGAGGCAATTACCTCACGAGCTAGCCGAACACGCTTCAGAAATTCTGGGTCGTTTTTCAGTTGAAGGCGTTGAAATACATTCAATCCAGCCGTCATCTCAGCTATCTTTTTCTCAAGCTCCTTATCCGCCATTTGCTTATAAAAGGCCTGAGCTTTGTCGCTCGTTGATCGCTCCGCCATCAGGTCTATCGCGGCGGTAAAGCCTCCTCGAAGGCGCTCTCGCAAAGCCCGGGTCCGAAATGCGAGGATCCAGAATAGGTCTCCTAGTTGGCTTTCGTGCCTATCGAGAATCTCCCCCTTAGAGGTTATTTCTTTAAAAATTTGCCCATTTTTTCCTTCTGTTATTGCAAGTAAATCCTCCAGTCTGTCGTCGTCCTTCCCGTAGAAATTGCTGGATGATCCCACCCATTTCGTGTTCTTGCACTCAGCGTCTTTCCCATTCGTATATACCCAGATGTAGTGCTTCCCGGGCTTTTTTGCTGGGGGAGGGCAACTGAAATATTTCAATTGAAATTCAGAGATAAAGTGATTGTTCTCTTTTTGCTTCTGCATATTAAAACTCGGACTTCTTTTCTCGCCGATACGATGTGACCATATCCGAGTGGGTTGCGCCCGTCTCGCGCCGGGGGGTCGTATCAGCCCAAATTTGCATCTGTTCGGATCTATCGACTTAGGGACAGGGCCTTAAGGTCAGTTTTGCAGCTGCTCCGCCATCTCACCGGAATTTAACCGCATTGGTGCAGCATGCGCGCCAATGTTAGATAGTCCCGATTCCTGATCCCTTCCATACGGTTGCCATCCATGAGCCAGAGATCCTGCCTGTCCGTCATCCTCGCCGCCGGCGAAGGTACGCGCATGAAGAGTGCGCTGCCGAAAGTGCTGCACCCCATCGCCGGCCTGCCGATGGTCGCCCATGTCGTGAAGGCGGCCGAAGCCGCCGGCGCCGGCGACCAGGCGCTGGTGATCGGCCACGGCGCCGACGAGATGCGCAAGGCAGCGGCAAAGTTCGCACCGAAGGCCGAGACCTTCGTGCAGGAAAAGCGCCTCGGCACCGCGCACGCCGTGCTGGCGGCACGTGCAGCGATATCAAGGGGTTACGACGATGTGCTGGTGATGTTCGGCGACACGCCGCTGATCGACCCGGATGCGCTGACCGTAGCGCGGCTGAAGCTGGCGGAAGGTGCGGCAGTCGTCGTCATCGGTTTCCGTACACCCAATCCGACCGGTTACGGCCGGCTGATCGAAAAAGGCGACAAGCTAGTCGCCATCCGCGAGGAAAAGGACTGCTCCGAGGAGGAGAAGAAGATCACCTTCTGCAATGGCGGGCTGATGGCGGTTGCCGGCAGCCAGGCGCTGAAGCTGCTCGACGCGGTTGGCAACACCAACGCTAAGGGCGAGTACTATCTGACCGACATCGTCGAAATTGCCAGCGCGCAAGGCCTCGATGTCGTCGCCACCGAGGCCAGCTTCGAGAATGCGCTCGGCATCAACAACCGGGCCGAACTTGCCGAGGCCGAAGGCATCTGGCAGACGCGCCGGCGGCGCGAGGCGATGCTCTCTGGGGTGACGTTGATTGCGCCCGAAACCGTGTTCTTCTCGCACGACACCGAGATTGGCGCCGACACTCTCGTCGAACCCAATGTCTGGTTCGGGCCGGGCGTGAAGATCGCCACGGGCGCCAAGATCCATGCCTTCAGCCATATCGAAGGCGCCACCGTCGCGTCGAATTGCGATGTCGGGCCGTTTGCGCGGCTGCGGCCGGGCGCCGACTTGAGGCAAAAGGCCAAGGTCGGCAATTTCTGCGAGGTCAAGCAGGCTGTCATCGAGGAAGGCGCCAAGGTCAATCACCTGACCTATATCGGCGATGCCCGCGTCGGCGCGGGCGCCAATATCGGCGCCGGCACCATCACCTGCAACTATGACGGCTATTCAAAATTCTTCACCGACATCGGTGAGGGCGCCTTTGTCGGCTCGAATTCCTCGCTGGTGGCGCCTGTTACCATCGGCAAGGGCGGCTACATCGCCTCGGGCAGCGTCATCACCGAAAGTGTGCCCGACGACGCGCTGGCCTTCGGCCGCGCCCGCCAGAAGACGATCCCCGGCAAGGGCAAGGAACTGCGCGAGCGTTTTGCCTCGGCTGCGGCGGCGAAGAAAAAGTGAATATTTTCAGATCGTACGCCTGAAAAAACTGAACGATTGCAGTAACCGGATTGCAAGAGCGGTCTGGCATGGTGCATCGATGCAAGACCGTCCCGGCTGAAACGGGACGAAACGCAATGTGACTTTCGCGGCAGGCCGGCCATCCCTAGATAGCGCTGGTTTTCCGTGGGGAATCGGGGGCAAGCGGCCATGTGCGGTATCGTTGGAATTGTCGGCCACTCGCAGGTTGCGCCGCTCATCGTCGATGCGCTGAAACGGCTGGAATATCGCGGCTATGACTCCGCCGGTGTCGCCACCATCGAACATGGCCAACTCGGTCGCCGCCGCGCCGAAGGCAAGCTGATCAATCTCGAACGTCTGCTGAAGAACGAGCCGCTCGACGGCACGATCGGCATCGGCCACACACGCTGGGCGACGCATGGCGTGCCGAACGAGACCAACGCGCATCCGCATTTTTCCGACGGCGTCGCCATCGTCCACAACGGCATCATTGAGAATTTCGCCGAATTGCGCGAGGAGCTGATCCGCGACGGCTATTCTTTCTCGTCGCAGACCGACACCGAGGTCGTCGCGCATCTGGTGGCGCGTGAACTGGCCAAGGGGCTGAAGCCGGTCGAGGCCGCGCACCAGGCGCTGAAGCGGCTGGAAGGCGCCTTTGCGCTGGCCATCATGTTCAAGGGCGATGAGGATCTCATCGTCGGCGCCCGGAACGGCCCGCCGCTGGCTGTCGGCCATGGCGATGGCGAGATGTTTTTGGGCTCGGACGCCATTGCGCTAGCGCCTTTCACCAATTCCATCACCTATCTGGAAGACGGCGATTGGGCCGTGGTGCGCCGCGACGGCGCCACCATCTTCGACATCGACGGCAAAAAGGTTGCCCGCAAGCGCCAGCAGTCGCTCTCGACCAGCTTCATGGTCGACAAGGGCAACCGGCGCCATTTCATGGAGAAGGAAATCCATGAACAGCCCGAAGTGATCTCGCACACGCTGGCGCATTATGTGGATTTCGTCGGCGGGGTCTCGAAGCCGCTCGACCTGCCCTTCGACTTCGCCAAGATCGGCCGGCTGGCGATTTCGGCTTGCGGCACCGCCTATCTCGCCGGGTTGATCAGCAAATACTGGTTCGAGCGCTATGCGCGGCTGCCGGTCGACATCGATGTCGCCTCGGAATTCCGCTACCGCGAAATGCCGTTGTCGGCGAATGACGCCGCCTTCTTCATCTCGCAATCGGGCGAGACCGCCGACACGCTGGCCTCGCTGCGCTATTGCCGCAAGGCCGGCATGAAGATCGGCGCAATCGTCAATGTGCGCGAATCGACCATGGCGCGCGAATCCGATGTGGTGCTGCCGACGCTGGCCGGCCCCGAGATTGGCGTCGCCTCGACCAAGGCCTTTACCTGCCAGCTCTCGGTGCTGGCGTCGCTTGCGGTGCGCGCCGGCGTGGCGCGCGGCACGATCTCGAAGGAAGAGGAAAAGACGCTGGTGCGCGCGCTTTCGGAAGCGCCGCGCTACGCCAACCAGGTGCTCAAGCTCGAAGAGCAGATCGAGCGCATCGCGCGCGAAATCTCGCGCTACAAGGACGTGCTCTATCTCGGCCGCGACACCAATTTTCCGCTGGCCATGGAAGGCGCGCTGAAACTCAAGGAAATCTCCTATATCCACGCCGAAGGCTATGCCGCCGGCGAGCTGAAGCATGGGCCGATCGCGCTGATCGACGAGAATATGCCGGTCATCGTCATCGCCCCGCATGACCGCATTTTTGAGAAAACCGTGTCGAACATGCAGGAAGTGGCGGCGCGCGGCGGCAAGATCATCCTGATCACCGACGCCAAGGGCGCGGCGCAGTCGAGCGTGAAGACGATGGAGACGATCATCCTGCCCGACGTGCCGGAAATCATCTCGCCGATCATTTATGCGCTGCCGATCCAGATGCTCGCCTATTTCGCCGCCGTGTTCATGGGCACCGACGTCGACCAGCCGCGCAATCTGGCGAAATCGGTGACGGTGGAATAGGCGTTCTTTAAAAACTTCGCAGTTCCAAAGCGCCTTCCGGTTCACTAATGTCGCGCTGCAACCCGCGCCCCGGTGAACCATGTCCGATGCTCCAAGAACTTCCGGCATGACCCGGCTGAGGAATTATTTCCTGACGGGCTTTGTCGTCTGTGCGCCACTTGCGATTACCGCCTACATCGCCTGGTCGTTCATCGGCTGGGTTGATTCCTGGGTGAAACCCTACATTCCGGCACGCTACAGCCCGGACACCTATCTGCCGGTTCCGGTTCCGGGGTTTGGCCTGATCGTTGCCTTGGTCCTCATCACTTTGATCGGTTTCATGACCGCCAACATCGTCGGCCGCGCCATCGTCAACTTCGGCGAGCGCCTGCTCGGCCGCATGCCGCTGGTGCGCGGCATCTACGGTTCGCTGAAGCAGATTTTCCAAACCGTGCTGTCGAACAAGGGCGACATGTTCCGCCAGGTCGGGCTGGTCGAGTATCCGCGCAAGGGCGTCTGGTCGCTGGTCTTCGTCGCCAGCGAGAAGGAAACCGAGATCAACCAGAAGCTCGACCAGGAAGGCGATCCGCTGATTGCGGTGTTCATGCCGTGCACGCCGAACCCGACCACCGGATTCCTAATGTATGTGCTGAAATCCGACATCGTGCTGCTCGACATGACGATCGAGGACGGCGCCAAGTTGATCGTCTCGGCCGGACTGGTGGCGCCGGAGCTCAAGACGAAGCTGGTGACGGTGAACGGCGAGCCTATCGCCGGAAATCTCGCCAACCCGTCGCTCGGCGCCTTGCCTCAGCCGGCGCGCAAGAGCCGCACGGCCTCGTCGCGGCCGAACAGATAAAGCAGCAGCCGCAACGCTGCGCCGCGTTCGGACTGCAGGTCCGGATCGCGCGACAGGATCAGCCGGGCGTCGTCGCGGGCGGCTTCCAGCAGGTCGGCATGCGCCTCGAGGCGCGCCACCTGGAAGCCCGGCGTGCCGGACTGGCGGGTGCCTAGCAACTCGCCTTCGCCACGCAGTTTCAGATCTTCCTCAGCAATGCGGAAGCCGTCTTCCGTCTCGCGCATCACCGACAGACGGCGCTTTGCCGTCTCGCCGAGTGGATCCTTGTAGAGCAGCACACAGGATGACGGCTTGTCGCCACGCCCGACCCGCCCACGCAGCTGGTGCAACTGGGCAAGGCCGAAACGCTCGGCATGTTCGATGACCATGATCGTCGCGTCCGGCACGTCGACGCCGACCTCGATGACCGTGGTGGCGATCAAGATACGCGTGTCGCCCTGCTTGAAGGCGCGCATCGCCTCGTCCTTTTCGGCACCCTTCATGCGGCCGTGGACAAGGCCGATGCGGTCGCCGAACAGCGGCTCGAGCGAGGCAAAGCGGTCCTCCGCCGACATCAGCTTGATCTCTTCGGATTCCTCGACGAGCGGACAGATCCAGTAGATCTTCTGGCCGTCGGCCACGGCGTCGACCATGCGGCCAACCAGTTCGTCGAGCCGTTCGAGAGGCAGCGTGACGGTGCGGATCGGCTGGCGGCCGACCGGTTTTTCGGTCAGCTTCGACACGTCCATGTCGCCGAAGGCGGTCAGCACCAGCGTGCGCGGGATCGGCGTCGCCGTCATCACCAGCATGTCGGGCGCATCACCCTTGGCGGTGATCGCAAGTCGCTGGTGGACGCCGAAGCGGTGCTGCTCGTCGACGACGGCGAAGACGAGGTCGTGGTAGGTCACCGTCTCCTGGAACAGCGCATGGGTGCCGACGACGATGTCGATTTCTCCGCTTGCCAGACCGGCAAGCGTTTCACTGCGCTCGCGGCCCTTTTCGCGGCCGGTGAGAATGGCGATGCGCAGACCGGCATGTTCTGCCAGAGGCGCGATGGTCGCGAGATGCTGGCGCGCGAGGATTTCGGTCGGCGCCATCAAGGCGGCCTGGCCGCCAGCCTCGACGGCACGCGCCATGGCGAGCAGCGCGACCACCGTCTTGCCGGAACCGACATCGCCCTGCAGCAGGCGCAGCATGCGTTCGGGATCGCCGAGGTCGGCGTTGATTTCGGCAAGCGCCATCTCCTGCGAGGCGGTTAGCGAATAGGGAAGGGCCGCGCGCAGCCTTTCGACGATGCGGCCGTCGCCGACGAGAGGCCGGCCGGACAGGCGGCGGACCTTTGCCCGCACCAGCGCCAGCGACACTTGGCCCGCCAATAATTCGTCGTAGGCAAGCCGCCGCCACGCCGCGCCGTCGATCGAGACATCGATCGGATCGGCCGGATTGTGGATGCGGGCGAGCGCATCGCCGAACGCCGGGAAGGTGCGGCGCCGCATGAACGCGTCGTCCTGCCATTCCGGCAGCACCGGCAGCCGGCCGAGAGCCTGGCCGATCGCGCGGCGCAGCACTTTTCCGGAGAGGCCAGCCGTCAGCGGATAGACCGGCTCGACCAGCGGCAGGTTTTCAGCCTCGCTGGCCAGCGCGATGTGGTCGGGGTGGACCATGGACGGGCGACCGTTGAACCATTCCATGCGACCAGACACCACGACATGCTCGCCCACGGGCATGGCCTTTTCGAGATAGGAGGCATGGGCATGGAAGAAGGTCAGCCCGATCTCGCCGGTGTCGTCATGGGCATAGACACGGTACGGCACCGACCTGTTGCCGCGCGGCGGCGGCTGGTGGCGGTCGATGCGCACGTCGAGTGTGACGATCGCGCCTTCGGCCGCAAGCGCAATGCCCGGCCGGTTGCGGCGGTCGATGACGGTGTGCGGCAGCACGAACAGAAGGTCGCCGGCGCGCGCGGCGCGATCGCCAAGATCGGCTGCCACGACCTTCTCGATCAGCGCGCCGACCTTCGGCCCGACGCCGGCAAGCGAGGTGATCGGGACGAATAGCGGATCGAGGATGGAAGGTCTCATATGTGGGAGACCGCGCTATGGGGGGGCCCAGTCCTGCCCCCCTCTGTCCTGCCGGACATCTCCCCCTCCAGGGGGGAGATTTGCTGTCGCGTCTGGTTTCGCCAATCTCCAGCGCTGCAAGATGGGCGGTGAGGCCAAAACTGCCAATCTCCCCCCTTGAGGGGGAGATGTCCGGCAGGACAGAGGGGGGTGCTAGCGCCGATGTTGTCAGGAATGTTCGTCACGCCGGGATGTTAGACACCCACGGGCCTGTTGCAAGGCTGACACCGCTCTCTATCCACGCTATATGCGCCGCTTCAGGCAAGGAAGCGGCACGATGACCGGAACGACACGATCAAGCGAGGGGCTCGACGCCCGCCGCCGCAAGCTGCTGTTTCGCTCCTGGCATCGTGGCATGCGCGAGATGGACCTGATCCTCGGCAGCTTCGCCGATGCCGAGATCGGCGCCTTGACCGACGACGAAATCGACCAATATGAACACCTCCTCGATATTCCCGACACCGAATTCCTGCCTATGGTCACCGGCGAACGTCCGATTCCCCGGAATATCGACTGTGCCGTCCTGCAAAAGATCCTGGCCTCGCGCCGGGCGATGACATTCTGAAAACGTGATTCCATGAGCTTGATCCCCACCATCGGCCTGCCGAAAGGTCGCGCCGGCCAGTTCATCGTCGATGGCGTCGCCGACGGCTACGAGGCCTTCGCGCTGGTGCAGGCAGCGCTTGAGATCGCGCCGGACAAGCCGGTGCTGTTCGTGGCGCGCGACGGCCAGCGCCTGCCGTCGATCGTCGAAGCGCTCGCCTTTGCCGCGCCCGGCCTGCCGGTGCTCGAACTGCCGGCCTGGGACTGTTTGCCCTACGACCGTGTTTCACCCGGCTCCGATGCTGCTGCCAAGCGACTCGATGCGCTGACGGCAATGATTGCTCTGGCCAAGAAGCCGCACCGCGCCGTCATCCTCACTACCGCCAATGCGTTGCTGCAGCGCATTCCGCCGGCAGGTCTGGTCGAGGCGCAGACCTTTCACGCCAAGCCAGGCAACCAGATCGACATGAACGCGCTGGTGTCACGGCTGGAAACGTCCGGTTTCGAGCGGGTGCCGACCGTGCGCGGTGTCGGCGAGTTCGCGGTGCGCGGCGGCATTCTCGACCTCCTGGCGCCCGGCTGGACCGAAGCACTACGACTCGATTTCTTCGGCGACACGCTGGAATCGATCCGCGTCTTCGACGCCGCCACCCAGCGCACCACCGGCCAGCGCAAGTCGATGGCGCTGCAGGCGATGAGCGAAGTGGCGCTGACGCCGGAGACGATCAGCCGCTTCCGCCGCTCCTACATCGAAGCCTTTGGCGCGCCCTCGCGCGACGACGGGCTCTATGCCGCGGTCAGTGAGGGAAGGCGCTTTGCCGGCATGGAGCACTGGCTGCCGTTCTTCTACGAGCAGTTGGAGACGGTGTTCGACTACTTGCCCGATACACCTGTGATCTTCGACCACCTGGCGCATGAGGCGCTGGCTGAACGCCACACGCTGATCCTCGATCACTACGAAGCGCGCAAAAAGCAGGCTGACGGCGCATTGAAGGATGCCGTGCCCTACAAGCCGGTACCGCCGGACCCGCTTTATCTCTCGCCCGAGAATCTCGTGGCGTCGCTCGGGCCGCGCGAAGCGATCGACTTCACGCCTTTCGATGCGCCCGATGCCGGCGCCAAAAAAGTCTATCATGCCGGCTCGCGCCATGGCCGCAGCTTCGTCGAGGAGCGTGCCGACCCCAATGCCAACGTCTTTGACGTCGTCGTAAGACATATCGCCGACGAACGCGCCGCGCGCCGCCGCATCGTCGTTGCCGGCTGGACCGAGGGCTCGCTCGACCGGCTTGGCCAGATCCTGGCCGAGCATCATCTGGGCAACCTCAAGCAGGTCGCGACGCTGGCCGAGGCGGAAAAGCTCGAGCCGGGGCAGGCGGCACTCGCCGTACTGCCGCTCGAATCCGGCTTCGAGACCGAAAAACTGGTCGTCGTCGCCGAACAAGACATTCTCGGCGACCGGCTGATCCGGCGCTCGAAGCGCAAAAAGCGTGCTTCCGACTTCATCGCCGAGGCCTCATCGCTGTCGGCCGGCGATATCGTCGTCCATGCCGATCACGGCATTGGCCGCTTCATCGGGTTGCGCACCATCGAGGCGGTCGGCGCGCCGCACGACTGTCTCGAAATCCACTATGCCGGTGACGACCGGCTGTTCTTGCCGGTGGAAAACATCGAGCTTCTGTCGCGCTACGGCTCTGACACAGCCGAAGCCTCACTCGACAAGCTTGGCGGCGGCGCCTGGCAATCGCGCAAGGCGCGGCTGAAGAAACGCCTGCTCGACATGGCCGGCCAATTGATCCGCATCGCCGCCGAGCGGCAGATGCGTGCCGCACCCGCGCTGGTGCCGGCGGACGGCCTCTATGGCGAGTTCGCCGCCCGCTTCCCTTATGAGGAAACCGACGACCAGCAGACAGCCATCGATTCGGTCAAGGACGATCTGGCGGCCGGCAAGCCGATGGACCGGCTGATCTGCGGCGATGTCGGCTTCGGCAAGACCGAAGTGGCGCTTCGCGCCGCTTTCATCGCGGCCATGGAAGGCTTTCAGGTTGCGGTGGTGGTGCCGACGACATTGCTGTCGCGCCAGCACTTCAAGACGTTTTCGCAGCGCTTCTCGGGCCTGCCGATCCGCGTCGGCCAGGCCTCGCGGCTGGTCGGCGCCAAGGAATTGGCCGAAACCAAGAAAGGCATCGCCGAGGGCCAGGTCGACATTGTCATCGGCACGCATGCGCTGCTCGGCGCCTCGATCTCGTTCAAGAATCTCGGCCTGCTGATCATCGACGAGGAGCAGCATTTTGGCGTCAAGCACAAGGAGCGGCTGAAGGACCTGAAGACTGACGTCCACGTTCTGACGCTGTCGGCGACGCCGATCCCGCGCACGCTGCAACTGGCGCTGACCGGCGTGCGCGAACTGTCGCTGATTGCCACGCCGCCGGTCGACCGCATGGCGGTGCGCACCTTCATCTCGCCTTTCGATCCGCTGGTCATCCGCGAGACGCTGCTCAGGGAACGCTATCGTGGCGGCCATTCCTTCTATGTCGTGCCGCGCATCAGCGATCTCGCGGAAATCCATGATTTCCTGCGTGAATCCGTGCCGGAGCTGAAAGTGGCGGTGGCCAATGGCCAGATGCCGCCGGGCGAGCTCGACGACATCATGAACGCCTTCTATGACGGCCAGTACGATGTTCTCTTGTCGACCACCATCGTCGAATCCGGCCTCGATATCCCGACCGCCAACACGCTGATCGTGCATCGCGCCGACATGTTCGGCCTGTCGCAACTCTATCAGTTGCGCGGCCGCGTCGGCCGTTCGAAGGTGCGCGCCTATGCGCTTTTTACGCTGCCGGCCAATCGCAAGCTGACCGACACTGCCGAGCGCCGGCTGAAAGTGCTGCAGTCGCTCGACACACTGGGCGCCGGCTTCCAGCTCGCCAGCCACGATCTCGATATCAGAGGCGCCGGCAATCTTCTCGGCGAAGAACAGTCCGGCCACATCAAGGAAGTCGGCTTCGAGCTCTATCAGCAGATGCTGGAAGAGGCGGTTGCCGAGGTGAAGGATTCCGGCGAAGTGCAGGATGGCGGCTGGTCGCCGCAGATCGCCGTCGGCACGGCGGTGATGATCCCGGAGAGCTATGTTCCGGACCTGCAACTGCGGCTGGCGCTCTACCGCCGCCTCGGCGATCTCGAAAACACCGAGGAGATAGACGCCTTCGGCGCCGAGCTGATCGACCGTTTCGGACCGCTGCCGGAGGAAGTGAAGCACCTGTTGAAGATCGTTTTCATCAAGGCGCTCTGCCGCAAGGCTAATGTCGAAAAGCTCGACGCCGGGCCGAAGGGCGTCGTCATCCATTTCCGCAAGCGCGAGTTTTCCAACCCCGTCGGGCTGGTCAAGTTCATCGGCGAGCAGGGTTCGCTGGCCAAGATCCGGCCGGACCACAGCGTCGTCTTTACCCGCGACTGGGCGACGCCTGAAAAGCGGCTGGCAGGGTCCGCGGTCGTCATGACGCAACTGGCAAGGTTGGCGGAGAAAGCGGCCTAGTATCGCTGACCTGTGCTTTTCGGGCGGAAGCTGGTCACCGCTACTCATGATCTGTGTGGAAAGGAAATAGTAACTGACGCGCAGGGATCAGGCTGCGTCCGTCGGACAGATGTGCGACGATTGGAGCCATTGAAGTATTTCGGCCAACGGATTGAGATGGTCTTGCAACTGGTCAATGCCGGAAGCTGAAGGGGAACGACCATGGACCCTCGAACCTTCGATGAATATTGGCTCGGTTATCTGGCCGGCCATTCCCGGACTTCCACACGGCTTGTCCACTATCTCGGCCTGTTTTTCGCCCCGATAGCCGGGGTCGCCGCATCGTTCCTTGTTGTCTGGTGGGCTTTCCTCGTCATCATTCCTTTCTTCTATTTCGCTGCCTTGCTCACCCATCCTTTCCTCGAGCACAACAGCAACAAAACCTTCGCGGACCGGCCGTTGTGGAGCGCCATCGCGCTGCTTCGCATGCTGGCGCTCGACCTGACGGGTGGCCTCGGCCGTCAACTCCGGCGATTGGACGGGGTCGCTCGACAGGCATGACGAATGCAGTCAGCGCCATCTGCGCAGCGATCCTTTTGCTTGCAGCGGGATTTCACTTCTATTGGGGATTCGGCGGTCGTGTCGCTGCAGGCGTGGCGCTGCCGCAACGCGAAGACGGCAGTCCAGCAATCGAGACCGCGGCCTTCGGCGCCATTGCCGTCGGCCTCGTGCTGGCGGTGGTGCTTTTGCTCGTCTTTGCCCTCGTGGGGATGATCCATCTGCCGTTGCCGCAATCGTGGCTGAGGGCAGGGGGCATCCTTTGGGCGGTCATCTTCACCGCGCGGGCGCTGAGTTGGTCCAGATATGTGGGCTGTTCAAGCGGGTCAGGACGACGCGTTTTGCCAGATATGATACATGGTTCTACAGCCCGCTATGCTTGGTGCTGGGGCTGGGTTTCTTCTATCTGGCGCTGACAGACACGGTGCAATGATCCCCGAGCCGCCATTCGCCACGCGGTCAAATCCGGTCTAGAATAGGAAATCGGCTTCGTGTATGGAGCCGCGATCCCATGTAGGGGTCGGAATGACGGGCGATGACGCCCGCTGGAAAGAGCGTTGGGTGCAACGATGACGAAATGGTCGCCGAATTCCTGGAGAGCGATGCCGATCAAGCAGGTTCCTGCTTATCCGGACCTTGTCGCGCTGAAGAACACGGAAGCCCAACTCGCCACCTTTCCGCCGCTGGTTTTTGCAGGTGAGGCGCGCAAGCTGAAGAAGCAGCTTGCTGCTGTCGCTGCCGGTGACGCATTCCTCCTCCAGGGTGGCGATTGTGCCGAGAGCTTCGCCGAGCATGGCGCGGACAACATCCGCGACTTCTTCCGCGTCTTCCTGCAGATGTCGGTGGTGCTGACCTTCGCCGGCGCGCAGCCGGTGGTGAAGGTGGGCCGTGTCGCCGGCCAGTTCGCCAAGCCGCGCTCGTCCGACAACGAGACCAAGGGCGATGTGACGCTGCCCAGCTATCGCGGCGACATCATCAACGGTATCGAGTTCGACGCCAAGTCGCGCATTCCCGATCCTGCACGGCAGGAGATGGCGTATCGCCAGTCGGCGGCGACGCTCAACCTTCTGCGCGCCTTCGCGCAGGGCGGCTACGCCAGCCTGGAGAACGTGCACAGCTGGATGCTCGGCTTCGTGTCGGACAGCCCGCAGGGCGAGAAATACGAGTCGCTCGCCAACCGCATCACCGAGACGATGGACTTCATGAAGGCCGTCGGCATCACCTCGGAGACCAATTACGCGCTGCGCGAGACCGATTTCTACACCAGCCACGAGGCGCTTCTGCTCGGCTATGAGGAGGCGCTGACCCGCGTCGATTCGACTTCCGGCGACTGGTACGCGACCTCTGGCCACATGATCTGGATCGGCGACCGCACCCGCCAGCCCGACCATGCCCATGTCGAGTACTGCCGCGGCATCAAGAACCCGCTGGGCCTCAAATGCGGTCCGTCGCTGACGCCGGACGGTCTGCTGCAGCTCATCGACCTGCTCAACCCGGAAAATGAGCCGGGACGGCTAACGCTGATCGCGCGCTTCGGCTCCGACAAGGTCGCCGACCATCTGCCGAAACTGGTGCGCGCGGTGAAGAAGGAAGGCCGCAGCGTGGTGTGGTCGTCGGACCCGATGCATGGCAACACCATCGAGGCCGCCGGCTACAAGACGCGGCCCTTCGACCGCATCCTCAAGGAGGTGCAGACTTTCTTCGAGGTGCACCGCGCCGAGGGCACGCATCCGGGCGGCATCCATATCGAGATGACCGGCAAGAACGTCACCGAATGCACCGGTGGCGCCCGCGCCATCACGGCCGAAGAGCTGCAGGACCGCTACCACACCCATTGCGATCCGCGCCTCAACGCCGACCAGGCGATCGAGCTGGCGTTCCTGGTGTCGGATCTGCTCAAGAAGAGCCATCCGGTGCAGCACAAGCGGGCCGTCAACGGCTGAGACTCTTGTAACGGACTTGACCGATCAAAGAGCGCCGGAGAGATCCGGCGCTCTTTTCATTTGTTTAGTCTAGTGGACTGCCACCAGCATATCCGATGGAACCTCCGTCAAACGCCTTGTGGCCGTCTCCGCCAGCTTGGCAATGCCCGTGTGCCAATCCGCAACCCATTGTCCCTGCTGTGATCGCAGCGTGATAGACCCATCTTGTGCTTCTCGCCTACCAAGGACGGCCACGACAGGAACCATAAGATCGTGACTGCTGACGATACGCCGCGCCAGCGTTTCGGACTCATCGAATAGTTTAGGCCGAAGTCCCGCTGCTACAAGGTGGCGCTTGAGTTCCTGAGCGATCCCGAGTTGATGTTCTGAGACTGGCATAACGGCAACCTGGACCGGAGCCAGCCAAAAGGGCAGTCGTCCATGATGATGCTCGAGTAGGATTCCAATGAAGCGCCCCATCGAACCGAAAATAGCATGATGCAGCATGACCGGAACCGCCCGGTTTCCATTGGAGTCGGCATAAGAGGCGCCAAGCCGTGCGGGTAGCACAAAGTCGAGCTGAATGGTGCCACACTGCCATGATCTGCCTTGCCGATCACGTAAGGCAAATTCCAGCTTTGGACCATAGAATGCCCCTTCGCCCGGCTGCAAAACGGGACTGAGACCCGTACTTCGTGCAGCAGCGAGCAATTGGGCTTCCGCCTGATCCCAATCTTCATCCGAGCCTGCTCGCTTTTCGGGCCGAAGCGAAAGCGCCACGTCAAACTCCTCGAAGCCGAGCTCGGAATAAACCGACGACAGCAATCCTACGAAGCGCGCGACTTCCGTTTCAATCTGTTGCGACATGCAGAGCACATGGGCGTCATCCTGCACAAAGCCGCGCGTGCGCAGAAGGCCGTGCATCGAGCCGGAGGGCTCATCCCTGTGACAGGCGCCGAACTCCGACAGGCGCATCGGCAGATCGCGCCAGGAGCGGAGCGACGAATTGAAGATCTGCAGATGGCATGGGCAGCTCATGGGCTTGAGCGCCATGTCCCGGCCGGAGTCCCGCGGCACCACGAACATATTCTCTCGGAACTTTTCCCAGTGTCCTGACCGCTCCCACAAACCGCGCGGCAGAAGTTGCGGAGAGTTTACCTCCTCGTAGTCAAGCTCCCGCATCCGCCCGCGAAGGTATTCTTCGAGCTGACGGTAGAGCTGCCAGCCCGCAGGGTGCCAGTAGATCATTCCCGGCGCATCTTCCTCAATGTGGTAGAGGTCGAGGCGGCGGGCTAGAATGCGGTGATCGTCTTGTTCCATTGGTCTGTCCTTCGGGGATAAAAGCCGGACAGCAAAAGGAACAAAAAAGCCCCGCGCGTATCCGGCGGGGCTGCGGTCGTTGTGACGATTTGCTTAGCGCGTCAAACCACCAGCCACCGCAAAGCGGTGGTGGTCGTGGTGGTCAGAGAAGAAAGGCGCTGTTGCATGGGAATGCAACTAGCGCGCAGCATACTAAGTGTCAACAATCCGGCAACGTCGGAACTACTTCGCCGCCGCAGGATACGATGCAACATCATCGGATGCCGCTCTAGCGCGCGCGTTCCCAACGCAGGCCGTTGAGCCGCGGATCGGCGGCAAAAGCCGTCCTGGAAAACTCGATCCGCTTTTCCGGGAATTCGCAGATCGCCTGCACGCCGAAGGCGCCGAGCCGGATGCGCCAGGTCTGGGGTTCCAGCGGCTTGGCCTTGGCAAAGCCGCGACACGTCAGCAGCGCCACATTGGCGCCGGGGTGACGTGCCGAGCGGTAGCGGATGGCCTCCAGCCCGGCCTCGCGCGCGACATCGGCAATGCTCTGGCAAGCGGCATAGTCGGTTGGATCTGTCCACGAAACCGCATCGCGATCGAGCGGTGGCCGCGTCAGGTCGATAGCCCTGTCGCAGCGTATCGCGGCGGCAAAGGCTGTGTATTCGGCGGCGTCGTGCGGCCACGGCGTATCGGGCGATTCAGCAAAGAACAGCAAGCGGTAGAAGGCCATTTCGGCAACGGCGGTCATCATCGTTTCCGCTGCGTAGTAGACGCCTCTGGTTCGGCCGGCGCGGCGGAAGCGCGAACCGTGCGGGTAGACCGAGCCATAGCGGAAGGGCGTCGCCAGGAGATAATGCAGATGCCGGCATTCGAGCGGGATTTGCGGCTTGGTTTCCTCGATCAAGTCTTCCAGCAGTGCCTGCTCGTCGAGTGTGTCGACGACCTTGAGCGTCGACACGCGGTGCTGCGCCTCGACCATGCGCCAGTATTTGCCGTCGAGGCGGACGGCTTCAGACGAGAGCGCGTCGGGAGTCCAGATAGGCAATGACATCGACAAGCCCGGTAATGGTCAAGATTTTTTCCAGCGGGCTGCCATCGAACGCCGTATTGGTGTTCTTCAGCCACGCCCGGGCGACAGTCTCGTCACCGCCGACGATGGCGTCGAGCGAGCGGAACAGCCGCACGAACAACACCGCAAGCTCGAACGGCTTGGTCCCGCGCTCCAACAGGAACTCCTGCCTACGCATGCGTGAAACCGTGGCTTCCGAAACACCGATGACGGAAGCCAGCATCCTGGCGGTTATGTCCAAAAGGTCGGCGGCACGCAGCGTGGCCTTGGTAAGGACCGCATTCTCGGCTGCGTTGGCAGCGGCGTGGGGTTGTATCACAGGCATACTCTTTCCATTTCCATGGGAAATATAGTCCATAAAAATTTACATGGAAAGATGCTGCGCAAAAACAATTTCAGGAGGCAGCAGACAGGCGTCGAGCGAAAAGGTCAGTCCTTCTTGTAGAGCAGCCAGCTCTTGCCGGAGCGGCCGGCCATCGCCGAGTGCTTAGTCACGCGATTGCGCCCGCTGACCTTGGAGCGATAGAGCGCCCGATCGGCCTTTGTGTAGAGATCCTCGGGGCTTTCAGCCTCGGATGCCATGCAGATGCCCATGGACACAGTCACCGTGCCGTAATTTGCGCCGGTCTGGCTGCTGGTGAACGGCGTCTGCTCGATCAGCGCGCGTATGCGCTCTGCGATCTCGTAGGTGGTGTCCTCGCTGGCGCCTTCGATGATCAGCGCGAATTCCTCGCCGCCGGTTCGGGCCACGAACATGTCGCCGGCAATGCTGGTCTGAAAAATGTCGGCGACGATCTGGATGATCCTGTCGCCGACAGGGTGGCCGTAGCGATCGTTGATGTCCTTGAAGCGGTCGATATCGGCAAGGATCAAGGCGTTGAACAGGATGCCCTTGTTGCTGGTGTAGATCCTGGTGATTTGCTTGTCGAAGGCGCGGCGATTCCAGATGTGGGTCAAGGGATCGGTGTCGGCGAGCCGCTTGTACTCTTCGAGCTTCGACTTGACGCTCTCGAGCTCGGCCGTCTTGTCGCTGAGCGTCGTTGCAACCTGCTTGCCGTGGTCGATCGTCGAATTGGTGGCGACCGACATGGCACTGACGACCTTTTGCAGCAGCTCCTGCGAAAGCAGGCTGCGGTTGGAAAGCCCGCTCGACGTCTCGTCGAGGATCCTGCCGTATTTCTCGATATGGCTGCGTTCACTCCTCAGCAGCGAGGCGACGTCCTCGAGTTCCTTGGCAAGGACATCTCGCGCCTGCTCGACAATGCCGGGGCCATGATGCTGGGCAAAGAAAGAGCGCCCGATGCGGTCCAGATCGTCCTGCGTCGGCCGGTTGCTCAATGAGACGACGGCAAGGCTGAGTTCGCGATTGGTGCCGTTCAACGCCTCGTAGAAGATCTCATAGTTGCGCGGCAGACCGAGCACACCGAGCTGACGCATGGTCGCCACAACATTGGTTGCGATGTCTGTGTTTCGGTCGGGCTGAACGGCTGCCGGCTGCATGTTCTGTTCACTCTACCCCTGGGAGCCATCGCAGACCTGCGAGTGCAAGATGTCGCTGACGGGGGAATGCGAGCCGGAATTCCAGATCGGCCGGCGAAAAGGCGCGTCCCCGATAACGACTTTCGCTTGCACAGACCATAGATGCAGGCGCGCTAAAGTTTCCTTAATGTGCAATTGGTTCAGCACGGTTTCTCTACCTGAGGCTGTAAAAAGCCTTGCCGCTGTGCCGCGAGAATTTTCGAATACGCCCGCCCGGTGTCGCATTTGCTCGTGCGCGGTCGCAGCAAAACTGGAATCCTGCTGCCGACGGCGGACAGGAAATGGCAAGTCGATCGGAGGCCCGGATGGATGACAATCACAGCGGATCTTGCCTGTGCGGGGCGGTGCGCTTCAAGACGCAGGGCCCATTGCGCGGGGTGATCTATTGCCATTGCTCGCAGTGCCGGAAGCAGAGCGGGCATTTCTACGCCGCAACCAACGTCCCCGATGAAAACATCGCAATAGTGGGCGAGGAGAGCATCACCTGGTACGAAGCGTCTTCGTTTGCCAGGCGCGGCTTCTGCAAGGCATGTGGCTCGCTGCTGTTCTGGAAGCCACGGCACGACGCTTATGTCTCCGTTATGGCCGGGCTGTTCGACAAGCCCACTGAACTCGAGGGCCAGTGCCACATCTTCGTCGGTGACAAGGGCGACTATTATTCGATCGACGACACGCTGCCCCAGTTCGAAAAGTCGACGCCGTCGATCAAGGTTGCCGACGAATGATTTTTGAAGCGGCTGCCTTATTCCCTTGATCCGGCCATTGGGTTATCCCCTGCCGGTGATTCGGAAAGGGATTTGGGCATGCAGCGGCTGATCGATGCTTTCTACAATTCGGTGCGGGCGTTTCGCAAGCTGGCCGCCAGCGAGAAAGCCTTCCAGCAGGAGCTGATGCTGCTCGTGCTTGCCTTGCCGCTCGGCTGGTTTGTTTCGGTGTCGTGGCGCGGCTATGCGCTGCTGATCGGCGCGGTGCTGCTGCTGATCATGGTCGAAGTGCTGAACACCGGCATCGAGGCGGCGTGCGATGCGTTCAGCCGGGAGTTCAATGTCGATATCCAGCTGGCCAAGGATTGCGGTTCGCTGGCTGTGCTGATTTCGGTGGTGATCGTCGCCGGGGTCTGGGGCATCGCCATCATCGAGCGCATCACGGGGCTGCCGATCTAGGGGTGGTCCTCAGGGCGGGGACCGGTTCGCGAACACCCAAACCTGCATCACCACGAATTTCAGCCCCGCGATCAGGCGCTCGGCATCGTTTGATTTTCAAGTCTCCCTGGCGTCCTTCACCCGCTCTTTCCTGGCGACGGAGCGGGCGACGAGCCAAGCGAGGATGGCCACGATGAGCCCGATGGCCAGGGCGATCAGCAGCCGCTCGTGACGGGCCAGCGCCTGGCCGACGATGCGCTCCGCACCCAGTCCGAAGACATAGCCGACGGTGCTGAACAGGGCTGCCCAGACCAGCGACGAGATGGCGTTGAGAATGACGAAGCGCGTCACCGTGATGTCGGCGAAGCCGGCGGCGATGCCGCCGACCAGACGCATGCCATATATGTAGCGGTTGGACAGCACGAAGATGTTGGGATGCGAGGAAACGAGACGGTAAGCGTGGCTGAAGCCCGGCCTGGCTTTCAGCCTGAGAACCGACGGATGATCGGCAAAGCTTCGGCCGAGGGTGAAGAAGAACGTGTCGCCGATGAAAGCGCCGAGAGCCGCAGCGAGGAAGGCCTGCCAAAGGATGAAGACATGCTGATGCGCGAAGAAGCCGCCGAGGATAGCGGCACTTTCGCCCTCGGCAACGCAGCCGAGAAAGACGGCGATCAGCCCATACTGTTCGATCAGGTGGTGGATGGCGTCCGTCATGGGGAGGAGGTCTGCGGCGTGAGCCGTTCGTCGATCCGCTTCAGCTGTTCGGCGATCTGCGCAATCTCGTCGCGCATGCCGATGATCTGGCTGTGGCGCAGTTCGTCCAGTTTTTCGTGCAGCGCCATGATCTCGATCTCCGCCTTGAGATTGACCTCATAGTCGTGCGTGGCGTCGATGCGGTCGCGCGCGGCCTGGCGGTTCTGCGACATCATGATCACCGGCGCCTGCAGAGCGGCGATCATCGAGAGCACAAGGTTGAGGAAGATGAAGGGGTAGGGGTCGAACGACTTTTGCCCCAGCAGCCACCAATTCGCGCCGATCCAGAAGATCAGGAAGGCGATGAAGGACAGGATGAACGTCCATGAGCCGCCGATGCGCGCGATGGCATCGGCGATGCGGTCGCCGGCGTCCTGAAGGCCGGCAAGACGGTCGTTGAGATTCTGCGATACCAGCTTGCGGTCGATGGCGCTCTGCAACACCTGCCTTTCAAGCTCGGTCAGAGTCTCCGGCGTTCGCTTCAGCCAGCGGTTGGCCAGTTCGGGCACGGTCTTGTTCATGGATGTCTCCATAGGAAAGCATCGGCTTGGCAGCCTCGTTTGCATATAGGAAGATGGCGTTCCGTCAAAAGCGTGGCGTGAGGATGGAAGCAGAATGCCCGATTTCGCGAAAATTCGCGCCCGTGCCGCAGAACGCAAAGGTGGTGAAGCGGAGTTGACATCGTTGCTGGGTCCCATGCCCGACAACGCCGCCGTGGCTGACATCGCCGATGACCGCATTCTGTCGACGATGGCCGAGCGCGTCTTTGCCGCCGGTTTCGTCTGGCGCGTCATCGAGCAGAAATGGCCGGGTTTCGAGGCGGCGTTTCTCGGTTTCGAGCCGAAGCGGCTGTTGTTCCAGCCCGACGATTTCTGGCACGACCTGACGGCCGACGAGCGCATCGTGCGCAATCCGCAGAAGATCAAATCCGTGCGCGACAACGCTGCCTTCGTCGAGCGCGTATCGAAGGAACATGGCGGCTTCGGCGCATTCCTTGCAGACTGGCCGGCCGACGACCAGGTTGGGCTGATGGCCTATCTCGGCAAGCATGGCAGCCGGCTTGGCGGCAACACCGGCCAGTATTTTCTGCGGTGGCTGGAGTGGGACGCTTTCATCCTCTCGGCCGACATGGCGGCAGCGCTGCGCGATGCAGGCCTCGACATCGCCGAAAACCCGACCTCGAAGAGGGATCTCGACAAGATCCAGGCCCAGATCAATGTCTGGGCGGCGCAAACCGGACTGCCGCGCCGCCACATTTCGCGCATTCTGGCGATGTCGATCGGCGAGAACCATTCACCGGCATCGCTGCGCGAATATATGGGCGAATAGGACTTGATCCACATTCATCGGATCGGCCAGACACGATCTGTAGATCGGTCAGACACGATCTGTAGATCGGTCAGACACGATCTGTCGATCGGTCAGACACGATCTGTCGATCGGTCTGGGGTGGTCCAAACGAACGCCATTGCCCGGCGAATTTTGACGCGCTAAGTCAGCAGGCATGACCAAGAAGACCGCTCCCGATATTCTGCGCATCGCCGTCGCCCAGCTCAATCCGACGGTTGGCGATGTTGCCGGCAATCTTGCCAAGGCGCGCGAGGCGAGGGCGGATGCGGCCCGTCAGGGCGCCGATCTCGTGCTGTTCACCGAGCTTTTCCTCGCCGGTTATCCGCCCGAGGATCTGGTGCTGAAGCCGGCGTTCCTGAAAACCTGCGAGCGGGCGGCGGAAGACTTCGCCAAAGACACCGCCGATGGCGGGCCGGGGGTCATCATCGGCACGCCGTTGAAGCGCAAGAGCGGCACCCACAATTCGATCATCTTTGCCGATGGTGGCAAGATCCTTGCCGAGCGTTACAAGCTCGACCTGCCGAACTACGGCGAGTTCGACGAGAAGCGCGTCTTCCAGGCCGGTCCGGAAATGCAGGGACCGGTCAATTTCCGCGGCGTGCGTATCGGAATTCCGATCTGCGAAGACATTTGGGGTGACGTCGCCGTTTGCGAAACGCTGGCCGAAAGCGGGGCGGAAATCCTGCTGGTGCCGAACGGCTCGCCCTACTACCGCGCCAAGATCGATGTTCGCCACCAGGTCGTCATCCGCCAGGTCATCGAGTGCGGACTGCCGATGATCTATGCCAACCAGCTTGGCGGCCAGGACGAGCTGATCTTCGACGGCGCGTCCTTCGCTATCGGTGCGGACAAGACGCTGGCCTTCCAGATGAGCCAGTTCGAGGAGACGGTCGACGTCACCACCTGGAAGAGGACTCCCGACGGCTGGGTCTGCTCCGAAGGACCGATGTCGAAGATCCCGGAAAGGGAGGAGGCGGACTATCGCGCCTGCATGCTGGGGCTGCGCGACTACGTCAACAAGAACGGCTTCAAAAATGTCGTGCTCGGTCTTTCCGGCGGCATCGATTCGGCAATCTGCGCAGCGCTCGCCGTCGATGCGCTTGGCGAGGAACGGCTGCGCGCGGTGATGATGCCCTATCGCTACACCTCGAAGGACTCGCTCAAAGACGCCGAGGATTGCGCCCGCGCACTCGGCTGCCGCTATGACATCGTGCCGATCTTCGAGCCGGTCGAAGGGTTTTTGCACACGCTGACGCAGCTTTTCGAAGGCACCAAGGAAGGCATCACCGAGGAAAACCTTCAGAGCCGCGCGCGGGGCACCATCCTGATGGCGATCTCCAACAAGTTCGGCTCGATGGTCGTCACCACCGGCAACAAGAGCGAGATGTCGGTTGGCTACGCCACGCTCTATGGCGACATGAATGGTGGCTTCAATCCGATCAAGGACCTCTACAAGATGCAGGTGTATGCGCTGTCGCGCTGGCGCAACGGCCACGTGCCGCCGGGTGCGCTCGGGCCTTCTGGCGAGGTGATCCCGAAGAACATCATCGACAAGGCGCCATCGGCCGAACTGCGCGAGAACCAGACCGACCAGGATTCGCTGCCGCCCTATCCGGTGCTGGACGATATTCTCGAGTGCCTGGTCGAGAATGAGATGGGCGTCGACGACATCGTCGCGCGCGGCCACGACCGGGCGACGGTGACCCGCATCGAGCACCTGCTCTACATAGCCGAATACAAGCGCCGGCAGGCCGCGCCCGGCGTGAAGATCACCCGGAAGAATTTCGGCCGCGACCGGCGCTATCCCATCACCAACCGGTTCAGGGATCGCGGGTAGACGCCGCGTTTGAATGGGCCACCCGACGATGTCGGTACAACCCGCCGTTGTTGCAAAATCGTCTCACTGCTTGGACCAGATGCGGTTTCGGCAGTTCCTCATCTTGGCGAGGCGTTGAGCCGTCCGTATAAGACCTTCTCCGCGATTCCCCTTTGGGAGGTCCGAATGCCAGCATTTGACACCATTATGCGAGGCCGCGAAGCCTAGGTTCCAGACGGCGCGCTACAAGGTTTTTACCTCCGTAGCGAAGCCCATCCCGGAACAGGCGTTCGTCGATGCCGGTCGCCGCCCGACATATCGGGCGCGCCGCCAAATATGCCGAACCTCCGCATTTCCGGCCGCCAATTGGCCCTGACGCGGGTTTTTCAATTTTCGACCTTACCGGGATCGGGCTCGTTTGCGCCCGAATGACATCATGGCTCGTTTTCGAATCGATTTGCGCGCAAGCGCCTTTCGCAGCGTTCTTGGCTTCACGCTCAGCCATTGGCGGCGCCAGCCCTGGCGGCTTTCGCTCATCATGGGCACTTTCCTGCTGTCGACCTTGGCAGACGTTCTGACACCGCTCTATTCCGGCCGGCTGGTCGATGCCGTTGCCAGCAGTGCTGCGGCGGACGATGTGACATGGAACGCAGCGATGGCGGCGTTCTCGATGCTGGTGGCCCTGGCGCTTGCCGGCGTCGTGCTGCGCAACCTCGCCTTCATGGCCATCGTCGAACTGACCCTGAGGATGATGGCGGATATCGCCGCCGACGCCTTCCACCGCGTCCAGCGTTTTTCCACCGACTGGCACGCCAACAGTTTTGCAGGCTCGACCGTGCGCAAGATAACGCGGGGCATGTGGGCGCTCGACCTGCTGAACGACACGATCCTGATTGCACTGCTGCCGTCGGTTGCCATGCTGCTCGGCTCGACACTGCTGCTCGGCTGGTTCTGGCCGATGATGGGCGCGGTGGTTGCCACCGGCTCGGTGCTGTTCATCGTGGTGACGGCAATGCTGTCGCTTGGCTATGTCGCGCCGGCGGCACGGCTTGCCAACTCATGGGACACGCGCCTCGGCGGCTCGTTGGCCGATGCGGTGAGCTGCAATGCCGTGGTCAAGGGCTTCGGTGCGGAGCAGCGTGAGGAAACGCACCTTGCCAGGGTCGTCGCCAAATGGCGGGCGCGTACCCGCCGTACCTGGGTGCGTGGCACCGTCAACGGCACCACGCAAGGGGCAATGCTGCTGCTTTTGAGAACAGCGGTGATCGGCCTGGCGCTGATGCTTTGGTCGTGGGGGCAAGCTAGCGCCGGCGATGTCGCCTTCGTGCTGACCTCGTTCTTCGTGCTGCAGGGTTATCTCAGGGACATCGGCACGCATATCCGCAATCTGCAGCGGTCGATCAACGACATGGAGGAACTGGTCGATTTCCAGTCCGAACCGCTCGGCATCGAGGATCGGCCCGGCGCCAAGCCGATCCGGATCGCGGACGGCCGCATCAGCTTCGACAATGTCACCTTTCACTATGGCAGTCACCGGTTGCCGCTCTACCGCGACTTTTCGGTGGACATCGCACCGGGCCAGCGCGTCGGGCTGGTCGGCCATTCGGGTTCCGGCAAGACGACCTTCGTCAAGCTGATCCAGCGCCTCTATGACGTGACCGCCGGCAAGATCCTGATCGATGGCCAGGATATCGCCGAGGTGGCGCAGGCGTCGCTGCGCGGGCAGATCGCCATCGTCCAGCAGGAGCCGATCCTGTTCCACCGATCCTTGGCCGAGAACATCGCCTATGCCCGGCCGAGCGCCACGCAGGCCGAGATCGAGCATGCCGCGCGGCTGGCCAGCGCGCATGACTTCATCGTCAACCTGCCGAAGGGCTACGGCACGCTGGTTGGCGAGCGCGGCGTGAAACTATCCGGTGGCGAGCGTCAGCGCGTGGCGATCGCACGCGCTTTCCTCGCCGATGCGCGGATCCTCATTCTGGACGAGGCGACATCGAGCCTCGATTCGGAATCGGAGGTGCTGATCCAGCAGGCGATGGAGCGGTTGATGGTCGGCCGCACGACACTGGTCATTGCGCACCGGCTTTCGACGGTGAGGGCGCTCGACAGGCTGCTGGTGTTCGATCGGGGCCGCATCGTCGAAGAGGGGTCGCATGACGAACTGATCCGGCTGCAAGGCGGTATCTACCGCCGCCTGTTCGAGCGCCAGGCACTCGAATTGACCAAGGGGCTGGTGATCTGAGTGTGAGCGGGGTGTCCGGGCCGAAGCGGTCTGGATACCCCGCTCGTTCGAAAAGATTGCCGAGAAGTCCGGATGTCAGCCGTAGTGCAGCTTGGGCTTGCCCTCGGTGCCGTTGAACTTAACGCCGATCCTGTCGTTGCGGCGCCAGCGGACTTCGGATCGATAGGCAATTCCATCGACCGGTATGTAGAGCAAGAACCGATCGGGAACCCGGGCGTCGGGCGCAACCCTCAGTTCGGCGCCGCTCTCATGCTGATTGCGCACGGTGCAACTGATCTCGGAATTTTGTAAACCGGTGATGATCGCCCCACCTTTGAGCACACGCTGGCGATGTTCGTGCCGATGCTCGTCGGCCTTCACGTCGAGGGGGATTGCGGGGGTCGTCATGGATAGGAACGCCAGAACAGCCGAATCGATCCCTCGATATAACGGCGCACCCCCCGATCCGGAGCGCAGTATGCCACAGATCAGTTGCCGTCGCTGCTCTTTCTTGACTTAGGCGAATCCGTGCGGATCGGCGCAGAAATGGGCGATGATCTGGCAAAGATCCGGTTCGTTGACCATGCGAACGGCCTCAGTGGAACTGACCCATTTGCGGGTGCGCGCGCGCTTTTCCTTCCATCGGTCGGCGACGCGGTCGACCTGCAGCGGAAACACCAGCACTTCGCAAGGCACCTCCTCGCCGGAAGCCAATACCTTGGCGTAGAAGTAGCGGCCGGCTTCGAGATGGGAGACGGTGCCGCGCAATCCGGCTTCCTCGCCGGCTTCACGCGCCGCCGCCTCGCAAAGCGGCTCCCTGGCTTCGGGCCAGCCCTTGGGGATCACCCATCGGCCAGTGTCGCGGCTGGTGATCAGCATGATCTCGACGCCATTTCCGGTATCGCGCCAGGGCAAGGCGGCAACCTGCAGACGGCACGGCGCCGTACCGAAGAGTCTGCGGACCCTTTCGGCCAGATGGTTGTGCGTCGTTGGCCTTGTCAACATCGGAGAAGCTAGCCCCAGCCTCCAGAATCATTTGCCACCTTAGGAATCTTACGGCCAATCGTAAGCAATGAAAGTAAAAAAATTCACATGCCAGCCGTTAAATTCCACCAAGAGATGCCGATTCTACAGAATATTGTACCTCGGCACGCGGTGTTCAAGCAAACGCGTACTCTCGGTGCGGGTCAGGATGGAAAAGAGCTGTTTTCGAATCAGCCAGCGTGGTCGTCGGCGATCGGCTTCTGGTAAGTAAAACCCATGTCCCAGGGAAAATAGATCCAGGTGTCCTGGCTGACTTCGGTAACGAAAGTGTCGACCAGCGGCCTGCCTTTCGGCTTGGCATAAACGGTGGCGAAATGCGCCTTGGGCATCATTGCGCGCACGATGCCCGCCGTCTTGCCGGTGTCGGTGAGGTCGTCGATGATCAGCACGCCAGCGCCGTCGTCGGCAAGCAGTGCGGGTGTGATCTCCTTTAGCACCTGCAGCTGCCCCTGTGAGGTGTAGTCGTGATAGGAGGCGACACAGACCGTTTCGATGACGCGGATGCCGAGCTCACGCGATATGATGGCGGCCGGAACCAGCCCACCACGGGTAATGCAGACGATCGCCTTCCACTGGCCCTTGTTGGAGCCGGCCAGCCGCCAGGCAAGGGCGCGGGCATCGCGATGGAACTGGTCCCAGGAGACCGGAAAAGCTTTTTCGGGAAGGGACATTGTTCGTGCACTCCGCGCGCAGCACCAAGGGAATGCGCGCGGAATTAGCTGGAAAGGCTTGGCCTTGGCAAGTGTGGTCTGTCTATGTTGGACTTACCGCGACAGGAACGCCGCCACCGGAACCGTACGCAGCACCGTGCGCGTGACCCCGCCGAACAACAACTGGCGCAGCCAGGAGTGGCTGTAGGCACCGAGCACAAGCAGGTCGGCGCCGGTCTCGGCAATCCTGGTCTGGATCATGTCGTCGACCGAAATGCCGCCCGATTTCTGCACCGAGACGCTGACCGTGGCGCCATGCCTCGACAGGGCGGCGGCGATCTCGGCGCCGGCGGCCTCCGGGTTCTCGTCCAGCGAATCCGGCGGATCGATGACCAGTATGTCCGTCTTCTCGGCCTCGATGATGAAGGGCAGGGCGTCGAAGGCGGCGCGGGCGGCCTCCTTGCTGCCGTTCCAGGCCAGAAGCACGTGTTTGAAGGTGGTGACGAGCGGGCCGGCGTGCGGCACCACAAGCACCGGCCGGCCGGCGTCGTAGACCAGCGTGTCGACATCGGCGCTCGGATCGCCGCCCGACTCGCGCTGCGCGGCGATGACCAGGTCAGCGGCGCGGACGCTGGAGATGCCGGTCAGCGCGCTGTCACCGGAAAAGCTCTCGAGGCTGTGCCACTCGAAGGACAGTCCCGAATTCTCGATGTGTCTGAGGAAAGTCGCCTGCAATTTTTCCGCACGTTCGCGGTTCATGTCGGCGGAAACCTGCAGGAACTCGGTGTCGGGAAAGCCGGTGGCCGAAGTGTAGGGGACGGGAAGCGCCTCGGCGTGGATGCCGATGAGATGGCTCTGGAAGCGGTCGGCCAGCGGGATGGCGCAATCGAGCACACGCTCGGCATCCTGTTCGTTCTGCAGTATGGCGACGATGGTCTTGAAGCGCATGGCAAATCCCTCATTTTGCGGACGATCGAAAATCGTCTGTGAGAAACGTTACAGCGCCATTCTTGGTTCCGATCTGGCCCGATCAAGCAGCAGTGATGGCAAAACCCGCTACCATGGCTTCGACATCGGCCCGCGCGGCATCCAGCGCTTCCTGGCTGCGGGCGCGGACGACCAGTTCCGTCCAGAATTTACCGTCGCCATATTTCGGGTAGGAACCGATGATCGTGTCCGGATGGGCTTTCTGGATGTCGCCCAGCGGTCCGCCGATCAAGCCTTCGCCGAACGGGCAATGCACGGTGGCCGACAGCATCTTGGTGCCTGCCTTCAACGTCGGCACGACATTGTCGAGCATGGCCTGGAAGATCGACGGCACGCCGGCCATGACATGGACATTGCCGATGCGGAAGCCAGGCGCGATGGATACGGGATTGTCGATATGGTCGGCGCCGCGCGGCATCCGCGCCATGCGCTTGCGCGCCTCGGTGTATTCGATACCACGCGCGGCATAGCTCGCCTCCAGCATGGCATAGGCCTTGGCGTCGTATTCGCATGGCACGCCAAAGGCCTTGGAAATCGAATCCGCGGTGATGTCGTCATGTG
The DNA here is from genome assembly GCF_024746795.1 of Mesorhizobium sp. AR10. Taxonomy (NCBI): domain Bacteria; kingdom Pseudomonadati; phylum Pseudomonadota; class Alphaproteobacteria; order Hyphomicrobiales; family Phyllobacteriaceae; genus Mesorhizobium; species Mesorhizobium sp. AR10. The sequence continues at coordinate 3,877,458 of NZ_CP080524.1, forward strand.
TTGGGCCGATGCCGCCGGTGGTGAAGACATAGGTGTAGCGGGCGCGCACGGCATTGACCGCGGCGACGATGTCGTCTTCCTCGTCCGCAACGATGCGCACTTCCTTCAGGTCGATGCCGATCGCCGTCATGATGTCGGCGAGGTGGCCAATGTTCTTGTCCTTGGTGCGACCGGACAGAATCTCATCACCAATGACGAGCATGGCGGCGGTGACGATTTCAGGCATGGAAAACTCCGGCAGACAGGTCGCTCAGGCAGCCGAGATGCCAGGGCAGAACTGGGTCGCCTCGGCAGACTGGGTCGCCTGAGATAGCGCGGCGGGCGGACGGCGGCAATGCCACCAGAAAGCCGCCCGGCCTGTGCCAGCGGCCTTGCAGCGGCACCGGCGGCGGGTGATGGTGCGCGCCGGTTCAGATCCTGGGTGAAAAATGCTGGTATCGATTATGCTGTGGCTGCTCGGTGGTTTGTTGCTGTTGGCAGTCGTCGTGGCCGGCTGTCTGGTGCTGGCGACGCTATGGATTGCCGCCAAGGCCGAAAGGCTGGTGCCGCCGGTCGGAAGGTTCATCGAGATCGACGGCAACCGCATCCACTATGTCGAAACCGGCGAAGGCCGGCCGATCGTCTTCCTGCACGGGCTTGGCGCGCAGCTTCACCATTTCCGCCACACGCTGTTCGGCCGCTTTGGCCCGGGCTACCGGCTGATCGCGCTCGACCGTCCGGGATCGGGCTATTCGGTACGGGCCAGCGGTGCGACGGGCAGGCTGCCCGAACAGGCCGATATCGTGCGCCGCTTCATCGAAGCTCTCGGACTGGAAAGGCCGTTGGTGGTGGGGCATTCGCTGGGCGGCGCCGTCACGCTGACCCTGGCCGTGGAACATCCGCAGGCGATTGCTGGCATCGCCTTGCTGGGGCCGTTGACGCATCTGGAAACCAGGGCGAGGCAAAGATTTGACCTGCTCTATGTTCCTTCACGCCTGTTGCGCCGGATCATGGCCTATACGGTGGCGATACCGGCCAGCCTGAAATATGCGGAGCCGACCATGAAATTCATTTTCGCGCCGCAGGCTTTTCCCACCGACTACATGGTCAGCGGCGGCGGGTGGCTTGGGCTGAGACCAGCCCATTTCCATGCGACTTCGACCGATGTGGTGGCGGTCGAACAGGATCTCGGCCGGATCGAGCAGCGCTATGGCGAGATCGCCATGCCGGCCGGCATTCTGTTCGGGACCGCCGATCGCGTCATCGACATTCGCACCCATGGCGAACCGATGCGGGACGAGATCGAAGGTCTCGATTTCGAGCGCGTCGACGGCCTCGGCCATATGCTGCAATTCATCGAGCCGGAACGTGTCACCGCCTTCATCAAGCGCATTGCCGAGCGGGCCTTCGCGGTCGAGCACTGAGCCGGCGGCAACTTCACGCATCTCTCACAAAAAGGTGTCGAAGTTCTCGACCCTCCAGGGCTTTTTCATCGGAACTTCGCGCCGGGCCATCGGTTTTAGCGCTGTCGCACAACATGCGACAACACCTGGAATAAAAAGTGAAATGGAGTAGTTTCTATGCTTACGAAAATCCTCGCGGTCTCGGTCTTCACAATTGGCCTCGCCACGTCGGCGATGGCGCAATCGTCGGGCACCTACCAAACCCATCGCCCGGTCTCCAGCCACGAACAGACGATGACCACCGGCAGCATCAATGCGGGCAGCGATGCCTCAGGTCTGAACAGCCTTGGCGACACCGGTGCGGTTGGACCTTGCGCGTCGAATACTGCTGGACCCGACGCCAACGCCGGGTTGAACGTCAACGATCACTACTGCGGCAAGTAATCGGCTGCAGATCCTCGACTGGCCGGCAGGATGCCCTTCGCCGGGCATCCACTGCCGCCAGGAGATGAGAAAAAACTAATACATGTCGCCCAAAAGTGCGCAGCGGTTTTGGACAACGACATGCATAAAGACAAAGACTTAAAGCGCGTCAACGCGACGCGCTTTAGTCTGAAACTTCCGTCTGCGGCCGGTCCCGGCCATCGGCCAGTTCCTCGTGCCATTTGCCATCGGCATCCTCGTACTGGATCCCGTCGGTCGCGCCTGCGACCTGCTGCTCGGCCGAAGCGATTTCGGCGGCGCGTAGCGCATCCTGATGATTGGGGAACGTTTCCGAGAATGTCGAACCGACCTTGTAGGCCCAGCCCCCGTCGTGCTCGACGATCTTGTAAGTCAGCTTCGCCATGAAGTCCTCCGGTTGAAAAAGCCCCGTTCGCTCAATGCAGTTTGTCTTCGGGCAGCCTGTCGTCGGGAACCAGCACTTCCGATTCCCTGGCTGCCTCGATCAAGGCCCGGCGTGCATCTGCCGTCGAACGATAACCTTCCAGCACTTTGAGGCAAGTGTCGAGGGCATCACGATGGCGCGGGCCGCGATTGAGCGGCCAGACCGTCATCAAACATTCCGCCGCCTCCTGGGTGCTGCGGATCTGGCGATACTTACCGACATGGCCGAGTTCGACCACGACCGGTTTTTCAAAAGGTTTGTTGTCCATCATGGCCGCAACGCAAAGCAGCCAATTTGGTTGCAATCGTGTCCGTCAGCCTGCGCCCAAACGTCTCAGTAACCGCAGTCGTTGCGCAGCCAGCGTGCGTTCGCCCAGCCGGTCGCGCCGCCGATTCCGACCTTGTACCAGTTTCCGCGTCGGTCGAAGATTTCGGTATGATCGCCATTGAACAATTGCCCGATCATGCGCGACGACGAACTCGGCCGCGCCCGTACGGCAAGGAAACCGCTTCCCGTCGCCAGATTGTAGTGGCGGGAAAGGCCGTGCACCGTGCCTTCGCAATATTGCGCGCTGGCTGGAGATGGCGCGCCGAAAGCCAGCCCGGCGAGAACTGCGGCTGCTGCGGGATAGATTGCCCTTGATGACATGACTTTGCTCCCAAACCCGGCCGCGTCAATCGCGACCTTACCCTAGGGAATATTGCGGATGGGATTAAAGCGAAGCTGTGGCGAACTGTCCAGCAACACGAAATTCTTGCAGGACCGCTGGTAACTGGAAAATGGATGTCGGGAAAATGGGCCCGGTCAGCCCGCTGCCTTCATCCAGTGCTGCATGGTCGTAACCGAGCGGGCCAGCTGTGGTGCCGGATGGATTTTCTCACCGAAGGTGGCAGCCGCGCGCCATGCCCAGCGCGGATCGGCCAGGAAAGCGCGCGCCAGTGCCACCATGTCGGCGCGACCGTCGGCGATGATCGCTTCGGCCTGCTTCGGATCGTCTATCAGTCCGACGGCCCGTGTCGGGATGCCGGCGCCCTTGCGCACCGCTTCCGCCAGATGCACCTGGTAGCCCGGGCCGCTCGGCAGCTGCTGCAAGGGCGAATTGCCCCCGCTCGAACAGCAGAGATAGGCAACGCCCGCCGCCTTCAGAGCCTTGGCCACTTGGATCGCGTCCTCGACCTCGAAGCCGCCATCGACCCATTCTTTCACCGAAAGGCGCGCGCCAAGCATCAGGTTGGGGGCGGCCTTCCTCACCGCCTTGGCGATCTCGACGACGAAACGCATGCGGTTTTCCAGCGAGCCGCCCCAGCGGTCGGTGCGCTGGTTGGACAGCGGCGACAGGAACTGGAAGATCAGATAGCCGTGCGCGGCATGCAGTTCGATGAAGTCGAAGCCGGCGCGTTCGGCCCGCCTGGCGGCTTCGGCGAAGCGCTCGATGAGCTGCACGATCTCCTCATCCTCCAGCGCCTGTGGCACCTGCCAGCCGGTATCGTAGGCAATGGCCGAGGCGGACACGATCGGCCAGGGGTCTTCATTTGGCTGCAGCGGTCCGCCACCTTCCCAAGGCTTTCTGTTGGAGGCCTTGCGGCCGGCGTGAGCGAGCTGCGTGCCGAATTTCGTGCCGGGGGCGGCGACGCGCCTGGCCGCATCCAGCGTTCGCCGGGCGGCGGCCTCGTTGTCATCGGAATAAAGACCGAGGCAACCATGGGTGATGCGGCCGCGCCGCTCGACCTCGGTCATCTCGACGGTGACCATGCCGGCACCGGACATTGCGAGGTTCATCCAGTGATACAGATGCCAGTCGCTGGCGGAACCGTCGTCGGCGGAGTACTGGCACATCGGCGCGACCGCTATGCGGTTGGGAAAGGTAAGGCCGTCAAGCGTGATCGGCTGGAAAAGCGATGCGGTCATCAGGCAAACTCCGGGGAGAGGTAATCCGCTATTTAGTCAAGCGATACCGCCCGCGCCAGACACGAGGCGGTGAAACCGCTTCTGGACCAATCGCCGACCGGATTGCGGAAACCGCGGTCTGCGGTTACGCCTTGCCGCCGACAGCACGGAGTTCACCATGGAAGATCGCATTCGCATCCGTTCGGAGGAAGTCCTTTCCGACGACTGGGCGGTCCTGAAAAAGACCGTCCTCGATTATCGCCGGCGTGATGGGCAGTGGGAGACGCAAATCCGTCAGACGTACGATCGCGGCGACGGCGCGGTGATCCTGCCTTACGATCCGGAGCGCTCGACGGTGCTGCTGGTGCGGCAGTTCCGCTACCCCGCCTATGTCACCGGCCATCGCGAACCGCTGATCGAGGCATGTGCCGGCCTGCTCGACGAAAACGATCCGGAAACCTGCATCCGCAAGGAGGCGGAGGAAGAACTTGGCTACCGGCTGAAGGACGTCGAGCGGTTGTTTGCACCCTATATGAGCCCGGGCAGCGTGACCGAGCGGCTGTGGTTCTTCGTGGCGCGCTACACGCCCGCCGATCGCATCTCGGCCGGTGGCGGCGCGGCGGACGAGGGCGAGGACATCGAGGTCCTGGAAATGCCGCTCGACGACGCACTGGCCGGTATCGCCGACGGCCGCATCATCGACGCCAAGACGATCATCCTGATCCAGCATCTGAAATTGAACCCGATTTCCGCTTGATCCGCAGCCCTGTTCCTGTGCCGGGAGGGCACATTGACTGCTGCCAAGACTTGCGAGTCAGGACGCCAATGCCAAGCCTACGCCTGACATCAGTTCGCCACTGCATGCGGCGAGCCGCCGCAGCACCAACGAAAGGAGGGAACGAACCGCTCCGCCAGGTGTTAGCAACCCATGATGAACAGGTTAGACCCCCACGGTCGCGGGATGGCGGCCGATATTTTGGCGTTGGAACTCGCTAGGGCAAGACAGCGCGTCGGCCGAGCCAAACTCGCGCTCGAAAGCGCGGAAGAAATGCTGGACGAGGATTGTGGCGTAGCCGTCAACCTCGCGCTGTGCAGCACGATAAGGTCCGCGCAACGGCGTGTGGTAGAGGCCAGGAAGCGCCTCACGAAGATCGATCCCGCCAGCGTGAATTGACCCGGATTGTCGCCAACGATGCTCCCGACCTTCGACCTTAAGACCCAGCGAAACGGCGATATGCATCGCGCTGCAAGGCTTGCGATGCTGAGGCACCAGGTGGTCCACCACATCGAGCGCACTGACGCCTCCGCGCAGGAGGTCGAACAAGCGCTGGCCAGGTTGGCTGAGGCAAACGCGCTCGGCGACCGTCTTGCACCGTAGGCACTGACAAAATTCGCCGGGGCCGGTTAGATCGAGACCCTACGTCAAAGTTAAATGCGGCCGGTTCGACCACAGTGCTACGAAGGCTCCCGTCGGGAGGAGCGCCAATGGAAGTCCGAGACCTTGTTGCCAAAATGGCGGCTGCGCTGCGTCGCCACCGTGGAATCGCACCAGAAATACCCATCGCACGAACCAGGCCGATCACGCCGATCCGGACGTCTCTCGCCGACGTTCCGTTGAACCGCCAAACGCTTCCGCATCGACCGCGACCGCCGCTCCGTCCTGCTTCCAACATGTGATTGGCCAAGGGTCGTTTTCACGGCGCGCTAGGACATTGCTGCGTCCGGTTACCTGACCACCAAGCCGCTTTGCGCGCTGGTACAAGGCTGGTCGCGGCTGGTTGTCTCACGGTCTGAGGCCTGCTGGTGCGGACGACGGGAATCGAACCCGGATAGCCGTAGCTGAGGATACAGCGCTGCAAGCCGGTGACCGACAAGAACATCGGCAAGAACCTGCTCAAGGGCGGGAACTATCCGGTCGCCGGGCCTCGTAGCCACTGTGAAGCACCTACGGGGCGAGGAGGATCTGCGCCATGCCTCGCTGCAGGATTTCAGGGACGAAAGCTAGTCCTTATCGGTTAGTGGGCGGTGCCTTCCGTCCGTGCTTGAATGGAAACCTTGCTATGGGCCAGGATGGAGTTCTCTATGAAATGGCTTCGGGGTCTTTTCTGGTTGGTAATGGCGGGTGCCATAATGGCCTTCGCCCTGTGGGTCGACGCCAGCACCACTACCGACAACCTCAACCCGGTGGCGCGTTTCACCGTGACACTCATTCTCATGTGCTTTGTGGCAATGTCGGTACTCCAGATAAGGCTGTGACCTAATCGTCCAGCACACCCTGCAGTGAGGCGTGGCGGAGCTTCGGCTCGCCGCGGCGTCATTCGATGGCACGGCACAAGGCCAGTGCTGCCCCCTGGGTAGCGCTAAAGCAGGAGGGACATTTCCTCTGTCGCGTCCCACCCATAGATTGAGCCGGGCTTGGTGACGATAGTGGCGCGGCGCGGGCGGTCATTTTGGGGAATAGTTGCGGATTTATAGGGCTGTCGAAATCAGCCTTTCAAGCTAGTTTTTATGCCCGCCTGTCGAGGAAGCTTGGTGCACTATGACGCTGGCTGCCGGAGTGACTTTATCCACAGGTTATGAAGTGGCGAAATCGCTTGAGGACAAGGGCGCCTCTTCGGTCTAATATTAGCGCGGGCTTAACTGCCCTCCAAAGTCTGCCCGTTGCCACGACCTTAGGGGATCGGCAGCGGGCTTTTTTGTTGCTTTGGCCCCGATCCTCCAGCGTGGGAAGGGGACATTCAGGCCTAAGCTGAAATGCTCTCGGTGCGGTGGCAACAAGTCGGTCTGATCTATACGCCGGACACCAGCCCGAAGGCCTACCGGACTAGGCGGATATAAGGACCTCTTTTCGTTCCCGAAACGTGCAAGCGCCCCTGTGTCTCCTAGCGAAGGATCATGACAACAAGCTGGCCCTTGGCAACAATCTACAGGCTGTGCGAATCCCCAGCGCGTCCAACCCACTGGCGTAGATTCGCGTCAGCACTCCTTCTGCAGCGTCTGCTCGCTGAGATGTGCAACCAAGTAGTGGGCGTCCCCCTAAGCTCGCTGGGGCGTTGGCAACGCTGTCCCAAACCGCCCACGTTCCAGCGGCCTCACGATGACAGCAAAATCGATTTTGATGATTTTCCATGATGGGAAACGTTCCGCCGACGCCATGGGTCCATGGACTCTGCCGACGTAGTTAACCTCGGCGGCTCAACTCGGCCAGTTTCGCGAGAAGATGGCCGGCGCCCGTTGGGCGGGGGGCTTTGGGGTAAAGGCGCCGGCCAGGCGAGACCAGAGGTCCGCCGCCCGGACAAGCTAGCAGGCGCTTGGGTGGTGCATATAGCGTGATCGCGGAAGCTATGCCGGCAGCAGGCCGACCCTGGCGTGTTCGGATGCGCCAGTTGCAAAGCCGCTGGCCGCGACCGTCGCCGATAGGTGATCCTTGCTGGTGCTGTTAGCCAGCCGCCGGACCGTCGCGCGGCTGACTTGCGCTTGAGCGGCAATATTATTGGCGCGGCTCGGGCCGTGGCTTTCGAGCCCCACAATCATCGCGGAAACGGGTCGGAGTGCGGAATCTGCGCAACGTGCCATGAGCACCCCGCCATTCAACAGTATACCCCCACGCGTACCCTCAAGGTTTTATGAAGGTTTGGTCCAGATCTAAGCATGGATGTGATTTCATAATGATTTCAATGTGGTGCGGACGCCGGGAATCGAACCCGGATAGCCGTAGCTGAGGGATTTTAAGTCCCTTGCGTCTACCAATTCCGCCACGTCCGCAGGCCAGCCCTTTTCAGACGCCAGCGAAAACCCGTCAAGCCATCTTTTGCCCCAGTCACTGTCGCTTGGTGGACGCGGGCGGCGCGAGGTATCGACGGATGATGACGGCAGAGGCCGCTGGTTCGCAGCGTCTTCCAGGGAAGGGATAGGTTTTATTGAAACAACAGGTTGCAACGACGATCTGGATCGCCAGGGGCAATCAGAACTTGTAGCGAAGGTTCAGGGAAACCGCGTTCAGCTTGACGTCCTGATCGCGATCGGAAAAGGGGTCCGGCGTATCGTAGTGCTCGGAGCCGAAGTCGTAGTAGCGATACTGGGCGCCGACGACGAATTTGTCGGTCAAGGCGAAATCCACGCCGGCGCCGACAGTCCAGCCGACATTCGTCTGCGTTTGGGCGAAAGCCGTTCCGACGTTTTGCGAGGTTTCGATGCCGGCGAAAGCGATGCCGCCGATGCCGTAGACCAGCAGGCGGTCCACGGCATAGCCGGCCTTGGCGTTGACGGATCCGAACCATTTGATCTCGGTGCCGACCGAATTTCCGGGGGCCAATTCGACGCTGCCGTTGATCGCGGCGTAGTTGAGCTCGGCCTCGGCGCCAATGACCGCCTGATTGAATTGCCAGAGGCCGGCGACATTGCCGCCTATGAAGCCGCCATCGAGGTCAGGCGAGGCAGAAAATGGATCTAGCGTTCCCGTAATGTCGGCCCGGCCCCAGCCGTAGCCGCCCTGCAGGCCGGCAAAATAGCCGGTCCAGTCGAAGCCAGGCGCGGTCATCGGCAGCTCGATCATCGGATCGGCGGCGAAAGCCGGCGCGGCCAAAGCGGTTAGAAAACCGGCACTTGCGAGCGTCAGGCGATGCATCAAGCTTCCCGAGCGTCGATCCAAAAACGACCTACGCCCGGAAGGTATCCCTATTCGCCGCAAAACGGAATCATATTTCTGGTTGTGGCTAATATCGGGCGCTTCGCCGTGGCTTGAAAAGACGGCGCCCTTACTTGGCGTCGATGAAATCGAGAACCGACTGGCTGTATTCGTCCGGCGCCTGCAGCATGGCGAAATGGCTGGCATTGGGCAGGATGATTTCCTTCGCGCCCGGAATGACCGAAGCCATGTAGTCGGTGTGCTCGCGCTTGATCGCCTCATCATGGTCGCCGGCGACGATGGCCGTCGGCGTGGTGATCTTGCCGAGCTGCTCCTTGGTCCAGGCCGGCTCCGTTTCCCACATGTGGCTGATCTGCGCAACGAAGGCGTCATACTGGTCCGGTGTCTTCGACAATTTCTTGTAGTCGCGACCGGAACGCTCAATGTAGGCGCCGAACGTCTTGTTCGTCATGACGCCAGGATCGAGGCCATCGGTGGTGACATTGGCGGCCTGCGCATAAAGCCTCGTGAGCCGCTCGGGATGGTGGAGGGCGATGTCGATGCCGATGATGCCGCCGTCGCTCCAGCCGACCAGCGCCGTCTTGTCGATCTTGAGGTGGTCCAGCAGTGCCAGATAATCCGATGCCATCAAATCGTAGCCAAAGGGCTGATCGGTACGGGTCGAGCGGCCGTGGCCGCGGCTGTCGGCGACGATCACCTTGTGGGTTTTGGACAACGTTGCCACCTGGCTTGCCCAGATATCGGCATGGCCGAGGCCGCCATGGATAAGCAGCACCGGGTCACCTGCGCCGAAGACGGCGTAATACATCTGGATGCCGTTGACCGGTGCGTAGCCGCTCTGCTCTGGCTTGGGCATGGCCGCGGGTTCGGGCAGGGTCAGCCAACGTTCCTCGGCGGATGCAAAGCCGGCCGAGATCAGGAACAGGGTGACGAAGGCGAGCGCTTTCAGCAATCGGATCATGGCTTCCCTCAGGAGATTTCGGCCTTAGGAGATTTCGGAGGTCGAATTAACAGCCTTCCCGAGCGCGGAGTCAACGAACTGGGGTTTCGGCCTGGCGGCATGGATTGGAATTTCAATCCATGCGGCGACGGCAACCGCAACAAAAAACCCGCCTCGCGGCGGGTCGTGGCGCAAATCACCACCATGCCCAAATTGGTAGCATAAATGCCGGCACAAAACAACTTGAACGACCGCGCCGTCGACGCTTGCCATCGCCAGGATGAGCATGTGCTGCGCATTGGCCAAGGGCGAGCTCAGGCGCCTCACCGAGCGTATTTCGTCCGCAATCGCTGGTCAAAACCGTGTCGGCTTGGCACAGTCGGGCAAACAGGAGTCTCCTATGGCGAAGACCGCGCATGCGACGAAACCCAAACCCTGGGCCGAGATGGCGACGCATCTTGTCGATGTCGCGATGGGACGCAAACCCGCCGATCTCGTCATTCGCAACGGGCGCTGGGTGAACGTCCATTCGGGCGAGATCATTGCCGGCACCGACATCGCCATTGCCGGCGGCCGCTTTGCCTATTGCGGGCCGAATGCCAGCCACGCCATCGGCCAGGGCACCAAGGTGGTCGACGCCGGCGGTCGCTATCTGGTACCGGGCCTTTGCGATGCGCACATGCATGTCGAGAGCGGCATGGTGACGGTGACGGAGTTCTGCCGCGCCGTGATCCCGCACGGCACCACCTCGATGTTCATCGACCCGCACGAGATCGCCAACGTGCTCGGCCTGCCTGGTGTGCGGCTGATGCATGACGAGGCCGTCGCCATGCCCGTCAACGTGCATGTGCAGATGCCGTCCTGCGTGCCCTCGGCGCCCGGGCTCGAGCATGCCGGCGCCGAGCTGACGGTTGCCGACGTTGCCGAGGCGATGACCTGGGATAACATCATCGGGCTCGGCGAGGTGATGAATTTCCCCGGCGTTGCCGCCAACGATCCGGTGATGTCGGGCGAGATCGCTGCGACGGTGAAAGCGGGCAAGACGGTCGGCGGGCATTATGCATCGCGCGATCTCGGCCTGCCGTTCCACGGCTATGTCGCCGGTGGGCCCGAGGACGACCACGAAGGCACGCGCGCCGAGGACGCTATCGCCCGCGTCCGCCAGGGTATGAAGGCGATGCTGAGACTGGGCTCGGCCTGGTACGATGTCGCTTCGCAGATCAAGGCGGTGACGGAGAGCGGCCTCGACCCGCGCAACTTCATCCTGTGCACCGACGACAGCCATTCCGGTACGCTGGTCCACGAAGGCCATATGGACCGGGTGGTCCGGCACGCCATTCAACAGGGCCTGAAGCCGGTAACGGCGATCCAGATGGCGACGCTCAACACCGCCCAGCATTTCAAGCTGGAGCGCGAGATCGGTTCGATCGCGCCGGGACGACTAGCCGATATGCTGATCGTCTCAGACCTGGCCGAGATGACCATCGACGAGGTCTATGCTCGGGGCGTCAGGCTGGCCAAGGGAGGCAAGCTCGAGATCGACATTCCGGCCTATGACTATCCGAAGACCGCAAAGAACACCGTCAAGCTTGGCAAGAAGCTCAGGGCCGGCGACTTCGACATCGCGGCACCCAAGGGCGCCAACGAGGTGCGGGTGCGGGTCATCGGCGTGATCGAGAACCAGGCGCCGACGCGGGCGCTGGAGGCGGATCTTCCTGTCGAGGACGGGCTGGTTGCCATGGACCGCCGCAACGACGTCTGCCAGATCGCGCTGGTCGAGCGCCACAGGGGCACGGGCGGCGTCACCAACGCCTTCGTTTCCGGCTTCGGCTATATGGGCGATTGCGCCATGGCTTCGAGCGTGGCGCATGACAGCCACCACATCATCGTCGTCGGCACCAACAAGCAAGACATGGCGTTGGCCGTCAACCGGCTGGGCCAGGTCGGCGGCGGCGTCGTGCTGTTTTCCAAGGGCAAGGAGCTGGCGCTGGTCGAAATGCCGATCGCCGGGCTGATGTCGGACGAGCGGGCGGAAATCGTCGCGGCCAAGGCGGAGAAACTCACCGAGGCGATGCGCAAGATGGGCTGTTCCCTCAACAACGCCTACATGCAGCATTCGCTGCTGGCGCTGGTCGTCATCCCGGAACTGAGGATTTCCGATGTCGGCCTAATCGACGTGACGACGTTCCAGAAAGTCGACCTGTTCGTCTGAACTTTACCCTGGGCGTGAAACGTTCTGGGCAAAGATCACCCGGTGCCCGTCAGGTGTCCTTACGCCCATCTCACGCATGTCCCAGGGCTGCGTTGTTGGTGGGAAGAGGATATCGGCGCCACGTGCCGCGATCTCATCGTAAAAGATGTCAATCGCGTCGACCTCGATGTAGCCGAAATACTGATGGTCACCGAGATCGCGGGGAGGGATCGCATCCGGGCAACTGCCAAGGCGGATCAGGCATCCGTCGCGCTGCACGAAGACCCAGCCTTCCGGTTCGAGCACTCGGGTAAAGCCCATTGCATCCACCCACCATCGAGCCGTCGCAGCGGCGTCCGGCACCGCGAGAACAAAACTTGCGCCAAGAATACCCATGACGAAGGTTCCCTTGCCTAGCCGCCGGTGGCGATGGTCAGCACCTTGAACGGCGTGGTGATGACGATCTCGGCCATCGAGCCGACAGCTTTGCCAATGCCTTGGCCGATATTGTCGAACTCCGCCGAGTCGGGCTCGTTCGATCGCAGGGCGGCCGGTGTGCGCAGCCGGTCGCCGAGCAATTGCACCAGCATCGGGTTGTCGGCGAACTTGGCATGGTTCAAACGGTCGCCGCCCTTGGTGTTGGTCAGATCCGCCACGACCACGCCGTAGCTGGCAAGGTCGGCCGCATTGCCGTAGTCGCCGACGCGCGGCTTGTCGCCCGAGATGATGGAAGACAGCTTGAGCGCACGGTCGTCGCCCGAGAGCAGGATGGCGAACGGCTTGTCGGGCTTGCCGTAGCGGATCATCTGCTTCTTGAACACGTCGACGTCGATATCGGGCGAGGCCAGGATGACGTAGCCGAGCTTGCCGCCGAGGTCGCGGTCGCCAGTGATGGCAAGCTGGCGCAGCGCCTCCATCGTCAGCCAGGTTCCCATCGAATGGGCGATGATGTCGATGCTCTTGACCCGCGTCTTTGCAATCATCCGCAGCGTTGCCTCGAGGTCGTCGCGCGCGGCGGTCGAACTGTCCTTGTCGTAGATGTAGCCGGTCGTCTTGGCGCTCGACGCCCATGAGAACAGAACCGGCGTACCCGGATATTTGGTGTCGTGCGCGATCTGCGTCAGCCGATAGACACCATCGTCGAAACCGTTGTTGAAGCCGTGCACGAACACCAGGGCGCGGTCGCCGTTTATGGCGATGTTGGCGCCGACCGCCTTGGCGAATTGCGACGCGTCCCCATAGTGGACGACATCGGTGGCGGTGAATTGCTTGGCCGGGTTGCTGTCGGCCGAACCCTTGGCGCGCTCGATGGCGCCGACCTGATGCACCTTGGGAACCGTCACGTCGACGCGGGCGTAGCCGGTTGTCAGCGAGCGATCGCCGTCGAACACCTGCCGCGGATCCTTGGTCGCCTGTTGGCGGGTGGTGGCGACGAAGATCTCATGCGTGGCCGCGATGTCGGAAGCCGGTACCGTGATCGTCGTCTTGTTGAGAAGGTCGTGCGTGTTCCGGCCGGCGCAGCCTGTGACTGCGAGCGCGAACGCAAGCACGAGGAAAGTCTTCGAACGCACGGCTACGCGGGCTCCCGCTGGCGCATGACGCCTGTGGTTATGTCGATAGAGGCAGAGGCCGGCCCGGTCCAGTCCAAAGTGATCCCGCGCTGCATTCGTGGACGTGTATGGGCCGAAGCCGCACCCTATTGGCCGAGGAGGTTGATGCGGTCGGTCACTGTCTGGTCGCTGGCAAAGCCATCATCTTCGCGTAGCCGCTGGCCGATCATCTTCACCAACTCGGGATTGTCGGCGAATTTGGTGTGGTTGAAGCGATCGATTCCCTTGACCTTGGAGAGGTCGACGACGGTAACACCATACGAGGCGAGATCGGCGGCGTCCTTGTAGTCGCCGACGCGCGGCCGCGAGCCGGCGATCAGGCCGGAGAGACGCAGCGCCCGGTCGTCATCGGACAACAGCAGGATGAAAGGCTTGTCCGGCTTGCCGTAGCGGCGCATCTGGCTCTTGAACACGTCTACATCGATGTCGGGCGAAGCCAGCACAACGTCACCAAGCTTGCCGCCGAGATCGCGATCACCGGTGATGGCGAGCTGGCGCAGCGCCTCCATGGTCACCCAGGTTCCAAGCGAATGGGCGACGATGTCGATGCGCCGCGCGCCTGACTGCGTCAGCATCCTCAGCGTCACTTCCAGCTGGTCGCGGGCGACACTGGCGCTTTCCTTGTCGTAGACATAGTCGGTGGTCCGGGCGCCCGACGCCCAGGAAAACAGCACCGGCGTGCCCGGATAGCCGGAATCATGGACGATCTGGGTGACGCGATAGACGGCGTCGTCGAAGCCGGTGTTGTAGCCATGGACAAACACCATGACGCGGCCGCCGCGCGCGGCGATGTCGGCGCTGAGCGCGCTGGAGAATTTCGGCTGAGTGTCGTAGCCGACGACCTCGGAAGCCATGAAATATTTGGCCGGATCGTCCGACTTGCCGCGAGAGCGCCGCTCGATCTGGCCGGTCTCGTGGATTCCTGGGACAGTGACGTTGACGCGAGCGTAATTCAGCGTTGCCGAGCGCTCGCCGTCGAAAACCTTGTTGGGATCGTCGGAGCGTTTGCGGGTCGTGGCAATGAAGATGCTGTGATTGCCCGCGATTTCCGTCACCGGCGCCGACACCATGGCGCTGCCGAGAATTTCCTGGGGTTGCCGGCCGGCACAGCCGGCAATCAACAAGGCAAGGGCGATGATGCAAATCTTCTTCAACGGCACTTTTAAAAATTCCAATCGAAAGATGAATTCATTTAGAATTCACTTTGAGGCCAAAAGGCCCATCTACCCCCGCGACATCTCCCGGACAGGGAGAGTGCGGCGGAAGTAAGTCTTGTCCAGCCGAAATGTGGTCAGCGCCCGGCGACAGCCATCGCACTGTTGCGCGAAAGCCAAAATGGCGGCAGGAACGCCGGAATGTTCGAAAAGGGCAGGACTTCCGGCTTGAGCCGGATGCCGAGCACATCGGTCATGAAGGCGCGACGTGCCTCGATGCGGCGCCAGGCCTCGGGGTAGCGCGCGGCGATCTCCTCGCGCAACGCCTGGTCGGCGAGCGCGATACCGTCCTCGATGTTGGTGGTGAAATAGTCCGTTTCGGTCGCCGGAATGATGTCGACCTGCAGCGCCATGCCCGACTTCAGCTTGATGTCGGAGCCGGAAAACACCGGTGAATGCATCCATTCGTCGATGTGGACGAGATGGCCGGGATTGAGCGAGACGCCGAAGAACGGATCGCCGATGCGGTCGTGCACCGCTTTCCACAGCGCGCCGCCGGCAACGCCGATGCCGACTGTCTCGTACCAGTCGACGACGGCGGAAAAATACGGTGCGACCAGCTTTTCGACATAGTCGCTGATGGCTCGTGGTAGTTCGGCTGCACTCTCGGCCAGGAAACCGGCGCGCGCGTTGAGCGAGCCGTGGATGCCATAGGCCATGGTGATAGGGTCGCCGCGCTTGATGATGTCGAGGCGGGGGCTCGGCAAACCATAGGCCGCGCGCTTGCCGGCCGACAGCATCGGGTGACAGCATTGCGGCAGGCCATTGATGCCCATCAGCCGCGCTGCCTGCAGCTCGGTCATGCCGGGTTCGATACCTCGCAGGACGTTGCGCAGCCCTTGCGACGAATAGGTCGCGGCGAATTCGAACGAAGCCAGTTGGTCGGCCTCGTTGATGGCGCGCAGGCCGTCGGTGGGGTTCATCAGCAGGTTGGCCGCATTCACCACCGCGCCCTTGTCGCGAACAAGCGTGCGCAGCGTGTCGGCGATGAAGGACGGCAGGTCGAGCGCCGTTTCGCCAAGCCCGGCATCGCCGGGGCCGAACGGCTTCCAGCCGATGGCGCCGATGCGCTGGCCGGCTTTCAGACCGCAAGCGGCGAGGATGTCTGGAAGCGCCTGCGAACGATCGCGTGGCTGCGCCGGCAACGAGAACGTCTGATAGAGGATGCGTTCGTAAGGCCCGTCGCAGATCTCGGCATAACCCCAGCCCTCATTGCCGACGAGAAGTTTTGGCTGCTGGCCGGGAACGATGACCAGCAGCGTTTCCTCGAAACGAGGATCGTAGCCGCAGAGATAGGCGACATTGGCCGCGTGTTCGCGGTCGCCATAGACGGCGAAAGCCGCGAAACCGGCCTTGGTGCCATGTGCCACCAGCGCCTCGATGCGTGCCTCGTAGGTGGCGCGCGCAACGAGCGGCATCACCGTCGGCTCGCCGAATTCGGGCAGGGCCATGGTTTTTAACGCCACAGATGCGACAGGCATGAACAAAGGCCTCCAAGTGCTTGCAGAGCAACGATTGAGCCCGTTGCGGGCATGCGGACGGCGCGAGAGTGGCTTCAGGGGCCTGGATATGCAATAGGCGGGAAGACGGTCCAGCAGGAATTGCCGCGATGACGAATTTCGCCGACAGGGTGACGAACGCAGCGGCGGCGATCCGCGAGATCTTTCCGGAAACGCCGCTGCAGGAGAACGACTATCTGTCGAAGAAGACCGGCGCGCGGGTGCTGCTGAAGCGCGAGGACCTGACGCCGGTGCGCTCCTACAAGATCAGAGGCGCCTTCAACTTTTTCCGCAAGGCGCTCGCCGCCGGCAACGATGCCGAACTGTTCGTCTGCGCCTCGGCCGGCAATCATGCCCAGGGCTTTGCCTTCGTCTGCCGCCATTTCGGCAAGAAGGGCGTGGTGTTCATGCCGGTGACGACGCCGCAACAGAAGATCGACAAGACGCGGCTGTTCGGCGGCGAATTCGTCGAGATCAAATTGGTCGGCGATTTTTTCGACGACTGCTACCGCGCCGCCTTCGAATTCACCGAAACAGCGGGCGCGCACATGGTGCCGCCCTTCGATCACAAGGACATCATCGAGGGGCAGGCGACGGTCGCCTACGAGATTGCCGACCAGATGCCGGGTGCGCGCATGCCCGACATCATCATGCTGCCGGTCGGCGGCGGCGGTCTGGCCGCCGGTGTGACGCATTATTTCGCCGACCAGGGCCGCGAGACGCGCTTCGTCTTCTGCGAGCCGGCCGGTGCGCCAAGCCTGCGCGAGAGCCTCGCCAGCGGAAAACGGATCAAGCTGGCCAAGGTCGACAATTTCGTCGACGGCGCGGCGGTGGCCGAGATCGGTCGTGAGCCGCTGCGGCACCTCAAGGAGTTTGCCGCGGACGCGGTGCGGCTGATCCCGGAAAACCGGCTGTGCGCGACGATGATCGAGATGCTGAATGTCGAGGGCGTGGTGCTCGAGCCAGCCGGGGCGCTTACGATCGACGCGCTGAAGGATTTTTCGAAGAAGGAAATCAGGGGCAAGACGATCGTCGCGGTGGTTTCGGGCGGCAATTTCGACTTCGAGCGGCTGCCGGATGTGAAAGAGCGGGCACTGCGCTTCGAGGGCTTGAAGAAATACTTCATCATCCGTTTTCCGCAGCGACCAGGCGCCTTGCGCGACTTCCTGGAAATGCTCGGCCCAGACGACGACATCGCCCGCTTCGAATATCTGAAGAAATCGGCGCGCAACTTCGGTTCGGTGCTGATAGGCATCGAAACCAAGGACCGGCGCAATTTCGATCTGCTGAAGGCGAATTTCGAGGCCGAAGGCGTCCAGTATCAGGATATCACCGACAACGAGACGCTCGCCGGGTTCATCATATGAGCGGCAGGGGGACGATCTTCGTTGCGCTGTTTTCCGGCATCAATGTCGGCGGCAACCGCATCGTCAAGATGGCGGAACTGCGGGCGTTCTTCGAGGATCTCGGCTTTTCCGACGTCGCCACCTACGTACAGAGCGGCAACGCCGTGTTCCGGTCGCCAAAGGGCGATGCGGCCACGCTGACCAAGCAGCTGGAAGCAGCCTTCGAGAAGAAATGGGGATTTCATTCGCGCATCATGGTGCGCGACCTCGGCTGGTTTGAACGGCTGGTGAGCGAAAATCCCTACCCGAAAGTCGCCGGCGAACCGACCAAGCTCCACGCCTATGTGCTGGAACGCGAACCGACCGCCGACGAGATCGCGCGGCTGGCCGAAAGATGCACCGGTCCTGAAAGCTTCGAGGTCAAGGGCGACGTGCTTTACCTGCATGCACCGGACGGTCTGGGCAAATCGGTGTTTGCCGGGCTGATCCCTCGCACGTTGAAAGTGCCCGGCACCGCGCGCAACTGGCGCTCGGTGTTGGCGCTGCAGGAGATGGCCGGCAGGGTGGGGGGAACCGGCTGACTGCTAGTGATTTGACCGAGACGCAGCGCGTTTTGGGCGACCCGACAGGCCGGGGGCGACGGCGCTTTCGGGCCTGTAGCTAACGTGAGGTCAGAAAGTCAATGACTCAAGCGCACTGCCCGAATAGTCTGGTCATAGATGGTCAGCGGGGAGTTAGGCCCCGCAACCCTTGAGGCCTACCCAGCGCGGCGCGAAGCAAGGGAGAGAAGCAGTGAGTTCATACGATTCCGACAAGGTCGCCAAACTTCATCGGGAATTGCACAGCCATCTTCCGCCTGAACCGGCTCTTCGCCTGAAAGCACTGGAGACGGTTCTGGTTGAGAAAGGCTTTCTGGCGGCCGACGCCGTGGACAAGTGGCTCGACGACTACTCGGAAAACGTAGGTCCGATGAATGGAGCCAGGATCATCGCGCGGGCGTGGACTGATCCCGAGTTCGCCGAACGCCTCGCAAAACATGCGGCCGAGGCGTTTTCGGAAATCGTCCCAAGCGTCGATAAGGATTACCCCCTTGTCGCAGTGTTCAACACGCCTGATATCCACAACGTTGTCGTTTGTACCTTGTGTTCCTGCTATCCACTTGGAATCTTGGGAATGTCTCCATCCTGGTACAAGTCGACCGAGTACCGGGCGCGAGCGGTCCGCGATCCGCGTGGCGTCCTCGCCGAATTCGGAACCGACCTGCCGGAAAAGGTTGAGGTCAAGGTGTGGGATTCGACCTCAGACCGGCGGTACATGGTGGTCCCGGAGCGTCCGCAGGGGACGGACGGCTGGACCGAAGAGGACCTCGCCGGCCTCGTGACGCGCAATGCAATGATCGGGACGACGAGGGACCTGTCGCCAAGACAGGAGGCGCGGTGATGGATACGGTACACGACCTCGGCGGCAGGCAAGGGTTCAGACCGATCCCGAACGTCGCAGAAGATGACTCGGCTCTGTTTTCCGATGAATGGAAGGCGCGCACATGGGCGATCGCCATGATGTCGATGAGAAAGCTGTCGACGGATCGCACGGGCTGGACGCTCGATTGGTATCGCCACGTCCTGGAAAGGCTTCCCCCGGACGCCTACCTCAGCCTCGACTATTTCGAGAAATGGATTCTGGCCATGATGGTCACGTCTGTGGATGAAGGCGTCGCGGGCGTTCAGGAGTTCTTCGATGGCAGGGCCTCAAGTCGAACCTTCGAATACGAGTTGCCCAGGCCTACGGTGGAGGGCCCGGCCACAGAGGCAAGGTTCAAAGCCGGCGACAAGGTCGTGGCACGGCGCGACATCGCCACAATGCACACGCGGTTGACGGGGTATGTCCGCGGCCGGCCCGGGGTTGTCGACAGCGTGATCAGACCACAGCCTTTGCCCGACGAGAAAGCTGTCGGAACGATACGGCGCGAGCAGACATACGTCGTGCGGTTTCGCATGTCGGATCTTTGGCCCGAAGCCGGCGGCAGCGCAGACAGCCTGCAGATCGACATGTGGGAGAGCTATCTTGACCCGGCCTGAGATTGCCCGTCGCGCGCGGCGCCATCGCGATGGCGAACCGGTCTTCTCCGAGCAATGGCACGCTCAGGTCATTGCGATGGTCGAGCTGCTCATCGCCGATGGAAAGATCAAAGCTGAGGATTGGTCTCAGAGCTTGGGCGCCGAGCTTGATCGACGGGTGACCGATAGTGCCATCGACACCGACGCGACCTACTACAGCGCCTTTCTCAGCGCGTTGGAGCAGATACTGGACAGGAGCCAGTTCGCACTACAGGCCGAGGTGGACAGCCGCGAACAGGATTGGCGAAACGCTTACCTGAATACACCGCATGGCCAGCCAGTGGCACTGGCGGATTAGTCAGCGGACCTACAACCGGCCTCACGCTGGATAGCCGCTTTGTCCGAATTGCCTCAGACGAGCAGAACCCGGCACGGGTTCGAAGCGTCGGACTCAAACCACTAGGCTGCCGGAGCGGGCTGCCAGTCGAAGGTCAGTTCTTCGCGAAAAGCAAAGCGCTTGATGTGATCGGCAACAACGGATTCCAGGCGCTCGAGCGAGCCGGCCTCGTCAACCGTCACCGCAATGTGCAGCGCCGCCGCATCGGCGTCCATAACCGTGCGGCCCAGCGAGAGATCGATCACGCCATGGCTGGGATCGAACTCGACGGGGAATTTGTGCGCCCAGTGCTTGCAAAGCTGCTGCAGATAGCGGCTGGCATGTTCGGTGGTGACGTCGGCACGGCTGGTCGGCATGGATGAATTCTCCGGGGAGGGCAGGCGCCCATTGCGTGATATCGCGCCAGGCTTGGAAGGGCGGGCGCAACAGCCCGATAGATAGGGAGCGTCATTCGGAACGCCAAAGGCTGCCGGATGTATCCACCCGGCGCCTTTCGCTCAAGATGGTGTGATCGACTACCAGCTTCCGGTGTTCGGCATCGAGGCCCAGGGCTCGGCCTTGGGTTTGGCCGGCCCCTTCTGCAGCAGCTCGAACGAGATGCCGTCCGGCGACTTGACGAAGGCCATGTTGCCGTCGCGCGGCGGCCGGTTGATGATGACGCCATTGTCCATCAGGTGCTGGCAGGTGGCGTAGATGTCGTCGACCTCATAGGCGAGGTGACCGAAATTGCGGCCGCCCTTGTAGTCCTCCGGATCCCAATTGTAGGTCAGTTCGATCAGCGGCGCCTTGTCGGCAATGCCGCTTTGCTCGTCCTCGGAGGCGGCGAGGAAGATCAGCGTGAAGCGGCCCTGCTCGTTTTCGTAGCGGCGCACCTCCTTGAGGCCAAGCTTGTTGCAGTAGAAATCGAGCGAAGCATCGACGTCCGCGACGCGGACCATGGTGTGGAGGTAGCGCATTTGATTTCCTCGGGATGTTGCGTTGCGGCGAAACATAGGGGCCACCCGGCCAAAGGGCAATCGCTGCAGCGCCGCGCGTCTTTTCAGACGCGCAAGGCGGCTATGGAGCGGCGGCTCGCTTCGATTTGAGAGGCCATCGGACTAGCGGCCAGTCGTGCCGGCAAACAACAAATCCGGTATTCCTGCAATGATCCGTGAAAAAAGGCACGGCAGGTCTTGCACAGACCGGAAGCCGCGGTGTTAATCTTGGTATCAAGAATCAGTTGCGGTGTTCTTGAAAAAAGGGGGCATTCTTATGGGGGAAAAGGCCTCTTTCACGGGGCGGAACGAGAGCCTTGACGACGCCTTGAATCATGACGCTGGCGGCGACCATGCCGACCTCGTCGAAATCGCTGGCGCCATCAAATGGTTCGACGTGGCCAAGGGCTACGGTTTTATTCTTCCGGACGACGGCTCTTCGGGCGACATCCTCCTCCATGTGACATGTCTTCGAAAGGATGGCTTCCAGACTGCATTGGAAGGCGCGCGCGTCGTCTGCCTCGTCAAGCAGGGCGACCGCGGATTGCAGGCCTTCCGTGTGCTCTCCATGGATGTCACCACGGCGATCCATCCGGCGGAGATGCAGGAGCAGCGCACCCACATCTCGGTGACACCGGAAAGCGGCCTCGAACGGGCGCTGGTAAAATGGTTCAACCGCACCAAGGGGTTCGGCTTCCTGACCCGGGGCGAGGGTACAGAAGACATTTTCGTCCACATGGAGACGCTGCGCCGCTACGGCATCACCGAGCTCAGGCCGGGGCAGGTCGTGCTGGTCCGCTTCGGACGCGGCGACAAAGGCCTTATGGCTGCCGAAATTCACCCTGATATGGGGACCTTGCCGGTCTCGCATTAGAGCCTGATCCATCCCGATTGAATCGGGATGGGGCTCTATCTTTGTTTGACCATGATCTCCAGCGAAAACCGGGTTCCACTTTTCGGGATCATGGTCTGGGACGAATTTCGGGTCGGGGATTTTGAATGGCTCACAGAAACTGGCTGACAGCGGGCGCGTTCTGCGCCGCGATCGCCATCATCATCGCTGCCGGCGCCTATTTCTATTCGCAGGAACCAACGTCGGCAGACAGCCGGACGATGATCTTGCCGGTCGATCCGACGCCGCTGGTCGCGGTAACGAAATCCGGCGAGCGCTCGTTTTCGATCGAAGTCGCCGACACCCCCGCGGAGCGCGAGTCCGGCCTGATGTTCCGCGAGGATATGGCCGACGATCACGGCATGCTGTTCGTGTTCGAGAGTGAGCGGGAGGTCACCTTCTGGATGAAGAACACGCCGATGCCGCTGGACCTGATCTTCGTCGGTCAGGATGGCAAGATCCGGGCGATCAAACAGGGTGAGCCGCAATCCGAGGCGATCATTTCACCCGGCGAACCGGTGCGCTTCGTGCTTGAGCTGAAGGCGGGTACCGCCGCCAAGGCGGGTGTCGAGGATGGCGACCTGCTGCGCCATCCGGCAATCGTCACTGCGCCGGGGCTCGCCATGCCACCGCCGGACAGTGGCGACGCGCCCAATGTCGACGCCAACTGACGGATTTTTCGGCCGATGCAGTTTTTCTCCCATGACGGTTTCGACCTCGCTTTCCTCGACCGCCAGCCGGCATCGGGCAGGGGCGATCCGGTCCTGATGATCCACGGCTTTGCCTCGACCCACTATGTCAACTGGGTTTCGCCGGGCTGGTTCAAGACGATGAACGACGCCGGCTACCGCGCCATCGCCTTCGACAATCGTGGACATGGCTCCTCGTCCAAAAGCTATGAAGGGGCTGACTATACGCCGGCCAAGATGGCTTCGGATGGAGCTGCCTTGCTGAACCATCTCGGTATCGAGCGGGCCCATGTCATGGGCTACTCGATGGGCGCTCGCATTTCGGCGTTCCTGGCACTTGCCGACCCGGACAAGGTGGCGACGCTGGTCTTCGGTGGTCTTGGCATCGGCATGGTCGATGGCGTCGGCGACTGGGATCCGATTGCCGCCGCACTTCTTGCCGATGATCCAGACGCCACCAGCCATCCGCGCGGCCGGTCGTTCCGCGCCTTCGCCGACCAGACAAGAAGTGACCGCCGGGCGTTGGCCGCCTGCATTGTCACCTCGCGGGAATTGCTGACCGAGGACGATGTCGCGCGCATCGCCCAGCCGACGCTGATCGCTGTCGGCACCAAGGACGACATCGGTGGCTCGCCTGACGAACTGGCGGCCTTGATGCCGAACGCCAGGGCCTTTCATATCGAGGGCCGCGACCATATGCTGGCTGTCGGGGACAAGAGTTTCAAGCAGCGGGTGCTTGAGTTTTACGCCGAAAATCCGCTCTAACTATTTGTTTTTGCGGGCGGCGAGGGGTGGGAAACAGTGGCACAATGGGGAAGAAGCGTCGACGCTGCGCCGGGCGTCGTCGCCAAAGGCAAGCTCGGCAAACGTTCCGTCATCCTGGCGCTGGCAGCCTTTGCGGCGGGCGCGGTTGCGCTGGCCACAATGGTGGCGCTGCCGAGCAACGCGTCCGCGCTGGCCCAGAACATTGCCACCAGCGCCTTCATGGCGGTATTTCTGCTCGCAGCGCCGCTGGCGCATATTGTCGGATTGATTTTCGGGCTGATGGCGCTGGCGCGTTCGAACGACAGTCGCCTGCTCGGTGTTGTCGGCATCCTGCTCAACGGCATCTCTCTCGCCGCTGGCATCCTGTTGGTCGTGGCGATGGCATCGTCGATAGGCGCCTATACCTGATCCCGCGCGGTCTTCCGGCCTGCCGGCTTCAAGCAATGGAGACGTTCCGGATTAGGCTTTGAGCGCTTCGAGTGACCGCGCCATATTTTGCCTGGCCTGGGGTTCGAACCGCCGGCGAAATTCCTCCGTGTGAAAGATATGCGGGCGGGCGAGGAAATTCTTCAGAACTGCGCCGCGTCCGGCGCGCCACATAGGCTCCTCCACCCAGCCATATTCGCGGCGGACCGCCTGCTCATAGGCGTCGAAGGCGTCTGGCGTGGCGCCCAGGATCGCCAAATCCATGTCGAGGAAAAGGGCTTCGTCGTGGGCGAAATTCTCGCCGGCAAGGCTTTGTGGCCTGGGCAATTCATGCGTGGCGGTGGCGACGATCATCGCCGCGATGCGGCCGAGGCGTTCGGGATCGGTGCGGCCGGTGAGTTTTTTCTCCGCAAGTGCAGCACTCTGCGCCTCGTTGTCCTTGGCCCGGCTGTCATAGATGGCGTCGTGAAACCAGATAGCAGCCCCCACCGCCCCGGGGTCATGCAGCGACCCGTGATACTCGGCAGCCAGCGCCAGCATCGCCCTGATATGGGCGAGGTTGTGATAGTAGCGATCTTCGACCTCGTAGAGCGCGCAGAGCTCGCGTTTCAGCAGATCGTCGATCAAGGGTTCGTTTTCCATGGCGGCTTGAATTTCCGTGAACCAAATCCATTTGACCAAGCACTAAGGAAAATTGAGTTCAATCATGCTACGATCTGGCTTATATGTGCGGCCTGAGAATAGGCAAGCCGGCAGGACGCAGGACAAGACGTCGATGAACACCATCAGCATTTCCCGACACAGCGCGCTGCAGCCGGTCGATCCGATCTGGCGCTCGATCCGCGATGAGGCGATGGACGCGGTCAACCGCGATCCGCTGCTGGCGGCGTTCCTCTATTCGACGATCCTCAACCAGGAGAGCCTGGAAGAAGCGGTCATCCACCGGCTGGCCGAGCGGCTCGACCATCAGGACATCGGTTCCGATCTCATTCGCCAGACCTTCAAGTCGATGCTGGCCGACGACAAGGACTGGCCGGCGACGGTGCGCGTCGATATCCAGGCCTATTACGACCGCGATCCGGCCTGCGACCGCTTCATCATGCCGGTGCTGTATTTCAAGGGTTTTCACGCCATCCAGACCCATCGGCTGGCGCATTGGCTGTGGAACCAGGGCCGCAAGGATTTCGCGCTCTATCTGCAGAGCCGCTCATCCTCGGTGTTCCAGACCGACATCAACCCGGCCGCCCGCATCGGCAAGGGCATCTTCATCGACCACGCCACCGGCCTTGTCGTCGGCGAGACCGCGGTGATCGAGGACGACGTGTCGATTTTGCATGGCGTGACACTGGGTGGCACCGGCAAGGCCGGTGGCGACCGCCATCCCAAGATCCGCTACGGCGTGCTGATCGGCGCCGGTGCCAAGATCCTCGGCAACATCGAGGTTGGCCATTGCTCGAAGATCGCGGCCGGCTCGGTAGTGCTGTCGCCGGTGCCGCACAACAAGACGGTTGCCGGCGTGCCGGCCCGCGTCGTCGGCGAGACCGGTTGCGACCAGCCTTCGCGGCAGATGGACCAGCTTTTACCGTCGCAGACGATGGACCACGTCGTCAGCTTCGACATCTGATTTCGAAACCGCCTCGGCGCGTGGCCGATTCCGGCTGCACGCGCTGAACTGTCGGTTCCCGTGCGATCTGGCCAGCTTGCCTTTACATCGCCATTGTCGACGTGCCAGAAGCGCGCTCAAACGAACGAGCCCGATGATCGGAGAAGACTGTTGAAGCCTGACGAAATCAGAAAGCTGGACGCCTATTTCAAGCGCGTCTTCCAGAATCCCAAACTTGAAGTGAAGGCGCGGCCGCGCAAGGACGATTCGGCCGAGGTCTATGTCGGCGACGAGTTCCTCGGCATCGTCTTCAAGGATGAGGACGACGGCGACTATAATTTCTCGATGGCGATCCTCGACATCGATCTGGCTTGAGCCGGGGTTTGCAGCTGGTCGGACCTGCCGGTGCAGGCCGATCAGTCTCTCACATTAGAGATATGCAATAAAGACAATGGGCTAGTGCCCTGTCTTCAAGAAGTGCGCGGTCTCGGTAGCGATAGCCGCGTCGAGCGCCTGCCAGTCACTCAGGAAACTTTTCGGAAAGCGGTAAGTGAGGGTGAGACTGTCGCCGACAAGGATGTCGCGCTCGCAGGGCGCCAGCGATTCCTCCGCGCTCGGGCCGCTCAGGCAGCGGGCCACGAACGGGTCCTTGCCGGGTCGTTTGGCGACCGCGAGCATCTCGTTGAGATAGCCTGATTTTTCGGTGAAACCGTAAAGCGTCGTGCCGCCGGGACCCGGCATGCCGGGCTGGACGATCATTGCACTATAGATCGGGGCGAAGCGACCGCTCATGTCGCGTGACATCATCTGCGGCTCGAACGACAGGAAGACAATGTTCCTGGCGGAGCCCGTATGGTTGAAGTCGTCGCGGGCGGCCTTGCTGTAGCCATCCATTTGGGGATAGCGCAGATAGAGGTCGAGACGCGAGGCAATGCCGTCGCGCCGCGCCTGCACGAAGCGGATGACATTGGCCGGCACGGCGATGACATTATTGCCGATCACGACCTCGTGGATTGTCGTGTCATCCGTGTATCCGGCCATGGCGATCGAGCGCCCGAACCATTTGCCGCCAAGGCTGATCGCCACCGAAAGCAGGGCCAGCGTCGCGAAGGCGTAGAACACCCGCTTCATCAGCGTGGAATCGACGACATCGAATTCCGGGCCGTCGGCGGTGGCTGCCTGCTTCATCGCAATCCCCAATATCGGCCGCCTGTCCCCTTGGGTGTCCGTAGGCGGCACACATGGCGCGGCATGGCTCTTGCAGCGCGCGTATCGAATGCGACTGTGCGATTTCATGGTAAACGGAACGTAAAGATGAGCTCTCTGGGCCTCACACTCTTTGCTTTTGCGGTCGGGCTGACCGCATGCGGCCTGGCTGGATCGGCAATGGAGCTGATCGCGGGCCGCCGGCTTGCCTTCGTCGAGCCCTATGTGTCGCCGGCGCATATAGTGCGCTCGCTGGCCGCGACCGCATGCGCCGGGCCGTTCATGCTCGCCAACGATGCCCTGGATGCGCGGCGGGAGGGTCGCATTTCGATGCTGGCGCTGATCTCTTGCGCTTGCACCGCGGCGACCTGGGCGCTGGCGCTGGGTGTCGTTCTGATCGCCATTGCGTCTTGGGCGGGCACGCTCTTGGAGCCTGTTCCCATCCCGATCTAGTCGGGATGGGGGCTCTATCTCTTTGTTCGAGCATGATCTTTTCCGAAAACCGGATTCCACTTTTCGGGATCATGCTCTAGGCTCGGCCGCCGGCATTCCGGCCTGAGACGATTCGGAGACGCAAAATGCCGGCCTATGCGATCGATGGAAAAGCGCCCAGCTTCGAGGACGCCGACAGCAACTGGATTGCGCCCGACGCCACGTTGATCGGCGATGTGCGGGTCGGCCGCAATGCCGGTTTCTGGTTCGGCGTCGTCATCAGGGGCGACAACGAGCCCATCGTCATCGGCGCCGACAGCAATGTGCAGGAGCACACGGTGATGCACACCGATCCCGGCTTTCCCCTGACGATAGGGCAAGGCTGCACGATCGGCCACCGCGCCCTGCTGCATGGCTGCACGATCGGCGACAACAGCCTGATCGGCATGGGCGCCATCATCCTGAACGGCGCGAAAATCGGCAAGAACTCGCTGGTCGGCGCCGGCGCGCTGGTCACCGAAGGCAAGCAATTCCCCGACAATTCGCTGATCATCGGTTCGCCCGCGCGCGTGACCAGAGCGCTGGACGAAGCGGCGGTCGCAAAGCTGCGCGGGTCAGCCGCGCACTACGTCGCCAACGGCAAGCGATTCAAGGCGGGGCTGAAAGGGGCGTAGTACCCCTGAAATGGCGGAGCCGGCCCGGGGACGGGGCCGGCTCCTTAAACCCGGTCGTTGGGGACGGGGAGGGTGGGGACTCGACCGGGTTTTCTCCTTAAGCGCGTCGCATTTATGCGACCCGCTTGACCTCTGTTTCATGCATGCCGAAATCCCAAACCGTTGCGCACTTTTGGGCGACCTGCATTGGCGTCCTTAACGGACGCTGGCGACCGCGTCGGCGCGGCCGTCGTTGATCGTCACCCAAACGCCGGAATTCTGGTCCGATTGACGCTTCAGGTAGGTGTAGTCGGTGTCGGTCCAGGCCAGCACCCTGGGCTCCAGATTGTCGAGAATGAACTCGCCGAGGCTGGTGCGTACGGTCAGCACGGCATGGCCGTCACCATTCGGCTGGCGCGCCACGGTCATCAGCAAATTGCCGGCCGGAACGCCAGCGCTCATCAACTCCCGGCGCTTCTCCAGCGCATAGTCCTCGCAATCGCCGAAGCCATTGTCGGGATAGGACCAGACCTCTTCCTTGCCCCACTGTTCCATGTCGGTGCGGGGCATGACCCTGGTGTTGACCGAATTGTTGATGTTGACGATCGTCGCCCACAGCTTGCGGGTCAGTTGGACCGGCGCCTGCTTTGGCGTCCTCTCGTTGCATTCCTGCGGAAGTTGCCGACAGAACTCGTAGTGACCGACCGGCTGTGTGGTGCGCCCGCCGGTGTGCATGAAGGCCGGTCCCGCCGCTTCCGCTGTTCCCCAAGCGGAAAGCTGCATCGCTATTGCCAAAAGCAATAGCTTGCCCCTCGTCTTCTCCATTGTTCAGTCTCCCCGTTTGAGGAGACCATGACATGGTTGGATTTATTTGACGCAAAAACCCGAAGTAGATATTGAGTAAAACCTCAGTAGAATAAACATAAAATTTGAATCATTTGAGTATAAAATTGTTGAGACATTTTTCGTGAGGCAGGCATTCGCTGCGGGCGCGGCCCTGGGCTTGTCGGTGTGTGCACGGATTGCCGGTCTTTACGGCCATCCGACGACAAGCTTGAGGCAGACAGGTTCGGCCAACAAAAAACCGGCCGCAATGGGCCGGTTCGATTGCGTGGCGTGTTGGTTATCCGTCAGGCGCGCGGCGTGTTGAACTCGGAATCGAGTGTTTCGGGCCGCTGGATGACGGCGAATTCGATGGCGACGCCATCCTCGAAATGGCGCACCACCTGGCCGCGCATGGTTCCTAGTATGACCTGGATCCCGATCG
Source organism: Mesorhizobium sp. AR10 (assembly GCF_024746795.1). NCBI lineage: Bacteria > Pseudomonadati > Pseudomonadota > Alphaproteobacteria > Hyphomicrobiales > Phyllobacteriaceae > Mesorhizobium > Mesorhizobium sp. AR10. The sequence goes on from NZ_CP080524.1 coordinate 3,906,422, forward strand.
CCGGCTTGACGTCGATCTCGATCGCGGCACCCGACAGAGACAGGTCGATGATGCGGCACTGATACTGGCGTCCGTCGATGAGCTGAAGCACGCTTGTCGGGTTGCGCGGCGCCACGCGTTCGTGACGACGGTCTTCCGGCAGATCGAGTTCATGCTTGTTGGCAAGCCAGGTCAGCTGCGCGGCGAGCTTGTCCTTCTTGCGGTCCGAGGCGATGACGGTCATCGCGAAGCCATCCTGCGAGGTGCGGGTGACGACGCCCTCGATGCGGCCGATATGATCGATATAGGCTATGACTTTTTCGCCCGGCATGCCGACACGCTCGGTGCGAAGCGCGACATTGCCCGGCGACATGTCGATCACCTGGCACGGATGTTCGGTGCGGTCTTCCAGCATGAAGCGCCCGTAGATCTTTACCCGGACGCGCTGAAAGTTACGCCTTTCGGCGCGGGACGGCGCGGATTCGACCGCCGCTGACCTCATCACTGCCTACACCCCGTTGGCATTTCCTGCGCGTCGATGCGAGGAACTTCACCTGAAAACTACAGCGAAGCAGGTTAACAAAGGGGAAAAGTCGGCCGAAGTGCCTTAAGATTTGAGGCTACTCCTCGCGACCGCCGTCGAACACGACCAGATGGCGGATGCGGCGTGCCCGGCCAAGTGCCGAAATCGTTTCGGGCGGATCGAATTCGGACGGAACAAGCGAGGGAACGGCGATCGCAGGCCGGTTTTTCAGGGACATCGGCTCGTTGTCCGGATCGACGACGCGGATCGTGTCGATCAACGCGTCGGTGATCGGGTCGGCGCCCAGCCAGAACGGCTTTTTGACCGCGCTGATCACGCCGAGGCAGCGCGGATTTTCGACCCCGCCATCGAGCGGCAAAGCAAGCAGCTCGAACCTGTTGGAGCGGCCATTGCGGCTGAGGCCCTCATAGGTGATGAGCACGACGGATTTCTGCTCGAAGACGCCATGTATAAGCTTGGAGACAAGCCGCTGGTCCTTCTCGCGCCATAGCGAGGGAAAGGAAAAACCCTTGAGTTCGCGGCCATAGCTGGCGCAAAGCCGGGTGCCGGCAAGCCGGAATACGGCTTCACCGCGCGTATCCCTTTCCAGGATGAAGGTGTCGGCCAACAGCGACTTGATATCGGCGGGCTCCACCTCCGAACGCTTCGGGGCAGTGCGCCCATCACGCAGTCGGTTCCAATATTGGAACAGCGTGATTGATCCGTTCTGGTTCATGCTATGCAGCTCCGCGCAATCTGTCTTATGATGTCCCATCGGTGAACAGAAAGGGCGCCCTCCGATGACTTACATGCGTTGCGTTGCAGGATGCGTGCCAGCGTCGTTGATACTTGTTCACGGGTCGGGGACGTTAAGGTTAACAAGTGGTTTACGTTGCGTCGGGGCCGGGCCCGTGGCACATAAAAATCACTCCAGAAGCGGTCGTTTCGCAACGATCGGCAGCACTTCAGTCAAGAGTTTTAGGGGAGCTAGGGGGCTCGACAGCCGTTCAAGGGAAACCTTGGACGGCTTCTTTTTTGATTCGCGGCCGATGATTCGCCGGATGGGCGATTCGCGGCCAGGGCGCGTTGCGCTTTGAAGGGGATTCACACGACGCGCTTTGACTCGTTGTGTTTCATGAATGCCGGCCTGAAACTGCTGCGCACTTTTCGGCGACATGAACCATTGGCAAGGAGGATCTTTGCTCGCCGGGGTGCGGGCAATGGTCCGATCATCGGCAACGCGTCTTCCCTGGCCTAACCGCCGCTGATCGCCGTTAGGATAAAAACCTCGGAGCCGGGCGCGAGCCTGGTTTCCAGGGTTGCCTTCTCGCCATCGACGAAGACGTTCATATGGCGGCGGATCGCAGGGCGGGAATCGCACATGCGGTCGCGCATTCCGGGCCAGAGCGCGTCCAGCCCGTCGATCATTTCCCTCACTGTCGAGGCCGGCAGTTCGACCCGGCGCGGCGCGCCGGGAAACAGGTCGACGAGCACGCCCGGGAGCCGGGCGACAACAAGGGACACGCTGCTGGCGGTGTCGTTCGGCATTTGCTCTACCCGCTCACCACCATTGTCTCGACGGACAGGATCATTGGCAGATGCCGAGCGATCTCCGACCAGTTTTCGCCTTCGTTGGCACTGGCGAAGAGCGAGCCGCCGCTGGTGCCGAAATAGACGCCGGCCGGCTCGAGGCTATCGGTCGCCATGGCTTGCCGCAACACGCCGGCATAGCAGTTCTCCTGCGGCAGGCCCTCGCGCTCGTCCAACCAGGTGGCGCCCGCATCCTCCGTCTTCCAGACAGCCGCTTTCGCGTTAGGCACGTAGCGGCCGGCACTGTCGCCGTTGAGCGGCAGGAGGAAGAGGGTGTCGGCGTCGCGCGGATGCGTGGCCGCAGGAAAACCGAAGGTCGAGGGAAGGCCGTTCTCGATGCTCTGCCAGTTCTTGCCGCCGTCGTCGGAGCGGTACATGCCGCAATGGTTCTGCTGGTAGAGCCGATCGGGCTTGCTGGGCGCCATCACCAGGCAGTGCACGCACTGGCCGAACTCTGGATAGTTTTGTCCTGCGGGCAGGAAGTCTGCGCGGGTGCCGCGGTTGCGCGGTTCCCATGTCTTGCCGCCGTCCCAGGTGTAGAACACGCCTGCGGACGAAATGCCCACCCAGATCTGCTCCTCGTCTCTGGGGTGCGTGACGATGGAATGGAGGATGAGGCCGGCGCCGCCCGGGTTCCAGTCCTTACGGCTGGGGTGGTTCTGCAAGCCCTCGATGTGGCCCCAGGTGGCGCCGCCGTCGTCGGAGCGAAAAAGGCCGGCCGGCTGCACGCCGGCATAGAGGCAGCCGTTGCGCCTGGCGAGGCTCCACACCGCCTTGATCGGTTCTTCGCCAGCTTCATAGGCCAAGCCTTCACTGGAATGCGTCCAGGTCTCGCCAAGGTCGTTCGACTTCCAGACCGCCGGACCGAACCATTCGTTGCCGCCGGCACCGTAGATCGCGCCGGTCGCGGCGTCCCCTACGACGTGGTTCATCGGCCAATGCTCGCAGAACGGACCGCGCAGCTTCCACGACCCGCGCTTCCCATCGCTCTCGGCGATGAAGGCGCCTTTTTTCGTGCCGATGAGGACCAGGACTTTTTCTGGCATTTTCTCCTCCCGATTGCATGCCTTTCATCAAGGACGACGGAGCGTGGGCCTGGCCGACAGGGGTCAGAAATTTTTTTGCAGTCTAAACCCGTCGAAGCCAAGATGAGAAGATATGCCGCCTCCATGCCATCGGGGACAACGCGATCTCTGCAGTCATCACCTGACGCCGCGTTGGAGCGTGCCATGCGAGCTGTCAGGGGATGCAGGGCAGTTTCAACCGAAGCATCCTTGCTCTAAAGCTCGCGGGACGAATCCCTGGACGAATGCGAATGAGCGAACCGGTAAGCCCCTCCGAGACCGAACCGATGGATGAAACGCCGGAGCCGCGCCGCGAACCGGTGTTCAACCTGCCGCCTGTGGTGCTGGCGGTGATCGGCATTTGCGTGGTCGTCCACCTGATCCGGTATTATGGGCTCACCGACGAGCAGGATTTTTCCTTGCTGATCCGGGCAGCCTTCATTCCGATCCGCTATTCCGGCCGCTTCGACATCGATTTCTACGCATTTTCGAGCCCGTTCACCTATGCCTTCCTGCATGGCGGTTTCGCGCATCTCGCCATCAACATGGTGTGGCTCGCGGCTTTCGGCTCACCGCTGGCGAACCGCTTCGGCACGCTTTGGTTTTCGCTGTTCTTCGCGGCCACGGGTTTGGCGGCGGTGGTGCTGTTCTGGGCCGTGCACCCGCTTGGCGAGGCGCCGCTGGTTGGTGCGTCCGGCGCGATTTCCGGCATGATGGGAGCGGCGGCGCGCTTTGGCTTCCGCATCGACCGCTCATCCGGCAAGGCCGCCTTTGCCGGCGCGCCACTGCCGATAGCGGCGGTGTTGCGCTCGCGCGGCGTCATGACCTTTCTGGCTGTCTGGATGGTGATCAACCTCGTCACCGGCCTTGTCGGCTTCGCACCCGGGGTCGAAAGCCAGATCGCCTGGGAAGCCCATATTGGCGGCTTTGTCGCCGGCTTCTTCGGACTGCGCGCTTTCGATCGGCGACCGCAGGAGGTCCACGAGCACGAGCAGTGACCACCGCACTTGAAATGCAACGGATCACGGCGCACGATGTTCACCAGAACGTGAAAGCCGGTCAGGGCAGGAACCGGCGCGCAACTGAGGAGGACGCCATGACTGTTAAGGCAATTCTCGAGAAAAAAGGCCATGACGTGATGACGCTCGGGCCAAACGAAAAGCTGAGCGAGGCCATTCGCATCCTGACAGATCACAAGATCGGTGCGCTGGTCATCACCAATGGCGATCACAAGATCGTCGGCATTCTTTCCGAGCGCGACATCGTGCGGGTCCTCGCGAAGGAAGGAGCGGCCGCGCTGAACATTGCTGTGCGTTCGGCGATGACGCCGAAAGTGAAGATCTGCAACGAAAACCACACCGTCAACGAGGTCATGGAAATCATGACCAAAGGTCGCTTCCGCCATTTGCCGGTGGAAAAGGACGGTCTGCTCGACGGCATCATCTCCATTGGCGATGTGGTCAAGCGCCGCATCGAGGATGTCGAGCGCGAGGCCGACGAGATTAGAGCCTACATAGCCACGGCATAGGTTCAGCAAGAGAAACCGCCGACCGGGATGCCGGCCGGCGGGATTTGCCTCATCTATTGTCGAGTTCGGAGCGGACGAGTTCGAGTCCGCGCCGGGTGCGGTAGGGGCCGCCACTCGACGAGGAAACCGCCTTCTTCCGCTTCAGTTTTCGAAACAGGTCGAGATCGACACCCGGATAATGCCAGCCGTCGCGGGTCAGGCATTTGACGGAGGCGATCCGCTTTTTCTGGTTCTTTTCGATTTCGATGCGCCCGCCCTGCGCAAGCAGGTGCAGGATGCGCTGTTCAGTGCGCGAAATATCCATATGTGTGAGTTCCGGGAAAACACAAAAAGCCGCCGCCGCGATGCTTCGCGGCACGGGGTTCAGGTTTTTCTGCCCTGCCTCGCTACGAGGTCAGGGCCTTACCGGGACTGAGCGTAAGTGGACATCCACTCTCCATTGGGATGGGCGTCCTATAGGCGAAAGTGGCTGAAAAGGCCAGCCTGCGGCTTTGCGCTTGTCTCGCGAAGCTGTTTGCACTAGCGAAGGCCAACACCCAAATTCGCGAAAATCGCAATATTCGCGAGCTAGAACCGTAGGCCACCATGACCCTCATCGATACCCGCACGCCCGACGCCAAACGCCTGATCCCAGGCGCCACCGGCGACTGGGAGATCATCATCGGCCTCGAGGTGCACGCGCAGGTGACCTCTGAGGCAAAGCTGTTCTCCGGCGCTTCGACTGCTTTCGGTGCTGCGCCAAACGCCAATGTCAGCCTGGTCGATGCGGCGATGCCGGGCATGTTGCCGGTCATCAACGAGGAATGCGTCAAGCAGGCGATCCGCACCGGCCTTGGGCTGAAGGCCGAAATCAATCACAAGTCTGTCTTCGACCGGAAAAACTACTTTTATCCGGATCTGCCGCAGGGCTACCAGATCTCGCAGTTCAAGCAGCCGATCGTCGGCGAGGGCACGGTGATCGTTTCTGTTGGCCCCGATCGCCAGGGCGAATTCGAGGACATCGAGGTCGGCATCGAGCGGCTGCATCTGGAGCAGGATGCCGGCAAGTCGATGCACGACCAGCATCCGACCATGTCCTATGTCGATCTCAACCGCTCTGGCGTGGCGCTGATGGAGATCGTCTCCAAGCCCGACATGCGTTCGGCCGATGAAGCCAAGGCCTATGTGACCAAGCTGCGCACCATCGTGCGCTATCTCGGCACCTGCGACGGCAACATGGATGAAGGCTCGATGCGCGCCGACGTCAACGTCTCGGTGCGCAAGCCTGGTGGCGAATTCGGTACGCGTTGCGAGATCAAGAACGTCAACTCGATCCGCTTCATCGGCCAGGCGATCGAATACGAGGCGCGTCGGCAGATCGCCATTCTGGAGGATGGCGGCAAGATCGACCAGGAAACGCGGCTGTTCGATGCCGTAAAGGGCGAGACGCGCTCGATGCGCTCCAAGGAAGAGGCGCATGACTACCGTTATTTCCCCGACCCGGACCTTCTGCCGCTGGAATTCGACCAGGCCTATGTCGATGCGCTGGCGAAAGACCTGCCCGAGCTTCCGGATGACAAGAAGGCGCGGCTGATCTCCTCGCTCGGCCTGTCGACATACGACGCCTCGATCCTGGTCTCGGAAAAGCCGATCGCCGACTATTTCGAGAAGGTGGCCGCCGGACGCGACGGCAAGCTTGCCGCCAACTGGGTCATCAACGATCTGCTTGGTCAGCTGAACAAGGCCGGCAAGGATATTGAAAATGCTCCGGTTTCGCCCGATCAGCTGGGTGCAGTCATCGACCTGATCAGGGAAGGAACCATCTCCGGCAAGATCGCCAAGGACCTGTTCGAGATCGTCTGGAACGAGGGCGGTGATCCGCGCCAGCTGGTTGAAAGCCGGGGCATGAAGCAGGTCACCGACAGCGGCGCCATCGAAAAGGCGGTCGACGAGGTCATCGCCGCCAACCCGGACAAGGTGGAGCAGGCGCGCGCCAAGCCGACCATGGCCGGCTGGTTCGTCGGCCAGGTGATGAAGGCGACCGGCGGCAAGGCCAATCCGCAGGCGGTAAACGATCTCGTCAAGGCGAAGCTCGGCATCGTGGATCAATGAGTGGAGGTCCGCAATCGCGGAACCAGGCCGGCCTCTCGTCGGCCCTGCTGATCGTTGGTGCAGTGCTGCTTTTCATGGGCACGCTTCTGCACCCGATGCATGAGGACCCGAATGACGCGCTTGCCGCCTTCGGTGAATATGCCGCCGACCCCAATTGGCTGTTCAGTCACATGGCCCAGCTTGCCGGCGTTTCGGCGATGGTCGCCGGCATGCTGCTGATCATTGGCCGTCTGTCCCAAGGTCCGGCACGCGGCGCTGCCCTGCTGACAATCGTCTTCGGCGCGGCGTCGCTGGCGGCTGCTTCTGCCTTGCAGGCGGTCGACGGCATCGCGCTAAAAGCCATGGTCGATGCCTGGGCGGCGGCAGAAGAGGCCGCGAAGCCATCCCTGTTCAACGCAGCCCTTGCGGTGCGCCAGATCGAAGTCGGCTTTGCCGCGGTGAGCGCCATGCTGCTCGGCCTGACTGTCCTGCTCGCCTGCGTCGCATTGCATCAGGCCAGGCGCTGTCCAGTGTGGTTGTCGTTGCTCGGTGGTGCCGGCGCTGTTGGCGTCTTGATTGGCGGCTTCGCCACGGCGGCAACCGGTTTTTCCGGCGCCGCCATGGCGGCCAACATGCCGGGCAGCCTGGTGCTCCTGATCTGGGTCGTGCTGCTTGCGGTAATCGATTTCAAACGCAAGCCCGTCGAAGCTTAGGCGAGAAAACCGATGTTCGTCCGCACCGCTGGGGAACGCGACCTTGTTGCCATCCGGGCGCTGCTGGTCGAAACGTGGCACGCGACCTACGACAGCATCTATGGAGCCGGCAGGGTCACCGAGATCACCGATGAGTGGCATTCGATCGCCTCGCTCAAAGCGCGGCTGACACGGCCGAACTCCGAATTCCTGGTGGCCGATGACGGCAAGCGCATCGGCGGCATGGCCTTCGCCGCTGCCACAACGGATGCGAAGATCGTCGTGTTGAACCAGCTCTACGTGCATCCGGCCTGCCAGCGGCAAGGGATCGGTCAGGCGCTGCTGGAAGAGGTCGAGGCCAGTTTTCCGGAGGCACGAACGTTGCGCCTGGAGGTGGAAGAAGCAAACGCAACAGCCATCGCCTTCTACCGCGCGAAAGGATTTCTGCCCGCCGGCAACACCGCCGATTGCGGCGGCGGTTCAGGGCTGCCGGCGCTGATCTTCGAGAAGGCTATCGGATAGAGCCTGATCCATCCCGATGGAATCGGGATGGGGCTCTAGCTTCTTGCTTGACCATGATCTTATTCGAAAACCGGTTCCCACTTTTCGGGATCATGGTCTAGGCGCGGGGAATCTCCACATTGTCGATCAGCCTGGTCTTGCCTAGCCAGGCGGCGGCGAGCAGGCGACCGTCATGGTTTCGCCGCCACGGGCCAAGCGTCAGGCTTTCGCGTGCCGCGACATAGTTGACGATATTGAAGCCGGCGCTGAGCAGAGCTTGACTGGCTTCGCCGGTGGCGCTGCTTTCGTCGGCGCCGGCCACAAGTGCCGCCGCCGTCCTGCGCAAGATCGCGTTGAGCTGTCGGGCGATTTCGAGCTCGGTTGCGGTGAGATAGGCGTTGCGCGACGACATGGCGAGGCCATGCGCGTCGCGCACAGTCGGCGCGCCGATGATTTCCACCGGAAGGTCGAGGTCGCGGCAAAGCTGTCTGACGACGCACAGCTGCTGGTAGTCCTTTTCGCCGAAGATCGCCTGGTCGGGAGACGCTTGCAGAAAGAGCTTTGCGACGACCGTGGCGACGCCGTCGAAGAAGGTCGGCCTGAAATCCGATTCGAGCCCGGACGAGGGGCCGCCGACCGAAATTTTCGTGGCAAAGCCCGCTCGGTACATCTCTGAGACATCAGGAGTGAAGGCAAGATGCGCGCCGGCCTGCGCCAGCCGGTCGAGATCGTGAGCAAGCTGGCGCGGGTATTTGTCGAGGTCTTCGGTCGGCGCGAACTGGGTCGGATTGACGAAGATCGAGACGACGCAGCGATCGGCCCTTTCGAGCGCGATCCTGACCAACGAGATATGGCCGTCATGCAGTGCGCCCATGGTCGGCACCATGGCAACGCTCAGGCCTTCGCGCCGCCAGTCACGGATTTGCGCGCGAAGGCCGGCAACGCTGTCGACGACGATCGGCCGGCTCATGCCTTGTCCTTGCTGGCTGAGAAGACGTGACCCGGACCGGGAAATGTCCGGCTTCGAACCTCGGCCGCATATCGCGCTGCCGCATCCGAGATCACGCTGCGCAGATCGGCATATTCCTTGACGAATTTCGGCACCCGGTCGACGGTCAGGCCAACCATGTCGTCGATGACGAGGATCTGGCCGTCGCAGTCGCCGCTGGCGCCGATGCCGATGGTTGGGATGGACATGTGCCGGGTAAGGTCGGCGGCGACGGTCTCGACGGTGCCTTCGATGACCACCGAAAACGCGCCGGCTTTCTCGACGGCGTCGGCGTCGCGAAACAGGGCCGCCACATTCTCCTGCGTGCGGCCCTTGATCCGGTAGCCGCCGTCCTTCTCCACCGATTGCGGCAGCAAGCCGATATGTCCCATTACCGGAATGCCGGCCGCGGCGATGGCCGCGATCTGCCCGGCCATGTCGACGCCGCCCTCCACCTTGACGGCCTGGCAGCCGGTTTCATCGACGATCCGTCGTGCCGAGGCAACGGCTTGCGCCGCCGAGTCCTCATAGCTGCCCGCCGGCATGTCGACCACCACGCAGGCTTTGGCTGAACCGCGCATCACGGCTTGCCCATGGGCAATCATCATCTCCAGCGAGGCTCCGAGCGTGGTCTTGTGGCCATGCAGGACCATGGCGACGCTGTCACCGACCAGCAGCAGATCGACGTGGTCGTCGAGCAGGCGGGCGACAGGGTAGGTATAGGCGGTAAGGCAGACGATCGGCACGCCGCCCTTGCGACGACGAATGGTCTCGGCGCTTAGCCGGGTGTCGGCGGCGGACACGTCTGGGGCCAATCTTCACCTCCCTCAGCCGGCAATCGGCCGGATACCCGAACCGGGCGCGCAGAGCTTTAGGAAGACGAAGGAGGATTGGCAAGCGTGACGTTTGTGGCTTCGCTAGACGACCTAGTGCCGCAACCGCGCCAAAACTCTTGCCTTCGCGATAGGCTGACGCCATAAGCAGGAAACGGGCGCCGCTGCTTGCCGCCGCGAGGATCTGGATGAAAACTTTCCTTCTGCAGTTTTTCACCTGGTGGAACAGCCAGACGCTGGGAACGCGCTTGCACACTTGGCGCCATGGCAAGCAGGTCGGGCAGGACGAAACCGGCAACATCTACTACGAGGGCGGTGTCGATTCGGAAGGCCGTACCCGCCGCTGGGTCATCTACCGCAATTACTCGGAAGCCTCGGCGATCCCACCCGGCTGGCACGGCTGGATACATCACCGTGTCGATACAGCACCCCCGAGCGAGGACTACAAGCCGCGGGAATGGCAGAAGCCACATGAGCCGAACCTCACAGGAAGTGCTGCTGCCTACCGGCCGAAGGGTTCGGTGCTGACCAACCAGCACCGCCCGCAGGTGACGGGCGACTACGACGCCTGGACGCCCGGCTCTTGACCGGCCGCCGGTCTTTTGTCGCCACAATTGGCGTTTAGCTGCTTGCTGATATGAAAGCGGCGACTAGCCTTGGCGATTGAGAGAATCACCCGGGCACAAACCACCGGTACCCTTGCATGAGCATTTTCAGCCGAATCTCGATGGGCGGACTGACGCTGGCGGCAGTCGCTTGCACGGCGGCGTTTGCCGGTGCGCAGACGCCGGCAGCGCCGGCAGCGCCCGCAGTGTCCGATCGCATCACCAACCCGGTCGCCGAATTCGCCGGCATCGACAAGATCACCGGCCGCATCATCACCTTCGATGTCTATATCGACGAGACGGTGCAGTTCGGCGCTTTGCAGGTGACGCCGCGCATCTGTTATTCCCAGCCGGAAACGGAAGAGCCGAAGACCGATTCCTTTGTCGAGGTCGATGAGATCACGCTGGATCGCAAGATCCGCCGCATCTTCACCGGCTGGATGTTTGCCGAAAGCCCAGGCCTCAACGCCGTCGAGCACGCCGTCTATGACGTCTGGCTGAAGGGCTGCAAGCAGAAGTCGGACGTGCCGGCACCCGCAGCTCCCAAAACCAATTAGGCGGCTGCGCTTTCAAGCTGAGGGCAGCCGCAGTTCCGCAAGCGGCCAACACCGACACCACCCACACGAACTGATCCTCCGGAACCGCGAGGCTGGCCACACGTTGGTGAAGGCGAGCGCGCATTGATGCGCCGGAGGATTTTCCGATGTCAGACAGCAAGCGGATCACTGCCAGCAAGAATGACCTGCTCGAACTCGAGAGGGGCTTCTGGACGGGCGACAGGGCCTACTATGAGGCCAATGTCGACACCGAATGCCTCGTCGCGTTCCCGAAGATGGCGCAAGCCATGGACAATGCCGATCTGGCCAAGACCGCGACCAAGCCCAATCGCTGGCGCGATCTGAAAATCGACCTCAAAGGCATTATCGAGCCGGGCAGCGACATAATCATGCTGACATACGAGGCCCATGCCACAAGGGAGAATGGCGAACCCTATGCGGCGCTGGTCAGCACCGGCTATGTCCATCGCGTCAATGGCTGGAAGATGATGTTCCATGCGCAGACGCCGATCGAGACCGCTGCGAAAAGCTGACAGGACGGACCGTCATGGAAAAAAGACGGCTTCACCCTTCAGCGCATCGGCCAGAACCTTTTCGTATTTGCCGCGCGGCACGTCGACCGCGCCGAAGCGTTTCAAGTGCTCTGTCGTGAACTGGGTATCAAGCAGGGCGAAGCCGCGTTCCTTCAACCGTTCGACCAGATACACAAGGCAGGTTTTCGAAGCATCCGTCTCCTTGGCGAACATGCTTTCGCCGAAGAACACCCGCCCCAGCGACACGCCATAGAGGCCGCCGACCAGCCGATCCTCGCGCCACGCTTCGACCGAATGGCAGTGACCCAGCCGATACAGTTGCACATAGGCTTCGCGGATCGGCGCGTTGATCCAGGTCGACCGGCGCTCCTCGCGCCGTTCGGCGCAGCCATCGATCGTTGCCTCGAAATCGAAGTCGACACGGATGTCGAATGGGTTTCTCCGAATCGTCTTCTTCAGGCTCTTCGGCGTGTGAAAACCGTCGAGCGGAATGATGCCGCGCGTCTCCGGCCGCACCCAGAACACTTCGGGATCGGTGGCACTTTCGGCCATCGGGAAGACGCCCGAGGCATAGGCCTTGAGCAAAAGGTCGGTCGGGATGCGATAGCCGGGCGCGTAGGGACGGGTCATCGCGGCATCATAGCTATGATTTCAGGACCTATTCCTCTTTGGCCAGATACTTTTCCAGCCAATGAATGTCGTAGTCGCCATTGGCGATATCGGCATTGCCGACCAGGTCGCGGAACAGCGGCAGCGTCGTCTTGATGCCGTCGACGACGAACTCGTCGAGCGCACGCCGCAACCGCATCATGCACTCGACGCGGTTGCGGCCGTGCACGATCAGCTTGCCGATCAGGCTGTCATAGTAGGGCGGGATCTTGTAGCCGGAATAGACACCGGAATCGACGCGGATGCCGAGGCCGCCCGGCGTGTGGAAATGGGTGATCGTGCCGGGCGACGGCGTGAAGGTGCGCGGATCCTCGGCATTGATGCGGCATTCGATGGCGTGGCCGTTGAACTTGATGTCCTCCTGCCTCACCGAGAGGCCGCCGCCCGAGGCGACGCGGATCTGCTCGTGGACGAGATCGATGCCGGTGATCGCCTCCGTCACCGGATGCTCGACCTGCAGGCGGGTGTTCATCTCGATGAAATAGAACTCGCCGTTCTCGTAAAGGAATTCGATGGTGCCGGCGCCGGAATAGCCAAGGTCGGCGATCGCCTTGGCACAGGTGCCGCCGATGCGGGCGCGCTCTTCGGCGTTGAGCGCCGGCGAGGGCGCCTCTTCCCAGACCTTCTGGTGGCGGCGCTGCAGCGAGCAGTCGCGCTCGCCGAAATGCACGCCGCGGCCAGCGCCGTCGCCGAACACCTGCACTTCGATGTGGCGCGGTTTTTCGAGGTATTTTTCGATATAGACGGCATCGTCGCCGAAGGCGGCACCGGCTTCCGAGCGTGCCGTCTGCAGTGCGACTTCAAGGTCAGCCTCGCTATGCGCCACCTTCATGCCGCGCCCGCCGCCGCCGGCCGACGCCTTGATGATGACGGGATAGCCGATCTCGGCAGCGATGCGCTTGGCTTCCTTTTCCTCGGTGACCGCGCCGTCGGAGCCCGGCACCACCGGAATGCCAAGGCGCTTTGCGGTGCGCTTGGCCTCGATCTTGTCGCCCATGATGCGGATATGGTCGCCGGACGGACCGATGAAGGTGATGTTGTGCGCGGCCAGGATGTCGGCGAATTTGGCATTCTCCGACAGGAAGCCGTAGCCCGGATGCACCGCGTCGGCGCCGGTGATCTCGCAAGCGGCGACGATCTGATGGATGTTGAGATAGCTGTCACGAGACGGCGGCGGGCCGATGCATACGCTCTCGTCGGCGAGCCGCACATGCATGGCGTCGGCGTCGGCGGTCGAATGCACGACCACCGTCTGGATGCCGAGCTCCTTGCAGGCGCGCAGCACTCTCAGAGCGATTTCGCCGCGATTGGCGATGAGGATTTTCTGAAACATTCCTGGTCTACTCGATCACGACGAGCGGCATGCCGTATTCGACCGGCTGGCCGTCCTCGAACAGGATCGCCGTCACCGTGCCGCCGCGGGGCGAAGGAATCTGGTTCATCGTCTTCATCGCCTCGATGATCAGCAGCGTCTGGCCTTCCTTGACCTGCTGTCCGATCTCGATGAAAGCCTTGGCGTCGGGCGACGGTGCCAGATAGGCGGTGCCGACCATGGGCGAGGCCACCGCGTTCTTCGAGACGTCGACCACTGCCGGCACGGCAGCAGTGGGCTGCGCTGCTGCCGGTGCATAGTTGGGCTGGGGTGCTGCGATCGCGTGGACGGCCGGCGCCTGTCGCGATACGCGTACCTTCAGGTCACCCAGCTCGACCTCGATCTCGGTGAGGTTGGTGTCGTTCAGTATGCCCGCCAGATCGCGGATAAGCTGCTGGTCAACACCGGTCTTCTTTATCGACATTTTCGAGCCTTCTGTTTGTTGGCCGGTCACAGGCGTGCTGCCAGCGCCTGCAGCGCGAGCGTGTAGCCAAGCGGCCCGAACCCGCAGATCATGCCGACAGCGACCGGCGCGACCATGGAGACGTGGCGGAATGGTTCCCGCGCATGGATGTTGGAAAGATGAACTTCGGCGACGGGCAGCGGCGCAATGGCGCGAATGGCGTCGTGAATGGCGATCGAGGTGTGGCTGTAGGCGCCCGGATTGATGACGATGCCGGCGGCTTTATCGGCGGCTTCCTGGATCCAGTCGACGAGATCGCCCTCATGGTTCGACTGGCGGAAATCGATCTCGAGCCCAAGTGCCGCACCCGCCTGCTTGCAGTCGTCGGCGATCGCGGCAAGCGTCTTGCCGCCATAGATGCCCGGCTCGCGCTTGCCGAGCGCGTTAAGGTTGGGACCGTTCAAGACGAAAACCGTTTTCAAAAATGCCGACCTTTCCCGGCGCCGACATCAAGCCGGCGCACTGGGCCCCTCTATAATGGGCATAGACGCCTGCGAAAAGAGCGCAAGTGCGTTCTTTCGCTGTCCACAACAGGCGGAAAATCGCCCGCGGCCAACCAGCTGTTGCTTCAGAGTGCAGCTTTCGCCGCCTCGATCTTTTCCGCCAGCACTTCCTGCCCGAGCGCCCCGAACACCACCTCGTTGCCGACCACATAGGACGGCGTTCCGGTAATGGCCAACTTGTTGGCAAGGTCATAGGTCTTGGCGAGGGCCTCGTTGATTGTCGGGTCCTTCATCTTCTCGCGCAGCGCCGCTTCGTCGGCACCGAGCGACAGCGCGACCTTCATGGCCGACGCCTCGGTAGCGCGGCCCTGGCCGATGAGCAGGGCCTTGTGGAACTCACCGTACTTTTCCGGCATCATCAGGTGGAAAGCCATCGAGACGACGCTCGCCTTCTGCGATTCCGGGCCGAGGATCGGGAATTCCTTGAGCACGAAGCGCAGGTCGGGGTCGGCTTTCGTCAGCGCCTGCATGTCCTCCATGGCGCGTTTGCAGAAGCCACAATTGTAGTCATAGAACTCGACAATGGTGACCTTGCCGTCCGGATTGCCGACGACGCCGTCGAAGGCGGAGTTGAAGATCTCCTCCTTGGCTTTGGTGATGACGCCGAGGCTGGCGATGCGCTGCTCTTCCTTCTGCTTGGCCTCGAGCGCATCCTGCACCTCGAGCAGCACTTCGGGATTCTTCAGCAGATAATCGCGGATGATGCCTTCGACTTCGGCGCGGTCGATCTTGGTGTCGGAGGACGTCGCCTGGGCGATTTGCGCCGTATCGGCCTTGGCCGTTTGCGCATTTCCGGAGGCGAATCCGAAAGCCAGCATGGCAAGAGCGACTGCTACCCCTGTCGTGCCCAGCAACACTGCCTTGTTCATCATCCCTGATCCTCTGCCTGTTCCGGTCCACTGTAGTCGCCGCACGCGGCCGGAAGGTTCATTTGATTTTGCCGGATGGCCTGTAGTTTATGATATCCTGAGCGCGAAGCCAGCCCGGCTCGCCGCGCTTCAATTTCTGCTGCGCGCGCATGGCGAAAATCTTCGCGTTCCTGTAGTCGCCGGAATAGAAATGGCCCTCGGCAGTCGCCAGATCGGCCGCCGCAATATTGCCGAGTTCGCCATAGGCCTGCGCCAGATAGCGATACCCGGCGGTGTTTTCCTTGTCGCGTCCAAGACCGTTGTTGATCTGCACCACCGCCTTCTTCAGCGATTCGGGCGTGCCGACGGCCATCAGCGCCTGGCCATAGGAGACGGGCAGCAGCCCCGATCTTGCCGGGTCGAGGCTGGCCGCCTTGGCATAGGCTTCCGCGGCATCCTTCGGCTTGTTCGCCTTCATCAGGATGTCGCCGCGCAATTCCTGGATATAGGGATTTTTCGGCTGTTCCTTGATCAGCGCATTGGTCTTGGCGAGCGCGGTGCCCAGATTGCCATAGAGATAGGCCATCTGCGCCTCGCCATATCGCGAAGCGAGGCTGCCTGGATTCTTGCGCATCAGCCGCACCGCGGCGGCCTGGCCTCCCATATAGGCGGCGATCTTGATGCGCATCATGTCATGCCGCACCTGCAGCGCCGGCGGATCGACCTTGCCGACATAGGGGCTCTGCTTCACCAGCACTTCGAGATTGGCGATACGCTCCTGCGGCATTGGATGGCTGATCCGGTAGGGATCGACTTGCGCGCCCGACAGTGACAGCGCGCTCTGGAAGCGGGCAAACGTCTTCAGCATACCCATACCGGACTGGCCGGTGGCGTTGAGATAGGTGATCGCCGAACGGTCGGCGGTCGTCTCTTCGGTGCGCTGATAGGCCAGGATGCTGCGCTGTGCCATCTCACCGCCGCCAGCCGCGACGCCCATGCCGGCGCCGGCAAGGCCGCGGCTGTTGGTGGTGGCACCGGCAACGATGGCACCGGCGCCAAGCAGCGAGGCGATGATCGCCATCGTCTTGGCGCGCTCGAGTTGCTCGCGCAGTTTCTGCTGGTGGCCGCCGGCGATATGGCCGGCCTCATGGGCAATGACGCCGATGACCTCGTTGGGCGTTTCCGCCATCATCAGCGCGCCGGTGTTGATGAACATGCGGCGCCCGGTGACGAAGGCGTTGAAGCTCTGGTCGTTGACCAGAACGATGTCGATGCCATCGCCTGCCAGGCCCGCAGCCTTGAAGATCGGCCGCGCATAGTCGCGCACGAGCGCCTCGATCTCGGCATCGCGCACGATCGGCACGTTTTGCGCAAAGGCCTCGACCGAGCCGGCCACCGCGACCATTGTCGCAAGCGAAAGCGTCGCGAAGACGCGCGCTGCCCTGGCAATCGTTGATCTGGGTCGGCTCAGCATGAGGTCCACTGGTAAACGAGCGGGCCAACGATGAAAAGAGTCGGCACCGGAAACTTCCTGAACTTGTGATCCTCACATCAATCGGGCATTTGTGCGGCGCGGCCACTAGGGCTGGCATGCTTAGCCACCAGGGAACGAGGTCAAATGGTTGTTTCGCTTTCGCGCCGTGGCGAGGTCGAGCCGTTCCACGCCATGGACATTCTGGCCGAGGCCAACCGGCTGAAAGCCACAGGCGTGCCCGTCGTTTCCATGGCGGTCGGCCAGCCGTCCGACCCGGCGCCGATCGGGGTCAGAGAAGCCGCAGCGAATGCGCTCAAGATCGGCCGCATCGGTTATACGGATGCGTTGGGCCTGGCGGGCCTGCGCAAGGCGATCGCCGAGCACTATGGCGAGCATTACGGGATCGATGTTCCGCCCAACCGGATTGCCGTGACCACGGGATCGTCCGCCGCCTTCAACCTGGCCTTCCTGGCGATGTTCGATCCTGGCGACCGCGTCGCCATTGCTGCGCCCGGCTATCCGGCCTATCGCAACATCATGGCCGCGCTCGGCATCGAGATCGTCGAGATCGAGCTCGATGGCGACGCCTATCTCCATGCCGAGCACCTGAAAACCGCGCACCGCGAAAAGCCGCTGAAGGGCGTGCTGTTCGCCAGCCCGGCCAATCCGACCGGCGCGGTCATACCCGCCGACGAGTTGTCGGCGCTGGTGAAGACGGCCGAGGAGCTCGGCATTGCGGTGATCTCCGACGAGATCTACCACCGGCTTGCCTACGCCGCGCCGGACACGACGGCGCTTGCCTATGGCGCCGGCGTGACGGTGATCAATTCCTTTTCCAAATACTACTGCATGACCGGCTGGCGCATCGGCTGGATGGTGCTGCCGGAACAACTGGTGCGGCCGGTCGAGCGCATCGCCCAGAGCCTCTACATCTCCCCGCCGGAACTGTCCCAGATCGCGGCGATCGAGGCGTTCAAGGCAACAGTGGAACTGGAGGCGGTCAAGTCGCGCTACGCCTGGAATCGCGAGCTTTTGATGAAACGCCTGCCGGAGCTCGGCTTTGCGCTTGCCGCACCCATGGACGGCGCCTTCTATGCCTTCTGCGATGTCACCAGGCATACCAACGACAGCATGGCCTTCGCGCGCAGGATGCTGGCCGAGGCACATGTGGCGGCGACGCCCGGCCGCGACTTCGATCCCCTGGCCGGCCACCGCACCATGCGCTTTTCCTATGCCGGCAGCCACGAAGACATGGTCGAGGCAATGGCGCGCATCGAGCGCTGGCTGAAGTAGCGAGGACGAGAATGCCGGAACTCGAACAGGCCTTAGGCGAAGTCGCCACCGAGATGGCGGAGCGTACGGACCGCGGCGATGTCGCCACCTACATTCCGCAACTCGGCAAAGTCGATCCGAAGAAATTCGGCATTGCCGCCGTGACCAATGACGGTCGGGTGCTCATGGCCGGCGACGCCGATGAGCCGTTTTCGATCCAGAGCATTTCGAAGGTGTTCACGTTGACGCTAGCGCTCGGCAATGTCGGCGACGCGCTGTGGCAGCGTGTCGGGCGCGAGCCCTCGGGCAACCCGTTCAACTCGATCGTCCAGCTCGAGCATGAGAACGGCATTCCGCGCAATCCGTTCATCAATGCCGGCGCCATCGTCGTTTCCGACATTTTGCTCGCCGGCCATCAGCCGCGCGAGGCGATCGGCGAGATACTGCGCTTCATCCAATTCCTGGCCGATGACGAGACTGTTATCATCGACCGCGAAGTCGCCGCTTCCGAGCGCGCCACCGGCTTTCGTAACTTCGCACTTGCCAACTACATGAAATCCTTCGGTAATCTCCATCATCCACCGGAGCTGGCGCTTGGCGTCTATTTTCACCACTGCGCCATCGCCATGAGCTGCCGGCAACTGGCATTGGCGGGGCGCTTCCTTGCCAATGGCGGCAAGAACCCGGCGACCGGGCACTCTGTCGTGTCGGCCGAGCGGGCCCGCCGCATCGGCGCGATGATGCTGACTTGCGGCCATTATGACGGGTCCGGCGATTTTGCCTTCCGCGTCGGCATTCCGGGCAAGAGCGGCGTTGGTGGCGGCATATTGGGCATCGTGCCGGGCGTCGCCTCGCTTGCTGTGTGGTCGCCCGGCCTCAACGCCAACGGCAATTCCAAGCTGGGCTCGATCGCGCTGGAAAAACTGGCGCGGATGATGAACTGGTCGATCTTCGCGCCATGAGCGCCGATATAGTGAAAATCCCGCGTCGTCCTGACGACAGCGCGGGATTATTTATTGGTAGGTAATCAATCCAGGCGGCTGAAAAGCCTAGAAAAAACCCTTCCGCTGCCACCAGCCAGCCCGCTTCGGTTTTTCCTCGGTCTTTGCCGCGTCGGCGACGGTTGAGGAAACCACCGGCACGACCGGAGCATCGACCACCGCAGGCTTGCGGCGCGACGGACGGGTCTTTGGCGCAACTTCTGCAGCCGGTTCCTCGGCAGCGACGGAGGCTTCCGGCACAACTTCGGCCGCCGGTGCCTCGGCGACGACATCCGCCGCAGCCTTCTTCGGCTTGGCTGCGCGACGCGGCTTCTTCGGCTTCTCGGCGCTCGGCGTGTCGTCGTTCGCCGGAGCAAGGGCCACAGGCTCTTCGACCGGCGTTTCGGCGACAGGCTCGCTGGCGACTGGCTCGCTTTGCGAGGCGTCGCCCAGCGGCGCGTCAGCCGCCTCGGCTATGCTTGCATCGGCCTCGCCTTCGCCGTCTTCGCGGCGATTGCGCTTACCGCCGCGCTTGCCGCGCCGGCGTTTCTTGCCTTGGCCGTCGTCCGACGCTTCCACCGTTTCGACAACGCCGACCGATGCCTCGTCGTCAGGTTCCGCGTCGTCATGGCTTGCCGTCTCAGACACGCCATCGGCTGGCGCCGAGACCGAAGCCCCTTCTGCAGGGGCGCCATGCTCGCGATCGCGATCCTTGCCGCCGCGCCGTCTGCGGCGCTTCCGGCGCTTGCGATCGCGGCCTTCGCCGTCCTCGCCGGATCGTGGCTGCTGCTGTGGCTGTTGCGCCTGGCGTGGTTGCTCCGCCGCCTGTGCCGGAGCCTCGTCGTCTTCTTCCACGACGACAATCGCATCCTCAGGCTCTTCCGGCTCGACATAGGCCGGGAAGCTGCGCGCCTCGACAAAGCCTTCCGGCTTTTCGGCCAGCGCGCCGCGGAAGATCGCATAATGCTGCGCCCCGACCGTATCGTCGGCCTCGATGGTGATCGTCAGACCGAAGCGGCTTTCGAGTTCCACCAGCGTGCCGCGCTTGTGGTTGAGCACGTAGAGTGCGGTCGCCGCCGGCGTCCGCACCGTGATGTGGCTGCGCGAATCCTTGAGCAGGAATTCCTCGATCGCTCGCACAACCATCAGCGCGACCGATGAATCGGAACGCACATGGCCGGTGCCGCCGCAATGCGGGCACGGCTTCATCGTCGATTCCAGAACACTGGCGCGGATGCGCTGGCGCGACATCTCCATCAGGCCGAAATGCGAGATGCGGCCGACCTGGATGCGGGCGCGGTCGTTCTTGAGGTGATCCTTCAGCCGCTTCTCGACGGAGCGGTTGTTGCGGTTCTCCTCCATGTCGATGAAGTCGATGACGATCAGGCCGGCGAGATCGCGCAGCCTCAATTGGCGCGCGACTTCCTCGGCCGCTTCAAGATTGGTGTGAAGCGCGGTGTCCTCGATCGAGTGCTCCTTGGTGGAGCGGCCCGAATTGACGTCGATGGCGACCAGCGCTTCGGTCTGGTTGATGATGATGTAGCCGCCGCTCTTCAGCGTCACTTGCGGCTGCAGCATGCGATCGAGCTGCGCCTCGATGCCGTTGCGCACGAAGATCGGCGTCGTGTCGCGGAACGGCTGGACCACCTTGGCGTGGCTCGGCATCAGCATGCGCATGAAGTCCTTGGCCTCGCGATAGCCTTCCTCGCCGGAGACCAGGATCTCGTCGATGTCCTTGTTGTAGAGATCGCGCACCGAGCGCTTGATCAGGCTGCCTTCCTCGTAGACGAGGGCAGGGGCCGTGGACTCCAGCGTCAGATTGCGGACGTTTTCCCAAAGCCGCATCAGATATTCGTAGTCGCGCTTGATCTCGGCCTTGGTGCGGCTTTCGCCGGCGGTGCGCAGGATGACGCCCATGCCTTGCGGCACTTCGAGATCGGCGACGACCTCCTTGAGGCGCTTGCGGTCGACAGCGCTTGTGATCTTGCGCGAGATGCCGCCGCCACGCGCCGTGTTCGGCATCAGCACCGAATAGCGGCCGGCAAGCGACAGATAGGTGGTAAGTGCCGCACCCTTGTTGCCGCGCTCTTCCTTGACGACCTGCACCAGGAGAATCTGGCGCCGCTTGATGACTTCCTGGATCTTGTACTGGCGGCGAACCGGCTTGCGGCGGTTGCGAACTTCTTCCAGCGCATCCTCGGCGCCAACCGATTCGACTTCGTGATCGTCGGGATGCGAGGATTGCACCTCTTCCAGCATGCCGCGGTCATTGTCGGTGGACGTGGCTTCGCCACTTGGGTCGCTGGAGGTGGCTTCGCCGCTCGGCTCTGCTTGCATGACGGCTTCGGAAATCACATCCGCTTCGACGCTTGCCGCGATTGACGTGGGGCCGCCTTCGGAAGGTTCGGTATCGCCGTGGTCGGCGGCTTCCTCGTGCACCACTGTCTCTGACGAGGTATCGGCATTTTCAGAGGCAGTGGGGGCGTCCTCGGCGACGGCGTCACCGCCTGTGTCGCTATTTTCGCCGCTGTCATCAGAATCGGCAGCACCCGCATCGCGCTTGTGTTCGCCGCGCTCGCGGCTCTTGCCGCCGCGCCGGCGGCCGCGCCGGCCGCGATCGCGGTTCTGCCGGTCCTCGCCATCGCCATCCTCGTCCTCTTCGTCCTGGGCTTCCTGCGCTTCAGCGCGCAGCAGGGCCTGACGATCGGCGACCGGGATCTGGTAATAGTCGGGGTGTATTTCACTGAAGGCGAGGAAACCGTGACGGTTGCCGCCATACTCGACAAAGGCTGCCTGAAGGGAAGGTTCGACGCGCGTTACGCGGGCGAGGTAGATGTTTCCTTTGAGCTGCTTCTTGTCCTGGGATTCAAAGTCGAATTCTTCAATACGGTTACCGCGAACGACGACAACGCGTGTTTCCTCCGGGTGGGAGGCGTCTATCAGCATCTTGTTGGGCATTATTTCGTTTCCCCCCGGCAGCCACTAGCTGCAGCTTGCGAGGCAAAGCCTGCCGCTGCGAGCATTTATGATTGTAGGTGCCGGACAATTGAACGTCCGCTGGCCGCCGCTTGAGCGCCATGGCGGTGCCGCCCGCAGCCACAATGGCGCGGTTTGATGCGGACCTTTCCATGATTGCGCTTGAAGCCATCGTCACCAGCAGAACCTTTTGAACCAAAGCCCGGTAAAAACCGGACCAGCTTGTTTGCTCGTACAGAGCCGGCGCGGGACAAACCCGGCCGTTTTCCTCACGCAGGCGATTCCCCCGCCACGGGCGCACACCTGCGAAATTCGTCGCGATCACCTGAACCCTTTTCGCTTGAAGCGAAAGGAGCCGCCTTTCATCTGACCTGTAGCAGGAAGCTGCGGGAGAAGCGGTTCCAGGATTGCAGTGATCCACCATCGCTTTTATGATTTGACGGGGTGGAAGGCAACCCCGATTTCGGATGCCGGCAAAAAGCAGTGCCGTAGCGGAAGCACAGGCCTCTATCGCTACATGAAAAGGCTTGGTTAACCTTCTCTGGATACCAATCGTTAATCGAGTTCGCGGCGTAACCGGCACTTCGACAAAACCACCCGGCGCATGGCGCCAAACCGGGAGCGACTGGAGAGAGATGGGACTGGCAGGCACCACAGACAAGGGTCGTTGGGCCGGAGGTCATTTCTTCCGTGCTGGCTGTACCCTTTTCCTGCTGGCGATTTGCCTGGCTCTCTCGCCGGTTTCCCGTGCTGCCGACGCACCGCTCAACGTAACCGGCTACAAGATGGCGGGCGACGCCACCAAGCTGCGCATCGTCATGAATTTCGACCGTGAGCCTGATATCAAATGGTTCCTCTTGCGCGGCCCTAATCGTCTGGTCATCGACCTGCCACGCACGAAGTTCGCCATCAATGCCAAGGATCTGAAGGCGCGAGGCCTGGTCAAGGGGGTGCGTTACGGCGATCTCGGCGAAAGCGCCTCACGGCTGATCCTCACCGGCAAGGGACCATTCGCGGTCGACAAGCTCGACGTGCTCAAGAATGATGACGGCAACGGCTACCGCATCGCCATCGACATGTCGGCGGCATCCGAACGGGAATTCGACGCTGCGCTTGCCGATCAGACGCTGACCACCGGTTCGACGGTCTCCACCGACAAGGGCGGCAGGGTCGGCACCGGACCGATCTCCAATCCAGGCCATCGCTTCACGGTCGTCCTCGATCCCGGCCACGGCGGCATCGACGGCGGCGCCGAGGGTCTCAACGGCACGATCGAAAAGAACGTCACGCTCGCCTTTGCCAACGAACTGCGCGATAAACTCGCTGCGGTCGGCAAATACGATGTCTTCCTGACGCGGGAGACGGACGAGTTCCTGCGGTTGGACGATCGCGTGCGCATTGCCCGCCAGCACGAAGCCGACCTGCTCATCTCGATCCACGCCGACACGATCAGCGTCAAGGGCATTCGTGGTGCCACCGTCTACACCGTCTCCGACAAGGCATCCGACCCTCAAGCACAGGCGCTTGCCGACCGTGAGAACCTTTCCGACCAATTCGCCGGCATGGTGATCAAGGACGACAACAAGGAAGTGACCGACATCCTGATCGACCTGATTCGCCGCGAGACCCACAACTTCTCGATGAGTTTTGCGCACACGCTGGTCGGCCAGCTTTCGACCAGCGTCGGCCTTATCAACAATCCGCAACGCTCGGCCGGCTTCAAGGTGCTGAAGGCGCCTGATGTGCCGTCCGTGCTGGTCGAACTCGGTTATCTCTCCAATGCCAAGGATGAAGCCCAACTGCTCAACGCCGACTGGCGCGGCAAGGCTGCCCAGAGCATAACCAACGCTGTGGCGCTGTTTGCCTCGGCCAGGAGCGGGCCGGGAACCGGAGGTTGACATGGTTGCCGCCGCCCACAACCTGAGGCAGCGTTGCACGACGACCACAAGGCGTATTTATTTGCGGCATTGGAAGCCGAAAACCCGCGCTGCCGTATTTTGTCCACATGGTGGCGACATGGCTTTTCGATTACGGATTGGGACCGTCTCGAAAGCTTGCGCGAAAGGCGGCTTCGTTTAGGAAATTCCCGAACCACGGACTGGAGCGGGCATGATTCGTCTCATCGGCTATTTCTTCGGCATCGGCACGACGCTGGCCCTTTTGGTCGCGGCGGGCGTGGCGATCTATATCGGCCATTTGTCGAAGGATCTGCCCGACTACGAGGTGCTGGCCAAGTACGAGCCGCCGGTGACGACCCGCATCCATGCGTCCGACGGCGCGCTGATGGCCGAATATGCGCGCGAGCGGCGCCTGTATCTGCCGATCCAGGCGGTTCCGGATCGCGTCAAAGCGGCCTTCCTGTCGGCTGAGGACAAGAATTTCTACAACCATCCCGGCATCGACGTGACCGGCCTTGGCCGCGCCATTATCGTCAATCTGCAGAATTTCGGTTCGGGCAAGCGCCAGGTCGGCGCCTCGACGATCACCCAGCAGGTGGCAAAGAACTTTCTGTTGTCCTCGGACCAGACCTACGAGCGCAAGATCAAGGAAATGATCCTCGCTTTCCGCATCGAGCAGGCCTATTCGAAGGACCGCATCCTCGAACTCTACCTGAACGAGATCTTCTTCGGGTTCGGCGCTTATGGCGTCGCCGGCGCAGCACTCACCTATTTCGACAAGTCGGTGAACGAACTCACCGTGGCGGAAGCAGCCTATCTGGCCTCCCTGCCGAAGGGCCCCAACAACTACCATCCCTTCAAGCATACCGAGCGCGCGCTCGAGCGCCGCAACTGGGTCATCGACCAGATGGTCGAGAATGGTTACGTCACGCGTGAAGAGGGCGACAAGTCCAAGGCCGAGCCGCTTGGCGTCAAGCCGCGCCGCAACGGCACCTATCTGTTCGCGGGCGAGTATTTCACCGAGGAAGTGCGCCGCCAGATCATCGCCCGCTACGGCGAGAACGCGCTGTACGAGGGCGGTCTTTCCGTCCGCACCACGCTCGACCCGAAAATGCAGCTCATTGCCCGCAAGTCGATGCAGAACGGCTTGCTGAAATACGACACGTTGCGTGGCTATCGCGGGCCGGTGACGAATATCGACGTTTCCGGCGACTGGGGCGTGCCGCTGGGCAACGTCAAGGGGCTGGAAGACGTGCCCGAATGGTCGCTCGCCGTCGTGCTCGACAGCTCGGAGACCGGCCTGTCCATCGGCCTGCAGCCGACGCGGCAGATATCGGGTGAAATCGTCAAGGAGCGTGTCGAAGGCACGGTCAGCAAGGAAGACATGGGTTTTGCCATGCGCCATGTGGTCGGCGGCAAGACCGTCAAGGCCAAGTCGCCGGCGGACGTGCTGAAGCCGGGCGACGTCATCTTCGTACAGAAGAACGAAGGTTCCGACAGCGCCTACAGCCTGCGCCAGGTTCCGGAAGTGGAAGGTGGCCTGGTCGCCATGGATCCGCACACCGGCCGCGTGCTGGCCATGGTTGGCGGGTTCTCCTACGCGCAATCGGAATTCAACCGTGCCACGCAGGCCATGCGGCAGCCGGGCTCCTCGTTCAAGCCGATCGTCTATTCGGCGGCGCTCGACAATGGCTATACGCCGGCCTCGGTGATCATGGACGGGCCGATCACCATCCAGAGCGGCAACACGACCTGGACGCCGAAGAACTACGATGGCACGGCGGCCGGTCCGGCGACGTTGCGCTCGGGTATCGAAAAGTCGCGCAACTTGATGACGGTGCGGCTTGCCAACGACATGGGCATGAAGCTGGTCGTGGAATATGCCGAGCGCTTCGGCGTCTATGACCATCTGGCGCCGTATCTGCCGATGGCGCTCGGCTCCGGCGAAACGACCGTGATGCGCATGGTGTCGGCCTATTCGATCATGGCCAATGGCGGCAAGTCGATCAAGCCGTCGCTGATCGACCGCATCCAGGACCGCTACGGCAAGACCGTGTTCAAGCAGGATGAACGCGGCTGCGAAGGCTGCAACGCCGCCGAATGGAAGAACCAGCCCGAGCCGGAACTGGTCGACAATTCCGAGCAGGTGCTCGATACCATGACCGCCTACCAGATCACCTCGATGATGGAGGGCGTCGTCCAGCGCGGCACCGGCGCCACCATCGCCGAACTTGGCCGCCACATTGCCGGCAAGACGGGAACGACGAACGACGAGAAGGATGCCTGGTTCATCGGCTACACGCCGAACCTCGTGGTTGGCCTTTACATGGGCTACGATCAGCCGAGAGGCCTCGGCAAAGGCGCGACCGGCGGCGGTCTCGCGGCGCCGATCTTCAAGGATTTCATGCGCGTGGCACTGGACGGGACCCCCAATGTCGACTTCCAGGTTCCGGAAGGCATGAAGCTCATCGCCATCAATCGCAAGACCGGCATGCGAGCCGGCGAAGGCGAGGCGGGCACCATCATCGAAGCCTTCAAGCCCGGCACCGGTCCCGCCGACAGCTATTGGGTGATTGGCATGGGCGCCGACGGCTCCAACGCCACGGGCGGAGCTCTCTCGCCCCAGGCGAACCAGGCCATTCAATCCGGCGGTGGCGGGCTGTACTAACGATTTCACTATCGAAATGGGCTGGCTTTCGAGCCAGCCCATTTCGCTTTACAGGCGGCGGTGCCCTGCCTATGTATCGCGCCGACCAAACGCCATTTCAGCAACAGGATCGAACAGCCAGCCATGCGCGCGGAAACGCAGAATATTGTCGACGAGATCAGGCAGGCGATAACCCTGCTGAGGAGGCATCTTTGACTGGGATCAGGCCATAAAGCGGCTTGAATACCTGAATGTGCGCGCCGAGGATTCCAGCCTCTGGAACGACCCGCTGGAAGCGCAGAAGCTGATGCGCGAGCGCCAGGGCCTCGAGGACGGCATCGCTGGCGTCAAGAGCCTGACCCAGGCACTGGAAGACAATATCGGGCTGATCGGACTTGGCGAGGAAGAGGGCGACGAGAGCGTCATCGCCGAGGCGGAGGCGTCGTTGCGCTCGATGCGCGGCGAGGCAAAGGCGCGCCAGATCGAGACGCTGCTGTCGGGCGAGGCAGACGCCAATGACACCTACCTCGAAGTCCATGCCGGCGCCGGCGGCACCGAGAGCCAGGATTGGGCCTCGATGCTCTTGCGCATGTACACGCGCTGGGCGGAGCGCCGCCGCTTCAAGGTCGAAGTGCTGGAAGTGCACGATGGCGAAGAGGCGGGCATCAAGTCCGCCACACTGCTGATCAAGGGCCACAATGCCTATGGCTGGCTGAAGACGGAATCCGGCGTCCATCGCCTGGTGCGCATCTCGCCCTATGACAGCAATGCGCGCCGCCATACGTCCTTTGCCAGCATCTGGGTCTATCCGGTCATCGACGACACGATCGAGATCGATGTCTCCGAGTCGGACGTCCGCATCGACACCTACCGCTCGTCGGGATCGGGTGGCCAGCACGTCAACACCACCGATTCGGCGGTTCGCATCACCCATCTCGCCACCGGCATCGCAGTCGCCTGCCAGGCCGAGCGCTCGCAGCACAAGAACAAGGCGAAGGCCTGGGAGATGTTGCGCTCGCGGCTCTACGAGGAAGAGCTGAAGAAGCGCGAAGCGGTGGCGAACGCCACCGAGGCGTCGAAGAGCGACATCGGCTGGGGCCATCAGATCCGCTCCTACGTGCTGCAGCCCTACCAGCTGGTCAAGGACCTGCGCACTGGCGTCGAGAGCACCAGCCCGTCAAGCGTGCTCGACGGCGACCTTGACGATTTCATGGAAGCCTCGCTGTCGCAGCGCATCGAGGGTGGGGCGGGCGAAGCGGTGGCGGACCTGGATTAGGCGCGTTCGACCCGTGTCGCCATGGGGACGCTCGTCGACGCACCAGGCGGCCGTCCGACGGCCATATCTTTCGTCGGTTCCAAGGCGAAATGGTTCACAGTTGCCGACGGCCTGCCACAGTATGATGAGCATGTTCCCGGTTGAACGGCTGGAACCCAGCTTCGTCCGAAATTCGTTGTCCGGCACCAGATTCGCGTCGCTAACCGCTCGTTAACCAAGCCGGCGCACGATTCTGGCCGCAGAGATTGGCGCGGGGCGCGGCCTTGCTGAGGCGGTCGCTTCTTGCGCCGACCAAGGAATCAGCCCAGCATTCGGGCTGAGGGACCAAAAGCATTTATGGCCGGACGCGGCATATCTGCGACCTGACGATCGGCCACTGGGAAGACACGTTCCGGGAACGGGCAAGCGAAACGCTTGATGCTCGTTTGAAAGGAATGATTCCATGTCTGCTGCCACATCCAGATCGGCCAATGCCGTTCAACCGGTTGGCCGACTTCTGTTTTTCCTATTCGCTGTTGGAGCGATCGCGGTGCTGACGGCACCCGCTTTCGCGCACGATGCCAAGCCTACCGCGGCAAAGCCGCAAGGCTGGTCTTATCCATTCGCATGCTGTGCCAACTATGATTGCCGTGCGACTCATACGGGGGAAGTGTTGGAGAAGCCCGAGGGCTATGTGATAGCCGGGACGGGTGAGGTCGTTCCCATGAGCGACAAGCGCGTCAAGGATAGCCCGGACGGCGATTTCCACTGGTGCGCCCATCAAGCCGGTCTCGACGCCGGCAAGACGATTTGCCTGTTCGTGCCGCCGCGTTCTTATTGACGAGAGGGCAGCGTTCATAGGCCACCCGGTCATACCTGACAGATGGTTGTCAGGAGCGCTTCATTATGTTGCCTTGCCGCATAGGCGGCGGACAACGGAGAGGAACGTTCATGACCATCAAGGCCAGCTGCCACTGTAAGGCGACGACATTCGAGGTTTCGCAAGCGCCGCAGACCGTGACGCATTGCACCTGCTCCTTCTGCTCGAAACGCGGGTCGCTGTGGGCATACTACACCCCGTCGCAGTTCAAGCTCACCAGCCCGCCCGAAAACGTCTCCTTCTACCGATGGGGATCGAAAACCGTAAAGCACGGTTTCTGCGCCATTTGCGGCTGCGGCACCTTCACCGAAACCCCGGACTGGTCGACCGGCAAACCGGACTTCGACAATCCGAAGATCAGCGTGAATTCCCGACTGTTCGACGATTTCGATCTCGACAAGGTCGAGGTGGTCGTCATCGACGGCAAGAATCTCTGGTAGCCGGTCAGGAGCCGCACGAAACGTTGGTGTGAAGTTGAGCAGGGAAAGCCTCTGCTGGCTTTTCCCCGTTCCATTTTTCGCCGCATTTGATGTTACAAGTCGCGGGAAGGGCTGATACGGCGCGGTCGAAACGACTGCGGCTTGGAGAGGGACGAACCTATGAAAAAGACTGTGCTCGTCGTCGTGGCGACGGCTGTACTGGTGAGCGCATGCACGACCACCGATCCGTATACCGGGGAGCAGAAGGTTTCCAATACCGCTGCCGGCGCCGGCATTGGCGCCTTGGCGGGCGCGGGCCTCGGCCTGCTTGCCGGCGGCAATGATCGCCGCAACGCGCTGATCGGCGCCGGCATAGGCGCGCTTGCCGGCGGCGCCATCGGCGCCACGATGGACCAGAACGAAGCCGAACTGCGCAGGCAGCTTCAAGGCACCGGCGTCAGCGTCACCCGCACCGGCGACCAGATCATTCTCAACATGCCGTCCGATATCACCTTCAACGTGGATCAGGACGCGGTGAAGCCCGGCTTCTACCAGGTGCTGAATTCGGTAGCACTCGTGCTGAACAAGTTCCGGCAGACCACGGTCGACGTGTTCGGCCACACGGACTCGACCGGCGGCGACGAACATAATTTCGACCTGTCGCAGCGCCGCGCGCTGGCTGTCGCCAACTATCTGTCCGGACAGGGCGTCGATTCGCGTCGCTTCGCGGTCACCGGCTTCGGCAAGACGCGTCCGATCGCATCCAATGCGACTTCGGCCGGGCGGGCACAGAACCGGCGCGTCGAGATCCAGCTTTCGCCGCTCACCTGAGCGAAGCGGCATGAAACATGAAAACGGCCCCGGAAGGGGCCGTTTTTCATTGGCTGGTATCGAACCGTTGATCAGACCTTGGCGACGATCCGCATGAAGGCCGGCATGTCGTCGCCGAAGCCGACGGTCGAGTCATTGTCTTCCTGGCGGTGACGGGCAGGGCGGTTGTTGTCGCGCTGCGGCCTGGTGTCGCCACGTTCCGGTGCCCGCTGCTCGTTGCGATCAGAAGCCTTGCGCTCGGTATTCTCGGAACGGATCGATTCCTTGCGCGCGCGACGCTCGCCGATATCGGCGACCGCGGCTTCGGCCACGACCGGCTGCTCCTCATGCACCGTTTCCGGTGTCGGTTGGTCACTGGGCTTGGCGTGGCGTTCGCGCGGCTTGCGTTCGCTCCGGTCCTTGCGGTCTTCGTCCTTGCGGCCGGCGCGACGTGGGGCACCGCGGCCACGGCGGGGGGCATCGTCCTCGCCGCCTTCGCTGGCGACGACCGTCGACAGGTCACCGTCATGCCATTCGATCTTGTTACCGATCAGCCGTTCGATGGCGTCGATGTATTTGGTGTCCGACTTGGTCGCGATGGTGAAGGATTTTCCCGAGCGGCCGGCGCGGCCGGTGCGGCCGATGCGGTGGACATAGTCCTCGGCATGGATCGGGACGTCATAGTTGAAGACGTGGCTGACATCGGGGATATCGAGACCGCGCGCGGCGACGTCCGAAGCGACGAGGTAGCGCAGTTTGCCATCACGGAAATTGGCCAGCATCTGCATGCGGGCGCGCTGGTCCATGTCGCCATGCAGGGCGCCGGCATCGAAATCATACTTCAGCAGCGAGCGGAACAGTTCCGAGACCTCGACCTTACGGTTGCAGAAGATGATGGCGTTCTTCAGCCCTTCGTCCTCGGCCTTCATCAGATTGCGCAGCGTCTCGCGCTTGTCCCAGGGCTTGGAGCCCGACTTGACCAGCCGCTGGATAATGTTGGTGGCGGCCGACGCAGCCTTCGAAACCTCGACGCGCACCGGCGCGTGCAGGAATTTTTCAGTGAGCTTGGTGATCTCCGGCGGCATAGTCGCCGAGAAGAAAAGCGTCTGCCTGGTGAACGGGATCATCTCGCAGATGCGCTCGATGTCGGGGATGAAGCCCATGTCGAGCATGCGGTCGGCCTCGTCGATGACGAGGATCTCGACGCCGTTGAGCAACAGCTTGCCGCGCTCACGATGGTC
Organism: Mesorhizobium sp. AR10; assembly: GCF_024746795.1. Classification (NCBI taxonomy): domain Bacteria; kingdom Pseudomonadati; phylum Pseudomonadota; class Alphaproteobacteria; order Hyphomicrobiales; family Phyllobacteriaceae; genus Mesorhizobium; species Mesorhizobium sp. AR10. The sequence continues at coordinate 3,937,592 of NZ_CP080524.1, forward strand.
GAGCAGGCGGCCGGGCGTGGCAATCAGCACGTCGGCGCCGCGCTCCAGCTTCTTGTCCTGCTCGTCGAACGACACGCCGCCGATCAGCAGGGCGATGTTCAGTTTGTGGTTCTTGCCGTATCTGATGAAATTCTCTTCGACCTGCGCGGCGAGTTCGCGCGTCGGTTCCAGGATCAGCGTGCGCGGCATGCGGGCGCGGGCCCGGCCCTTTTCGAGGCGGGTCAGCATCGGCAGCACAAACGACGCCGTCTTGCCGGTGCCGGTCTGGGCGATGCCCAGAATATCCTTGCCCAGCAAGGCATGCGGGATGGCGCCCGCCTGGATCGGCGTCGGCTCGGTGTAGCCGGCATCGGTTACTGCGGAAAGGACCTTGGGCGACAGGCCGAGGTCTGCGAAGGTCAACGCTTCTTGAGCGATCGTGGTGTCTGAGGACAAGTGTTGGTGTCTTTGGCTGGTTCGGGGAAGCGCAACGGCATCCGTCGCGGCAAGCGCCACGCGCCTGCAAGATTGGTATTGCGATTAGGCGCAAGCCCGCGATTTGTCAACAGAAACGGGCGGGAATGGGACGATTGTGAAAACGTAACCTTAATCGCGATGCTTAATCCAGCTGCATCTCATTGCGCCGGCTCAATAGCGAAACTGTTCGGCAAGAATGCGTTCGTTCCACGAATGGTTGGGGTCAAACAGCAGCGTCGCCGTCGCGGTCGGCGATTCCCGCACCGTGACCGAGGCCACCGCCTTGACCTCGGTGTGGTCGGCGGCGGCGTTCACCGGCCGCTTTTCTGGCTCCAGAATGTCGAAGCGCACCGTCGCCTTGTTGGAGAGCAGCGCACCGCGCCAGCGGCGCGGGCGGAACGGGCTGACCGGGGTCAGCGCCAGCAACGGCGCGTCGAGCGGCAGGATCGGCCCGTGCGCGGACAAATTGTAGGCGGTCGAGCCGGCCGGCGTCGCGATCATCACGCCGTCGCAGTTCAATTCCTCCAGCCGCTCCTGCTCGTCCACGGTGATGCGTATCTTTGCCGTCTGGTAGGATTGGCGCCAAAGGGCCACCTCGTTGATGGCCAGAGCCGAAATCGTTTCGCCCTCATGCGTCACCGCCAGCATCTCCAGCGGACGGATCGTTTCGGGAACCGCCGCAGCGATGCGCTCCGTCAGGCCGCCGACGCGGTATTCGTTCATCAGGAAGCCGATGGTGCCACGGTTCATGCCGTAGACCTTCTTGCCCGTGCTCATCGTATCGCGCAGGGTTTGCAGCAGAAAACCGTCGCCACCGAGCGCCACCACCACTTCGGCATCCTCGGCGGACGCCTGGCCATAGCGCGCCGACAGGCTTTCCAGCGCCGCCCTGGCGTCGGCTGTATCAGATGAAACGAAGGCGAAATGGCTGGCGGCTTTGGTCATGGCTCCCCGATGACGACCGATTGACGGCGACCGATTGCCTGGGCCGCGCCAGCGCCGGGGTAGCATGGGCGCGCACATCTGCAAAGGGAGGCGTTGTTCTGCTCTGTCGCGGCTCGCGCTTCGTGTCGCATGACAAGCGAATGTGATGGTTAAGACGGAGCTTAAACTCTCGTAAAGCCAGATCGATCATGTTAGCCGGCAGTTAATGGGTGGCGCGGGGGCTAGCCAGTCGAGGCCGATCCATTGCCGGTGACACGCCTGATCATCGTCTTCCTGATGCTGGGAAGTTTTGCCCTTGTCTTCGCCGAACTTGTGCGACAGACCGAGGAAATGAGTTTCAGACCGCAGCCCACGGCCTCACGTTGTGGCGACGCCGCCGGAACGCCGTGCCCGCAAAGGGCGCTGTGAGGCGAATCACTGCGTTCAATTGCTTTCGGAAGTCCGCCGCCTACTGCGTCACGACCTGAAGGTTGGCGTTGCCGTAGAACGTGTAGGCGAGGTAGGTCGGATCACCGGTTTCATAGAACCGTTTGCGCACACCTTGCAGGATCTCGGCCAGATAGACCGGCCCGTCCCTGAGCTGGGTGGTGATGCCGCCATAGAAGCTGGTTGAGAAGGCAGCCGCCGCGTGGTCGGTCAGCGGCCACATGCCACCGATGAAACCGGAGGCACCGCCCGCCAGCACCGCCGGCCCCCAGCCTTGCACGAAGCCGCCGAGCATCTGCGAGCGTCCGGTGTCGCAGGCGTTGAAGAAGTAGAACGGGTTGCCCTTGCCATTTGCGGCAATGACCAATGCCCTCCAGGTATCGGGATCAAGCGATTGGTCGACGAGGTCGATGGCAAAGACCGGCCGACCGCTGCTCGGCTGGTTGACCTCGCCGTGGCCGGAGAAATGGATGAATCCCGTCGAGACCTCTGCGACCAATTTCTCGAAGGAGACGAAATCGCCGTCGAAGCGGCGGTAGCCGGCAAGCTTGCTCAGCGCGTCGATCTCGACCTGCTGGAAAGGCAGCGACCGCTTGTCGACATAGGAAGGGGCAACGGCCGCAACGCCGGTGAAGGCCATCCGGTCGAGCGGATTATCGACTTGCGAGGACGAGTTGCGCGGCGCCCAGCGCGCCAGCCGGTAGCTCATGCCGAGGAAGCCGTCCACGATGGCGCCGTCCTCGCTCTGCGGACGGATCAGTTCCCATGGCAGCGTTGGGCTGTTCGAAGTGATCTGGATCGAATGCAGTTCGCCCTTGCCGCGTAGCGACCAGAACACATCCTTGAATGCCTCCGGCACATAATCCCGGTAGAGCGCATCGCCAAAACCTTCGGCGGCCAGCGTCACAAAACGTTTTTGCGCCTCCGGATCGCTGCTTTCAGCGGACTGCTGCAGCGAGGTCGCGCCGCGCAGGCTCAATCCGAGTTGCAGCAGGCGGCGATATTCCGAGTCCAGCCATGCCGCCATCTCCGGCGGCGTCGAAAATGTGTCCATCACCGGACCGGCCAGATGCGGCGAATGGATGATGATCTGCCCGGCGCCGAGCCCGCTCGGATCGTCATAGAGGATGGTTACATCGAGGTCTGGCACGTCACCCGGGTCACCGGCCCCGAGTTCGACCTTGCCGGTCACTGCCGGTTGCGGGGGCGTAGAGGCCAGCAACATGACCGGAGGAGCCACGTCGGTGGTTGGTTCGACAGACGGAGCGGCCGGTTGAGATCGCTTGATGGTGATGGGCCGCGATGCGGAACCTAGAAAACGGCCGGCGCTGTAGATGCGGGCGATGAACTGAGCGGGCTTGCTGTCTTTGGCAATGGGCCGCGCCTTGAGCTCGAAGCGGACGACATCGCTGTCGCCCTGGCGGTAGAGCGTTGTCTGCCGGCTCCATTTGCCGCCGTCGGCGAGATCGAAACCGCTGGCAAACAGATCGATGTCGATCGGCCATGCGTCGGCTCCTGCCGGCATCGTCATCGCCAAAGCGCCATTCGCTGTCACCGTCGAGCCGGGTGCCGCCTTTGCCCTGACCTCGGGCGTCAATTGCTCCTCGGTCAGCGCGATGGAGACGGTGACCGTCTCGCCGGCAACAACCTCGTCCGGTGCATCGATGGTCGGGTGCCGCACGACCTCGACCGCATTGTTGTCGATCGGTGGAGACACCATGCCAGGAGGCGCGTCCAAAGGCGGCACAGGAGGCTCTTCGGCGGTTGCCGTATCGGGCAGCGGGGCAAGCGGCTCAATGACAGGCGGTGGGGCGGGTGCGGGCGCCGGGACAGGCGGCAGTGCTGGCTCCATGCCGCTGGCTTGGTCATCCCCCTGATAGGCGCCGCCGAGATTGTTCTGCGCCGCGGCTGCGGCCCTGGCAGCCTCTTCTTCGTACTTTCGCCGAGCCTCCTCCTCATATTGCTGGCGCTGCTCTGCCTGGCGTTTGTATTCCTCATAGGCGGCGGCTTCATCGGCGCTGTTGCCCGTCCAGGATCCGCCGCCAGACCCCGGCAGGACATCCATCGGGTATGGCTCCTGGCCACTGTCAAAACCGCCGGAGCCGCCGCCGCCGGAGCCATAGTCGCTGCCGCCGTCCCAGCCGCCACCCCCGGAATCGTAGCCACCACCGCCGCCGCTTGCCATCGGGGGCGGTGCCGGTTCGGGAGCAGCCGCCTGCGGCGGCGGCAGCGCTTCGGTAACCGGCCTGTCCGGCAAGGGCACAAACGGCACGCCGCCGGAAAGGCGGCTCGCCACCCATGGCAGCTGACGTCCGGATGTCGCCTCCGCCACGGTTTGTGCGACCGATACGAGCATCGTGTCGATGTCGACGCCCTGCCGGGTCAGCGCGGCGGCGAACGCATCGGCAAAGGCCGTCGCCGATCCGCTTCCATCCAGCGCGACGCTTCCAGGCTGAGCGGAGAAAGTGACAATGGCGTTGGCCAGCGGGCCGACCGGCGCCAGGCCGCGCGTCGCGCCGGGAGGCAGGTTCTGGCCGTCGCCGGCAATGTCGAGCAGGATAATTTTGAACGTCGGTGTGGCCTCGAGCGCTTGCACGAAGAGATCGAGAGGCAATGCCGTCTGATCGATCGCTTCCGTTGAATCGGCGCGCGTGCCGCGCGTCAGCAGGTAGTTCCGGTCATTGGCCCGAGCGGTGCGGCCGACATAGTAGAAGATGCCGACGGAATCGGCAGTACCCAGCGACTTGGCGAAATCAAACATGGCGCGCGCCACATCGGCGCGGTCGCCGTCGGTCACCAGCTTAACGGTGAAGCCGATGGACTGGAGGCTTGCCGCAACGCGTTCGGCGCTGCCCTGTGCGTTGGCGATGACCGGCGCGCCGTCATAGGCCGGATTGGCGACCACCAGCGCGATACGTTCCTCGCCGCGCGCAGCGGAGAAGAGCGCCATGGTCATCAGCAGCACGGCCGCCAGAAGGCGCATGAACTTGATCCAAGCCTGCAAGCCGCGGCGAATACGCGAGGACTTGCCCCAATTCGGCCCCGTCTGTGACCATAACATGACGGGATCGCCGGCGCATCCGGCGCATCGGGTTTTGGCTTTGACGCGTTTCCACGATATTTCGATCTACACGGCCGATCACGCAGTCGCGCTCAGCGTGCTTGCAGCAGATGGCAGCCGGCCTGCCGCTTTTGCGCGAGATACTCGTCGACGAGCTGGCGATAGCGCACCTTGCCGAAGCTCGGGAAATGGCCGCCATGCACGACCGTGACATCGAGATCGCGCATGCGCAGCAGCGTTGCGACATAATCGTCGGTGTCAGAGTGGTAGACATCATCGATCAGCGGGCCGTCATAGATGATGTCGCCGGACAACAGGATGCCTGTCCTGTTTTCGTAGAGCGCGATGCCGCCGGGCGAATGGCCCGGCGTATGGATCACCTCGAAGGCACGATCGCCGAGATCGACGACATCGCCCTGCGCGAGCAGACGGCCGGCCGGCGCCGGCAGTATCCGGTAGCGCGCCGACACCCAGCCGTCGGGCATGCCATCGAACATCTCGTCGGTCGCATAGCGGTCGGCGACCGTCCACTCGTTGCGCGGATCGGCGAGGATTTCGGCCTCGGCGCGATGCACGCAGCGCTCGGGGAATTCGTGATGGCAGCCGATATGGTCGAAATGCGTGTGGCTGGCGACGCAGGTCAGCTTTCTCTCCGTCACCAGTGGCACATGGGAGCGCAGGCTGAAATGACCGAGGCCGGTGTCGAACAGGAGATCGCGGTCGCGGCCGCGAACGTGCCAAATGTTGCAGCGGAAAAACGGCTTGATCCACGGCTCGTGGATAAGCGTCACGCCATCGGCCATGCGTATGGTTTCGTACCAGTTGGGAGCGTCGATGATCGGAAGCGCTGACATGGCTCAGTTTGCCAGAAGGATAATGTCGCCAGCGTCGCACGAAACGGCAACGCTGTCGCCCGGCTGCACAGTTGCCGCGGCTGGAAGTTTGGCTATGAACTGCAGCCCCGGGTCTTCGACGGAAACGGCAAGCACGCGCTTGAAGCTGCCCTGGAAGACGACGTCGCTCACCTCGGCGGTGCCTAGCGCGACCTTGCCCGCGGTCGCGTCGAGGACAAGATGCTCCGGGCGGATGGCCAGGGCAACAGAAGCGCCGACCGGTAAATCCCCAGGCAGCGAGAGCGGTCCGGTCTGCGTTGCGACAGTGATTTTCCCATTCTCCGTTTCGGTCACAGTTCCCGATATCAGCGTGCTTTCGCCCATGAAGGTCGCCGAAAAGCGTGTCGCCGGCCGCGCATAGACGCGCTCGGGCGGTCCTTCGTCCTCGATGCGCCCGTCATTCATCACCACGCAATGGTCGGCCAGCGCCATCGCTTCTTCCTGGTCGTGGGTGACGTGGATGAAGGCGGTGCCGACGCGTTTCTGGATCGCTTTCAACTCGTCCTGCATCTGCCGACGCAATTTGAGGTCCAGTGCACCGAGCGGCTCGTCGAGCAAAAGGACGGCCGGTTCGATCACCAGCGCGCGGGCCAGCGCCACGCGCTGCCGCTGGCCGCCGGAAAGCTGGTGCGGCTTCTTGTCGAAGGCCGTGGCCAGCCCGACCAGCGCCAGCGCCTCGCGCGCCCGTGCGGCCCGCGTCGCGCCATCGACGCCCTGCATGCGCAAGCCGAAGCCGACATTGCTGCCGACGCTCATGTGTGGAAACAGAGCATAGTCCTGGAACACCGTCGTCGTCGGGCGCTTTGCCGGCGGCACGGCGGTGCAGTCCTCGCCGCGGATGAACACCTTGCCTTCGCTAGGGCTGACGAAACCGCCGAGAATGGAGAGCAGCGTCGTCTTGCCGGACCCCGATGGGCCGAGCAGGATGGTGTAGCTGCCCGGCTCGATCTGCAGCGAGACGTTCTTCAGCACCGTCTGCTGGCCGAAGCGGTGCGAGACGGAGCGGATGTCGACCAATGGCGCGGTCATGCCTTTCTCCTCCGCAGCAATGTCAGTTCGAACAACACCACCAGAACGATGGAGACGGCAAAGACCAGTGAACCGACGGCGTTGGTCTTGGGGTTGAGGCCGGAGCGCAACAGGTTCCAGATTTCGACCGGCAAGGTCGTGTCGAAGCGGGTTAGCAGGAAGGAGATGACGAACTCGTCCCAGGAGAAGGTCATCGACAGGAAGAAGCCGGCGAAGATCGCCGGCGCCATCACCGGCACGGTTATCAACAGGAGCACCTTCCATTCAGGCGCGCCGAGGTCGCGCGCGGCGCGCTCGATGTTGATCTGGTGGTCGCCCATCTGGCTATAGATGATGGCAAAGCACAGCGGCAGGTTGATCACGACATGGCCGATGCCGGCGGCAAGCAGCGACTTCGGGATGCCAGCCCAGTTGAACAGCACCAGCAGCCCCATGCCGATGATGAGATAGCTGACCGTCAGCGGCAGGGTGATCAGCCCGCGCAGCAGGGCCGAGCCGGGCAGGACGAAGCGCGCAAAGCCCCAGGCCGAGAGGAAGCCGAGCGTGACGGTGGCAAAAGAGGAGATGGCCGCGACCAGCAGCGAATTGACCAATGCCGAGGTCAGCCGGGTGTCGGAGAGCACCGCGTCGTACCAGCGCAGCGACGGGCCGGTGAAGGGCGGGATCGGAAACGACGTCGCCTGCAGTGAAAACAACACCAGCACGACCACCGGCAGGAAGATAAAGCCGTAGACGGCGGGGGCGTAGAGCCAGGAAGCGATACGGACAATCCGGCGCATCTCAGGCCCGCTCGATCTTCAGCCAGCGGGCGCAGGCGAGATAGGCGATGGTGACGACCGCCATCAGGATGATCGACAGCGCCGAGGCCAGCGGAAAATCGCCGCGCCGGCCGATCTGCATCATTACCAGTTGCGGCATCAAAAGCTCGTTGTTGCCGCCAAGTATCTGCGGCGTGATGTAGTCGCCGATGCACAGCACGAAGGTCAGGAAGGCGCCGACCATGATGCCGGGCAAGGTCAGTGGCAGGATGACATGCAGGAAGGTCCGCACCGGCCCGGCGCCGAGATCGGCGGCGGCTTTGCGGTAGCTGGGGCTTAGCTGTTTCAGATTGGCGAAAATGGTCAGCGTCAACAGCATGACGAAGAAATGCACGAAACCGGTGACGGTGGCGAAGCGTGTGTTGGCGAGCTGCACCGGGTCAGTGAACAGGCCGGAGCCGGTCAACGCGCGGTTGATGACGCCATTCTGCGCCAGCACCAGCAGCCAGGAATAAGAGCGCACGACATAGGATGTCCAGAACGGCAGCACGGCCAGCATCAGCGCCAGCCGCTGCCAGCGCTCCGGCACCTGCTCGGCCAGAATCCAGGCGAAGGGGTAGGCAAGCAGCACCGAGATCACGGTGACGATGGCTGTGACCTGCAGCGAGTTGACCATCGCCTGCCAGTAAGAAGGGTTGGTGAAGAACTGGCTGTAGTTGGCGAGCGTGAAGCCGCCGCCTTCATGCGCCGTGAGGCTGGAAAGCGCCATGGCGACGAAGGGCAGCACAAAGAACAGCAGCGTCCAGCCGAGCGCCGGCGTGACCAGCGCCCAGGGCAGGGCAGTGCCCGCCCGAGGCAGGGCACGGCCCGCCTGGGGCAGGGCACGCCCGCTATTGGCAGCGTTGCTCACGAGCAGCAACCGGTCATTGTGCCTGCAGCATTTCGGTCCAGACGTCCTGCATCTTCTTGTCGAGATCGGCGTTCGGCGCCGGGTAGGACTGGGCGCGGGCAAGGAAGTCAGGCTGTTCGTCGAAGCGCAGGATCTTCTTCTGCTCGTCGGTGAGTGCTGCCTTGGTGTTCGCCGGCATGCCCCAATAGCAGGAGGAGGTGGCGAGCCGCGCCTGTCCCTCGGGGCTCATGATGTACTGGATGAATTTTAGCGCCATGTCCTTGTTGTTGGAGTCCTTGAACATGGCCAGCGACTGCGACCACAGCACCGCTCCTTCTTTCGGGATGGAGAAGTCCAGCGCCGGGTTCTCCTTGGCCAACCCGGCCGTCACCCATTCGCCGCCGCCGACCAGAATGTCGACCTCGCCGGTGGCCAGTGCTGTCTGGCTGGCAGTGACTTCGCCCACCAGCTTGGCGTTGGCCTTCATCTTCAGGAGTTCGGCCTTGATGGCGGGAAGGTCGGCTTCGGTCAACTCGGCCGTCTTCTTGCCGATCGCCAAAGCGGCCATGCCGATGACCGGCAGGTAGTAGTCATAGATGGCGATCTTGCCCTTGTATTTGTCGCCGGTGAGTGCGGCCATCGACTGCATGTCGGCCGGGTCGACCTTGGTCTTGTTGTAGCCGATGGTGTTGTAGCCGAACTTTTCTGTGATGCCGTAGCGCTTGCCGTCCACGACGGTGGAACCATCCATCTTCACCTGCGGAAACAGGTCGGCCAGCGGCAGCTTGTCTTCCGGCAGCGGCTCGAACAGGCCCTTTTCGACACCGCGCGGCACGTCGATAGAGTCGATCACCATCACATCCCAGTCGCCGGGCTGCGACTGTTCGACGATAGCGAGACCGGCGCCGGTGCCTTCGAATTCCTTGACGTTGACCTTGACGCCATTGGCCTCCTCGAAGGGCTGCAGCAGGGCCGGGTCGGCGTGATCGCACCAGATCAGAGCGTTGAGATCGGCGGCGTGAGCGCCTGTGGCGAGTAGCAGTGCAGTAGCTGCGGTTGCAGCGCGCAGATGGATTTTCAGAATGGAAGTCAGAGTCGCGGACATCGAGTGTTCTCCCTTGCCTTTGTGGCTTCTTGCAAAAAATTGAACCAATTCTAAAATTGAGTCAATTCTGTTTCTATGGCAAGAGGCTTTCATGAGCGGATTGCGGGCAAGGCAAAAGGCGGATCGGCACCGCCGTATCATCGAAGCGGCGGCGGAGCTGTTCCGCGAGGCCGGCTATGAGGGCGCCAAGATCGAGGCGATCGCGGCGCAGGCCGAAGTGTCGGTCGGCACCATCTATAACTACTATGAGAACAAGGGCGATATCCTTGGCGCCATCGTCTCGCTGGAGGTCAACGAGGTGCTGAATGCCGGGCGCGGCGTGGTCGCCAACCCGCCGGCCAATGTCGGCGATGCACTGGATACGCTGCTCGGCATCTACATCGAGCACTCGCTGCATTATCTCAGCAAGGAGATGTGGCGGCAGGCGATGGCGATCTCGACGCAATTGCCCGACAGCCCGTTCGGCCAGACCTATACCGGGCTCGACCGGACGCTGACCGAGCAAATCCGCGCGCTGATCGCCCGGTTGCAAGAGATTGGATTGGTGCGCGCCGACATCGACGGACAGGCGCTGGGCGAACTGGTGTTCAACAACATGAACATGATGTTTATCGAGTTCGTGAAACGCGACGAGGCGAGGATACCGGAGCTACGCGCGGCGATACGAAGACAGAACCGGATATTGGTGGCGGCGATTGGGGTGTGAACCGGGATGATCCTGTCAGGAACAGGCAGGAGGTAAGGGGTTTTCCAGTTAAAAGTGTATGGCCGTTGAACTTCTCCCTCTTGAGCTGGCGCTGAAATATGATACAACCCATGGGTGTATTTTGGGGGAGGGGTAAATGCATTTTTCTGTCTGGCACTGGGCAATACTTCTGTTGCTGATTGGCGTGCCTGTGTTCTTTGCCGTCCGATCGGCGATCAAGCCTTCACAGAACCCGGCGGATCTGGTGGGGTTTGGAGGCTGGCTGATGTTGCTTGCGATCGGTCAGGCCTTGTCCCCGTTGCGCACGCTCGCGACATTGGGGACATCAAGTGAAGGCTACCAACAGCTCATGACACTCCCGAATGGCACCTTGGCGGTTTACGGCGAGGTAGCACTCTTGCTGGTATTTCTGGTCCTCCAGGTGGTGGTGTTCGTAGCGATGCTGCGTCGGAGTTACCGCTTCAAACAGCTGTTTGTGGTTCAGTGGTTTGCAATCCCTGTCGTGTTTCTCCTGGACACGTTTTGGATTTCGGCAGTTCTTGGCGTCCCGGTAAACCAGGTGCTTGCGGGAGACGCGCTGATGGCACCCATCGTCTCGTTTGTGTTGACCGGTATCTGGGTCGCCTATGTCTACAGGTCGGCAAGGGTGAGGAACACATTCACCGGGGCAAGTGCATCTGGCCAAATCGCAAGCGCCTCGTAGAGACGCCATCGAGATCAGACCGGCGGGAGGCCTGCCATGGCGAGGATTTCGGGGGCCGGAGTGATGTGGGCGTGCGGTCTGCAGAAAGCAGGGTCGATCGCCCGGTAGCCAAGCAGACCGGCGAGCGGCGCCAGGATGCCGAGCGCCACCCGCTGAATCGCGGGTGGAGGCTGGGTGAAGACGATCACGTCGGCAAATTCCCTGGCGATGACTGCTGCCTGAAGCAGGGAGGGTCTGCCTTTCTTATCCACCAGACCGGCATTGGCGAGGCCGAAGAGCATGCCGATCAGCAGCTCGAAACGGTTCGGGTCAACGTGGTCCGCGCCGGGCGCCCGTTCGATTTCGATTAGGACGTGTGCTTCTTCGGTCTTGCTGCTGTTCCACCAATCGTGCACCACGCCTGCCTCGACCGTTGCCGATTGGCCGGGCTCCAGGGAAAATGTCTTCCCGGCGATGGAGGCATCGAGCCGGCCGCTGAAGACGGTAAACCGTTCAATCATGTTGGGATGGAAGTGTTCGCCAACGACTGCAGCGCCCGGCCGCGCGGTCAGATGAACGATGCCGGGCCCCTGGCCGCGGTCTTCGGTGCCACGCAGGATCACGCCGAATTCACCGGTCACCTTGTTCTCGTAGACGTCCCCACAGCGTGACATGGATCAGCTCCTGTTTCAGGAATACCGGCACATCAAAGTCCAGAGATCGACGCTTCAGCTGCGAACTGGTGCCCCCGGACGGCGCTAAAGGCCAAATCCGACTGGAGCGTTCCACCCGAACTTCCGAAGAAAAATCAAGGGGATAAAAGGGTCTCTTCCCCCGAAGCGGTTAAGCTCGGTGTACCTCTTTGTGCCCGAGCGGTGTACCTTCTGTCAACGGTGTCAGCAGGGGATTTAGGCGTCGCCTGCTCGCCATGGTCGTCGCCTGCTCGCCATGGTCAGTGACTCCAAGGTCCAACAGCTACGATCCGGCCAAGGACCGCTTACGACCCATCTCGGCCATTGGCGGCAGCCATAGGATGGCGATAGCAATTGAGGTCACCGTATCAGAAATCCCAAAATACCTTGTGCCTAAAACTTTTCAAATTCGAACCAAACGCCACGTCTACAATAAACTTTTGATAATACAAAAAATATCTGCCGTAGTCATAGTGGCAGAAAACGCCTGACGAGAGGGGAGTTTTGTATTCGAGGCTTTTAAGCGAAAGGAGTTTATTGCCATACGGACGATCGCACGCAAACCCAGCGGTTGTCAGGAAATTTTTAACATCGGCCTCCGTCCGAGGCTCAACTAAGAACCTGTCGATCGCTCGGATCGCCTTATCTGCCCTGGTTCCTTTCTCACTCGCCTGATTAAAGTATCGAAATGGACCGCCCCTCTCAGAAAGCCAAGAGGTTACCAGTTCTGCAGCCAGAAACAGTATTAATACAACACACAGAGATAGAAGTATTTTCTTGAAGTTATTCATTGATAGATAATCTCTCTAGTCCACGGACAGTCTGGGGCATGAGATCTAGAAAGTCTATTTTGGCACACCGTTTGCGAGATTGTGCCGGAGATAGCTTCGCGAAGGACCCTTCCACGTAAGAGTTAACTTCTGCTTTCCACCCATCTCGGCCATTGGGCAGCCTGTTGATTGGGTCTCAGTGATGGTCAGTCGGTTCGTTTCCACGGCCAACCGTCAAACGCTGCCCTACAGCCAAATCCGCTGGTTGTCATGGCCTGATCCGATGGACAGGGAATGGCCGGTGCTTCTCGGTGCGCAGCCCATCTCGGTCGTATTCCGTGACATCGATCCCCGCCCATGCGCCAATTGTGCGATCTGCCTTCCACATTGGCACGGTGCCGATGGTGACCCTCACACGTTCGCTAGGGTCGACCCCTCGCTTGACCAATTCCCGACACAGGACCGGAACCGGGTCCTTGCGCGTTGTGGTGACCTTGATTTCCTCGCCCGACAGCGTCGTGACGGCAGTGTATGACCCACTCAATTCGATCTGTTGCATGTTCTCCTGTAAGTTGTAAGTTTGCTGGTGGAGTGGCGTTTGTCCCTGGACGGTAGATCGTACCGGCGAGACCTCGAACGCGCTCCGGCGGTCGTTACCGCACACTGTTCTGAGGGTATTTGGTGGTAGCCCCGGCACACCTCTTGGGGCGATGCACCGGGGCAGGGTAGCCGTCAGGGGACTAGATGCCTAAGTCCAACCGCATCTTTGCAGCGGCCCGAGCGTGGCTGATCAGGGCCTGCCAGTTGCCCTCGACGGCTGCCCGCCTGAAGGCTGGCAACTCGGCCTCGTCGATGTGTTCCATCCATTGGTCCATGGAGAGCCCGACAGGCTTTAGCACATGCCGCTCGATGTGCTGGGTGAAGGCTGCTTGAACCACTGCGGTCTCGACCTCGTCAACCTGGGCCGTCTCGTGGTTCAACACGCCGGTCTCGATGTATTCGTCGATAGCTGCGTCTCTCACCTCGGCAGGGGCATTAGCATTGAAGCGATCAAGTGAGCGGTCAGCCATGCCAACCATTTCCTTGAATTGCCTGTCTGCTTTCTCGTCGTCGGTTTCATCGTCGGTCTTGTCCTTCTCGTCGTCATCCGCAGTCGGAACCTCTTTCTCAAGAGGCTGCTCGATGTCCGCTGCGGCTACTTGAAAGAGTGACCGTAGGGGGCCAGCGCGGCGTTAACCGCAGCCACGTAGTCAGCACGGGTGATCTCGCCACGATCAGCCATTTCGCGGGCTTGCTTGGGGCCAAGCTGGATGCCACCGACAGTCACCGGGAGCTGGTCGACGAGGGCCTGTGGCGCGCTACCGTTCATCGGCTTGGCAGCGGCCACCTGAGCCTTCTGGCCTTCGGACAAAGCCTGCCCGGTGTTGATGCCCACCCGCTGTGCGCGGAGCTGTTCATTGAACTGTAGGCTGCGTTCGGTCGCTGCCGCGATCTGGGCCTGAAGGGCTGCCTCTTTCTGGGCTGCCTTGGCCTGTTCGGCGGCAGCATCAACCCGGCGCAGTTCTTCGTGGCGCTCCGTTGTAGACATGCTGGCGAGGTCCCTGCCGTTCACGGTGATGCCGGAAGGGGCCGGGGCAACCGTGGCGCTGTTGATGACAAGGCCGGATGCTCTGCTGAAGTCGTTCATGTTCGTTCGTTCCTTCGTTGGTTGGTGGCTTAGAGGGCTTCGACGACGCCGTTGCGGACAGTCGTGGTGACGTCGATCAGCGGTGCTGGGGCCGGCTTCTTGACGCTCTCTGGGTTGGCCGTAGCGCGGGCCTCTGCGTCTGCCTTAGCGGCCACTTCGGCTGCATTGTCGGCGTCGGCGTAGGCGTTGCCCGAGATGAAATCGTTGGTGTTGGTCGTGGTCATGTTCATTCCTCATTGCTTGCGCTCCCCGGCCACCATGGTCGAGGTTGTTGCGCTGGTTGGATTGTTGGATTTCACCCCATGTCAGATATGGGGGGTGACCTGTGCTATGCCCTGCGGGTGAACCCGTAGGCGTCCTGCGGTGTCGGCGATGGCGTATCTGCCGGTGCTGCTGCGGTCGTGCTGCTGGCTTTGCGGGGCCTCATCGAGACTTCAGCTAAACGCCTTGCGCGGTTCCCCGCTTCAAGCTCTGGGGAGCCAAAGACTTCGAAGCACCGCTCGGCCACCACCCCGAAGTCCTCGGCCCATTCCATGCCGGTGACTGCCTTCAGTTGCCTGTCAAGCTCTGAACTGGTTTCCCAATCGTCGCTCTTGATCATGGCGACCAAGGCTAGGGCCTGCTCCCGCGTCGGGTAGGTTCTGGTCCAGTCCCGCCGCTTGATGCTGTCAAAGTCCGGCATTGGCCCTCGCCTCCATTGCAGCCCTCACAAACCTTGGGGGCAGCGTCGGTGAGTTCCATTCGCGCATGTGGTGGAAGTCAGGGTCGCCCCGCTCGGGCACCGCGTAATCCCAATCCCAGCCGTCTTCAGGGTCGTTCCCGAAGTGGGCGTCTAGGAAGGGCTTGTAACCTTCGCCCCGTTCCCTCGCCTGCTTCTCTTCAGGGCGTTCCGGCTCCCCGCCTATTGCGTCGCCAAACCAGTCCAGCGCCTTCTGAAGCTCGACCTCCCATGCTCGGGTCTGCCACGTCGGCACGAAGCAGTAGGGGTCCCCGCAGTTGGTCCTGCCGTCGTCCTTGACCTTCACAAGTTCGGCATAGACTGCGCGCCGCTCACCTCGCTGGTAGGCTGGAACCTTGATCGGTTCTCGCTTCCCTCGCTTCGCCATGGCCTTCTTAATCGAGTTGGTGCGGGCTGCCTTCTGCTGCTTGGTCAGCGTCCATTCGGGGGCCAGACGGTAGCCCTTGGGAAGGGGAGAGGGCTTGCCCTGGGCGTCCAGTTGGAGGTGGCGCCGCCAGTCGTGCCGGTCGCCGCGGGCCTGCCGCTTCAGGTTCTCCTCGGCCTTATCTTTGGCGGTCTTGCCGGTCTTGCCCATGTCACCCTGTACGGATAGACCGCCGCTGTATTGTGAGACGTCAGGTTGATGCTCGTGGTCCCATAGGGGTCGGTCGTAGGTGGTGTAGGTTTCAGTCATTCATGCGCGCTCCTTTGGTTGGGGTGGAAGGTGGTGACGGCGAGAGGAGACAATCTGTCATCCTCCCACCGGGTGTCATAACTTCATGTAACCTTCGGTTCTCTTCAGAATGAAGGCTCTTCGAAGGTGATGAATGAAGGCGTTGCTTAGCGTGGAGACCATGGATGAGAGACACAATCAGTCTCTACATTCGAACCCCCAGCCTTCAGGGTTCTCTTTGGTCGATACTTCAGGCTGTGCTAGGGCTGGTGTGAGAGTAGGCTCAAAGGCTCTGCTGAAGGTGCTGACCTCAGGAGGAAGGACTTCCGTCCATCCCTGATTACCAGTTCACTCTCAGTCCACTTTCAGTCTGTGGTCTTCCACCGGAGGGGCCACCCGAAGGGAACCTTTAAGGGGTAGAGACCCGATAGGGTATGATCCCTAAATAGGATCATCAACCAACTAAGTCATTGTTATCATTTGATAATCCGCCTTTGAAGGTTCGATAACTTCACCATCCGTTCAGCTATGAACAATCCTCCTCGTCGTCATGGCAGTGCGCCTCCTCAGTCGGATGCTGACTACCTCCTTGATGGCTCTGGCGTGCTTGGACACGGCCTGCTGAGAGATTCCAAGCATCCGGGCAATCTCAGCCTGAGACCAACCACCATCCATGAGATAGAAGGAAATCCGCTCCCGAGTGCTGGCCCCTCCGTTGTCGCTGGCCCACGGGTCGAACCCGAGAAGGTCAGTGACCATGGGTACCTGAGCTTTCCGGAGGTAGGCCCACAGCTCGAACGGAGCCTTGCTCTGCCTGGTGCGGCTGTGGTGTTCGATCCGGTGTCGCTTGGTGATCTCTCGGCGTTCAACCTCCAGCGCCTCACATGGGCGAGACAGGTAAGCGCGGACGGCCCTCAATGAGATGCCGACAACCTTCGACGTGGCTGGGCCTGAGAAGCCCTCAGAGCGTAGGACGTGCGTAGCCTTGTGGTGGAAGTCGGGTGCCCGCTCGGTGTCCTTACGGGTGGCCGCTTGGTAGCGTGGGTTTGTCCAACGTGGCCCCTTTTTCTTGGGATCGGCGTTCGTGGTAGGGTTCATTTCGCTCCTTCAGCGTGGTGATGGTTGATCGGTGGTCGTCAGTCCGAGCTTGTCTGGTCGAAGAAAGATGCAGCCCCCGCCCTATGCAGCGGGAGCCAGCCTTATCCAGTCTTCAAGTTGAGCGGTCGTAAGGCGCTTGATGGCCGCGTGCGCCTCGGCCTCCAGACGTTCCCGTTCGGTGATGGGTTTGGCGGTAATGGACGTCGAGAGGCTCTGCTGAACTTTGTCACTACGTAGCGACAAACTGGCCTTCTGCTTCTCTCGGGTGGCTCGAACACTGGCAGCCGTACTGGCCCGCACCTCTGCCTCGGTGGTTCGCCCCGTGGCTACTGAAATGAGTTGTTCGGCACGCGTCCGCTTGATGGGGCAGTGATCGGCCAGGAACTTTGTCCAAACCATCGTCCGCTGCCCGTACGGCACCGCGACGTCGATCCTTCGCTTGGCCTCGGCCAGATACAGGCCGCTCGACTTGGCGTGATCGATGGCCCGCTGGTTGCTCCGCTCGCCCGCTTTATAGTGGGCGTATGCCTGAGCCCCGAGTTGTTCGAGGCTGGTGTCGTCAAAACTCACATTCGTTCCTTTCGTTGGGGCTGGGACCTTGTCCGGTCGAAAAAAGATGCAGTGGTGCGGCATGTCCGCTTTAAAGACACGGATAGGCAGACACGCGATTGGGCATAGCTGGGCCACGCCTCACCAAGACCGACCCGCCAGCGCCACGTCCAGTCGCCCCGGAAGGAGCGAAACAAGGCAACAGGGACAAGACCGATCCGTACCGGTGGCGGCAGGAGCAGTCGCTTGCTGGGAGAACAGCGCGGGTCGGTCTGGGTGAAGAGTGTTTCGAGTGCTAGTGGTGTGGCTTGTCGCCTGCTCAGTGCTAGTGGGATGGCTTGTCGCCTGCCCAGCCTAGTGGGTGGGTTTGTGTCGCTTAGCTCGCTACGCTGCGCGGGCAGGATGTTGCCTAGCCTCAGCAATCGCTAATGAAAGCCCTGCGTAGTCTATTCAGCACCAGCTAATGGACCACCTTCTGTGCTAGTGGACAACCAATTCACCTGCTCAGCTAGTGGTGGCCTTTGTGGGTCGAAACTGTTGCCCAGTGCTAGTAGTCACCTTTGTCGCTGGAAAGCCCTTGCTGTGCTAGTAGGGGCCTTTATCGACCCGCCGCTCACTCGTTCATGATCTTCTGAACCGTGGCGGTCGAGTAGCCAACAGCCGCTGCAATCGCCCTGATCGAGGCACCCTCGGCCCGCATGTCGCGCACCTTCTGTTCAACCTCATCGGTCACCGTCTTGGGCCGCCCTAGGTGGTCCCCCCGGGCCTTGGCCTTGGCGATGCCCTCCATCTGCCGTTCCTTCCGTAGGGCAGTCTCAAACTCTGCAATGCTGGCAAGGATGCCAAACATGAGCTTGCCGTGCGGCTTGGTCGTATCGAGGGACGGGTCGTTCAACACCCGGAACCCGACACCGCGCTTGTCGAGGTCTTCCACGATCTGGTGAAGGTGCGCCGCCGATCTTGCCAGACGGTCGACCTTGGTTACCACCAGCGTGTCACCCTTCCGAACGAACCGCAGCGCCTCGGCAAGCTTCGGCCTATCATTGTCCAGTCCCGACAGCCGGTCTTGAAAGATGTGGTCGTCCGCCGCCCCTGCCGCCTTCAACTGGTCGATCTGAACTGCCGTGTTCTGGTCGGTCGTGCTAACCCGTGCGTATCCAACGATTGCCATGGCGTGAACTATCTCCTTAGAGCCAATGTTTACAACCATTACCTCACGCTAAGTTCACACGTCAACAGGCATGTGAGAAAAAGATTACCTTTGTTCACGCCTTTATGGTTCCGTGGCCCGCTAGCGCGCGTTCATGTCAGCCTCGGTGTCACCCCAGCGCCACCCGCCGCGCCACCCAGCGCACCCACCTTGGGGTCCTGTGTGGTGGAACAGAAGAGGCCACGGGGGGGCCGGCGCGAGCCTGTTATCCGATCCCCCGCTCAGAAATTTCTACCAAACATTCCTGACCTACATTAGATGTCGCTTATGTCTCTCAATTGGTTTAACCCTCCTGTGCCCGTCAGGGGTGAGCGTGCCGGCATGACCTACAACGTCAGCAACGTTGAGGCAGCTTCCGAACATCTCCTCAAGTGGACTAAGCGCGGCCCTAAGTGGAACCTGGCGGTGCGCGTTTGCATCGCCTGCCTAGCCGACCAAGCGACACCTCAGGAGGTCCGGAGGGCCTTCAGGGCTGCTGCTAAGGAAGAGGGGAGGCTCTCGCCCGATCACTCATCAGTAAGCAGGCAGTAATGGAGATTCCTCGTCTGCTCTCGTCTAAGTGAAGCGAAAGTGCTAGACGTTTCGCAGGGGGGATCAAGATGAATGGGATCAGAGGGGCGCTGGTCGACGCAGTGATTGCTGTGCTACCAATTGCCATCGTGTTCTTCAGTGGTTGGGCGTATTTGTCGAGCTACATCGGCGAATTTGGAGTGGACGCTACAGAGGTAACTGTCCCCCTGCCAACTGTTTTGGTTTATGCATTCTCGCCTCTCAAGTCCCCTAGAGTTTTGTTTTTCCTTGCCGTTTGTTTGGCTGGTTGGCTGGCCTATGGATACTACCGAGAAAAAGAGTGCCGAGATCAGATTATGGTCGTCGCGTCATTGGTGGGCCTCGTCATTCTTCTATTCGTCATCAGGGATGCCGCCCAAAGTGAAGCGAAGACCATGGCACACTTGGTGTGGACTGGGGACAAGGCATTCTCGGTTCCCGTTCTTATCACGCCGCATCAAGATGAGGCTTATGACGCCTTTGAGAAGTGTCGAGACAGGCGGGGACTTCGCCAAATCATTGGATTACCTGATCGGATGTATTTGCTGTGTCGCGATAAGTACTACTCTTGTGAACGCGGAAGAATGTTCGTAGTCTCCAATGCCGGCGCCATAATTTATTCTGCAATACAACTTCGTGAACCTGAAGCTGGGGAGAAGGACTGTGAAAAATAGGTGTTTGTTTCTGGCTGTCGCTTTCGCCATTTTTCCGCTGGGGCAAGTTGCCGCGCAGCAGGCGATCGCTGGGGTCGTAGTTGTGGATGGCCCGTACGAGCTTGTGGGAGGAGGCAGCGGAGTTCTGGGTTTCGTATTGTCGCGAGCGGGCGGGAAGGCAAACTTTCAACCATGTACTGGCAAGGTCCAAATGGTCGACGATTCAGACCTGGAGCGTTCGTCGTCGGCTTGTAGGGATGAGCCCGGGGCAGACCCCAACGCCTTCAATGTCGCATGCGCTGATGTCGAATCGCAGGTCGCGATAGTGACCGCGCAGGTCGGCCATGAGGTCAGCCAAGTAGATCTTGGGACCGTGTTCCTGAAGGCTGCGGATGGGTACGCTCAAGGGGTGGCGCCGCCACATGAGGCACCTTGGGTGCAATGGAACGACGCATTTGTGGCTCCTTACTCTGTATGTGGCCAAAAGTACGTTGTCCTTCCCAAGACGGGAATTGACCAAGCTTGGATCGGAGTTCTCAAGGCACCTTCGCAGTAAGGTTGCCATTCACGCTCCAAATTCCTCGTGATTGGTCTCGTGGGCGGCAATACTACTCCATATCCGGCACGTCACCGCCCACAAATAGCGTCGTCGGTTCGCCGTATTCGCCAAGCGCCGGATTGGCCTCGCGCGACCATGCAATGACACCGGCATGTTTCCCCGCCAAGCCCCTCGCGGTCCTTATCGCCCGATCTTCGGTCTGCTGCTCGGCTGGCCCGTAGACTGGCTGGAGGTCGCCGATCTCATCGCGGTCGAAGGCAGTGACGACTATCAGCTTTGGGGCCTTCTGCAGAGGAAGAATGCTGTCTGACATGTTGATGCCTTTCCGTTGCCCTCTAGTCGGTCTCGCCGCGCCTACGTCTGTGCCACCCCCGGCTGAACCCATAGCTCACGGCGGGAGCCCATAGGGCCACCTCACGCTCCAACGAGGCGTTAACGACAAGAAGCGCCTTCACTGCCTCTCGGGCATCCCCGCCGCAGGTCGCGATGACCTCATCGGCCGCAAGCTCCCAGTCCATCGCGGGAGGATCGACTTGCTGTTGCTCGGCTGGCATTGCTCTTCCTCACAGGCATTTCTCACCATCGCCACGATGCTCGAAGCAGAACCAATGAGGTGCCTGCTTTGGCTTCGCGAAACCCCAGCCTGCATCCTTGCCGCAGCCAGGACGTTCGCAACAATGATGCTGGATACCGGGCACTGTGACGTGTTCGGGGCTTGGAAGCCTGATTTCGTCGCTCACGTCCGTTATCACCCCAACATTACCGGGGTGTCGTCATAGCTGACAGTAGCCACCCCCGGATGCCGGTGGGCGATGGCGAGTATCTTGGTCTCAAGCTCACAGTTGTAGACCATGAGCGCCTTCACGGTCTCAAGCGGGCTCTCGTATCGAGCGATCAGCTTCATCGCCTCCGAATGCAGTTCGGCTTTGGCCTCAGCGTCCAAATGCAAAATGCTCACCGCCGTTTCTCCTTGCGGGACGTGGTCCCGAGCGCGCGTCAAGTTGTTCCTGAAGGCGCCCGTTGAGGACGATCATTTCCTTGAGCGCCTTCATCACGTCGCCCTTGTGTACGGCAACGAACTTGTCGGCGACGGCTTGAAGGGCAGCCTCTCGGCGGCTGTCGAGTGTCACGATGTGTTCCATGGCGATTGCTCCAAACGCTTGGATAGCCACAGTGAACAAAAAGAGAACATAAATGTCAAGAGCGGATTGACCGAGAGAGGAATGAGTTCCTATTTTGGGCCATGCCCGATACTGGTGGAAGACGAAAGCGCGGTGGCGAATGGAAGCTCAGCAATGCCCATGAGATTGGGCAGCTCGTGCTGGTCCGCTGCGGGTTGTGCAACGTCAAGCGTTGGTATCTGCCGGGTGACCTCAAGGAAATCTTCGGGGACAGCGAGGCCGAGTTAGTGGGGAACAAAATGAGTTGCAAACGGTGCGGCAAGAACGAGTACATGCACGCCGAGACGCAAAACCCATCGGCACGAGAACGGCAGGGCATTCGGGTCACGCGGCTTGCCGAAATAAGGACCGTGCGGAGGGTTATCTGGCGAGAAGAGACCTGACCCAGGCTCAACGCCTAGACCCTAACTGAGGGATCGATCCACGCCGCCAATGAGGCAATGACGCTCTTGAAATGGGGGTGATCCGTCTGCCATGCCGTTGACCCCAGAAGGACAGTCGTTATCTCCGGCGTGGCCTTGCCTTCGGTGACACCCAAGCTTTGCTCAAGGTCAACGGGCCACATCGCTTGCAAATCGGATACAGTGCGGCACCTTTCTATGGCGGCGCGAGCCTTCTCCGTCTTTGGCTTTACGGTACCATCCTTCAGAATATCTTCATCGGTGAGCGCGCACCAACGTATGCCCAACGATCTCGAAATTGAGGCGAAGGCGGGAATGGATGATACCCCCTCGCACTGGGTGACGCTGACGGACCTAGCGTCAATGTCGACGCCCAATTGTTCGAACGCGAGTTTGACGGCGAATTGGTCGTCCTTACCCTCGCAGAACACGGCAGCCGTGCCGAACAAGAAGTCGTGGGCGCCACGATCGTCAAGCTTCGACTGCAGCTTCGCGCTCTGCTCCAACTTATCCGTCTGAAGGCTCTTGCTCGTCACCGAGCCCTTGGTCCTCACCAAACGGGTGATAACTTGATCTTGGTCGAAAGAGACCAACTCAGGCGAATGCGTTGTGTAGACCACCGTCCAGCCCTTCAAAGCCAGGGCACCGAGAACCTTTCGGATCTTGCGACGCAGATGGGGATGAAGGTGTGTCTCCGGCTCTTCCAAGAGTAGGACAACCCTCTCCTTCAACAACTCGGGGTACTCGGAGAGTGCCTCCAATGCGGCGAGACGGATCACACTCTGCCAACCGTCGCCCATACTCTTTAGTGGTGTTGTGACGCTGTCAGGGTCCGTGGCTAGCGACACGGCAAGTTGTTGCGCCAGCCATTCCTCCAACAACTGCGTATTTGGCTGCAGATCAATCTTTGCGTGGCTGCCAACGTAGCGGCTGAAGACCCTCTCTAGGCGCGGCTTCATGTCGTCGCTCCAGAACGGAAAGGCTTCTACGGCTTGTCGAAAAAAGTCGTATGCCTTGTGTAGCGTTCCAGGCATCTTCCTTTCGCCGCCGTCACCGACCTTCATAACCCAATCATCAATGAGGAAGCGCGTTGCCAGAAGCTTGGATAGTTTGGCGATAGGGCCAGACTTCCAGACATACAGGGACGCTTCGATGTTCTGAGGTTTGAAGAACCATACCTCGGGCGTGTGTTCATGAATGTCGTCTAGCCGAGCGTTCACAAGCTTGTATCCGATGTCGTGGTCGGCGTACTTCTTCTTGTCGTCCGCGCTAAGTGACGTCCGAGGGGCGGTCGTCACGCTGTTGCCCTCGCCGTCGAACAAAGTTCGGCTATGGCTCAACTTGCCACCCTTGGCAGTCCTCCCCTTAACCTGAACGCCGTGGATCATGCTGGGTTTTGCTACGCCCTTAACTGCCGGGTATCCGAGTTCGTTGTCCGAATGGAAGTGCACTTGGACGGTGAACTCGTTTGACGGTTTCCCGGAGGCGTCACAGAAGAAATCTGTCGGTTCCGGTGACCACTGGTGGTAGCCGCCGCCATTTAAAGCCAACGCAATCGCATTAAGAACGGTCGACTTCCCCGCATTGTTCGAGCCGATGAGAACAGAGGGAAAGCCATCGCGTAGATCGAGCTCCAAATGCTCGATGCCACGAAAGCAGTCGATCACTACCTTCGACAGTTTGAAGTCGATGGGCATTATCTGCTCTCCAAATCTTTGCACCGGGCACGCGGGTCACATCACTGGCGTTCAGCCCACTTTCTGGGCATCACAACAACGAAAGTTGGCCACCTGCGTCTTTGGCATTCTGTGGAAACTTGATCTGCGTGGCCGGCTTCTCAACGATCACAAGAGCGTCGTCCGGTGCCGTCCGCTGTAGCCGCTTCGCCTCGGACCACGGCGCGCTCAGCCACGTCTCGGTTTCCTCTTGCGTCCTCAGAATGACAGGCATCGCCTTCTCGTGGATCGGCTTGATGAGTGCGTTGGGTGCGGTCGTCATGAAACCGTAAAGCTCGAAGTCGCCGGGACCGTCCTTGACCTTCCGAACCCCATACCAAGGCGTCCAAAGGCCAGCGAAGAAGAACAGAGGGCGGTCATCGCTGACGGCAAACCAGAAGTTCCGCTGAATGCCTGTCTCTGGGTCCTTGTCGCCCGGCGTTGGGCTGGGCTCCGCGAAGCTCGTCACAGGGACCACGCAACGATACTCGACGCCAACATACTGCTGCCAGTGGCCGTATTGCGGATTGCGTATGTTCGTGGTGCCATAGTCGGCCTTACCCTTGACCCGCTCTGGCGGTGTCGGCATTCCCCAGAGAAGTCGGGCAAGCTCCCGTTCCCCATCCGGCGCATTGCGAGCAACCGGACCGAGCTGGTTGGGATAGACGTCAATCGAAGGTTCAAGGTTGCCCAAGATGTCCCGCAACGCGCCTGTCCACTGTCGGATGGCCTCTTGGCTGGTTGTGATGTTGTAGAGATTACACATCCAGCTAGGATGCCTCGGCCAAACGTTGCAATCCAGAACAATATGACCCACAGACCCGATGCCATTCCGTCGAAAGGTGCCTGCATCTACTGCGGAGACAGAACAACCGCGCTAACGGACGAACACGTGGTGCCTTTTGGCATGGGCGGGAAGCACGTACTTTTGAAAGCGAGTTGTCTCCGCTGCAACAAAGTGACTTCCAAATTTGAACTGGACGTTCTCCAGGAACTATGGGGTGACGCGAGAATTAGCTATGGTTCGCCTACGCGCCACCGCCCCAAAAGGGCGTCAAGAACCCACATAAATATGGTGTTGCCGGATCAATCCCGCAGCATCGACATTCCTGTTTCTGAATATCCCGCAGCCATGGTCTATTATGAAATGGGTCAAGCTGGGGCACTGGCTGGGCTTGATCCATCGGTTGACACATCGGGCGGTTGGAAACTGACTACAGTGACCGACCAACAGAAGCTGGATGCCTTTCCATCGAAATACGGCGTCAGCCCCACAATGAAGTTCAGGCACGTGCCAGTGAGCTTCGGACGCATGATGGTGAAGATTGGCTTTTGTCAAATTCTTACGGCATTGGACCCGGGCGATTTCCGCCCCTACTGTCTCCCATTTCTAATGGGGCAAAGAAGTAATCTCTCCCATGTCGTCGGCAGCAATGGTGCGATGGATGAGCCCGCAACCCAATTTGGATACGTCCTACGGACACACGCTTTTGGAAAGCCAGACCATATCTTCTTGGTGGCCGAGGTGCGTCTCGTCGCAAACAACTCGACGCCCACGTATCACGTCGTGGTTGGCGATGTGGTCGGAAGGGACAATGTCGCGAGTATCCGCCAAAAGCTGGGCAACCCGCAAGACAATGTCCTGAACGGATGGCCGGTTGTGATTGACCCTCAAATGCCTAAGTGGACGCCAAAAGTTTGGCCGAACCTCGCGAGCCTTTGACGCCACAAACCCACCACGGGTCTCCAAGTGGTCTTCTGGTGAGACTTCCTTGGTTCCTTGATCACCGCCTAAAGAGGGGTGTGATCTGTCAGAACAAATGGTAGGAATAGGTGGTGCGTTATAACGCGGGAGGGGCAGTTCATGTCTGATTTAGGTGATCAGAAGAAGTCGATTGTTCAGCAGCTCAAAGAAATTCCAGCGATGGTGCTTGCCATTGAAAAGAGATCACATGCTGGATTTGCTCTTGTTGCTGGGCAAATTCTCGACACTACGCTTGAAGAAGTCCTAGTAAATCACATGCCGGGACTTAATAAGGATATGCGCAAACGGCTGTTCTCGGGCTTTGGGCCACTTGCAACATTTAGTTCGAGAATACACATCGCGGAAGCTCTTGGCCTTATCGACAAAACGTTCGCTAAAGAGCTGCACAAGATGAGGGTAATAAGAAACATGTTTGCGCACAGCATGAGGACTTTGCACTTTGAAGATGAGAAGGTCCTTGAATTGCTGGCCAAGCTTTCGGAGCCATCGAATGGACGTCTCCCACAAAAGCACTTTGTGGAAGCTGTGGCCGAGGCTGTTAAAGCCCTAACCCCCTTGATGAAGACCGAGGAGTAGCCACCCCCGCCAGAACAGGGCGAGGGTCAGGCGTTAGTGAGAGACGCTGTCGTAGAAGGCGATGAGGCGCTTGCCGCAGTCGGTCTTCTCGGTCAGTTTTGGTTATGCTGACTGGTCGCTGGACTGGGGCCAAGGGCCTTCACCATCGCCTCAGTCGCCACCTTAAGCCGCGCCTCTTCTCCCCCGTAATTGTCTCCAGCGCCACCCCCTGAGTGACCCATGATCGACCGCTTGAGCTTCTCAGGAACCCAAGCGATAACCAGCAAGTCCTCCATGCGGTGACGCAATGAGTGGGTGGTCACCTTCCTGTCGGTTACGGCGGCTCTAACGTGTTTGCCAAGCGCGGCTGAGGCTTTGTCGCCACCGCCTTCGTGGCCGTAACGGGCGAACAGCATCTTACTGTTGCCTGCCGCTTTGACAGCTTCCCGTGCCGCCTGGAGAGCGTCACCGATCAGCGGGACCTTTCGGCGAGAGACTTCCGTCTTGACCCGGCGCTCGTCGTGCCACTCGACATCAATGTGTGGGTATTGGGCCTCAAGCATTACGTCGCTGACCCGAAGTCCCGTAATCTCGGATAAACGGCAGCCAGTGCCCTCTAGGAGTCGCCAAATCTGTTGGAGATCAGCGGCGGCGCGGTCAAGCACGCGCTCCCTAGTTGCCGCCAATTGCTCTGGGGTGAAGGGCAGCCTCTTTCGTTTGTCGGGCTCGCGCGCGCTGTCGGCAACGTCAAGCTTCTCAAATTGGTTCTTTGTGCCGGTTAGGTCGAACTCGCGAATGCCGTGGGCAATGATTGCGCGCACGACATTGAGGTATCGGTCCACAGTCGCGGCAGTCGGGATTTCCTTCAACATGGCGTCAGCAACGGTTCTGGCGTCGGAACGCTTCATGTCCGCCAGCACCGGGTCATAGCCGAGAGCCGACTTAACATGCCCGACGACACGGTCGGCTTGCTGTTCGTCTCGCTTCTTCGATTTCTCGGAAGGATTGGTCTTGGTGAACCGGTCCTTCAGATAGAGCCGCTTGGCATCCTCCAGAGTGGGCGAGGGACCCTTAGGGGTACTTGGCGAGGTCAGTATCTTCAGCAGTGCCCGGTCCTCGCTGGAGACGCCAACGGGATGGTCGGTGTCCTTGTCCC
The DNA here is from genome assembly GCF_024746795.1 of Mesorhizobium sp. AR10. Classification (NCBI taxonomy): domain Bacteria; kingdom Pseudomonadati; phylum Pseudomonadota; class Alphaproteobacteria; order Hyphomicrobiales; family Phyllobacteriaceae; genus Mesorhizobium; species Mesorhizobium sp. AR10. The sequence continues at coordinate 3,964,473 of NZ_CP080524.1, forward strand.
TCGGGTAGCCTTTGACGATCCCCTCGGCCACGACATCGCGGGTAATCCATTCGTCCAGTTCGTCCGCGTCATCGGGATCGCCGCTGCCGTTAGCGCGAAACGGGTTGAAGCCGAGGTCCCGAAGTCGCTTCGTCGCTTGGTCGAACAGTTCGCGCGCTGTGAGCTTCGCTGCCGGCGCTTTCACCCCATGCAACTCGTCCCATGCTTTGGCGAAGATTTGCTCGGCCTCGGCGTGTGTGGCGTCATACTGCTTGCGCACCTCGGCATCGGTCTTGCCTAGGCGAAGGACCATTTCTGTCTTGCCGAGAATGCCTTGAAGTGCCTTGGGCACTTTCCTTCGATAGACCCTCCGATTGCCGCGCGGCTGGACGTGTTCCAGTGCCATTTTCATCCTCGGTGTACCCTCGGTGTACCTTTTGGTGTACCTCGGGGAACGTTGAAACCCTTGAGTTCCTTGATTTCTGGGGATTGTCGGGTGGAAACTGGTGCCCCCGGACGGAATCGAACCGCCGACCTTCGGTTTACAAAACCGCTGCTCTACCAGCTGAGCTACAAGGGCACGGCGCTCCGGTTAGCATATTTGCTGCGCCAGTAAAGACAAAACTCCTTTTTCAGTTACCGGCGAACGCGCTGGAGTTCCCGGCATGGCCATCCTGAAAACGGCCAATTCACTTCCTACATATGCGTGAGGTGCAACCGCCTCAGCGAGGGTGTCGCATGATCAGACTTGTCATCATTCTCCCGATCGTCGTCGTGGCCTGGTTTCTGCTGGTGAAACTCATCAAGGATGTGAAGAGCGCCAATGTCGACTGGACCGGCGTCACCACCATCGTCGGCTTCATCGCGCTCGCCTTCTGGCTTCGCCACATCACCGGCATGGGCTGAATAGGAAGAGAGTGAGTAGTCAGTAGGGAGTCCCAATTCCTGGGCCGCGTTCCTTCTCACTACTCACTCCTCACTCCTCACTCACTCGTGCTCCAGCCTGGCCGAAAAAAACCAAAAAACCGTCGAACCTATTTCCTGCTCGCTGCGACTGATGATCAAGAGGCGGATGGATCGCCTCTCCAACGAAGCAAGGAGATCGTCATGTTCAAGCGCACCATCGTTTCCGGCCTCATCGCCACCGGCGTCGCCGCCGCCATGCTGGCCGGCACCGTGCAGCCCTCGGCTGCATATGACCATCATCATCGTCGGGAACTCGGCATCGGCATTGCCGCCGGCGTCGGCGGTTTCGTCCTCGGCAGCCTGCTCGCCCAGCAGCCACGCACGGTCTATGTCGAGGAATACGGCGACTCGCGGCATGTGCGCCGCTGTCTCAATCGCTACGCGAGCTACGATCCGTATTCGGATACCTATGTCGGCTACGACGGTTATCGCCACTATTGCCGACTCTGAGAGGAGGTGAACCGTTTCAGGCAACGGGAAGAGGGGCACTCCACTGCCCCTTTTTCTGCTGTCCGGGCGGCGCCTGACATGAGCGACCTTGGGAGTCGGGTCCTGGGCGCGGGGGCGATGTACAGGAATTTCCAAAGCTCTTAATCTCGAACATCCGATGACCAGCAGAGGGAGGGACGCTTGGACGAGCACGATCCGAAGGAAAAACTGATCGAGCCGGTTTTTCGAAACGGCACGGTCACCACCGTTGGCATCCTGGTGGCGTTCTCGCTGGGCTTCGTCACGCATTGGGCCGCCAACCCGATACCCTGGCAAATCCATCACCTGCTTGCCGTGGTGCCGATCCTGGTCGGTATCGCCCTGCAGATGCGGGCGCTCTCGCTGCTGCTCGACGTGGATTCGCTGCGCCGGCCGATCTACGAACGCGCCAACCGCATCTTCATGGCCGGCATCATCCTGACCGCCTGCGGCGTCGGACTGGCGATCCTGCTCGATGTCTTCGAGGTGTCGGCCAAGAGCGCGCTGCCGAGCGGCTAGCGGGCCGCCACTGTCCCTTCGCTATCCTGGCAGATGTCGCACCATTGCGCGCCGACCAGGCTTGCCATGCGATCGACGCCGATCCTGACCGCGGCATTGGTTGCGCCGGCCGCCGGCACGACCTCGTCAAAGGCGCGCAGCGACACGTCGCAATAGACCGGCAGAGGTGATGCGAGGCCGAAGGGGCAGACGCCGCCGACCGGATGGCCGGTGATTTCCGCCACCTGTTCGGCATCGAGCATGCGCGGCTTGCCGCCGAAGGCATCGCGCGACTTGCGGTTGTCGATACGCGCGTCGCCTCGGGCGACGACCAGCAGTACCCGATCGCCGACGCGCAGGCAGATGGTCTTGGCGATCTGCGCCGGCTCGACGCCATGCGCCGCTGCCGCGAGCGCCACGGTCGCCGAGCTTGTCGGCGTTTCGATCACCTCGATGTCGGCAGCATGTTCGGCGAAAAAGGTTTTGACGGACTGGAGGCTCATCGTCTTAAGGCGGGAATGGATCGGAGGCGCAGACTTTGGCTGTTGTCGAGCGAGTGTCAAGGCGGGCCAGTGTCAAGGCAAGCGCGTGGCGCTGACCTCGAACAGCGATCCAGGCCCCTCGCCAGCGACGTGTGGCGCAAGGCCGTTCGGCAGGCCGCCGATCATCCTGGTTATTTCCGTCGCGGCTTCGCGCACCAGCGGGCCGATTTCGGCCAGCCGCTCGGGCGTGACCCGTACCGTTGGGCCGGACACGGAAACGCCGCCGATCGGTTCGCCGAACTCGTTGAAGATGGCGGCGGCGACGCAGCGCATGCCGGGATGGCGTTCCTCGTCGTCGACCGACCAGCCGCGCAGCTTGATCGCCACCAGGTCGTGGGCCAGCGCGGAGATGTCCGACAGCGTGTTTCCGGTGAAGCGCTCCAGCCCGGACTTGCGCAGGATAGCGCCGACGCGCTCCGGCTCGAGGTGCGCCAGCACCGCCTTGCCGATGCCCGAGGCATGGAACGGGCTGCGCGTTCCCGGCCGGAAGAAGGCGCGGATGGCTTGATGCGTCTCGACCTGGCTGACGAAGACGACGCAATCATCCTCGGCGACGCCGAGATTGGCAGTCTCGCCTGTCCTTTCCATCAGCTCCTGCATGACGGTGCGGGCGCGGTCGACCAGCTTGCGCCGGCGCAGGAACGCAGCGCCCATGCGGTAAGTTTCGACGCCGATCGACCACAGCTGGTCGCTCGAGTCGAACTCGACCATGCCGTGGTTTTGCAGCGTCGTCAGCATGCGGTAGGCGGTGGACGCTGCCAAGCCGGAACTGGCGGCGATCTCGCTCAGCGACAGGCCGCTGCCTTCGGCGACAATGGCGAGAATGCGCAGCGCCCGGTCGAGCGACTGCACTGAAGCCGCCTCGGACGGGCCGTGGAAGGAGCGCGGCCGGCCGCGCTGGCGTTTTTCATTCGTTTCCATTGCTTCCCATTCTTCCAGATTTCGCCGAATGGACAATGAAAAAGTTTTTCACTGCTCATACGGCCGAATCTATGGAAAACCGAAAAGCGAATAAAATCATGACGTAGGATCTGTTTTCTAGAAATGAAAAAATATTCTGAAAAAATTGAAAAATAGCAACGGTGCGCGCATTATCAGGACATCCAACAATGACAAATTCCGGTGGAGGCTTGAAATGGCCAGGATGCGCGCTGTCGATGCTGCGGTTCTCGTTCTCGAAAAGGAAGGCATTTCCTGTGCCTTCGGCGTGCCTGGTGCTGCGATCAACCCGTTCTACTCGGCGCTGAAGGCGAGGGGTACGGTCCGCCATATCCTGGCTCGCCATGTAGAGGCCGCGTCACATATGGCCGAAGGCTACACCCGCGCCAAAGCAGGCAATATTGGCCTGTGTATCGGAACCTCGGGACCGGCCGGCACCGACATGATCACCGGGCTCTATTCGGCTGCCGCCGACTCCATACCCATCCTCTGCATCACCGGACAGGCGCCGCGTGCCCGCCTCAACAAGGAGGATTTCCAGGCCGTCGATATCGCTGCCATAGCCGCACCGGTCGCCAAATGGGCGGTCACCGTCATGGAACCCTATCTGGTGCCGATGACGCTGCAGAAGGCGTTTCACCTGATGCGCTCGTCGCGGCCGGGTCCGGTTCTGATCGATCTGCCGGTCGATGTGCAACTGGCCGAAATCGAGTTCGACATCGACGCCTATGAGCCGCTGGTGCCGTTCAAGCCGGCAATGTCGCGCAGCCAGGCCGAAAAGGCGCTGGCTATGCTCAATGCGGCGGAAAAGCCGCTGATCGTCGCCGGCGGCGGCATCATCAATGCCGACGCTTCGGATCTTCTCATCGAATTCGCGGAAGTCACCGGGGTTCCGGTCATTCCGACGCTGATGGGCTGGGGCGCGATCCCCGATGACCACCGGCTGATGGCCGGCATGTGCGGGCTGCAGACCTCGCACCGCTATGGCAATGCGACGATGCTCGAAGCCGATTTCGTCTTCGGCATTGGCAACCGCTGGGCCAACCGCCACACCGGTTCGGTCGATGTCTACACCAAGGGCAAGAAATTCATCCATGTCGATATCGAGCCGACGCAGATCGGCCGCGTCTTCGCGCCGGACCTCGGCGTCGTCTCGGATGCGGGTGCTGCACTGAAGATGCTGCTCGACGTCGCCACCGAATGGCGGACGGCGGGCAAGCTGCGCGACTGGTCGGGCTGGGCCAAAGAGTGCCAGGCCCGCAAGAAGACGATGAAGCGCAAGACCCATTTCGATCGGGTGCCGCTGAAGCCGCAGCGCGTCTATGAGGAGATGAACAAGGCCTTTGGCCGCGATACCACCTATGTCACCACGATCGGGCTGTCGCAGATCGCCGGTGCGCAGTTCCTGCATGTCTACAAGCCGCGCAACTGGATCAATTGCGGCCAGGCCGGACCGCTCGGCTGGACGCTGCCGGCAGCGCTCGGCGTTCGTGCCGCCGATCCCGACCGCACCATCGTGGCGCTTTCGGGCGACTATGATTTTCAGTTCATGATCGAGGAGCTGGCGGCCGGCGCGCAGCACAAACTGCCCTATATCCATGTCGTCGTGAACAATGCCTATCTCGGCCTGATCCGCCAGGCGCAGCGCGGCTTTTCGATGGATTTCGAGGTCAGCCTCGCCTTCGAAAACGTCAACCGCCAAGGTGACGCCGAGGCCGGCTACGGCGTCGACCATGTCGCCGTCGCCGAAGCCATGGGCTGCAAGGCGGTCAGGGTGCGCAAGCCGGAGGAATTCGCCGGCGCCTTCAAGGAAGCGCAGCGGCTGATGAAGGAATATCAGGTTCCGGTGGTGCTCGAATTCATCCTCGAGCGCGTCACCAACATTTCCATGGGCACGGAAATCGACAAGATCACCGAATTCGAGGACCTTGCCGAACATCATGAAGATGCGCCGACGGCGATCGTAATGCTGGACTAAGGCATGCTGAGATTCAGGTAATGCCGGCCTGCAAATGGCAGCTTCCTGCGCTTCCGGTGCTCACGTACCCAAAAGTACGCTCCGCTCCGGTTCTCGAAAGCCACCATTTTCGACTCGGCCTGACCTGAATCTCAACACACCTTGGGCATGGCGGAGAAAAGGAGAAAAAGAATGCCGCGTTTTTCAGCCAATCTTTCGATGCTCTTTGGCGAGCATGAGTTCCTCGACCGTTTCGATGCCGCGGCCCGCGCCGGCTTCAAAGGCGTCGAATATATCGGTCCCTATGACCATGCCCCAGATGTGGTCGCTGCAAGGCTGAAGAAGAACGGCCTGACGCAGGTGCTGTTCAACCTGCCGGTCGGCGATTGGGGCAAGGGTGAGCGCGGCATTGCGGTGCTGCCCGACCGCGTGCCGGAATTTAGGCAAGGCATCGCCAAGGCGATCACCTATGCGCATGCACTTGGCTGCGAGCAGGTCAATTGCCTGGCCGGCATCGCGCCGCAAGGCGTTGAGCGAGCGGTGCTGGAAAATGTCTTTGCCGAGAACCTGGCTTTCGCGGCGGAAAAGCTGGAGCAGGCCGGCATTCGCCTGCTGATCGAGCCGATCAACACGCGCGATATCCCGGGCTTCTTCCTGAATTATTCGGACCAGGCCTTGGCGCTCATCGACCGCGTCGGCTCGAAGAACCTGTTCCTGCAATACGACATCTATCACATGCAGATCATGGAGGGGGATCTCGCCCGTACCATCGAGGCTAACCTTAGCCGCATCGCGCATATCCAGCTTGCGGACAATCCCGGCCGTCATGAGCCGGGGACGGGCGAGATCAATTATCCCTTCCTTTATGAGCACATCGACCGCATCGGCTATTCCGGCTGGGTGGGGGCGGAATACAAGCCGAAGGCGGGAACGGAGGCGGGCCTGGGGTGGTTCAGGGAACTGGCCGGGCAGGGGAGCGCGGCGGCTTAGTTGCCGGGCTCAAAAGACTGAGGTCGCGTTTCTTCGCGCCCCCCTCTGGCCTGCCGGCCATCTCCCCCACGGGTGGGGAGATTGGCGGCTTCGGCGCCTCGCTCATTCCTGCAACGTTGGAGATTGGCGAAAGCCGAGATGACATCCAATCTCCCCCCTCGTGGGGGAGATGTCCGGCAGGACAGAGGGGGGCGTGACGGAACTCGACCCTGACAAAATACGGAGAACAACAATGGACACGATCGGCTTCATCGGCCTCGGCATCATGGGGGCGCCGATGGCGGGGCATCTGCTGGATGCCGGCTATAAGGTCATCACCAGCGACCATCGCTCGAAGCCGCCGGCCGATCTCGTCGCCAAGGGGCTGAAGACCGTCACCGGCCATGACGCCGTGGCAAAAGCGGTCGACATCATCGTCACAATGGTGCCCGACACGCCGCAGGTGGCCGATGTGCTGTTCGGCGAAAAGGGCGTCGCTTCCGGCCTGACCAAGGGCAAGCTGGTCATCGACATGAGCTCGATCTCGCCGATCGAGACCAAGGTTTTCGCCAAAAAGATCAACGATCTTGGCTGCGACTATCTCGATGCGCCGGTCTCGGGTGGCGAGGTCGGCGCCAAAGCGGCGTCGCTGACCATCATGGTCGGCGGCGAGGAGAAAGCGTTCGAACGCGCCAGGCCGGTGTTCGAAAAGATGGGCAAGAACATCACGCTGGTCGGACCGAACGGTGTCGGCCAGACCACCAAGGTCGCCAACCAGATCGTCGTCGCGCTGACCATTGAAGCGGTCGCCGAAGCCCTTGTTTTTGCTTCAAAAGCCGGCGCCGACCCTGCCAAGGTGCGGCAGGCGCTGATGGGCGGGCTCGCCGCCTCGCGCATCCTCGAAGTGCATGGCGAGCGCATGGTCAAGCGCACCTTCGCGCCAGGTTTCCGCATCGAATTGCACCAGAAGGATCTCAATTTGGCGCTGGAAGGCGCCAAGGCGCTCGGTGTTTCATTGCCCAACACCTCGACGACGCAGCAGCTGTTCAATTCCTGCGCGGCCAATGGCGGCGCCAAGGAGGATCACTCGGCGCTGGTCAGGGCGCTGGAGCGGATGGCCGGGCATGAGGTGGCGTGAGAGTGAGTAGTGAGTAGTGAGTGGTGGAATGAAAAATGGGTCGGCTAATCGGTTGGCAGAGCGCCAACATGTCGCCTTCACTACTGACTACTGACTACTCACTTACCCCAAAAACTTCCGCGCCGCATAAAGGCTGATCGCCGCAGCGTTCGAGACGTTGAGCGAGCGGATGGCGCCGGGCATGTCGAGGCGGGCCAGCGTGGTCACCGTCTCGCGCGTCTTCTGACGCAGGCCTTTGCCCTCGGCGCCGAGCACCAGCGCGATCTTTTCTCCGGCAAAGCTCTTCTCAAGTTCCTCTGGCGCGTCGGAATCAAGGCCGATGGTGCGGAAGCCGGCCTCGTGCAACTGGCCGAGCGCGTCGGCGAGGTTCTTCACCTCAATCTGGTCGATATGCTCCAGCGCGCCGGAAGCTGATTTTGCCAGCACACCGGATTCCTGCGGGCTGTGGCGTGCGGTGGTGATCAGTGCGCCGGCGCCGAAGGCGACCGCCGAGCGCAGGATCGCGCCGACATTGTGCGGGTCGGTGACCTGATCGAGCACCAGCACCAGCTTTGCATCGCCCAGCGCGTCGAGGCGTTTGGGTTTCAGCGGCTCGGCCTCGATCAGCACGCCCTGATGGACAGCGTCCGAACCGGTGATCTTGTCGATGTCCCTGGGCTCGACCAACTCCGCCTTGAAGGGCGAGGCGGCGAGGTCGGCTATTGCCAGACGCTCGGCCGCGTTACGCGTCACCAGCATCTTCCTGATCTTGCGGCGCGGATTGTCGAGCGCGGCGCGCACCGTATGCAAGCCATAAAGCCGCACCAGCCCGTCGGCGGCGTTCTCGCCCGGCGGCACCGGCTGGCGCGGTCGGAAGGTTGGCGCGCCGCCGCTCTTCTCGTCGCGGTGCGCCCGGCGCAGCTTGGCGTAGTGGGTGTCTTTTGGGGTTTTGGAATTGCTGTCGTTGCTCATGGCCGGCTTCTATAGCCGTGTCATCAGGTCATGGATACAGCGCATAAACCTGCCCGCTGGACGGCCTGTGAAATTCAGCGCGTTTTGCCGGGGAGTTGCGGTTGACAGTTTTGGGCGGTGCCGCCATAAGGCGCTTCGCGGAAGGGCTGCTGTAGCAGTCGTGACGCGTCGATGCCTCGTTGCATGGCTCCGGCGGCAGACTGGAGAGGTGCCCGAGTGGTTAAAGGGGACGGACTGTAAATCCGTTGGCTATGCCTACGTTGGTTCAAATCCAACCCTCTCCACCACTGCCGGCCCGGAAGCCCTGAAACGCAAAAGCATCGGATCGAAAAGTGTGTCGCATTTTTCGGGTGAATCCGATACTTCAGGAAAGGCGCGGGTATAGCTCAGTGGTAGAGCAGCAGCCTTCCAAGCTGAATATGCGGGTTCGATTCCCGCTACCCGCTCCAGATTTCCATTCGCAAAATCCAAGTGCTGGAGCATTGCGCTTCCAAGTTGCTGCGTAGCGCAGCATGGCGTCCGCGATCCGTCGATTCTGCGCGATGGCCGAACCGCGTAGTCAGGCGACCACAGTCAACCGGCGCTTGCGGCCATCAAGCGACACGATGCTCAGCCCGCTGGCCACCACCAGCAGGATGCCGCAGACCGCCAGCGCGTTCGGGAACTGCCCGAACACCACCAGGCCAGAGATGACCGCCCAGACGGTGAAGCAATAGTAGAACGGCGCCACCACGCTGGTCGGCCCGACGCGATAGGCCATGAAGATGAAGAAGTGGCCGAAGATCAGGAACAATCCGGCCCCAGTCATCAGCAGCAGGTGACGGGCTTCGGGCATCACCCAGCGTTCGGAAACCAGGTGCGCGGCGCCGGCGCCGGCCAGCACCACCACGACAGCTGATATAGCGACGATCATCCCCGGCACTTCGGCGGCGACCTTGCGCCCGGCCAGATCGCGCGCGGCGGAGAGCGCTGCGTTGCCGAGCGCCAGCAAGGCGTAGACGGAGATCCCCTGCATCGTCGGTTGTGCCACCATCAACGCGCCGATGAAGCCGAACCCGATCAGCGCCATGCGCACGCCGCCGATCCGTTCGCCAAACAGGATCGAGGAGCCGACCAGCATGAGCAGGGGCGTGATCTGCCCGAGCGCGGTGGAATCGGCGATCTGCATGTTGGCCAGCGCCACCACGTAGCAAAGGATTGCCGCCATCTCGAGCAGGTTTCTGCGCAACACCCGCCTGTCGAGGATCAGCGGGATCTGCTTGCCATAGCCAAGCAGGAACAGCAGCGGTATCCCCAACAGCGTGGCCGCGATGCCGCGCAGGAACAGCACCTCATAGGGCGGCAGCCCCGTGGTCGCGAGCTTCATCATAGTGTCGTTGACGAGGTATGACCCCGTTGCAACGATCATGAACAGCGGGCCGCGGATGGTGATCGGGATGAAATGCATCCGATGAGCAAATCAGACTGGCACTGCGGCGGCAATGGGCCAGCCGCAGGCGGCAAACCCGGCAAGGGCAGACGTGCCGCAGGCGATTTGCAGACATCCGTCGAAGCAAGTTTTCGCCCATTTCATTTCTTCATGCGCGTTCCTATATCCGCGTCACATCCCTGAAATCGGATCGCGGGTTCAGACCGGGTGGGGTTCGCGCCCAGCCAGAAGGCACTTGTGTTTTTCGGCTGCAGTCGCTAATCGCCCCGCATTCGACTGAACTGAAGGTCCAGGCCCGTCCAAGGAAAGAGACTATGGCAAAAGGTAAATTCGAGCGTAACAAGCCTCATGTGAACATTGGCACGATTGGCCACGTCGATCATGGCAAGACGTCGCTGACGGCGGCGATCACCAAGTATTTTGGCGAATACAAGCGCTACGACCAGATCGATGCAGCACCTGAAGAGAAGGCCCGCGGCATCACCATTTCGACGGCGCATGTCGAGTACGAGACGGCTGCCCGCCACTATGCCCACGTCGACTGCCCCGGCCACGCCGACTATGTGAAGAACATGATCACCGGTGCCGCGCAGATGGACGGCGCGATCTTGGTTGTGTCGGCCGCCGACGGCCCGATGCCGCAGACCCGCGAGCACATCCTGCTTGCCCGTCAGGTCGGCGTGCCGTCGATCGTGGTGTTCTTGAACAAGGTCGACCAGGTCGACGACGCCGAGCTGCTCGAACTGGTCGAGCTCGAGGTTCGCGAGCTTCTGACCAAGAACGAGTTCCCCGGCGACGACATTCCGATCGTCAAGGGTTCGGCACTTGCGGCTCTTGAAGATTCGGACAAGAAGATCGGCGAGGACGCGATCCGCGAGCTGATGGCTGCGGTCGATGCCTACATCCCGACGCCGGTTCGCCCGCTCGACAAGCCGTTCCTGATGCCGATCGAAGACGTGTTCTCGATCTCGGGCCGCGGCACGGTCGTGACCGGCCGCGTCGAGCGCGGCGTGGTCAAGGTCGGCGAGGAGCTGGAGATCATCGGCATCCGTCCGACGACCAAGACGACCTGCACGGGCGTCGAGATGTTCCGCAAGCTGCTCGACCAGGGCCAGGCCGGCGACAACATCGGCGCGCTGCTGCGCGGTGTCGACCGTGAAGGTGTCGAGCGCGGCCAGGTTCTGGCCAAGCCCGGTACGGTGAAGCCGCACAAGAAGTTCGTGGCCGAAGCCTACATCCTGACCAAGGACGAAGGTGGCCGTCACACGCCGTTCTTCACCAACTACCGTCCGCAGTTCTATTTCCGCACGACGGACGTCACCGGCATCGTGTCGCTGCCGGAAGGCACCGAGATGGTGATGCCGGGCGACAACATCACGGTCGATGTCGAGCTGATCGTGCCGATCGCCATGGAAGAGAAGCTGCGCTTCGCCATCCGTGAAGGCGGCCGCACCGTCGGTGCCGGCATCGTCGTCACCATCAAAGAGTAATCGACACCGGCATTGGCCGGAGTTCGAGATAGAAAGGGCAGCCCTCGGGCTGCCCTTTTTTGCTTTTCACCCAGCCGCCGTCGGGCGTCAGTATCTAGCGCAAACCCTGTTGCAAGCCACCAGACCTGGACTAGTATAGGTTGCATCGAGGGGGCTTTGTTCAAATGGGTCGCGGGCGCCGTTTGCATGGTCGGGCATGGTGGTCGCCGGGTTTGATCTGCCTGGTATGGTTCCTTGCCCTGGGGCATGCCGCCTCTGCGGCAGGTGAGAAAAAATCCACAGCCGATTTCGGCCCGACGATGCGGTTTGTCGTCGTCCGCAGCAATGCACCGGATTGCGAGCCGACCTGCCCGGAATGGATATCGGCTGAAGGCTCGATAGAGGCCGGAACGCCGGCTCTGTTCAAACGCACGCTCAAAACGCTCGGCGGTCGGAAATTGCCACTCGTCGTGGATTCTCCCGGCGGCAACGTCGAGGCGGCGCTGACCCTTGGCCGGCTGATCCGCAAGAACAAGCTCGATATCGCGGTCGGCAAAACCCGGTTCGTCGGTTGTCAGCCCGATGCGAAGAACTGCAAGGAAAATGACGGGAAGGGCGCCCGCTATCTCGGCGATGCCTATGCCAGCGGCGCCATCTGCAATTCTGCCTGTCCGTTGATGTTTGCCGGCGGCATCCGGCGCTTGGTCGGGGAATGGGCCTATCTCGGCGTCCATCAGATCACCACGACCTACATCCGGACGAAATTGCAGTACCGGACCACCTACCGCGTGGTGAAGGGCAAGAAGAAGATCCTCAACACCAAAGTCATCAGCCGAAAGAACGCCGGCAGCTACAAGACTTACGAGATGAGCAAGGCGGTGGAGAAAAAGCTGGCCGCCTATCTCAGGGAGATGGGCGTCGGCGAGGGGGTGCTCGAAACGATGAAGAACACGCCGGCCAGCGGCATTCAGCAACTGCAGCCGGAAAACATGCTTGGGATGAATCTCGTCACCAGCTTGGATTCCCTCGACCTGCTGACCGCCAGAGCCATTTGCAGCGCGAATCCGCTACCGGCCAATTGCAGGGAGCTAACGACGCCTGCAAGCAAAGCCAAGCAGCCGGCCAATGCCGTGGCGGTTGAAGCCAAGGCCAGCCCTGACACGCCGCTCGAAGCCGAAACCGTGCAACGGGACGGTGGTGGAGATATGCACTTCGCTCTGGTTCGAGGCAGAAGTTTCCTCTGCGATCCCGATTGTCCGGAATGGATCTCGGCGGAAGGCATGATCACCGCGCAGACGCCGGAGAGGCTGCGGCAACTGCTTGACACCATCGGTGACCGACAACTGCCCGTGGTGATCGACTCGCCGGGAGGTGATTTGCTCGGCGCTCTGGCCGCCGGAAGGCTGATCCGCGAACGCAAGCTCGACGTGGCGGTTGCACGAACGGATTTCATGGGATGCGAACCTGAGAAGCCGGGGTGCACGCCCCAGGACGGCGTCTATGTCGGGCTCACGAATAATGCGGTGGGCGTATGCGAAGCGGCCTGTCCGATCATGCTTGCCGCTGGTGTCAGACGTCTTGTCGGTCCTCATGCGCGCTTGAGCGTGCATTCGATTGGGTTGGAACAGAAGGTCAAGACCTACCTCAAAGACATGACGGTTGGGCCTGGTCTGTTCGCGGCGATGCAGTCGGTGCCGTATTCGAGCCATCGGCAGCTCGAGCCCGACATGATGTTGAAACTCGGGCTGACGACCGGGCTTGAATCCGCCGATAAATTGACGGGCGCGACCATCTGCAAATCGGAACCGAAACCGGCGAACTGCCGCGAGGTGCCGGCGCCCAACGCCCAGGCCGACGCACCCACCAAGTCGTAGGACGCAGTCGATCCAGCTGGCCATCGTGGCAGGTTGAGCGCCGCTCGATATTTCCGCTATCGTCGTTCCCACTATCCCCGGGGGCTGGTGGAGGATCGAGAATGAGCCGGGATATCCCGACATTGTTTGAATGGGCTGGCGGTGCCGAGGCGCTGAACAGGCTGACGCAGACCTTCTACGACAAGGTGTTGCAGGATCCGGTTGTCGGTCCGGTATTCAAGACCATGTCGCCGGACCATCCCGCTCATGTCGCTGACTTCATCGGCGAGGTTTTTGGTGGACCGAAGACCTATAGCGAAAAGCATGGCGGCCACCGCGAGATGGTAATGCACCATCTGGGCAAGCACCTGAGCGAGGAACAGCGCCGCCGCTGGATCAACCTTCTCGCTGATGCCGCCGACGCAGTCGGGCTGCCGGACGATCCGGAATTCCGCTCCGCCTTCATGGGCTATGTCGAGTGGGGATCGCGGCTGGCCAAGATGAACTCCAACCTTGGCGAGACCTGCGATCCCGAAACCGAGCCGATGCCGGCCTGGGGCTGGGGCGTGCCCGGAGGGCCGTACAAGCCGCCTCCCGGGAAATCGTAGCACGCCATTCCCCCGATCGGCGGAACATCTCAAGCGCGGCGAAAAGCGCCGAGATCGCCCCTGACTTCATCTCTGCTAAACGCCTGAGCTGCGCAATTCCTGCAAACTCCGGCAAAGATGGCGCCACAAAAAGGTGAGACGTTCATGCGTCTGCACCTGTCAGGCCTTTTTGCGATGCTGATTGCCCATCTGCCTTCCGGCTACATTCTGGGAACGTTCGCGCGGCATCGTTGGCGTGACGGGTCGAGCATCATGGCGGCAGCACTTGTCGGCAGCGTCATTCCCGATATCGACATGCTCTACTTCCATTTTGTCGACGGTGGCCGAACCCATCACCACACCTACATCACGCACTGGCCGCTCTTCTGGGCAGCGTCCGGCCTGATCGCGCTGGCTTTCGCCAAGTGGCGCGCGCCACGGCACCTCGCCATAGTCGGCGTTTTCTTTGCTGCTGCAACGATGCATATGGTCCTCGATACCATGGCCTCGCCAATCATGTGGTTGATGCCATTCGACCCGCATAAGTTCGAATTCGTTAGGGTCCCGGCCACATATCGCAACTGGGTCATGAGTTTTGTCCTGCATTGGACATTCGCCCTCGAACTTCTCATATGTGCCTGGGCGCTCCTGCTTGGAATCAGGCGATCGCAGCCTGTAGCGAGCACGCCTGAAAACTGGACTTGAGTTCTCGTCTGCTTTGTGAAATAGCAGCCCGCGATACGGGCATAGCTCAGTTGGTAGAGCGGCGGTCTCCAAAACCGCAGGTCGTAGGTTCGAGCCCTGCTGCCCGTGCCATTCTTCGAAATGGCAATTCATGAAAATGCGCGCACCGCGTTTGAAAACCGGCGGGTGACTTGCCATATTAGCTGGGTTGGGGCATAAGGGCGCCATAGCCGGGACGGGACGACTGGATGGTTCCGAGGCGGCGTTTGGTCATAAAGCGGAGACTTGCCACTTGCGTGGATCAAGAATCGGTTTTATGTAGACGAAACAGACACGCGACGCGTGGAGCTGGGAAGCCGGCTTTACGCGTCCGATTTGCATGGGCGAAATGGTTGCGCTGATTCGGCGCGAACACCAACCCAGGCGGCACGTCCCGGCCAGCGGGATCATCCAGGAGACCCGGCCAACGGGTCTTGAAGACAGAGCGGCATATGGCTTCGAAAACCACAAATCCTTTCGTGTTTCTCCAGCAGGTTCGCGCGGAGACCGCCAAGGTAACTTGGCCGTCGCGGCGCGAAACGATGATCTCGACGGTGATGGTCCTCGTGTTTGCGGTCATCGCGATGATCTTTTTCTTCACCGCGGATGTGCTCATGGGCTACGCGGTCGAATGGATTCTGGGCCTTGGGCGTTAAGTCCGGCGATTACGGAGAAGTCTTGAAATGACTGCGCGGTGGTACATCGTCCACGCCTATTCGAACTTTGAAAAAAAGGTCGCCGAGGATATCGAGAACAAGGCCAAGCAGAAGGGCCTGTCCGCTGACATCGAGCAGATCGTGGTGCCGACCGAGAAGGTCGTCGAGATACGTCGCGGCCGCAAGGTCGATGCCGAGCGCAAGTTCTTCCCGGGCTACGTGCTGCTGAAGGCCAATCTGACCGACGCGGTGTTCTCGCTGGTGAAGAACACGCCGAAGGTCACCGGCTTCCTGGGTGACTCGAAGCCGGTGCCGATCACGGAAGCCGAGGCCCAGCGCATCCTGAACCAGGTGCAGGAAGGCGTCGAGCGGCCGAAGCCGTCGGTGACGTTCGAGATCGGCGAGGCGATCCGCGTTTCGGACGGTCCGTTCGCGTCGTTCAACGGTTTCGTCCAGGAAGTGGACGAGGAGCGGGCGCGGCTCAAGGTGGAAGTTTCGATCTTCGGGCGCGCCGTGCCGGTCGATCTGGAATTCGGACAGGTCGAAAAGGGCTGATCCGAGAATCCTTGCCGCCCATTCGGCGGCAGGGGTGGCGGCGCGGAAATCGCGCGGCCAAGAACGGTGGGAGGCGAATGCGGCTTTAGCCGGCCGCAGGAACCGCACCACCAGACTGCAACCGCCGGCAAGACCGGCATGAGACAAAGGCAGGAAGAGAGATGGCTAAAAAAATTGCAGGCCAGCTCAAGCTCCAGGTTGCCGCGGGCTCGGCTACGCCGTCGCCCCCGATCGGCCCGGCGCTTGGTCAGCGCGGCATCAACATCATGGAGTTCTGCAAGGCGTTCAACGCGCAGACCCAGGAAATGGAAAAGGGATCGCCGATTCCGGTCGTCATCACCTACTACCAGGACAAGTCGTTCACCTTCGTCATGAAGACGCCGCCGGTGAGCTACTTCCTGAAGAAGGCTGCGAACCTCAAGTCGGGCTCGAAGGAGCCGGGCAAGGTCAAGGTCGGCACGATCGGCCGCGACAAGGTGCGCGCCATCGCCGAGCAGAAGATGAAGGATCTGAACGCAAACGACGTCGAGGCGGCCATGCGCATGGTCGAGGGCTCCGCCCGCTCGATGGGTCTGGAAGTGGTGGGCTGAGATCATGGCAAAACTCGCAAAGCGTGTATCGAAGACCCGCGAAGGTATCGATCCCAACAAGGCCTATGCCCTGGGTGAGGCACTAAAGCTGCTCAAGGATCGGTCGACGGTGAAGTTCGACGAGACCATCGAAGTCGCGATGAACCTGGGTGTCGACCCGCGCCACGCCGACCAGATGGTCCGCGGCGTGGTCAATCTGCCGAACGGCACTGGCCGCAGCGTCCGCGTCGCGGTTTTCGCGCGCGGCGACAAGGCCGATGAAGCGCGCGCTGCCGGCGCCGATGTCGTTGGCGCCGAGGATCTGGTCGACATCGTCCAGAAGGGCACGATCGACTTCGACCGCTGCATCGCCACGCCGGATATGATGCCGCTGGTCGGCCGTCTGGGCAAGGTGCTCGGCCCGCGCGGCATGATGCCGAACCCGAAGGTCGGCACGGTCACCACCGACGTCGCCGCCGCCGTCAAGGCGTCCAAGGGCGGCGCCGTCGAGTTCCGCGTCGAGAAGGCCGGCATCGTTCATGCCGGCGTCGGCAAGGTCTCGTTCGACGTCAAGGCGCTGGAAGAGAATGTCCGCGCCTTTGCCGATGCGGTGACCAAGGCGAAGCCGGCTGGCGCCAAGGGCAACTACGTCAAGAAGGTGTCGGTCACCTCGACGATGGGCCCGGGCCTCAAGCTCGACGTCTCGACGCTCGCAGCGTCCTGATACGATTATCCGGATCGGCCGCTAAAGGGCTGATCCATAAAAGAATTCCGGGCCTCTGATTTGTTGGGGGCCCGGTACCGGAGGTCGAAAGGCTTCCGGACATCCTGTCCGAGATTGCAGGCGGCCCGAGCCTTAGATTCGAAAAGGGGGGCCTTAATTCATGTGGGGCCTGCATGAGACGGGTGAAAACCGGACAACGGAGCGACTTGGCTCCAATGAAAGGTTCGAACCGTGTTTGCCTTTTGTCTGCGCACCATTCGGCTTGCCGGCTGGTGTGGCGAAAGGGGGCAGGATCCTCGAGCGTCGTTCGGGAGATCCGTTACTGGATGGCCCGGCCGGCAAAAGGCAACCCGACGCCTGTCCTCGTGAATGGGAATGTTCCCGTTAGCAGGATAGAGGTCAACTGGAGATAGGCAGTGGACAGAGCGGAAAAACGCGAACTCGTCACGGGCCTGAATGATGCGTTTGCAAGCGCAGGTTCAGTCGTCGTGGCCCACTACGCCGGTATCACCGTCGCGCAAATGAACGACCTTCGGTCGAAAATGCGCGCTGCCGGTGGCACCGTCAAAGTCGCGAAGAACCGTCTCGCCAAAATCGCTCTTCAGGGCACGGACTCCGCATCGATCATCGACCTGTTCAAGGGACAGACGCTGATTGCTTATTCGGAGGATCCGATTGCGGCGCCGAAGGTCGCGTCCGATTTCGCCAAGGGAAATGACAAGCTCGTCATTCTCGGTGGCGCAATGGGCACCACCTCGCTCAACGCCGACGGTGTGAAGGCACTCGCCACACTTCCGTCGCTCGATGAGCTGCGCGCCAGGCTGGTTGGCATGATCGCCACGCCGGCAACCCGGATCGCCCAGATCGTCAATGCGCCCGCGGCTTCGGTCGCGCGTGTCATCGGCGCTTATGCCCGGAAGGACGAGGCGGCATGAGGCCGTTCCTCGCTATCACAAACACACGTTCGAACCTTATGAAGGAATATATCAATGGCTGATCTCGCAAAGATCGTAGACGACCTTTCGAAGCTGACCGTCCTCGAGGCGGCCGAGCTGTCGAAGCTTCTGGAAGAAAAATGGGGCGTTTCCGCCGCTGCTCCGGTGGCGGTTGCCGCCGCTGGTGGTGGTGCGGCCGCTGCTGCTCCGGCCGAGGAAAAGACGGAATTCGACGTCGTCCTCACCGAGGCAGGCGCTCAGAAGATCAACGTCATCAAGGAAGTTCGCGCCATCACCGGTCTTGGCCTCAAGGAAGCCAAGGACCTGGTCGAGGCGGCTCCGAAGCCGGTCAAGGAAGCTGTTTCCAAGGCCGACGCGGAGAAGTTCAAGGCCCAGCTGGAAGCAGCCGGCGCCAAGGTCGAACTGAAGTAAGCGTTTGACATCGGCGGGCGGCTTCGCGCCGTCCGCCACTCTCTTCGCGTGAAGGGAGGCCTGCGTAACGCGAAGAGTACGAAAACCTCTTTCCTGAGGGCCGCCAAACGGCCTTCAGGAAACGGGTTTTCTCCCGTTTTGGCCAGTCGCCGTCAGGTGGCCGGTGAACAGATCACGAGGTCGCCGCCAAGGTGGCCGAGAATGCAAGGCGAGCCGCGGCGAGGCTCGTCCCGAGAATTGAGCTAAGGAGCGACGATGGCCCAGACCCAGACTTTCAATGGCCGCAGACGCGTACGCAAGTTCTTCGGAAAGATCCCGGAAGTTGCGGAGATGCCGAACCTGATCGAGGTTCAGAAGGCATCCTATGACCAGTTCCTGATGGTGGCGGAGCCCAAGGGTGGGCGTCCGGACGAGGGACTGCAGGCCGTTTTCAAGTCGGTCTTCCCGATCTCCGATTTTTCCGGCTCCTCGATGCTGGAATTTGTGAAGTACGAGTTCGAAGGACCGAAATTCGACGTTGACGAATGCCGTCAGCGCGACCTGACCTATGCCGCGCCGCTGAAGGTGACGCTGCGCCTCATCGTGTTCGATATCGACGAGGATACCGGTGCGAAATCGATCAAGGACATCAAGGAGCAGGACGTCTACATGGGCGACATGCCGCTCATGACCTTGAACGGCACCTTCATCGTCAACGGCACCGAGCGCGTCATCGTCTCGCAGATGCACCGCTCGCCGGGCGTCTTCTTCGACCATGACAAGGGCAAGTCCCACTCGTCGGGCAAGCTCTTGTTTGCCGCGCGCGTCATTCCCTATCGCGGTTCGTGGCTCGACATCGAGTTCGACTCGAAGGACGTCGTGCACGCCCGTATCGACCGTCGCCGCAAGATTCCGGTGACGTCGCTGTTGATGGCACTCGGCATGGACGGCGAAGAGATCCTGTCGACCTTCTACAACAAGATCACCTACAAGCGTGCCGGCGACCACTGGCGCATCCCGTTCAACGTCGAGCGTTTCCGCGGCCTCAAGGCCGTCGGCGACCTCGTCGATGCCGACACCGGCGAAGTCGTCGTCGAAGCCGGCAAGAAGATCACAGCCCGCCAGGCAAGGGCGCTTGGCGAAAAGGGTCTCAAGGCGATCAAGGCGACCGACGAGGATCTGCTCGGCAATTATCTTGCCGAGGACATCGTCAACTACGGCACCGGCGAGATTTTCCTCGAGGCCGGCGACGAGATCGACGAGAAGACGCTGAAAGTGCTGCTCGGCACCGGCGAGGACGAGATCAAGGTTCTCGACATCGACCACGTCAATGTCGGCGCCTATATCCGCAACACGCTCAACGTCGACAAGAACGAGAGCCGCCAGGACGCGCTGTTCGACATCTACCGTGTCATGCGCCCCGGCGAGCCGCCGACACTCGAAACCGCTGAAGCCATGTTCAACTCGCTGTTCTTCGACAGCGAGCGCTATGATCTGTCGGCCGTTGGCCGCGTGAAGATGAACATGCGCCTCGAGCTCAAGGCCGAGGACACCGTGCGCGTGTTGCGCAAGGACGACATCCTGGCCGTGGTCAGGACGCTGGTCGAACTGCGCGACGGCAAGGGCGAGATCGACGACATCGACAATCTCGGCAACCGCCGCGTGCGTTCGGTCGGCGAGCTGATGGAAAACCAGTACCGCGTCGGCCTGCTGCGCATGGAGCGCGCGATCAAGGAACGTATGTCCTCGATCGAGATCGACACGGTGATGCCGCAGGACCTGATCAACGCCAAGCCGGCGGCTGCCGCCGTGCGCGAGTTCTTCGGTTCCTCGCAGCTGTCGCAGTTCATGGATCAGACCAACCCGCTGTCGGAGATCACCCACAAGCGTCGTCTTTCGGCGCTTGGACCGGGCGGTCTGACCCGCGAGCGCGCCGGCTTCGAAGTGCGCGACGTGCACCCGACGCATTACGGCCGCATCTGCCCGATCGAGACGCCGGAAGGCCCGAATATCGGTCTGATCAACTCGCTGGCGACCTTCGCACGCGTCAACAAGTACGGCTTCATCGAAAGCCCGTACCGCAAGATCGTCGACGGCAAGCTGACCAATGACGTCGTCTATCTGTCGGCAATGGAAGAGGCCAAGCACCACGTTGCCCAGGCCAACGCCGAGCTCGACAAGAATGGCGGCTTCGTCGACGAATTCGTCATTTGCCGCAGCGCCGGCGAAGTGATGATGGCGCCGCGCGAAAACGTCGATCTGATGGACGTGTCGCCCAAGCAGATGGTGTCGGTGGCCGCGGCCCTGATCCCGTTCCTCGAGAACGACGACGCCAACCGCGCGCTGATGGGCTCGAACATGCAGCGTCAGGCCGTGCCTTTGGTGCGCGCCGAAGCGCCGTTCGTCGGCACCGGCATGGAGCCGATCGTTGCCCGTGACTCGGGCGCTGCCATCGGCGCCCGCCGCGGCGGCATCGTCGATCAGGTGGACGCGACGCGTATCGTCATCCGCGCCACGGAAGATCTCGATCCCGGCAAGTCGGGCGTCGACATCTACCGGCTGATGAAGTTCCAGCGTTCGAACCAGAACACCTGCATCAACCAGCGTCCGCTGGTGCGCATGGGCGACCGGGTCAACAAGGGCGACATCATCGCCGACGGCCCGTCGACCGAGCTCGGCGATCTGGCGCTCGGCCGCAACGTGCTGGTCGCGTTCATGCCGTGGAACGGCTACAACTACGAGGACTCGATCCTGCTCTCCGAGCGCATCGTGGCCGACGACGTCTTCACCTCGATCCATATCGAGGAGTTCGAGGTCATGGCTCGCGACACCAAGCTCGGACCGGAGGAAATCACGCGCGACATTCCGAACGTTTCGGAAGAAGCGCTGAAGAACCTCGACGAAGCCGGCATCGTCTATATCGGCGCGGAAGTGCAGCCGGGCGACATCCTGGTCGGCAAGATCACGCCGAAGGGCGAAAGCCCGATGACGCCGGAAGAAAAGCTCTTGCGCGCCATCTTCGGTGAAAAGGCGTCGGACGTGCGTGACACCTCCATGCGCATGCCTCCGGGCACCTTCGGCACCGTCGTCGAAGTGCGCGTCTTCAACCGCCACGGCGTCGAGAAGGACGAGCGCGCCATGGCGATCGAACGCGAGGAGATCGAACGCCTCGCCAAGGACCGCGACGACGAGCAGGCGATCCTCGACCGCAACGTCTATTCGCGTCTTTCCGACGTTCTCGTCGGCAAGGAAGCGATTGCCGGACCGAAGGGCTTCAAGAAGGGCTCGACGCTGTCGAAGGACACGCTCGACGAGTATCCGCGTTCGCAGTGGTGGCAGTTTGCGGTGGAGAACGAAAAGCTCCAGAGCGAACTGGAAGCCCTGCGTGGCCAGTACGACGACTCCAAGAAGGCGCTCGAGCAGCGCTTCATGGACAAGGTCGAGAAGGTGCAGCGCGGCGACGAGATGCCTCCCGGCGTCATGAAGATGGTCAAGGTCTTCGTGGCCGTGAAGCGCAAGATGCAGCCCGGCGACAAGATGGCCGGCCGTCACGGCAACAAGGGTGTCGTGTCGCGGATCGTTCCGGTCGAGGACATGCCTTTCCTCGAGGACGGCACGCATGCCGATATCGTGCTCAACCCACTGGGTGT
Organism: Mesorhizobium sp. AR10; assembly: GCF_024746795.1. Classification (NCBI taxonomy): domain Bacteria; kingdom Pseudomonadati; phylum Pseudomonadota; class Alphaproteobacteria; order Hyphomicrobiales; family Phyllobacteriaceae; genus Mesorhizobium; species Mesorhizobium sp. AR10. The sequence goes on from NZ_CP080524.1 coordinate 3,986,441, forward strand.
GCCGAGCCGCATGAATGTCGGCCAGATCCTGGAAACGCATCTGGGCTGGGCCTGTGCCGGCATGGGCAAGAAGATCGGCGAGCTGATCGACGCGTACAAGACGGCCGGCGACATCAAGCCGCTGCGCAAGACGCTCGAAAGCTTCATTCCGGCCAACGACCGCAACGAGCCGGTCCGCGAATACGACGACGAGAGCATTGTTCGCCTCAGCGAGCAGATGCGCCGCGGCGTCTCCATCGCGACCCCGGTGTTCGACGGCGCCCATGAAGCCGACATCAACATCATGCTGGAGCAGGCGGGCCTGCACACCAGCGGTCAGTCGCAGCTCTATGACGGACGCACCGGCGAGCCGTTCGATCGCAAGGTGACGATGGGCTACATTTATATGCTCAAGCTTCACCACCTCGTGGACGACAAGATCCACGCGCGTTCGATCGGACCGTACTCGCTCGTTACCCAGCAGCCGCTGGGCGGCAAGGCGCAGTTCGGTGGCCAGCGCTTCGGCGAGATGGAGGTCTGGGCGCTCGAAGCGTACGGCGCCGCCTACACGCTGCAGGAGATGCTGACGGTGAAGTCGGACGACGTCGCCGGCCGCACCAAGGTCTACGAGGCGATCGTGCGAGGCGACGACACGTTCGAGGCCGGCATTCCCGAGAGCTTCAACGTGCTCGTCAAGGAAATGCGGTCTCTGGGCCTCAATGTCGAGCTGGAGAACACCAAGCTCGACGACAACCCGATCCGGCTGCCCGACGCGGCCGAGTAAGAACAAGACATCCGGTCGCCCCCGCGACCGGATGCACCAATTCTACGGCCAGTGGCCGACAAAGACGGCGGGCGTTTGGCCCGCGCTAGATGCAAGGGGTTTTCGAGGACCCCGAAAAGGAGAACGGCATGAACCAAGAGGTCATGAATCTCTTCAATCCCCAGGCGCCTGCGCAGGTGTTCGATTCCATCCGGATCTCGCTCGCGAGCCCTGAGAAGATTCTGTCCTGGTCGTTCGGCGAGATCAAGAAGCCGGAGACCATCAACTATCGTACTTTCAAGCCGGAGCGCGACGGCCTGTTCTGCGCGCGCATTTTCGGTCCGATCAAGGACTACGAGTGCCTGTGCGGCAAGTACAAGCGCATGAAGTACAAGGGCGTCATCTGCGAGAAGTGCGGCGTCGAAGTCACGCTGTCGCGCGTCCGTCGTGAGCGCATGGGCCATATCGAGCTGGCGGCACCTGTCGCGCACATCTGGTTCCTGAAGTCGCTGCCGTCGCGCATCGGCACGCTGCTCGACATGACGCTGAAGGATATCGAGCGGGTTCTCTACTTCGAGAACTACATCGTCACCGAGCCTGGCCTTACCGCGCTTAAGGAGCATCAGCTCCTCAGCGAGGAAGAGTACATGATCGCCGTCGACGAATATGGCGAGGATAGTTTCACCGCCATGATCGGCGCCGAGGCCATCCACGACCTTCTGGCCGGCATGGACCTGGAGAAGATCGCCGGCGACCTGCGTTCGGAGCTGGCTTCGACCACGTCGGAGCTCAAGCAGAAGAAGTATCTGAAGCGGCTCAAGGTCGTCGAGAACTTCATGGAGTCCGGTAACCGTCCGGAATGGATGATCATGAAGGTGGTTCCGGTGATCCCGCCGGACCTGCGCCCGCTTGTCCCGCTGGACGGCGGCCGTTTTGCCACGTCGGACCTGAACGATCTGTATCGCCGCGTCATCAACCGCAACAACCGCCTGAAGCGGCTGATCGAGCTGCGTGCGCCCGGCATCATCGTGCGCAATGAAAAGCGCATGCTGCAGGAAGCCGTCGACGCCCTGTTCGACAACGGCCGCCGTGGCCGTGTCATCACCGGCGCCAACAAGCGTCCGCTGAAGTCGCTGTCCGACATGCTCAAGGGCAAGCAGGGCCGGTTCCGCCAGAACCTGCTCGGCAAGCGCGTCGACTATTCCGGCCGTTCGGTCATCGTGACCGGTCCGGAGCTCAAGCTGCACCAGTGCGGCCTGCCCAAGAAGATGGCGCTCGAACTGTTCAAGCCCTTCATCTACGCCCGCCTCGACGCCAAGGGTTTCTCCTCGACCGTCAAGCAGGCGAAGAAGCTGGTCGAGAAGGAGCGTCCGGAAGTCTGGGATATCCTCGACGAGGTCATCCGCGAGCATCCGGTGCTCTTGAACCGCGCGCCGACGCTGCACCGTCTCGGCATCCAGGCGTTCGAGCCGATCCTGATCGAAGGCAAGGCGATCCAGCTGCATCCGCTGGTCTGCACGGCCTTCAACGCCGACTTCGACGGCGACCAGATGGCCGTTCACGTGCCGCTGTCGCTGGAAGCGCAGCTTGAAGCCCGCGTGCTGATGATGTCGACCAACAACATCCTGCACCCGGCTTCCGGCGCGCCGATCATCGTGCCGTCGCAGGACATGGTTCTGGGTCTCTACTATCTGTCGATCGTCAACCAGAACGAGCCGGGCGAAGGCATGGTGTTTGCTGACATGGGCGAACTCCAGCACGCGCTCGAGACCAAGGCGGTGACGCTGCACTCCAAGATCAAGGGTCGTTTCCGTACGGTCGACGCCGAAGGCAAGGTCGTGTCGAAGATCCATGACACCACGCCTGGCCGCATGATCATCGGCGAACTTCTCCCGAAGAACGTCAACGTGCCTTACGAGACCGCCAACCAGGAGATGACCAAGAAGAACATCTCCAAGATGATCGACACCGTCTACCGCCATTGCGGTCAGAAGGAGACGGTCATTTTCTGCGACCGCATCATGGCCCTTGGCTTCAGCCACGCCTGCCGCGCCGGCATTTCGTTCGGCAAGGACGACATGCTGATCCCGGACGCCAAGATCAAGCTGGTCTCCGACACCGAGGCTTTGGCCAAGGAATACGAGCAGCAGTACAATGACGGCCTGATCACGCAGGGCGAGAAGTACAACAAGGTCGTCGACGCCTGGGCCAAGTGCTCGGAAAAGGTCGCCGACGAAATGATGGCCCGTATCAAGGCGGTCGAGTTCGAGGACAATGGCCGTCAAAAGCCGATGAACTCGATCTACATGATGTCGCACTCCGGTGCGCGTGGCTCGCCCACCCAGATGCGCCAGCTCGCCGGCATGCGCGGCCTGATGGCCAAGCCGTCGGGTGAAATCATCGAGACGCCGATCATCTCGAACTTCAAGGAAGGTCTGACCGTGCTCGAGTACTTCAACTCGACCCACGGCGCCCGCAAGGGTCTGGCCGATACCGCCTTGAAGACGGCGAACTCGGGCTACCTCACCCGTCGTCTGGTCGACGTGGCGCAAGACTGCATCGTCAACTCCGTCGACTGCGGCACCGACAAGGGCCTCACCATGCAGCCGATCGTCGATGCCGGCCAGGTCGTCGCTTCGGTCGGCCAGCGCGTGCTGGGCCGTACGTCGCTCGACGACATCACCCATCCGGTGTCGGGCGAGGTTCTGGTCAAGGCCGGAACGCTGATGGACGAGCGTGACGTGGAACAGATCGAAAAGGCCGGCGTGCAGTCGGTCCGCATCCGCTCGGCGCTGACCTGCGAGGTCAGGATCGGCGTCTGCGCGGTCTGCTACGGACGCGATCTTGCCCGCGGCACCCCTGTCAACCAGGGCGAGGCTGTCGGCGTCATCGCGGCGCAGTCGATCGGCGAGCCGGGCACCCAGCTCACCATGCGTACCTTCCACATGGGCGGTACCGCGCAGGTGGTGGATAGCTCGTTCCTTGAAGCCTCGTATGAGGGCAAGGTCGAGATCCGCAACCGCAACGTGGTGCGCAACTCCGACGGCCAGCAGATGGTCATGGGCCGCAACATGGCGGTGCTGATCCTCGACGAAGCCGGCAAGGAGCGCGCCACGCACCGCGTGACCTATGGTTCGCGTATCTTCGTGGACGATGGCGACAAGGTGAAGCGCGGCCAGCGCATCGCCGAGTGGGATCCCTATACCCGCCCGGTCCTCACCGAAATCGAGGGCAAGGTGCAGTTCGAGGATCTGGTCGACGGCATTTCCGTTCAGGAAACGGCCGACGAGTCGACCGGCATCACCAAGCGCGAGGTCATCGACTGGCGCTCGACGCCACGCGGCAACGACCTCAAGCCGGCGATGGTCGTTCTCGACGCCAAGGGCAAGGTCGGCAAGCTGTCGAAGGGTGGCGATGCCCGCTTCCTGCTCTCGGTCGAGGCCATTCTTTCGGTCGAGCCGGGTGCACAGGTTCGCCCCGGCGACGTGCTGGCGCGTATCCCGATGGAAAGCGCCAAGACCAAGGACATCACCGGCGGTCTGCCGCGTGTTGCCGAACTGTTCGAGGCACGTCGTCCGAAGGATCACGCCATCATCGCCGAGATCGATGGCACGATCCGCTTCGGCCGCGACTACAAGAACAAGCGCCGCATCATCATCGAGCCGCATGACTCGACGCTTGAGCCGGTCGAATACCTGATCCCGAAGGGCAAGCCGTTCCATCTCCAGGACGGCGACGTCATCGAGAAGGGCGACTACATCCTCGACGGCAATCCGGCGCCGCATGACATCCTGGCGATCAAGGGCGTGGAGGCACTTGCTTCCTACCTCGTCAACGAGATCCAGGAAGTCTATCGCTTGCAGGGCGTGTCGATCAACGACAAGCACATCGAGGTGATCGTTCGCCAGATGCTGCAGAAGGTCGAGATCACCGTGCAGGGCGACTCGACCTACATTCCGGGCGACCACGTCGACGTGATCGAACTGGAAGAGGTCAACGAGCGCCTGGTCGAGGACGGCAAGAAGCCGGCCGAAGGCCAGCCGGTGCTCTTGGGCATCACCAAGGCCTCGCTGCAGACGCCGTCCTTCATCTCGGCCGCCTCCTTCCAGGAGACGACCAGGGTGCTGACCGAAGCGGCGGTTGCCGGCAAGACCGACATGCTGCAGGGGCTGAAGGAAAACGTCATCGTCGGCCGGCTGATCCCGGCCGGTACCGGCGGCACGATGAGCCAGATCCGGCGCATCGCAACCTCGCGCGACGAGTTGATCATCGACGAGCGCCGCAAGGCGTCGGGCGTCGAGGTCGCCGAGCCGATGCTGACCGACATGGTTACCGCCGCGCAGTAGGCGCGGTCCGAAGAGAAGAAGGAAAAGGGGCCCAAGCGGCCCCTTTTCGCATTTTGGTCTCATTGGATCGGAGAAGAAAACGATGAGCAGGAAGACATGGGCGGCTGTCGACGACTACATCGTCGACAGCCTGTTTGCAGCGGATCCGGCGCTCGATGCCGTTTTGGCAGCCAACACCGAGCAAGGCCCGCCGGCGATCGACGTGTCGCCGGCGCAAGGCAAGATGCTGTCACTGCTGGCGCGCATTCAGGGCGCGAAGAAGATTCTGGAAATCGGCACGCTCGGTGGCTATTCGACGATCTGGATGGCGCGCGCCTTGCCGGCAGGCGGCAAGATCGTGACGCTCGAACTCGATCCACACCACGCAAAGGTCGCGCGCTCGAACTTCGAGCGGGCAGGGGTTTCGGCGCGGGTCGACCTGCGGCTCGGGCCGGCGCTGCAATCGCTTGTGGCGCTGGGTGCCGAAAATGCCGGACCGTTTGACCTCGTCTTCATCGACGCCGACAAGCCGAACAACCCGAACTATCTGTCATGGGCGATGCGACTTTCAAGGCCGGGAACGGTCATCGTCTGTGACAACGTCATCCGCGACGGCGCCGTGCTCGAAGAGGATGGCCATGACGCCAACGTCGAAGGCGCACGCGCTGCGTTCTCATTCATCGGTAGCGACAAGCGTCTGGACGGCACCGCCATCCAGACTGTTGGCGCCAAGGGCTATGACGGCTTTGCAATCGCGATCGTAAACTGAGGGTCGAGCGGACCGAACAGTTCCTGTTCAGTCGAAAAACGCTTCCACAATATTGCGCTTGCCGAGCATGAAGGCGTCGGCGACATGCTGAAGGGGCGCGAGATCGACATCGGAGACGCCGGCGCGCACGATCTCGGCAAAGCGCTTGTAGAGCATGGGGTATTCGGCTTCCGGCTCGTCATGAACGATGCGGCCGTCGACGGCGAGCTTCGAGCCGCCGCCCGAAAGCACCATCTGTCCGGCTTCCGTATCGGCGAGGATGTCCCAGCTCTGTGGGCCGGTCTGCAACCAGTCGAGTTCCATCGCCACCGGCAAGCCGTTCGAGGTGCGGAAGGTGACGTGGGCGGCGACGGGTGCAGCGCGGTTCTCGGGGAAATCGAGGATCGCCGAGGTGATGAACATCGCTGGCAAAATGTGGGTCACGATCGACAGCGCATTGATGCCGGGATCGAAGACGCCGAAGCCACCCGGAGCCCAGATCCACTCCTGGTTCGGGTGCCAGCGGCGCACATCTTCCTTCCAGTTGATGGCGGCCGACCTGATCCTGGTCGAGCCGAGGAAGGCGCGCGCGGCTTCCACCGCCGGCGCGTAACGCGAATGCCAGCTGGCGAACAGCGAGACGCCATTGGCTGCCGCCAGCGTCTTCAGGTCTTCGACCTCGCTGACCGTGGCGCCCGGCGGCTTTTCCAGAAACACATGTTTCTTCGCCTCCAGCGCCGTACGCGCGGCGTCGTAGCGGAATTGCGGCGGCATGCAGAGCGACACGGCCTCAAGCTCCGGCACCGCGTCGAGCATCGCTTCGATGGTTGGAAAGTTCGGAATGTCGTCCACCTTGCCATGTCGGCTGGCGGCGGCGGTGAGGCGATAGTTCGGGTCCTTCGCCACGGCAGGCAGGTGTTGGTCGCGGACGATCTTTCCCACTCCGACAATGCCGAGCTTGATGGGATCGCTATTCAAGGACATGGGGGCTCCGCGGATTGGAAAATGCGCCTGGTTCTTAACAGAACGTCTGTGACGGGCAAGCGGTGGGCAAGACGCTTCAGCCCCGGCTTTCCTGGAATTCCAGTGCCAGTCCTTTGCCCGTGAGAAACGCCTCGATCGCCGGTTCGAAAGGCGAGGGGTCCAGGCCGTTCGCCTTCAGCCATTCGTCGGAATAATAAGTGTTGGCGTAGCGCTCGCCGGAATCGCAGATCAGCGTTATCAGCGAACCGGTCTCGCCCGCCGCGATCATGCGCGCGGCGTGAAAGCACATGGCGATGAAGTTGGTGCCGGTCGAGCCGCCGACACGGCGTCCAAGGTGGCGCGACAAGACACGCATCGCTGGAAGCGACACCGCGTCGGGTATCCTCAGCATATGATCGATGACGCCGGGCACGAAAGACGGCTCGACGCGCGGCCGGCCAATGCCTTCGATCCGCGACGGCTGCTCGCAGCGGCAATCAGTGTCATGGGTGGCAAAACCATCGAAGAAGGCGGAACGCTCGACATCGGCGACCGACAGTCGTGTCGCATGCTGCTTGTAACGCAGATAGCGGCCGATCGTGGCCGTGGTGCCGCCGGTGCCGGCGCTCATCACGATCCATGCCGGGATCGGGTGACGCTCCTCGCGCATCTGCCCGAAAATGGATTCGGCAATGTTGTTATTGCCGCGCCAGTCGGTCGCTCGCTCGGCATGGGTGAACTGGTCCATGAAATGACCGCAGAGCCGGACGGTCAGTTCGGCGGATTCGGTATAGATTCGCCGGCCATCGTCGATGAAGTGACAATTGCCGCCATAGTGCTCGATGGCGGCGATCTTTTCGGGCGAGGTGGAGCGCGGCATCACGGCATAGAACGGCACGCCGATCATGCGGGCGAAGTAGGCCTCTGACACAGCCGTCGAGCCGGAGGAGGCCTCGATCACCGGCGCGCCTTCGCGGATATGGCCGTTGCACAGCGCATAAAGGAAGAGCGAGCGCGCCAGCCGGTGTTTCAGGCTGCCGGTCGGATGTGTCGACTCATCCTTGAGGTAGAAGTCGATGCCGGCAAGCGCCGGCAGATCGAGCTTCCACAGATGGGTGTCGGCCGAACGGTGCTGGTCAGCCTCGATTGCGGCGACCGCCCTGTCGGCCCAGGCGCGGGATGAAGGTTGCGCCGCTTTTGACTTGACCATGGTGCCTCCCGATCGGCCTCGTCTCAAATCGCCACGTCGAAAGTGACGATCGACACTTCGCCTTCGAGCGCGCCCTGGAAGGCCGACAGATGCGGCTCTTCGTCGGGGACGCCGTCCATGTCGCCGATCTGGTCGAGCTCGACCTCGACATAGCCTTCGGCCGCAAGCGATTCGAGTGTCCGGCGCACCGCCGAATCGTCGTCGGGCGCGACCAGCATGACGTGGACGCCTTCCGGCTTGCCGCCCTTCCGCTTCCACACCCGGCCGGTGATGATGGTGACCGGGCGCTCCTCATTGTCGTTCACGGGCTGATTCCTCTTGGCAAAGGGATTGGGGTGGGCGAGGGGATTTGGGCTGTTCATGCCGCCTTTTCGCATGAAGCATGGCCGTGCGACAGCCGAAAGCCATTCACTTTGCTAAAGGCTTGGCACTTTCTTCCTCGTCCTTGCAAAATGGCGAAAGAAAATTACATGCGTTTTTCGCATGGCTGCCAAGCCTTGGTTTGCGCGCAATATTTGGCGCTCCGGGGTTGACGGTTCGCGGGGTTACGAGTAGAAGCCGGCCAGTCAGAACCGATGTGAGGCTTTCCCTTCCGAAGCGACACGCTTTGGAGTTTGCCTCAAACAGGGTTCGTTTTACGAGCGAAAAGACATTTCCGGCGTGCACGAAGCGGCTTCCGCTTCCTCTGCCATTTGTTCGGGCAAGACCGCGAGGCGCGGTTTATGGCCCGAATTTGCGTATGGAAATGACGCTTTGAGCGGCCCTGACCGGGCGAGACACGGAATTGAGAGACAAGAGGGTTTAATGCCTACCGTCAACCAGCTGATCCGCAAGCCGCGCATTGCGCCGGTGAAGCGCAACAAGGTCCCGGCCATGCAGCAGAACCCGCAGAAGCGGGGCGTCTGCACGCGCGTCTATACAACGACGCCGAAGAAGCCGAACTCGGCGCTGCGCAAGGTGGCCAAGATCCGCCTGACCAATGGTTTTGAAGTGATCGGTTACATCCCCGGCGAAGGTCACAACCTTCAGGAACACTCCGTGGTGATGATCCGTGGCGGCCGCGTCAAGGATCTTCCGGGCGTCCGCTATCACATCATTCGCGGCGTGCTCGACACGCAGGGTGTGAAGAACCGCAAGCAGCGCCGTTCGAAATACGGTGCCAAGCGTCCGAAGTAAGGTTTTCCGGCTTCGGCGCTTTTTTGACAGCGTCGGGCTATGAGATTGAGAGACAAAAGCCATGTCCCGTCGTCACAGTGCAGAAAAGCGTGAGATCAATCCGGACCCGAAGTTCGGCGATCTGATCGTTACCAAGTTCATGAACGCCGTCATGTATGACGGCAAGAAGTCGGTTGCCGAGACCATCGTCTACGGCGCGCTCGACCAGGTTCAGTCCAAGACCAAGCAGGAGCCGGTCACCGTCTTCCATCAGGCGCTCGACAATGTCGCGCCGCATGTGGAAGTGCGTTCGCGCCGCGTCGGCGGCGCCACCTACCAGGTTCCGGTCGACGTGCGCCCCGAGCGCCGTCAGGCATTGGCCATCCGCTGGCTGATCGCTGCTGCGCGCAACCGCAACGAGACCACGATGGTCGACCGCCTCTCCGGCGAGCTGATGGACGCGGCCAACAACCGCGGCACCGCCGTCAAGAAGCGTGAAGACACCCACAAGATGGCGGAAGCCAACCGCGCTTTCGCGCACTACCGCTGGTAAAGCGCGAACGAGACTGAAGAGGCACCTACCATGGCCCGCGAATATAAAATCGAAGACTACCGCAATTTCGGTATCATGGCGCATATCGACGCCGGCAAGACGACGACCACCGAGCGCGTCCTCTATTACACGGGCAAGTCGCACAAGATCGGCGAAGTCCATGACGGCGCTGCCACCATGGATTGGATGGAGCAGGAGCAGGAACGCGGCATCACGATCACGTCGGCCGCGACCACGACCTTCTGGAAGGGTCGCAGCGGCAAGATGTACCGCTTCAACATCATCGACACCCCCGGCCACGTCGACTTCACCATTGAAGTCGAGCGTTCGCTGCGCGTGCTCGACGGCGCCATTGCGCTGCTCGATGCCAATGCCGGTGTTGAGCCGCAGACGGAGACCGTCTGGCGCCAGGCCGACAAGTACCGCGTTCCGCGCATGATCTTCTGCAACAAGATGGACAAGATCGGCGCCGACTTCTACCGCTCGGTAGAGATGATCGGTTCGCGCCTCGGCGCGCATGCCGTCGTCATGCAGTTGCCGATCGGTGCCGAGACCGAATTCAAGGGCGTTGTCGACCTCGTCGAGATGAACGCGCTGGTCTGGCGCGACGAGACGCTGGGCGCTGCCTGGGACGTCGTCGAGATCCCTGCGGACCTTAAGGCACGTGCGGAAGAATACCGCGAGAAGATGATCGAGGCCGCCGTCGAAATGGACGAGACGGCGCTTGAGAATTATCTCGAAGGCAAGATGCCGTCGAATGACGAGATCCGCGCGCTGATCCGCAAGGGCACCATCGCGGTGAAATTCTACCCGATGTTCTGCGGCTCGGCCTTCAAGAACAAGGGCGTGCAGCCGCTGCTCGACGCCGTCGTAGAATACCTGCCGTCGCCGGCCGATGTTCCGGCCATCAAGGGCGTCGACGCCAAGACCGACGTCGAGATCGAGCGTCATGCCGACGACAACGAGCCGCTGTCGATGCTCGCCTTCAAGATTATGAACGACCCGTTCGTCGGTTCGCTGACCTTTGCCCGCATCTATTCGGGCAAGCTCACCAAGGGCATCTCGGTGGACAACACCGTGAAGGGCAAGAAAGAGCGCATCGGCCGCATGCTGCAGATGCATGCGAATTCGCGCGCCGACGTCGAAGAGGCTTTTGCCGGCGACATCGTTGCCCTGGCTGGTCTCAAGGATACGACCACGGGCGACACGCTCAGTGATCCGCTGCATCCGGTCATCCTCGAGCGCATGGAATTCCCCGATCCGGTCATCCAGATTGCCATCGAGCCGAAGACCAAGAACGACCAGGAAAAGATGGGCCTCGCCCTTCACCGCCTGGCCGCCGAGGATCCGTCCTTCCGCGTCAAGACCGACGAGGAAAGCGGCCAGACGATCATTTCCGGCATGGGCGAACTTCACCTCGACATCATCGTCGACCGCATGCGCCGCGAGTTCAAGGTCGAGGCCAATGTCGGCGCTCCGCAGGTTGCCTATCGCGAGACGATCACCCGCAAGCACGAGCAGGACTACACGCACAAGAAGCAGACCGGCGGTACCGGTCAGTTCGCCCGCGTCAAGATCCTCTTTGAGCCGAATCCGGAAAGCAGCGAATTCGAGTTCGAAACCAAGATCGTCGGCGGCGCCGTGCCGAAGGAATACATCCCGGGTGTCGAAAAGGGCATCAACAGCGTCATGTCGTCGGGTCCGTTCGCCGGCTTCCCGATGATTGGTGTCAAGGCGACGCTGATCGATGGCGCCTACCACGACGTGGACTCCAGCGTTCTGGCTTTCGAAATCGCCGGCCGTGCCTGCTTCCGTGAAGCGGCGCCCAAGCTTGGCGTGCAGTTGCTCGAGCCGATCATGAAGGTCGAAGTGGTGACGCCGGAAGATTACGTCGGCAGCGTCATTGGCGATCTGAACGGCCGTCGTGGCCAGATCCAGGGCCAGGAAGCGCGTGGCGTGGCGGTGGTTATCAACGCGATGGTGCCGCTCGCCAACATGTTCAAGTACGTCGATAACCTGCGCTCGATGAGCCAGGGCCGCGCGGCCTACACGATGCAGTTCGATCACTACGAGCCGGTGCCTACGGCGGTGGCGACGGAAGTTCAGAAGAAATACGCGTAACCCTCGAGGGTTGCAGCAGTAACCTAAATTCAAAGCCCGCACGGGCGAGCAGGAATGGAGACATCACATGGCAAAAGGTAAATTCGAGCGTAACAAGCCTCATGTGAACATTGGCACGATTGGCCACGTCGATCATGGCAAGACGTCGCTGACGGCGGCGATCACCAAGTATTTTGGCGAATACAAGCGCTACGACCAGATCGATGCGGCGCCGGAAGAGAAGGCCCGCGGCATCACCATTTCGACGGCTCACGTCGAGTACGAGACGGCTGCCCGCCACTATGCCCACGTCGACTGCCCCGGCCACGCCGACTATGTGAAGAACATGATCACCGGTGCCGCGCAGATGGACGGCGCGATCCTGGTCGTGTCGGCCGCCGACGGCCCGATGCCGCAGACCCGCGAGCACATCCTGCTTGCCCGTCAGGTCGGCGTGCCGTCGATCGTGGTGTTCCTGAACAAGGTCGACCAGGTCGACGACGCCGAGCTGCTCGAACTGGTCGAGCTCGAGGTTCGTGAGCTTCTGACCAAGAACGAGTTCCCCGGCGACGACATTCCGATCGTCAAGGGTTCGGCACTTGCGGCTCTTGAAGATTCGGACAAGAAGATCGGCGAAGACGCGATCCGCGAGCTGATGGCTGCGGTCGATGCCTACATCCCGACGCCGGTTCGCCCGCTCGACAAGCCGTTCCTGATGCCGATCGAAGACGTGTTCTCGATCTCGGGCCGCGGCACGGTCGTGACCGGCCGCGTCGAGCGCGGCGTGGTCAAGGTCGGCGAGGAGCTGGAGATCATCGGCATCCGTCCGACGACCAAGACGACCTGCACGGGCGTCGAGATGTTCCGCAAGCTGCTCGACCAGGGCCAGGCCGGCGACAACATCGGTGCGCTGCTGCGCGGTGTCGATCGTGAAGGTGTCGAGCGCGGCCAGGTTCTGGCCAAGCCCGGTACGGTCAAGCCGCACAAGAAGTTCGTGGCCGAAGCCTACATCCTGACCAAGGACGAAGGTGGCCGTCACACGCCGTTCTTCACCAACTACCGTCCGCAGTTCTATTTCCGTACGACGGACGTGACCGGCATCGTGTCGCTGCCGGAAGGCACCGAAATGGTGATGCCGGGCGACAACATCACGGTCGATGTCGAGCTGATCGTGCCGATCGCCATGGAAGAGAAGCTGCGCTTCGCCATCCGTGAAGGCGGCCGCACCGTCGGTGCCGGCATCGTCGTCACCATCAAAGAGTAACTTGGACTTAAACCGATCTGTCGCGGGCGCAGGATATGCCCGCGCCGCGCCAGAACAAGGAAGTGACGCATGAACGGACAGAATATCCGCATCCGCCTGAAGGCGTTTGATCACCGCGTGCTCGACGCCTCGACGAAGGAAATCGTGTCGACGGCCAAGCGCACCGGTGCCAACGTCCGCGGCCCCATTCCGCTGCCGACGCGGATCGAAAAGTTCACGGTCAACCGGTCGCCTCACGTCGACAAGAAGAGCCGCGAGCAGTTCGAGATGCGCACGCACAAGCGTCTGCTCGACATCGTCGATCCGACCCCGCAGACGGTCGATGCTTTGATGAAGCTCGATCTGGCTGCCGGTGTCGACGTCGAGATCAAGCTCTAAGGAACGAGAGCGAGCGAGGAAGGGGCGGTGCCCCTGGCCCGGAACTCTAAAGGAATTGAACCGATGCGTTCAGGTGTGATTGCAAAGAAGGTGGGAATGACCCGCATCTATAACGATGCCGGGGAACATGTTCCCGTCACCGTTCTCCAGATGGAGAACTGCCAGGTCGTGGCGCAGCGCACGCAGGAGAAGAACGGCTATACCGCCGTCCAGCTCGGCGTTGGCCTTGCCAAGGTGAAGAACACGTCGAAGGCGATGCGCGGCCATTTCGCGACCGCTTCCGTCGAGCCTAAGGCCAAGGTTGCCGAGTTCCGTGTCTCCGCCGACAACATGATCGATGTTGGCGCCGAGATCACCGTCGAGCATTACGTTCCCGGCCAGAAGGTCGATGTGACGGGCACGACGATCGGCAAGGGTTTTCAGGGCGTCATCAAGCGCCACCACATGGGTGGTGGCCGCGCGACGCACGGTAACTCGGTTTCTCACCGTACGCACGGTTCGACTGGCCAGCGCCAGGACCCGGGCAAGGTGTTCAAGGGCAAGCATATGGCTGGCCACATGGGCGACACCCGCGTCACCACGCAGAATGTCGAGATCGTTTCGACCGACGCCGATCGCGGCCTGATCCTGATCCGCGGTGCGGTTCCTGGTTCGAAGGGCGCCTGGATCCTGGTCCGCGACGCGGCCAAGGTTGCGCTGCCGGCCAATGCGCCGAAGCCTGCCGCGATCCGTGCGGTTGCTGCCGAAAGTGTCGCCAAGAACGATGCCCCGGCCACAGAGGGAGCGGAATAATGGACCTCAAGATCACAACGCTTGGCGGCAAGGACGCCGGCAAGGTGAAACTCTCCGAGGAGATTTTCGGCCTTGATCCGCGCGAGGACATCCTGCAGCGCGTCGTGCGCTGGCAGCTCGCCAAGAAGCAGCAGGGCACGCACAAGGCCAAGGGTCGCGCCGAGATCGCACGCACCGGCGCCAAGATGTACAAGCAGAAGGGTACGGGCCGCGCCCGTCACCATTCGGCACGCGCTCCGCAGTTCCGCGGCGGCGGCAAGGCTCACGGCCCGGTCGTTCGCAGCCATGAGCACGACCTGCCGAAGAAGGTTCGTGCGCTCGGCCTCAAGCATGCTCTCTCGGCCAAGGCCAAGAGCGCGTCGATCATCATCATCGACGAGTTGAAGCTGACCGAGGCCAAGACAAAGGCGCTGATCGCGAATTTCGCGACGCTGGGCCTGACCAACGCCCTGGTGATCGGCGGCGCCGAGCTTGACAAGAACTTCAAGCTGGCAGCGACGAACATCCCGAACATCGACGTGCTGCCCATCCAGGGCATCAACGTCTACGACATTCTGCGCCGCGGCACGCTGGTCCTTTCGAAGGCCGCCGTCGAGGCTCTCGAGGAGCGCTTCAAATGACCGACCTTCGTCACTACGACGTGATCGTCTCGCCGGCGATCACCGAAAAGTCGACCATGGCCTCCGAGCAGAACCAGGTCGTCTTCAACGTCGCCAAGAAGGCGTCGAAGCCGGAAATCAAGGCCGCCGTCGAAGCGCTGTTCGGCGTCAAGGTGATGGCCGTGAACACGCTTGTCCGCAAGGGCAAGATCAAGCGCTTCCGTGGCACGGTTGGCCGCCAGAGCGACGTCAAGAAGGCGATTGTGACGCTGGCCGACGGCCAGTCGATCGACGTCGCGACGGGTCTCTGAGCAAGGCCGCGAGGACAGAAACATGGCACTGAAAAAATTCAACCCAGTAACGCCGAGCACCCGCCAGCTGGTCATCGTCGACCGCTCGGGCCTCTACAAGGGCAAGCCCGTCAAGGGCCTGACCGAAGGCCTGACCAAGTCGGGCGGCCGCAACAACTACGGTCGCATCACGGCTCGCTTCATCGGCGGCGGTCACAAGCGTTCGTACCGCATCATCGACTTCAAGCGCCGCAAGTTCGACGTCGTCGGCACGGTCGAGCGTATTGAGTACGATCCGAACCGCACCGCCTTCATCGCGCTGATCAAGTACGACGATGGCGAGCTGTCCTACATCATCGCCCCGCAGCGTCTGGCTCCCGGCGACAAGATCGTGGCCGGCGAATCGGTCGACGTGAAGCCGGGCAATGCGATGCCGCTGGCCTCGATGCCGGTCGGCACGATCGTCCACAACATCGAGCTGAAGCCGGGCAAGGGCGCCCAGGTTGCCCGTTCTGCCGGCGGCTATGGCCAGCTGGTCGGTCGTGACCAGGGCATGGCCATCCTGCGCCTCAACTCTGGTGAGCAGCGCGTCGTGCACGGTTCGTGCATGGCCACTGTCGGCGCTGTGTCCAATCCGGACCACGGCAACATCAATGACGGCAAGGCCGGTCGCACCGTCTGGCGTGGCAAGCGCCCGCACAATCGCGGCGTGACCATGAACCCGGTCGACCATCCACACGGCGGCGGCGAAGGCCGCACCTCGGGTGGCCGCCATCCGGTTTCGCCCTGGGGCAAGCCGACCAAGGGCAAGAAGACGCGGTCCAACAAGGCGACCGACAAGTTCATCCTGCGCTCGCGCCATCAGCGCAAGAGCTAAGAAGAGGTAACGCCAAGTGACTCGTTCGATTTGGAAAGGCCCCTTCATTGACGGCTACCTTCTCAAGAAGGTGGACAAGGTTCGTGAAGGTGGTCGCAATGAGGTGATCAAGATGTGGAGCCGTCGCTCCACCATCCTGCCGCAGTTCGTCGGCTTCACCTTCGGTGTCTACAACGGCCAGAAGCATGTTCCCGTTTCGGTGAACGAGGACATGGTCGGTCACAAGTTCGGTGAATTCGCTCCGACCCGGACCTATTACGGTCACGGCGCGGATAAGAAGGCGAAGAGGAAATAATCATGGGCAAGGCCAAAGCTCCGCGCAGGCTTGCTGACAACGAAGCGCGCGCCGTATTGCGCACGATCCGTATCAGCCCGCAGAAGCTGAACCTCGTTGCCGCGCTGATCCGCGGCAAGAAGGTCGCGACAGCGCTTTCCGACCTCGAATTCTCGGCCAAGCGGATTTCCGGCACGGTCAAGAAGACGCTGGAATCGGCGATCGCCAACGCGGAAAACAACCACGACCTCGACGTCGATGCGCTGATCGTGGCGGAAGCCTATGTCGGCAAGTCGATCGTCATGAAGCGGTTCCATGCCCGTGGCCGTGGTCGCGCCAGCCGTATCGAGAAGCCGTTCTCGCACCTCACGATCGTCGTTCGTGAAGTCGAAGAAAAAGGGGAGGCCGCATAATGGGCCAGAAAGTCAATCCGATCGGTCTGCGCCTCGGCATCAACCGCACCTGGGATTCGCGCTGGTTCGCGAACACCGGCGAGTACGGGAAGCTGTTGCACGAGGACATCAAGATCCGCAAGTATCTTGAGAAGGAACTCAAGCAGGCTGCGATTTCGAAGGTCGTAATCGAGCGTCCGCACAAGAAGTGCCGCGTCACCATCCATGCGGCACGCCCGGGTCTGATCATCGGCAAGAAGGGCGCCGACATCGAGAAGCTTCGCAAGAAGCTGATGGAGATGACGAAGTCCGAGACGCACCTCAACATCGTCGAAGTGCGCAAGCCCGAGATCGACGCGACCCTGGTCGCTCAGTCGATCGCCCAGCAGCTCGAGCGCCGCATCGCGTTCCGTCGCGCCATGAAGC
Source organism: Mesorhizobium sp. AR10 (assembly GCF_024746795.1). NCBI lineage: Bacteria > Pseudomonadati > Pseudomonadota > Alphaproteobacteria > Hyphomicrobiales > Phyllobacteriaceae > Mesorhizobium > Mesorhizobium sp. AR10. Next base: position 4,003,529 of record NZ_CP080524.1, read on the forward strand.
GCGCCGTGCAGTCGGCGATGCGCCTCGGTGCCGAAGGCATCCGCATCAACTGCGCCGGCCGTCTCGGCGGCGCCGAGATTGCGCGCATGGAATGGTACCGCGAAGGCCGCGTGCCGCTGCATACGCTGCGCGCCGATGTCGACTACGGCACGGCCGAGGCGCATACGGCGTACGGCATCTGCGGCGTCAAGGTCTGGGTGTTCAAGGGCGAGATCCTCGAGCATGACCCAATGGCTTCGGAGCGCCGCGCCACCGAAGGCGATCATGCGCATGGCGGTGGTGGTGGTGAGCGCGAACGCGGCCGCCGTCGCGAAAACGCGTAAGACATTTGAGAATTTGGAGTTAGAACGATGCTGCAGCCAAAGCGCACAAAGTTCCGCAAGCAGTTCAAGGGCCGCATCCATGGTACCGCCAAGGGCGGCACCAACCTGGATTTCGGTGGTTTCGGGCTGAAGGCGCTTGAGCCGAACCGCGTCACCGCACGTGAGATCGAGGCGGCCCGCCGCGCGATCACTCGCGAGATGAAGCGCGCCGGCCGTGTCTGGATCCGTATTTTCCCGGACGTGCCGGTCACTTCGAAGCCGACCGAAGTCCGCATGGGTAAGGGCAAGGGCGCGGTCGACTACTGGGCGGCGCGCGTCAAGCCGGGCCGCATCATGTTCGAGATCGACGGCGTCAACGAGGAAACGGCCCGTGAGGCGTTGCGTCTCGGCGCGGCCAAGCTCTCGGTCAAGACGCGCTTCGTGCAGCGCATCGCAGAATAAGGACGGGCTGATCATGAAAGCCGAAGACATCCGGACCAAGACCCAGGACCAGCTGACCGACGACCTGGCCAGCCTGAAGAAGGAGCAGTTCAACCTGCGCTTCCAGAAGGCCACCGGCCAGCTCGAGAAGACCGCGCGCGTGAGGCAGGTCCGCAAGGACATTGCGCGTATCAAGACCATCGCTGCGGAAAAGTCCGCGGCCAAGAAGGCTTAAGGACGAAAACCATGCCAAAGCGCATTCTGCAGGGCACCGTCGTCAGCGACAAGAACGAGAAGACGGTTGTCGTCAAGGTCGAACGGCGCTTCACGCATCCCGTGATGAAGAAGACCGTGCGCATGACCAAGAAGTACAAGGCGCACGACGAGAACAACGCCCACAAGGTTGGCGATCAGGTGTTCATCCAGGAATCGAAGCCGATTTCCAAGGACAAGCGCTGGATCGTCGTATCCTCGGATCAGGCGTAAACAAACGAATTTTGGACAGACCGGGGAGGGGCTTCGAGCCCGTCCCGCTAGAAGAGAAGAAGGCGGCCAGTCATGATTCAGATGCAAACAAACCTCGACGTCGCGGATAATTCCGGCGCCCGTCGTGTCATGTGCATCAAGGTGCTGGGCGGCTCGAAGCGGAAATACGCTTCCGTGGGCGACATCATCGTGGTGTCGATCAAGGAAGCCATCCCGCGCGGCCGCGTGAAGAAGGGCGATGTGATGAAGGCGGTCGTGGTTCGCACGGCCAAGGACATCCGCCGCCCGGACGGCAGCGTGATCCGTTTCGACAAGAACGCAGCCGTTCTCGTCGACAACAAGAAAGAGCCGATCGGCACGCGTATCTTCGGACCGGTTCCGCGCGAACTCCGCGCCAAGAACCACATGAAGATCATCTCGCTCGCGCCTGAAGTGCTGTAAGGAGCCGGACCAATGCAGAAGATTAGAAAAGGCGACAAGGTCGTCGTGCTGGCCGGCAAGGACAAGGGCCGTTCGGGCGAAGTCCTCTCGGTACAGCCGAAGGAAGACACCGCGCTGGTGCGCGGCGTCAACATGATCCGTCGTCACCAGAAGCAGTCCCAGTCCCAAGAGGGCGGGATCATCACCAAGGAAGCGCCGATCCAGCTGTCGAACATCGCGCTGGCCGACCCCAAGGATGGCAAGCCGACCCGCGTCGGTTTCATCTTCCAGAAGGACGGCAAGAAGGTGCGCGTCGCCAAGCGCTCGGGAGAAGTCATCAATGGCTAAGGCTCAAACCACGAAGCCCAAGGCTGAAAGCAAGCAGTCCAAGGCCCAGAACACGCCGCGTCTCAAGCAGGTCTACAACGAGACCATCCGCAAGGCGCTGCAGGAGCAGTTCGGCTACGACAATGAGATGCAGGTTCCGCGCATCGACAAGATCGTGCTGAACATGGGCGTTGGCGAAGCGACTGGCGATTCGAAGAAGCCTTCGATCGCAGCGGAAGACCTGGCGATGATCGCCGGCCAGAAGGCCGTCGTCACCCGCGCCCGCAACTCGATCGCCGGCTTCAAGGTCCGCGAGAAGATGCCGATCGGCGCCAAGGTCACGCTGCGCAAGGAACGCATGTACGAGTTCCTCGACCGTCTCGTGAACATCGCGCTGCCGCGCGTCCGCGACTTCCGCGGACTGAATCCGAAGAGCTTCGATGGCCGTGGCAACTATGCCATGGGCATTAAGGAACACATCGTGTTCCCGGAGATCAACTACGACAAGGTTGATCAGATCTGGGGCATGGACGTCATCGTTTGTACGACTGCGAAGACGGACGACGAAGCCAGGGCATTGCTCAAGGCCTTCAACTTCCCCTTCCGCCAGTAACGGCAGCGAGAAAAGGAAAAATCTGAAATGGCAAAGACCAGCTCAGTCGAGAAGAACAACAGGCGCCGCAAGCTTGTGGACCAGTACGCTGCAAGGCGTAAGGCCCTCAAGGCGATCATCATGGATCAGTCCAAGCCGATGGAGGAGCGCTTCCGCGCCCAGCTGAAGCTTGCGGCGATGCCGCGCAACTCGGCCAAGATCCGCATCCGTAACCGCTGCGAAGTCACCGGACGTCCGCGTGCCTACTATCGCAAGCTCAAAGTATCGCGCATCGCGCTCCGTGATCTCGGCAATAACGGCCAGATCCCGGGCCTGGTCAAGTCGAGCTGGTAAGGAGGACATAACATGTCATTGAGCGATCCTCTCGGCGATATGCTGACCCGCATCCGCAACGCCTATGGCCGCAAGAAGTCGAGCGTTTCGACGCCGGCGTCGCGCCTGCGTACCCGCGTCCTCGACGTGCTGAAGGCTGAAGGCTATATCCGCGACTACAGCCAGACCGACTTCGACAACGGCAAGTCCGAAATCGAGATCGAGCTGAAGTATTTCGACGGAGCGCCGGTCGTGCGCGAAATCGCCCGTGTCTCGAAGCCGGGCCGTCGCGTCTACGTTTCGGCCAAGTCGATCCCGCACGTCGCCAACGGCCTCGGCATCGCCATCCTTTCGACACCGAAGGGCGTGATGGCCGACCACGAAGCACGCGAACAGAATGTCGGCGGCGAAATCCTCTGCCAGATTTTCTAATTCGGCAGCGTGATCCCGAAAAGTGGAATCCGGTTTTCGGGCAAGATCACGCTCGAAACAGAGACCTGAAACAAGAGAAGTGACGAGGACAACAAAATGTCTCGTATTGGAAAGAAACCCGTTTCGCTGCCCCAGGGCGTGACCGCGACCGTCAACGGCCAGACCGTGACGGCGAAGGGCCCCAAGGGCGAGCTGAAGTTTGTGGTGAACGAAGAAGTGCTGGTCAAGATGGAAGGCAGCGAGATCGCTGTCCAGCCGCGCGACCAGACCAAGACCGCCCGCTCCAAGTGGGGCATGTCGCGCACGCAGATCGTCAACATCCTGCAAGGCGTCAAGGACGGTTTTGAAAAGAAGCTTGAGATCACCGGCGTCGGCTATCGCGCCGCCATGCAGGGCAAGAACCTGCAGCTGGCGCTTGGCTTCAGCCATGACGTCGTCTACGAGACGCCGGCCGGTATCACCATCACCGTGCCGAAGCCGACGGAGATCACCGTGACCGGCATCGACAAGCAGATGGTCGGCCAGGTCGCCGCCGAGATCCGCGAGTATCGCGGTCCCGAGCCCTACAAGGGCAAGGGCGTCCGCTATGCCGGCGAGAAGATCGTCCGCAAGGAAGGCAAGAAGAAGTAATTGTAACGCCGCGGGGAGCGGTCGCGGGAGGCGCTTTCGCCTACCGCATATGGCGGCCCCCGTTTTTTGAAGGCAAGGAAGACTATCATGGGTACCAAGGAATCCACGCAGCGCCGCGCGCAGCGCGTTCGCCGCCAGATCAAGAAGGTCGCCGGCGACCGCCCGCGTTTGTCCGTTCACCGCACGTCGAAGAACATCTACGTGCAGGTCATCGACGACGCCAAGGGCCACACCATCGCCGCCGCCTCGACGCTCGAGAAGGACCTCAAGGGTTCGCTCAAGACCGGCGCTGACACCGCGGCTGCGGCTGCGATCGGCAAGCTGATCGCCGAGCGTGCTTCGAAGGCCGGCGTCAAGGAAGTCGTCTTCGACCGTGGCGCCTACATCTACCACGGCCGCGTCAAGGCGCTGGCTGAAGCTGCCCGTGAAGGCGGTCTTAGCTTCTAAAAACTTTCGCCCCCGGTAACCCACAGAGGTGCCGGATCTTATCAGCAACCGTGCTTCCGGAAAAAAACAAGGAACAGGATATGGCACAGGAACGTAGGGATGGCGGCCGCGGCCGTGATCGCGAAGAGCGCGACGACGGCATGGTGGACAAGCTCGTCCACATCAACCGCGTCGCCAAGGTCGTCAAGGGCGGCCGTCGCTTCGGTTTTGCAGCACTCGTCGTCGTCGGCGACCAGAAGGGCCGCGTCGGCTTTGGTCACGGCAAGGCGCGCGAAGTGCCTGAGGCGATCCGCAAGGCGACCGAATCGGCAAAGCGCGACATGATCTTCGTGCCGCTGCGCTCGGGTCGCACGCTGCACCACGACGTCGAAGGACGCTGGGGCGCGGGACGCGTTCTGCTGCGCGCTGCCAAGCAAGGTACCGGCATCATCGCCGGCGGCCCGATGCGCGCCGTCTTCGAGACGCTCGGCATGCATGACGTGGTTGCCAAGTCGATGGGTTCGTCGAACCCGTACAACATGGTTCGCGCCACTTTCGACGCGCTGAAGAGCCAGATGCATCCCAAGGATGTGGCTGCTGCGCGCGGCATCAAGTATTCGACCCTTCAGGCCCGGCGCGGCACCGCCGTTGCGGCTGAAGAATAGTCGATCTGACCAGGGATTTTGACCATGGCCAAGAAAGCAACCAAGACCGTCACCGTTGAGCAGATCGGTTCGCCGATCCGCCGGCCGAAGGAGCAGCGGGCAACGCTGGTCGGCCTCGGCCTCAACAAGATGCACAAGCAGCGCACGTTGGAGGACACTCCTTCCGTGCGCGGCATGATCGCTGCCGTCGCAGCATCTCGTCCGCGTCGTGGACGAGGGCTGAGCAAAAGCGCAGGAGAACCCAGATGAAACTCAACGATCTGCGTGACAAGGACGGCGCGACGCATTCCAAGAAGCGTCTCGGCCGTGGCATTGGCTCCGGCTCGGGCAAGACCGCCGGTCGCGGCGTCAAGGGCCAGAAGGCGCGCTCCGGCGTTGCCATCAACGGCTTCGAGGGTGGCCAGATGCCGCTCTACCGGCGCCTGCCGAAGCGCGGCTTCAACAACATCTTTGCGAAGAGCTTCACCGTCGTGTCGCTGGCTCGCATCCAGGTTGCGCTCGACGCCAAGAAGCTCGATGCCAAGGCGACCGTGACCGCCGAAGCGCTGGTTGCGGCCGGCGTCATCCGCCGCGTCAAGGACGGCGTGCGCATCCTCTCCGACGGTGACATCAAGGCGAAGCTCACCTTCGACGTTGCCGGCGCCTCCAAGGCTGCGATCGAGAAGATCGAAAAGGCCGGCGGTTCGGTCAAGCTGCCGGAAAAGGCAGCCGCCGAGTAACAGCAATTTGAAGCGCGATCGGCAAAGATGGTCCCCCGTTTTTGCCTTCGATCGCGCTTTGATCCAACCAATGTGGCGGCCGCGTCAACGCGGCCGCTTGCATGTTTGCAGTCCGGAGCTTATCTCGTGAGCTTCGGTGACACGCGCCGCCTGAGCTGCGGGCCATTGAGCGCGACCAAGCGGAGAATCAGGCATGGCTTCGGCTGCTGAACAACTAGCCTCGAATCTGAATTTCTCGGCCTTCGCCAAGGCGGAGGACCTGAAGAAGCGCATCTGGTTCACGATCGGCGCGTTGCTCGTCTACCGCCTCGGCACCTATATCCCGCTGCCCGGCATCAATCCTGACGCCTTCGCCCAGGCCTTCAATTCGCAGAGCAAGGGCGTGCTCGGCATGTTCAACATGTTTGCCGGCGGCGCCGTGCAGCGCATGGCGATCTTTGCCCTCGGCATCATGCCCTACATCTCGGCCTCCATCATCATGCAGCTGATGACCTCGGTCATCCCGTCGCTGGAAGCGCTGAAGAAGGAAGGCGAGCAAGGCCGCAAGATCATCAACCAGTACACGCGCTACGGCACCGTGCTGCTGGCGCTGGTCCAGGCCTATGGCATTTCGGTCGGACTTGAGGGCGGCAACGGCATCGTCAGCGATCCCGGCGTGTTCTTCCGCATCTCGACCATCGTCACGCTGGTCGGCGGCACCATGTTCCTGATGTGGCTCGGCGAGCAGATCACTGCGCGCGGCATCGGCAACGGTATTTCGCTGATCATCTTCTCCGGCATCGTCGCCGGCCTGCCGCACGCCATCTCCGGCACGCTGGAGCTAGGCCGCACCGGCGCGCTGTCGACGGGCCTCATCCTGGCGATCATCGTTCTGGCCGTCGTCGTCATCGCCCTGATCGTGTTCTTCGAACGCGCCCAGCGCCGCCTGCTGATCCAGTATCCGAAGCGTCAGGTCGGCAACCGCATGTTCCAGGGCGATACCTCGCACCTGCCGCTGAAGCTCAACACGGCAGGCGTCATTCCGCCGATCTTCGCCTCGTCGCTGCTGTTGCTGCCGGCAACGGTCGCCGGCTTCTCGCAGACGACCAACATGCCTGCCTGGGCCAGCACCATTTTGGCGGCGCTCGGCCATGGCCAGCCGCTCTACATGGCTTTCTATGCGGCGATGATCGCGTTCTTCGCCTTCTTCTACACCGCGATCGTCTTCAATCCGAAGGACACAGCCGACCAGCTCAAGAAGCATTCCGGCTTTATCCCGGGTTACCGTCCGGGCGAGCGCACCGCCGATTACATCGACTATGTTCTCACCCGCATCACCGTCGTCGGCGCCACATATCTGGTGCTGGTGTGTCTGCTGCCCGAGTTCCTGATTTCAGCGACTGGCGTACCATTCTACCTTGGTGGCACATCGCTTCTGATCGTGGTCAGTGTAACGCTCGATACGGTGGCGCAGATCCAGGGTCACCTGATCGCGCACCAGTATGAGGGCCTGATCAAGAAGTCGAAGCTGCGCGGGGGGAAGAAGGGCAGATGAGGTTGATATTGCTTGGGCCGCCGGGGGCGGGCAAGGGGACGCAAGCACAAAGACTGGTAGAGAAACACGCCATACCCCAGCTTTCCACGGGGGACATGCTGCGTGCTGCCGTCCAGGCCGGCACGGAGGTCGGCAAGCGCGCCAAGGCGGTGATGGATGCCGGCGAACTGGTTTCCGACGCCATCGTCAATGCCATCGTGGCCGAGCGTATCGACCAGGCCGATTGCGCAAACGGCTTCATCCTCGACGGATACCCGCGAACCCTGGTGCAAGCCGACGCGGTTGAATCGATGCTCGCAGATCGTAGGCTCGCTCTCGACGCCGTCATCGAACTCGTCGTCGACGACAAGGCGCTCGTCGGTCGAATCGTCAAGCGTGCCGAAGAGGCGAAGGCCGCAGGCCAGCCGGTGCGCAAGGACGACAATCCGGTGGTGTTCGAAGAACGCCTGCGGGAGTACTACAAGAAAACCTCGCCGCTGATCGGCTACTACTACGCCAAGGGCAAACTCAGAGGCGTCGACGGCATGGCCGACATCGACGCGGTGACGGAGCAGATCGAAACGGTGCTCACGGCGGTCACACACGGAAAATAAACGATTGCGCTTGACTGGAGCGGTTCGCTGGGGTATGGCGGCCCGTCTTCCTATCAGGCATGAGGCTTGCTTGTCCGCAAGGGCAAGGCTGCTGCTTTGAACTGGAAACTCCCGCATGGGCCGGCCTCCACCGGACGCGGGGCAAATGAACAGCGCCGGGCCTGCCTCTTTTGAAGGTTGGCCGGCCCACATGGAGAAGAGAAGAACATGGCTCGTATAGCCGGCGTTAACATTCCGACCAACAAGCGCGTCGTCATTGCGCTTCAGTACATTCACGGCATTGGCAAGAAGTTCGCCCAGGAGATCGTCGACAAGGTCGGCATCCCGGCCGAGCGCCGCGTCAACCAGCTGACCGACGCGGAAGTGCTGCAGATCCGCGAGACGATCGACCGCGACTATCAGGTCGAAGGCGACCTGCGTCGCGAAGTGTCGATGAACATCAAGCGGCTCATGGACCTCGGCTGCTACCGCGGCCTGCGTCACCGCCGCTCGCTGCCGGTTCGCGGCCAGCGCACGCATACCAATGCGCGCACCCGCAAGGGCCCGGCCAAGTCGATCGCCGGCAAGAAGAAGTAATTTAAGGGAATAAGGGAGTAGGGGAGTAAGGCAGTAGGGAATGCCCGCCAATCGGGTCGCATTTTTCCCTACTCCCTTACTGCCCTATTTCCCTACTCCCTTACGATGGTGGAGCCGCTGGCATTACGGCGGTGTAGAGATCAACTGAAAGGACTATCATGGCCAAGGAAGCCGCTCGTGTTCGCCGTCGCGAACGCAAGAACATCTCGTCGGGCGTTGCCCACGTCAATTCGACCTTCAACAATACGATGATCACCATCACCGACGCGCAGGGCAATTCCATTGCCTGGTCGTCGGCCGGTGCCCAGGGCTTCAAGGGTTCGCGCAAGTCGACCCCGTTCGCTGCCCAGATGGCTGCCGAAGACGTCGCCAAGAAGGCCCAGGAACACGGCATGCGCATGCTCGAAGTCGAGGTTTGCGGACCCGGCTCCGGCCGTGAATCGGCACTGCGCGCCCTGCAGGCGGCCGGCTTCACCATCACCTCGATCCGTGATGTGACGCCGATCCCGCACAATGGCTGCCGCCCGCGCAAGAAGCGCCGCGTCTAAAGAATTACCGAACGCCGCGCGAGCGCCCCGGGCGCTCCTCCACGGCATTCCAGGTCGCCCGCCACGATTGGATGGTGGCGGGTCAACGGAAGGAAAGCATCATGATCCAGAAAAATTGGCAGGAACTGATCAAGCCGAACAAGATCGAGTTCTCGTCGAAGAAGAAGACGCTGACCACGCTGGTCGCCGAGCCGCTCGAGCGCGGCTTTGGTCTCACGCTCGGCAACGCGCTGCGCCGCGTGCTTCTGTCTTCGCTGCGTGGCGCGGCTGTGACCGCCGTACAGATCGACGGCGTTCTGCATGAATTCTCGTCCATCGCCGGTGTGCGCGAGGACGTGACCGACATCGTCTTGAACATCAAGGAAATCGCCATCCGCATGGAAGGCGATGGCCCCAAGCGCATGGTCGTGCGCAAGCAGGGACCAGGTGCGGTTCTCGCCGGCGACATCCAGACGGTTGGCGACGTCGAGATCCTCAATCCCGACCACGTCATCTGCACGCTGGACGAGGGCGCTGAAATCCGCATGGAATTCACCGTCGACACCGGCAAGGGCTACGTGCCGGCCGACCGCAACCGCGCCGAAGACGCGCCGATCGGCCTCATCCCGGTCGACAGCCTCTATTCGCCGGTCAAGAAGGTCTCCTACAAGGTCGAGAACACCCGCGAGGGCCAGGTTCTCGATTACGACAAGCTGACCATGACCATCGACACCGACGGTTCGATCTCGGGTGAGGACGCTGTGGCGTTCGCTGCCCGCATCCTGCAGGACCAGCTTGGCCTGTTCGTCAATTTCGACGAGCCGCAGAAGGAAGTTGCCGCCGAGCAGGTGACCGAACTTGCCTTCAATCCGGCGCTGCTGAAGAAGGTCGACGAGCTCGAGCTTTCAGTGCGTTCGGCCAACTGCCTGAAGAACGACAACATCGTCTATATCGGCGACCTGATCCAGAAGACCGAAGCGGAGATGCTGCGCACCCCGAACTTCGGCCGCAAGTCGCTGAACGAGATCAAGGAAGTCCTGGCGGCGATGGGCCTGCACCTCGGCATGGAAGTGCCGGACTGGCCGCCGGAAAACATCGAAGACCTCGCCAAGCGCTACGAAGATCAATATTGAGCATGAATTCCAAGGATCGGCGGCGTGGGCCACTCGATCCGACGGTCATGCGGAAAACCACCAGAGGCCGCGGTCTCTTGAACAACTGAAGAAGGAAAAGAGCCATGCGCCACGGTTTCAAAGGCCGTCGCTTCGCCCGAAGCATTAGCCATCGCAAGTCGATGTTTGCCAACCTCGCCGTGTCGCTGCTCGAGCATGAGCAGATCGTCACCACGCTGCCGAAGGCGAAGGACCTGCGTCCGATCGTCGAGAAGCTGGTGACGCTCGGCAAGCGCGGCGACCTGCACGCCCGCCGCCAGGTCATTGCCCAGATCGGCAATGAAGGCGTCGTCAAGCGTCTGTTCGACACCATCGCGCCGCGCTACGCCACCCGCAACGGCGGCTATCTTCGCATCATGAAGGCCGGCTTCCGCCACGGCGACAATGCCGCCATGGCGGTCATCGAGTTCGTCGACCGCGACACCTCGGCCAAGGGCGCCGGCGACCGTGCTCGCATCGAGGCCGAAGGCACCGACGAGGAAGCCGCAGCTGCATAAGCTTCGTCTATCCCAAGTGAATTCAAAGGGGCCTGCGGGCCCCTTTTTGTTTTCTGGAAGCAGTAGCAGGCGTTCACGCTGGTTCGTGGTCCAAACCGAGGGTTTTTGGCCAAAATAATCGGATTTCAGCGGCTTAGCCTTTTATTTTGCACAATCGTCGGGACAGATGGCGCCCGACTTGGAGGATTCGGAATGCATATCAAACGGTTGTCCCTTGTTCTGGTCTGCGCTGTCATGGCGTTGGCTGTCGTGCCGGCGGCCAGGCAGGCACTGGCCGAAGACACCAAGACCGATCCGGGCCTGTCCGACGTGCTGACCGACCTGCTGCATGGCGTCGAAGGCGAGAACGCTACCTCCGGTCCCGACAAGCGCGTGCCGTTTGGCCGCGAGGAGGTGCAGTTGTCCTTCGCGCCGCTGGTCAAGCAGACGGCGCCGGCCGTGGTCAACGTCTACGCCTCGCAAACGGCCAAGGTGACGTCACCTTTCGACGGCGATCCGTTCTTCGAGGAGTTCTTTGGCCGCTCGCAGCCCCGCGCCCAGTCCTCGCTCGGTTCCGGCGTGCTGGTCGATCCGACCGGCGTCGTGGTCACCAATTTCCACGTCGTCAAGGACGCCGACCAGGTCAAGGTCGCCACCGCGGATGGGCGCGAATTTGCCAGCAAGGTGCTGCTCAAGGACGAGACGCTCGATCTCGCCGTGCTCAAGATCGAATCCGACAAGCCTTTTCCGGTCATCGCCATCGGCGATTCCGACGCGCTCGAGGTCGGCGACCTGGTGCTGGCCATCGGCAATCCCTTCGGCGTCGGCCAGACCACCACCAGCGGCATCGTTTCGGCACTTGCCCGCAGCCATATCGGCGTTTCCGATTCCGGCTTCTTCATCCAGACCGACGCCGCCATCAATCCCGGCAATTCCGGCGGCGCGCTGATCAACATGGGTGGTCAACTGGTCGGCATCAACACCGCCATCTACAGCCGGAGCGGCGGTTCGATCGGCATCGGCTTTGCCATCCCTTCGAACATGGTGCGGGCCTTCGCCGATGCTGCCAAGGCCGGGCTCGATTTCTTCGAGCGGCCCTATATCGGAGCGGAATTCGAGGCGGTCACGCCGCAGATCGCCGAATCGCTCGCCATGGAGGCGCCGACCGGAGCGCTGGTTTCTTCCGTCGACGAAGCCGGGCCGGCAGCCAAGGCGGGCCTCAAGCCGGGCGACGTCGTATTGTCTCTCAACGGCAAGCCGCTCGAGAGCATCGAAGCCCTGGACTACCGGATGGCGACGTTGTCGATCGGCACCAACGCCAGCTTCGCAGTTCTGAGCAAGGGCAAGCAGGCGACGATGGACATCGCGCTGGAGCGGGCGCCGGAAGGCGCAAAGTCCTCGGAAGTGACACTGCACGGACGCAGCCCGTTTTCCGGCGCCAAGGTTGCGGAATTGTCGCCGCGTCTGGCCCAGCGTCTGGGAATGCGCACGGATCTCAAGGGCGTCACCGTGATCGACATCAACCGCGATTCGCCCGCCGCCGACTTCGGTTTCCAGCCGGGCGATATCGTGCGCGAGGTCAACGGCACAACCATCGACACCGCCGCGATCCTGGAACAGGCGGTCAAGCAGGATACGCGCTGGTGGCGCTTTACGGTCGAGCGTGGCGGGCAGATACTGCGCCAGGTGTTGCGTTACTGAGTTCGATCCTCGCGAAAGAGATCGTGCTCCAACCAAAAGAAGTGCATGGCCGATCTGTTCAGCGTCGATGAACCGGAAAAGGCGCCGCCCGGCCGGCCGCTGGCCGACCGGCTGCGGCCGAAGAATCTCGGCGAGGTGGTCGGTCAAGAGCATCTGACAGGGCCCGACGGCGCGCTGACACGGCTGATCGGCTCCGGTTCGCTCGGCTCGATGATCTTCTGGGGACCGCCAGGCACTGGAAAAACCACCGTCGCGCGGCTGCTTGCCGGCGAAACCAGTCTCGCTTTCGAACAGATTTCCGCGGTGTTTTCCGGCGTCGCCGACCTGAAAAAGGTGTTCGAGGCAGCGAAGCTCCGGCGCTCCAATGGCCGCCAGACGCTGCTGTTCGTCGATGAGATCCATCGTTTCAACCGCGCCCAGCAGGATTCCTTTCTCCCTGTCATGGAAGATGGCACCGTCGTGCTGGTTGGCGCCACGACCGAGAACCCGTCCTTCGAGCTGAACGCCGCACTTTTGTCCCGCGCCCGCGTGCTGGTCTTCCATTCGCTTGGCGAGGGGAGCATCGCCAAGCTGCTGGGGCGGGCAGAGGAGACCGAGGGCAGGGCGCTACCGCTCGACGACGAGGCGAGGGCGATGCTCGTCCGCATGAGCGACGGCGACGGCCGTGCATCGCTCACGCTGGCAGAGGAAGTCTGGCGCGCCGCCAAGCCCGGCGAGGTCTTCGACGCCGATGGCCTGCAGCGCATCGTCCAGCGCCGCGCGCCGATCTATGACAAGGGCCAGGACGGCCACTACAATCTGATCTCGGCGCTGCACAAATCGGTGCGCGGTTCCGACCCCGACGCCGCACTCTATTATCTCGCCCGCATGTTCGACGCCGGTGAGGATCCGCTCTATCTCGGCCGTAGGCTGGTGCGCATGGCGATGGAAGATATCGGCCTGGCCGATCCGCAAGCGCTGGTCATCGCCAACGCCGCCAAGGACGCTTACGACTATCTGGGCTCGCCCGAGGGCGAACTCGCCTTCGCCGAGGCCACCGTCTATCTGGCCACAGCGCCCAAATCCAACGCCGTCTACACCGCCTTCAAGTCAGCAACACGGGCAGCGAAGGAATTCGGTTCGCTGCTGCCGCCGAAACACATCCTCAATGCGCCCACCAAGCTGATGAAAGAGGAAGATTACGGTGCCGGCTATCGGTACGACCACGACGAGCCCGACGCCTTTTCCGGCCAGGACTATTTTCCGGAAAAGATGGGCCGCCAGACATTCTACGATCCGCCCGAGCGCGGCTTCGAGCGTGATATCAGGAAGCGGCTAGATTATTGGGCGAAGCTGCGCGCCGATCGGGAAAAGTAGGCTTGCGCGCCCCAGTGGTCCTTGCCGTTCGGGACGAGACATTGACATGGGGCATTTCCACCTCAGTCATCCTGCACATGCTACTCGCCGCCATGCTGGCCTTGATGCCGGCGCCAAAGCGTCCGAAACGACCAGGGGAAGAGCGCGTTTCCGTCGACATCCTGACACCAAGGCAGTTTGAAGCGGCAACCAATCCGCAAGCCGCACCGGAGGTGCTCAAGGCGCCGGCTGCAACGGCTGCGCCTCCCGCCAACACCGCTTTTGCTCGAGAACCTGCACCGGCTTCTGCGGCGCCTCCAGCCATGATCCATCCAACAGAAATGCTGTCGGCCAAGACGCTGGCCGATCCGCGCAGCAGACAGGCGCGCGCCGATCTGGCGACGTTTGCCTCCGATGAGCGCATGGTGCAGCTCTGCAATCTCGAGGCGTTGGACCAGATTCACCAATGGCGACCGGATTTCCAGCCGGAGCAGGTGGTGCCTTATGCAACGGCTGAGGAGAAGATCACCGGCGCGACGATCATCGCCGATGGCGCGGCCTTCCGCAGCGCCAAGAACTGGTACGGCCTGAAATTCAAATGCGAGCTGGCGCAGGATGGCGAGACCGTCATCGGCTTCGCGTTCCTTGTCGGCGATCCCGTGCCCCAGGCGAAATGGGACGAACTCGGCCTGCCGGCGGTGCACTGACACCTTCCAGGCACTGCGTATCGAGGTTAGCGGCCTGCCCAAAGCGTCGCTGCTCGCTCACGTGGCGCTCACACCAGTTTGATTGGGCGCTGCAAGGCAAAAATCTTACCACAGCGTGTCACTGGGCCGGGGGGCGCTGCCAGGATTGGCGAACCACTTTCGAACAGGGCCGCGCTCTGCGCGTCGAAACATGACAAAGACTCTTCGTAAATCGCTTCGCCAGTTTGTGATAGCGGTGCCGTTTCTCACGCTTGGCTTCTACTTCATTCCGATCGAAACTGCGGTGTTCATCGTGCTCGGCCTGATCGACGTGCTGCGCAACGACAACAAGGATTGGGGGCTGTTCCGCCGCTACTTCCTCGGCAACGGGTTGTTCACCTGGCTGCTTTCGCCCTTCAATCTGCTGGTCGATCTGCTGTCCTACAAAAACCCGGGTGTCTGGAAGCTGGACCAGTTTCCAGAGGACTATCAGCGCGAGGTCAGCGAGGTGCTGTCGGTCTTCAAGGCACGCAAGGATGAAATCATTGCCGATATCGACGCCAATTTCGGTGCCGGCCGGCGCGGCATGTATGTCTATCAGTGGTACGGCAAGCACAAAATCGACAACGTCGCTGAATTCAACAAGGATTTCAAATACATCAAGACGATCGCCGTATCGATTTTCAGCGGGCGGGAATCGACCTCCTGGCATTTCGGACCCCTGCGCCTCAGCCTGCGCATCCTCTACAATCTCATCCCGGTAAAGGCGGAGGTGTTCGTCGAATGCGGCAACGCCAAGAACTACTGGCACGACAATCCGCTGTACATTTTCGACGACACGCTGCTGCACCGTTCGGTCAACGAGTATGACGGGCGCCGCTACTGCGTGTTCGTGGACATCATCAGACCGTCGCCATTCCCCGGTCTGATCTCAGCGCTTCTCGCCATCGTTTCGGTCAGCGTCGAGCGGATCAACGCCATGTTCTATAAAAACTGGAAGATGATCGGTTCGAGCAAGTCGAAAAAGGTCGCGGCGGTCTGAGCCTTCGACAGGCGACAGCCCGTGAGAGGCAAATAGCCCCTACGGCAGCATCTCGGTTGCCCTTGCACCATCGTCTTATATCGACATCGGCCCCCGATCCCGTAGAACGTGATGGGAGTGCGTCGCTGGGAGGTTGGGGCGGCATCGTGCTCCGGGAGGACGAGTGAGCGCACAGCCGGCCCATCATGCGGATATTGTACAGGCAGCAATCGCCACCAGCGATGCCGCCCGCTCGGCGTTGATCGCCTCCTGGAGGCGTTCGCTTACATTGCACGGGCTGGACCCGGCCGAGCGAAAGGCGCCGAGACGTCTGACTGAGAGCGAGCTCAGGCAGGCTCGGCAACGAATGGAGCCACTGCTTCGTGCCGCGGATGCGAGCCTCGATCGGCTCTATCTGGCAGTAGGCGGCATCGGCTGCTGCGTGATGCTTGCCGATCGCGAAGGGATTCCGGTCGAGCGCCGGGGTGCTTCCGCCGATGACGATACGTTCGACGAATGGGGCTTGTGGACAGGCACGGTGTGGAGCGAGGACAGCGAAGGCACCAACGGGATCGGTACCTGCCTTGCCGACCAGCGCTCCCTTACCATTCACCGCGACCAGCACTTCTTCTCGCGCAACACGCTGCTCAGTTGCACGACGGCGCCGATCTACGATCACGAGGGCAATCTGGCGGCTGCGCTCGATGTGTCGTCCTGCAGGTCGGATTTGACCGAAGACTTCGTCAACCTGATCGCCATGGCGGTCGGCGATGCCGCACGACGCATCGAGGCGGAGAATTTTCGCCTGGCTTTTTCGGGCGCCCGCATTTCGCTGGCCCCGGTGGGCGAGCGCAGCGCCGGCGCGCTGATAGCTGTCGATGCCGATGATCTCGTGGTCGGTGCGACACGCTCGGCGCGACTGGCTCTCGGCATCACGCAACAGACGCTGACCAAGGGATTGCCGGCAGCTGATGTCCTGGGCCACTCCGCAAAAGCCGCCGAAGAGCTTGGCGAGGCAGAGCGTGGCGTGGTCCAACGCGCGCTCGCCCGCGCCGAAGGCAACGTCTCGGCCGCAGCGCACAATCTCGGTATTTCCCGCGCCACGCTGCATCGAAAACTCGTGCGACTAGGCATCCGCCGCACGCATTGAGTTTTCTGACCCGAAGCTGTCGCAGAACTGCGACAGTCGGCGCTAGCGACTGTCTGGCCGGGGCTGACAAGTCCGGCGCCATCCCGCAACTCTTCCTCATCACGAACCGCATCCCGCGGTCGTTTCCTGGGAGGAAGACAATGAACAAGGTTGAATTTTCTCGCACGGCCAAGGTCCCCTTTGCCAAGCGCTACGACAACTACATCGGCGGCAACTGGGTGGCGCCGAAATCCGGAAAATATTTCGAGAACATCTCGCCGGTGAACGGCCGTCCGCTCGGCGAGATTGCTCGCTCCGACGCCAGCGATATCGAGGCTGCGCTCGACGCCGCGCACAAGGCCAAGGATGCCTGGGGCAAGACGAGTGCCGCCGCCCGCGCGCTGATCCTCAACCGGATCGCCGATCGCATGGAGGACAATCTAGACCTGCTGGCCCTCGCCGAAACATGGGACAACGGCAAGCCGATCCGCGAGACCACCGCGGCCGACCTGCCGCTCGCCATCGATCATTTCCGCTATTTCGCCGGGGCCGTGCGCGCCCAGGAGGGTGGCATTTCCGAGATCGACCACGACACTGTAGCTTATCATTTCCATGAGCCGCTCGGCGTCGTAGGCCTGATCATCCCCTGGAATTTCCCGCTGCTGATGGCCGTGTGGAAACTTGCTCCGGCGCTCGCGGCCGGCAACTGCGTCGTCTTGAAGCCAGCCGAACAGACGCCTGCCACCATCATGCTGTGGGCGGACCTGATCGGTGACCTCCTGCCGGATGGCGTACTCAACATCGTCAACGGTTTTGGCCTGGAAGCCGGCAAGCCGCTCGCCTCGTCGAATCGCATCGCCAAGATCGCTTTCACCGGCGAGACCACGACCGGGCGCCTGATCTCGCAATATGCCAGCCAGAACCTCATCCCGGTCACGCTCGAACTCGGCGGCAAGTCGCCCAACATCTTTTTCCAGGACGTGACCGCGGAGGACGATGATTTCTTCGACAAGGCGATCGAAGGCTTTGTCATGTTCGCGCTCAACCAGGGCGAGGTCTGCACCTGCCCCAGCCGGGCGCTGGTGCATGAGAAGATCTACGACAAGTTCATGGAAAAGGCACTGAAGCGGGTCGAGGCGATCGTGCAGGGCGATCCTCTGGATCCGGCAACGATGATCGGGGCGCAGGCGTCTAGTGAGCAATTGGAGAAGATCCTGTCCTACTTCGACATCGGCCGTCAGGAAGGCGCCGAAGTGCTGATCGGTGGCGAGCAAAACCATCTGCCGGGCGACCTCGCAGGCGGCTACTACGTCAAGCCGACGGTGTTCAAGGGCCACAACAAGATGCGCGTCTTCCAGGAGGAGATCTTTGGGCCGGTGGTTTCGGTCACCACTTTCAAGGATGATGACGAGGCGCTGTCGATCGCCAATGACACGCTCTATGGCCTCGGGGCCGGCATCTGGAGCCGCGACGCGAACCGCTGCTACCGCTTTGGTCGCGCCATCCAGGCGGGCCGCGTGTGGACCAACTGCTACCACGCCTATCCCGCGCATGCGGCGTTCGGCGGTTACAAGCAGTCCGGCATCGGCCGCGAGAACCACAAGATGATGCTCGACCACTATCAGCAGACCAAGAACATGCTGGTCAGCTACAGCCCGAAGAAGCTTGGCTTCTTCTGATCGCCCAAAGGCGCACTATCAGGCGGTGCGGCCGAACAGGCCGCGCCGCCGTACCGGCCCCCTGGGAGGATTTTTGATGCTCGACAAGGTGTCCATGGGAAAGGTTTCCGCGACGCCCGAAGCCGTAGCGTTTCTGGCCGAAATCATCGCCGACCACGGTCCGGTGCTGTTTCACCAGTCCGGCGGCTGTTGCGACGGCTCCTCGCCCATGTGCTATCCGCGAGGCGACTTCATCCTCGGCGACAATGACGTCATGCTAGGCGAGATCGGTGAGACGCCGGTCTATATCAGCGGCTCGCAATATGAGGTGTGGAAGCACACGGATCTCATCATCGACGTCGTTCCGGGCAGGGGTGGCATGTTCTCTCTCGACAACGGGCGTGAGAGGCGATTCCTGACGCGTTCAACAC
This sequence comes from Mesorhizobium sp. AR10, assembly GCF_024746795.1. Lineage (NCBI taxonomy): Bacteria > Pseudomonadati > Pseudomonadota > Alphaproteobacteria > Hyphomicrobiales > Phyllobacteriaceae > Mesorhizobium > Mesorhizobium sp. AR10. The sequence continues at coordinate 4,022,141 of NZ_CP080524.1, forward strand.
TTTGTGCCGTCCGGCCGGATTGACCGAGCTGCCCTGTTGAGGGCAGTAAACGGGATGCTCAATCTTCTCCTCGTTACAGTGGGTGGCGCGATCGGTGCCGGTATCCGTCACCTCACAAACATAGGCGCGCTGCGTCTTGTCGGTCCGAATTTCCCCTGGGGGACGATGGCGATCAACATCGTCGGCTCCTTTGCCATGGGGCTGTTCATCGCCATCCTGATGCGGCGCGGCGGGTCGAACGAGTTGCGTCTGTTCGTGGCCACCGGCATCCTTGGCGGCTTCACCACTTTCTCCGCCTTTTCGCTCGATTTCGCGACGCTGTGGGAGCGTGGTGCTGCGCTGCCGGCGTTCGGATACGCCCTGGCTAGCGTTGTTGGGGCAATTATCGCGCTGTTTCTGGGGCTTTGGCTCGCAAGAACCGTTTCATAATGCTATTGCCGCGGCTACAGCGCGCCGCGCGTCCTTTTGGACACGGATAGGACGCTGTAGAAATTTTCATCTTGCGCATGATCCTTTCCGAAAATCGAAACCGATTTTCGGGGTCATGCGCTAGAAACGGATAGCGAAAATCATGGCAGGCGTTGAACAGATCACGGTGGAGGCCGGCGAGGCGGGCATGCGGCTCGATCGCTGGTTCAAGACCCATTTTCCAGGTCTCGGTTTCGGCCACCTGCAAAAGCTGCTGCGTTCGGGCCAGATCCGTGTCGATGGCGGGCGGGTAAAGGCCGACACCCGGGTCGAACCGGGCCAGATGGTTCGCGTGCCGCCGCTCGAGGTGGACAAGAAAGGCGAAAGCGCGCTCACCGGCCATTCGATCCGCAACCAGGGCGACGCCGACGTCCTGGCAAAGATGCTGATCCATGAGGATCCCAAGGTCTTCGTGTTCAACAAGCCGGCGGGTCTCGCCGTGCAAGGCGGCTCCGGCGTCACCCGCAATGTCGACGACATGCTGGAAGCCTGGCGCAACCAGAAGGGCGAGAAACCGCGCCTGGTGCATCGGCTCGACCGCGATACCTCAGGCGTGCTGGTCGTCGCCCGCACCAGGCTTGCCGCCATGAAACTCGCCGAAGCGTTTCGGGCGCGTGAGACCAAGAAAACCTACTGGGCGCTGGTCAAGGGCGTGCCGCCGAAGCGCGAGGACAAGATCTCGACCTGGCTGATCAAGGAGCCGACGCCCGACGGTGACCGCGTGCGTGTCGCCAAGCATGGCGAAAAGGGCGCCGACCACGCCGTTTCCTACTACCGGGTCGTCGAGCAGGCTGCACAGACGATGACCTGGCTGGAGATGGAACCCTATACCGGCCGCACTCACCAGCTTCGTGTCCATGCCGCTTATATCGGCTGCCCGATCATCGGCGATCCCAAATATTTCGAAGCCGACACCAACTGGGACTTTCCGGGCGGCATGCAGAACCGCCTGCACCTGCATGCGCGCCGCATCGTCATCCCGCATCCAGACAAGGGCTTCATCGATGTCACCGCGCCCATGCCGCCTCACATGCGCCAGAGCTGGAACCTGATCGGTTTCGACGACGCCAGCGCGGAGGACTAGTGTTGAGCGGCGCCGCCGACACGGTCGACCGCCGCGACGCTGTCGATATGGCGGCAGCTGCCATCATGGTCGGGCTGACGTTTTCCTGGGGGCTGAACTACGTCGCCGCCAAGATCTCCTATGCCGGCTACGATCCCGTTTTCCTGTCGATCGCACGATCGATCATCGGCGGCCTGTGCGTTGTTGGCTGGTGCTGGTGGCGCGGCATTGCGCTGTTCAAGCCAGACAAAACCCTTGCAGCAGGCGTTGTGGTGGGCGCGCTGTTTGGCGTCGAGTTCCTGTGTCTCTATGTCGGGCTCGAACACACGACCGTCGCCCGCAACACGCTTCTGGTCAACACGATGCCATTCTGGGTGCTGGTTGGCGGGCATTTCCTGCTGGAAGAGCGCATAACGACGCGCAAGCTCGTCGGTCTTCTCTTGGCTTTTGCCGGACTGGTCGCCGTGTTCTCCGACAAGATGAGCGCCGGGGATGGCGCGACATTGACCGGTGACCTGCTCAGTCTTGGCGCCGGCATTCTGTGGGCCATGACCAGCATTGTCATCAAGCGGTCGACATTGGCGGAGACGAGCGCCGAGAAGTTGCTGCTTTATCAATTGGCCGGTGCTGTCGTCGTCGGCGTCCTGGTGCTGCCTTTCGCCGGACCCTCCATCCGCAACTTTACCGCCGTGCCGACATTGGCGCTGCTTTTCCAGGCCGTCTACGTCGTCGCCTTCACCTATGTGCTGTGGTTCTGGTTGCTGCGGCGCTATCCGGCATCGGGCCTGTCGAGTTTCACCTTCCTGTCACCGGTGTTCGGTGTGCTGTGCGGCGCCGTGCTCTTGAACGAGCCGCTGACTGTTCGTATTTTCCTGGCGCTTGGCTTCATCGCTGCAGGGCTGATCATCGTCAATCGGCCGGTGCGGAAGCAGCCTCCATCAGTCCATAGCAGGCTCTGACATGCGCGATATCCTCAATGACCTCGAAGCGGGAAAGCAGCTTTCCGACCCGGATCCGGTGCGCCGTGCCCAGATCCAGATGAAGACGCATCTGCCGAAACGCTTCTACAAAGCGGTCTCGGTCGCAGCGGTGGAAGGCGGTTTTGCCGTTCATCTCGACGGCAAGCCGGTCCGCACGCCGGGCAAGGCGCTGCTGGTGCTGCCGACCGAAAGGGCGGCCGCCCTGGTCGCCGACGAGTTTGCCGCGCAAGGCGAAACCATCGACCCGGTGACGATGCCGGTCATGCGTCTGGTCAACACGGCCATCGACGGCGTCGCCAGCGACCCGCAGGCGGTGCTGGAGGACATATTGCGCTTCGCGTCATCCGATCTCACCTGCTACCGGGCTGACGCGCCACAAGGGCTGGTCGACCGGCAGAACCAGCATTGGGACCCGGTTATCGACTGGGCACGCGGCGCGCTGGGCGCGCGCTTCAACCTTGCCGAAGGCATCATCCATGTCGAGCAGCCGCGCGAGACCATCGCCGTGCTCGGCGTCCATCTCAGCCAGCGCAACGATCCGCTGCGGCTGGCCGCCATCCATGTCATGACGTCACTGACAGGTTCGGCACTGCTGGCTTTGGCCGTGGATTTCGGCGAACTCGATGGCGACGCGGCCTGGGCTGCCGGTCATGTCGATGAGGACTGGCAGGCCGAGCAGTGGGGCCAGGATGCCGAGGCTGTCGCGCGCCGCACGGCCCGCAAGCGCGACATGATGGCCGCCGTCGGCCTTCTTGAAGCACTCAAAGGCTGACAGCAATTCCCCATCCAATTCGGACCGCACATTAGACCAAAGTCATAATCCCAAGGTCGGTCTGCCGCTGGGCGGCGCTTTCTGTCATTTCTTGCGCCGATGGCTGCACTGAGTCCGTGTTCGGAGGAGAACGTGGACGATGACGCGCAGCATCGAGGGACGGATCTCACGGGAGGACATATCAATGGCAATGGCATCGACCGCCGGCACAGCAAGCCGCGGCATGACGCGGGAGGAGAAGAAAGTCATCTTCGCTTCCTCGCTCGGCACGGTTTTCGAATGGTATGATTTTTATCTGTACGGCTCACTGGCCGTGTTCATCGGTTCGACTTTCTTCAGCCCAACCATTCCGGAAGCGACGCGCAATATCTTCGCGCTGTTGGCCTTTGCCGCAGGTTTCCTCGTGCGCCCGTTCGGCGCACTGCTGTTCGGCCGTATCGGCGATCTCGTCGGCCGCAAATATACTTTCCTCGTCACCATGACGATCATGGGCCTGTCGACCTTCCTGGTCGGCTTGCTGCCTGGCTATGCGACTTTGGGCATCGCGGCTCCCGTGATCCTGATCATCCTGCGCATGCTGCAGGGCCTGGCGCTGGGCGGCGAATATGGTGGTGCGGCGACCTATGTCGCCGAGCACGCGCCGGACAATCGTCGCGGCTACTACACGTCGTGGATACAGACGACGGCGACGCTCGGCCTGTTCCTGTCGCTGGTCGTGATTCTGATCGTGCAGGCTTCGCTGACCAAGGAAAACTATGCTGCCTGGGGCTGGCGTATTCCGTTCATCGTATCTTTCGTGCTGCTTGGCATCTCGATCTGGATCCGGCTTTCATTGTCTGAATCACCGGCCTTCCAGCGCATGAAGGACGAGGGCAAGGGCTCCAAGGCGCCGCTCACGGAAGCCTTCGGTCAGTGGAAGAATGCCAAGATCGCCATTCTGGCACTGCTCGGCCTCACCGCTGGTCAGGCCGTGGTCTGGTACAACGGTCAGTTCTACGCGCTGTTCTTCCTGACCAATGTGCTCAAGGTCGATGCGCAGTCGGTCAACATCATGATCGCCATCGCGCTGGCAGTGGGTTCGATCTTCTTCGTGGTGTTCGGCTGGCTCTCCGACAAGATCGGCCGCAAGCCAATCATCATGGCTGGTCTGGCTCTGGCTATCGTCTGCACCTTCCCCCTGTTCAAGGCGCTGACTTGGGCAGCCAACCCGGCGCTTGCCACGGCGCAGCAGAACACCCGCGCCACGGTGACCGCGGCACCGGGCGACTGCAGGTTCCAGTTCAACCCCGTCGGTACGGCGAAGTTCACCACGTCCTGCGATATCGCCACCTCGTTCCTGACCAAGAACTCGGTGCCTTATGACGTGGTGTCAACGGCAGCGCCGGGAACCGCCGCGTCGGTCAAGATCGGCAACGAGACGGTGGACTCCTACGATGCGATCGCCGCCGGCGATCAGGCCAAGGCCAAGGAAACCGCCTTCATCAAGGCCGTAAACATGTCTCTGCAGGACGGTGGCTATCCGCTGAAGCGTGCTGCCGCCAAGGTGACGGACCAGAAGCTCGATGCCTTTGTCGCTGCCAACCCCGAGCTGAAGCTTGACGCGGCAACCATCCGCGCTGGCGAGAAGACAACGGTCCCGACCGAGCAGGCGATCAAGGACAAGCTGCTGACCGCCGACGAAGCGGCAGGGGCACCCGAGGTCACCGTCTACAGCATACCGGGCGGCGGCGCGTTCGCCATGTTCGCCGACCCGGCGGCGGTCAACTGGCCGATGACGATCGGCATCCTGTTCATCCTGGTGATCTTTGTCACCATGGTCTACGGCCCGATCGCCGCGATCCTGGTCGAGATGTTCCCGACCCGCATCCGCTACACCGGCATGTCATTGCCCTATCATATCGGCAATGGCTGGTTCGGCGGCTTGCTGCCGGCAACAGTGTTCGCGCTCAGTGCCTACAAGGGGGATATCTACTATGGTCTGTGGTACCCCGTGGTGATCGCGGCGATGTCGCTGATCATTGGTATGCTCTTCGTCAAGGATACGCTGGGAACCAACCTGCACGACAAACAGTAGCGACGGTTCAAGCACTCAAGAAAAAGCCCGGCGCGAGCGATCGCGCCGGGCTTTTCAATTCATCAGAAGCAAAGAAAGGCTCAGCTTTTACGAGCCTGGTCCGCTTCTTCCTCGATCGCTGCCTCGTGATACCAGCCGCTGCCGAAATCCGTGCTGACATTGCGCAAAGAGGCAAGCTCTGCCGCGAACTTAGCCTTTCCGCTCAAATTTGAGGCAGCGGCGCGCGCTGCCACCGGGAACATCAGAATTTTGGCCGACGGACGGGTAGAAACGATTTCCATTGTCGGGCTCCTTTCTTGTGCCGAAGCTTGTCGATTCAGCTTTCCGACAAGATAGGTCCTGCAATCGAGTTAGGCAATATGCCTACGAAAAGATCAGTATTTGCCTATTATTTGTGCGTAACTTGCTTCTGATCGTTGCAAGCGCATTGCTTGGGCGGCTGGGCATTTTTGCCGGGGTACGACGGCATTTTTGCCGCACCCTTTGAAGCGAGAGTGGCACACGATTTGCATTTTAACCAAGCGGCAGGTCGGCTGCTGGTTGGGTCGGCGTTTTGTCGACGCCATCCGGAGTTCGGTGATCAAGCAACGAGAGGCTAGAATGACGAAATACAAGCTCGAGTACATTTGGCTCGATGGATACACCCCGGTCCCCAATCTTCGCGGAAAGACGCAGATCAAGGAATTCGCCGAATTCCCGACGCTTGAGCAGCTTCCGCTGTGGGGCTTCGACGGTTCCTCGACGCAGCAGGCCGAAGGCCACAGCTCCGACTGCGTGCTGAAGCCGGTTGCGGTGTACCCGGATCCGGCCCGCACCAATGGCGTGCTGGTCATGTGCGAAGTCATGATGCCGGATGGCGTCACCCCGCATGCCTCCAACAAGCGCGCCACCATCCTCGACGACGAGGGCGCATGGTTCGGCTTCGAACAGGAATATTTCTTCTACAAGGACGGCCGCCCGCTCGGTTTCCCCGAGAGCGGTTATCCCGCTCCGCAGGGTCCGTACTACACCGGCGTCGGCTACTCGAATGTCGGCTCCGTCGCCCGCCAGATCGTCGAAGAGCATCTCGACCAGTGCCTGGCCGCCGGCATCAACCATGAAGGCATCAACGCCGAAGTGGCCAAGGGCCAGTGGGAATTCCAGATTTTCGGCAAGGGCTCCAAGAAGGCCGCCGACCAGATGTGGATGGCCCGCTACCTGATGCAGCGCCTGACCGAGAAGTACGGCATCGACATCGAGTACCACTGCAAGCCGCTTGGCGACACCGACTGGAACGGTTCGGGCATGCACGCCAACTTCTCGACCGCCTATATGCGCGAAGTCGGTGGCAAGGCCTATTTCGAAGCGCTGATGGCGGCCTTCGACAAGAACCTGATGGATCACATCGCCGTCTACGGGCCGGACAACGACAAGCGCTTGACCGGCAAGCATGAGACCGCGCCGTGGAACAAGTTCAGCTACGGCATCGCCGATCGCGGCGCCTCGATCCGCGTGCCGCATTCCTTCGTCAAGAACGACTACAAGGGCTATCTGGAAGACCGCCGCCCGAACTCGCAGGGCGACCCCTACCAGATCGCTTCGCAGATCCTGAAGACGATCGCCTCCGTGCCGGCGAGCGCCCAGGTTTCGGCTGCAGCCTGAGGTCTCATCTCGCGGCGCAGGCCTCCCGGGTCTGCGCTGCGAAGTCGGCGCAAAAGCCATCCGGACGACAAATATCCAAGCAAACAAAAACCCCGGCGTTTCCGCCGGGGTTTTTGTTTGTCGCCTAGACGGTCCGATCAGACCGAATAGTACATGTCGTATTCTACCGGGTGCGGGGTCATTTCGAAGCGCATCACTTCGGCCATCTTGAGCTCGATGTAGCTGTCGATCTGGTCGTCGTCGAAGACGCCGCCGGCCTTCAGGAAGCCGCGGTCCTTGTCGAGGCTCTGCAGCGCTTCGCGCAGCGAGCCGCAAACGGTCGGGATCTTTTTCAGCTCTTTCGGCGGCAGGTCGTAGAGATCCTTGTCCATCGGCTGTCCCGGGTGGATCTTGTTCTTGATGCCGTCGAGACCGGCCATCAGCATGGCGGCGAAGGCGAGGTAGGGGTTCGCGCCCGGATCGGGGAAGCGGACCTCGACGCGCTTGGCCTTCGGCGACGATCCGAACGGGATGCGGCAGGAGGCGGAGCGGTTGCGCGCCGAATAGGCGAGCAGAACCGGCGCTTCATAGCCAGGCACCAGGCGCTTGTAGGAGTTGGTCAGCGGGTTGGTGAAGGCGTTGATCGCCTTGGCGTGCTTGATGATGCCGCCGATGTAGAACAGGCAGCTCTCCGACAGGCCGGCATATTCGTTGCCGGCGAAGGTCGGCTTGCCGTTCTTCCAGATCGACTGGTGGACGTGCATGCCCGAGCCGTTGTCGCCGAAGATCGGCTTCGGCATGAAGGTGGCCGTCTTTCCGTAGGCATTGGCGACCTGGTGCACGACATATTTGTAGATCAGCATCTTGTCAGCGTTGCGGACTAGCGTGTCGAACTTGATGCCGAGCTCGTGCTGGGCAGCGGCGACTTCGTGGTGATGCTTCTCGACGCGCACGCCCATTTCGGCGAGCACGGTCAGCATCTCCGAGCGCATGTCCTGCGCCGAATCGATCGGCGGCACCGGGAAATAGCCGCCCTTGATGCGCGGACGGTGGCCGAGGTTGCCGGTTTCATAGTCGGTGTCGTCGTTGGACGGCAGTTCGGTGGAGTCGAGCTTGAAGCCGGTGTTGTAGGGATCGGCCTTGTACTTGACGTCGTCGAACACGAAGAACTCGGCTTCCGGGCCGACATAGATGGTGTCGCCGATGCCTTCCGCCTTCATGTAGGCCTCGGCCTTCTTGGCGGTGCCGCGCGGGTCGCGGTTGTAGGATTCGCCCGAAACCGGATCGAGGATGTCGCACAGGATGACCATGGTCGATTGGGCGAAGAAGGGGTCCATATGCACCGTGTCGGGATCGGGCATCAGCACCATGTCGGACTCGTTGATCGCCTTCCAGCCGGCGATCGAGGAACCGTCGAACATGACGCCGTCGGCGAACATGTCTTCCTCGACCTCGATGACATCCATCGTCACGTGCTGCAGCTTGCCCTTCGGATCGGTGAAGCGCAGGTCGACGAACTTCACGTCGTTGTCCTTGATCTGCTTCATGATGTCTTTGGCTGTCGTCATGTCATTTCTTCCCTGTCTGATGACGTTCGAGGAGTTATCTGAAATCAGAAACCGAGATATCTGAAATCAGAAACCTCAGACGGCGTCCATCCCCGTTTCGCCAGTGCGGATACGCACGACTTCCTCGATGTTGGAGACGAAGATCTTGCCGTCGCCGATACGGCCGGTCTGGGCCGCCTTGCGGATGGCCTCGATCGCACCTTCGACCGCGTCGTCGCCGAGCACGACTTCGATCTTCACCTTGGGCAGAAAGTCGACGACATACTCAGCGCCGCGATAGAGTTCGGTGTGGCCCTTCTGGCGGCCAAAGCCCTTGGCCTCGGTCACGGTGATGCCTTGCAGGCCGGCCTCCTGAAGCGCTTCCTTCACTTCGTCTAGCTTGAACGGCTTGATGATCGCTTCGATCTTTTTCATGTAAAAAGTGGCCTCCACTGCCAAAAAGACGGGTTGTGCGCCCCGCTTGCGCCTCCATCAAGCACGAACTGTGCCAATTTCAGCTGAAACAAGGCGCTATCACGCGATTTCAACGCCATGCCGCGTCGGGGTGCACATTCGCGTCATTCGCTGCTTCGGATGCGGCACGGGTACTCAGAGCCTACACATCGCCGGTCCTTCCGTCCGCACAATAATTGGGCAGATAGCGTATTTTGCGGGCAGTCGCGCACCGGCGACGCCATTGTCCCGAAGTATCTGTCGCAAGCTATACCATCGCTTCAGCGTTTGCTTCGAACCGAAAACTGGACAATGCTCGACCGGAATAGAAGGTCGAGCCTGGCCGAAAATGCGGATCGGCAATCCATGAGCAACGAACTTCTGTCTCCGGCCGAAATGGCCGAGGCTGACCGGCTGGCAATTGCCGCCGGACCACTCGACGGCATCGGGCTGATGCGGCGCGCCGGCGAAGCGGTCGCTGCCGTGGTCCTGGCCCGCTACCCCCGGGCGAGCCGCGTCCACGTGCTGTGCGGTCCCGGCAACAATGGCGGCGACGGCTATGTAGTGGCTCGCATCCTCGATGACAGTGGTGTCGATGTGTCGTTGTGGGCATCCGGGTCGCCGAAGGCCGGTAGCGATGCGGCGCTCGCTGCATTGGACTGCCCGGTTGAAGTTCGGCCATTGTCGGCGTTTGCCGCCGAGACGGGCTCGATCGTGGTCGACGCGCTGTACGGGGCAGGGCTGTCCAAGCCGTTGTCCGGCGATGCTGCCAGAGCGGTCGATATTGCGACCGAGTTGAGCCTTCCCGTCGTCGCGGTCGATTTGCCCTCAGGCATCTCCGGCGACGGCGGGAGTGTTCTCGGCCATGCATTCCGCGCCCGGACCACGGTGACGTTTGCGCGCAAAAAACCTGGACATCTGCTGTTGCCGGGTCGTGACCGATGCGGCGAGATCGTGCTCACCGACATCGGTATTCCCGATGCAATCGTCGACCAGCTCGCGATCGCGACATTCGAAAACACGCCAGATCTTTGGCTGCGCCATTTCCCGAGACCGGCCGTCGACGCACACAAATACAAGCGTGGCCATGTCGGCGTTTTTTCCGGTGGGCCGGGCGCCACCGGTGCGGCGCGGTTGTCTGCGATGGCCGCGGCGCGAAGCGGGGCAGGGGCGGTCACGGTTCTGTCGCAAGCAAATGCCTTGCAGGAAAATGCCGCGCATCTGACCTCGATCATGCTGCGCGAGGCCGGCTCGCTCGAGAAGGTGCAGGAATTCCTCGCGGCGCGGCATCCCGAAGCGCTGGTGTTCGGGCCGGGGCTCGGACCAAAACCCAAGGTGGGCGATTTCGCGCTGCAGTTGATTGCGACCATGACGGACAGCGTGATCGTTCTGGATGCCGATGCCATCACTTCATTGGCGCATCAGCCCCAGGCGTTGTTCGAAGCGGCGCGCCGGCCGTCGGCGCCGGCATTGGTGCTGACGCCGCATGAGGGCGAGTTTGGCCGCTTGTTCCCGGACATCGCCGGAGACAAAAGCCTGTCCAAGCTGGCCAAGGCGCGCGCGGCGGCGGCGCGTGCCAACGCCACCGTCGTTTACAAGGGCGCCGATACGGTGATCGCGGCGCCGAATGGTTTCGCAGCGATCAACAGCAACGGCGCGCCATGGCTTGCGACCGCCGGTTCGGGCGATGTGCTGTCGGGAATCGTTGCCGGGTTTCTGGCGCAAGGCATGCCGCCTTTCGAGGCTGCCTGCGCCGCTGTGTGGACTCATGGAGAGGCCGGCAGCCGGTTCGGTCCTGGACTGATCGCCGAGGACCTGCCGCTGGCGCTGGTGCCGGTGCTGCGCGAACTTGCCGACAATCGTAGCGGGCCTGCCAAATGATGCGTTGGCTTGCGCTGCTTGTCGCACTCTTCGCTGCCGTCGTCATGGTGCCCGCCGCCCGCGCTGAGGGTCCGGTGACCATCGTCGACGATCCTGCTGTGCTTGCCTCACTCGACGCCAAGGGTTTTGGCTTCGCCGGCGTTTTCGGTGTCGATGGCGAGGACGACCTGAAAGCCCTCTATAACGAGGCGCCCGCCTATCATGCGATCGTCGACACGGTGGCAGCCGACGTTGCCGCGCTGCGGGCGCAGATGAAAGCCGGTGGGCGGACGCTCTATGAGGTGACCGACGGCAATGTCGGCCGCATCATGGACATGCGCTGGCTGAAGACCGATGCCGCGCGCTTTCGCCTGGTCGGCGTCGTCAACCGGCTCGACCGACGCGATTTCGCTGAGGTGCGGGGCGACAAGAGTTGTGGCGAGGTGCGTTTCATCTATCGCCTTGCCTACAGTTTCAAGAAGAACGGCAAGGTTCTGGCCTCGCGGCTGCCGTTCAATTTCAATGCCGTCTACAGCGCGGCACCCGATGCCGATGGCGGCTGCGTCGGCGTTGCCGGACGCTGGACGCCGCAGCTTGACGAGAGCGTCGATGCCGGCTGGCTGACTGGCGGGCCACTGGAAAAAGCCGCGCTCAATTTCAAGCAGCTCGAGCTCAATGCACAGGTGGTGCGCTTTCCCTCCGGCCAGGAGACCGAGTTCGGCGGGCAGGCCGCCTATCTCATGCGGATTCTCGACATCTACGGCGCTGATATCACAGAGAAGCCGCTGGAAAACACGCCCGATGTGGCGCGGCTTGCCGAAGACGCGGCGCTGAAGGCAAAGCTCGCCTCCTATATCAGCGCCAATGTCGCGGCGGTCGATCTCGGCGTCTACGAAATCCCGGACGAATTCCTGGCGAAGAAGGTTATCTCCTGGTCGACCTTCGGCAGCGCAAGGCAGGCCAACCATCCATTCACGCCGTTGTTCCAGCCGGCGGATTTCGCCGGGCTCGACTATTCCACATTGAAGTTGGTGCGTACGCCGGAGGCACTGGTCGAGCGTCTGGACAATGGCGCCTGCCAGGGTTGCCATCAGGCAGGCTCTACCGCGGGCTTTCATTTCATCGGCCGCGACGACAAGACGACCTCACCGCTCAACCGTATCGAGGTCGGCATCTCGCCGCATCTCCATGCCGATATTCCGCGGCGCGAAGCCTGGCTGCGTGCGACGATTGAAGGCAAGGAGCCGAACCGTTTTCGTCCGCTGTCCTTCGCCCCGCCGGCCGCATGGAAGGATGCGGGCGAGGTCGACTACGCGCCGGCGGAGATGGCAATGCCATGCCTGATGCCGGAGGACGCAAAGCACTTTGGCGCGGGCTGGCAATGCGGCGGCGGCACCGTCTGTACACCGCTGGCGACGGCCTCGGGTGTGCGGACCAAGCTGGCGCAATGCCTGCTGCCCAAGGACAGCAAGGAGATGTTCTCCGGCCATCCGTGCCTGACTGGCTCGATTGCCAGCAATGAGACGCAGCCCTTCAACGACCGTTACACGATCTCCGGCCAGTTCGCGGCCTTCGCGACGGGGATTTCGCGCACCGCCTATACCTGCCGGCCACCGAAGATCGGCGTGCCGGCCGGCATCGCCTATCGCGGCTGCGATGACAAGGACCGCGCCTTTTCAGCTTTCAAGGCCGGCAAGCCGATGCCGAACGAGATCTGTGGGCTGGTCGGCGGCAAGAAGTTCGATACCTGCGTGGCGACCAACAATTTCGACCAGTGCCTCGGCGGCGCGGTCAATCGCGGCAACCGTCCGGCCTGCTCGGCTGATCATTTCTGCCGCGAGGATTATATGTGCCAGTCGCTGCCGTCCGACACGCCCGGTATTTCAAAAGTGAAAGGGATCGGCTTCTGCTCGCCGACCTATTTTATCTTCCAGATGCGCATAGACAACCATGCGACGCCATGGGCAAGCGCTGCCCGCGCCACCATGGGGGCAGGGTTCGGTGCGGCGGAAGAGGAGTGATCCGTCGCCCCCACAACAATCCGGACAGCTACCTAACGATCTAGATGGTCGGCGATTTTCGATGTCCATTCGCCATCGAAATGATGGACGCGTTCTGCCACAATTTCATTGCTCAGCAGGCTCGACAGGGCAGTAAGCAAGACCGGCTCTATCGTGGGAACAGAGCTATATCCAAGCGCGGCCAGACGTTCCGACCATGGCGGATGGTCTGCCTTCTCGTCATCGGGGGCATCCCAGGCCTTTTGAGCATACTCTTGCAGGATGGGGTGGCTCGATAGTTCGTTGGCCGCCATCAGAGCTCGGTCGAGCGGCGGACGAGGCGGGACCATCGTGCCAAGCAACTCACGCTTGAGCGGAGTATAAACCCGGTCATTGAAGAACGCATCGGCCGCGGCAATGAGGAGCAGGGCGCGCGCTGCTTCCTGAGAATCGCCTGACATTGCCGCATGACGGTCGGCATCGATTTCCGCTCGTCGCGACAGTCGAATCTCTTCGCGCTCCAGGGAGTGAGAGAGCGGACTCAGCAACCAGTAGAAAAGGCTGCCGGAAACGGTCCTTCCTGGAGGGGCGTAGTCGAAGATCAAGTCAAAGCTTTTGTCGAGTTCGGCAAGATTGAGCCCGCCGTTTGTATCCTTGTTTCTTAAATGCGCGTCTTCGTGAGCTAGGATCGCTGCAAACGCCTTATCGTCGGTCACTGCGAGCAAGGGAATACCGACCGTCAAGATCGCCCGACGGCCCAGCAAACCGAGAAACGGACGTTGTTCCCCTATACTGACGTTGAGGTTGTCGCTCAGCACGATCGTGGTCCGGCTGGCGCGGTGTTTGCCAGCAACGCTTTCCCACACAGCCCACAACTTCGGAGCCGCGCTTCGGGAGATGCCTTCCACCTTGCTGGGCTGAAAACCGGCGAACAATGCTCCGATCAGCGGAACAAAAGCCAGCATTGCGGCCGGTATGGCAACAATGCCCGCCGCGATGACCGCGAGCGGATTTCGGTCAAGGAGCAACAGCCAGACGAGCACCGGGCAGAAAAGCGGTAGAGCAAAAAGCAGGATGGCCAACCTGCCGAAGCGCGTTCCCGCATAGAGGACTAGGCGCGACATCAGCGCCTCACAACGGGATGTTGTCGTGCTTCTTCCAGGGGTTCTGCATGTCCTTGTTGCGCAGCATGCGGAGCGCCCGCGCAATGCGGCGGCGGGTCGAATGCGGCATGATCACCTCGTCGACATAGCCGCGCTCGGCGGCGACGAACGGTGACAGGAAGCGATCCTCGTAAGCCTTTGTATGCGCTGCGATCTTCTCCGCATCGCCAATGTCCTTGCGGTAGATGATCTCGACCGCGCCCCTGGCGCCCATCACCGCGATCTGGGCCGTCGGCCAGGCGTAGTTCATGTCGCCGCGCAGATGTTTTGACGCCATCACGTCATAGGCGCCGCCATAGGCCTTTCTGGTGATGACGGTGATCTTCGGTACTGTCGCTTCGGCATAGGCAAACAGGAGCTTGGCGCCGTGCTTAATCAGCCCGCCATATTCCTGTGCGGTGCCAGGCAGGAAGCCGGGGACGTCGACAAAGGTGACGAGGGGAATCGAGAAACAGTCGCAGAAGCGCACGAAACGCGCTGCCTTGCGGCTGGCATCGGAATCGAGGACGCCGGCGAGCACCATCGGCTGGTTGGCGACGAAACCGACCGTGCGACCCTCGACGCGGCCGAAGCCGGTGACGATGTTCTTGGCGAAGTTCTGCTGGATCTCGAAGAAGTCGCCTTCGTCGGCGGTCTTCAGAATCAGCTCCTTGATGTCATAGGGCTTGTTGGCATTGTCGGGGATCAGTCCGTCGAGCGACAGATCGTGATCGGTGACCGACTGGTAGCATTCGATCTCGGGGATATCAGCCGTGTTGGAGGCAGGCAGCAGATCGACCAAGCGGCGCATCTGCAGCAGCGCCTCGACGTCATTGTCGTAGGCGCCGTCGGCGATGGAGGATTTGGTCGTGTGGACGGACGCGCCGCCGAGGCTCTCGGCAGTGACCGTCTCGTTGGTGACGGTCTTCACCACATCCGGTCCGGTGACGAACATGTAGGACGTGTCGCGGACCATGAAGATGAAGTCGGTCATTGCCGGGGAGTAGACGTCGCCACCGGCGCACGGACCCATGATGACAGAGATCTGCGGGATGACGCCGGAGGCCAGAACGTTGCGCTGAAAAATCTCGGCATAGCCGCCGAGTGCCGCCACGCCCTCCTGGATGCGGGCGCCACCGGCATCGTAGAGACCAGATGATCGGCGCGCGGTTGCGCAGCGCCATCTCCTGCACCTTGATGACCTTCTCCGCGTGGGCCTCGGACAGCGAGCCGCCAAACACGGTAAAGTCCTTGGCGAAGACATAGACCGGGCGGCCGTTGACGGTGCCCCAGCCGGTGACGACGCCGTCGCCGGCGAACTTGGTCTTCTCCATGCCGAAGTCGGTCGAGCGGTGCTCGACATACATGTCGAACTCCTCGAACGAACCCTCGTCGAGGAAGACGTCAATGCGTTCGCGCGCGGTGAGCTTGCCCTTCTTGTGCTGAGCGTCGATGCGGGCCTTGCCGCCGCCCATGCGGGCGATCTCGCGGCGGCGCTCGAGTTCCTTCAGCACGTCCTTCATCGCTCGGTCCCCAAAACGGAAGCTTGCGTTTTGTGGTAATGATGCCCGCAAGGGAGCGCAAGCGCCGCTTTCGCCAGCTTTTTGCTGCACTGCAACATGAAGCCCCTTGCATTTCGGGGCGAACTGGGCCATATGCGGCGACATAGGCGCTTGGGCCGGGCAATATCCGGCCTTCTCGACGAATGAGACTGGTTGCGTCTGTTTTCCCTCTTTCCGGTATATCGGCCCTCTTTCCGGTACATCACAAAGTGGCGAAAAAGCCCCGTGGCATGATGCCTGCGGGCACGACAGCGCAGCCGAGTGGACGTTTACGTCCGCCCGCCTTGTCGTTTCATATCAATTTTTTTCGACGGCAGGTTGCGCCCTGCCGCCATCGATGTTTGCGGCCAGCGGCCGCGTGAAAGAAGACTATTTTGACCAACGAAAACACAGCGGAACTCAACGGTTTCGCAGCACTTGGAATTACGGGCGCGCTGCTTAAGGCCACCCACGCCGCCGGCTTCACCGATCCGAAGCCGATCCAGACCCAGGCGATCCCGCCGCAGCTCGAAGGCCGCGACATTTTCGGCATCGCCCAGACCGGCTCCGGCAAGACCGCGGCGTTCGCGCTGCCGATCCTGTCGAAGATCATCGCACTCGGCACCAAGCGCCGGCCGAAGACGGCCCGTGCGCTGATCCTGGCGCCGACGCGCGAACTCGCCGTGCAGATCGAAGACATGATCAAGCTGCTCGCCAAGGGCGCGCATGTCTCGACCGCGCTCGTGCTTGGCGGCGTCTCGCGCTTCAGCCAGGTGAAGAAGGTTGCGCCCGGCGTCGATATCCTGATCGCCACGCCCGGCCGGCTGACCGACCTGGTGCGTGAGGGCGACCTCGTCCTTGCCGACACCAAATGGCTGGTGCTCGACGAAGGCGACCGCATGCTCGACATGGGCTTCATCAACGACGTCAAGCGCATCGCCAGGGCGACCGCGCCGGACCGTCAGACGGTGCTGTTCTCGGCTACCATGCCGGCCGAAATCGCCGAACTGGCGAAAGGCCTGCTGAAGAACCCGATCCGCGTCGAAGTGGCCCCGCACAGCACTGCGGCGGCCGAGATCGTGCAGGGCGTCGTGTTTGCCCGCACCAAGCAGAAGCGCCAGGTGCTGTCGACGATGCTTGCCGACGAGGCGATGAAGTCCGTCATCATCTTTTCGCGCACCAAGCATGGCGCCGACAGGGTGACCAAGGACCTGGAGCGCGACGGCTTCAAGGCCGCCGTCATCCATGGCAACAAGTCGCAGAACGCCCGCCAGAAGGCGCTCAACGATTTCCGCGAAGGCTCGGTGCGCATTCTTGTGGCGACCGACATCGCGGCGCGCGGCATCGACGTTCCCGGCATCAGCCATGTGGTGAATTTCGACCTGCCGGACGAGGCGGAAAGCTATGTCCACCGCATCGGCCGCACCGGCCGTAACGGCATGGACGGCATCGCCATCACACTTTGCGATCCCTCCGAGAGCAGCAAGCTGCGCCAGGTCGAACGCATCATCCGCACCAAGCTGCCTGTTGTTGCCGACCATCTCGGCAGCCCCGATCCGCAGCGTAATCCCGCCGAAAAGAACGAACGCTTCGAGCCGGCCAACGACCGCAACGATCGCAATGGCCGTCGCGACGGCAGGCGGCCCGGCGGCCAGAACAACGGCAAGAAGCGCTTCGGCGACAAGCCTGTCTTTGCCGGCGAGCGCAAGCCGGAAGGCGCCAAGCCATTCAAGGGCAACAACAAGCGCCGTTTCGGCGGCAAGCGGCCGGCTGCGCGGGCTGCGTAAGCAGACCGAGTTGCGGCCGAGCGTCTGATCTCGGCGTTAGACCAACTGAATGAGGGCGACCGAAGCGATGCTTCGGTCGCCCTTTTCGTTTCGCGGGCGTTCGACGTGTCGGAAGCGCTACTGCGTGATTGCCTTGACCCAGACGACAATTCGCTGCGCCAGGAAAGCCGTCGTCGATGGCGACAGCGCGTCGCCGGCGATGACGTGGTTGTCCTGATCGCCGGTGTCGTCGACCGGCACCAGTTCGTGTGCGCCACCCCAGCGCCCGGCGATTTCACGCGTGCGGTCGGGCCGCACCACCTTGTCCGAATCCGAGAAGATGAACAAAGCCGGGATGGTCGCCTTCTCCACCGGCGCGCCATAGGCAAGCTCGGTCAGCGCCTGCATCGGCAGGGTCGCTTCGATCGGGTAGCGGTAGGTCCAGAATTTTTCATGCAGCGCGTTGCGCGGCACGAAGCTGTGTTCCTTGCCGGCGACCAACCTGGCGATCTGTCGGCCCCATGGCATGGTCAGGATTTCGGCGCCGGAAGCCTTGACGCCAAAATTCGGCGAGATGAACGCGATCGCGGCGACGCCGTCCGAAGCGTCCGGTTGCGTCGCGGCCCACACCGCCAGCGAGCCGC
Organism: Mesorhizobium sp. AR10; assembly: GCF_024746795.1. Lineage (NCBI taxonomy): Bacteria > Pseudomonadati > Pseudomonadota > Alphaproteobacteria > Hyphomicrobiales > Phyllobacteriaceae > Mesorhizobium > Mesorhizobium sp. AR10. The sequence goes on from NZ_CP080524.1 coordinate 4,040,071, forward strand.
CGGTCGAGGTGCAGATGACGATCACCTTGTCGCCGATCGCCCGGCCGATGGCGAGCGCTTCCTCGTAGTCGTTGACCCAGGCGTTGACGCTGCCTTGCGTCATCGCGGCGCCATCCTGCCCATGGCCGGTGAGGCGAGTGTAGAAAAGATTGGCGTCGAGCTGGTCGGCTACGTCGTCGGGCAGCGGCCGAACCTCGCCCTTCGATGCCGAGAAGCCGTGGATGTAGACGATCGACAGTGGCGTTCTGGCGTGAACCATCGGATTGGCCCAGATGATCTCCTTCTCCAGCCCGTCGCGGATACCAGGCAGGGCAGCTTCTTCGCGTGCCACATAGGCCTGCGGGTCGTCGCCGATCACCGAGGCATCGAAACGGATCGTGGTATCGACGGGGACACGTGGGCCAAGCATGAAGGCGAGGGCGAGAATGACGACGAGACCCAGCAGCGCAAGCACGATCCGTCGCCCCATCGCAGACTCCACGCAACAATTCTCAACCTATGGCCGCGACCGCAACCAGGCAACGGCGTCCTGTGGACAGTCTATTCGCTCGGCGGCTTGCGATCGAAATTCAGCGGGCGTCCCTGCCAGCGGGTCGCGGTGCTGATGAACCAATGACAGAACGATCTCGGCAGCAGGCTGAGCAGCTTCAGGCCCCAGCTCAGCCGGCGCGGGAAGGTGACTTCGAAGCCGCCCGATTTGATGCCCCGTGCCATGCGGCGCGAGGCGCGGTTGACCGGCATCAAGCCTGGCATCGGCAGCATATTCTTCTCGGTCAGCGGCGTGTCGATGAAGCCGGGATTCATCACCTGGATGCGGACATTCATCTTGTCGAAATCGTATTTCAGCGACTCGGCCAAGATGTTGATCGCTGCCTTGGTGCCGCCATAGGCGGCCGTGGTCGGCCAGCCGAAATAGGCAGTGACCGAGCCGACGAGGACGACATGGCCGCGGGCGCGGATGCGCATGCGTTCGACGACCGGCACCAGGCCGTTGATGATGCCGAAATAATTGACTTCGAAAGACTGGCGGAAGTCGCGGATTTTGAGGTCCTCACCGGGGGTGGCGATATAGTTCCCGGCATTGAACACGGCCAGAACGATTGGCCCGAGTTCCTTCTCGATCGCGGCGACTGTCTTTGCCATGCGCTTCTCGTCGGTCACGTCGCAAGGAAAGGCCGTGACATGGCCCGGCATCTGCGCCGTCTCGACAATGAGCGTATCGATCGGATCATCGTCGAGCGCCGTCACCGCGACGGCAAAGCCCTGCGACGCAAGGTCCTTGGCCAACGAACGGCCGATGCCGCTGCTGCCGCCCGTGATCCAGGCGACGCCGTGCTTCGGGTTGGCCCGGTAGAGTGTCATGCTGTGTCCCGCAAACTTGTTGCTAGTGCTCTAGCGGTGAAGAAATCGAATGAAAAGAGCGCTTTTCGGCACATGGTTGAAATGGATTCCGGGACGCAGCATCTGTTTCAGAAAATTGCAGTGCTCGAAATGCGACTGTGCCAGTCGATTCTTGCCTTGAAACCGAAGCTTCGGGTTTCTAGGGTCTCGCCGCACGCTACACAAGGAATCTTCATGCCCCGTTCTGTGATCGAAGCGATCGGCAACACGCCCCTGATCCGCCTCAACAAGGCCTCGGAAGAAACCGGCTGCGAGATCCTGGGCAAGGCCGAATTCATGAATCCTGGCCAGTCGGTCAAGGACCGGGCCGGCCTGTTCATCATCCGCGATGCCGAACAGCGTGGGCTGCTGAAGCCGGGTGGCGTCATCGTCGAAGGGACAGCCGGCAACACCGGCATCGGCCTGACGCTGGTTGCCAAGGCACTGGGCTACCGCACCGTCATCGTCATTCCCGACACGCAGAGCCAGGAAAAGAAGGACACGATCAAACTGCTCGGCGCCGAGCTGATCGAGGTGCCGGCGGTGCCTTACAAGAACCCCAACAACTATGTGAAGCTGTCGGGGCGCCTGGCCGAGCAGATGGCGCGGTCCGAGCCGAACGGCGCGATCTGGGCCAACCAGTTCGACAACGTCGCCAATCGCGACGGCCACATCCGCACCACGGCGCAAGAGATCTGGAACCAGACCGGCGGCAAGGTCGACGGTTTCGTGTCGGCGGTCGGCTCAGGCGGCACGCTGGCCGGAGTCGCATTCGGGTTGAAAGCCAAAAGCAAGGATGTGAAGGTCGCCTTGGCCGATCCGCTGGGGGCCGCGCTCTACTCCTTCTACACCAGCGGTGATCTGAAATCCGAGGGCAGCTCGATCACCGAAGGCATCGGGCAGGGGCGCATCACCGCCAATCTCGAAGGCTTCACGCCGGATTTTTCCTTCCAGATTCCGGATGAGGATGCGCTGCCGATCGTTTTCGACCTGATCCAGGAGGAGGGCCTTTGCGTCGGCGGCTCGACCGGCATCAACATTGCCGGCGCGATCCGGCTGGCCAGGGAATTGGGTCCCGGCCACACCATCGTGACCATTCTCTGCGATTACGGAACGCGCTACCAGTCGAAGCTGTTCAACCCGGAATTTTTGCGCGAGAAGAAACTGCCGGTGCCGGGCTGGATGGAACAGCGCAGCACAATTTCGGTGCCGTTCGAGAAGGTCGCCTGATGGCGCACAAGACGGAAGCGCTGTTTCGCGACGACGCCTATCTGAAGACGGCTGACGCCTTGGTTGTCGCCATCAACGATCGCGGCGGCATCATCCTCGACCGGACGATCTTTTACGCCACGTCAGGCGGGCAGCCGGGCGACACGGGTGCCATTGAGCGCGCCGACGGCAGCCGCATCGCCATTGCCGCCACCATCACCGGCGAGACCAAGGACGAGATCATCCACGTGCCGGCGCCGGAGCAGGCGGTTCCGGTCGTTGGTGAGCGAGTGAAACTCGCCATCGACTGGGAGCGGCGGCACCTCTTGATGCGCATGCACGCAGCCTGCCATTTGCTCACCGTCGTCTGTCCGTTCCCGATCACCGGCGCCGCGGTTTCCGAGGACGACAGCCGTGTCGATTTCGACGCTCCGGATGCAGGTTTTACCAAGGAGGACGTTACCGCCAGGATGATGGAACTGGTGCGGGCCGATCATCCGATCTTTGTCAGGTTGATCACCGACGAGGAACTGGCGGCCAATCCCGGCCTGGTGAAATCCAAGAATGTGCGGCCGCCTGTCGGCACGGGCAAGATCCGCCTGGTCTGCATTGGCGAGCATGCCGCAATCGACAGCCAGCCTTGCGGCGGCACCCATGTGAAGAGCACTGGCGAAGTCGGCGAGATCCATATCGGCAAGATTGAGAAGAAGGGCCGCGAGAACCGGCGCTTTCGCATACGCTTCGGACCGATGCCGGCGGCCTGAACCATAACGCTTCGCCAAGACGGAGCAGGAGAAAAAGAATGGCCGAAGACAGCCCTTTCACCGTCGACGCGGACTGGCTGCAGAAACGTCTTGGCGAGCCGGGCCTGACCATCGTCGATGCGTCGTGGTATCTGCCGGCGCAAAAGCGCGACGCGCGTGCTGAGTATGAAGCGGCGCACATTCCGGGCGCGCTGTTCCTCGATCAGGATGCAGTCTCCGATCCGGATTCCAAACTGCCGCATACGCTGCGGTCGCCGCAGCATTTCGCGCAATATGTTGGCGCGATGGGCATTTCGGCCGACGACACCATCGTCGTCTATGACGGTCCAGGCTACTTCTCGGCGCCGCGCGGGTGGTGGATGTTCCGCGTCATGGGCATGTTCCAGGTCTACATACTGGGCGGCGGCTTCGACCGCTGGAAGGCGGCCGGCCGGCCGGTGACGGCGGAACCGACCAAGATCGCGCCTTGCGTGTTTCACGTCGACTTTGACGCCAGCCGGGTTGTCGGCCTGGCCGAGATGCGCCAGATCGTCGAGACCAGGCAGAGCCAGATCGCCGACGCGCGTTCGCCAGGTCGTTTCGCTGGCTCGGAGCCGGAGCCGCGCGCGGGCATCCGCTCCGGTCACATGCCGGGTGCGCGCAATGTGCCGACGCCGGTGCTTTCGGAAAATGGTGAGCTTTTGTCAAAAGAGCGTCTGCGCGAGGTGATCGAAGGCGCCGGCATCGACCTGTCGAAGCCGATCGTTACCTCTTGCGGATCGGGGATCACGGCGGCTGCGATCACGCTGGCGCTGGAGACTCTTGGCCACACCGACAACAGGCTTTACGACGGCTCTTGGACGGAATGGGGCGGGCTTGACGATACGCCGATCGTGACGGGCAAGGAATGACGGTGATGGAAAACGGAGTGCTGGAAGACATCGAGGTGACGGTGACGTTTCTCGAAATGCATGCGCCGCCGGCCTATTCGCCGACAGTGCCGTACAACCGTCAGATCGCGTTGCTGAAGAGCAAGGACATTCCGCTGCATTTCTACCGCTACCTGATGGATCGGGTGGGCCGAAAATGGCATTGGGTGAACGTGTTGAGGCTGAGCGACGAGGAGCTTTCGGCCGGCATCCACCGCGAGGACCGCGACATCAGGGTGCTTTACCTCGATGGCGCGCCGGCCGGCTTCTTCGACCTCAAGCCGCATCTGCCGGAGGAAGTGGAACTCGCCTATTTCGGCATGATGGAGCACGCGACCGGGCAAGGCATCGGCCGCTGGTTCCTGGGTGCGGCGATTGCCGCCGCGTGGTCGTATGGGCCGAAGCGGGTGACGGTGCAGACCTGCACGCTGGATCACCCGGCTGCCCTGCCGCTCTACCAGAAACTCGGCTTTGCGCCGGTGGCGCAAAAGAAGGAGGTCGTGCACCCGCTGCCTTTCCTGGAGCGCTCGGCCAGCGTCATGAGGCCTTGATTTCTCCCCCAAACTGAACCCTCCGTTCATCGGCGCTTCAGACTGTCTTTGCCATGTTGGTGACACGACCAATGCGGCCATCCGACTGGCCGAAGGAGAACAGGACATGCTGACCCGACGTACACTTGCCGTTGCGCTGATCGCGGCTTTTGCCATGCCGACCCTGGCTTTCGCCCAGGCGACGACGCCGTCCGCCACGACGATCGAGCGCCAGCTGGAGGCGGCGCCCCGGGTAAAGCTGCGCCCCAACCAGCGCGTCACCATCCGCGAATTCAAGCGACGGCCGGATCTGCGCCGTATGGCGCGTTCGATCGATATCCAGTCGATCAATTTTGCTTTCGGCTCGGCGGCCATTTCGGAGTCGCAATACGGCAAGATCGAAAACATCGCCGACGCGCTTGACCGCATCCTGCGGCGCAACCCCGGCGCCCGCGTGCTGATCGAGGGCCATACCGACGCGGTCGGCTCCTTCCAGTCGAACCAGATCTTGTCCGAGCAGCGCGCCGCCTCGCTGAAACGGACGCTGGTGCGCGAATTCGGTGTGCCGGGCTATGCGCTGGAAACCGTCGGCTATGGCGAGGAGTTCCTGCTGGTGCAGACGCAGAACGAGAACTGGCGCAATCGCCGGGTGACACTGCGCCGCTTCGACGATTTCGTCAGGTAAGTTATTCGAAATCTTGACGATTTCACCGCTCGACTTGCGGTCTGGATCATCCCGCAAAAAGAGCCCGGCTTGAATGAGTTGGGCTCTGAGCGGCTGACCATCCGCCATGACGCTGGCTCGTCGGCTGCTCCTTACGTGGCTGGCACATTGCTCGCCGTCCGGCGGGTGCAGGAGATCACCGGACTGGTGCGGAGTGACGCGCTGATGGACTGACTGATACTTGGCAGGAATCGGGTGGGAGGCACCGGCTCGAGCGCATAATTTCCGGTCAACGACAGCGGAGATTGCGCCATGACCATCCAGTTCAAAGCCTTGCCGACCGAGGATGTGAGAGCCCTGCAGCGCGGCGCTCCCGACGCCTATGGCCGGACGCCGGAGCGGCAGATATCGGACGGCGATGGTGTGCCATGCCGTCACTGCCTCAGGAATGTCGCTGCCGGCGATGCCTATCTCGTCCTGGCTTATCGGCCGTTTCCTGAGCTTCAGCCTTATGCCGAGACCGGGCCGATCTTCCTGCATGCCGAGGAATGCGAACGCACCGCCGGGGGGGAAATGATTCCCGAAATGCTCGAAAGCAGCGACTATATCGTGCGCGGCTATGGCAAGGACGACCGCATTGTCTATGGCAGTGGCGGGGTCATCCCGACACAGGCTATCGCGGCGCGGGCAGGGGCCTTGTTCGAGCGCGACGACATCGCCTATGTCCACGTCCGCTCGGCGCGCAACAATTGCTATCAATGCAGGATCGAGCGCGCCTGAAGGTTCGAGGCGGTACCGTCTGTCACGCGGACCACAGCTGTCGTACTGCCGTCGCATTGTCGCGTTAGAAGATGATGGTCGATCGATTTGCCGACCGCGGATGAACCGGCGGAAATCTCGATACCGAGGAAGCGGGGCTTTGGCTCCGCTTTTTTGTTGCCCGCATTCTCCGCGCAAAGAAAAAGCCCGCCGGAATTGACCGACGGGCTTTGATCGTTGCCGGAGCGGCTTTAGTTGAATTTGTACTTCGCGCCGATGCGCACGGTGTGGAAGGAAGGCGTGGACGTGAGGAAATCGTCAGGGGCCCCGATATCCGCAGAAAAATCCTTCTTAGCGAACTGCGAATAGCGATATTCGAGCCCGACGGTCATGTTGCTGGACACTGCCGTTTCGAGACCACCACCCACAGAGAAGCCGCTCGAACCCCAATCGAGGATATCGCCAATCGGCGCGGAGGCATTCAAATCGAAATGCTGCCAGCTGTAGCCGCCGAGCACATACGCAAGGGTCGATTCGTTGACCTTCATACCAACGCGGCCAAGGACATCGAAACCGTAGTCGGTATCCAGATTGATCGACCCGCCAAAGAGTTCCAGTTCCGAGGTCATGCCCGAATATCGGGCATCGACCATCACACCTGCAACCCAGCTGCCGAAATCATGATCGTAGCCAGCGTTCAGTTCACCAAAGACGCCCTCGCCACCAAGACCGTTGAACTCCAGGCCGGGAATATTGAACTGATGCACCGAAGCGCCTGCACCGCCAGCGCCACCAATGTAGAAGCCGGTCCAGTTGTAGGCGGGTGTTTCAAAAGAAGCGGCACTGCCGTTCTGGGCGCCGAAACGATAGTTGGCTGCGACCTGGAACGTGTGCCTCGACGTGTCTGTGTTAAGGACGCCGTCCGGAACACCGAGGTCGGAGAGGATGTTCGCCGTGCCAAAGCGGGTGTAACGATATTCGGTCTTGATCGTCCAATTGCTGTTGATGGCCGTCTCGACGCCCGCCCCCAGGAAATAGCCGCTCTGATCCCAATCGAGGTCAAAGCCTGCATTGGTGTCGAGTTTGTACTTCTGCCAAGAATAGCCGCCGAGGACATAGCCCAGCGTATTCGGTGTGAAGAGATAACCCGCGCGCAAGCCGGCATCAAAGCCGTAAGTTTCCTGGATCGAGGCGTTCAACCCGACCACATCCAAGGTGGTTTCGATGTTGCCGAAATGCGCGTCGAGCAGGCCGCCGAGCAGGAAGCGCGGCGAAACCATATAGTCATACCCAACCGTTGCTTCGCCGTAGACGCCTTCGCCACCAATGCCGTTCAACGACAGGCCGGGAATGAAGTCGCTGCCCAGCTCATGCACGTTGGCGCCGGCGCCGACACCGAAGCCGACATAAACGCCGCTCCAGTTGAACCCAGACGATTCTACGGGAGCAACTACATCCGCCGCAAGCGCGGTAGACGCCAGCGCCACGATCGAAACGGCGCTGAGAAGAATAGATTTTGCAGAAGTTCGCATGAACATTAGCCCCTTAACCCCTAAAACAACCCGCGCGTGTCTTAGCAGAGAGGTCTAATTTAAGAATGACATAAATGTCACAGTGGTAGGCGAACTGGCGGGGGATTCAATAGCGATTGAGTGTTGGCCATGACAACAGGTCGTTGGAATCGCACAAGAAAAAGCCCGCCGGAACGAACCGGCGGGCGAAACGGGAGGTTGACTTTTTCTGGGTGTATCAGGCCGCCAGGACCGCCTTCGGCTCGACCAGCTCATAGCCGAGCGCCTCGGCGACCGCGCGATTGGTGATCTTGCCCTTGTGTACATTGAGACCGTTGCGCAGGTGGTGGTCGTCAACCAGCGCGTTCAAGCCCTTGTCGGCGAGCTGCAGGCCGTAATGCAGCGTTGCGTTGTTGAGGGCATGAGCCGAAGTGACCGGCACCGCGCCCGGCATGTTGGCAACGCAATAGTGGATGACGCCGTCGACCTCGTAGGTCGGCTCGGCATGGGTGGTGGCATGCGAGGTCTCGAAGCAACCGCCCTGATCGATGGCGACATCGACGAGAACGGCGCCCTTTTTCATGCCGGACAGCATTTCGCGCGAAACGAGTTTCGGCGCGGCAGCACCGGGGATCAGCACGGCGCCGATGACGATGTCGGCCGAAAAACATTCCTCTTCGAGCGCCTCGACGGTCGAATAGCGGGTGTGGACGCGGCCGCCAAAGATGTCGTCGAGTTGGCGCAGGCGCGGGATGGAACGGTCGATGATGGTGACGTCGGCGCCGAGGCCAACCGCCATCCTGGCGGCATGCAGGCCGACGACACCGCCACCTAGCACGGTGACCTTGCCGGGCAGCACGCCGGGCACGCCGCCGAGCAGCACACCACGGCCGCCATTGGCCTTTTGCAGCGCCGTAGCGCCGGCCTGGATCGACAGACGCCCGGCAACTTCCGACATTGGCGCCAGCAACGGCAGACCGCCGCGATCGTCGGTGACGGTCTCGTAGGCGATTGCGGTGACGCCGGAAGCCAGCAGGCCCTTGGTCTGCTCCGGATCGGGAGCGAGATGGAGATAGGTGTAGAGGATCTGGCCGCCACGCAGCTGAACCCATTCATTGGGCTGCGGTTCCTTGACCTTGACGATCATGTCTGACTTGGCAAACACGTCAGCGGCCGTCTTGGCGATGGTGGCGCCGGTAGCGCGGTAGGCGTTGTCGTCGGCGCCGATGCCGGCCCCGGCCCCGGTCTCGACCAGCACTTCATGACCGTGAGCGACATATTCGCGGACCGAGCCAGGCGTGAGGCCGACGCGGTATTCGTGGTTCTTGATTTCCCGGGGGCAGCCGACGCGCATCTTTTTCTCCTGATCCGGCCCTTAGGGGCTCGTTCCCTGTCTACATCCAGTGAACCACGAATCGTTGCGCAAGTGTTTGCGAATGCGCTTGCGCGGGAGGGCGCGATTCGATAATCGTTGCGCCAAATTGACATATTGTCGCAGGAATCCCGAAAAATGCCGCTCGACAGGATCGATATCGCCATTCTCGAGACATTGCAGAAGGATGGCCGGATACCCAATGCAGCTCTTGCCGAGAAGGTTGGCCTCTCCCAGTCGGCCTGTTCACGGCGGCTGGACAATCTGGAAAAGTCCGGAACCATCCGCGGCTATCATGCCCGGCTTTCCAATGCAGCACTTGGCCACCAGATGACGGCAATCGTGCATATATCGCTGTCGGGGCAATTCGAGAAGACGCTGTCGGATTTCGAGGCAGCGATAAAGCGCTGCCCGAATGTCCTGTCCTGCCACCTGATGTCGGGCGAATACGACTATATCCTGCGCATCGCAGCGAAGGATCTCGTCGACTATGAACGCATCCACAAGGAGTGGCTGTCGGCCATGCCGCATGTGACGAAGATCAACTCGTCCTTTGCCTTGCGCGAGATCGTCGACCGGACGGCAATGGGGATGAAGCCGGAACTCGCCTAGGCTTTGGAAGCCTCCGTGACCACCCGATCCATCGGGATGTCGTGCGGCTGCGGATAAATGGTGGCGATGCGCTGCAGTTCGTAGCCGACACCGATGACCAGCGGCTTGAACGGCATCGCCGCCAGCGTGCGGTCGAAGAAGCCGCCGCCATAGCCAAGGCGATACTGCCCGGGATCGATACCGACGATCGGCGAAATGACGATGTCGGGCAGAACCGGGTCGCCTTCAGCCGGTATCGGAATGTTCCAGACGCCCTTTTCCAACCGGTCGCCCGGCACGTAGGCACGGAAGATCAGTGGCTGACCCTTCTCGATGACGACCGGCAATGCCGTGCGGCCGCCGCGTTCGTTGATGGAAGCCATCCAGGACCGCAGGTCCGGCTCGCCACGGAACGGCCAGTAGAGGCTGACCATGCGGCCGGCGATGTTGCCGATCACCGCATCAAGACCCTCGGCGATGCGATGCGACATGGATGTCCGAGCGTCAGCGGAAACGGCCAGGCGGGCTGCGATCAGCCGCTCGCGCTCAGCCTTGCGCCATCGCCTTACGTCGGTCCAGTCGGACAGAGGCATGCGGAATTCCGGATCGAGTTCGTGCATAAAACAAGGCGGCGAAGAGTACTGTGCCGGAGCTTCGTCGTCACGATCGTTCGCCATACTTCACTCGCGGTATGCTGTTTCCGCGAGGCTATACCCGGCCATGATGTGCGGCATGTGCATTCACGACATCGAACGGCGACTCCCCGGCAGTCGTCGAAGCCTGGATATTGCTGCGGTGCACAAAAATACCTATGTCAGAGTGCGTGAATTTGCTCGCTAAGGGGTGAATGAGATGAATGAAGCCAGCCATCATGTCGTCGTCGTCGGCGCAGGTTTCGGCGGCCTCGAATTCACCCGCGCGCTCGGCGGCGCGCCGGTGCGCATTACTATGATCGACAAGCGCAACCATCATCTCTTCCAGCCGCTGCTCTATCAGGTGGCGACCACGGCGTTGGCGACCTCGGAGGTCGCGTGGCCGATCCGTCATCTCTTGCGCAAGCGCAAGGATGTGACGACGCTGCTCGCCAATGTCAGCGGTGTCGACCGCACCGGCAAACGCGTGCTGTTCGATGATGGCAATGCGATCGCCTATGACACGCTGGTGCTGGCCACCGGCGCCCGCCATGCTTACTTCGGCCATGACGAATGGGAGCCGTTTGCTCCGGGGCTGAAGACGCTGGAGGATGCAACTGCCGTGCGGCGTCGCATTCTGCTTGCCTTCGAGCAGGCCGAGCGGGAAACCGATCCGGCCAGGCGCCAGGCACTGCTGACGCTGGCGATCGTCGGTGGTGGTCCGACCGGCGTCGAATTGGCTGGCACCATCATCGAACTGGCGCACGAAACGCTGCGCGGCGAATTCCGCAACATCGATACGCGCAACACGCGCGTGGTATTGATCGAGGCCGGCGACCGCATCCTTGCCAATTTTGCGCCTCAGCTCTCCGACTACGCCCGGAAGGCGCTCGAGCGGCTTGGCGTCGAGGTGGAGCTCGGTCGCGCCGTGACACGCTGCGACGCAGAAGGTGTCGTGTTTGGCGACACAACGCTGCCGGCCAGGACAATCCTGTGGGCGGCAGGCGTCGCCGCTTCACCGGCCGCCGAATGGCTGGGAGCGGCAGCTGACCGGGCGGGCAGGGTGCTGGTCGAGCCCGATCTGACAGTGCCGGGGAGCCCGGAGATTTTCGTCATCGGCGACGCTGCACATGTGCTGCGGCCGGACGGGCGGCCGGTGCCCGGTGTCGCGCCTGCCGCCAAACAGGCTGGCTGGCATGTCGCCGCGACAGTCAAGGCCCGGCTTGCTGGCGACACGACCCCGCGCCCCTTCCGCTACAAGCATGACGGCGACCTGGCGACCATCGGCAAGCGCGCCGCGGCGATCGATTTCGGCTGGATTAAGCTCACCGGGTGGCCGGCCTGGTGGCTGTGGGGCCTGGCGCACATCTATTTCCTGATCGGCTTTCGCAACCGGCTTGCGGTTTCGCTGAGCTGGCTATGGATCTATGCGACGGGTCAGCGCAGCGCGCGGCTGATCACCCAGGGCGACGACGACAAGGGCTGACGTTTTTCGCCGTCGGCGTTCATTGGCACGTCACCTCTTCTTGATCGACTGCACTCCCTGTGGACCTGACTTCCCGATGGACTTGGGAAGATTTCGGCGCCAAGCTTTTGCTTCGGGGCAGGGCACGTCGTTGAGAAGGAAAGAACAATGTCACAACTGCTCCACCCCGTCTCTCGCCGCTCGCTGCTTGCGGGCGCCGCCGCCAGCGGGGCGCTGATCCTGCTCCACCCGTTTTCGGCCCGCGCGCAAGCAAACCAGGCACATCTCAGGATCATGGAAACGACCGACATCCATGTGAATGTTCTGCCTTACGATTACTACGCCGACAAAGCGAACGACACGATGGGACTGTCGCGGACGGCCTTCGCTGATCGCGGCGGTGCGCAAGCAGGCCACCAACGCGATGTTGATCGACAATGGTGACCTTCTTCAAGGCAACCCGATGGGCGACTACATCGCCTATGAGAAGGGCATGAAGGAGGGCGACCTTCATCCGATCATGTAGGGCATGAACCTGCTCGGTTACGAATGCTCGACGCTCGGCAACCATGAATTCAACTACGGCCTGTCGTTCCTCGACAAGGTGCTGGCCGGCGCCAATTTTCCCTTCGTCTGCGCCAACCTGATCCGCGGCACCGAACTCGCCGCGAACCCGCGCGACGACAAGCTCTATCTCAAGCCCTACGTCATCCTCGAAAAGAAGATCAAAGACGGATCGGGCGCCGAGCAGCCGATCAAGATCGGCATCATCGGCTTCGTGCCGCCGCAGATCATGGTCTGGGACCTGAAAAATCTCGAGGGCAACGTCAAGACCCGCGACATCGTCGAAGCGGCCAAGGCGTGGGTGCCGCAGATGAAGGAGGAGGGCGCCGACATCGTCATTGCCCTTTCCCACTCCGGCATCGATATCAAGCAGGGTGACATGATGGAGAACGCCTCGTTCTTCGTCGCAGGGGTTGAGGGCATCGACGCCGTCTTCACCGGCCACCAGCATCTGGTCTTTCCCGGCAAGAAGGACTTTCAGTCGCTCGAGGCCGTCGATACTCAAAAGGGCACGCTGCAAGGCAAGCCTGCGGTGATGGGCGGCTTCTGGGGCTCGCATATGGGCCTGATCGACCTGATGCTGGAGCGCGACGGGTCGAAATGGAAGGTCGTCTCGGCGACCTCGGAGGCACGGCCGATCTTTGAGCGGGTTGACAAGGCGAACAAGCCGACGGTCGAAGATGACCAGCGCATCGTCGACGCGCTGAAAGAAGACCACGAAGCGACGCTTGCCTATGTGCGCCGTCCCGTCGGCAAAACCTCGGCGCCGCTCTATTCCTACTTCGCGCTGGTCGCCGACGATCCATCGGTTCAGATCGTCAGCCAGGCACAGACCTGGTATCTCAAGGATATCCTTGAGAATACGCAATGGAAGGATGTGCCGCTGCTGTCGGCGGCGGCTCCATTCAAGGCGGGCGGGCGCAACGGCGCCGACTACTATACCGACGTGCCGGTGGGCGATGTGGCCATCAAGAATGTCGCCGACCTCTATCTCTATCCGAACACCGTGCGCGCCGTCGAAATCACTGGGGCCGAGGTGAAAGACTGGCTGGAAATGTCGGCCGGCATCTTCAACCGGATCGAGCCCGACAAGGCCGACCAGGCGCTCATCAATACCGATTTCCCGTCCTACAATTTCGACGTCATCGATGGCGTCAGCTACAGGATCGACCTGTCGCAGCCGGCCAAATACGATTCCAAGGGTGGGCTGGCGAATGCCGGCTCAAACCGCATCGTCGATCTGATGTTCGATCGCAAACCAATCGATCCCAAGCAGAAATTCGTCGTCGCGACCAACAATTACCGCGCCGGTGGCGGCGGCAATTTCCCTGAAATCAATGCCTCGAAGATCATCTACGAGGCGCCGGATACCAACCGCGACGTGATCGTGCGCTACATCATCAGCGAGGGCACGATCAATCCGTCGGCGGACGATAACTGGTCGTTTGCGCCATTGCCCGGAACCAGCGTCGTGTTCGAGACCGGCGCCAAGGCGAAGGATTTCATTGCGCAGGTCAAATCGCTGAAGATCGAACCGGCGGGCGAGGGCGAAGCTGGGTTTGCGAAGTACCGCATCCTACTCTGAAATAGGTCCGTAACACCCTCGCGACGGCGCGGGAGGCGGGGCAGCATTGCCGGGCTGCCTCGCGTCGAGATCGCTTGTTTTTAGGCATGTCGTTATCCCAAAACCGCTACGCACTTTTGGGCGACATGCCCTACGCCTTGTAGACCACCTGGCGGACATCGATGTAGCTGGCTCTAAAGCCGGCTTCGCAATAATGCAGGTAAAACTCCCAGAGCTTCTTGAAGCGGTCGTCAAAGCCGAGCGGGACGATCTTTTCCCAGGAGCCCCAGAAGCGCTGACGCCATTCGGCGAGCGTGCGGGCATAGTCGTCGGGGAAGACGCGCTCGCGCAGATGGGCGAGGCCATGGTCCTTGCCGAGCGATTTCAGGATCGACGGCGTCGGCAGCATGCCGCCCGGGAAAACATAGCGCTGGATAAAATCCGGCCGGGCGCGATAGGTGTCGTAGGCATTCTCGTTGATGGTGATGATCTGCAAGCCGGCGGTGCCGCCGGGCTTCAGGCAAGCCTTCATCTTGCCGAAGAACACAGGCCAGTATTTTTCGCCGACCGCCTCGAACATCTCGATCGAGGCGATACGGTCGTAAGTGCCTGTCTCATCGCGATAATCCTGCAACTTGATGTCGACCTTGTCGGCAAGCCCGGCCTTCTGGATGCGCGCCTTGGCGAAATCATGCTGCTCGCGGCTGATCGTCAGCCCGGTGACACGGCAGCCGATTTCGCGCGCCGCAAATTCGGCAAAGCCACCCCAGCCGCAGCCGATTTCCAGCACATGGTCTTTCCTGCCGATGCCGGTGTCCTTGGCCAGCGCGCGATATTTGGCGGCCTGAGCGCTTTCCAGATCATTGGCGCCGGTCGCATAGAGAGCCGACGAATAGGTCATGCTTGGATCGAGCCATTCCTTGTAGAAGGCGTTGCCAAGATCGTAATGCGCCGAAATGTTGCGTTTCGAACCGGTGCGGGTGTTCTCATTGAACCAATGGCGGATGCGCTGGACGGTGCCGATCAGCCAGCTGGCGCCGCCGGCGACGCGTTCGCCGATGGCCGAGTTGACGACGAACAGTTCCAGAAAGCTGGTCACGTCAGGGCTTTCCCAATCGCCGTCCATGTAGGATTCGGCAACGCCGATGGTGCCGCCGGCAAAGGCGCGGCCAGGCAAGCGCCAGTTCTTGAGCACCAGTTCGGCGTCTGGACCAGGACCTTTGCCGCCAACGAGAACGGCACGACCGTCCGGCATTCTCACCTTCAGCGAGCCGCGCGGCAGGTTCATCGCCGCCGACAAAACCATGCGTGCCTTGGCCGGCAGGCCTTTGACGATCTCGGCGAAATTCAGTTCGTCGAGCTTGATCGCGTCGCCCAACGCAATGCCGCCCGATGCAACACCCTTGTGTTCTGCCATTTCACGTCCCTGGACTTCTGCGGCGCCAACGCAAAAATCCGCCGGCGGCCACACCCTCTCGCAGTTCATTCGCCAGGTTCTACCGCCGCGCCCTGATGCCGGTGCTGACCGGGTCGGGAGCAGGCGGGCTCGAACGAAAACACGCACCCTTTAACCGGAGCTTCGAGCCTCCCAGTGAATTCCCGCCACAATCTTCCACGTCATTAGCGGGAACTTCAAGAGGCAAGCTAAAAGCCAGGCTGTGCCAATGACTTCGGCGTTGGCTTACCGCTCGCAAGTCGATCGCCAAAGCGAAAGGGATTTCGGAGGGCGGCGCCGGCCAGCTTCGGAATCGCTATGGTTGCGGCCTCCCACATGCGATAGTTTTAACCATGCGTTATGTTGTCGTCATCTGCGCCGTCACCTTCTTCCTGATCTGGGACGGCCTCTACAATCAGGGCCGCTATCTCGACAACACAGTCAGGGAGGTGACGCGCGTCGTGCGCTATGTCACCGGCATGGTCTAGGTTTCCGCTTCCGCTTGCAGGTCGCCTTTTTCATTGGCGCTGGCGCGACATCGTTGCCGATTGACGCGACGGCTCTGCTGACACAAAACACGGCGGCAAACCAATCAAGGAGACAGGATTGATCCGGCATATCGTTTTCTTCAGCGCGCGGCGCAAGGAAGATGTCGAGGCCGTCCGCACGGGCTTGCTGGCATTGGCCAACATCCCGCATTCCAGCCTCTTCGAAGTGACGCTCAACACCAAGGTCGACCCGCTGTCGGACGCGATCGACGTGGTCGTCTATGCCGAATTCAAGGATGACGCTGCTCTTGCCGCCTACAAGGCCCACCCGCTCTATGCCCAGACGACCAGCCAGGTCAAACCGTTACGCGAATTGCGCTATTCGGCCGATGTCGTGTCGGCCGCCTGACTGAAGCGCGTCGTGTTGAAACGGCTTCAAAGTCTTTGTTTATGCATGTCGTTGTCCCAAAACCGCTGCGCACTTTTTGGGCGATATGCATTTGAGCCACGATTTTTCCGACGGTCGACGCTCTTGAACCAATTTCCGGAATGATGCAAACCGCGCCGGCATGACCAAGACAATGCCGGCTCATCCGCTTGACCATCTGGTGCTGCCGACCGCGAGCCTCGATGTGGCGCGGGCGCGGCTGACCTCGCTGGGCTTTGTCGTGGCGCCGACCGGCGTCCATCCCTTCGGCACGGAAAACTGCTGCGTCTTCCTCGCTGACGGCACCTATCTCGAACCGCTGGCGGTCGGGAACGAGGAAACTGCAACTGATGCGATCGCCGAGGGCAATGTCTTTGTCGCGCGCGATCGCGTCTATCGCGAGACACGCGGCAATGAGGGGTTTTCCGCGGTGGTTCTGGGTACAGGCAATGCCGACGCCGACCACAGGCGCTACGTCCAAGCCGGCCTTTCGGCGGGCGACGTGCTGAGCTTTTCGCGTGCCTTCACCGATGCGATGGGAAAGAGCGATACGGCATCGTTCAAACTGGCTTTCGCTTCCGATAGCGGGGCAACGGATGCATTCCTGTTCGCCTGCGAGCGGATCAATGCGCCTGATATCGACCGCACCGCTTTGCAAGCCCATGCCAATGGCGCAACCGGCATCGTCGAAGTGGTGGCCGTCAGCGCGGCCCCTGCCGACCAACGCCGATTGATTTCGATCGCGGCGAACACCGAGGAGGGAAGCGGCACAGCGTTTGACTTGCCGAATGCAACCTTGACCGTGCTCGACCCGGCAGACTTTGCAGCGCGCTTCGGTATTCCCGCCGGCGCGCCGTCAAAACTACTCTTTGCTGGGGTGGTCTTTTCAGCCCGCAGCGCCGGCGTCGTTGCAAAGCTGCTTGCAGCCGGTTCCATCGAACACGACATACGCGGCAATGATATTGTCGTGCAGCCGGCGCCCGGACAGGGCACAGGTTTCATTTTCCGGGAGACAAGATGAGCAAACCCAATTCGTCCGTAACCGTCGGCAATGTCGTCTTCGGCAACGCCGCGCCTTTGACGCTCATTGCCGGCCCGTGCCAGCTGGAATCGCGCCAGCACGCCTTCGACATGGCAGGCGCGCTGAAGGAACTGACGGGCAAGCTCGGCATCGGGCTCGTTTACAAGACCAGCTACGACAAGGCCAACCGCACTTCGCTGTCGGCCACTCGCGGGGCTGGGCTTGATGCCGCACTGCCGGTGTTCGACGATTTGCGCAAGGCGTTTTCACTCCCCGTACTGACCGATGTCCACACCGAGGAGCAGTGCACGATCGTTGCACCGCACGTCGATATTTTGCAGATACCGGCCTTCCTTTCGCGCCAGACCGATATGCTCGTCGCCGCTGCGAAAACGGGCAAGGTGATCAATGTGAAAAAGGGCCAGTTCCTCGCTCCCTGGGACATGAAGAACGTCGTCGCCAAGATCACGGATTCCGGCAACGCCAATGTGCTGGTCACCGAGCGTGGCGCATCTTTCGGCTACAACACGCTGGTTTCAGATATGCGCGCCTTGCCGATCATGGCAGAGATCGGCGCGCCGGTGATCTTCGACGCCACGCATTCCGTTCAGCAGCCTGGCGGGCAGGGCGGCTCCTCTGGCGGTGAGCGCCGTTTCGTCGAGACGCTGGCGCGGGCAGCGGTTGCTGTCGGTGTCGCCGGCGTTTTCATCGAGACACATCAGGATCCGGACAACTCAACCTCTTCCGATGGCCCGAACATGGTGCCGTTGAAAGACATGCCAGCACTTCTGGAAAGGCTGATGGCATTCGACCGGGTGGCGAAGGGTCACTAGGGCCGCCTCGGTCGTCGTGCTGGCCTGCCGCGGATTGCGCCTTTTGGCCATTGCCGCCCATGAAGCGTGACGATGGCTGCCGGGCTGCCTGGCTTGTGGTCGGCAAAAGCCGGCTGTACGCTTGTCCTCGCAACTAAGCGTCTTGGCAGGAGGAAGCCATGTCTGTCGCCCGCGTCACCGAGATCACATCGTCATCCAAGAAAAGCTTTCAGGACGCCATCGAGAAGGGAATTGCGCGTTCTGCAAAGACCCTGAAGAACGTCGAAGGCGCCTGGATCCAGGACCAGAAGATCGTCGTCGAGGACGGCAAGATCGCCGCCTACCGCGTCAACATGAAGGTCACTTTCATCCTCGCAGAGTAGACGATCGGCGTTGCAGAAAGTCTGGAACCTTCGTTCGCGCCCCTCATTGTCAATGCATAGTGTCAACGACAAAGAGGAGCACACCATGACAACCCAGACAGGACACACCGAAGCCATTGCCGCTTCGCGGGTCATCGGCACATCCGTCTACAACACCGAAGGCAAGAGCATCGGCGCCATCCAGGACATTATGCTCGACAAGACCTCGAACGGCATCATGTTCGCGGTGATCGGTTTTGGCGGGTTCCTTGGCATTGGCGAAAAATATCACGCCATTCCATGGGCGAGTCTCGACTATGACGAGGACAAGGCCGGCTATGTCGTGCCGTTCTCCAAGGAGCAGCTGCAGGCAGCTCCCGCCTATTCGATCAATGAGCTGGCGGGCGCAGACGGCGAGACGGCACGCGACGCATCCTACGACTATTACAAGGTCGATCCTTACTGGCATTGACCGGCTGGCCCAACCCCAGCCGGAATCAAAAAGGCCCCCGAGAACCGGGGGCCTTTTCATATGCGGGAGATCTACTCCGCTGTGTGAAGGGTCGACAATTGCGTTGCGCCCTGCTGAGGCTGCTGATTGTCGCACGACGTCAGGAACGCCGCCGCAATCAGGAACAAACTCACGATACCGCTTAACTGGGACATGGCGAAACTCCTCCGGTTTCGCCCCGCGCGGGAGAATCATAGACCAGAAACAAGTTTGCCGTGCATGACTTATGATGACAGAAATTTGCGCTTCGTGAATCGAGGCAGCGGCACTATTTGCGAGCGGCCCGATTGCCTTTTGCAGCGCTTTGGCTAAGAGGGGCGCGAACGCTTCGTCAGATCAATCGGGGACATCGCAATGACCGCCATCATCGACATTGTCGGGCGTGAAATCCTGGACAGCCGTGGCAATCCGACCGTCGAGGTCGACGTCGTGCTAGAAGACGGCTCGATGGGCCGCGCGGCAGTGCCCTCCGGCGCCTCGACCGGTGCCCATGAGGCGGTCGAACTGCGCGATGGCGGCGCCCGCTACCTCGGCAAGGGGGTTCTCGGGGCCGTCGAGGCCGTCAACGGCGAGCTGTTCGAGGCCATCGGCGGCATGGAAGCCGAAAACCAGATCCATATCGACCAGACCATGATCGAGCTCGACGGCACGCCCAACAAGAGCCGGCTCGGCGCCAACGCCATCCTCGGCGTCTCGCTGGCTGTGGCAAAGGCTGCGGCGGAAGCCGCCGGCTTGCCGCTCTACCGCTATGTCGGCGGCACCAAGGCGCATGTGCTTCCCGTGCCGATGATGAACATCATCAACGGCGGCGCGCATGCCGACAACCCGATCGATTTTCAGGAATTCATGATCATGCCGATCGGCGCGCCGACGCTGCGCGAGGGTGTGCGCTGGGGCTCGGAAATCTTCCATACGCTGCGCAAGAAGCTGAAGGAAGCCGGCCACAACACCAATGTCGGCGACGAAGGCGGCTTTGCTCCCAATCTGAAAAGCGCGCCCGCGGCACTCGATTTCATCATGGAATCGATCGCGCAGGCCGGCTTCAAGCCGGGCGAGGAGGTTGCGCTCGGCCTCGACTGCGCGGCGACCGAGTTCTTCAAGGACGGCAACTACGTCTACGAAGGCGAGAAGAAGACCCGCGATCCGAAGGCGCAGGCCAAGTACCTGGCCAAGCTCGCCGCCGACTATCCGATCATTTCGATCGAGGACGGGCTGGCCGAGGACGACTGGGAGGGCTGGAAGTACCTCACCGACCTGATCGGCAAGAAGACCCAGCTGGTCGGCGACGATCTGTTCGTCACCAACACGGCGCGGTTGCGCGACGGCATCCGCATGGGCGTCGCCAATTCGATCCTGGTCAAGGTCAACCAGATCGGCTCGCTGACCGAAACGCTCGATGCCGTCGAGACAGCACACAAGGCCGGCTACACGGCGGTGATGTCGCACCGCTCGGGCGAAACCGAGGATTCGACCATCGCCGATCTCGCCGTCGCCACCAATTGCGGGCAGATCAAGACCGGGTCGCTGTCGCGCTCCGACCGCATGGCCAAGTACAACCAGCTCATCCGCATCGAGGAAGAGCTCGGCAAGCAGGCGCTCTATGCCGGCAAGTCGGTTGTAAAAAGCTGATCCCAAAAAATATCAGGCATGACGAGGGCGGGAACAATCCCGCCCTTTTTCGTTTCAGCCCCTACCAAATCCCGTCGTCCGTAACCGTCCATTAAGCACAATCGGGCGAGAAAGGGAGGGTAGAGGATTGGGATCATGTGGACACGCCAGCACAAGCAGAGAAACACCGGCCGGCTGATCATTCCCTCGCTCTGCGTGGCGTTTCTGGCCTATTTCGGTTTCCACGCCTATCACGGCGAGTTCGGCATCTATTCCAAATATCAGCTGGAAGCGCAGTCCGTCGACCTGCAGGGCAAGCTCGATGCCATCAAGGCCCGCCGGGTCGATCTGGAGCGACGCGTCCAGCTAATGCATGAGGGCACGCTGGAGAAGGATATGCTCGACGAGCAGGCGCGCAAGGCGCTCAATCTGTCCCAGGCCGACGAAATCACCATCATGTTGCCGGCTGCAGCGAAATAACCCGATTCGAGTTAATCGTTGATATTTCTAACGATTTTAATCGCTTAGACGCATGACAGCCATGCATTTTTCAGCATGGCGCAACGCTTTCTCGCGTGTTAGCCTCCTTCAAATCGGTGGGGAGAACTGATCTCCCCCGGAGCAGATTTCATCTTGCTCCAGTGTCCGCAAAGAGACGCCAACAGGGAGTGATGCATGGCCACCGCCGCCAGAAAAGCGCCTGCCAAATCCACAAAAACGTCCGGGCTTTCCGCCCCCAAGCCCGCTGATTTCACCAAGGACGAGGAGCTTGCCGCCTACCGGCACATGTTGCTCATCCGCCGCTTCGAGGAAAAGGCCGGCCAGCTCTACGGCATGGGCTTCATCGGCGGCTTCTGCCACCTCTATATCGGCCAGGAAGCGGTCGTCACCGGCATGAAGATGGCGCTGATCGACGGCGACCAGATGATCACCGCCTATCGCGACCATGGCCACATGCTGGCGATGGAGCTGTCGCCGCGCGGCGTCATGGCCGAGTTGACCGGGCGTCGCGGCGGCTTGTCACGGGGCAAGGGCGGCTCCATGCACATGTTCTCCAAGGAGAAGCATTTTTACGGCGGCCACGGCATCGTCGGCGCGCAAGTGTCGCTCGGCACCGGGCTGGCCTTCGCCAACCGCTACCGCGACAACAACAATGTGTCGCTGACCTATTTCGGCGATGGCGCCGCCAACCAGGGCCAGGTCTATGAAAGCTTCAACATGGCCTCGCTGTGGAAGCTGCCGGTGATCTACATCATCGAGAACAACCGCTACGCCATGGGCACTTCGGTTTCGCGCTCGTCGGCCGAGACCGACTTTTCGCACCGTGGCGCCTCGTTCAAGATTCCCGGCATCCAGGTCGACGGCATGGACGTGCGCGCGGTCAAGGCCGCGGGCGATGTCGCTACTGAATGGTGCCGCGCCGGCAACGGGCCGCTGATCCTTGAAATGCAGACCTACCGCTACCGCGGCCATTCGATGTCCGATCCGGCAAAGTACCGCTCGAAGGAAGAAGTGCAGAAGATGCGCTCCGACCACGACCCGATCGAGCAGGTCAAGGCACGCCTGATCGCAAAGAAGTGGGCGAGCGAGGACGAACTCAAGACCATCGACAAGGAGGTCCGCGACATCGTCGCCGACGCCGCCGAATTTGCCCAGAACGACGCAGAGCCGGATCCGTCCGAACTCTGGACCGACATCGTATTGTAACGGGAGGGCAAGGACATGCCGATCGAAATTCTCATGCCCGCTCTCTCGCCGACCATGGAAGAGGGCAATCTTTCCAAGTGGTTGAAGAATGAAGGCGACAAGGTTGTTGCCGGTGATGTGATCGCCGAGATCGAAACCGACAAGGCGACGATGGAAGTCGAAGCCGTCGACGAAGGCACGCTCGCCAAGATCGTGGTTCCCGCCGGCACCGAAGGTGTCAAGGTCAACGCGGTGATCGCCGTGCTCGCGGTTGAGGGCGAAGACATCGACAAGGCTGGCGAAGGCATCGGCGAAGAGCCCGCCAAGGCTGAGACCGCCGCGCCAGCGCCTGCTGCGGTCAAGAGCGAGGTTGCGGCGCCCGTGGCGGCGGCTCCGAGGGCCGAAATCGCCGCTGATCCCGATATCCCTGCTGGCACCGAGATGGTTTCGACCACGGTGCGCGAAGCCTTGCGCGACGCGATGGCCGAGGAAATGCGCCGCGACGGCGACGTGTTCGTCATGGGCGAGGAAGTCGCCGAGTACCAGGGCGCCTACAAGATCACGCAAGGCCTGCTGCAGGAATTCGGACCACGGCGCGTCGTCGACACGCCGATCACCGAGCATGGTTTTGCCGGCGTCGGCGTTGGTGCGGCGATGGCCGGCCTGAAGCCGATCGTCGAGTTCATGACCTTCAACTTCGCCATGCAGGCGATCGACCAGATCATCAACTCCGCCGCCAAGACGCTCTATATGTCCGGCGGCCAGATGGGCGCGCCGATCGTCTTCCGTGGACCAAACGGTGCGGCCGCCCGCGTCGCGGCCCAGCATTCGCAGTGCTACGCCGCCTGGTACAGCCATATCCCCGGCCTGAAAGTGGTGATGCCGTATACGGCTGCCGACGCCAAAGGACTGCTCAAGGCGGCGATCCGCGACCCGAACCCGGTCATCTTCCTCGAGAACGAAATCCTCTACGGCCAGTCCTTCGACGTGCCGAAGATGGGCGATTTCGTGCTGCCGATAGGCAAGGCGCGTGTCCACAAGACGGGGAAGGATGTCACCATCGTCTCCTTCGGCATCGGCATGACCTACGCGATCAAGGCGGAAGCCGAGTTGCGCGGCATGGGCATCGATGTCGAGATCATCGACCTCAGGACCATCCGCCCGCTCGACCTCGACACGGTCATCGCCTCGGTGAAAAAAACCAACCGTCTGGTGGTGGTTGAAGAAGGCTATCCGCAGAGCTCGGTCGGCGACCATATCGCCAACCAGGTGTCGCAGCGCGCCTTCGATTTCCTTGACGCCCCGGTCATCACCATTGCCGGCAAGGACGTACCGATGCCCTATGCGGCGAACCTCGAAAAACTGGCGCTGCCCAATATCGGCGAGGTCGTCGAAGCGGTCAAAGCCGTCACGTATCGCTGAGCCGGGCGGGAGGAGAAAAAGATGCCGATCAACATCACCATGCCGGCCCTGTCGCCCACGATGGAGGAGGGCAATCTCTCCAAATGGCTCGTCAAGGAGGGCGACAAGGTTTCGCCGGGCGATGTGATCGCCGAGATCGAGACCGACAAGGCAACGATGGAAGTCGAGGCCGTTGACGAAGGCACCGTCGCCAAGCTGGTTGTTCCGGCCGGCACCGAAGGCGTCAAGGTCAATGCGCTGATCGCCGTGCTGGCGGCTGAGGGCGAGGATACAGGGGCTGTCGCCAAAAGCGGCGGTAGTGCAGCGCCGGCAAAGGCCGAGGCTCCGAAGGCTGAAGCTCCCAAGGCCGAAGCAGCAAAGGCTGAAGTGGCGAAATCGGAGCCTGCAGCTGCACCAGCGCCCAAGGCAGAAGCGGCTCCGGCCGCCAACGGTCATGCAAGCGGCGAGCGCACCTTCGCCTCGCCACTGGCCCGTCGCATCGCCAAGGATGCTGGTGTCGATGTCTCGGCGATGAAAGGCTCCGGCCCCCACGGCCGCGTCGTCAAGGCCGATGTAGAGGCGGCGATCGCCGGTGGTGGCGCCAAGGCTGCACCGGCCACGAAAGCGGCTCCCGCGGGCGCTCCGGCTGCTGCGGCACCTGCACCCAAGGCGATGTCGGACGAGCAGGTGCTGAAGCTGTTCGCCGAAGGCTCCTACGAGCTCGTCCCGCACGACAACATGCGCAAGACCATTGCGCGGCGGCTGATCGAGGCCAAGACCACCATTCCGCATTTCTACCTGACGCTCGACTGCGAGCTCGATACGCTGCTGGCGCTGCGCACGCAGCTCAATGCCGCGGCCCCGGTGAAGAAGACCGAAAAGGGCGAGGCGCCGGCCTATAAGCTGTCGGTCAACGACATGGTCATCAAGGCGATGGCGATGGCACTGATGGCGGTGCCGGATGCCAACGCCTCCTGGACCGACAGCGCCATGGTCAAGCACAAGCATGCCGATGTCGGCGTTGCCGTGTCGATCCCAGGCGGACTGATCACGCCGATCATCCGCCATGCCGACGAAAAGACGCTGTCGGTCATTTCCAACGAGATGAAGGACCTTGCCAGCCGCGCGCGCAGCCGCAAGCTGAAGCCGGAAGAGTATCAGGGCGGCACCACGGCGGTGTCCAACCTCGGCATGTTCGGCATCAAGGATTTTGCCGCCGTCATCAACCCGCCGCATGCGACGATCCTAGCGGTGGGTGCGGGCGAGCAGCGTGCGGTGGTCAAGAACGGCGAGATCAAGGTCGCCACCGTGATGTCGGTGACACTGTCGACCGATCACCGTGCCGTCGATGGTGCGCTCGGCGCCGAACTGCTCGTCGCCTTCAAGCGGCTGGTCGAAAACCCGATGGGTATGCTGGTCTAGGAAAGGCGAAGGCGGTGCGGAAATTCTTCACCAGCCTTTTCGCCTTCATCCTTTCCGGTTTGGCCGGTGGGCTGGTCGCGCAGTGGCTCGCAATCGCCACCAACGCCGACATGGAATTCATCCTTGTCTTCATGGTGTCGGCTCTCGTCACTCTGGTAGCGACGGTCGTGTTTTTCATCGCGCAGTTTGTGTCGGACCCGCAAAGAGCGATAAACTTGGCGGCGCTTGTTGGAGTTGCGTTCTTCGTGCTGGTCGGGATCGGCCTGATTGCGTGGACCTTCTCGCAGCCTCCGGCCAAAGCCCAGTGGTCGGGCGATCTTCCCGTCGTCGCCGGCTTGGCTTTGCCCGGCATCGCCACGGTGCTGGTGCAGTGGCTGTTCGTAGGATGGCGCGTGAGGCGCGGGCTGAACAAGGCAGAGGCGGGTGCATGAAGACGATCCTCTGCTACGGCGATTCGCTGACCTGGGGTTATGATGCGGCGAGCCTCGGCCGCCACCCGCTGGAGGATCGCTGGCCGAGCGTGCTGCAAGCGGCGCTGGGCGGTGGCGTGGAAGTCATTGCCGAAGGCCTGAACGGCCGCACCACGGCCTTCGACGATCATCTGGCCAGTGCCGACCGCAACGGCGCAAGGCTGTTGCCGACGATCCTTATGACACATGCGCCGATCGACCTGATCATCATCTTGCTTGGCGCCAACGACATGAAGCCGTGGATCCACGGCAATCCGGTCGCCGCCAAGCAGGGCATCCAGCGCCTGATCGACATCGTGCGGGGCCACGACTACCCGTTCGACTGGGCCGCGCCGCAGATCCTCATCGTCGCGCCACCTGCGGTCAGCCGGACGGACAATGCCGAGTTCAAGGAAATGTTTGCCGGCGGCGATGAAGCGTCAAAGCGGCTGGCGCCGCAATATTCGGCTCTTGCCGACGAGGCCGGCTGCGGCTTCTTCGATGCCGGCACGGTGGCGATGACCACGCCGCTCGACGGTGTCCATCTCGACGCGGAAAACACACGAAAGATTGGTCAGGCGCTGTTGCCGCTCGTGCGCGTGATGCTGGAACTTTAGAGAATCAGGGAGAAAACCCGTGGCTGAATCCTACGACGTCATCATTGTCGGCTCCGGTCCCGGCGGCTATGTCACGGCGGTGCGTTCCGCCCAGCTCGGCTTCAAGACGGCGATCGTCGAACGCGAACATCTCGGCGGCATCTGTCTCAACTGGGGCTGCATCCCGACCAAGGCGCTGCTGCGCTCGGCCGAGATCATGCACTATTCGGATCATCTGAAGGACTATGGGCTGAAGATCGACGGCAAGGTCAGTGTCGACACCGCCGCCGTGGTCGACCGTTCGCGAAAAGTCTCGTTGCGGCTGAACGGCGGCGTCGCCTTCCTGATGAAGAAGAACAAGGTCGACGTGATCTGGGGCGAAGCCAAGCTCTCCAAGCCAGGAGAGATCGTCGTCTCCAAGACGGCCAAGAAGCCGATGGAGCCGCAGCCGCCGGTGCCGAAAGGCGTCAAGGGCGAGGGCACCTACAGCGCCAAGCACATTATTCTCGCCACTGGCGCCAGGCCGCGGGCGCTGCCCGGTATCGAGCCGGATGGCAAACTGATCTGGACCTATTTCGAGGCGATGGTGCCAAAGGAGATGCCGAAATCGCTGCTGGTGATGGGCTCTGGCGCCATCGGCATCGAATTCGCTTCGTTCTACCGCACCATGGGTGCGGAGGTGACGGTGGTCGAACTGCTGCCGGCGGTGATGCCGGTCGAGGACGCCGAGGTCTCGAAGTTCGCGCAAAAGCAGTTCGAGAAGCAAGGCATGAAGATCGTTCTCGAAGCCAAGGTGACCAAGGTCGAGAAGGGCGCCAACTCGGTGACCGCGCATATCGAGATGAAGGACGGCAAGGTTGAGAAGATCACCGCCGACCGGATGATCTCGGCGGTCGGCGTGCAGGGCAATATCGAGAACCTCGGGCTGGAAACGCTCGGCGTCAAGACCGAGCGTGGCTGCGTCGTCGTCGATGGTTACGGCAAGACCAATGTGCCGGGCATCTATGCGATCGGCGATGTTGCCGGACCCCCGATGCTCGCCCACAAGGCCGAGCATGAGGGTGTGGTGTGCGTCGAAAAGATCGCCAATTTGCCGGGCGTTCACGCCACCGACAAGCTGAAGATCCCGGGCTGCACCTACTGCAACCCGCAGGTCGCCTCGGTCGGGTTGACCGAAGCCAAGGCGAAGGCCGATGGCAAGGACATCCGTGTCGGCCGCTTTCAGTTCGGCGCCAACGGCAAGGCGATCGCGTTGGGCGAGGACCAGGGTTTTATCAAAACCATCTTCGACAAGAAGACCGGGCAGCTGCTTGGCGCGCATATGGTCGGCGCCGAAGTGACCGAGCTGATCCAGGGGTTTGTGGTGGCGATGAACCTGGAAACGACAGAAGAAGAGCTGATGCACACGATCTTCCCGCACCCGACCCTGTCCGAGATGATGAAGGAAAGCGTGCTCGACGCCTATGGCCGCGCGCTGAACGCATGATAAATTGGCCGCCTGAGACTCACACGCAGGAGCCTAGGGAACTCAACGGCAAGGTAATTCGTTTCCGAATGCATTTTCACCCGTCACCAGAGGAGTGGGCATATGGACGTGAATGGCGTGGGCTGGATCGCAGCCATCATCATCGGAGGGCTGGCAGGCTGGTTCGCCGAGATGTTCATGAAGAGCAACACCGGCATCTTGATGAACATCGTTCTCGGCATTGTCGGTGCGATCGTGCTGAATGCCATCCTGCAGGCACTCAACATCGGTGTCTTCGGCGTCGGCTGGATCGCCTATCTGATCACCGGCTTTATCGGTGCCTGCCTGCTGATCGCGGTCGCACGCATGGTGCGCCGTTAATCCGTATCAACTCCTGCTATGCGAAAAAGGCTGTTGCGGCATGCGCTGCAACGGCCTTTTTCTTTGCAGCGAAAAGTCCTAGATGACTTGTGAAAAGCGAATGCCGGAAAGGCGATCGCGAATGAACCGGGTTTAAGATGGTCACCGTCCTCGACACGATCGCCAACGCGCCGCGCCTGCGGCACCCTGAAAAGGCGCACAAGCCCGATCAGGAGGTGCTGCGCAAGCCTGACTGGATCCGCGTCAAGGCGCCGATGTCGAAGGGCTACGCCGAAACGCGCGAGATCGTGAAGTCGCACAAGCTGGTGACGGTGTGCGAGGAGGCCGGTTGCCCGAATATCGGCGAGTGCTGGGAGAAGAAGCACGCCACGTTCATGATCATGGGCGAGATCTGCACGCGCGCCTGCGCCTTCTGCAACGTCGCCACCGGCATCCCGACGGCGCTTGATGCCGACGAGCCGGCGCGTGTCGCGCACGCTGTCAGGCAGATGGGCCTGACCCATGTCGTCATCACCTCCGTCGACCGCGACGATCTTGCCGATGGCGGCGCGCAGCATTTCGCTGAGGTTATCCGTGCGATCCGGGCGGCAACGCCTTTGACCACCATCGAAATCCTGACGCCCGACTTCCTGCGCAAGGAAGGCGCGTTGGAGATCGTGGTGGCGGCCAAGCCGGACGTCTTCAACCACAATCTGGAGACTGTGCCATCGAACTACCTGACGGTTCGGCCGGGCGCGCGCTATTTCCACTCGATCCGGCTGCTGCAGCGGGTGAAGGAGCTCGATCCGTCGATCTTCACCAAATCCGGCATCATGGTCGGGCTTGGCGAAGAGCGGAACGAGATCCTGCAGTTGATGGACGATCTGCGCTCGGCCAATGTCGACTTCATGACCATCGGCCAGTATCTGCAGCCGTCGAAGAAGCATCATCCGGTGATCCGCTTCATCACGCCGGAGGAGTTCAAATCCTTCGAGACGATCGGCCGGACCAAGGGTTTTTTGCTGGTGGCGTCGAGCCCGCTGACGCGCTCGTCGCATCACGCCGGCGACGATTTCGCCAGGTTGCGTGCGGCGCGTGAAGCTCTGCTCAAGAAATCATCCTAACGCCCTGTTTTCATGCCGAAATTTGAAGCCAATCGCCGGGTTTCCCACACGCCGGAGCAGATGTTCGCGCTGGTCGCGGATGTCGAGACCTATCCGCAATTCCTGCCGCTTTGCGAGGCGCTGACGGTTCGCTCGCGCAAGGAGCGTGATGGACGCACCATGCTCGTCGCCGATATGAGCGTCGGCTACAAGGCGATCCGTGAGACCTTTACCACGCAGGTGCTTTTGAAGCCTGACGAGAACGCCATCGACGTCAAATACATCGACGGCCCGTTCAAATATCTGAGCAATGTCTGGCGCTTCGAGCCGGCCGATGGCGGCTGTACCGTCCGCTTCTTCATCGACTACGAGTTCAAGAGCCGCATCCTGGGCGCGGTGATGGGAACCATGTTCGACCGCGCCTTCCGCATGTTTGCCGAGGCTTTCGAGAAACGCGCCGACATCATCTACGGAACGACACCGGTCTCGTGAGGGTCGCCGAGTGCGCGCAGACCGAGTTGCAGCGCATGCCTCACCGTTTCGTGGCGGATGAATTCGCGACCCTTGTGACCAAACAGCTGGCGCTCGGCGACAACCGGCTGGCCGGCCAGGGCAAGGCCGAACCAGACAAGACCGACCGGCTTGTCGGCCGACCCGCCGCCTGGACCGGCAATGCCGGTAACGGCTAGAGAGAGGCTCGCGCGCGAGTGTGCCAGCGCGCCGGCCGCCATCTCCAGCACCGTTTCGCGCGAGACGGCACCATGCGCGTCGAGTGTGGCGGCGGATACGCCGAGCATCTCCATCTTGGCCTCGTTGGAATAGGTGATGAAACCGCGATCGACGACGGCGGATGAGCCGGCGATGTCGGTGAGCGCGGCGATGATCATACCACCGGTACAGCTTTCGGCCGTTGCCAGCATGATACCGCGTTGCTGGCATGCCAGGAGCATGGCGTTTGCGAGCTCGGCGTTGCTCATGCGGGGACTTCGCCCGGAAACACGACGCTGGCGGTGGCGATCGCTGCTATGCCTTCCTCGCGACCGACAAAGCCGAGTTTCTCGTTGGTTGTCGCCTTGATCGAGATGCGGTCGCGGGAAATTCCAAGCATTGCCGAAAGGGTTTCGGTCATCGCCTCGCGATGCGGCCCGACGCGGGGCGCCTCGCAGATCAGCGTGATATCGGCGTTGGCGATGCGGCCGCCGCGCTCGCGCACCAGCCTGGCCGCGTGCTCGACGAAGATCCGCGAGGCCGCGCCCTTCCATTGCGGATCGGAGGGCGGGAAATGCGTGCCGATGTCGCCGGCGCCGCAGGTGGCGAGCAATGCGTCGGTCAAGGCATGGAGACCGACATCGGCATCGGAATGGCCGGACAGTTTCTTGCCGTGCGGAATCGAGACGCCACATAAAGTGACGTGGTCGCCAGGCTCGAAAGCATGGACGTCGTAGCCATTGCCGGTGCGGATGTCGGGAAAACGCGGCTGCTCGCCGGAAAGCCGCTGATCCGCCATCGCGATATCCCTTGCCCAGGTCAGTTTGACATTGTCCGGTGATCCCTGAACGATTTTCACCGGAATATGCGCCCATTCGGCGATCGCGGCGTCGTCGGTGAAATCCGTCTTGCCCAGATGATGGGCTTTTTCGTGCGCGGCCAGGATCGGCCAGAATGGAAAGCCCTGCGGCGTCTGGGCGGCATGAAGCCCGTTCCTGGAGACCGTCTCTTCGATCATGCCGGCGGTCGACTCTCGCTTCAGCGTGTCGGCGACGGGCAGAGCTGGCAGCGCTCCCTGACGCTCGGCTATGGCTTCGATCGTGCGCTCTATCAATCCGGCGTCGACGAACGGGCGCACGGCGTCATGGACGAGAACCCGGCTCGGCGCATGTTCCCTCAATGCCAGCAGGCCGAGCCTAACCGAGGCCTGCCTCGACGCGCCGCCGATCACGGCGATGACTCGGTCGGCATTCGCGCCTGCCGCCCGCCGGAAAAGCTCGCGGTCGTCCGCGTGGATGGCGACAACGACTGGGCCGGTTCTCGGATGCGCCAGAAACATGTCCAGCGTGCGCGCAATGACGGCGCGGCCGCCGATGCTTTGGTACTGTTTCGGTCCATCGGCCTGTCCCGCGCGCGCGCCGCGGCCGGCGGCGACGATGACCACGCCAACCCTGTCGTCCCTCGAAGCCTGCTTTTCGCTTGCATCTGTCATGTCGAGACGCTTAGTCGGGGCAATCGTCGAAGGCCAGCATTTTCCCAAATGCGCCTTAATGTGGCGTCATTCCGCGTTGCACATTGCTGCCATTCTGGCTAGAGAATGTGCAGCAATTGAACATGCTTGGTTTTTGTGCATGCCTGATTTGACCAAATTGGCTTCTCCGCTGGACGTGGGCGGCGTGAGAATTCGCAATCGCGTCTTTCTCGCGCCGATGTCGGGGATAACCGACGAGCCCTTCCGGCAGCGCGCCTATGCGCATGGCGCTGGACTGGTCGTGTCCGAGATGGTGGCGAGCGGCGAACTTGCCAAGGGCAGGGCCGGCTGCGACTTGCGCATCCGTCACTCCGGATTGCCGGTCCATATGGTTCAGCTTGCCGGCCGCGAGGCGGCGCATATGGCCGAGGGCGCAAGAATCGCTGCGGGCGAGGGTGCCGACATCATCGACATCAACATGGGCTGCCCGGCCAAGAAGGTGACGGGCGGCTATGCCGGCTCGGCGCTGATGCGCGATCTCGATCACGCGCTGTCGCTGATCGAGGCGGTGGTCGGCGCCGTCGCGGTGCCGGTCACGGTCAAGATGCGACTCGGCTGGGACGAGAGCGCGCTCAACGCGCCGATGCTGGCGCGCCGCGCCGAGCAGGCCGGCGTCAGGATGGTGACGGTGCATGGCCGCACGCGCTGCCAGTTCTACCAGGGCAAGGCCGACTGGCGCGCCATCGCCCGCATCAAGGACGCCGTGTCGATCCCGGTCGTTGCCAATGGCGATGTCGGCTCGCCGGCAGAGGCAACCGATATCCTCGACCAGTCGGGCGCCGATGCGGTGATGATCGGCCGCGCGCATTATGGCGCGCCGTGGACGGCAGGCAGCATCGCGGCGACGGCAGCAGGGGAAGCAGCATCCGGCGTGCCCGCAAGCCCGCAAGCCCTGGCCGACTACGTCATCTCCCACTACGAGGACATGCTGGCGCTCTATGGCGTCGAAAGCGGGCTGCGCCAGGCGCGCAAGCATCTTGGCTGGTATCTCGACCGTCACGCTACCGGCGTCGCCGATGATCGGCGCAAGGCCATTCTCACCTCATTCGAGCCGGCACGTGTCATTGCGGTGCTGCGCGAGGTGTTTTCAAGCGCTGCCGAAGCAAACCTACGGAGCGCGGCATGAACGCCAACGTCACACAGAGCACAGACAAGGCGGAAGCCGCCCATATCGTGCTCAACACCATCCGCCGCCCGGTGATCATGGTCGATACGGACGGGTTCATCACCTATGCCAATGCCGATGCCGAGGACTTTTTTCGCTCGAGCGCGACCATGCTCGCCCGCAATACGCTGTCCAAGCTCATTCCGTTCGGCAGTCCGCTACTGACGCTTGTCGATCAGGTGCGCGAGCGCCGGGCGCCGGTCAACGAATACCGGGTGGATGTGTCCTCGCCGCGGCTTGGCATCGAGAAGGTCGTCGACCTCTATGTCGCGCCGGTGCCGGAATTTCCGGGCTCTGTCGTGGTGATGTTCCAGGAACGGTCGATGGCCGACAAGATCGACCGGCAGATGACACATCGTGGTGCGGCGCGCTCGGTCACCGGCCTTGCCGCCATGCTGGCGCATGAGATCAAGAACCCGCTGTCCGGCATACGCGGGGCTGCCCAGTTGCTCGAACTGTCGGCTTCCGACGAGGATCGGGCGCTGACCCGGCTCATCACCGACGAGACCGACCGCATCGTCTCGCTGGTCGATCGCATGGAGGTGTTTTCCGACGAGCGGCCGATCGACCGCTACCCGGTCAACATCCATGTCGTGCTCGATCATGTGAAGGCGATCGCCAAGAACGGTTTTGCCAAGCGGATCAAGATATTGGAGGATTATGATCCATCGTTGCCTCCGGTCTTTGCCAATCGCGACCAACTCATCCAGGTGTTTCTGAATTTGGTCAAGAATGCCGCCGAGGCGATTGGCGGCGACCCACAAGGCGAGATCATCCTGTCGACCGCGTTCAGGCCGGGCATCCGTGTTTCCGTTCCGGGAACGCAGGACCGTGTCTCGCTACCGCTGGAATTCTGCGTGCGCGACAACGGTTCGGGTGTGTCCGAAGACATCCTGCCGATCCTGTTCGACCCCTTCATCACCACCAAGCCCAATGGCTCGGGACTCGGTCTGGCACTGGTTGCGAAAATCGTCGGCGAGCATGGCGGCATCATCGAATGCGAATCGATGCCGCGCGGAACCACCTTCCGCATCCTGATGCCGGCCTGGAAAGAAACACCGTTCGACGCAGCTGATGACGATGGCGAAGGAGACCGCAAATGACGGTTCGCGGCAATATTCTCGTCGCCGATGACGATGCGGCCATCCGCACCGTTCTCAACCAGGCGCTTTCGCGTGTCGGCCACGAGGTGCGGGTGACCTCCAATGCCTCGACGCTGTGGCGCTGGGTGGCGGCGGGCGAGGGTGATCTGGTGATCACCGACGTGGTCATGCCGGACGAGAATGCGTTCGACATGCTGCCGCGGATCAAGAAGGCACGGCCGGAATTGCCGGTCATCGTCATGAGCGCCCAGAACACCTTCATGACCGCGATTCGCGCCTCCGAAACCGGCGCCTACGAGTATTTGCCCAAGCCGTTCGACCTGACCGAGCTTCTCAACATCGTCAACCGGGCGCTCTCCGAGCCGAGACGGCCGAAGATCGACGCAGGGCCGGCCGAGCAGCCGGAGACGATGCCGCTGGTCGGCCGCTCGGCCGCCATGCAGGACATCTACCGCATGCTGGCGCGCATGATGCAGACCGACCTGACGGTGATGATCAGCGGCGAGTCGGGTACTGGCAAGGAACTGGTGGCACGTGCGTTGCACGAATACGGCCGTCGCCGTGGCGGCCCCTTCGTGGCGATCAACATGGCGGCGATCCCGCGCGATCTGATCGAATCGGAACTGTTCGGGCACGAGAAGGGGGCCTTCACCGGCGCGCAGAACCGCTCCACTGGCCGTTTCGAGCAGGCCGAAGGCGGTACGCTGTTCCTCGACGAGATCGGCGACATGCCGATGGAAGCGCAGACGCGGCTGCTGCGCGTCCTGCAGCAGGGCGAATACACCACGGTTGGCGGGCGCACGCCGATCAAGACGGATGTGCGCATTGTGGCTGCCACCAACAAGGACCTGCGCACGCTGATCAACCAAGGGCTTTTCCGCGAGGATCTTTTCTATCGCCTGAATGTTGTGCCGCTCAGGCTGCCGGGGCTGCGCGAGCGATCCGAGGACATTCCGGATCTCGTCCGGCACTTCTTCAAGCTTGGCGCCAGTGAAGGCCTGCAGACCAAGCGCATCTCCACCGGCGGCATCGAACTGATGAAGCGCTACCCCTGGCCGGGCAATGTGCGCGAACTCGAAAATCTTATCCGCAGGCTCGCCGCACTCTACTCCCAGGACGAGATTTCTCCCGAGATCATCGAAGCCGAGCTCAAGACAGGCGAGAGGCCGGTCGTTCCGGGCGGCGGCAACCTCATTCCGGACGATCTGTCCATCGGCCAGGCCGTGGAGCACTTCCTGCAGCGCTATTTCACCTCGTTTGCCGGCGAACTGCCGCCGGCCGGTCTCTATCAGCGTATTTTGTCCGAGGTCGAATATCCGCTGGTTCTGGCCTCGATGACGGCGACGCGCGGCAACCAGATCAAAGCCGCGGAACTGCTGGGTTTGAACCGCAACACGCTGCGCAAGAAGATTCGCGAACTCGGCGTCAACGTCTACAAGTCGTCACGGTCGTGAACCCATAAATCTGGTGAAAAGGGTGTACACGCGCCCTTTTCCGGGGACCAATCGCCGAAAGATTTCCGTCTCGGCCACACTTGTTGCATAATCGCCACAATGCATTGCATACATCCGACGCAATCATTGGCTCCAGACGGCAACATGGCTTCGCAGGCTCCGACACTGAACGAACCGCTTTTCAGCAAACCTGGCCCAAGGGACGGGCGCCGGCTGCTTGCGCTGCCTGGTGTGGTCGCCATTGCCGGGGCGCTGGTTACGGCGGCGATCTCCTTCGCGATTCTTGTCGGCGCCACACCGATCATACCCAACGAGCAGACGACGCTGGCGCTCATCGCGCTCAACGCTGCGTTCGTTCTGTTCCTGATCGCACTGGTCAGCCGCGAAGTGCATCGCATTCTGATGGCGCGCCGGCACGGCAAGGCGGCGTCGCGGCTGCATGTGCGCATCGTGGCGATGTTTGCGCTGGTCGCCGCCATTCCCGCGATCATGGTGGCCATCATCGCATCGATCACGCTCGATATCGGCCTCGACCGCTGGTTCGAGATCCGCACCAAGACGATCGTCAATTCATCACTGTCGATCGCGGATGCCTATGTGCAGGAAAACGCCCGCAATCTGCAGGGAACGACGCTGTCGATGGCCTATGATCTCGACGCGTCACGCACGCTCTACGGCCTCGATCGAACCGGTTTCCTCGATCTGATGAACAAGGAAGCCGTGGGCCGGTCGCTGGCGCATGCAGCACTGATCAAGCCGGACGGTTCTTTCGTCATGAGCGCCAAGACCGATACGGATTTCGCCATGCCGGAGCCGCCGGAAGGCGCCGTGGCCAGTGCCGCCGATGGCAAGCCGGTGCTGATCGAGCCGAAAACGCGCAACATCATGGGCGCCATCGTCAAGCTCCGCGAGATCGAAGGGCTCTACCTCTACACCATTCGCCTCGTCGATCCCGAAGTGATCAAGGCGAGGCAGATCGTCAGATCCAACACCGACGAATATCGGGGTCTCGAAGACAATCGCCGCACCTCCCAGGTGGCCTTCGCGCTTCCCTATTTGTCGCTGACGCTGATCATCATCCTGTCCGCCATCTGGACGGGCATCGCGGTCGCCGACCGGCTGGTGCGGCCCATTCGCCAGCTTATTGGTGCTGCCGACGAGGTCGCGACCGGCAATCTCGACGTCGCCGTACCGGTTCGGCCTTCCGACGGCGATGTCGCGTCGCTCGGCGATACGTTCAACAAGATGCTGCTGGAGCTGAAATCGCAGCGCAACGAGATCCTGTCGGCCAAGGACCTGATCGACGAGCGGCGGCGTTTTTCGGAAGCGGTGCTTGCCGGCGTCACCGCCGGCGTCATCGGTGTCGATCCCTACGGCATCGTCACCATCGTCAACCGGTCGGCCGAAACGATGCTGGCCATATCCGCCACCGCAGCACTCGGGCAGAACCTTTCCGCCGTGCTGCCGCATGTAGGCCGCGTGTTCGAGATCGGCCGCAAGTCAGGCAAGCCCGTCTACCGCGAGCAGGTGACCTTCTACCGCGCCGGTGCGGAGCGGACGTTCAACGTGCAGATCACGATCGAGGCCGGCGACGACGGCTCCGAGGAAAAATCCTATGTGGTGACAGTCGACGACATCACCGACCTGGTCCAGGCGCAGCGCTCTTCCGCTTGGGCGGACGTGGCGCGCCGTATCGCCCACGAGATCAAGAACCCGCTGACGCCGATCCAGCTTTCGGCCGAGCGCATCAAACGCCGCTTCGGCAAGGTCATCACCGAGGACCGCGAGATTTTCGATCAGTGCACCGACACCATCATCCGGCAGGTGGAGGACATCGGTCGCATGGTCGACGAGTTCTCCGCTTTCGCCCGCATGCCGAAGCCCGAGATGAAGGCCATCGACCTGCGCGAATCGCTGCGCGAGGCTTCGTTCCTGGTCGAAGTGAGCCGCGCCGACATCGCTTTCGAACGCGTCTTCGGCAACGAGCCGCTCAAGGGCACGTTCGACAGCCGCCTGATGGCGCAGGCTTTCGGCAACGTCATCAAGAACGCGGCCGAGGCCATTGACGGACT
Organism: Mesorhizobium sp. AR10; assembly: GCF_024746795.1. Taxonomy (NCBI): domain Bacteria; kingdom Pseudomonadati; phylum Pseudomonadota; class Alphaproteobacteria; order Hyphomicrobiales; family Phyllobacteriaceae; genus Mesorhizobium; species Mesorhizobium sp. AR10. The sequence goes on from NZ_CP080524.1 coordinate 4,077,163, forward strand.
TGATGCAAAAGACCGCCCGCACGGCATAATCCGGATTCAAGCCGGACGGCAGAATGGTGCGATCAGAATCGATGTCATCGACAATGGCAAAGGTTTGCCGCGCGAGAATCGCCAACGGCTGCTCGAGCCCTATATGACGACACGCGAGAAGGGCACGGGGCTCGGCCTCGCTATCGTCAAGAAGATCGTAGAGGACCATGGCGGACGGCTCGAACTGCATGACGCGCCACCGGATTTCCACGACGGCCGCGGCGCGATGATCAGCATCATCCTGCCGCCTGCCGCCTCTGCCACCGCGCCGTCGCGCGGCGACGGCAAGACGGAACACGAAAGAGAAACTGAAAAGGTCGGTAATGGCGTCTGACATTCTCATCGTCGATGACGAGGAAGACATCCGTGAACTTGTCGCCGGTATTCTGAGCGACGAAGGCCACGAAACCCGCACGGCATTCGATGCCGACAGTGCGCTGGCGGCGATCGCCGACCGCGCGCCAAGGCTGATTTTCCTCGACATCTGGCTGCAGGGCTCGCGTCTTGACGGCCTGGCGTTGCTGGACGAGATCAAGACGATGCATCCGGCCCTGCCGGTGGTGATGATCTCCGGCCACGGCAACATCGAAACGGCGGTGTCCGCCATTCGCCGCGGCGCCTATGACTTCATCGAGAAGCCGTTCAAGGCCGACAGGCTGATCCTCATTGCCGAGCGTGCGCTCGAAACCTCGAAACTGAAACGCGAGGTTTCGGATCTCAAGCTGCGCAGCGGCGAAACCTTCGACCTGATCGGCATGTCGTCGGCGATGAGCCAGTTGCGCCAGACCATCGAGCGCGTCGCGCCGACCAACAGCCGCGTCATGATCATCGGCCCTTCCGGTTCGGGCAAGGAACTGGCGGCGCGCGCCATCCACACACTGTCGGCGCGCAAAGGCGCACCATTCGTGACGCTGAGTGCCGCCAACATCACGCCCGAGCGCATGGAAATCGAGCTGTTCGGCACCGAATCCAACGGCACCGAACGCAAGGTCGGCGCGCTCGAAGAAGCGCATCGCGGTATTCTCTACATCGACGAAGTGGCCGACATGCCGCGCGAGACGCAGAACAAGATCCTGCGCGTGCTGGTCGAACAGCAATTCGAGCGGGTAGGGGGCACCAAGCGGGTCAAGGTCGATGTCCGCATCATCTCATCGACCTCGCAGAACCTGGAAGCGATGATCGCCGATGGACGTTTCCGCGAGGACCTCTATCACCGCCTGGCGGTGGTTCCGGTAATGGTGCCGGGGTTGGCCGAGCGGCGCGAGGACATCCCCTATCTCGTTGACAATTTCATGAAGCAGATCGCGCGTCAGGCCGGTATCCGGCCACGTCGCATCGGCGACGATGCGCTGGCGGTGCTGCAGGCACACAACTGGCCCGGCAACGTCCGCCAGTTGCGCAACAATGTCGAGCGACTGATGATCCTGGCGCGCGGCGACGATATCGATGCGCCGATCACCGCCGACCTTTTGCCGTCCGAGATCGGCGATGTCATGCCGCGTACGCCAAACCAGTCGGACCAGCACATCATGGCGCTGCCGCTGCGCGAGGCGCGCGAACAGTTCGAGAAGGACTATCTGATCGCCCAGATCAACCGTTTTGGCGGCAACATCTCGAAGACGGCCGAGTTCATCGGCATGGAGCGTTCGGCACTTCACCGCAAATTGAAGTCGTTAGGCGTCTGACCGACCGGACTGGCCGTGGCCCACGCATTTGTCGGTTACGGCAGCGGCGGAATCGCCTAAGAAGGCCGGGACTTTTCTCGAGGGCTTCTCATGCCGCGCATTGCCTATGTGAACGGGCGCTATGTCGCTCACGCCGACGCTGCCGTGCATATCGAGGACCGTGGCTATCAGTTCGCCGACGGCGTCTACGAGGTCTGCGAGGTGGCCCGCGGGTTCATCGTCGACATGCCGCGCCATCTCGCCCGGTTGAATCGGTCGCTGACCGAGTTGTCGATCGACTGGCCGGTCACGAAGGGGGTCTTGCCGCTTCTCCTGCGCGAGGTGGTGCGACGCAACCATGTCACCAACGGCCTGGTCTATGTCCAGGTGACGCGCGGCGTTGCCAGCCGTGACTTTGTGTTCCCGGCGGATACCCTGTCGTCCCTGGTGATTACGGCCAAAAAGGCCGATCCGGCTGCCGCCGCGAAGCGGGCGGAGACCGGGATCAAGGTTATCACCGTGCCGGAGAATCGCTGGGATCGGGTCGACATCAAGAGCGTCGGATTGCTGCCCAACGTGCTGGCCAAGCAGAAGGCCAAGGAAGCCGGTGCCCAGGAAGCCTGGTTCGTCGATACCGACGGCACCGTCAAGGAAGGCGGCTCGTCGAACGCCTGGATCATCACCGGGGATGGCGTTCTGGTGACGCGGCCGGCCGAGCACGGCATCCTGCGCGGCATCACCCGCACGACGCTGTTCGAGGTGGCCGCCAAGCTCGGCCTGAAGATCGAGGAGCGCGGATTTTCGGTCACCGAGGCCAAGGCCGCGCGAGAGGCTTTCGTCAGCTCGGCGACGACCATTGCCATGCCGGTCGTGGCAATCGATGGGGCGCCGGTGGCCAACGGCCATCCCGGTTCCATTACACTTTCATTGCGCCAAGCCTTTTTTGACATTGCGGAAAAAAGTCCAGCCTGATAACCGCACAGGTGGAATGAACTTCAATATATCTCGTTCTGCTTGTCGTTACTGACGGCAAGAGGGGGTTTGCGCGCTTGACATGTGCTGGTTAATTTGGCGCATTGGCGTGCAATCCGAAGGGGATCGGCGAAAGACAAGAACAATGGCGGAACGATCGCAAAACCTTCAGGACCTGTTCCTGAATTCAGTTCGCAAGAGCAAAAACCCACTCACCATCTTCCTCATCAACGGCGTCAAGCTGACCGGCGTGGTCACTTCGTTCGACAATTTCTGTGTTCTGCTGCGGCGTGACGGCCATTCCCAGCTCGTCTACAAGCACGCCATTTCCACGATCATGCCGAGCCAGCCGGTTCAGATGTTCGATGGTGAGGAAAGCCAGGGCGCCTGATTGGCACGTGAGAAAGACGCGGACGCTACAGTTCGCGGAAAACCAACCCACCATCCCGGGACGGAAGCCAAGGGCCCGACCCGGGCCGTTGTCATTGTGCCTGTCCTTACCCGCCACCAGCGCAATGACGACGAGACCAACCGTCCACGGCTGATGCGTTCGGCCGAGGCTCGCCATGACGAAGCGGTTGGCCTTGCGCGCGCCATCAACCTTGATCTGATCCACACTGCGGTGGTGACCGTCAACGATCCACGCCCGGCAACCTTGCTCGGCAGCGGCAAGGTCGAGGAGTTTGCCGAGATCGTCAAAGAGGGGCACGCGGAGGTGGTCATCGTCGACCATCCGCTGACGCCGGTGCAGCAGCGCAATCTCGAAAAGGAACTGAATGCCAAGGTGCTGGACCGCACCGGGCTGATCCTTGAGATCTTTGGCGAGCGCGCGCGGACCAAGGAAGGCACGCTGCAGGTAGAGCTTGCCCATCTCAACTACCAGAAGGGTCGCCTCGTGCGCAGCTGGACCCACTTGGAGCGCCAGCGCGGTGGCGCCGGCTTCCTCGGTGGTCCCGGCGAAACGCAGATCGAGTCGGATCGGCGTGTGCTGCAGGACAAGATCATCAAGCTGAAGCATGAGCTGGAAACCGTGCGTCGCACGCGCGACCTGCACCGCGCCAAGCGCAAGAAGGTGCCGTTCCCAGTGGTGGCGATCGTCGGCTATACCAATGCCGGCAAGTCGACGCTGTTCAACAAAGTGACTGGCGCAGGGGTGCTGGCGGAAGACATGCTGTTTGCCACGCTCGACCCGACGCTGCGCCGCGTGCGCCTGCCGCACGGCACACCAATCATCCTTTCGGACACGGTCGGCTTCATTTCGGACCTGCCAACGCACCTGGTTGCAGCCTTCCGTGCAACGCTCGAAGAAGTGGTCGAAGCCGATCTGGTCATTCACCTGCGCGACATTTCCGATCCCGACACTTCGGCGCAGGCTGAGGATGTCGAGCGTATCCTCGCCGATCTCGGCGTCGATGCCGGTGACACCAAGCGCGTCATTGAAGTGTGGAACAAGATTGACCGGCTCGACGAAGGCAACCGGGCGCGGTTGCTCGCCGATGGCGCGGACGGCAGAAAGGCGCCGCCGGTCGCCATATCGGCAGTTACCGGTGAGGGCATCGATGCGCTGAAGGCGATCATCGAGACACGGATGTCGGGTGAACTGGAATCCCTGACAGTGACGATAGAACCGGCGCAATTCGGCCTCGTCGATTGGCTTTACCGCAATGGCGATATCGTTTCGCGCGCCGACAATGAGGATGGCAGCACGACCATTTCGCTCATGGCTACGCACAGCGCCAAGCAGGAGATCGAAAGCCGATTGCACCGTAAAAACAACGGGTAAGAGCTTTTATTTCGCGCTCTTGGCTTGCTGCCAGAGTGCTTCCATTTCGTCCAATCTCGCCTTTTCGAGTGTGCTTCCGGAGGCTTCCAGTTTCCGCTCGACATAGTGAAACCGCGACCGGAACTTTTCATTGGTGCCGCTGAGTGCCGCTTCGGCATCGAGCTTGAGGTGGCGGCCGAGATTGACGATGGCAAACAGCATGTCGCCGAACTCGTCCTTGATCGGTGCGCTGTCACCCTTGGCAAGCGCCTCGCGCAATTCGCTGATCTCTTCCTCGATCTTGTCGAGGATCGGTGCTGCCTCGCTCCAGTCGAAGCCGACGCGGGCTGCCTTCTCCTGAAGTTTCAACGCACGGGTCAGCGCGGGCAGGGCGACCGGCACGCTGTCCAGAAACCCCTTACCGTTGTCTTCGGGATCGAGCCCGCGGGCGAGGCGTGCACTCCGCTTTTCCGCCTTCTCTTGCGCCTTGATCTTTTCCCACATGCCCTTGGCCATGCCGGCGCTGCGTGCCTGTTCGTCGCCGAAGACGTGCGGGTGACGGCGGATCATTTTTGTGGTGATGGCCTGGACGACGTCGCCGAAAGCGAATTCACCGGTCTCCTCGGCCATTTGCGCATGGTAGACGACCTGCAGCAGGAGGTCGCCCAGCTCGTCGCGCAGGTCGTCGAGATCGCCGCGCGCAATCGCATCGGCCACCTCATAGGCTTCCTCGATCGTGTAGGGCGCGATGGTCGAAAAGTCCTGCTCGATGTCCCACGGGCAGCCTGATTTCGGCGCCCGCAGCGCTGCCATGATCTCGATCAGCCGGGAAATGTCTTGCGAAGGTTTCATGGCGCGAATGCTATCGCGCGGCCGGCCGCGCGGCCAACGATGTCAGCCGGCGAGAGCGCCTTGTCCACAGTTGCGAACGGCCGCTCTATCAGTCCAGTACTGACACGATCGCTTTGGCGAGTTCGTCCATGCCGTCCTCGGGCAAGCCGGCGACGTTGATACGGCTGTCACCGACCATGTAGACGCCATGTTCGGCGCGCAGCCGCTCGACTTGCGCCTCGGACAGGCCAAGTCGGGAAAACATGCCGCGATGGCTGGCGACGAAATCGAAGCGATCGGAATTGGACTGCCGCCGCAGCGCGTCGGCGAACGCCACGCGAAGCCGCAGCATGCGCAGGCGCATGTCCTCGAGTTCCGCTTCCCAGTCGGCGCGCAACGTGGAGTCTTCAAGCACGATGCGCACCGCGGCCGCACCGTGGTCCGGTGGCATCGAATACATGGCGCGCGCCGCCGACAGCATCTGGCTTATCGCCACATCCGCCTGCGCGCCGTCCTTGGCCAGGATCATCGCCGCGCCGACGCGGTCGCGATAGACGGCAAAGTTCTTCGAACAGCTTGAGGCGACAACCATTTCCGGGACTTTCGCCGCCAAGAGACGCAAGCCGGCGGCGTCGGCATCGAGGCCTTCGCCAAAGCCCTGATAGGCAATGTCGACAAAGGGCAACAGGCCGCGTTCGACGACAAGATCGGCGATTTCAGCCCACTGCGCAGCATCCAGATTGGCGCCGGTCGGGTTGTGGCAACAACCATGCAGCAGCACGACGTCGCCGCTCTTTGCGGTCCGCAGCGCTGCCAGCATGTCGGCGAAACGCACCGCACCGGAGGCTGCGTCGAAATAGGGATACTCGCGTATCTGCAGGCCGGCGGCACGCATCACCGGCATGTGGTTGGGCCAAGTCGGGTCCGACAGCCAGATCGTTGCGTCAGAGCGGGTCCGTTTCAGCAGTTCGGCGACCAGCCGCAGCGCGCCGGAGCCGCCGGGCGCCTGTGCGGCACGGATGCGCGTCAGGTCGGCGGCAGGGCCAAAGGCCAGCCTGGCCATTGCGGTGTTGAAGGCGGTGTCGCCGGCAAGGCCTAGATAGGTCTTGGTATCCTGGCTCTGCAGCAGGCGCTTTTCGGCCTCGCGCACAGCGCGCATGACCGGTGTCTTGCCGTCGCGGTCCTTATAGACGCCGACCCCAAGATCGACCTTGTCGGGGCGCGGATCAGCGCGGTAGAGGCCGATCAGGGCAAGGATCTTGTCGGCTGGGGCAGGCTGGAGAGTTTCGAACATCAGCGTGGGTTCCGTTGGCGGCGGAGTGATACGCAAATCGGTCGAGCTTCGCCAGAGGTTTCATGTGGCTGTCCCAAAACCGAGACCACTTTTAGGGCGACATGCATTAACCAGATTGAGGATGGCACGCCAACGCGATCGAGTCGGCTACATGCTCAAGCAGCTCATCGTTCAGGACCCCCGTGGCCACTCGGATGGCGCTGGTTGGCTTGGTCGAGAATTTAGCACCTGGGGTGACCGCGATGCCGCGTGCCGCCAATGTTACCATCGCATAGGATTCCGAAGCGACCGGAACGTAGATACTCAGCCCGTAGCCCGGATCCACATTTACACCGCGCCGTGCGAGTGCCTCGGCTAGCCGCTCCCGCCGGTGTCGATATATGCCCCGCGACAGTTCGACCGTCTCCGCCGTCGACGGGTCGCTGAGCAGCCACGCAGCCGCCGATTGCAGAATGCGGCTGGTCCAACCGGCACTGAAACTGCGATAGGACTGGATTTGTTCGACAATCGTCGCCGAGCTCGACAGCACCGCCAGACGCAGGTCTGGCCCAAGTGTCTTCGAGTAGGAGAGGATATGGATAACGCGATCCGGAAAGCGCCCGCCCAGGGAAATCCGGGGTATGTCGCTGATGTCAGCGACGCCGTCGTCCTCGATGATCAGCGTATCTGAACCGGCCAGGATATCGCCCAGCGTCTCCAGCCGTGCCGCCGACATGCAATGGCCCGTGACGGCATGGATGCGCGGCTGGAACACGAAAGCGGCCGGCTTCTCGGCAAGCGCTTTGGTGAGCGAAGCCGGGCAGGGGCCGTCTGAATCGCAATCCACCGGAATGATAGGGACGTCGAGATCCTCCAGGATGTCGAGCAGCCGGAGCGCGGTGGGATCCTCGATCGCCACCGGCGGGCCGGGCCGCAGCAGCGCGTGCAGCAATGTATAGATCGCGTTGTAGCCGCCATTGGTAGCCAGGAAAGCTGCCGCGGCATACGGCCAGGTCCGTCGGATGGATTTCTCAAGCTCCGGCAGGATGCGAACGCGCTCATAGCTGTTCAGCTCTTCGGCTCGGGCTCCATGCCGCAGGGCGGCTTCCGGGGAGGGCAGCAAGGCTCGGTCCGGCACGGCAGAGGCCAAGTTCAGCACGCCAGGGCCGTAGTTTCCGCCACTGGCGAGGCGCAGAGGTCTCGCGGCGAACCGGTCACCCATGACCCATGCGCCGTTGCGGCCCAGACCCCCTATGATCTTGTGCCGGCGCAAATCGCTCCAGGCCTCCGATACCGTGGCTGGGCTGACCCCAAGGGCGAAGGCAAGCTCGCGAACCGGCGGCAGTTTCGATCCCACCGGCAACGCGCCGCTGCGGATAAGCGCACTCGTCTCGCGGGCGATTCCACGCGTCGTTCGGTTGCCCAGCCGCTCGGCAAACCACTTTGCATCGTAAGTTTGTGCCATCGCCAAATTTAAATGTTCAGTAACGTAATAGCATTTGATCAGAAATATTCGAACATTTATAGGAGCCACATCAGAGCCCGTCAATATCGAGTTTTACGGATGGCCATATCAATCAAGATCGCGGCCCGAGATTGGGACTTTCTCACCCCTCTTCTGTTAGGGGACGTGTCGTCGGAGCGGCTCGAGGTCAAGGTCGACCGCGTCGCGACACTGCTCGGCGATCTCAGCGGCGATCCCGTCTACGACGCGGCGGAAATGTCCTTCAGCCGCTATGCCTCCCGGCGCGCTGCCGGCGACGACACGCTGGTGGGTGTCCCCAATTTTATCATGCGCGGCTTTCGCCATCGCTGCATCATCACCCGGGCGGCAAGCCCGCTCGAGCAGCTGAGCCAACTCGCCGGCAAGCGCATCGGGCTGACAGGCTGGCGGGATTCGGGAAACACCTGGACTCGCGCGGCACTGAGACATGAGGGCGTGGGCGTTGAAGACGCATACTGGTTCGCCGGCAGGCTGACATCCGACCATCCGATCGTCGACCGGCTCGACGGATTTGGAAGGCCAGGGCGCATCGAGGCCATACCGGGCGAGCGGCCGATGATGGAGCTTCTCGAAACGGGAGAACTCGATGCGGTTTTCACGCCGTTCATGCCGCAGGGCTATTTCCAGGCAGGGTCGCAGTTTCGCCAGCTTGTGCGCGACTTCAGAACCGCCGAACTCGAGTACTTCCGGGACGTAGGCTATGTGCCGGGCATGCATCTCATCGCTCTCAAGGCGGACGTGGTCGAGCGGCATCCGTGGCTGCCGGACGAATTGAGCGCGCTGATCGACGCAAGCCACCGCCTGTGGACCGAGAAGCGCCGGAAATATGCCGAAACGAGCCCCTGGATCATCGACGAATTGCTGCAAAGCGCGCGAGCTCTGCCGCAGGGCTGGAGCGACAGCGGACTGGCCGAGAACCGGACCATGATCGAAGACTTTGCCAGGGAACTCCACCTGCAGGGCATTGCCGACCGGCTGCTATCGCCAGAAGAGCTTTTCCCATTTGAAACCAAGAGCCGACGAACGGCCGCATGACGCCCAGAGTTCGAACATGATCCTTCCCGAAACCGGGTTCCACTTTTCGGGCCGGACGCCACCAACAGAGGAGAACACCATGACCCCCAAACCAGTATTTGCAGCGCTTCTTGCTACCCTGATGAGCCAGGCCGCGGCTGCGCAGGACGTGCCGAAGCAGACGGTCAACGAAGAATTGCGCGCCCGGCTGCCGGAGGAAATCCGCAAGGCCGGCACGATGACGGCCGTGAACAACGGTTCGTTCCCACCCTACGAGATCGTGACAGGCACGGAATTGACCGGCGCGACGGCGGACCTGTCGGATGCGATGGGACAACTGTTCGGGATCAAGATCGAACACGCTTCGGTCGCTGGCCTGCCGGCCTTGCTGAGCGGCGTCAACTCCGGACGCTACCAATTCGCCTTCGGACCCGTGGGCGATTATCCGGATCGACAGAAGTCCAATGACTTCGTGGACTGGGTCCGCGAGTATGTCGTCTTCGCCGTCGAGAAGGGCAATCCGCAAGGCATCGTGTCGCTGGACACCGCTTGCGGCAAGCGGATCGCCGTCATGTCCGGCGGTTCGGCCGAGAAGGTGATCAAAGAGCAGTCGGAGAAATGCGTTGCCGGTGGCAAAGAGGCCGTCGAGGTTCAGTCATTCACCGATCAGCCAACGTCGATCCTTGCCGTCCGCTCGAAGCGCTCCGATGCGTTTTTCTCGTCCCAGGCGCCGCTGACGTATTTTGTCCAGCAAGCGAAGGGACAGCTCGAACTGGCCGGCGTCGGTCAGAGCAACGGGTTCAAGGACATCTTCCAGGGCGCTGTCGTAGCCAAAGGATCACCGCTTGGCGGAGCCCTGCATGATGCATTCAAGGTCCTCATGGACAACGGGACATATGCAGCCGTTATGAAGAAGTGGGGGCTCGACAACAACATGATCAAAGAGCCCGGCATCAATCAGGGCAAGTAGGCAAGAGATGAGCGACATTGCCATGCAGCATGCGGCGGGGCTGCCCGCCGCGCCGGACGACGCCTTGCGCGACGTCGAGCGGGCACACAAGCCATTCCGCACGGATCGTCTCGTCCTCTGGACCCTGACGTTCGCCATTGCGGCGGGCTTCGCCTACATCGTCGGCACAAATCCAAATTTCGGTTGGCCGGTTGTCGCCCAGTACTTCTTTGATCCGACCGTCATGCAGGGTCTGTCGGTCACGTTGGGACTGACGGTGGTGGCTATGGCCATTGGCGTCGTGCTTGGGCTTCTGCTGGCGATCGCGCGGATGTCGAACGACAGGCTGGCTTCAATGCTGTCGGGGCTGTTCATCTGGTTCTTCCGGGGCACACCACTCCTGGTGCAACTAATCTTCTGGTATAATCTGTCGACGCTGTTCCCAAAATTGTCGATCAGCATCCCGTTCGGCCCCACGCTTGCAAGCTGGGACACAAACGATTTGATCACGCCCCTGACCGCGGCGATCGTGGGCCTTGCGCTGAACGAGGCCGCCTACATGGCCGAGATCATTCGCGGCGGTCTGTTGTCCGTAGACAGGGGCCAGACCGAAACCGCCGAGGCCTTCGGAATGACCAGGGCCCGGGCGCTTTGGCGCATCATCATCCCGCAAGCGATGCGCTCGATCGTGCCACCGACGGGAAACCAGCTGATCAGCATGATCAAGGCGACATCGCTGGTCAGCGTCATTGCCATGGCCGACCTCCTCTATTCGGTGCAGTCCATCTACAACCGCACCTTCGAGGTCATCCCGATGCTGATGGTCGCCGTCGTCTGGTACCTGCTGATCACCTCGGTCCTGAATGTCGGCCAGGGCATGATTGAGCGACACTACGGGCGAGGGGATCGCGGTTCGCAAATGGCTGTGCGCAAGAAGGCTGGCACTGCCGCGGCTTCCAAGGGGGAAAGCCAATGAGCGGATCAGCGGAAACCAGCGCGCCAGTCGTCCGGGCGCGCAACGTCCACAAGGCTTTCGGTCATGTCGAGGTGCTGAAAGGCATAGACCTCGACGTTGCGTCCGGCGAAGTCGTCACGATCCTCGGGCCTTCCGGGTCGGGCAAGTCGACTTTCCTGCGCTGCATCAACCATTTGGAGGCGATCGACCGTGGCTCTATCGAGGTGGACGGCGAGCAGATCGGCTACAGGCTGCACAACGGTCGGCTCGACAAGCTGCACGGTCGCGCCATCGCCGCGCAGCGGCGCAAGATCGGCATGGTGTTCCAGCAGTTCAATCTCTATCCGCACATGACGGCGCTCGAGAACGTCATTGAAGCACCGGTCGGGGTGCATCGACAAAATCGCCACGAAGCCTTGCGGTATGCCAAGGAATTGCTCGCCCGCGTTGGCCTTTCCGAAAAAATGGAATCGTATCCGCGTCAGTTGTCCGGAGGTCAGCAGCAGCGTGTAGCGATTGCCCGGGCGCTGGCCATCCGGCCGAAACTGATGCTGTTCGACGAGCCGACTTCGGCGCTGGACCCCGAATTGGTCGGCGAAGTGTTGGCAACCATGCGCGATCTGGCGAGCCAAGGCTTGACCATGATCGTGGTGACGCATGAGATTGGTTTCGCCCGCGAGGCTGCGGACCGGGTCGTATTCATGGATGACGGCCATGTTGTCGAGGCGGGACCGCCCGAGGAGGTGCTCTCGAATCCGCAACATGCCCGGACGCGCAGCTTCCTCAGCCGCTTCATCTGAATTTCCGCGCAGCCTTACCGCCAGTACGAGAGATCATGACCAGAGATTCGAACCACTTTGCCGAAATCGCGGATTTCGCGGCGCATGAGCCCGATCTTCGCCAGACGCGTCATCACCTTCATGCCAATCCCGAATTGTCGTTCGAGGAGCACCAAACGGCTGCCTTCGTTGCCGAAAGGCTGCAGGACTGGGGTTACGAGGTCACGCGCAATGTCGGCGGGCTGGGCGTGGTGGGCAGGCTACATCATGGATCCGGCACGCGCAGCATTGCCATCCGCGCGGACATGGATGCGTTGCCGATCGACGAGGCGACCGGTGCGCCCTATGCCAGCCGGTCGCCGGGCAAGATGCACGCCTGCGGGCATGACGGCCACACTGCGATGCTGCTCGGCGCTGCCGAATATCTCGCCAGGACCCGGCATTTCGACGGCACGGTAAATCTGATCTTTCAGCCGGCGGAAGAAGCCGGCGCGGGCAGCGGTGCACAGAAGATGATCGCCGATGGCCTGTTCGAGCGATTTCCCTGCGACGCCATCTTTGGCCTGCACAACCATCCGGGCGCGCCGGAGGGAGCATTCCTCATGCGCTCCGGCCCGCTGATGGCGGCCAGCGACACGGTGAGGATCCTGATCAAGGGCCGCGGTGGCCATGCCTCCCGCCCACATCTGACGATTGATCCGATCGTGGCGGTCGCCAATTTGGTGATGTCGCTGCAGACTATCGTTTCGCGAAACGTCAACCCGACGGAGACGGCGGTCATCACGGTCGGCACGATCCATGGCGGCACCGCGTCAAACGTCATCCCCGACCAGGCCGAGATTTCTCTTAGTGTCCGGTCCTTTTCGCCGGAGGTGCGCGAGACGCTGGAACGCCGGATCAAAGCACTCGCAATCTCAATCGCGGAGGCCCATGGAGCGGTCGCCGAGATTGAGTACGAAAAGGGCTATCCGGTTGTCGTGAACTCGGAAGCCGAGACGGCTTTCGCCACCGACGTGGTCAGGGAATTGGTCGGAGAAGACAAGGTTTCGCTATGCTCTTTGATTCCCGGCAGCGAGGACTTTGCTTATTTTCTGGAACACAGGCCAGGCTGCTTCCTGCGGCTCGGCAATGGCGAAAACTCCGCCATCCTGCACAGCCCACGCTACGACTTCAACGACAAGAACCTTACGGTCGGTGCAGCGCTTTGGGCAAGATTGGCTGAGAGGTATCTGGCGGCGCGGTGAGTGCCGAGATCAGCATCGCTGGCGACAGGATGGGGAAGGGCAGTTTACTCGTGGTTGGCGCCGCGCCACAATTCCTTATGATCAACGCGGTCTTCTACAGCGACCAGGTCATTTCAGCGAACGAGAAGGTCGACATTCGTTTGACCAAGCTTATGCGCGAGCGTGGTCGTCGTATTGGATATGTTCCGTCCGGACCAGACCCGGATCTGTGGTTCTACTCGGAGAAGCGAGCCTACTACGCCCGGCAGGGGCTCGACCTCGACATCTTTTACGACCTTGACCGCGATCACGACAGCGCCGAGCGGGATGCCTTGCTGGCGTGCGATGCAATCCACCTTTCGGGCGGGAACACCGCCGCTTTTCTTGCCCGGCTCAGGCGCAGCGGCATGCTGGACAGGTTGCGCAACTGGGCCAACGATGGCGGCCTTCTCGTCGGCACGAGTGCGGGCGCCATCTTGATGACCCCGACCATCGCTGTGGACGCGCTGTTCAGCAACAAGCGACCGGAGGACGCAAAGGACAGCGCAGCGCTCGATCTCGTGCCGTTCGAGTTCTTTCCCCATGTGCAGGCGAAGCCGAGCTACTTGCCGGACTTGCTTGCTTACAGCACCTGGAATTCAAGGCCGATCATCGCTTGTCCGGACGGCGACGGAGTCGTCGTCGCAGATGGTGTCGTCGAATGCATTGGTGATCCATTTTGGCTTTCCAATGGATCTGTCGAGCGGGTCAGGGAGACGGCTTTGGCGGCTCTTCGGCCTTGACGCTGCCGGCCATTCAAGTGATTCAGAGACACGGCATGATGGAAATGTGACAGTGACGCTCCTGCTGGCTCAGGCGTGAGCGCCCGATCGGGGCGATCCAGTCAAACTCCCGGCTTTTATTTTCCCATCCCAATTGCGGCATCATCGCGAACCGGAACTTTATCTTGGGGCGAGGCCATCGAGCACGAAGCCGAGGCCTTTGCGGAAGGCGCCATCCCAATCGTTGTCCAACAGCAGACGAGAGCGTTCGATCGTTGGGTAGCGTTCGCTGAGACGTGTAAGGCGCTGCTGCGCGGCGGCCATGTCGTCGTCAGAGAGATCGAAGCTCGCCCTGCTGATGGTGGCGCCCATCACATAGTTCCAGAGCGACCATATCGCGACGTTCAGATCGGCATCCGCTACACCGGCTCTGGACAAGGTCTTGCTCAGCAGTTCCAGGCGACTGATGATGTTCGGGCCGAGCGTCCGGCGCGGCAACAGCGATGCCGACCAAGGATGGCGCAGCATGCTGGCGCGCCAGTCTTCGAGCATATGAACGACTTCTCCGCGCCAGTCTTGAGACTCAACTGTTTGCGGCGGTCCGCGATATTCGAGCACCGAGTCGAGCGCCAGATCAAAGACATCCTCTTTGTTGTCGACGTGCCAATATAGGCTCATCACGCCCGAGCCGAGGCGATCGGCCAGCCGACGCATCGTCAATCCGTCGAGCCCTTGAGCGTCCAGCAGTTCTACCGCGGTCGCCACGATACGTTCCCGAGAGAGAGGCGGTTCACCGAGCGGCTCCTGCACGGGCCGGGGCAACTCCCTTGTCCGTTGAGACCGTTTGCTTCGGGCGCCGCTGCGTTTGGCTGCCATCCGTCTTCCTCGCTGGCCGGAACCTCGATTTTGGCAGGCACCGTCAGGAATGTCGATGCTGACCGCTTGACTAGTACGTTGTACCATACGATGACTCGTACATCGTATGAGTCATCGTATGACTGATATGGGCCAAGTTCAATCATGCCGATCGCGAGGGTACGTCGATCGCAATCCGCGGAGCCGAGAAAATCATGTCACGCGCAATCAAGCATCTGCTTATCGGAGGACTAATCATCATGACCATGGCAGTTCCCACTGCGACGACAGCGAATGAGAATGATCTCAAGCTCACCATCGTCAACCCACAGACCCTCTACGACCCGTCGCCGAATGGCTACAGCACAGCGGTGATCACTCCCCCCGGAGCCCGCGTGGCCTACATCTCCGGGCAGGGCGGTCAAGACAGCAAGGGAGGCTTGTCGCCCGACTTCGCTGTCCAGGTGAAACAGGCATATGCGAACCTGCGCACCGCGCTTGAAGGGATCGGGGCCAGGCCGGATCAGGTCGCCAAGCTTACGGTCTTCGTGGTCGACCACGATATGTCCAAGCTTGAGGTGTTGACCAGGAACGTCAAGGACATGTTCGGCGAGGCGCTGCCGGCGCAGACGCTGGTTCCCGTTCCCAAGCTTGCTATTGACCCCATGCTCTTCGAGGTCGAAGCCATCGTCATTCTGGAATAGCGGGCGGCGCTCTTGGCCCGATCGCTTGAGTTGAAATGCGTCGAGCGCGCCGCAGATAGCCGCGCGTTCACAATCACGAGGGCTCAGCCGCCTGGACGAAGCTCAGCCTGTGATCGCGGATATTCTGCATTGCTTTCAACACGGCGAAGCTCTGTGGGCGCCACATCCGAAAGTCGCATAAGATAGATTATGGAACTTATGCTTTGACCGATACCGGGAAATTGCTGCCGATTTTCATAGGCTTGGCACGATCGATGTGTGTTGCCTTGAGCAGATGGCCAACGCTACGCTGCCCGGATGACGACAGCAAAGCGTGAGATTGAATCGGCAATCGAGGTGTTCGTGCACGGCTACAGCACCGGCAAGAGCCGCACGTTTCCTTACGAGGCCAGCCGCGTCGGGCCATTGTGGCTGATGCGCGATGCCGAGCGCAAGAATTCTCGCGACTACCGCAGCGAGGAATGGGTCGTCCATGACGTTGCCGCTCAGGAAGCCGATGCTATCGTACGGCAGCATGCGCGGCGGGGCTTTGCCATTTCCGTCGTGGTCGCGAACGACGAGCCGGATGGGCCGACGCGAACCGCATACAAGGCTCTCGGCTACCGGCTGCTTCGGACGGAAGGCTTTTTCATCCATCGGTTGCGCCAGATTCCAAGCCCGCCGGCGGTTGCCTCGGTCGAACGCGTGCGCACAGCCGAACGGGCGGCGCAGTTGGGAAAGATCATGCGCAGGCGCCCGATCGCCGACAATCTGCTCGGCGACGGCGCGCCGTTCCGCCAGTATGTGGCGATCAATGGCGACGCTATCGTCGGGCGCGTGCGTAGCGTGGACGCCGTGGGCGCCACGTGGTGCGCGGATATGTATGTCGAGCCTTCGCACCGGCGTCGCGGCCTCGGCCAGGCTCTGATGTCGAAAATGCTGCGCGACGATCGGGCACAGGGGTCGCGGTGCTCGGTACTGACCGCTACCCACGCCGGGGCGCTGCTCTATCCCCGGATGGGCTATGAGCGGATAGGAACGCTGCTGATGTTTGGCCAAAGGGCCGAACGCCTTCATGAAGCACCATTCCTATCACGCTGATTCGTAAGGGATTTCTACTGCCATTCCGTCATAGGCCGGCACGACGTTGTCCGGCGTCTCTGCCATGACCGTGGCGTAGTCGAGCGGCACGTGCATGTGAATCAGCACGGCATTCTTCGACGCCAGTTTCTCGATCCAGCCAAGCGCCTGGCCGAGCGACAGATGGCTCGGATGGGTATTGTACTGGAGCGCATCGATGACCAGCACGTCCAGCCCGCGCAGGCGCTCCACGGTGGCGTCCGGAAAGTCGCTTATATCGGGGCAATAGGCGAGACCGCCGATGCGGAAACCAAGCGAAATGATGTCGCCGTGAATCTGCGGCAGCGGCTCGAGGGCGAGGGCACCGCCCTCGCCTTCGATCACCACGGGCTTGGCGTGGTCGATAATGTGGGCACTGACGATGGGCGGATAAGAACTGCCTTGCGGCGTCTCGAAGCAATAGCCGAACGCCTCGCGCAGTCGCAGCATGGTGGGTTGATCGGCATGGATATCGATCAGTTGGCGCTGTTCGAGCACGAAGCCGCGCAGATCGTCGATGCCGTGGATATGGTCTGCATGCGGATGCGTATAAACGACCGCGTCGATGCGCTTGACCGCCGCCATCAGCATTTGCTCGCGGAAATCCGGCCCAGTGTCGATGACGACGGTGGTGCGGCCACCGTTCGCCGCGATCCGCTCGACGAGCACCGCGGTGCGCATGCGCCGGTTCCTCGGATTGGACGGATCGCAATTGCCCCAGTCGCCGGTGATGCGCGGCGTGCCGGGCGACGAGCCGCAGCCGAGAATGGTGAGGCGCAGCCGGTCGCTCATGCGTCAGGCGCTCAGCGCGTTCGGACGGGGCATTTTCCGGAACAGGCGGAAGAAATTATCCGTCGTGACCGCCGCGATCTCGGCCTCGCTGACGCCGATCGTGTCGGCCAGCACCTTGGCGGTATGCGCGACATAGGCCGGCTCGTTGCGCTTACCGCGAAACGGCATCGGCGCAAGATACGGCGCGTCGGTTTCGACCAGCAGCCGGTCAGGCGGCACATCGGCCGCAATGGCGCGCAGCTCGGCCGAGTTCTTGAAGGTCAGGATACCGGAAAAGGAAACATAGCCGCCGAGCGCCACGCCCACTTCGGCGAGCCTGCGTCCCGACGAAAAGCAGTGCAGAATGAAGGGGAAGGCGCCCTTCCCTGTTTCCTCCTCGAGGATCGCGGCCATGTCGTCGTCGGCGTCGCGCGAATGGATGACCAGCGGCAGGCCGGTCTCGCGCGCGGCGGCAATGTGGGTGCGAAACCCTTGTGCCTGCGCGTCGCGCGGCGCGTGGTCATAGAAATAGTCGAGCCCGGCTTCGCCGATCGCAACCACCTTGGGATGCGCGGACAGGCGGACAAGATCAGCAACAGTCACATCCAGCTCTTCAGCGGCATTGTGCGGATGGGTGCCGACCGAGCAATAGATTTCGTCAAAAGAGTCAGCGATCTCAATCACTTGCTGAAACCGCTTAACGCGTGTCGAGATCGTCACCATGCGACCGATACCGGCGGCCAGAGCGCGGGCGACGATGGCCGCCCGCTCCTCGGCGAAATCGGGGAAGTCGAGATGGCAGTGACTGTCGACCAGCATCAGGCGTTCGCGTCCGGCTGTTCGACATAGCGTGGGAACACCGGCTGCGGCGCCGGCAAAGCCGTGCCGGGCACCAGTGCGCTGGTTTCTGCGACATGGCTGAAATCGCGATTGTCAGCGGGCACCGCCAGCAGGTCGAGCAGCTTGGCCGCCGAGCTTGGAATGAACGGCTGGCACAACAGCGCTACCCGACGGATCACTTCGGCGGTCGTCCACAGCACCGTTTCCATGCGCGCCGGATCGGTCTTCTTCAACGCCCAGGGCTCCTGTGCGGCGAAATAGCGGTTGGCTTCCGCCACCACGGCAAAGATCGCCGCCAGCGCTAGGTGGATGCCTTGCTCGGCCATCGTCTTGCGCGCGGTGACGAGTGCTGCCATTGCCTGGTCGAGGATCGCCTTGTCGGCGTCGCTTGGCGCGCCGCGCTTCGGCACCACGCCATCGCAGTTCTTGGTAATCATCGACAGCGAGCGCTGCGCCAGATTGCCGAGGTCGTTGGCGAGGTCGGCATTGGTGCGGTTGACGATCGCATCATGGCTGTAGCTGCCGTCCTGGCCAAACGGCACTTCGCGCAGGAAGAAGTAGCGCACCTGATCGAGGCCGTAGTGCTCGACCATGGCGAACGGATCGACGACGTTGCCGACCGACTTCGACATCTTCTCGCCGCGGTTGAACAGGAAGCCGTGGGCGAAGACACGCTTCGGCAGCTCGATGCCGGCGGACATCAGGAAAGCCGGCCAGTAGACCGCATGGAAGCGGACGATGTCCTTGCCGATGATGTGCGTGGCCGGCCAGTAGCGCCATTGCTCGGACTTTGTGTCCGGATAGCCGGCGGCGGTGAGGTAGTTGGTCAAGGCATCGACCCAGACATACATCACATGCTTGTCGTCACCGGGCACCGGCACGCCCCATTTGAAGGTCGTGCGCGAGATCGACAGATCCTTCAGTCCGGACTTGACGAAGCTGAGCACCTCGTTGCGGCGCTCGACCGGGCCGACGAAGTCGGGCTGGTTCTCATAAAGTGCCAGCAATTTGTCCTGATAGGCTGACAGCCGGAAGAAATAGCTCTCTTCCTCGGTCCATTCGACAGGCGAGCCAAGCGGTTCGCGCCGCACGCCGTCGTCGCCGACCGTGGTTTCGCCCTCGTCGAAATAGGCTTCCTGGCGGACCGAATACCAGCCGCTATAGCGGTCGAGATAGATGTCGCCATTGGCGGCCATCGCCTTCCAGATCGCCTGGCAGGACGCGTAGTGGCGTGGTTCCGTCGTGCGGATGTACTCGTCATTCGAGCCACCCACCGCCTCGGTCATCGAACGGAAGATCGCTGAATTGCGGTCGGCAAGCGCCAGAGGCGTGATACCTTCCTTCTCAGCCGTCTGCTGCATCTTGAGGCCGTGTTCGTCGGTGCCGGACAGGAAGAATACGTCCTTGCCGTCCAGGCGCTGGAAGCGAGCCAGCGCATCGCTCGCGATAACGGTGTAGGCGTGGCCGATATGCGGCTTGCCGTTCGGATAGAAAATCGGCGTCGTCAGATAGAATTTTTCGCGTGACATGAATGGACCGTCATGAAGTCTGAAATGGCAGTTGTGGCGGTGGATATCGCATCGAGACAGCGATTGCCATCCCGAGGCCAATGCATGCCGCCCAAAAGTGGCCCCGGTTTTGGGGCCCCGGCATGCATCAAGGAAACCGTCACATTCGCATTGCAGAATTCAGGCGGTCGATCATGGTCAAGGCGTGCTGCTTCTTGTCGAGATTGTAGGTCTCGGTCTCAGATATAGCGTTCAAGGCCTCGTGCCAAGTATCCGAAAGCGTTTTCGCCCGTGCCAGATCGCCAGCCAGTGCTGCCTCGCTGGCGCCTGCCGAAAGCAGGTCGAGCGCACGGCGGTTGAAGATGTCGAACTGGATCGCCTGGTCGCGGCCGGCAACCGCTTCGGCAAGGCGATAGGCGCCGGCGACATCGCTCTTTCTCGCCGCCACCAGGGCGTCGAGGGTGCCGGCGATTTCCAGTCCGCCATACTGCGTCAACAGGATCGCGTTGCGTGCGCTGCCCCCTGCCCGCTCGGCCAGTGCCGCGCGCGCTGCTGGATCCTCAGGTGGCGGCGGTTCGACGCCTTCCAGCACGGTCATCAGGTCCTCGGCGCCAAGCGGAGCCAGCCGCACCATCTGGCAGCGAGAACGGATCGTCGGCAGCAGGCTGCCTGGTGCATGGACGATGAGGATGAACAAAGTGCGTGCCGGCGGCTCCTCAAGATTCTTCAGCAAGGCATTGGCAGCGTTGGTGTTCATGTCGTCAGCCGGGTCGACGATCACCACGCGATAGCTGCCATCATGCGAGGTCAGCGACAGGAAACGGCTGACCTTGCGGATCTCGTCGACGGTGACGACCGTCTTGAAGCTCTTCGTCTTGTCATTCGCCGGCCGTGTCAGATGCAGCACCGAAGGATGCGCGCCGATGGCGATCTGGCGAAACAGCGACGAGGCAGGATCGGGAACGGCAAAGACCTCCGGCGCCTGTTCGAACGCCGGATGCTTCAACAGATGATGCGCCAGGTGAAAGGCGAGCGTTGCCTTGCCGATGCCGACCGGCCCGGCAAAGATCAGCGCATGCGGCAGCTTGCCGGAACGGTAGGCGGCTGCGAGCATGTTGGCCACCTGCAAATGGCCGACCAGACGGGGCGTTTCCGACGGCTCCGGCACGCCGTCCAGCGTGTCGTGCTGCTCAGGGGCGATGCGTTCGAAGATCATGCCGGCGCCGCCTGTCTCTCATGTGCGGGCGTCATTGTCTCCAGGGCGGCGAACACGGCTGATGTGACGATATTCTCCACTGCATCGGGATCGGCGGAGGCATCGACGACGATGCAGCGCTCCGGCTCGGCCGCGGCGATCACCAGAAAGGCCTCGCGGCGGCGCTGGTGGATATCAAGGGTTTCCTTTTCGAAGCGGTCGGGGCCTGTGTCGGTGCCACGCCGCGCGGTGGCGCGCCTCAGGCCCTCAGCCGGGTCGATATCGAAGATCAGCGTCATGTCGGGCACCATGCCGTTGATGGCGACCTGCTCAAGCGCATCCATGAACGCTGGATCGAGACCGCCGGTGACGCCCTGATAGACGCGCGAGGAATCCATGAAGCGGTCGCAAAGCACGATGGAGCCGCGCTCGACCGCCGGCCGGATGACCTGCTCGACATGATCGGAGCGCGCCGCGGCGAAAAGCAGTGCCTCCATTTTGGGGCCGAACGGTTCGGCGGCGCCGGAAAGCAGGACATGCCTGACCGCCTCCGCGCCCGGCGAGCCGCCCGGTTCGCGTGTGACCAGGACATCGTATTTCTTGGCGCGCATCTTCCTGGCCAGCCGCTCGATCTGCGTCGACTTGCCTGCTCCTTCGCCGCCTTCGAAGGTGATGAAAAATCCGCGCGCCAATCGAAAACCTTTGTCCATGCTTTGCGCGACTGTAATAGTCCGGGCTCGAGAAAAGGTCTACGCCGCTGCTAACGCAGCCAGCCGACGGCCAGTTCCCTGGCGGCATCGAAGGCACGTTGCGGCAGCGTGCCCACGCCCACCGACTCGGCCGCAAAAAGCGGTGTTTCCTGGCTCAGCGTATCGCCGATCCAGACGCGCAGGGTGCCCACCGGTTGCCCCTCCTCGATCGGTGCGGCAACCGGTCCTTCATAGACGATCTTCGCCGTCAGCTTGTCGCGGTTGGTGATGAGTAGAAAAATGTCCACCGGCCCCTTTGCCCTCAGCGCCACGCCGGATTTGGCGCCACCGAAAACCTGGGCCTCGCCGACCACTTCGTCCCTGGCGAAAATCTCGGTCTTCTCGAAGGAGCGCACACCCCAGTCGAGCAGCTTTCGCGCTTCCTCGGCGCGCTCGCGATCGCTTGCCAGTCCGCTCAACGCCGCGATCACCCGGGTGCCATTCTGGTTGACCGTGCCGATGATGCCGAAACCGGCTGCCTCGCTCATGCCGACCGCCAAGCCGTCGGCGCCGACATCCATTGTCAGCAGCGGGTTGCGATTCCTCTGCGAGATCTTGTTCCAGGTAAAATCCTTCAAGCCGTAGTAGCGGTAGAGATCGGGGTAATCGCGCCAGATGTGCAGGGCGAGCAGCGTAAGTTCGCGAACGGTCGTCTGCTGGCCGTCGGCCGGCAGGCCGGTCGAGTTTACGAAGGTCGATTTCTGCAGGCCGATCTGGCGGGCGCGTTCTGTCATCTGCACCGCGAAATTCTCGTCCGATCCGGCCATGCCTTCTGCGATCACCATGCAGCCATCATTGGCAGCCTGCACCGTCACGCCCTGGATCAGGTCCTCGACCCGGATGGAGGACTTGAGTTTCGCGAACATCGTCGATGTCCCCGAGGGAGCGCCGCCCTTGCGCCAGGCGTTCTCGCTAACCACGAATGTATCGTCGAGCTTCAGGCGCCCGGACTTGATGGCATTGAAAACCACCTCCATGGTCATCAGCTTGGCCATCGACGCCGGAGGGATCGATTTGTCAGCATCCTTGGCAAACAGCACCGTGCCGGTCTCGGCGTCGATCATGAAGGCCTGCGCGGCCTTGGTCTCGAAGAGCTGCGCGTTGACCGGGGCCAATGACAACAGCAACAGACCAAGACCCAAAAGCCCGGCAAGAGGCTGGAAAATGCGAAATCGCATGAGAGGTTCGACCCGTTAGCCGGCGTGATGCCAACCTTTGCAAAGCTATCAGGCTTTTTCCCGGCGGATCAACCGCCGATCGGGAAGCTGGCAGGCTTTCGGCATTGCCGGATCAGTTGCGCACCACGAGCGCGTCCGGTGCGCCATGCGACCATGCCGCCTGCAGCAGGTCGTCCAGGCTGCCATGACCGTCGGGATACAGGTTGACCGAGTACCAGTCCTTGCCGTCGAGCGCGGAGCGCTGGATCTCGGTCTTGCCGAAGCCGGAAAGCTCAGCCGCCACCCGCTTGGCCTCGGCTGCATCCTCGAATGACCCCGCCGCGACGTACTCCGTCGGCGAACCAGCCGACGGTGCTTGCCGCTTCCATGACTGCAGGACGTCGGCGGGCGACATGCCGTCGCCACCCAGCGCGGCGAACACGTCGGAAGCGCGGTGCACGCGGTCGTCCGCATAAGAGAGCGACGCCACGGCAAACGGCGATTGGCGCGGCAGGCCGATTTCCGGACGCTCCGGCACGATCGGGCCGAAATCCGGCAGCACGATATCGCCAAAAGCCGGCGCCTGCGCCGACATGGCGGGCTGGGCTTCGAATCCTTGTCCGGAGTCCGTCAACTGACCGGGAAACGCTACGGCTGTGGCGACCACCGGCAGGCTCGGCGACGGTCCATTCATGGCGATCATGACACCGCTAGGCAGGCCGTCCGACGGATCCGGCGCCCTGTTGCCGGGATGATAGGAGGCCATCAGATACTGGTCGTCATTGCCGTCGAGCGGTGCGCGGCCGACATATTCGACCTTCACCCGAGCCGTGCCGATGTTGGCATAGTCGAGCATTTCGGCGGCGCGCTTGGACACGTCGATGATGCGGCCATCATGATAGGGACCGCGATCGTTGACCCGCACGATGACCGAACTGCCGGTGTTGAGATTGGTGACCCGCGCGTAGCTTGGCAGCGGCATCGTCGGATGTGCGGCCGTCAGGTGCGTCATGTCGTAGACTTCGCCATTGGCGGTCAGCCGGCCGTGGAAGGCGTCACCATACCAGGAGGCGAGACCCTTCTTGGCGTAACGCTTGTCTTCCTTCGGATAATACCACTTGCCGCGCACCTGGTAGGGCTTGCCGAGCTGGTCGCGTCCGCCGCCACGCTGCAGGTTCGACGTCTTGAAGGTGACGCGAGGGCTTGCCTTCACACCATATTCGGATTCAGAGAAATATTCTTTGGAGCGTGGTTTCTTGTCGACCATCGCCTTCGGCTGTGGTGACGACGTACAGGCCGCCAGCAAGGCAGCCGAAGCCACGAACAACGCGAAAGTGGAAGCGCGACGAAGACGCGGGCGCGTCGGGGTCTGCATGTTTTCGATTGTCCCCTACAGTCTCGACACAGGCGCCGCAGCCAGAACCTCAGCGGAACCAAAGCACCCACTCGACGAATGCCAGCGATGCCCTGATCCCCAATCCCCTTGTGCACAGGAATTGTTTATCACCGTATTAATCGATTATGTCTGGAACCGGGCGAGATTGTGGCACACCCCGCCCCGCACCGGAGGCGTAAAATCGCGTGCTTTGGGCCGTCCCACCGCCCTTGCTATCGAACTCATGCGAATTTTCAGAAACCGGGACGCTAGACGGAAGCCTTCGACGGAGCTTGCTGCGCCGTCACATGCGACAGCTTCTGGCGCTTTGCTAGGATTGGCCTCTCGTAGGTCTTCTTCATTAATCCCCCGAAAATTGGCAACACGCCATCAGTTGGTCAGCCTTGTGCCACATTGTCAATTGGCCGGCTTGCCCCGCCACTGTTGCTTCCGCGATCGCCACGGAATCGCTTCGCCTGGGGATGCCGAAACCGTTGTCAGGGCCCGCCACCTGCGGCAGCGGGCGTCGGAGGTCTGCTTGTCATCGCAGGGCATGGGGCGCATCATTTTCTGCTTCGAGCAGGCCAGGCAGAGGAGAGGTAAAAATGGCTTATTTCCCCACATCAACAATGGTCGCGGCAGCTGTGCTTGTCCTATCGGTCGACACGGCGTCTGCGGAAACGATGACAGGCGCAGAGATTACGGCTGCGCTGGAGGGAAATTCGATCAGCAACGAGAACGAGGTTCTATATTTCAACCCGGATGGCACGGCCATCTATCGGAAGGGCAACAAGAGGACGACCGGAAGATGGGGCGTCGAAGGCGATAAATTCTGTTCCGACATAAGCTGGGATGTGTACCCCGCTAAAAACGTGCCCGGATGGAAGTGCAACCCGGCCATTGGGGACAGCAAACGCATCGCCTTCTTAATTGAAGGCCATCCATCTGCCTGGGTGGTTTCCAAAGGCCGGAAGGTAGACTGAGCGCGCCATAACGTTGGATCTTTACTCGCATGTCATGCCCGGAATGCAGGCTGATGCAGCGGAGCAAGTTGACGTTGCACTTCAGGCAGCTATAAGCAGCGAGCGAAAAGGCAAATAGTTGCAAAGTGTGTAGCAACCGACTCTTTTGGGTTTCCTCGCGAACCGGAAAACCACAATGATTGCAACTAGTTGGAGGGATGGCCGAGCGGTTTAAGGCACCGGTCTTGAAAACCGGCGTGGGTGCAAGCCCACCGTGGGTTCGAATCCCACTCCCTCCGCCAGATACAACGAGCGGTCTCTCGCCGATATTCAGAAGGCGATCTTTACGCCCAGCTTTCCGCTGATGGTTGAACTTTCTTGAGACCACTTGCCGCGAATTTCACTGCTAAGCGTGGTCGATTGCGTCATTTTCAGATTGAAGCCGGAGGATAGCGCCACCGAGAAGTCCGCGTCTTCGAATTCACTCTCCACTCCGAAGACGCTTGCCGTGTTCGAATAGCCGAAGCGCTGCTGCAGATCAGCTCGCGCATAAGGGCTGATGACCATGCCGTTTCCGAGCTGGAAATCGGCGTAAACTCCAGGTTCGAACTTGATTGCGCCAAACGACAAACGGCTTTTTCCGTATGGAACAGCAAAGCTGTCCGTGTATTCATCGCCGGTAAAGGTAACGCCCAACAATCCGCCACGCAGGTCGAAGCGCACCCGATCGGTCAAGCTGAAGATGCGCCCGATCGACCCGGTTATGGCATAGCCTTGTGTATCGTAGCTGCCGAAACTGCCTGAGCTTTCAACGTCCGTATTGCCGAGGAACGCCGAAGCGGCCACGAGCGCATAGCTGGTGCCGTGCCGATAGAGTCCATAGCCGCCGAACATGCCGCTTCTGTTTGTAGCTTCGCCGCCAGGAAAGAAATCGAACGCATCAAGGCCGACTTTGGCCGATGCATAGCCGCCGAACAGCCCAAGGTTTAGTCCATGCTCGTTGTCGAATCCGTAGTGCTTCGCGGCATTGAAATCCACGCTGACGGCAGCAGAGAATTCATCAACGTCGAAGTGCGGCCCATCGAAGACATCGAAGCTGTTCGAAATCGTGAAGCCGTCATGCTCCGTGTGGGCAAGCTGGCCCGAAGCGAAAACGCCGAACGGTGAAGACTGAGCCGGCGGCGCTGCGCTTGCAGGGCCGACATTCGCCTGGACGATGTCGTCCACCATATTCTGAAGCGCATCCAGCGAGGTGTCGACAATCGCGCTGTTGGTTGCGCCGCCAAGAGCGCAGGTTCCGTCCAGAAAGGTTCCCTCACCGCCGAGCACGCAGGCATTTGCCTTCGGAGGCAGGAAAATCAATATAGCGCCAATCGAGAGCGCGCTTGCGGCGCCCAGGCGCAAAAGCCAATTCCTGCCTCTCATTGTCCCATTCCCTGCCTATTTGAGATATCACTAAAGTATCAAGGCATGCGGAGATGAACTATGAAGAATATCACTGACTGCTACAAATGTAAGAGCAACAATTGCTCCAGTTAGCAGGGAGCATAACATCTTATGGCCAGTGAGGATATGGTTTCGTCTGCATCGCTGGCTTCCGGCCGCAGAGCCAATGTCTGGCTGCGCTCGACGGCGCCCGAGAAAAATGCGCACAGCCAGATCGAAGCCAGGCCGCGCCCGTCACCCTTCCTTCGAGTGGTTCTGGCTTCGAGATGGTTTCTGGCTTTGACATGTGTTCTGGTGTAAAATTCCTTGTCTTCGGAGATACGAGTTCCGGCGCACGAGGGATGGCGTCAGTCGGCGGACACTTCGGCGACTCGAAGACTGTCGCACGCTGAAACGAGCTCGTGACATGACCTACAGCCCCTATCTGCGCATCGCGGCAGTTCTGCTGGTTTCATTTTTCGGATCGATCTGCGTTCAAGCCGCGGTCGAGGAAGAACGGTCACCACAGCCAAGCAAACGGCTTGCGATCGTCATCGGCAATTCCGATTACCAGAGCGTCCAACTTCCAGATCTGACCAATGCTGTAAACGACGCCAGAAGACTTTCCGAAAGCCTGAAAAGGCTGAATTTCGATGTGCTGATCGGAACCGACCTTTCGTCCGACGGGTTTGCCAAGCTTTTTCGGGAAGCCGACGGCAAGCTTGCGGCCGCCAGCGCGGTGCTGATTTTCTACGCCGGCCACGGCGTGCAGCTTCAAGGTGAGAACTATCTGCTGCCGGTCGATACACCCGACGCCAAGACCTTGGGGGAACTGACTGCGCGCGCAGTCAGGCTCAACGACGTGATCTCGAGGTTTGCCAACCGGGAACGGCAGACCTTCATTTTTCTTGATGCGTGCCGGAACAACCCGATGGGCAAAGGCGCCAGCACCGTGGATGGCCTCGCGCAGGTCGAGGTGGGCGAAAACACGTTTGTTGCTTTCGCAACCCAGCCGGGCAACGGCACGGTTGACGGATCGGGGGCCAACAGCCCCTTCACCACGGCGCTGTTAAAGAACGTCGAGATACCTGGGCTCAGCATTTCCGACATGATGATCCGGGTGCGCAACGAAACCGAATCCCTCACTCTCGGTCGTCAGGTCCCATGGGACCAGTCGAACCTTCGCGAGCAGTTTTATTTCACCGAGCAGCAAATGCTCGATCCGGCTCAGTTGAGCGCCAGCCTGTCGCGCATTCTGTCGGATCCCGTCGCCAAGGAAAAGCTGCAGGTCGAGCTTGCTTCCAACGACCTGCAGACTGCAGTGCTCATCGTCGGACAGACATTACGATCGGTCGAGATTTCGCCACCACCGAGCGCTTCAGCCAATCCTGCCGGCACGCAGATAGCCAGCCTCGAGGGAGCGCGGCAGAGCGTGGTGTCCGGCCTTGAAGCGCTGATCGTAGGCACGACCGGTGAAACGGATTCCGACAAAGCGACTGATCTGGCACGCAGCATCCAGACGGAATTGCGCCGCCTGGGCTGCTATCGGACGACGGTTGACGGAAGTTGGGGCAAGGGTTCAGTCCGCGCTCTCACCAACTACTACAAGAACACCAAGCGGGCAGCGTCGACGACCGAACCCAGCGTTGAACTTCTGGGTGACCTCTTTTTGCACTCCGGCCGAGTCTGCAAGGATCCGGTCGTCGTGCAAAGGGCCAAGCCGACGAGGGTTTCGTCCGATGCGGCTCCGGTGCGAAAAGGGGCAGCCAGTCGAAAGACTGCCAGGTCCGCAAAGTCGCAATCCTCGCGTCCCGCAGCCCCTCCTCCCGACATCAGTGGCGGAATCGGGATTGGCGGTGTGTTCTGAAGCGCGTCGCGTTGAGCTGTCCGTAGGGCTATTGCAGCTTTATCCGCATCTCGACCCGCCGGTTGACCGGGTCGTATGGATCGGGGACACGTGGATGGGTTGCGCCGAGGCCAATCGCTTTGACGCGTGACGGTTCGATTCCCTTCGATAAAAGGAATGCCGTCACCGATTGCGCCCGCCGCTCCGAAAGTCCTTGATTGTAGACTGGCGACCCCGAAGCGTCGGTGTGGCCTTCTACGAGGAAAGTTTGCGCCTTCAGGCGGTTGTCTTTCAGCGCCTTGGCAAATTCGTCGAGTTTTGCTTGCGCCTCCGGCACCAGGTCAGAAGAATCGAGGTTGAAATTGATCGACATGTCTAGGCCGGTTGGGATCGACGCATCAGCCTTGCTCTTGCACTCATCTTCGGTGCCCAAACATATTCCGCGCAATGGACCCAGATCGGATGCATTGGCGAAAAATTTGATGATGTCTTCTGACGACTGGACCGGGCCTGCAAACGAATTCGAAGACACCAGTACGGTTGCCAGGACGAAGATCGAGATGCTTACCCGCATAATCGCCTCCAGTTTGGGAACCGACTTCACGATCGGGAGTATAGCACGAAAACTAGATCCGGAGCGCGTGGCGGTCAACTAAATGGTGGTTGCAATGAGCCGAGAATCCTCTTGGTTCAGCCAGTCCAGACGATGCATCCGGCTCCCCACTGAAGGACGTCATTTCACACACGCTGCCTGGGGGATGTGATGGACCTCACATCCAGACAAAAAAGCCGCTGCTTCCAGCAGCGTCTGG
The DNA here is from genome assembly GCF_024746795.1 of Mesorhizobium sp. AR10. Classification (NCBI taxonomy): domain Bacteria; kingdom Pseudomonadati; phylum Pseudomonadota; class Alphaproteobacteria; order Hyphomicrobiales; family Phyllobacteriaceae; genus Mesorhizobium; species Mesorhizobium sp. AR10. The sequence continues at coordinate 4,106,177 of NZ_CP080524.1, forward strand.
TACTGGGGCTGCCGCTCTCTCCTCCGCGTTTTGGCTACGATCGGGGGCGAACGCCTCGTCTGGTTGATTTTTCGGGTGAAATATGCTGCTTGTCCCGCCCATGAAAAAGCTCTGCCTGACGGTTTTGGCGTCCGTGACGCTGGTTTGCCCGGCGTACGCGATGGACGGCGCCCTGCGCGCCGGCCTGCTGAAACTCGATCCGCAAACCCGGCTCGAACAGCGATGCGATGCCGAAGTGCTGGACCGGATCAGCCACGACGATCACAAGTACAAAGCGGATCGCGTCGTTGCCTATGCCTTTGCAACGCCGGAAATGGGTGCCGATGCCATCAGAAGCCCGGGCGCTGCCTTTCGCAGCAAAGGGCAGTGGTACCGGCTGAAATTCAAGTGCGAGACGGCGCCGGACCATATGCAGGTGCTGCAGCTGCGTTACCGGATCGGCGAGGAAATTCCGCAAACCGATTGGACGAAGTACAATCTCTACGACTAGAATTTTTTGAGCCCGGTTCCCGGCATTTGCGGGCCTTTGGCGGCCTTCGGCGATAGTGTTGCTTGCCTTTTATCAAGGCAGGCGTCCGACATTGTCTCCTGCAAACCCTTGACGCGCACGAACCATACACGTTAGGGCGTCTGGGTATTCGACGACCGACACTCGGCGAACAGCAAAGGGCCTCCAGCCGATGGAAATCTTCACCGCCGCAGGCCTCTCGGCCCTGCTCCAGGTCATCGCCATCGACCTCGTACTTGCCGGCGACAACGCTATCGTCATCGGCCTTGCCGCGGCCGGCCTTCCCTCCGACCAGCGCAAGAAGGCGATTCTGGTCGGCATTGCGGCAGCCACCGTGCTTCGCATCTTCTTTGCCCTGATCACGCAGTGGCTGCTCGCCATCGGCCCCATGCTCCTCATCGCCGGCGGTCTGCTGCTGCTTTGGGTGTGCTGGAAGATGTGGCGCGAACTGCGTGTCACCCACGAGCAGGAACATGATGCGACGGAATCGCTGTCCAATGTCGACTACGACAAGGACGGAACGATTGGCAGCAAGGGACCGCGCAAGACCTTCGCTCAGGCGGCGTGGCAGATCGTCATTGCCGACGTTTCAATGTCGCTTGACAACGTCCTTGCGGTCGCGGGGGCGGCAATGGACCATCCGACGGTGCTGATCATCGGCTTGGCGCTGTCGATTGCGCTCATGGGCTTTGCCGCCTCGTTTGTCGCAAGGCTCCTGCACAAGTACCGCTGGATTGCCTATATCGGCCTACTGATCATCCTCTACGTCGCAATCAAGATGTTTCTGGATGGTGCCGTGCAGCAGTTCCCCGAACAGTTTGCGTTCCTGGCACCCTGGTTCGGACCGAGCCATCATTGAAGCCCGGTCCCTTGAAGGGTGGTCGGCTCGCATCGTGCAACGCTGTTCGCTGGTTTGCTTGACTGCGGAACTGTGCTATTGCGCCGCGCGAAGTAAGCTCCCACGAGAGCCCAAAAGATCGATATGTATTGGGACTTCCGGGCCGGACCTTAGGGTTTCCGGCCCGTGTCCATTGGAAACCGCAAATGTCCGCAGCCCCCCGCGTCAGTTTCGTCAGTCTTGGATGCCCGAAAGCCCTCGTGGATTCGGAGCGCATCATCACGCGCCTGCGCGCCGAAGGTTACGAGATCGCGCGCAAGCATGACGGTGCCGACCTGGTGGTCGTCAACACCTGCGGCTTCCTCGATTCCGCCCGCGACGAGTCGCTCAACGCCATCGGTTCCGCCCTTTCGGAGAACGGCAGGGTCATCGTCACCGGTTGTCTCGGCGCCGAACCGGACGTCATCCGGGAGAGACACCCCAACGTTCTCGCCATCACCGGTCCGCAGGCCTATGAGAGCGTGATGGCGGCGGTGCATGAGGCAGCGCCTCCGAGCCACGATCCCTACATCGACCTTTTGCCGCCGCAAGGCGTCAAGCTGACGCCGCGCCACTATGCCTATCTCAAGATCTCGGAAGGCTGCAACAATCGCTGCACCTTCTGCATCATCCCGTCTTTGCGCGGCGATCTCGTCTCGCGGCCGGCGGCCGACGTGCTGCGCGAAGCTGAGAAACTGGCCAAGGCGGGCGTCAAGGAAATCCTCGTCATTTCGCAGGACACCAGCGCCTACGGCATCGATATCAAATACCAGACCAGCATGTTCGGCGATCGCGAAGTGCGGGCGAAGTTCCTCGATCTGTCGGAGGAGCTGGGCCAGCTCGGCGTCTGGGTTCGCATGCACTATGTCTACCCCTACCCGCATGTCGCGGACGTCATCCCGTTGATGGCCGAGGGAAAGATCCTTCCCTATCTCGACATCCCGTTCCAGCACGCCTCGCCGCAGGTGCTGAAGAACATGCGCCGGCCGGCGCATGGCGAAAAGACGCTCGACCGCATTCGCGGTTGGCGCGACATCTGCCCGGATCTGGCCATCCGTTCCACCTTCATCGTCGGCTTTCCCGGCGAGACGGACGACGATTTCGAGATGCTGCTCGACTGGCTGGACGAGGCCAAGATCGACCGCGCCGGCTGTTTCAAATATGAGCCGGTCAGGGGCGCCCGCTCCAACGATCTCGGCCTGGAACAGGTGCCGCAGGAAATCAAGGAAGCGCGCTGGCACAGTTTCATGCAGCGCCAGCAGAAGATCTCTGCCACCCAGTTGGCCAAGAAGGTCGGCAAGCGCCTGCCGGTGTTGATCGACGAGGCGCACGGCACGTCGGCTAAGGGCCGGACCAAATACGATGCGCCTGAAATCGACGGCTCGGTGCACATCCAGTCGCGCCGCCCGCTGCGTGCCGGCGACATCGTCACCGTCAAGATCGACCGCGCCGACCCCTATGATCTCTACGGTTCAGCGGTCTGACGGCGGTTCAAGTCGCCGCATTTACTACAGCTTGCGATAGTTCCCGCGCCTTAACCCGTTCGGCCGCGATCCGCATTATAGTTTCGAGACTATAAATGCGGGGGTCGGATGGACGCCAAAACTGTGCGGCAAGACTACGTCGCGACGCTGGACCTTCTGAGGCTGGCGGCGGCGCTGGCTGTCGTGTTCTATCACTATTTCTTTCGCGGCGCGGCCGCCGGCGGCTTTCTCGCCGAGGGCTATCCGACAGTGGCGCCGGTCGCCATATACGGCTATCTCGGCGTCAATTTATTCTTTCTGATCAGCGGCTTCGTTATTGCCTGGTCGGCGGAAAGCCGCAAATGGGAACAGTTTGCGATCGCGCGGTTCGCACGCCTGTATCCAGGCTTCCTGCTTTGCATGACCATCACCTTCGCGATTGTCGCCTCGGTCGGGGCGCCGCTGTTTTCAGCCTCTTTGCGCCAGTATGCCGCGAACCTGTCCATGTTTGCGCCGGCCTTCGGCCAACCGTTCATGGACGGCGTCTACTGGTCGATCTTCCTTGAATTGATTTTCTACGGTTGGGTGACGCTCGCGCTGTTCACCGGGGTTTTTGGGAAATGGAAGCTGGCGTTGATCTTCATCTGGCTGGCGATCTCGGCGTTGAACGAGTTCTTCATCGACAGTCGTGCAGCGCGGTTCCTGTTCATCACCGAGTTTGGCCCATTTTTCGCCGCTGGACTGCTGGTCCACCATCTTCATGCGCATGGCCGTTCGCTGCCAGCCTTGCTGCTGCTCGTGGCCGCATTCCTGATGTCCAGCAGCACGATTGCCGTGACACAGCACTGGATGCTGAACGAATATGGCGTTGCCGTTTCGCTGACCAATCTCGTGGTCGCCAATGTCATCATGCATGCGGCGCTGATCGGCGGCGTTCTGTTGCGCAACCATGTGGGCCCGTCATCTCTGACGCTGGCGCTGGGCGGGTTGACCTACCCCCTCTACCTTCTGCACCAGAACATCGGCTATCTCGCGATCAACGCCGCCGCACCGATGGTCGGCAAATGGAATGCCGCTCTGGGCTGTGTCGCCCTCATGCTCTTGGTTTCGTGGGCGATCTGGCGCTATTTCGAACGACCGGCCCAACGCATGGTCAAGATCTGGCTCGGCCGGGCGATTGATGGCGGGCTGGAGAGATTTCGACGCGCTTCCACAGTTTCGCAACCCGCCGAATGAAAAAGGGCGCCTTGCGGCGCCCTTTCCTGACATAGTTCGGCTTGTGCTTATTGCGGCAGCTTGTCGTCGACGCCCTTCACATAGAAGTTCATGCCGAGCAACGTGCCGTCGTCGGCGACTTCGCCGTCCTTCAGCCATGGCGTGCCATCCTGCTTGGCGATTGGCCCGGTGAAGGGGTTCCAACCGTCGACGATCTTCTTTTCAGTGGCCTGCGCCATCGCTTTCACGTCGTCGGGCATGTTTGTGTAAGGGGACATCTTGACGGCACCGTCCTTGATGCCGAGCCAGACATTGCCAGGCTTCCAGGTGCCGTCGAGCGCGGCCTGGACCCGGCTGATGTAGTACGGACCCCAATCGTCGGTGAGCGAGGTCAACTGCGCCTTGGGCGCGAACTTGATCATGTCCGAAGACTGGCCAAAGCCGTGCAAGCCACGCTCTTCGGCCACTTGCAGGGCAGCGGTCGAATCGGTGTGCTGGACGATGATGTCGGCACCCTGGTCGAACAGCGCCTTGGCAGCGTCGGCTTCCTTGCCCGGGTCGAACCATGAATTCACCCAGACGATCTTTGCCTTGAAATTCGGGTTGATCGACTGGGCGCCGAGCATGAAGGAATTGATGCCCATGACCACTTCGGGGATCGGGAAGGAAACGATGTAGCCGGCAACGCCAGCCTTCGATTCCTTGGCGGCGATCTGGCCAAGAATGTAGCGGCCTTCATAGAAGCGCGCGTTGTAGATGCCGAGATTGTCTGATGTCTTGTAGCCGGTTGCGTGCTCGAACATCACCTTTGGAAATTTCTTGGCCACCTTCACTTCCGGATCCATGAACCCGAAAGAGGTGCCGAAGATGAGCTTGCAGCCTTCGCGCGCCAGCCGTTCAAAAGCGCGGTCGGCGTCGGGGCCTTCGGACACGTTTTCGAGAAAGGCGGTCTCGACCTTGTCGCCGAGCGCCTTTTCCACTTCGAGACGGCCCTGGTCGTGCTGGTAGGAGTAGCCGAAATCGCCGATCGGGCCGGTGTAGACCCAGCAGGCTTTCAGCTTGTCCGCGGCCTCGGCGGTCGCTACCAGCGAGAATGCCGCCGTTGTGGTCATCAGGGCAATAAGTAGTTTTTTCATTGTGTTACCTCTCTGAGTTAAGCCTTGGAGCTTCCCGTCTTTTTTATTGTCAACGATCCGGAACGAATGGCTGCCCCAAGGAAGCCGGCGTGTTCATCATCGTCAGACGCTTGTTGCGCGAGATTAGAACGAGAACCACGATGGTTGCCAGATAGGGCAGCGAAGAAAGCAGTTGCGAAGGCACCGGAATGCCAAATGCCTGTGCATGGAGCTGGCCGATCCAGACCGCGCCGAAGATATAGGCGCCGGCTAAGACCCGCCACGGACGCCAGGAGGCGAACACGACCAGCGCCAGCGCGATCCAGCCGCGGCCGGCGCTCATGTTCTCCACCCATTGCGGGGTGTAGACCAGCGACAGATGACCGCCGGCAAGGCCGGCGCAGGCGCCGCCGAAAATCACTGCGAGATAGCGGTAGTGGATGACCTGGATGCCGAGCGCATGCGCCGAGCTGTGGCTATCGCCGATCGAGCGCAAGGTGAGCCCGGTGCGGGTCTTGAACAGGAACCACATGACGGCGGCGGTCAGTGCGATCGATATGTAGAAGATCGGGTCCTGGCCGAACAGCAACCTGCCGACGACCGGGATCGAGGTGAGGCCCGGAATGTCGAGGTTGGGCAGCCGCTCGCCGGGTTGGCCGACGAAACTGGTTCCCATCATGCCGGACAGGCCGAGACCGAGCAGCGTCAACGACAGGCCGGTCGCCACCTGGTTGGTGGCCAGCGACAGCGTCATGACGGCAAACAGCAGCGAGAACACGGCGCCCATCGCGATTGCAGCCAAAAGGCCGATCCAGGGCGAACCGGTGAGATAGCCGGCACCGAAGCCGCCCACCGCGCCCATGATCATCATGCCTTCGACACCGAGATTGAGCACGCCGGAGCGCTCGACCACCAGTTCGCCGATCGCCGCGATCAAAAGTGGCGTCGCCGCCGTGGCAATGGTCAAAAGGATGTTGACGGTGATGTCCATCAGCGGGCTTCCTCCAGCTTGGGTGCAGCCTCAAGTTTCGGCGCGGCAAAACCGACCAGGCGAATGCGGTAGTGAATGAGCGTGTCGCAGCCGAGCACGAAGAACAGAAGCATGCCCTGGAACACCCGTGCCACCTTGTCGGAGATGCCGAGCGCGCTCTGCACTGCCTCGCCGCCGAGATAGGTCAGCGCCAGCACAAGACCCGCGGCAACGATGCCCAGTGGGTTCAGCCGGCCAAGGAACGCCACGATGATGGCGGTGAAGCCGTAGCCGGGCGAGATCACCGGCTGCAACTGGCCGATGGCGCCGGAGACTTCCGAGATGCCGGCAAGCCCGGCCAAGGCACCCGACAGCAGGAAGGCGAAAAACACCATGCGGTTAAGGCTGAAGCCGGCAAAGCGTCCTGCCCTGGGGCTTGAGCCGAGGACGCGGACCTCGAAGCCTTTCAGCATGCGGCTCATCAGGATCCAGACCAGCACTGCTGCAACCAGCGCAAAGACGAAACCCCAGTTGGCGCGGCCGGACTCCGGCATCAATTCCGGCAGGATGGCCGAGTCGTTGAACTGCACCGTCTGCGGGAAACCATGGCCCTGCGGATCGCGCCACGGACCACGCACCAGCCAGTCGAGGAAGAGCTGGGCGACATAAACCAGCATCAGGCTGGTCAGGATCTCGTTGGTGTTGAAGCGCGTCTTGAGCAGCGCAGGAATGGCGGCATAGGCAGCGCCACCAACCATGCCCAGCAACAGCATCAGTGGCAGCACCAAGGGACCTTCGAACTGCGGAAACAGCACGGGGATCATCGAGCCGACAATGCCGCCCAGGATGAACTGGCCTTCGGCGCCGATGTTCCAGATGTTGGCCTTGTAGCAGACCGACAGGCCAACCGCGATCAGGATCAGCGGTGCTGCCTTGATCGCCAGCTCATGCAGTTGCCAGATCTGGCTGATCGGCTCGATGAAGTAAATCTGGAATGCATTCAAAGGGTTGACGCCAAGCAGCGCAAACATGATGGCGCCGGCGATGATCGTCAGCATGAAGGCGATGAAGGGCGACAGCGCCGAGAACAGCATCGAGCGCTGCGGGCGTTTGACGAGTTCGAGGCGCATCATGTCGTCTCCAAAGCGTGTTCGGCATGGCCGGGCTCAGCGCCGCCCATCAGCAGTCCGATCTTTTCGAATGTGGCCTCGGCGATCGGCAACGGCTTCGACAATTCGCCATTGTGCATGACGGCGATGGCATCCGATATCTCGAACAGCTCGTCGAGGTCCTGGCTGATGACAAGAACCGCCGAGCCGCTGCGCGCCAGTTCGATCAATGCCTGGCGGATGTGCGCGGCGGCACCGGCGTCGACACCCCAGGTCGGCTGGTTGACCACCATGACGCTAGGCTTGCGGTCGAGTTCACGGCCGACGATGAATTTCTGCAGATTGCCACCTGAAAGAGCCGCGGCCTCCGGATCCGGGGCGCTCTTGCGCACGTCCATGGCCTCGATGATGCGCTGGGCGGCGCTGTAGATCGCAGCGCTTTTGACCATGCCGCCAGCGCCGACGAAAACCTTGCCGTCCGTGGCGTGGCGCGACAGAAGCAGGTTTTCCGAAAGCTTCATGCGAGGTGCTGCCCCGTGGCCGAGCCGCTCTTCCGGGACGAAGGCAGCACCGATGAGCCGCCGGCCGGTGACGGTGAGGCCACCAGCATCCTTGCCGCGGATGCGCACCGAGGCGACGTCCTGTTGCAGCACCTCGCCGGAGACGGATTCGAAGAACTCGCCTTGCCCATTGCCGGCGACGCCGGCAATGCCGATCACCTCGCCGGCGCGCACATTCAAGTTGATGTTTTTCAGTGGAATGGAGAATGGCGTTGCCGGCTTGCGGCTCAGCGCCCGGATTTCAAGCAGCGACTGGGCCGTCTCGATGCCTTCGGCTGGCGCCCGCACCACGGCCTGCACCTCGTTGCCGACCATCATGCGCGCCAACGACGCCGCGGTTTCCTGACGCGGGTTGCAATGGCCGACCACCTTGCCGTGACGCAGCACGGTGGCGCGGTCGCAGATGCGTTTGACCTCTTCCAGCCGGTGCGAAATGTAGAGGATGGACTTTCCTTCCGAGCGCAAACGTTCGAGCGTCTCGAACAGTTTGTCGGCTTCTTGCGGCGTCAGCACCGATGTCGGCTCGTCAAGGATGATGAGCTGCGGTGTCTGCAGAAGGCAGCGGATGATCTCGATGCGCTGGCGCTCGCCGACCGACAGGTCGCCGACCAGCGATTCCGGATCGAGCGGCAGGCCGTAGCTGAACGACAGCGCCCTCGCCTTTGCGGCGATGGTGCTGATCGGCGAACCGTCATCCAGCGACAGCGCGATGTTCTCGGCCGCCGTCAGCGCCTCGAACAGCGAGAAATGCTGGAAGACCATGCCAATGCCGAGCTTTTTTGCATAACCCGGACTGGTGATCCTGACCGCTTGTCCGTTCCAGAAGATCTCGCCTGAATTGGGCTCAAGCGATCCGAACAGCATCTTGACCAGCGTCGACTTGCCGGCGCCGTTCTCGCCGAGCAGCGCGTGGATTTCACCCCTGGCGATGTTCAGATCGACATGGTCGCACGCCGTCAGCGTGCCGAATATCTTGGTGAGACCGCGAACCTCGAGCAGGTTTGCGCCGTCATGATTTGCACTCACAGTGCCTCCCATCTGGTTTGCCAGATATGTTCTGTGTTCCCGCAAGCATGGTATGCGCTGCCGGCTCCCATCGGAAAGCGGCACGCGACTTGAAAGAGCTTCAAGAATTTCAGCGGAAACTGATGGGATAGCAAGCTCAAGTAGCGGGAAGGCTCAGGGAATAAGAATGGTTGTTCCCGTCGTCCTGCGGCCTTCAAGGTCTGAATGCGCCTTGCCGGCATCCTTGAGTGCGTAGCGCTGGTTGATCTTTATCTTGACCGCACCGCTGAGCACGATATCGAACAATGCCTTGGCGGAGGCTTCGAGGTCCTCGCGTTTGGCGTTGTAGACGAACAGCGTCGGCCGGGTGACGAATAGCGAGCCTTTTTGCGCCAGCAGCGACATGCTGAATGGCGGTATCGGCCCCGATGACTGGCCAAAGCTGACGAACATGCCAAGCGGCTTCAGGCAGTCGAGCGACGCCGGGAAGGTGTCGTTGCCGACTGAATCGTAGACGACATCGCATTTCTTGCCGCCAGTGATGGCAGCGACGCCGGCGACAAAATCCTGCTCGCGATAATTGATGACATGGTCGAAGCCATGCGCCTTGGCGAGTTCGATCTTGTCGGTGGTACCAGCGGTGCCGATCACGGTCGCGCCGAGATGCTTGGCCCATTGGCCGAGGATCAGCCCGACGCCGCCGGCAGCGGCGTGAAACAGGACGGTGTCGCCTGCTTTGACCTTGAAGGTACGGCGCAACAAGTACTCGGCGGTCATGCCTTTCAGCATCATGGCCGCCGCCTGTTCGTCGCTGATGCCATCCGGCACTTTCACCACGCGGTCGGCGGCAATCACGCGCTGTTCGGCATAAGCTCCGACATTCACGGCGTAAGCGATGCGGTCGCCCGGCCTCAGCCAGTCGACGTCCGCGCCGACTTCGAGAACCACCCCGGCTGCCTCGCCACCGGGTATCAACGGGAACCCGCCCGGCGGCGGATAGTTGCCCAAACGGTGGTAGACATCGATGAAGTTGAGGCCGATCGCGGCGTGCCGGACCAGGATTTGCCCGGAGCCCGGCTGTCCCGGTTCGGCGTCCTCATAGGTCAGAACTTCCGGACCGCCATGGGCGTGGATACGGATCGCTTTGGACATTTTCGGTTCTCTTGGGATCAGGCTTTATCGGGGTCGGGCTTCTTGGCGCCGAGCGTCGGGAAGAACTGCATGATACCGCCGATGCAAGCCAGGTAAAGTCCGGTGACGGTGATGCCGACCTTGGTGAAAACACTGACCTGCTCGCCCAGCACGCCGATCTGGTCGTAGAAGGCGGCAAGTGCCGCCTGCGCCAGCGCCAGCGCGCCGAAAGCACACCACAGCAATGTCATGCCGAGATTGATCGGCCGCAGCCGCACCACCCGCACCGGATGGATGAAATTGATCGGCACGAAGGTCAGGATGCCGGCTGCCACGACCACGGCGAAGGAAACCCATTGTCCCGGTTCGATGACGAATAGCGTGAACACCACCATGTTCCAGACCACCGGAAACCCCTTGAAGAAGTTCTCCTTCGTCTTCATGCCGGTGTCGGCGTAGTAGATCGCGCTCGACACGACAATGATGGCCGCCGACAGGAACGACAGGCCCTCGCCCATGAAACCGCGCTGGTAGAGCGCGAATGCCGGGATCAGTACGTAGGTCACGTAGTCGATGATGTTGTCGAGGAGCTCGCCCGACCATGTCGGGAGGATTTCCTTGACCTCGAGTTTTCTGGCGATCGGCCCGTCGATGCCGTCGACGAACAGCGCCAGTCCCAGCCACCAGAACATTGCCGTCCAGCGCTGCTCGCTCGCCGCCACTAGCGACAGGAACGCCAGGAACGAGCCTGATGCGGTCAGGAGATGGACCGAGAACGCGCGCGCCTGCGGCCATGTGACTTTCTTCTTCGGCCTTGGAATCCGGTCGGTGATCTTCACGGGCCCCGCCAGTCCAGCTTGCAGATTTCGGCCGAACGGCCGGCAAAGTTCCAGTTGCGGCCGAAAGCCCGCATCTTGCTCTTGTCGGACCTGGCCACGATGATCTCCGGCGCGATCCAGTATTCGGAGTTGCTGATCACCGTATCCTTCTCGCGATCCTTGCCGGGAATCGGCGTCACCGCCCCGTCTATGATCTTCGGTATCTGGAAGATACGCGTCTTGTCACGTGTCTCATAGGTGATCGGTACCTGTTCGACGCCGAGGAATTTTCCGACGAGGATGGAAAGCAAGGACGTGGTTCCACCGGCCTTGCCGGTGAAAATCCTGGTCAGCGCCTTCACAGCATAGACCGAGGCGCGCTTGTCGATGAACAGGCCGGCGGTCCAGTTGCCGCGGCTCATATAGCCGGGAATTTCCATGATCAGCCCAAGTTTGAGGCCAGACAGGTCGACCTCGCCGAAATGGCCGGCGTCGACGCGGAAACCCGCCCAGGTCTGGCAATAGCCTTCGGTGGGTGGATGGTTGCCGAGCGACAGCACACAAGGGCAAAAGACCGTGCAATTGCAGGAGAGTACGAGCTCTCCCTTCATTGCCCAGCGTTGATCTGCCATCGAATTCTCTCCCCCTCATGCCGAGACTACTAGGAGGGCGGCTGCCCAGACAAGCAGTATCGCACCGGCCAGTCGGGTTGAAAGCCTGCTCGCCGTTTGTTTTTCGATCAGGGTGAAAAGTCCTATGAGCGCCATCCAGAACACGTTCATTACGCCGACGGCGAACATCACCAGCATCAGCGCCCAGCAGCAGCCGAGGCACCACACACCTTGCTCCAGGCCAAGCCGGAAAATGCGAACGGGTCTTGTGCTCCAGTTCGCAAACAGGATCGAGAACGGGTTTTTGCATTTTGTCAGGCAGGCCTCTTTCAGGCCGCTGAACTGGTAGAGCCCGGCAACCAGCAGCGCGGCCGCACCGGCAAATCCAACCAGCGGGTCGAGCACTTGCCCCGAAGCGAACGCATGGACCGTTAGCGTCAATACCGCAAACACCGCCGAAGCGGCGAGCCAGATGCCGAGGTAGCCGGCGACCAGAACCAAAGGATGGACAACCGGTTCGCCCTTGATCCGCGCCGTGTCGGCAATCTCGCAATAGGTGCGGACCATCGGCGCCGCGGATGGCAGCATGGTCGCCACCGCCATCAGGAACCACATCGCGATGAGCGCCAGGGCCTGCACGCCGATGGTTCCGTCGAGCGGCACCGGGGTGAGGCAGAGCGCGAAGAACCGGTCGAGAAAATCCGGCAGCGGCAAGGGGGGCAGGTATCTGAGTATCGAATCGCCGGGTGCGTCGATGCCTGGGGCCCGGCTTTCGGCGCCGCGGATCGCCATCGCGCCGAGAAGCAGCCAGGCAAGCAGGATGCCCGCACCGACGACGATGTTCACCGTCAGCCGGGGACTGCGGGCGACGCTTGCTGTGGCGCGGCCGGCTTGGTCGAGATGGCTGAAATCATGATCCTTGCCGGTCATGACAATCGAATGGGCCGAATCGCCGCGTTGATCAAGCCGCATGACCTGACCTATATGCTGCTGTACCGGCAGGTCGGACCCATCGCCTTGCATCGCAAACTGGAAGCCGAGTTTGGAGCACCAGAAAACAGCACGGATACTGGTTGCCGGCAGCGGCCCGGCGGGGCTGATCGCGGCGCTCGGTTTTGCCGACGCAGGCTTTCCCGTGACCCTTGTCGGGCCTGAGGCAGGCGGCCCGGATGGCCGCACCACGGCCTTGATGAACCCTGCCCTGAAAATCCTCGAGCGGTTGGGCGTCCTCGACGACCTCAGGCCCAAGGCTGCACCGTTGAAGGTTATGCGCATCGTCGATGCGACCAGACGGCTGATCCGCAGCCCGGTGGTCACCTTTCGCGCCAGCGAAATCGACGAAGAGCAATTCGGGCTGAATTTGCCCAACAGTGCGCTTAATCCCACGCTTGCCAAGGCTGCCAATGCGCATTCCGGCATCGAATGGCGAAAATCGATGGTGGAGACATGGCGCCTCGACGCTGGCCACGCGCATGCTGTCCTGGCCGACGGCAGCGATGTGACGGCATCGCTGGCGGTCGCAGCCGATGGCCGCCTGTCACCGGCGCGGGAGGCGGCAGGCATTCCGGCATCCGTCAGGTCATATCCGCAGGCGGCGCTGGTGCTGAATTTCGGCCACCGCAGCGACCATGCCTTCACCTCGACCGAGTTCCACACCGAAACCGGTCCGTTCACGCAGGTGCCGCTGCCCGGCAATCGCTCCAGCCTTGTCTGGGTGGTGAGGCCGGAGACGGCGAAGGAACTCGCAGCACTCGACGATGTCACGCTTTCGCAGCAGGTCGAACAACAGATGCAATCCATGCTGGGCCGGGTGTCCGTTGAGCCCGGCCGGCAGATCTACCCGCTTTCAGCGGCGTCGCCCGGGCGCTTTGCGCAGAACCGGGTTGCGCTGGTCGGCGAAGCCGCCCATGTGTTTCCGCCGATTGGCGCGCAAGGTCTCAATCTCGGCATCAGGGATATCGACGATCTAATTGGAATCGCTAGAGAAAATCGCGATGATCCGGGATCTGCCAAGGCGCTCGCAGCTTATGATTTCAAGCGGCGGCCTGACATATTGGCGCGCAGCAGCGCGGTCAATCTGCTCAACATGTCGCTGTTGTCGGACATGCTTCCGGCCCAGATGGCGCGCAGCGCCGGCCTCGGCGTGCTCGGCAGTTTCGCGCCGCTGCGCGCCTTCTTCATGCGCGAGGGGCTTCGGCCCGGCAGCGGCTTTGCAGCGTTCGCCGGCGGCTTGCGAAGGCCAGCCCGGCGGTAGCAGGCCTGCGCCAAAACTTTCGATCCGTTCGGTGCGTAGCTTCACAGAGGCGGCAAGCGCCTCGGGATTGAATTGATGTGGCGTCTGCGCCAAATAGAGCTAGGGATCAAACCTAAAGTCGGGCTCGATTTTTGGCTGCGTAGTGCGTAAATTCAAGGTCTTAGAGCGTCCATGCCTCTTCCAAAGACGCGCGGCGCTCTAGGAACTTAGGTGGTGAGTAAGATGAAGACGGCCAAATTCTCGATCGGACAGGTGGTTCGCCACAGGCTGTTTCCGTTCCGCGGCATCATCTTCGATGTCGACCCGCAATTCGCCAATACCGACGAATGGTACGAGGCGATCCCGGAGGACGTGCGGCCACGCAAGGACCAGCCCTTCTACCATTTGCTCGCCGAGAATTCGGAAACGGAATACATCGCCTATGTATCCGAGCAGAACCTGCTTGAGGACCAGTCGGGCGAACCGGTCCGGCATCCACAGATCGGCGAGATGTTCGACAAGAAACCTGATGGGCACTACGAGCCGAAACGCCAGTCCAGGCATTGATATGGCCAGACACTGACGAGACAGTAACGAAAAAAGCGGGGCATGACCCCGCTTTTTTCTAAATTCCGAGACGGTCGGCCGATCAGTTGGCGGCCTTCGCCTTGTCCTGCTCTTCCTTGAGCTTCTTGGCGAAGTCCTGGTTGTTCTTGGCAACGAAGTCCTGAAGCTTCTTCTGCCGGTCCTCGATATCGGACTGCTGCAGCGGCGGGCCGTCGAAGGCGCCGCTGAAGCCGGTCAAGGCGATCTTGATCGGGTTTGGCTGATTCTGGAAATTGACCGAGGTGAGCGTCAGCGAGGAGCCCTTCTTGAAGGACGCGACCAGCTGGTCGGTCAACGGCACTTCGGCCACGCAGCGGTCGGGGAAGCAGATCACATAGTCGAGCTTCTGCGCCTTGCCGGTGTCGATCTGAAGGCCGATGCCGGGAGGCACCAGACGGCCCGTCGGAACCGTCACCTGGAACACCTTGCGGTTTACCTTGCCCTTCAGTTCGATCAGGCTGATGCCGGTGATGAGCTGGCCGTTGCCGGCGGTGGTGATGTTCTGGACATTGCAGATGTCGACATCTTCCTGCTTGGTGCAGGCCTTGAACCAGCCTTGCGGAATTTGCTGCTGCTGCGCGGAAGCAGCCGGAAGTTCGGCGCCCAGAAAGCCGACCACGCCTGCGGCCATGACCGAAAGGCGGTACGCGTTGCTGTTCAGGCTCGTCATGTCGTGCACTTCCTCTCAAATGATCCCGGGACCGGCTTCTTCGCGCCGTGTGGTCCAGCTACCTGTTGCCGAAATGAGGCAACAGGATGACTTCGGACGGCGTGTTACACTGCATGGGCAGCCGAATCCAGCCCGCCGCCTGCGATTCTTGGCGGTGGGATCGGGCGGCGGAATGGTTCAACTTGGACATCCTTTGCTCTAGGGTGCACTGCGAATCATCAAGCCGCCCAGTAAGGAGACGGTCATGGACCGCGTTCTTGTTTGGCTGATCGCCGCAATCTCGTTTCTCACCCTTTCGCTTCAGCCGGCCGCATCAGAACCGAAGCACGCGATCGCCATGCATGGCGATCCGGCGCTGCCCGCCGACTATACGCATTTCAACTACGTCAATCCCGACGCGCCGAAGGGTGGCAACATCACCTATTGCGTTGTCGGCAGTTTCGACAATCTCAACCCGTTCATCCTGAAAAGCCTGCGCACCACGGCACGCGGTATGATGGATCAGAATTACGGCAATCTCGTCTTCGAGCCCTTGATGAAACGCAACGACGATGAGGCCTTCAGCCTCTACGGCCTGCTCGCCGACACCGCCGACATGGATCCCGAGCGCAAGAGCATCGAATTCCACCTCGATCCCAAGGCGAAATGGTCGGACGGCCAGCCGGTGACGCCGGAGGATGTGCTGTTCACCTATGACGTCTACACGGACAAGGGCCGCCCACCCTACAGCGCTCGCATGAGCATGATCGCCAAACTCGAAAAGACCGGTGATCGCAGCGTGCGCTTTACCTTCAACGACAAGGCCAATCGCGAGACCCCTTTGATCATCGCGCTGACGCCGATTCTGCCGAAGCATGCCTTCGACAAGGAGACTTTCGACAGGACCACGCTGAAACCCTTGATCGGCAGCGGCCCCTACACGGTGGCGCAAGTGGCGCCCGGCCAGCGCATCGTGTTCAAGCGCAACCCAAATTACTGGGGCAAGGATATCCCCTCCAAGCGCGGCTTCGACAATTACGACCAGATCACCATCGAATATTTCCTCAATGCCAATGCCAAGCTCGAAGCGTTCAAAAAGGGCATCTGCGCCATCGACGACGAAAGCGATCCGGTCAAGCGCGAGCGCGATCTCAATTTTCCGGCCTTCCACAAGGGCGATGTGGTCGCCGAAACCTTCGACAGTGGCATCCCGCCTGTGGTGACCGGGTTCCTGTTCAACACAAGGCTGCAGAAGTTTTCCAACCCGGTCGTTCGGCGCGCGCTCGGCATGCTCTACGACTTCGAATGGGCCAACAAGAACCTGTTCGGCGGCAAATACACGCGCACCATGAGTTTCTGGCAGAATTCCGAACTTTCCGCGCTCGGCCACCCGGCCGACGAACGTGAAAAGGCCCTTCTGGCGCCCTATCCCGGCCGCGTACCCGCCGATGTCATGGACGGCACGTGGCGGCCGCCCGTCACCGACGGCTCGGGCCAGGACCGGAAGGTGCTTAAGGCAGCCTTCGATCTGCTGAAGCGTGCGGGCTACACCGTGCAGGACGGCGTAATGCTCGATCCCGAGGGAAAGCCCTTCGCTTTCGAGATACTGACGGCCTCGCAGGACGAGGAACGCCTAGCCGCCATCTACCAGCGCGCGCTGGAGAAGATCGGCATCGACGTCACCATCCGCAGCCTCGAGGGCGACCAGATCCAGTCGCGCAAACAGCGTTTCGACTTCGAGGTCTTGATTGGCTCGGGCGGCTTCAACAACTCGCTGTCGCCCGGCATCGAACAGCTCGGGCGCTGGGGATCCTCTTACGCCAAGGCGGAAGGCTCCTTCAACCTTGCCGGCGTTGCCGATCCGGCGGTGGACGCCGCGCTCGAGGCTATGCTCAATGCCCGCAGCCGCGAAGATTATGTCGCGGCCGTCCGTGTCCTCGACAGGTTGCTGATCTCGGGCAACTATGTGGTGCCGATGCAGCACAACACGCAGCAATGGATTGCCTACTGGAACTATCTGGAACATCCGCAAAAAACGTCCTTATCTGGCTATGAACTGCCAACCTGGTGGCGCAAGGCGAACTGAACATCGGGACAGGAGATCAAAATGGACGAGCTGAACTCCGTCACCGTCGATGTCGTGTCCGATGTAGTCTGCCCATGGTGCTTCATCGGCCAGAAGCGGCTGGACAAGGCGATCGCGGCTGCCGGCGACGTCGCCGTGCACATTCGCTGGCGGCCGTTCCAGCTCGATCCGACCATCCCGCCCGAAGGCAAGGACCGCCGCGAATACATGCTGGCCAAATTCGGCAGCGAGCAACGCATTCGCGAAATCCATGCCCGCATCGAACCGCTGGGCGAAGCAGAGGGGATCAACTTTGCCTTCGATGCCATCAAGGTCGCGCCCAACACGCTGGACGCACACCGCGTCATCCGCTGGGCGGGTGCCGCCGGTGAAGCCGTGCAGAACCGGCTGGTGCGCCGCCTGTTCCAGCTGAATTTCGAGGAAGGCGCCAATCTCGGCGACCATGCCGTGCTGATCGAAGCCGCCCGCGAGGCCGGCATGGATGCCTCCGTGGTCGAAACGCTTCTGCCGACCGACGCCGATGTAGAGGCGGTACGCACCGAAATCGCCACCGCCTCGCGCATGGGCATATCAGGTGTGCCGTGCTTCCTGCTTGAAGGCAAATATGCGGTGATGGGAGCTCAGGACGCCGACACGCTCGCCGACGCCATTCGCCAGGTTGCAGCAGCCAAGGCCAAGGGCGAGTTGGAAAAGGTAGGCTGATCTATTTTACGGTCACCTTGGCCTTGCTGACGAAAAATCCATGGCCGTTGCTGCCGGTGCAGGTCAGGCCCTTGGTTGACGATTTGCAGGAGAAAGGCCCCTCGCTCCAGCTGCTTCCGTAAGACAGCTTGGCAGCATCGCTACAGCAGCCCTGCTCGCCGGGGTTCTTGATTAATGTTGCTGGCCCCTGCGGCCCCAGGATAATGGTGATGTAGCTCGGCTCGACGCGGGAGCAACTCAGTTCCGGGCCGCCGTCCTGCGGCTGGTAGGTGCTGGTGCCGCCTTTCGGTGTGTAGATGCAGCCGATATTGCCGGACGGAGTGTTGAACTCGAACTGCCCTTCGGCGTTCGCCGGGATTGTCTGGCTGCCAGCATGTGCCTGAGGCAGCAAGGCGAAGGTCGCTAGCATGGCGACCGAAAATGCTCGTGCAAACATGAAAGACCCTCTAAGCCAAATCCGCCGGATCAGGTTCGATCCGGACGCGTGCGTTGTCAAACCCGGTTTGCGTGCACCTCAATAGGCACGAGCTGGCGTTCGCTCCAAGGCGCTTTCAGGCACCTTCCGTCGAGACGAATCGACTGCCGCGAGCGATCACGGCGGCAAGCCCGGGGTGCCCGGGGGCAGCCGATTCTGGGGCCGGCCAACCGGTCCTCGGTAGGAAAATCGGCCGGCTGGCAAGGCGGAAAGGTTCACAAAATCGTGTGAAAAGCTTCCCTAAGGGAAGGTAAATTCGATCGCCGCCGTAGCTTCTCAACAGATTGAAATCATTAGAAATAAGCCGCTTTCCAGGTGCCGATTCCGCACCTCGACCTGTTGCTTCATGGCAACGTTGCGTGGGCCTGTTCACAGTCGGCGGGAGAAAATTAATAGAAAATGATCAATTGGTGTTACTATCCGTAACAAAAGAAAAAAGGTTTGGGCGGGATCGTGATTCGGGTCGATAGACCACGACGTTCAATATCGGAAAAAATGACTAGCGGGGCCGCAGGGCCGTCGCCCCTGACGCCGGTTTCGTCGATGCGCAGCTTCTGGGGGCTCATGCGGGCCTACTGGTTTTCGGATCACTGGAAAGAAGCCTGGACATTGACGCTGGTGATTGCGCTGCTCACGGCGCTGTCCAGCAAGTCCGGCGTCTGGTTCGCCGAGGCCTCCGGAGAGCTGGTCAATTCGATCGCCTTCTTCCACGATGCCGCAAACACCACGCCGCTCAAGTCGCTGCTGACCAACGCCGGCATTCTCGTGGCTCTGGTCGTGCTCAAGGACGCGGGCTTCACCGGCATACGCAGCCTCGTGTCAACGACGTTGCATCGCAAATGGCGTGGCTGGCTGGACAGCCGGTTCAACGAAGCGCTGCTAGACGCCAATCATACGCATTTCCACGCCCAGCACGGTTCGTCCGGCAATGCCGCCCCTGACAATATCGACCAGCGCGTCCAGGAATCCATCAAGGACATGACCGGCGGAGCCATCGGTCTCGCCATGGGTGTTCTGGCTGTCGCCACGTCGCTTTTTTTCGTCGGCCAGAAACTGCTGGAAAATTCGGCGGAGGTGAAAGGGCTGGAGTTCCTTGGCAGCTATGGCAGCGCGGTTCTGGCTTTCCTGGCAGTCGCCACCTACGTCCCGCTGAACACTTGGATCGCGGTCAAGCTGGGCCGCCTGCTGGAGCGCCTCAACGTCAGAATGCAGCAATCCGAAGGCAGTTACCGGGGCGAGCTGACCACTTTCCTGCGTCGCAGCTTCCATGTCGCGGCCTCGCAGGGCGAGAATGTGCAAAAGACGATGCACAACCGGCTCTATGTCGACATCGACCGCACCTGGGCGCGGCTGAACATCGTCAACACAGGCTACAATTCGTTCGAGCTGATCTATAATTTCATTGGTGCCCGCATTGTCGCCTATGGGCCGGGCCTTGTGCCCTTCATCCATAACGGCTTCGATCTCAAGGGTTACATAACCGGATCCGAGATGGTCAATTCGCTGATCAGTCAATGCTCCTGGTTCATCCATGTCATGCCGAACATCGCCACGCTGCGCGCCAACAGCCAGCGCGTCACCGAACTCGCCAACGCGATCGAAAACGTCCAGCATCCCCAGGAGTTCTACAGCCAGACCGGCCACTCCGATTTCCGCTATGATCGCCAGAACCCGGTTTTCGGCCTAACCATCCAGAAGCTGGAACTGGCGCATCAGGGCGAGGACGCGACGCCTTTCCTGAGTGCGGCGAATTTGCGCTTCCGGCGCGGCGAGTGGACGTTCCTGAAGGGCGAATCCGGTTGCGGCAAAACCTCGCTGGTCAAGGCCATCAACGGCCTGTGGCCCTATGGCCGCGGCACCATCGTCTTTCCAGAGGGCGTCAGCAGTTTTTATGCCGCTCAGGAGGTCAAGCTGCAGCAGGTCTCGCTGAAGCAATTGGTTTGCCTGCCAGGCTCCGAGCACGATTTTGGCGATGCGCAGGTCGCGTCCGCATTGCACAGGGCCGGCCTTGGCGATTTCATCGAACATATGGCCGACGAAAACCGCGAAGGAAAGAACTGGGACCAGGTTCTTTCGGGCGGCCAGAAACAGAAGCTGGTGGTCGCCCGCATCGTCCTGCAGCAGCCGGGGCTGCTGTTCCTCGACGAAGCGACAGGCGCGCTTGACCCCGAAGGCAAGATCGCCTTCCACCAGGCGATCAAGGACAATTGCCCTGACGTCACTGTGATCAGCATCATGCACGAGGCCGTGCCGCCAAGATCGCTTACGGGCGCCGAATTCTACCACAGCGTGGTTTCGATCGCCGACGGTGTCGCGACCAAGAAGCCACTGGTCCCGAGCCTGCCCCGCGAACTCACCACCATCCTGGCGCAGCCGAGGCCGGTCGAGGACAAATGGCTGCGTTTCTCGCGCCGGCTGAAGCAGAAATAGCAGCAACGCCAAAGGCCTTGGCTGCCCCGCGCGCTCCCTGAGTGACTGCAACACACCCGACAGCGATCACAGTCTCGCGATTTGACGCATCTGCCGCCATTTTCAGCCGTGCTCACGATTGACTCGGTAAGGCGCGCTCCTATGTTGCGCCGGCTCGCAGAATTCCAACCTACAGCGCCGCGCGTCACTTCAGACGCGCAAAGGACGCCGTAGAAACTTAGAATTTGCGCATGATCCTTTCCGAAAATCGAAACCGATTTTCGGGGTCATGCGCTAACCCGCGAGCAGAAAGGTCACCGCGCCATGCCTGGCGACAGTCACAGTCGAACGCAATCGCCGTCCGCCTAGACGTGACCTGACCGGTTCACGTCCTGCCGGATGGCAAGGAGTGAACCATGAACGAATTTTCCCCCATAGCGGGCGACGATGCAGTCGCGATCGCCCGCATTCTTGCAAACGATCATGTTGCCGACGTCGTCGAGGCGCTGAACCGCGAGCCTCGCGAAACAGCGACGGAACTGCTCTGTGAAGTGCCTTTCGAGCGGCTGGTCGAGATCTTCGACCAGCCCGAACTCGACGGCGCATCGGAGCTTGTCGAAGCGCTGCCCCGCGCCAAGGCAGGCAAGCTGCTCGCCGCCATGTCGGTCGACCGTGCCGCCGACCTGCTGCGCGATCTGGAAGAGCCGGCACGCTCGGAGTTGCTCGGCGGCCTCGCGCCACCGCTGCGCGCGACGCTGCTTGCCATTCTCGGCTATCCCGAAGGCAGCGCCGCCTCGATCATGACGACGGAGTTTGTCAGCGTGCCCTCGGACTGGACCGTCGGCCGCACGCTGGATTACATCCGCAAGGTAGAACGGACGCGCGAGACCGTCTACGCGATCTACATCATCGATCCGGAGACGCACATGCTGGTGCGCTCGACCGGCCTGCGCCGGCTGATCACCGGCGAGCCGGACGACCTGGTGATGGACGTTGCACTGGATCGCGTGCCGGTCACGGTTTCACCGCTGACCGACCGCGAGAAAGTGGCGCAGATGATCTCCAAATACGACCTGCTCGCCGTTCCGGTCGTGGACCACGGTAAGATTCTCGGCATTGTCACCATCGACGACATCATCGATGCGATGATCGAGGAGACGACGGAGGACGTGCATCGTTTCGGCGGCATGGAGGCTCTGGACGAGCCCTACATGAAGATGAGTTTTCTCGCCATGATCCAGAAACGCGGGGGTTGGCTCTGCGCGCTGTTCATCAGCGAGATGCTGACTGCCAACGCGATGCAAAGCTACGAAGGCGAACTCGAAAAGGCGATCGTGCTCACCCTGTTCATCCCGTTGATCATGAGTTCCGGCGGCAATTCCGGCTCGCAGGCGACGTCGCTGGTCATCCGGGCGCTGGCGCTGCGCGAGATCGGCCTTGGCGACTGGTGGCGGGTCGCCTTGCGCGAACTGCCGACCGGCCTGGTGCTCGGATCGATGCTTGGCGTCGTTGGCGTCTGCCGCATCGCGCTTTGGCAGTATCTGGGCTTCTACGACTACGGTCCGCACTGGCCGCTGATCGCCACAACGGTCGGTGTAGCGCTGGTCGGCATCGTCACCTTCGGTTCGCTGTCGGGATCGATGTTGCCGTTTGCGCTGAAGCGGATCGGCTTCGACCCTGCCAGCGCGTCGGCGCCGTTCGTCGCCACGCTGGTCGATGTCACCGGACTGGTGATCTATTTTTCGGTGGCGCTGGTGATCCTGCGCGGAACGCTGCTTTAGTCGGCGCTCATCTCCACCATCGCCGGCAATGCCAGTTGCCGGCGATGGCCTGACGGTTTAGCGCTTCACGTAAACACCAGAGAAGGAAACGTTGGCGCCACCACAATTGCGGTTGTCGGCGACGAAAAGATAACGGCCAAGCTGGCGCAGCTTTACTGCGCAATCGTACTCGCCAGCCGCCTCATAGGCGACTTGCTTGTCGCCGTCTGTAGCGAACCCTTGCACCGCCTGCTTCCGGTCGATGACGCCTCCGATACTGCCCTCGTGGGTCGCAGCGCCCGTCCCGTGGGTTGCGCTACCGCTGACCTCGGCCTTGTTGTGGGCTTTCAGCGTGATGTCGATTTCGGCGGACGTGTCGCGCTTCCAGGTGCCGATCCAGTGCGGTGCTGCGGTGACTGGCTTGATACTCGCCGCCGGCAGCCAGCCATCGGTCTCGTTGCCTCGGCCATCGACGAAGGCCGCACAGACATAACCGCCCGCAACAACATCGGTGTCGTAGACGACCTTGTCCTTGGCCCGAACAAAGGCTGGTTTCTTGCAGGACGGGTCCGCCGATGGGCACCCGGCGTGTTCGTACTCATTGGCGAGAAAGTTGACCTTGCGGCCGGTGATGACGCCTAGTGATATATCCGACAGATCTTCGTCATCTGAGATGCTGTTGCAGTAGAGTTTGTCTTCCGCATGTGCGGCGTCGGCAGCGAGCAGACCGGACACGGCAAGAATGATTCCGAACCTCATCGATGCGCTCCCTGGCCGTATAAAACGATGAGTGATCCTACTCCACTCGCAGGCCATCCTTTACCCGATAGGTCGGCTTGTACATGGTGACGAGTTCTTCCGCCGCCGTCGGATGCACGGCCATGGTGCGGTCGAAATCGTCCTTGGTCAGCCCCGCCTTGAGAGGGATGGCGAGAAGCTGCGCCATCTCGCCGGCATCCGGTCCGAGGATGTGGGCGCCGAGCACCTTTTTCGAGGCGCCATCGACCACCAGCTTCACCAGCATCCTTTCATCGCGGCCGGACAGTGTGTGGCGCATCGGCCGGAAGGTGGCGCGATAGATTTCGATGTCGGCAAAGCGCTTGACGGCCTCGTCCTCCGACAGACCGACCGTGCCGATCTCCGGCTGCGAGAAAACTGCGGTGGCGATCGTGTCATGGTCGGGCGCGGTCGGATTGCCCTTGAAGGCGGTCTCGATGAAACACATCGCCTCGTGGATCGCCACCGGCGTCAATTGCACGCGGTTGGTGACGTCGCCGATCGCCCAGATGTTGTCGATGTTGGTGCGGGAATATTTGTCGACATTGATCGCACCGGTCTTGCCAAGTTCGATACCGACGCCCTCTAGGCCCATGTTCTCGGTGTTGGGAATGCGGCCGATGGCGAGCATGACCTGATCGATCGTCAGTATCTTGCCGCCAGTGACCAACGCGTCGAGCCGTCCGTCCGGCCGCTTGCGGATCCATTCGGACACGGCGTGGCAGAGGATCTTGATCCCCTTCTTTTCCATCGTGTCGTGCAGCATGCGCCGCAGGTCCATATCGAAGCGGGAGAGTATGTCCTTGCCGCGATAGACCAGCGTGGTGTCGACGCCCAGGCCATGAAAGATGTTGGCGAACTCGACGGCGATATAGCCGCCACCCTCGATCATGATTGCCTTAGGCAGCTGCTTGAGGTCGAACGCTTCGTTGGAAAAGATGCAGTGTTCATGGCCCGGGAGTGCCGGATGCGGTGCCGGGCGACCGCCGGTGGCGATGAGAATCTGGTCGGCGGTGACGGTGCGATCCTCCCCCAGAAGATGCACCACATGCTTGTCGACCAGCATGGCGCGCGAATGGAAAGTCTCGCCGCCGGCCCCCTGCACGTTCTTCTCGTAGATCGCCTCCAGCCGGCTGATCTCGCGGTCCTTGTTGGCGACCAGCGTCTGCCAGTCGAAGCTCGCCTCGGGCACCGTCCAGCCATATCCGGCGGCATCAGTGAAATGCTCGGGAAACTGCGAGGCATAGACATAGAGCTTTTTCGGCACGCAGCCGCGGATGACGCAGGTGCCGCCATATCGGTACTCCTCGGCGATACCGACGCGTTTGCCGAGTGCTGCCGCGACGCGCGCCGCCCTCACCCCGCCGGAGCCGCCGCCGATGACGAAAAGATCGTAGTCGTATCCAGCCATGATGAGGCTCCTGAAGCATATGAACTTGCGCCACAGGTAGGCTGCAAACCATCAAAAGAAAAGCCCGGGGGAAGCCGGGCTTTCTGGTCCAGCGGCGATGCGCGCCGCGCCGAAAATTTTGATTAGTTCTTCGGTGCTTCCGGCTGCGTGGCATCAGCGGGAGCCGAGCCATCAGCAGGGGCAGCGGCGTCCGCGGGGGCAGCGGCATCAGCCGGCGCCGGCGCCTTGGCTTTGGCCGCGGCGGCCAGCGTTTCGCCAACCTGCTCTGCAAGATCGCGGGCGAGGCCGTTCTGCCAGATGTCAGCGGCCTTCACCAGTTCACGCGTCACGATTGGGCCATTGTCGAGCAGTTTCTTGCCGGAATCGGAACTGTAGAAAGCGGCGATCTCAGTGAGTTCCTTTTCGGAGAACACCTTGGCGTAGGCAAGAGCCGCTTCCTTTTCCAGATCGGCGCGGCGCGAGGCCAGCGCCAGGGCCTTCTCGTTGATGGTCTTGCCGATGAGTTCTTGCATATCGGGGTTCTTCTGGATCAGCTGCTGCTCGAGTGCGGCAGCCGCCTGCGGCAGGATGTTGTCGAACGGGTCCGTCGCGTGGATCGCCGTCACCGCAGCGCGCGCAGCCTTAAGATGCGCGTCAGTGACGTCCTGCGAGAACGCCGGCGACGAAAACGCAAAGACAGCAGAAGCCACCAGAACGGCGGAAAGGCTGCGAACCCGGTTATGCAACATCATGATCGGTAGAACTCCCTGGTTTTCGGGCGGCATGGACGGTTTGGATGCCGTCGCCGCCGGCGATGATGGCCGCTGACGCCAGCCCGATGAAAAGACCATGCTCGACCACGCCAGGAATGGCGTGGAGAGCATTCGAAAGCGCTCTTGTATCCGGAATGCGGCCAAAAGATGCATCGAGGATAAAATGGCCGCCGTCTGTAACAAAAGGGTGGCCCCCCGTCATCCTCAATGTGGCGGGGCCGGAAAGACCGAGCTTTTCAGCCGCCGCGCGAACCGCGATTTCGGTCGCGCGCAAGCCGAATTTATTGACTTCGATCGGCAGCGGAAAGCGACCGAGCGTCTCGACCATTTTTGAGCGGTCGGCAATGACGATCATGCGCGCCGAAGCCGCCGCGACGATCTTTTCGCGCAGCAGCGCACCGCCGCCGCCCTTGATCAGGGTCAGCGCCGGGTCGACCTCGTCGGCACCATCGATGGTGAGGTCGAGCTCGGGCGTTTCCTCCAGCGTCGACAGCGGCACGCCAAGCTCGCGGCAAAGGATGGCGGTGCGCTCGGAGGTCGGTACGCCGACGACGGTCAGGCCGGTGGCAATTTTCTCGGCGAGCAGCCGCACGAATTCCTCGGCCGTCGTGCCGGTGCCGATGCCGAGTCGCATGCCATCCGTCACGTGGGTCAGTGCTGCCCGTGCGGCCTCGACCTTCAGTTGCCTCGCATCCATGCCGTGTGTTGCCCCGGATTCCGATTGGTCGGGCGCTCCTAGCATTTTTGCCGGCCCGGTCAAAGGCTGTGGACCGAGCAAGCCCGCTTGCCTGAAAGGCCTGCAGCGGCTATCGCCTGCCGGCAACGCAATCCTCACAGGACTGGCCATGACCCGACCGATCATCGTGTTCGACCTCGACGGGACGCTGGTCGATACAGCGCCGGACCTGCTCGACAGCCTCAACCACAGTCTTGCCGCCGGTCAACTGGCGGCCGTCGATGAAGCCGGCTTCAAGCGCTTCGTCGGCCATGGCGGCCGGGTGATGATCGAGCGGGCGCACGCCGCGCAGCAAAGATCGCTGCAGAGCGAGGAACACGACCGGCTGCTGAAACTGTTTCTCGATCACTACACCGACAACATCCCCGGCAAGTCGCGCCCCTATCCCGGCGTTGTCGAGGCGATCGCGCGGTTCGAGGCGGCCGGCTATCTCTTGGCCGTCTGCACCAACAAATACGAGGCCAACTCGGTGGCGTTGATCGAGGCGCTCGGCCTGTCGAAACATTTTGCGGCAATAGCCGGGCAGGACACATTCGCTTTCCGCAAGCCCGATCCGCGCCATCTCATCGAAACCATCGCGTTGGCCGGCGGCGATCCGCATCGCGCGCTGATGGTTGGCGATTCGCAGACCGACATCGATACGGCCAAAGCTGCTGGAATCCCGGTGGTCGCCGTCGATTTCGGCTACACCGACCGCCATGTACGCGAATTCGAACCGTCGGCGGTGATCTCGCATTTCGATGCGCTGACACTCGATCTGGCGGAACGGCTGATCAAAGCGGCCGCAGGACGCTGATTGGCCAAGACGGCCGCACGCTGCCGGCGGGGTTGCCTTCCGGCCCGCGGAACGTCGGACATCGCCTTGACTTCGCCCGCCAGCCTCCCTTATATCGCGGCGCGCTTGGCCTTCGGGCAACGAGCGGGCGATTAGCTCAGCGGGAGAGCACACCCTTCACACGGGTGGGGTCGCAGGTTCAATCCCTGCATCGCCCACCAAATTTCATATATCAATCAGTTATTTGCTGACGGTTCCGGTCAGGTGATAGCTCTCAAATCGGCAACTACCTTCGTGGCCAATTTTTCCGATACACGCCACAACTCAAGTTCACCCTCAAATAGATTGGCAAGCTGCCCACCATTTAGATTGCCATAGAGCCCGTCGTGAACCCCCCGGATCGTGGTCAAGATGGCCTCGACTTGACCAACAAAGGTCACTAAGTCCACACAAGCAGGACCAAGAAGGCCGATATTGCCCAAATTCGAGTGGTAGATCGGGAGGACTTCCATCTTCCCGTCCTGTTCGCTTAACCACTCCCGAACGGCGATTTCGTCCCCCGCCCTCGCGGAGTCGGCCGCCGCTTTGCACCGGCCGGGGAGATCCCGTCTAGCGACAATCCTCTGGAAGGCCACAATTTCGGCTGCTAGCGCTTGAGCCAAAGACTTTCGTCGCCAAGAGAGTTCTGCCTCTCGGGCTCGGCTTTGCGCAACGTAGCTGATGCCGCCGCCTACCAATGTGCCGACCATGCCCGAGACAAGCGGGATTAGGACCGTCCATTCGAAATTGGCCAAGCTTACTACCTCCAACGGTAGAGACACTCAGCTTATATCACATCGACGCGCTTGTGCGTTTGCCGCCGTGGGTCCTGATCGCGATGATATCAGGCTTACTAGCTTGCTCATCTGCCAGAGACCCAAAAAAGGGGTGGGGCTGCGGCTAGCGATAGGCGCACCATCGTCTCCCTTCGTCTCCAATGCGCTGCCTTATGAGTTCGATAAAGCTGTCTCGGCGGCCGTTGCAAGACAAGGTCGTATACACTCGCTACGCCGATGATTTGACCTTTTCTGCACCCGGCTGGGGCATCTTCGCGATGTTGAGAAGACCGTTAGACAGGCCTGAAAGGCCTGCATTTCCCGAGGCTTAAGATAAATTGGGAAAAAACCACCTACATTACGGCCAAATTTGGTAGGCGTAACAGGTCTCACGCTAACCAACGACCGCAAAGTGTCTGTTGGCCACGAGCGCAAGCGACTGCTGCACGCGCATAAAGAACCCCGGAGATGCGTCGATTTTGGCGCTTCTCAAGCAAGGTCTACTTCGACCCAGAGGCCACCTGGGCCACGAGACGCATCGCGCGGCGCATTGCGAACCGCCAGGATCGAGCCGGAAGGCGAAGCAAATGCCGGCTTTCCGTTCTTGTTTGCGAGCCAGGCATCGTCGGCGCGGATGACGCGGCCGTTGGTCCTGTCGGCAAGTGCGGTCAGGATGGCGTCGTAGGGCATTTCGCGCCAACGTACCTTCCCGGCGTCGTGCTCGTTGGTGGGAATGAAGGCGGAAAGATCGGCATTGGTCATCAGCTCGAGGCCCTGCCTTTGCGGCGTCGCGTTGTGGCTGCCGTGATGGGCGACCTTCAGATAGACGGTGCCCGCCATGAGGTCGGCCGCCGTCACGGTCCCCTGCCCCACTGGCCATTTCAAATCCTTCCAGCTCAGCCAGTTGCCGATCTGCGCATCGCCCGGGAACAGGAAGACCCTGCCGGTGTCGATGAATTCGAAGGCCAGCACGAGGCTGGTGTTGTTGACGCCGCGGTCGAGCTGCATGGCAAGATCGGCGGCGATGCCGAGCCAGTCGGCGTCGATGCGGCGCCAGGACTGGTCGGGATCCTCTTCCGGTCGAGCCTCGGCTACCTGGCCGGAATAATGCTTCCAGACAAAGGCGCCGATGTCGCCTTGCGTATCGCTGGCGCTGCCGCTCAACACCGCCGACAGTTCAGTGCCGACGCTGCGCTCGAAGGGGCTGAGCTCGTCCAGCCAGGTTCCGTCGCCGGTTTCGTTCACCGCCAGGCCAGCACTGAGCGCCCGCGCGAACGGTCCGCCGGGGCCAAGCGGATACATTTCGCTCGTCCTTTCCTCCAGACGCAGCGCTGCCTTGTCGCGCGGCGGACCGAGCACATAGATGCGCAGATTGGGCAGCGCGGCAATCGACAGCGGCGCCGCGCCGGGCTCGAAATAGGCAGGAGGCTGCTTTGCCGAAAGTTTGATGGCAGCGTCGCGCGCCGCGCGAACCCGTTCGCCCTTGGCCCCGAACTGGAAACCGAGGACGGATTGCAGCCCGTCGCGGACTCCCGACAGATGCGGGCTCAGGCCGCGCTCGGCGTCGAGCCTGCGGCTTGCCCCCTGCAGCACCCTCAAGGCCTGAGCCCTGGATTTGTCGAGCTCGATCGCTTCGAGATCAACTGGGTTTTCGGTCCAGCCCATCCACACTTCGCCGACGGAAAAATCCTTGAACAAGTCGTCCGAGGTGAGGAAGCCTGAAACATGGTCCCAATGTTCGTGGGTAACGACGAGAACGTCGATCTTGCCACCCGTCTCGGCCTTGATGTCGGCGACGATGTCGCCGATGAGAGCCGGGCCGCCCTTGACCGATGTGTGGATGCCGCAATCGATGAGCATGCGAAACAGCGAGCCGTCCGCTTTGGGAAAGCTCAGGAGATGGCAGTCACCAATGCCCTGGCAATAATGCCGCACGGTGACAGCCGGCTTGGGGGCCGCAGCAGGACTGGCAGGTCGAGGTGTTCTGCGGGTTGCCGGTCTTCTAGACATCGTCGTCTCCATGGCTGGCATGCAGCATGGCGAAGGGCTCGGAAATCTCGCTGCCGAAATAGAGCGCCCGCAGCGGCGACAGGTAATTCGCGGTCGCGGTCTGCGACTGGCGCTTCTGCCGGTCGGTACTGCCGGTGTTCTTGATGATCGAGTAGCGGATTTCTTCCTGCCCCTTGCGCGGGTCGATGATGACGGTGGCGCCGCCGCGGAACCAGAAAAAGCCGTCGCCGGCCTTCACGCCGCTCAGTGCCGGCGTGCCGTCGAGTTGGACCGGAATGCGTTGCTGGATGACGGCGATCACCTCTGTGCGGAACGAGCCGTCGGGCTCGACGCGGCGGGTCGCGCGCACGCCGAAGATGTCGAAGGTGGTCTCGCCCTTGCGCGCCTTGCGGAGCAACCCACCATGCTGGTCATAGCGCGGCAGGTCAGGCAGCAGGCCGAACTGCTTGTAGAGATCGGGATTGGCAACAAAGGCCTTCCGCATCGCCTTCCAAAGCGTGTGCCGGTTCTTCTCGTTGAGGGCGAAGATTTCGGAGCGATTGAGTTTCTGGTTCCAGCTCAGATCGACGTCGCGCAGCAAGCCGTTCAGCCAGCCGGGCGAAGGATCGTCGGGCGCGCTCCAGGCAAGCGTCTCCTCCGATATCGTGCGCACGTCGCGCGGCAACAGCTTCCATTTGCGGAAGGATTCCATGAAGGCGAGACGATAGTGCAGCGGGTCGTCGGGGAAAGCGTCGATGTCGGCCGTGATCAGCGCGCGCAGATACTCGCCGAAGGTGATGTCGACGGCCGGGCAGTAGTCGAGCGCGCGAATGCACATGGTCAGCATCTGCTGCGCGATCTTGGCGGTCTCGTCGGTGAGGCGCTCGACCAGGCTGGGGTGCAAGGTGCCGGCGGGCAGCACGCCGGTTCCACCGGTGGCCAGTTGTATCAGGTCGTCGGTGCGGCGGTCGGCGATGGCCAGGAACGCCTGGTAGACGGCGAAGACCAGGATCGAGCCGCGGTCATGCGGCTCGAACGTCTTGTCATAGTCGAGGTCGGCCATGGCGGCACCGCCGTAGTCGCGCAGCGGTCCGGCGCGGCCGCTGCCTTCGCCGAACTGCCTGCCGATGCCGGACAGCAGCGTGGCCGCAGAGACATCGCCCCTCGCCTTGGCAATCTCGAAGCTGACCAGCTCCTTGAGGGTAAAGTGCTGGAACAGGGCGACGATGTCGGCAAAGGCCTCATGGAAAGCCGGCACGTCCGGGTTGGACGCTTCCTGGAAACGGCGGTGCAGCCCGTCGAGCAGCGCATGCGACATTTCATGGGCGACGATGTCGCTCGACAGGCAGGAAAACACCGTCGTGCCCGGCGTGGTGACGTCGCCCGCCTTGCTCCCGGCGGGGAAATAGCCGAACAGCAAGGCCTTCTTGTCCGGGCTGTAATAGGCATTGTCAGTGCGCAGCGCATGCGGATAGATGCGCAGCCGCGGCACTTCATGAGCCTTCATTGTCATGTCGCCGCTGCGACCGGCGGGATAGTGCGGAGCCCATAGCGCGCGGCGGCCCAATGCGCGCTCGAAATGCCCGATCGTGGTCATGGCCACGGCATAGACCATCTGCTGGTGGAACTGCGGATTGCCTTCCGATGGCGGGAAGCCGTCCTGCGCCAGCAAGATCTTGTCGTTGAGATCGACCGGATCGTAGACACGGTTGGACGCCGGATCGACATCGACGATCTCGAGATATTCTCCAACCGGACCGGGCATCAACGCGTTGGCCGTCGACGGCTTGTCGTCCCACGGAACGGAAAGCGTGGCCTGGAAGACGGAGACGGAATCGAGGCGCTTGGCCACTGACGGATCGAGCGCATAGATGCGCAGCCGCCGTTTGGGCGGCGGCAAAGGGCGTGGCTTGCGCTTGACCGGCGATGCCGGCGTCGTCTGCGTGGCGGTGACCGGTCTGGCACCTGCCCTCCCCAGCATGTTTTCAAGAAAGACGCGCAGCGGTTTCGATGGATTGCCTTCGTCAAGTGCTGCTTCCAGATAGCGATTGCGTGCTGCGGCCGAGATGGCGGCTGGATCGCCATCGGGGTCGGCGATCGCCCGGTCGACCGAGGCGGCACGCTGCGCCATCTGCGTCAGTTCCAGCGTCAGCATCTTTCGCCGCTGGCGAGCTGCAGGCGACAGCGGCGCCGCGGAATTGCCGCCGCCGGTGATGAAATCGAGCCAGCCCCAGGAGGATTGCGCCGGCGGCAGTTTCGTCAGCTGGTTCTCCGCCCGTGGCATCACCGACAGCGCGGCACCCGCCCGGACCACGCCCTGCCCGATCTTCTGCAGCGTCTCGGCGGCTCCCATTTTGGCCGTCGACTTGGCCGCCTTGGAAAACAGCGCGAAACGGACAGCTTCGATGCGCATCCAGGCTTGCGAATAGTTCTTCACGACATCCCAGTGCTCGGCCAGCCAAAGCGCTGCCGCAGCGGCGATCTGCGGCGTTGCCGCGGACGTGCCGGAACCGTCCATATCGACGATCTTGGCACAGTCGATCTCAGCCCACGGCACATTCGGCGTGTAGGCGCCAAGCGCGGTCGTCATCTTCGAAGCCGGCCCGAAATTGCCCTGCATGGTGCCGAAGCTGAGGCCGGAGTAGGCACGACCGTCGCCCATCACACCACAGGCTGCCAGCACGCGGTTGTAGCGAGCCGGAAAGACGATGCTGCTTGGTGTGATCGTGTAGTTGTTGCCGGCGGCGGTGACCATGACGACGCCGTTGTCGTAGGCAAGATTGACCGCGTCGACCAGCGCTTCGGAGGTGAGGCCACCCATGCTCATCGACAGGACCTGGGCGCCTTTGGAACGGGCATAGTCGATGCCTTGCACCATCGTGCCGGTGGTCAGACGAACCACCCAGTCGGCAATGCGCACCGGGATGATCCTTGCTTGCGGAGCGGCGCCGACGAAATCGGTAAAACCCGACCAGTGCGGCGATGTGCCGTCCAGTCTGTTGCCGGCGAGCAGGCTGAGCGTGCCGGTGCCGTGGCCGCGATTGCTGGCGAGGCCGCCTGCCGGGGCGTGATCGGTTGCGTTGTTCGGCCCGGTGCCGTCATTGACGAAATTGCGCTGCAGCGCCGCGACGAGCCCGGCGGGCAAGGTGCGGTGCGCAGGATCGAAGCCGGTATCGAGATGGGCGATGGTGATTTTGGCCTGCTTGGCGCCGACCTTGGCACGGGCGGCCGCGAACTGGCTGAAGGCCACCCCCGCATTCCAGGCGACAACGCCGGGCACTGTGGCCTGGCCGCCGCTTGGATTCTGGTCATCGAAGGCGCAGACCGGACTGGCGCTTGCTGCCATGCCGCGGTCGCCGTTGCTGTCCCTGTAGTCCCACTGTTGAACGAGGTCGGGCTCGATGGCCAGAATCTCGGAACCGCCGGCTGCCGCGAAAGCCTCGCCGCGGCCGACAAGAGCGTGGGCGTCATCCCACGGATTGTCCGATTGTTTCGCGCCGAGCTTGAGCCAGGTCGCGCCGCGATCGGCACCGGCGCCAAAATCGCCGCGGGAAGCGCTTGGCGGCACGGTCAGGATCGGCTCGACTTCGACCGCTCCGAGGCGAAGCGACCGGCTGCTTGCTGCAAAGCCTGCACCGTCACCACGAACCTTGATCAGGAGCCCCGTTGTTGCTGCCATGGCATGACCCCACTTTCCTGAACTGTCAAAGTAGAAAACTGCGGTGCCGTTTCAGACTGAAGCAATGCCGAGCGGCAAGCAAGTCAACAAGCTCGTGCGTTTGAAGTCACATGTCGTCGCGCGAGCTCGGACCATCGCGCCCTTTGACCGCCGCCTCTGTGACCTCCTTCACAGACGGTGGAGAGGGTTGCGCAGACATATGGTTCCTGCGGAAGCCGACATTTCGATTTCGATCGGTCTCCTGGCGTCTTTGATAAATTCGTTGGCCATCCCGGGCGTCAAACGCGTCACCCGGTGAGTGCAAGAATTTTTGATCACCTAGTCATTTTCACAACGGCCGTCTGCACGCTTCTCGGCACCTCCCACCGTGCGTGCAGACGGCCTTTCACCAATCTTGCGGCTCGAAAAATATCGAACTCCAGGGTGGCGAAAAGCGCCGCCCGCAGCAGCGGCGGCGTGAATGAACGCCAGGGCTTTGATGTTCACCCCCTCTTGCCGTAAACTTGAGCGATTGCGGCAAATGGGAAATCAACATGGCTTCCGCCAGCGCGAACGACAGCAATGATCTGCCGCGCCTTGCGCGGATTGATCCGCTCCTGTTCGATCTTCTTTTCAGTGGCTGCAAAGTCGAACGCTACGCCGCCGGCCAGCATCTCTTCGTTCAGGAGGATGCCGCCGACCGCATCTACGGTGTGATGAACGGCACGGTGGAGATCTCGATCTATTCGCCGGGCGGCCAGAAGCTGGTGGCCAATATCGAGCTGTCCCGCAGTCTTGTGGGCGAGATCGGCGCGCTCGACGGGCGCCCGCGCACCGCCACCGCCATTTGCCTTACCGGCTGCGAGCTGGTCTCGCTAAGCCGAACGCAACTCTTTGATCGCATTGAAAAAAATCCACCGTTGGCGCGCGCCATGATCGAACTGTTGTGTGCGCGGCTGCGCTGGGTCAGTGGCGAACTCGGGGATCAGGCATTCTTCGGCATCGAGGCCAGGCTGGCGAAGCGGCTGGTCTTTCTGGCCGAAGTGATGGCGGACAGTGCAGGATGGATACCGATCTCTCAGTCCGAACTGGGGGAATTCCTCGGGGCTACACGCGAGTCGGTCAACAAGACGCTCAACGACTGGCGCAGCCGCTCGATCATCGCCATCAAGCGTGGCGGCCTGCGCATCACCAACGCTGCGGCACTCAACCAGATTGCCGACTCGCAGGATGATGACTGAGCGACCGCCGGGCGAATCAGAGCCGCGATATCAGGTAGCGCAGCGCGGACCGGCTCGGCATGAAGAAATAGCCGCCGCCCTTCGTGGTGACGAATTGCGGCATGTCTTGAAGCAGCGTGACTTTCTCCCATGACGGAATCGAGAACCGGGCGCCGCCGTCACGCGAGCCGATCGTCGGATCCTTCTCGCCGACGAGGCCCTGGAACGAAGTCGACGAGACCCAGGTCTGCTGGATGAATTCGTACTGACGCTCGATGTCGGCGTTGAGGCACATGAAGAGCAGCCCCTTCTCGACCTTTCCATTCTTGCTGTCCTGCTTCTCATAGGTGCGGCCGACCCGCAGGATACGGTGGCGCTTGCCGATATTGATCTGCGTCTCGCGGTCCTCGCCTAGCGAATCGCGCGGGTTGGAACGGCGTATGTGGGCACCGAGCGGGCAGCGATGCCCTTGCGGATCCTCGGCGCCAATGGCGAAGTTATTGTCGACGACGCGTCCCGGTTGGTCGGGGTTGCGCACCAGCGAGCTACCGTTCTGCCAACGTCCGAGCATCTTGGCGGCAACCCAATCTTGCGTGATGGCCGGGTTGCCGACTTGGCTCGCGGCCAACGCCGCGGCCTTTTTGCAATACTCGTTGAAGATGTCGACATGCTGCTCGAACTGGCGAACGACGAGGAATGAGCCGTTGCGGCCGAAATCGCGCGGCGGTGGCGGCAGGCCTGGAATCAGCCGGCTACGGCGCACCTGCGACAGGATTCCGGTCCGATCGCGTGATGCGCTTACCGACGGCGAGGACGGATAGAACCCATGCTCGTCACGATAGCCGAACAGGAACTCGCCGGGCGCGACCAGGTGCATGGGCGCGGCACCCCTGCTTGCACGGGTCGTGCCCCGGACAATCGGCTGCGAAATCCCGTCGGCGAAGCCGAAATGCTCATATGCCGGCCGACGTTCCGACTTATCGTCACCCTTTGCCGCATCCGGCGATTTCGTGTTCGTGTTGGTTGGATCCCGATTTACGACGAGCGGCAGATCGGCGACAACCTTCATGCCTGCGCCGGTCGTCTTTCGTTTCACGGTGGCGATCTCGGTCTCCAACCTTCCCGGTTCTTCCGCATAGCAGACGATGACCAGGTCCACAGGCTTCTTCAACGAGCCCCACTCCCATTCGTCCGGTGCGTCGCGGCCTTGGTCGTTCAGGATGCGCCCACGCTCGGGATTGCCCATGCCGTGGCGAAAGGCGATCGGGAATGTGTCTAGTGGATCGTCCTCCACCCCCTCGTCGAGCCCAAGCTGGCGCAGACCGCCTGGACCAAAGGCCACTGTCATGGCTCGCCCGGAAGGCTTGCCTTCGCCGAAACTCGTCTGCTCGATGACGAAATCGAGCCAGGCCCTGCGTTTGGACGCCGGCAATTTTTCCGGCACTCGGATCGCAATCATATGCGCATAGCCAAGCGGGCCGAACGGACCGAAGAAGATGGACTGGATCTCGCCGGTTTCCAGCTGCTGCTCGAGAGGCGCCGGAAAGGCTGAGCTGATGTTGGCCACCAGCGAGGTGGTCTTTTGAACGGTGGTTCTCTCGCTTACCGGACGCGGTAGCGAACCGAACAGGCTCATCCAGTCGCGCGTCTCGTTGCCGACGGCGGAAGCAATGCCGCGCCTGATCCGGGAGTTGATCCGGATGCGCGTGGTGTTGAGATGGGGATAGGCTGAATACCAGAACAGCGTCGGCACCTGCTGGCGCCGCGCCCAGCGCTTGAAACGATCGCCGTCGCGCGCGCCGTCAAGGAAGAGCCAGCGTGTACGTGGATAGCCCTCGGTGTTGCTCCACACGCCTGTCAGGCCGGCGGATGCCTTGGCAATGAAGTCTTCGAGATAGCTTTCCCAACTGCCGCCGTAGTTGGACAAGAACATCAGTCTGTTGGAGCCCGGCAGCAGCACCCAACGGGCGAAATGGATGGTGTTGATGGTGTTGAGAAAACCTGGCTTGAATACCTTCTGCGCAGCTATCGAAATCAGGTAGAAGGCAAACCTGAGCGCCAGCCGCCGCAAGATGCCGGCCTTCATCGTCGAAATCGCGGTCAGATGGTTTTGCGCCGCGTGATCCTCTTTGCCGAGGATCTCGTTCAATGCAGATATGCCGATCGATGTGCTTTCCGGCCGATCCTTGTCCTCGCGGCGTCGCAGCGCAAGCAAGCACGAAAACACCAGCGCCGCCGCCGCTACCAACACTCCAAGTCCTGACAACAGAAGCGAAGTGACGGCTACGGCTATAGCGGTGAAGGAGATTTCCGAGGAACTGATGTCGATAGATCTGCCGAACACCACACTGTATGTCATGTACCAGCAGGCAGCCCAGACGACCGCCACCGTCGCGAAAACCGGCGGCACCAGCAAGGTTGTCATGAGGGCACGGCCCCAATTGCCTGGCGGCCTTTCCAGCAGGCTTTCGGCCGGTTCGAACGCCCAGGCAAACGTTCCCAATGACTGGACATGCTGGCGAGCTTCAGCGAGCACGGCGGGAGCGTTGCCGGTGCCCTTGCGTGGCCGCTCTACGATGCCGCGTACGGCTTCGAATAGCTCCTGCTCGGCCTTGATGCGCGCGACCGAGTGCCCCGGAGTCCCGGAAAACACCAGACCGGCCGCGCTGCCGAAGGACGGCGAAATCTCGATGTTGTGCTTGCGCAGGAAGTCCTCCAGCGCCTCGCCGTCGGGCATGCCGCACGCATCCGTGAGGATCGGCCGCAGCCGGTGGCCGATGACACGCGCGACGGCACCAATGACGTCGTCGGTGCTGCCGTCGCCGGAGATTTCGAACACGAGCGCCCCGGTCTCGACGCCCGATTTCTCGTCCTTGCCGAGGGCGGCGACAGCCAGGCTGGTGAAGTGGATTGAGCCCGCCGTGTCGAGCGCGCTTTCGAGCTCGTCGATTGCCGGATTGCCGAGCGCGGCAACCTTGTCGCGTACGGCGTCCAGAGACGCCGCGCGGGTGATCGGGCAAACCACGGTCACCATGGACTGATCGACCGTGCGGCAGAGCGCCGAGCGTTCGAAGTCGACCTTGAGGCTTTCCGGATAGGCGCCGATATTGGTCATCCGGCCAGCCCTGCCGCGCGCGCGGCGCAGTTTCTGCTTGTTGAACAAAGCGCGCACGCACTCGCCGATCTGGACCCTGGCGATTTCGGCGCCGATGCACAGGTGAATGCCGTGGCCGAAAACCAGATAATCGCGATGTGGGCGCGATGCGTCGAAATCATTTGGGTTTTGCACGGCTTCGGGGTCGAACATCGCCGACAGCGTTGCCGGCATCACCACCGTTCCCGCCTTCACCAGGCGTTCGCGTCGCGTGCCCCTGGCGATCGTTGCGTCGCGGGCGGTGTAGCGCCATGGGCCGACCCAGATGGGCCTGAAGCGCATGGCTTCCAGGATGACCCGGTCCAGCTTTTTGGTATCGTCTTCTGCCAGCGCCGCGTCGACGGCCTGCCGCGCGTCGGGCCGCGACAGGACCACATCGAGGCAATTGCCGCCGGCAAGCACATTGGTCGGAACAAAGCCGGTGATCATGCCGAGCATGATCGAATGAAGGTCGGGTAGCGACAGGCGCCCCTCATCCAGCAAGGCGACCAATCTGGGCAGCGGCTGCTCGCCCTTGGGCTGCCTATTTCTGATCGCTGCAATGGAACGGTCGATGGTCCTGATCAGCCGATCGCCGGCCACCACCGCGAGTTCGCGCGTGGTCGCGTTCGCCGTTGGATCCGAAAAGAACAACGCACTCAATGCTATCGACCAATCGGCGAATTCGGACTCATCATCGATCTCGAGGCCGAAATAATCGCGGCAGATGCGCACCGGCACGATCTTCATCAATTCGGCGATCGCGTCGAAGCCCGGCCTGGCGCGCTGCATGATCTCTCGTGAATGGCGCGCGGCGATCGGCCTGACGGCTGCTTCGACCTCCGCCGGCGGGAAAGCCCCCAGCACCGACGATTTCATGCGCCGGTAGTCCTCGCCATCCTGCATGCCGAGGATGAAGTTCGATCCTCGCGCCAGTTCGGTCATCTCCGGCCCGTAAGGGGTCTGGAACTCGTCACCGCGCTCCAGTATGTCGCGAACATCGGCATTCCTGGTGACCAGCAGGAAATTGCCAAAGGCCAGGTTCGGCCAGAACCGACGCAGCAGCGCCAGCGCCCAGCGTGGGTCTTTGAACAAGAAACCGGCGATGCGCGATGCAAGACCGTTGGAGCGGAGACGCCCAAGGTCAAACGGTGGCATTTCCGACAGTGGGCGCTGGCTTTTCTGGGCCGCGCGAACTGCATCGAAATACTTGATCTTGATCATGCGCGTTCAAGCCCCCCGGCTGTCCACGTCATTGCGATGCCGGCTCCTCAAAGGCCTAGGTTTGCATCGGCTGCGCGTATGTGAATGTTTTCACAATTGTCGGCGTTCGGCCAGCCAAAGACCCACTTCACTTGGCCAGTTCAAAATTGGTGACGAGGAATTCGTTTGCCGCCTTGTCCGCGAAAGGTATCCAGCGAACCCGCTGCTCGGAGAAATCAGGATGCCGTGTGGCAAAAATGGCCAGCTCCCGCTTGGCTTCTTGCTGCCGCCCGCTTTTCATCAAGGCACCGATCTTCAAAAACCGGGCGTAGAAATAGCCGGGCGACAGGCTAAGCGAGCGGTCGGCGGTAGCGATCGCAGACGGCCAGTCCTCGACGAAACAGTAGGCTGCGGTCAATTCTCCCAGATTGTGGAAGCGGTAGAGGTCGAAGGGGCTCAAGCGCTCGGCATCGAGAAAGAACGGAATCGCGCTGCCGGCGTTGCCAAGCAGCAGCTGCGCACTGCCCATTGCCGAGCGCGCAAAAGCAAAGCTCGGATTGATGTGGATCGCCTCCTCAAGATGCTCGGCCGCGGATCTCGGTTCTCCCCTCATGATAGCGACGGCGCCGAGATGGGCGTGCGGACGCGCATCCAGACTGTCCATCAGCAGCGCCTTGCGCGCGTACTGCTCGACCATGTTCAAATCGCTACCGTCGCCGAAACGCAGCCACGCCCGCCAGAAATACCACCACGCCAGTTCGTTTAGCACGGCACTCGAGTTTGGATCTTCCCGGTAGCCCTTCTCGAAAAATTCCAGCGCGATTTCCGTGTCGCCGCGTGTGCGCCGGTTCATATGCCAGCGCCCGCGCCGTACCAATTGCCAGGTTTCGAGGCTTTCCCACGGCACCTGGAACGTCCGCACCTGCTCTGCCCGATCGACCTCCTTGTCGAGGATCGAAACGATCTCTGCGCCGATCTGGTCGCGCAGGCTGAAGATATCGACCAGATCGCGATCGAACCGCTGGGACCAGACCAGTCGCCCGTTTGAGGCATCGGCAAGCGACGTGTTCAGACGGATCTTTCCGCCGTTGCGCATCAACGTGCCGCTGACGATGTAGCGCGCACCGAGTGCGTTGCCGATCACCCGTGTTCCCAGCGTGTCGTCGCGAAACTGGAAGCTGGAACTCTTGGCGATGACCGAGAGCCATCTTGTGTTGGAAAGACCGTAGATAATGTCCTCGGCGATACCGTCTGCCATATAGCCGACGTCAGGCTCGCCTCCGTGCCCCTGGAACGGCAGGACGGCGATCGCCGGCGGACCTTTGGCCGACGGTGTCTGCTGACCATGGAATTGAGGAATGGCCGCGACTGACATCGCAGGCGACGACCCATTGCTGCTGCGGCCAGCGATCAGAACACGCACCGGCAGCGCAATGTTCTTCAGCATGAACTCGCCGAGATCGGTGAACTCGGCCGCCGTCTTGTCTTTCACATGGTGCCATGTCGTCTCTGAAACGGCGAGACCATCGCGCGGTGCAAACTCCTGGACTCTGGCGGCGATGTTGACGTCATCGCCGTAGAGACGGCCTTGGCGAACGATGACGTCGCCGGTGTTGATGCCGGCACGAAAGGGCATCCGCATGTCTTCGGCAACCGATGCATTGAGCGCGACGATCCGCCCCTGGAAATCGAAGGCAGCGCGCAGAGCTTCGATCGGATTGCCGAATTCGGCCATGATGCTGTCACCGGCATCGCCGAACGTGCGGCCGCCAAATGTGCCACAGCTATCAGCGATAATGTCGCGTCGCTCTTCAAACGCGGCAACAGCGGATTCGTCATCGATACCCATCAGCCGTGAGAATCCGACGGCATCGATGGAAATGATTGTCGCCAGCTGACGGGTGTAGTTCCGTTCAGCCATGTTCGAGCCCCGGTCCCTTCTGGTTCTGGTCCAGCCCAGGCAACGACCCGCTCTTGAACACTTCGCCGCTTTGCTGAGAGAATTTACGGGCAGGTCCGGCGAGCCGTTGCCACCCTGCCAGAACCAGAGTCTAGCAGGGTCTTGGCAAAAGCTCTACCACGTTCAGCTAATGGACCGCAGAGCACGCAAGCGTCCATGGTTAGCTGTTGGTTACCCGAGATTGCGTATGATTTTTTCGTCCTTACGTGTTGAAACTAAAAGACTTTCTCAGATTTCAGTTGCAGCGATTGGCCATGGTTGGGGATTATCCTGGATCGCCATCCAAACAGCGGTGGTGCAACGAGCCGGCCGCACCTTCGCCGTGGCGGAACAAAGCCGCATGGAAGCGAGTTTCCACTGCAATCCATGCCAACTTGAAATGAGGGCAGTCATGCGTAGTCTCGTTCTGGTGACCAGCGTTGCAATTCTTCTCGTCGGTGAACCGGCTTTTGCAGCCGATGAAACACCGCTGCCGCCGCCAAATGCCAAGAAGCTCTCGGAAATCATTGCCAAGGTCGAGCAGCGCGACGACTTTCGTTATGTGAAAGAGATCGATTGGGACAGCGGCGGCTACACCGTCACCTACTACACGGCCGACAAGGCGAAAGTCGAAATCAGCTACGATCCTGTGACCGCCGAGCCGAAATAGCGTCGCTGCCGCGCCCCCAAGTTTTCCACATACCCTTGCGCTAGATAATCTTTGATGGCTGACTGCGCGCCATACAGCGCCGCACGGGGGTGGGCATGGCAACGGCGAAGCACGTGTTGAAGCGCATCCTGATGATGCTCGCCGGCTATTTCGTCAGCGTGCTGGTCGGGCTTGTCGCGGTGGTGGCAATCTACGGCGCACTCAGTTCGCTGCCCAACGCTCCCGGCTATTTCAGCGCCGTGGGCGTCACGCCCATCGCGCTGTTGTTCCTGCCGCCGGCCGCAATGATCATATATTTCGTGACGATCGTAGTGACAGCCTTGCAGACGCTGATCTTTGCGCTGATCGCCGAGTTCTTCTCGCTGCGCAATTTCCTGATGCACATGCTGTTTGGCGCCGCGGCGGCGGCGGGCGGCTTCGCCATGCTCTGGCCGAGCGTGCCCGAGGCTCCGGAGCGCTGGGCCGATATGGTCATTATC
This sequence comes from Mesorhizobium sp. AR10, assembly GCF_024746795.1. Taxonomy (NCBI): domain Bacteria; kingdom Pseudomonadati; phylum Pseudomonadota; class Alphaproteobacteria; order Hyphomicrobiales; family Phyllobacteriaceae; genus Mesorhizobium; species Mesorhizobium sp. AR10. The sequence goes on from NZ_CP080524.1 coordinate 4,148,036, forward strand.
GCCGCCGCCGGCCTTGTCGCAGGCCTGGTCTATTGGCTGATCGCCGGGCGCGAAGCCGGCTTTCGTCGCCCGCTCATTCAGCGGTTTGATCGAGCCTAGCTGGCGGGCGAGCGCACCGCTGCCGTCGCATCCAGCGCCTGCATCAGCCGCGTATCGCGGTCGTAGACGTCGTTGAAATATTCGACTTTGCCGGACATATCAGGCCAGGCGGTGAAATAGGCGACGTAGACCGGAATCGTTCGCGTCACTTCTTCGCTCGAATGTCCATGCTTCAGCTTCTCGGCAATGTAGTCGACCGAGGTGCCGAGCACGGCGGCGGCCATGCCGCGTGGATCCTGCAGGCGAACGCAGCCATGGCTGAGTGCGCGCATGTCGCGTTGGAAAAACGACTTCTGCGGCGTGTCATGCATGTAGATGGCATGCTTGTTGGGGAACAGTATCTTCAGTTCGCCCAGCGCATTGGCTTCGCTCGGCTGCTGGCGCACGCCGTAAGGTATTTTCGAGCCATAGGCGCCCCAGTTGACCGAGGAAGAGGGAATGCGCTTGCCCCGCGCATCGACCACCTCGTAGCCGGCGCGGTCGAGATAGCCCGGATCCCGGCGCAGCCGGGGCAGCATTTCGTTGACGAGGATCGACTGCGGCACCCCCCAATAGGGGTGGAAATCGACCTGCTTGATCTGGTCGTAGAAGAAAGCGGTCTGATTCGTGGTCTTGCCGACGACGACACGGGTCTTGAGCTTCTCCTGGCCATTGTCGATGTAGCTTGCCGTGAAGGCCGGCTGATTGATGAAGACCCGCGGGCTGCCGAGATCGGAAGGCAGCCAGCGCAACTCTTCCAGCGCGACCTGCACTTTCTGCAGCTTGTCGGCCTTGGACGTTCCGGCCAGCGACGCGACCGTGCGCGGCCCGATGACACCGTCGCCTTTCATGCCGGCTTTCTTCTGCACCGCCTTGATGACCGGTACCAACTCCGGACCATAGACCTCGCTGGTGCCGAGCCTGGCCAGGATCTCGCCATAGTCGCCGCCCATCTCGTCGTCGAGATTGCGTGCGATCAGCGTCAGCAGCTTCGGCAGTTCGGGACTGCTCTCGCCGGGCTTCAGCAGCAACTTGGGGTCGACGACGATTTCGTTTTCGGCACTGGCCTGCAGCGTTTCCAGCTCGACGCGCAGCGCCTGATATTCGGGATTCTGCGGGTGTCGCGATTCGAGATAGGTGCGCACCTGCTGGGTGTGCGCCAGCGTTTTCAGCACGCCTTCCATGTCCAGCGGCTTGGCTGGAAAATCATAGTAGCCGGTCATGCGGTTGGGATCGACGCGGCCGCTTTGAGAGTCATGGGCGTAGCGCAGGACCCGCGCCGACAGTGCCATCTCGAAGCGGACGAGTTCTTTCAAGTGAGCACCGGTATCGCCAGGCGGTGCGTTGGCGGTCGGCACTTCGACCATGTAGTCGGCAGGCGTAAGGCCATAGCTAGCGGCCTCGCCAAGCACCCGCACTGCGTCCTGCGCGCGGCTGTTGAGACTGGTTCCGCTCACCCAGATGAAATCCGGATTGGCCGAGTAGTAAGCGATCAGCGCCTTGGCGATGTCAGGTTCGGCATAGAGTTCATAGTCGCCGAGACCGGCAATCGCCTCGCGGAAGGCCGTACCCGTCGCCGACGGCACAAAGGCGGCGTCCTGCGCTGTTGCCACCTGGGGAGGCGCGACTTCGAGCGCCGAGAAATCGACGCGCACGAGCCGGTCGGCCTTGTAGGTGTAGTAGGACGGACTGCTGATCCTGACGCCGCCACCACCGCCAGCCGACACATTGGGCTTCGGCTTGTACTTGGGCGGCGGTGGAAATTCGCCTTGCGGCTGATGCCTCACGCCGCCACCGAAAAGCATGTCGAAGAGCCCCTGCGCGCCGGCATGCGGCGCGCTGAAGGCCAGCGTTGCCGCTACAGCAAGCGGCATCACGGTGGCTTTGTTTCCGAGGAATTTCATGAATAATCACCCGCTCCGGTTGAAACCGGTTCCCGTTCCGCGCCGCTAGACGGTCTCGCCCACCGCATGGCGGATGTAAGGCGTGACTATACTGATTCATACCGATTTCGTTAAGCTTTCATAAATTTCGGCGGGCCTGTTGCCGAACGGTTTCACAACATCGTGACGGCCGAAGCGATTTTGCTCGACCGTGGCGGGCCCATGGCGGCGTGGCAAGCGATGGCAGCCACCGACGCGGGCGTGACAAAACCCGACCGTTGTGCTGGAAATCCAAGCGGCCAGCAAAACGCATGGCCGGGAGGAATGCGTCGGTGAAAAGGGGATATCGCGAGTTGCTCGACGAGGCGAATGCCGAGATCGAGGTGGTGTCGCCGGAGGAAGCGGCGGGGCTGCTCGACGACGAAGAGACCATCTTCGTCGATCTGCGCGACCCGCGCGAAGTGGAGCGCGACGGCAAGATCCCCGGTGCCCGGCATGTCACCCGCGGCATGCTGGAATTCTGGATCGACCCGGAAAGCCCGTATCACAAGCCGTTCTTTGCCTCGGGGAAGAGCTTTGTCTTCTTCTGCGCCGGCGGCTGGCGCTCGGCACTTGCCACCAAGACGGCACAGGATATGGGGCTTTCACCGGTGAAGCACATTCTCGGCGGCTTTACCGCCTGGAAAACGGCCGGACTGCCGGTCGAGCCAGGCGAGAAAAAGAAATAAGACCTTCAGGTCAATGGACCGATACCGGTTCCCTGTGGCCGGCAACAAAGCCGATGGCACGCTCGACCACGCTCTTGTCGGCGAGAATGCGGCGATGGCCGAGGCCGTCGGCCCAGAAAAGCCGCACATGGTTGCCGGCGCCGGCATAGAGCCTTGCATGATCGGCGGAGACTTCGCGATCGTCCGGCGCGTGGATGACCAGAGTCGGCACCGGTTTGTGGGCAAGCTGACGGTCGCCGGTGAATTCGTGCAGCGGCCTTCCGGCGATGCGTTCGACCCGGTCGGCCATCGCGGCCTGCGAGCGCGGACCGACATTGAGCATGCGGCTGAAGTCGGCAAGGATCGCCGGCAAGGAACTCGGTGCCGCGATCAGCACCAGCCGCTCCGCCGCCAGCGGCGGGATGTTCCTGACCGAGCCGGCGACTGCATTGGCAGCGACGGCACCACCGAAGGAATGGCCGACCGCTGCCGCGAACGGGCCGAACCATTCGCCGACGATTCGCACGGCATCGACCGCATTGACCACGTTCAGCCGGCGCCCCTGCGACTGGCCGTGGCCCGGCAGGTCAAGCGAGACGACCTTGTAGCCGGCGGTGCGATACCCTTCGACCAGCGCACGCATATATTCTGTGCGTGAGCGCCAGCCATGGATGACGAGCACCGTCCCGGCAACCGCCCTGCCCGGCTCGGGCCGGAATTCGTGCACCATGATGCAGCCGGTTTTGGTCTTCAGCCGATGGTGACGCGCCTCGGCCATGAAATCGGCGGCGCGCTCGACGGCGCGCCGTTCGCCGTCGCTGAGCGCCTTCACATTGGGCGTGCGGCAGAACAATTCGAACGCCGCGCGACCGCTCAGGCGGGGCGCCACATGCTCGGCGGCAGCAAACACCCCCCGGATGACCTTCAGTCCAAATGATGCCATAGTGGCGATCCATCCATTCCGTTCAAGCATGAACATAATAGTTCAAACATGAACATTAAGCAAGAGCTACCCTGGGATAGCCCGCGTTTTCGCAACTGGGTCGCGGTGGCGCGCGCCTGCCATGCACTGGAGCGTGCGCTGGCGGTAAAGCTGGCGCCGCTGGACCTGAAGCCGGCACAGCTCGATGTGTTGATGAACCTCTATCGCCATCCCGGCATGTCGCAGCACGATCTGGCCCGCCGCCTGCTGGTCGGCCGCTCAAACATCACCATGCTGTTGCCGCAGCTCGAGGGCCGCGGCCTGCTACGCCGCGAGGGCGATGAGAAGGACAAGCGGGTGCTGCGGCTGACCCTGACCGAAACCGGCACGGACCTTTTGATGCAGGCGCTGAAGGTCCACATGGCGCTGATCGAGAAGGCGATGAGCCAATCGACACCGGAACAATGCGACATGATTGGTGAGCAGATGCGCAGGGTTACCGACGTGCTGAAGGAAGCCTAAGCAGGCTTGCCGGCTCACCACATCGATTTTTTCGCCCGCTCCGGCCATTCCTTGTCGTAGGTCTCGCCGTCGATGTTCTTGCGGCTGGTGATTTCCAGGATCTGCCCCGGCGTCGGCAATGATTTCGGGTCGACATGCCTGGCCGGATTCCACAGCTCGGAGCGAACGATGGCGCGGGCGCACTGGAAGTAGACCGAATCGACATCGATGACGGTGACCGAGCGGGCCGGCTTGCCTTCGACGGTGAAGGACGCGCAAAGGGCGGCATCGGTTGAGATGTGGGCGCGGCCGTTGACGCGCAGCGTCGTGCCGGAGCCCGGAACCAGGAACAGCAGACCGACACGCGAATCCCTGATGATGTTTTTCAGCGAATCGGCACGGTTGTTGCCGCGCCGGTCCGGCATCATCAGGGTTTTCGGGTCATGAATGCGCACGAAGCCGGCGAGATCGCCGCGCGGCGAGCAGTCCAGCCCTTCCGGCCCGCTGGTCGCCAGCGCGACAAAGGGCGAGGCCTCGATGAAGGCGGCATATTCGGGAATGATATGGTCGAGTTCCTTGACCACCGACGCCTCGCCGGGCAGGCCGTAGAGGGCTTCGAGCTGTTCGACCGTAGTGATGACGGACATCTTTTTGTCTCCGAATACTCACCGCCGCTATTCCCTATCCGTGACGTTTTGACGACAGCGGTAGCTCAAGACTAACGATCGCGGCTCAGGCCCTTTTCCGCAAGCTCGGCGAGATAAGCGTCCCAGCGCGCGTCCTTCTCATGACCCAGCGTGTGCAGGTAGTTCCAGGTGAAAATGCCGGTGTCGTGGAAATCGTCGAAAGTGATGCGCACAGCATAGTTGCCGACCGGCTCGATCTTCAGGATGGCGACGTCGCGCTTGCCGGGAACGGTGACGCGCTGTTCGGGCGAATGGCCCTGCACTTCGGCCGACGGCGAGGCGACGCGCAGAAGTTCCGCCGGCAGTTCGAACGGCTGATGATCCGGAAAGGTGACGGAGAGCAGCCTGCGGTCCTTCGAGACCCTGAGTTCCTTTGGTGCCGTCATGGTGGTAGACCCCGCATCGATCCGCCCTTCCCTACGCTGCTTCGCGCAGTGGGAAAAGGCGCTTTAACGCTTCCGACACGGATGTGTCGGTGGCGGAATGTTACCAAAGATCGAGACGGTCTATCTTGAATGGCAGGCCGGATCGTATCACATAGCGGTATATAACGATGCCGTTCGCGGCCACGGGAAACGCATAAGCATGAACATGATCGACCCATTCGGTCGCACAATCAGCTATTTGCGCGTGTCGGTTACCGACCGCTGCGATTTCCGTTGCACCTACTGCATGGCTGAGGACATGGCCTTCCTGCCCAAGAAGGATTTGTTGTCGCTCGAGGAATTGGACCGGCTCTGCACCGTGTTCATCGAGAAGGGTGTGCGGAAGCTGCGTCTCACCGGCGGCGAACCGCTGGTGCGCAAGAACATCATGCATCTGGTGCGCCAGATTTCGCGGCATCTGAAAAGCGGTGCGCTGGAAGAACTGACGCTGACCACCAACGGTTCGCAGCTTTCGCGCTTTGCCGCCGAGCTCGCCGATTGCGGGGTCAGGCGCATCAACGTCTCGCTGGACACCCTCGATGCCGACAAGTTCCACGCCATCACCCGCTGGGGTCATCTCGGCAAGGTCATGGAAGGTATCGACGCGGCGCAGGCGGCTGGATTGAAAGTGAAACTGAACGCGGTGGCGCTGAAGGATTTCAACGACGCCGAACTGCCTGAGATGATGCGCTGGGCGCATGGCCGCGGCATGGACCTGACGGTCATCGAAACCATGCCGATGGGCGAGATCGATGCCGACCGCACTGACCAGTACCTGCCGCTGTCGCTGCTGCGCGCTTCGCTCGAGCGCCAGTTCACGCTGACCGACATCCCCTACAAGACCGGCGGCCCTGCCCGCTATGTCCACGTCGCCGAGACTGGTGGGCGGCTCGGCTTCATTACGCCGATGACCCACAATTTCTGCGAAAGCTGCAACCGCGTCCGGCTGACCTGTACCGGCACGCTCTATATGTGCCTCGGCCAGGAAGATGCCGCCGACCTGCGCGCGCCGCTGCGTGCGTCCGAAGGCAACGAACTGGTCGCCGACGCTATCGATGAAGCCATCGGCCGCAAGCCGAAGGGCCATGATTTCATCATCGACCGCCGCACAAGTCGCCCTTCGGTGTCGCGGCATATGAGCGTCACCGGCGGCTGATTTTATCGCCGATCTCGTGCAAGATCGCCTCCGTCGTTGGCTGGAGGCATGGCATGAAACGTCTTTTCCCGACCCTGGCGTTGGCTGTCGTGATCGCAACAACCACCGCTGTCGCCGCGCCATTCACCTATACCAACGACCGTTTCGGCACGGTCTGCACCTTTCCCGACGAGGTGTTTACCGATCGCCAGCCCGAGCCGGACAATGGCGACGGCCAGGAATGGCTCAGCGCGGACGGGGCCAGCCTGACCTGCTCGGGCATTCTCAACATCGACGACGACACGCCGAAGGGTTTTGTTGCGGCCGAGAAGGCGAGCAACGAGCCAGGTTACGAGATCACCTACAGCAAGACCGGCAAGGACTGGGCGGTGCTGTCGGGTTCGAAGGATGGGGACATCTTCTACGAGCGGCGCCTGTTCGGCAGGGATGGCGTCATCCACACCGTCTGGATCGATTACCCGCCGGCCCTGAAATCGAAATATGACCCTTTGGTCGGGCCGATCGCCGGCAGCCTCAAGGGACCATGAGCATTTTTCGGTCACACCCCGGAAAAAGTCTTGCCCGCAAACGGTTGCCGGATTTACCGTCAGCATGTTCCGGCCTAGCTTTCCCTGCAGCGGAATCGTCGCTCACAGGGGGATACACCATGCGCAAACTCATTCTTTCTCTTGCATTGCTTGGCCTCGCGGCCGTGCCGGCGGCAGCCCAGTCGATCGGCGGCACCTACACCGTCGCCGGCACCAATTTCGATGGATCGCCCTATGGCGGCGAAGCCACCATCACGCTGACCAGCAAGACGACCTGTACGATCCACTGGGAAACGGGCGGATCGTCCTCGGACGGCATTTGCATGCGCAACGACGATGCCTTCTCCGCGGGCTATGTGATGGGCAAGGACATCGGCCTTGTCGTCTACAAGGTGAAGGAGGACGGTTCGTTGCAAGGTTTGTGGACGATCGCCGGCAAGGACGGTAACGGCACCGAAGTGCTGACGCCCAAATAAGCCCTGCCGCTGTTGCAGGCGGAAAGGGCTGGTCCACAAATGCTGTGGCCCAGCCCTTTGGCGTTGCTGTCTGGCGACCGGCTGCTACAGGCATTGGTCCAATGCAAAACCGGTAAACGCCATTGCCTCTTTCCCCAAACCTTCGCGGCGCGCTGTTCATGATCGTGGCGATGGTCGGCTTCACCCTCAACGACGCGATCACCAAATTCTCGTCTGAATCGATGAACATGGCGCAGGTCATGCTGATCAGGGGCGCCTTTGCTTCGCTTTTCGTCGGCCTGCTCGCCTGGCAGCGCGGCGCGCTTGCCCGCCCGGCCTCGATGCTGCAGCCGCTGGTGGCGATCCGTGTGATCGCCGAAGCCGGTGCCACGGTGAGTTTTCTTGTCGCGCTTGCCCACTTGCCGATCGCCAACGTCTCGGCCGTACTGCAGGCGCTGCCGCTGGCGGTGACGATGGGTGCAGCACTTGTGTTCAACGAGGGCGTCGGCTGGCGGCGCTGGCTGGCCATCGCCATCGGCTTTGCCGGCGTGCTGATCATCGTGCGGCCAGGCTTCGAGGGTTTCAGCGTCTATTCGCTGCTGGCGCTGACCAGCGTCGCATGTTGTGCGGTGCGCGACCTCGCCACCAAGCGGATACCCCAGGCCATTCCGACATTGCTGGTTTCGACCGCCACCGCCCTTGCGATGACGGTGCTGGGCGCGGCACTGCTTTCGCCAATGGGCGGCTGGACGCCAATGACCGGAAAAGACACGGCGCTGCTGGCGCTGGCAGCGGTGCTGGTGCTCATCGGTTACCAGTTCATCATCATGGCGATGCGGGTGGGCGACATCTCGTTCATCGCGCCGTTCCGCTATACGGCCCTGCTGTGGTCGATCCTGCTCGGTCTGTTCATCTTTGGCGACGTCCCCGACCTGCCGATGATCATCGGCGCCACGGTCATCGTCGGCTCCGGCCTCTACGCGCTCTACCGCGAGCGGATCGTTGGCCGGCGAAAAACCGCCGCCGAAAGCGCTGGACCGGACATGGCGCCGGACGGCATATAGAGCGATGCGCCGAGACGTTGCAGGGATCATTCTGGCCGGCGGCCAGTCGCGACGAATGGGCGGCGGCGACAAGACCCTGCTTATGCTTGGCCGCGGCCGCCTGCTGGACCATATCGTTGCCCGCCTTGCCCCGCAGGTCGGACCGCTGGCGCTCAGCGCCAATGGCGATCCGGCACGGTTTGCCGGCTTTGGACTGCCCGTACTCGCAGACACGGTGGAAGGTTTTGCCGGGCCGCTTGCCGGCATTCTCACCGGCCTCGAATGGGCGTCCATGGCCTGCAATGCGGTGGTGACGGTTGCCGGCGACACGCCTTTCCTGCCACCGGACCTTGTCGAGCGGCTGGTTGCGGCAGTCGACGCGCGCCCCGGTGCGATCGCCGTCGCCTGTTCCAACGGCAAGCGGCATCCGACCTTCGCGCACTGGCCAACAGACATTCACGACGCCTTGCGCCGCTTTTTGGTCGACGAGGACATCAGGCGGGTTTCTGCCTTCATCGACCGGCACGACTTTGCCGAGGTGGAGTTTCCGATGCTGAAATCCGGAACGCAGGAGATAGATCCGTTCTTCAACATCAATACCCCTCAAGACCTTGCGGTGGCCGAGCGTCTGTTGCAGGACATCGCGCCATGACAAACAGACACGTCTTCGGCATTACCGGCTGGAAGAATTCCGGCAAGACGACACTGACCGAAAGACTGGTCGCCGAACTTGTCCGGCGCGGCTGGAAAGTGTCGACGGTAAAACACGCCCATCATGATTTCGACATCGACAAGCCAGGGGCGGACAGCTTTCGCCACCGGCAGGCGGGAGCCACGGAGGTCGCGATCGTGTCGGGCAAGCGCTGGGCACTGATGCACGAATTGCGCGGCGAGGACGAGCCGACGCTGGACGCGATCCTGTCGCGGCTAGCGCCGTCGGATATCGTGCTGGTCGAAGGCTACAAGCGCGAGGCACACAGCAAGATCGAAACGCGGCGGCTGGAGGCCAGGGACCAGACACCGCTTTCGGCAAACGACCCGCATATCGTCGCCATTGCGGCCGACTTTGCGATCGCCGGTGAAAACCTGCCGGTGTTCGATCTCGAAGACACGAATTCGATAGCCGACTTCATAGAGCGCGCCACAGGCTTGTCGCGCTAAGGACGCTGCCGACGCACCATCCGGCCGCCCCCAATCCCGCTTCAAAAGCCTAACCTTGCGTCAGCATTTGCCTGGAATGCAAATCCCCGAGACCGTTGTTTTGCAGTTGCTTTTTCTTGGGAAAGAGTGGGAGTATCGCGACAGCGGGCGGTCAAAAAGCACCGCCCACAGAGCCGTACGGAACGACGGCCGGGACCATAAAGAGAGGACTATCATGCGAATTGCATTGCGTATCGCGCTCGCCGCATCGGCTGCGCTGCTGACCTTGGGCGTTGCCCAGGCTCAGGAAAAAACCTTGAAGATCGGCACGGAGGGAGCCTATCCGCCGTTCAACAATCTCACCGCCGACGGCCAGCTCGTGGGTTTCGACATCGACATCGCCAAGGCGCTTTGCGACGAGATGAAGGTGAAGTGCGAATTCGTTGCGCAGGATTGGGACGGCATTATCCCGGCGCTTCAGGCCGGCAAGTTCGACGCCATCATTGCCTCGATGTCGATCACGCCCGAGCGCGCCGAGAAGGTCGACTTTACCCACAAATACTACAACACGCCATCGGCGCTTGCCGCACCGAAGGACACCACGCTCAAGGGCGTGACCAAGGAAGATCTCGCCGGCAAGACCGTCGGTGTCGCCACCACGACGACGCATTTCAACTATGCCTCGAAGACCTACACGGACAGCACCATCAAGGGCTATCCGAGCAGCCCCGAAGAGCAGGCCGATCTCGCCAATGGCCGGCTTGACGCCATTGAGGACGACATCGTCGTGCTGAGCCAATGGTTGGACACGCCAGACGGTGCCTGTTGCAAGATTCTCGGCACGCCCTCCCCGCAGCCGGTCGAGATATTTGGCCCTGGCGCCGGTATCGCCGTACGCAAGGGCGAGACCGATCTGGTCAACAAGTTCAATACGGCGATCGACGCCATTCGCGCCAACGGCAAGTACAAGGAAATCAACGACAAGTACTTCAAGTTCGACGTCTTTGGCGGCGATTCCTGACAATACAATCAAGACGGCGGGAAATTTCCCGCCGTCTTCGTACTCGGCTCCAAGAACCCGTTATGGAGATAAGCCCAGTCGATGCCCGGCCCAAGTATATGGACGCTTCTCAGCTGGGGACCAGATGGCTGGTCAGACGATATCGCCTATGGGGCAATGGTCACCGTCGCCCTTGCGCTCGCCACGCTTCCCATCGGCTTGACGATCGGCTTCTTTGTAGCACTGGCCAAGCAGTCCGAAGAACCCTCGCTGCGCCTCGCCGCCAACATCTACACCACGGTCTTCCGTGGTCTGCCGGAACTGGTGACGCTTTTTCTGTTCTTCTTCGGCGTGCCGATCCTGCTGCAGCATCTCATAAGATTGATCTACCCCGACTCCACGATCGACGTTAACAGCTTCGTTGCGGGCATGATCGTGCTTGCCCTCATCTTCTCGTCCTATGCCAGCGAGGTTTTCCTCTCGGCCTTTCGCGCCATACCGAAAGGTCAGTACGAGGGCGGCTATGCCATTGGCCTTTCGAACTGGCTGACCATGCGCAAGGTGATCTTGCCGCAACTCCTTCGCATTGCATTCCCCGGCCTCGAAAATTGCTGGCTGAGCCTGCTCAAGGACACGTCGCTCGTGTCGGTCGTCGGTCTTGCGGAAACGCTGCGCAATGCCGGCGTGGCCGCCCGGGTCACCAAGCATTCGTTCCTGTTCTACAGCGTGGCGGCCCTGGTCTTTCTTATCCTGGCTGTCGTGTCGTCTTTCGCCACCAATGCCATTTTGCGCTCACTTGGAAAGCGGGAGGCGCAGCGATGAGCGTCACTGCGGCCATTGTGGAACGGCCGCCACCCCGGACGCGGGGCTGGCCACGCACCCGCATCATCGGCTACGCGCTCGTCTGCCTGTGGGGCGCTTTCGGCCTGGGCATCGTCGCCTATCTGGTCCTTGCCTGGAACCCCGAATTCTTCGCCAAATATGCACCGGCCTATCTGGAAGGGCTGGGAGTCACATTGTCGCTGGTCGGCATATCGATGGTGCTCGGCGCGATACTGTCGATCCCTGTCGCTTACGGCCGCATGTCGAAGAACCGCATTCTCTCCAGCCTTGCCTATGCCTATGTCTATTTCTTCCGCGGTACGCCGCTGCTGGTGCAGACGTTCCTTGTCTATTACGGCGTGGGTTCGTTCAGACCACAGCTCGAAGCAGTCGGGCTATGGTGGTTTTTCCGTGAAGCGTTTTATTGCGGCGTCTTCGCCTTTGCGCTCAACACGGCCGCCTACCAGGCGGAAATCCTGCGCGGCGCCATCGAGAGCGTGGCGAAAGGCCAGTGGGAGGGCGCTGCTTCGCTTGGTCTTCACAAGCTGCAGACGCTGCGCAAGATCATCCTGCCGCAGGCGCTGATCGTCGCGCTAAGGCCTTACGGCAACGAACTCATCCTGATGATCAAGGCCTCGGCCATCGTCGCCATCATCACCGTCTATGACTTGATGGGCCAGGCCAAGCTTGCCTTTGCCAACTCGTTCGACATTCAAGCCTATATCTGGGTCGCCATCGTCTATCTGGTGATAGTCGAGATATTGCGCCATGCGGTCGAATGGATCGAACGACGCATCACCATTCACCTGAAACGCTGATGCAATCAGGCGCCGGGCCGCTCCAAAAATCGATTCCGATTTTTTGGGCCATGCGCTAGAGCTTCCGCAGAAAATTCTGTTTCTGTGGAAGGTAAGCCTATGGCATCGGTGGCATTTCTCGGTCTTGGCGTCATGGGTTATCCGATGGCCGGGCATCTCAGGAACAAGGGGGGCCATGACGTCACCGTCTACAACCGCACCAGGGCAAAGGCCGAGCAATGGGTTGGCCAGCATGGCGGCAACCTCGCCACGACGCCGGCCGAAGCGGCTGACGGCAAGGATTTCATCTTCTCCTGCGTCGGCAATGACGACGATTTGCGTTCGGTGACAACAGGTGCGCAAGGCGCCTTCAGTTCCATGAAAAAGGGCGCGGTCTATATCGACAACACTACGGCGTCGGCCGAAGTCGCGCGCGAGCTGGCGGAGAAGGCGCAAGCGCGCGGGTTTTCGTTCCTCGACGCACCGGTCTCCGGCGGCCAGGCCGGCGCCGAAAACGGCGTGCTGACGGTGATGGTCGGTGGCCAGCAAGGCGCTTTCGACAAGGCCAGGCCCGTCATCGACGCCTATGCCCGCATGGTCGGGCTGATGGGGCCGGCCGGCTCAGGCCAGCTCACCAAGATGATCAACCAGATCACCATTGCTGGCCTGGTCCAGGGGCTGGCCGAAGGCATCCATTTCGGCAAGAAGGCCGGGCTCGATATCGAAAAGGTCATCGAGGTGATTTCCAAAGGCGCGGCCGGCTCGTGGCAGATGGAGAACCGGCACAAGACGATGAATGCCGGCAAGTATGATTTCGGCTTTGCCGTCGACTGGATGCGCAAGGATCTCGGCATCTGCCTCACCGAAGCCGATCGCAATGGCGCCAAGCTGCCGGTGACAGCACTTGTCGACCAGTTCTACAAGGACGTGCAGGCGATGGGCGGCAAGCGCTGGGATACGTCCTCGCTGCTGGCGCGGCTGGAAAAATAGGCTTGGGATGGCCGAGCTTTCGCCCCAGTCCAGTGCCGACGAAATCGTCGCGCATCTGCGCTCGATCGGCTCGGAGGAAAATCGCCGCGGCATGCTGCGCTATGGCATCAAGATCGAACGCGCGCTCGGCGTCTCGCACGGCGTGCAGCGGCAGATTGCCAGGAAGATCAAGCGCAACCATGAACGCGCCTTCGAGCTGTGGCAGACAGGCATCATGGAGGCGCAGTTCATCGCTTCGGTCACGGCCGACCCGAAGCGGTTCTCTGCCGCGGATGCAAGGCAATGGGCGGCGACTTTCGATTCCTGGGACATCGTCGACGGCGTCTCCGATCTCTTCGTCGACACCGACTCCTGGAAGGAATTGATCGGCGAGTTCGCGGCCGACGAACGGGAATTCGTTCGACGCACGGCCTTTGCCATGATGGCCTGGTCGGTCGTCCACCGGAAGAAAGAGCCGGAGACGACCTTCCTCGGCTTCCTGCCGATCATCGAGGCGCATGCCACCGACGGCCGCAATTTCGTGAAGAAGGGCGTGAACTGGGCGCTTCGTTCGATCGGCAAACGCTCCGAGGAAATGCACGGCGCTGCCCTTTCTGTCGCCGAAAGGCTGGCGCAATCGACCGACAAGACGGCGCGCCGGATCGGCAAGGATGCGATGCGGGAACTGACCGGTCCCAAGACGCTCAATCGGCTGGCGGCGAAGACGAAACAGGGCAAGTGACCTGTTCCTCGGCAGTCTAGCCAAACCAAGACGTTGACGCTGTCGGCAACGGTGGCTTTACTTGATTGCAAAAGGGAACAGCCAATGAGCATCCGCCTCAAATCGACCGTGGGCCTGGTAGCCGCGTTGCTCCTGCCCATTGCGTCGGCAGACGCTTCGGTCGAGGCCTTGCACATATTCTGGAAGGATCTGCGCCCGGCAAGCCAGGCGGCTGCCGAAAGTGCGGGCCTGCCGATGATCGCGGCAAGGATGCCCGACCATGGCGAGACGCTGTCGCTCAACTTGCAGGACAAGACCATTCAGCTGGCCGGATATGCGCTGCCGGTCGATCGCGACGGCGATCTTGTCTACCAGTTCCTGCTGGTGCCGTGGACAGGTGCGTGCAGCCACATGCCGACGCCGCCGCCCAACCAGATCGTGCTGGTCACGCCCGCCCATCCCTACAGGATGTCGGAGGCCTATCAGCCCGTCTCCGTCACCGGCGCCCTGAAGCCGGATATGGAGAAAAGCCAGCTGTTCATCCTCGACGGCGCCAGCATCATCCAGTCGGGCTACTCCGTGCGCAAGGCGGAGGTGGTGAATGTCGATACGGTGCCGGACACGATCACGCTGCCGGTGAACTCGCCCTGGAGTTTCCTCAACAAAAAGAAGAACTAAGCGGGATGTGTTGGAGAATTTCAGGCAGCGTTGGCGCCTGATTCCTTGTCCAGCACCATGTAGTCCAGCGGCATTTCGGTCGTGTACTTGATCTGCTCCATGGCGAAGGAAGACGACACGTCGCGGATCTCGATCTTGGCGATCAGCCGCTTGTAGAAGGCGTCATAGGCGGCAATGTCGGGCACCACCACGCGCAGGAGATAGTCGACGTCGCCGCTCATGCGGTAGAACTCGACCACTTCCGGAAATTCCTGGATGACCTCGGAGAAACGCCGCAGCCATTCATGGCTGTGCGAATTGGTGCGGATCGACACGAACACGGTGACGCGCACATTGACCTTCTCATGGTCGAGAATGGCGACGCGCCGCTTGATGACGCCCTCTTCCTCGAGCTTCTGGATGCGCCGCCAGCACGGCGTGGTCGACAGACCGACCTTCTTGGCGACATCGGCGACCGCGAGCGTCGCGTCCTCCTGCAGGAGGCGGAGAATTTTTCTGTCAAGGCGGTCCATTGGGTGCTCCCTGATGCACGTCGCCCAAAAGTGGGTAGCGGTTTTGGGATAACGACATACAAAAACAAAGAATTCAAAGCGCGTCACATGTTCCCCTCAGTCGCGACGCGCTTGGGGAATGGTTTGGCTATATTCCCTCTTATCTAGGCCTTTCACAAGAAAGAAATTCTGCCAGACAGCATAAAAACGGGTGATTTCTTGCTGAATGCTCAAGCGAGGCGATAGCGGATTTCCGATCGTAGAAATGGCAGCAAATCCATTTCGAACCAGGGATTCTTCTTCAACCAGCCCGTGTTGCGCCATGATGGATGCGGCAGCGGCAACACTTTCGGGCTGGTGGGCGCGTCCCAGATGGCGCGCCAGTCCATCACAGTCTGGGTCAGCGAGGGCCGGCGCGCAGCGCCCATATGCCAGGATTGTGCATAGATGCCGATCGTCAGCACGAGATCGATACGCGGCATCAGCGCCATCAACGGCGCGCGCCATGCCGGCGCACATTCACGGCGCGGCGGCAGGTCCGCGCCCTTGGCGTCCTGGCCGGGAAAGCAAAAGCCCATCGGCACAATGGCGAATTTTTCCGTGTCGTAGAATTCTTCGCTGCTGACGCCAAGCCAACTTCGCAACCGGTCGCCGGAGGCATCGGTAAACGGCATGCCTGATAGATGGACCTTGGTCCCCGGCGCCTGGCTGGCGAGCAGGATGCGGGCGCTGGACGACGGCCGCAGCACCGGGCGCGGCTCGTGCGGCAGTGGGCGGCCGATGGGGTTTTCGACGCAGATGCGACAGGCTCGGACCTTTGCCGTGAAGCGTTCCAGCTCAGCGTCCATCCTCAGGCAGCAGCGCTCGGCCGGCTGGAGATCGCACTGTGCCAGCGCAAGACGTTGGCACAGTCTTCCGGAACCTTGATGCGCGCCGGCTTCATGAAGTCGATGGCGATCAGTCCGGTAATGTCGGCGATCGAGTAGGTGTCGCCGGCGGCGAATTCCCTCTGCGCCAGCTCGCCGTCGAGGAGTTTCAGGAATGCGACCGCCTTCGGCTTGTTGGCCTGCCCCCATTCGGGGATTTGCGGAATTTCCCATTCCTTCATTGCCGGGTGGATGTGGCGAAAGGCTTGAGCGACACAGCTGAGCAGGTTGAACTCCATGCGCCTTTGCCACATCTCGACCTGCGCCTTGCCGAGCGCGCCGCGCCCGAACAGAGCGGGCTCGGGATGCAATTCCTCGAAATAGCGGCAAATGGCGACGGATTCGGTGATGATGGTGCCGTCGTCGAGTTCGAGCACCGGCAGCCGCTGCAGCGGGTTGCGCGAGCTGACCGCCTCCTGCCTGTGTCCCAGCGCGCCCATGTCGACGGGCACCAAGGGAATTTCGAGCCCCTTCTCGGCGAGGAAAACCCTGACACGCCGTGGATTGGGCGCGCGGCCACCGTCGAACAGCTTCATTCCATCCTCCCGGTTGTTCCGCAACTATAGGGCGCTCATCGATCTGTCGAGTATCACCAGAAGCGAAAAAGTTCTCGCAACGCATCACCGATCGAAGCCAGAGTGCCATGCTTTCTTTCGACCGGCCCGTGGTCATGGGTTTCGCGCCAGTCACGCGGCTCGTCGAAGGTGCCGGCCCAGATGCCAAGCTTGCCGGCGCGGGCAGCGGCTTCCTCGGCCTCGAAATCGCCATAGGCAACCGCCCAACCGGCTTCGACCTGGGCACGGTTGAGCTCCTCGCCATTGGCCTTGCAGTCGCCAAGCAGCCTGCCAAAGCGGTCGCGTTGCCAACCGGCACAGGAGACGGGTTTGCCGGCGATCAGCCGTACCAGCGACTGGCGCGCGAGCTTGCCGCAGGGATAGTCGGCGCCGTCCTTGCGGCAGGTCTGCGCATATTCAGGAGCGTCGATGCCGCGCATGCGGATGCGCTCGGTGCCGAGCGTGATCGAATCGCCATCGTTGACGATTGCCGCCCCCTCCGTCCTGCGCGTCTCCACTCGGTCAAGGCGCGCCGCAAGAAGGATCAGCAGGCCGAAAAGGATGATGGTCAGCCCGTAATCCACCAGCCTGCGCCACAAGCTGCGAGGGCGCGGTGGAATGTACCGTCGGCGCGGCCTCGGCGACCACGAACGGCTCATATGGCAAACAGTCTCTTAATCATTCGAACGTAGCTTAACAATTTGAAATCGCTGCGCGCAAAATTGAAGTTTCCATGCCTCTGCTACGCTCGAACACAGCGGACAAATTCATTGTGGACCGCAGGAAACCGCATCGCAACAGCGATGTGGCGCGCGCGGTGCGCAAGACGCGCGACCGTCTTTCACAGCAAGTCGGCAATCTCGACTTCGACCGCGAACTGCTGAAACTGCATGCGGGCGCAATGGTGGGCGGCGCAATCGCCATCGCGCTGCTTGCGCTGGCGACGGCGGCGGCGGGGCTGCTTGCCGGCATGGACAACAAGCAGATTAGTGTCTGGGCGCTGTTCACGCTCACCTGCTACACCGTCGTCATATTCATGGCAAAGCGTGTCGAACGCACTGAAGCTTCCGAGCTCAACCCATTGCAAACGCGAAGGGATTTCCTGATCGGCCATTCGCTTTGCGGCGTCGGCTGGGCATGGTTCGCCTGGCTAGGTTGCAATACCTGCCAGGTCGAACAGTTCCAGGTGGTCAAGGCGGTGGTTCTGCTGTTTGCCATGGCGGCAACCGCCGTCATGGCGTCATCGCTGCGCGGCGCACTGCTGGCGACCTTCGCCATTCCCGTAGCGGTCTATGCCTATAACGGCGCGAAGTTGTGGATGCCAGTCGAGGCGATCATGGTCGGGCTGCTGCTCGCCGCGCTCCCGTTCTTCGCCTACATCGCCCGCAATCTCAACCGGTCGTCGTTGCTGCTGCTGTCGTTCCGCTCCGAAACGGACGCGCTGGTTGCCGAAGTCGAGACGGCGAAATCGATGTCGGACGAGGCGCGGCGGCGGGCTGAAGACGCCAATCTGGCAAAGTCGCGTTTTCTGGCCTCGATGAGCCACGAGCTGCGAACACCGCTCAATGCCATTCTCGGTTTTTCCGAAGTGATGGCGAATGAGGTGCTTGGACCGATGAGCAACCCCACCTATCGCGACTATGCCCATGACGTGCATGAATCCGGTCAGCATCTGCTCGACCTGATCAACGAGATCCTCGACCTGTCGCGCATCGAGGCTGGTCGCTACCAGCTCAACGAGGAGCCGGTGATGCTACTCACCATCGTCGAGGATTGCTGCCACATGATGGAGCTGAAGGCACGCAACAAGGACATCCGCATCGTCGAGGATTTCGAAAGCGCCTTGCCGCGCCTGTTCGCCGACGAACGCGCTGTGCGGCAGATCGCCCTCAACCTCCTGTCCAACGCTATCAAATTCACCACAAGCGGCGGCGAAATCCGCTTGCGCGTCGGCTGGACTGCCGGCGGCGGACAGTACATCTCGGTCAGGGACAATGGGCCGGGCATACCGGAGGACGAGATTCCGATCGTGCTTTCCGCCTTCGGCCAGGGCTCTATCGCCATCAAAAGCGCCGAACAGGGCACCGGGCTTGGGCTGCCGATCGTGCAAGGCCTGCTTGCCATGCATGGCGGCGAATTCGAACTTCATTCCAAGCTGCGCGAAGGCACCGAGGCGATCGCCATCTTCCCGCCGAGCCGGGTGATGGAGGAGTTGCCGGCACTGCCAACCAAGACGGTCGCGCGGCGGCGCTAGACCTTGACTGCCGCCGCCATGCCGGAGCTTGCAAGCGCTGCGGCTTTCACCAGACCAGCGGCAAGAGCTGCCCCTACCCCTTCGCCGTGGCTCATGCCGAGATCAAGCAGCGGGCGAAGGCCGAGCCGACCAGCCGCCCGCGCATGCCCAGGCTCCGGCGACAGGCCGGCAAGCAGACAATGGTCGAGGGCAGCGGGATTGGCGGCATGCAGCACCGCTGCGGCAGCAGTCGCCGCAAATCCATCGAGGAGAACCGGGATCTTCTGCACCCGGGCAGCGAGGATGGCACCGGCGATGGCTGCGAATTCGCGACCGCCAACCCGACGCAAGGCTTCAAGAGGATCCCTTAGGCTGGCGCCATGAAAGGCAAGGGCTGTGTCGACGACTTCGGCCTTGCGCGCCTGCATCGCCGCATCGGCGCCCGATCCGGGGCCGACCCAGTCGACACCCCTGCCCCCGGACAGCGCCGCACACAAGGCCGCAGCGACAGTCGAGTTGCCGACGCCGAGATCGCCCAGGCAAAGCAGGTCAGTGCCGCCGGCAATGGCTTCCATGCCGAAGGCCATGGTGGCGGCGCAGCCGCGCTCGTCCAGTGCTGCGTCCTCGGTGATGTCGGCGGTCGCAATGTGCAGCGCCAGATCAAAGACCTTCAAGCCGAGGTCGTTGGCAATGCAGACCTGGTTGATCGCAGCACCTCCCGCGGCGCAAAGCTCGACCGCGTTGGCGGTCGCCACCACCGGCCGCGGCGAAATGCCGTGACGGGTGACGCCGTGGTTGCCGGCAAAGATCGCCACCAGCGGTCGTGTCACAGCCGGCGGTGCGCGCCCACTCCAGGCGGCAAGCCACGCAGCAATGTCCTCGATACGGCCGAGCGAGCCTTGCGGCTTGTCGGCCTTCGCAAACAGGGTGCGCACCCGCGCCTCTGCTAGCGTATCGGCCGGCGGCAAGTTCGCCAGCAGATTGCGAAAATCGTCGAAGGGCAGCGCGCTGGTCATGTCGTTGATGATCGTTCCTGGAGCTGTTGAGCGGCATAGCCGCGTTGCGTGATTGGCACAACCTCCCGGCACGACCTTCCGGTATTGCCGCGAAAACGGTTATCGGCGGCGCATTCCGGAGGGCTTGCAATGGCTTTGCCGTTGCACCATGTGGAGACGAGACAAGGGATTCCGGACGGAACTCCCAAGAGAAAATCATGACGGCTATCGAATCCCCGTGCATCCTGGTCTGCTCGATCGACATGAAAACCGGCTTCTGTTTCGGTTGCGGCCGCACGCGCGAGGAAATCGGCGCCTGGATCGATATGACGTCCGAAACGCGCCGAAGCGTGATGGCCGAGTTGCCGGCCCGGCTGGAAACGGTCGAGCGGCGACCGCGGCGGGAAACACGCCGCGGCCGCATGGCGCGCGAACGCGACGCCCTCTCGTGAACCGGCGACGCCAATGAACCGATTGTTCTGGATCTTGATGGTGGTGATCGGCGTCGGGCTGGTCCTGCTCATGTTCAACAATTCCGCCGGCAGCACCTTCGGCATCGAGAACAACGATTTCAGCCAGCTGATCTGGCTTGGCGCGTTCGGCGTGCTGATCGGCGCCGGCCTCATTCGGTCGGGCAGACCGCTGGGCGCCATGGCCCGCAGTCTCGGCGCCTGGGGGGTCATCGTGCTGGTTCTAATCGCCGGCTACCAGTACCGCTACGAATTGCAGGATTTCGCCAGCCGGGTAACGGCCGGCCTTGTTCCCGGCAGTCCCTTGGCATTGGGGATCGAAGAGGGTCACGCCACGGTGACTTTGGACAAGGCCGGCAACGGTCATTTCGAGGCGCGCATCACGGTCAACGGTGCGACGATCCGCACCGTTGTCGACACCGGCGCTACCAGTACCGTGCTGACATCAGAGGATGCGCAAGCCGCCGGCTTCAATCCGGCAGCGCTGAGCTTCACCATACCGGTCTCCACAGCCAACGGCATGGCACGCGCCGCTTCTGTCAGAGCCGACGAGGTGGCCATCGGCGGCATCTTGCGCAAGGACATGGCGGTCATGGTCGCAGCACCCGGCGCGCTCGGCCAGAGCCTGCTCGGCATGAACTTCATCGGCTCGCTGTCGGGGTTCGACGTGCGCGGCGACCGCATGATTCTGCGCGACTAGGGCTTTTCAAGCCGCCTCGGCCGCCGTTCCGTTCAAATCGACCGCCGCAAAAGCCGTCTTCAGCACATCAGGTCCGGCGCCGGGTCTCGTCGCGTCGGTCGAAAGAATCTGCCGGTAGCGGCGTGCGCCAGGCAAGCCATGGAACAGCCCGACCATGTGACGGGTGACATGACCCAGCCGCCCGCCTTGCTCGATATGGCGCGCCGCATAGTCCGCCATCGCATCGATCAGCGCGGCAAAATCGAACGCGCCGGGTTCGCCGCCGTAAAACGCGGCGTCGACACCGGCCAGAATGCCCGGCGTGTGGTATGCGGCGCGGCCAAGCATGGCACCGTCGACATGATCGAGGTGGCGCAATGCTTCTTCCAGGGATTGAATACCGCCATTGATGCCGATGAATTGGTTCGTTTTTTTGGCTTTCAGCCGGCAGACCCTGTCATAGTCGAGCGGCGGGATGTCACGGTTTTCCTTGGGGCTCAGCCCCTCCAGCCACGCCTTGCGGGCATGCACCCACAGCGCGTCGGCGCCGGCCGCGAAAACGCCATCCGCCAGCGCATCGAGCGCCGGTTCGGGATCCTGCTCGTCGACTGCGATACGGCATTTGACGGTGACCGGAATTTTCACTACGGCCTTCATCGCTGCAACGCAATCGGCGACGAGGTCAGGCACCTTCATCAGGCAGGCGCCGAAGGTGCCCGACTGGACGCGGTCGGACGGGCAGCCGACATTGAGGTTGATCTCGTCATAGCCGAAGGCCTCGCCGATGCGCGCCGCCTCGGCAAGTTTTTGCGGATCGGAGCCGCCGAGCTGCAGGGCGACCGGATGTTCGGTGTCGTCGAAGCCCAGCAGCCGCTCCCGCGCACCCTGGATCACCGCGTCGGCCACCACCATCTCGGTGTAAAGCAGCGCCCGGCTCGTGAGCTGGCGATGGAAGAACCGGCAATGCCGGTCCGTCCAGTCCATCATCGGAGCTATGGCAAGTTTGTTGTCTATCACATTCATTCAATTATGTTTTTCTGACTCAATCCATCCAAAGCCGCGTTGGAACGGCAAACTAATTTGGCAACGGACGCTCCGCCCAAGCGTAACCGAACTTACGATCTTTGCCGCCGCAACGGAAAGCCACTTGGCTCGATCGAAGTTCTCACTGCACACATAGTGCACACGAGAGCGGTTGGTCTAGTGCTACTCCGGAGCCGCCAGCGACGCCGCATCGAGGTCGAAGTCTCGGTGGAGCGGGCAGACGGCAGGACGTGTTGTGTTGTCCGTCTGAAGGATCGAAAGAATCTTCCGGTCGAAGCATCCAATTGTCTGGGTTGAACGGGCTTGCTCAAGGTCGACCTTAACGAAACAAACTTGCAAATCGGCAACCAATAATCAGCGCTCGTTGCGTTCGGGTTGCAATATTATTGAGCGCATCAATGAACGAGGCGATCATGTTTCTGCTCAATACGCATCCCGATTACAAGAAGCCACTCGACCAGGCAGATGCTGAAACGCTCAGCGTCGCAGCGGCCGAGAACGTTGAGCGCCACCTCACATTCCGGGACAATCATGCAGAAACGCCTCTCGTCGAGCTGCCCGGATTGGCATCGGAGTTCGGCGTTGCCGCGATCCACCTCAAGGATGAGGGCTATCGCCTTGGGCTCGGAAGTTTCAAGGCTCTCGGCGGAGCTTATGCGGTGATCCGGCTTGTTCTTGAGGAGGCAGAAAGAAAACTCGGCCGCGCGATAGATGTCTCGGAACTTCAATTGCCCGAGGTCCGGGCCGCCGCCCGCACAATGACGCTTGCCTGCGCCACTGATGGCAATCACGGCCGATCGGTCGCACAGGGCGCTCAGCTCGTGGGCGCCAGGGCGGCAATCTTTGTGCATTCCGGTGTGTCAGACGAGCGGGTCGCCGCCATTGCGAGCTACGGTGCCGACATGATCCGCGTCGATGGTACTTATGACGACTCCATTCGGCAGGCAGCGCGCATTGCCGAGGCAAGCGGTTGGACTATTGTTTCGGACACGTCCTGGCCAGGCTACGAGCGCATCCCCGGACTGGTGATGCAGGGTTACACGGCCCTCATTCGCGAAGCCCTCAGGAAAATGCCGGTACCGCCGACCCATGTATTCATCCAGTCTGGCGTCGGCGGGATTGCCGCCGCCGTGGCGGGTCATCTGGCAATTGAACTCGGTGACAAACGTCCGATCTTCACCGTGGTCGATCCAGCGCGCGCGGCCTGCATCGTCGAGACAGCGCGGGCTGGACATCTCGTGACGGTAGCCCATGGGGAGCCGACCGTCATGGCCATGCTCGAATGCTATGCGCCATCTCTAGTTGCCTGGCGCATCCTCTCTCGCGTAGCCGACGCCTTCATGACCGTCGACGAAGAAGATGCGATTTCGATCATGAAGCGCCTTGCCTGTCCTGTCGATGGCGATCCCGCGGTCGTCGCGGGTGAAAGCGGCGGTGTGGGGCTGGCCGGCTTGATCAAGGCCGTCTCCGACCCCACGATCAAGGCCGCTCTTCGCGTCGATAAATACTCCCGCATCTTCCTTGTGAACACGGAGGGGGCCACCGATTCGAGCAAATACAAGGAGATTGTCGGGTTTTCACCCGCAACGATCATCGCGAGGACTTCCTTGGGGCCTAGCGCGGCGTTGGCCTGAGGCGGTCTCTGAGATCGTAACCTAGGGCGTCGCCCAATGGCCTGTCATTGCGACCATACCGAGCAGCTTGAGGGTGTTCCCAAAATAGTCCTCGTCAGCGAGGCTCGTGGACGTTGCATCAGCCCAGATGGCGTCGAGCCAGGATTGGTTGGCCGGATCGAGCATAGCAGCGACGCCGAGCATCGGCACATAGGCCATGGAGTTTGTGCCATGCCCTGGATAGGTGCTGCCGTTTAGTCGGTACGTATCGGCGAAAGCACGCGGGTCCCCTCGGGTAACCCGCTGTGCCCAGGCCGTCAGCGGCGCCAAGGCTATCTTGGCCCTCTGTTCATCATAGAGCAGGTAGTCCAAGGCGATGCGCCACGGGTAACGGCCCGAGTTCCAGGAGTAGTCGCCGTCATTGGCACCTTCCAGGAACATAGATGGTGCCGGCGCCGGATTGTTGGGCATGCCCACGACAAAATCGGGCATCAGACCAGTTTGGGCACTGTGCCGGGAGCCGACACTGCTGATCGTGGCATAGATGCGGTCGCGGATGGCCAGCCAGCGCGGCTCATCGGTGGCATCGGCGAAGGCCCTGAAATGGGAAACCATGAAATCGGATGCCCGGGTCGTTGCCGCATAGGTGCCGCCGTCGCCGGACTTTGCCCAATCGCCGATCAACAAGACGTCGCCGGAAACTTCCTTGTCGAGAATGGCAGCGAGGACCTTGCGCGCTTCGGCTCGATAGTTGAAAGCGCCGGCACTACCCCATGCCTTGTCGGCCAATAGCAGGGCATAGCCAATATCGAGATCACCATCGGTGGCGGAGTTCTCCCCCTGCACCGTTGTGGCATTGGAACAGCCTGTCACTTGGTTCCAGGCCATCAGGCCGGGATCAGACGCGGCGGGGTGATCATGAAAATACCGTAGCATGCCATCGAAAATGACCTGAGCTTCGGGGTCCTTTCCGGCCATCATCACTGTTAGCAGCATACCGTAACCATGAGCCTCCGAGACAGTTATTGTTGCCGCCTCCGTGCCGCCTCCGACAGCTTTGCCGTCAGCATCAACCTTGACGAAATATCGCCCTTCGCCGCAGGCCTCGACCACATAGAGGTTCTTCCACTCAGCGTAGAACTCCAACAGGGCTTTATCGCGATCCGCGGCTGTGGGGAGAATTGAACCTTCCGAATATGGAGCTGCCAAAGCTGGGACGGCGGTCACCAACGCAAAACCCAATGCAAGGCATTGCGAGATGCCCTTGATTGCCACTCGCGCTTTTGAGGCCCACCTTGAGATTGGCTTTGCCGCTGCCATGAACCATTTCCTTGCCGAGTTCACCGCC
This sequence comes from Mesorhizobium sp. AR10, assembly GCF_024746795.1. Taxonomy (NCBI): domain Bacteria; kingdom Pseudomonadati; phylum Pseudomonadota; class Alphaproteobacteria; order Hyphomicrobiales; family Phyllobacteriaceae; genus Mesorhizobium; species Mesorhizobium sp. AR10. The sequence goes on from NZ_CP080524.1 coordinate 4,172,899, forward strand.
CGTGCCGCCTACCGTCTACCTGCACTACGGATCCATCCATGCAGTTCGATGAGTCGGCAAGGAGAAAAACAGCGACATTGGCTATGTCAGCCGGGGAACCTCAACGCCCTGTCGGAATGCGAGAGGGGATCGCCGCCGAGCGATCGGGATCGTTGCGTTTCGATATACCGCGCTGCTGAATTGTCAGCACATTTGACCTCGACCCGCGTGATACCGTTGTCGGGCTTATGCATAGCGTCACACGAAAGCCTGCGCTGCCCAAAGTATATGAGGTGAGGCAATCGAACAGGGAACCGCGCCCTGACTTGAAGCAAAGCCCGCCAACAAATTCGTGCCGGCGCCTGCTTTGACGCGGCCCCAGATCGCAAACTGAATCCAGCCCTATCGCCTCAGTGCGTACACTCTATCCATGCCCTCGCCGCCAATAGGCAGTGCCATGTCGTCGTCGAGCAGGCGGGTGATGCGGGCAAAACCGGTAAAAGCCTTCCTGGCTTCCTCGGCTGACATTCGACCCGAGAGCGCCGCGGAGCAGCAATTCAACGCGCATTGATAGACAGGCCCTCGCCGCCCCGCTGGCCATTTCTGCAGAAACACCATTGCTTCTGCGACGCTATCAACTTCTTCCACTGGATGTCCCTGCCCGCGCGCGATGCGCACAGGCGAAAAGAAATGCAAGCGATCCATCGTATCCTCCCGGTTGGTCGCAACGCGGTCCAACCCTACTAAATTCACGGCTGGCAATTTGGTTCCGGGAAAAACAAGCCCGACACCAAAAAAAGTCGTTCACCCTGGAGCCGGTCATCGCCGCCTTCTCACCTTTGGACGGAACGTTACGCCGGCTGATGCATTTGCCTCTTGTGATGATTTTTGAGGGATATTTCAGCCCATGAGGATAGCCCATGTCGCGCCTTTGCACGAGTCCGTGCCGCCCCGGCTTTATGGCGGGACGGAGCGGATCGTTTCCTATCTGACCGAAGGACTGGTTGAACTCGGCCATGAGGTGACCCTGTTTGCCAGTGGCGACAGTCGCACGTCGGCTAGATTGATACCGGGACGCGAACGTGCGCTTCGCCTCGACCCACGCCCGCTGAAGTCGGAGACCGCGGCGCATCTTTCAATGCTTTCCAATGTCAGGAAACGTGCCCATGACTTTGATATCATTCATTTTCACCTCAGTCATTTCCTGCATTTCCCGTTCTTCGAGGACATGCCGCAGCGAACCGTGACGACGCCGCATGGCCGGCTCGACTACGTCGATCTGGCGCCTGCCTATGAGCAGTTTCCGCGCTTTCCCTTGATCTCCATTTCGCGCAGCCAAAGAACGGGTTTGTCCAACGCCAATTGGCTGGCGACCATCCATCACGGACTGCCGACCGGCATTTACCAGCCGACTTTCGAGACAGCGGCGGAAGAACCTTACGTTGCCTTCCTCGGGCGGCTATCGCGCGACAAGCGACCAGATCGCGCCATCGAGATCGCTTTACGTGCGGGCCTGAAACTGAAGCTGGCAGCAAAGATAGGCGATGATGACCGCGCCTATTTCCACGAGGAGGTCGAGCCGCTGATCGACGGCGATCGCATCGACTATGTCGGCGAGATCGAGGAGGACAAGAAGGCGCAATTTCTCGGCAACGCCGCCGGCCTGCTGTTTCCGATAGACTGGCCGGAGCCGTTCGGCCTTGCCGCCATCGAGGCGATGGCCTGTGGCACGCCGACCATCGCCTGGAACTGCGGCGCGTTGCCCGAAATTATCGACCAGGGCGTGACCGGTTTCGTGGTCGATTCCATCGATGACGCGGTCGCCTCGGTACCGAACTTGCTGCGCCTCGACAGGCGCAAGGTGAGAGCAGTGTTTGAAAAGCGGTTCTCCGCCGCTAGAATGGCCCGCGACTACGTGGCCGCTTATGAGCGCCTGATAGGCGTCTCGGCCGAAGCAAAGGCGTCGTGAACGGCGCCGCGCGCACAAGGACCGGGAATGAAACCCCAGGGATTTTCGGCGTATGAACCAGCTTGATGAACGCACGCTCGATCCGGCCGTTGCGCTTGCATCGCTCGACGCGACCGCGCCGCGTGAGCCGCACCGGCTGTTTGCACTCAAGCAAGGCGACTGTTTTGTGGTTGCCGACGCCTATGGCGATATCAGGGGCGCCGGCGACGGTTTTTTCCGCGACGACACGCGCGTGCTCTCCGAATTCCGGCTGACCATCGGCGGCAGGCCAACATCGTTGCTCGGCGCATCGCTCAGCCAGGACAATGTGCTCTTCACCAGCAACCTGACCAATCTGCCGATCCAGAGCGCCGCCGGCCGCGACATTCCGCAAGGCGCGATCCATATCGAGCGCGTCAGGCTGCTCTGGCAAGACAGGCTGTTCGAGCGCATCACCCTGGCCAATTACAGCCGGGAACATACGACCATCGGCGTCTCGCTGCACTTTGCCGCCGATTTCCGCGACATGTTCGAGGTACGCGGCTCGACCAGGCCCAAGCGCGGGATGGCACATGCGGCCGAGACGGATGCAACATCGGTTCTGCTTCGTTATGACGGGCTGGACGGGCTGGCTCGCGCGTCGGCGATATCATTCTCGCAGGCGCCGGATCGTCTGACGGCTGACCGCGCCGATTTCCTGATCACCGTGGCCAAGCGCAGCAGCAACGTGATCTATGTCGAGGTTGGTGCGGAGGCGGCGGATGTGCCCGACCGCGACCGTTTCCGCGCCTCCGCGGCCCGCGCACGCTTCGGCATGCGTGCCAAGCGCCGCCACGGCGCCACTGTGCACAGTTCGGGCCGTGTCTTCAACGACTGGGTCGCCCGCGCCCGCGCCGATGTCGCGCTGCTGACCACCGAGCTCGACACCGGTCCCTACCCCTATGCGGGCATCCCCTGGTTTTCGACGGCGTTCGGCCGCGACGGCGTGATCTCGGCGCTGCAGATGCTGTGGCTCAACCCCGGCCTAGCGCACGGCGTGCTGGCCTTCCTTGCCCAGCATCAAGCGACCGAGACATCGCCGTTCAGCGATTCACAGCCCGGCAAGATCATGCATGAGACCCGCAAGGGCGAAATGGCGGCGCTGCGCGAACTTCCCTTCGGCCGCTACTATGGCGGCGTCGACACCACGCCGCTCTATATCCATCTTGCCTGCGCCTATGCCGACCGCACCGGTGACATGGCGTTCATCGACAGTCTGTGGTCGTCGCTTTGCGCTGCGGCTGAATGGACTGAGGAAGCAAGCCGCAAAACCGGCTTCGTGACCTATCAGCGCGCCGCCGAATCCGGCCTTGCCAACCAGGGATGGAAGGACAGCTTTGATTCCGTCTTCCATGCCGACGGCCGCATTCCCAAGGGACCGATTGCCCTCGTCGAAGTGCAAGGCTATGTCTTTGCCGCGTTCCAGGGCCTGGCGAAACTCGCGCGTCGCCGCGGCGAGGACGAGAGGGCCGATCATTGGGAAGGCCGCGCCGAGGCAATGCGAGCCGCGGTGGAACGCCACTTCTGGATGGACGATCTCGACTTCTATGCCCTGGCGATCGACGGCGCCGGCGAGCCCTGCAAGGTGCGGACGTCGAATGCAGGGCATCTTCTCTATGTCGGGTTGCCTGAGCCGGCGCGGGCGCAGATGGTCGCCGACCAGCTGCTTTCAGCGCCCTTCCACTCGGGCTGGGGGCTGAGGACGCTTGCCGACGATGCCGTGTTCTTCAATCCGATGTCATACCACAACGGCTCGATCTGGCCGCACGACACGGCTCTGTGCGGCGCCGGCCTGGCGCGGTTCGGCGAGCGTGAAAGCGTGGTCCGGTTGATGAGCGGCACATTCGAATCTGCGGTCCATTTCAACATGCGCCTGCCGGAACTGTTTTGCGGTTTTACCCGCGCGCCGGGCGAAGCGCCGATAGCCTATCCCGTCGCCTGCCTGCCGCAGGCTTGGTCGGCGGGTTCGGCCTTCATGCTGATGCAGGCCTGCCTCGGCCTGGAGATCGACGGCTGGGACGGAGAAATCCGCGTCACCCGTCCCAGGTTGCCGATCGGCATCGACACCCTCACGTTGCGCCACCTTGGCGTCGGCACCACGACGGTCGATCTCACATTCCAGCGTGTCGGCGACCGTGTCGTCGCCTTTCTCGCCGACCGGCATGAAGGACTGGTGCCGCTCATCGTCAGAACCTAGCGCAGGATCGTTCGCGGATCGGAAAAGTCGGAACCGATGGCGCGTTTGTGCGTTGCACAACCATACCCGCGCATGGTGACCTGCCACCAGCGGGTGGCTGCGAATTTTGAAAACAAGAAGAAAACGGCTGCCGGACGGCCGGAGGTGAGTTGGCATTTCCAATGACAGATGGTGTAGACCTGATTTGGCTTTTTATCCTCGCAAGCCTCGGCCTTTCCGCTCTTGCAGTGTTGTTCTCAATATCCCGGCAGCGCAGCCACGCTCCGGCGGTTGTTCACACTGCTGGCGAGGACGTGGCTGCGGAAGCCGCGCGCAAGGTAATGCGGGAGTTTGAAAAGAACAGCCAATCGGCCGATGCGGCGCTGGTGACGTGGTCGCCCGAAACCTTGCGCAAGATTCTGGCCGACGACCTGCCGGAGGCGCAAGTGATAGTGGTGTCAAACCGCGAGCCCTACATCCACAACACCAAGGATGAAGGTGGCATCGAATTGCTGGTGCCGGCCAGCGGGCTGGTCTCGGCGCTCGAGCCGATCACCCGCGCCTGCGCCGGCACCTGGATCGCCTATGGCGGCGGAACGGCAGACCGTCTGACGGTCGACAAGGACGACCGGGTGCAGGTGCCGCCCGGAAATCCGTCCTACACGCTGCGCAGGGTCTGGCTGACGGAGGAAGAGCATCAGGGCTACTATCTCGGTTTCGCCAATGAGGGCCTGTGGCCGCTTTGCCATATCGCCTTCACCCGGCCGATTTTCCGCGCCTCGGACTGGGAGGCTTATGAGGCCGTGAACCGGAAGTTCGCTGACACGGTGGTTGCCGAAGCGCGCAACGAGCGGCCGATCGTGCTGGTCCAGGACTACCACTTCGCCTTGCTGCCGCGCATGATTCGCGAGCGCCTGCCCGAGGCGATTGTCATCACCTTCTGGCACATTCCATGGCCCAATTCGGAAGTGTACAGCATCTGCCCATGGCGAGAGCGGATCCTGGAAGGCTTGCTCGGCAGCTCCATCATCGGCTTCCATACCCAGTTCCATGCCAATAATTTCACCGAAAGCGTCGATCGCTTCCTCGAAAGCCGTATCGAACGGGCCGACGCAGCAATCTCCTATGGCGGACTGACAACATTGGTCCATGCCTATCCCATCTCGATAGAATGGCCGGCCGAACTTCTTGCAAAACTGCCCAGCGTCGAGGAATGCCGTGCCAGTGTCCGCGACAGGTTCGGGCTGACCGCAGATGTCAAACTTTGCATCGGCGTCGAGCGTCTTGACTACACCAAGGGCATTCTCGATCGTTTCCAAGCGCTGGAGGAATTGTTCACGCGACATCCGGAGCTGGTCGGGAGAGTAGTTTTCCTGCAGATCGCGGCACCCAGCCGAGGGACGCTCCCGGCCTACCAGCAGCTCCACGACGAATGCCACCGCTATGCCGAAGAGCTCAACCAGCGCTATGGCAGCGAGGGCTACAAACCGGTCATCATGGTGGCCGAACATCACTCGCAGGAACAGGTCTACGAAATCTATCGAGCCGCCGACATATGCATGGTCACCAGCCTGCATGACGGCATGAACCTGGTGGCCAAGGAATTCGTTGCCGCGCGCGACGACGAACAGGGGGTGCTGATGCTCAGCACGTTTGCCGGTGCCTCGCGCGAACTTCTGGAGGCGCTGATCGTCAATCCCTACGACGCGGCGATGATGAGCGATGTGCTGTTGCAGGCACTGACCATGTCGCCCGACGAGCAAAGCGAGCGCATGCGGCCGATGCGCGAAATGGTGCGCGACAACAATGTCTACCGCTGGGCCGGCAGCATGCTGCTGGACGCGGCGCGCCTGCGCAAGCGCGGCGATCTCGACCGGGCCACGGGCGCCGGCGATCGGCCCTCAAACACCGACAACATCATCTCCATCTTCGAGCGCAAGCGGAAGGTGGCGTCATGACCAGCCTTCAACCGCTATTGGCGCCGGACCTGCCGGCAGGGCATTGGGCGCTTTTCCTCGACATCGACGGCACATTGCTGGAACATGCCGCTCACCCTGACGCGGTGTCCGTCAGCGACGAATTGCGCACGCTCCTCGGCACGATCGAACACAGACTCGATGGCGCCGTCGCCTTCATCACCGGCCGCTCGGTCGAAGCCGCAGACAGGCTGTTTCATCCGTTGAAGCTGCGGGTCGCCGGACTTTACGGACTGGAACACCGGCTGACGCCCGACGGCCCGGTCGAAGTTGCCGATGCTCCGGCGGATATCGCCGCCCTCGCCGATGCGATCGAAGCCGAACTGAACGATGCCCAGGTCTATATCGAGCGCAAGGGATCTATTCTTGCCATCCATACCCGTGCGGCGCCGCATCTGCTTGCCCGCGCGACTCATCTTGTCGAACAGGCATTGGCCCAGCTTCCCAAGGGCTATCGGGTGATCCCGGGAAACGCCGGCGTTGAACTCATGCCGCTGGAGGCGGCCAAGGGCGCCGCCGTGCGGCGTTTCATGGCAATCCCATCATTTGCCAGCCGGCGGCCGGTCTTCCTCGGCGACGACACCGCGGATGAAAACGGTTTCGAGGCGATAAACGAAGCGGGTGGCATCTCTATCCGGGTGAAGCCGCGCGGGCCTACCGCGGCAAAATACGTGCTCGACGACGTGACCGGTGCAATAGGCTGGCTTGAGGCCAATTTCGAAAAATCGCCGGTATCCTGATCGCCTTCGATGGATCGACAATATCGAATCACCTCGATGGTTGGAATCAGTCGATCACCCACAAAACCTGATCGATAAGCGCGATTCTCATTGAATATCTTTAAGGTCAAAGCCGGCAAATAGGTTGCTTGCCGGTTCCCCCGCGTCAGGCTTAGCCTCAGCGATTAACGCGTGAGGGCGCGTTTTGCAAAAGGGGACACCTGCAATGACAATACAAGGCGCATCGCCCGACCTTTACAACGAGGACCTCGCTCCGGCGAAGGTCCGCAACTGGGGGCCGTTCTCGATCTTCAACGTCTGGACGTCGGACGTTCATAGCCTGTGGGGCTACTATCTCGCGGCAAGTCTGTTCCTGTTCTGCGGCGGCTTCGTCAACTTCATCATCGCCATCGGCATCGGCTCGCTGATCATCTATGTGCTGATGAACATGGTCGGCTATGCCGGCGTGAAAACCGGGGTGCCCTACCCCGTGCTTGCCCGCGCCTCCTTCGGCATCTGGGGCGCTAACATTCCAGCCCTGGTGCGCGCCATCGTCGCCTGCTTCTGGTACGGCGCGCAGACGGCGGCGGCCTCGGGCGCGATCGTGGCGCTGCTGATCCGCACGCAATGGTTCGCCGACTTCAACGCCAACACGCATTTCCTTGGCCATACCGGCCTTGAAGTGATCTGCTTTGTGGTCATCTGGGGGCTGCAACTGCTGATCATTCAGAATGGCATGGAAACGGTGCGCCGCTTCCAGGACTGGGCCGGCCCCGCAGTGTGGGTGATGATGCTGATTCTGGCGATCTATCTCTGTGTCAAATCCGGGAGATTTGCCTTCACCAGCGACATCCCGATGGACGTGCTGCTGGACAAGACCAAAGATGCGGGCGTGCCCGGAACGCCTGGCTCATGGACCTCGCTCTTTGCGGTTGCCGCGATCTGGGTGACCTATTTCTCGGCGCTCTATCTCAATTTCTGCGATTTCGCGCGCTATGCGCCCGACAAGGCATCGCTGCGCAAGGGCAACATCTGGGGCCTGCCGATCAACCTCATCCTGTTCTCGCTGGTCGCCGGCGTCACCACCATCGCCGCCTTCGACGTCTATGGCGAAGTGCTGCTGCATCCCGACCAGATCTCGGCCAAGTTCGACAGCTGGTTCCTGGCAGCGCTCGCGGCCCTGACGTTTGCGGTAGCGACGCTCGGCATCAATGTGGTGGCAAACTTCGTCTCGCCGGCCTTCGACTTCTCCAACGTCTTTCCCAGGCAGATCGACTTCAAGAAGGGCGGCTATATCGCGGCCGTGATCGCCCTGCTGCTCTATCCCTTCGCACCATGGGAAGGCAGTGCTGCCTCCTTCGTCAACATCATCGGCGCGACGATGGGGCCGATCTTCGGGGTGATGATGGTCGACTATTATCTGATCCGGAAGGGTGAGGTCGACGTCGAGGCGCTCTACAGAGAAGACGGCGAGTTCCGCTTCCAGGGCGGCTGGCACGTCAACGCCTTCATCGCGGCGGGCATCGGCGCGATCTTCTCCTCGATCCTGCCCAACTTCACCAACTGGCTGCCGTCCTGGTGGGGCGTCTATGGCTGGTTCTTCGGCGTGGCGATCGCCGGGGCGATCTACTTCGTGCTGCGCACGATGGCATTGGGCGCCGGCGTCAGGACGGCAAAGGCCTGATCCGCACTCGGGGCGGCGCAAGGCCGCCCCGATGCTTGTTTGACCATGATCTTCTCCGAAAACCGGACTCCTCTTTTCGAGATCATGGTTCTATCCGCCGACCATCTCGGCCAACCGGCGCACCGTGTTCCAGTTGCGCGAGGTGCCGACGCCGAGACGTTTGTGGCTTGTGGCCGTCAGCAAGCGCGACGTTGGGGTCTCGCGCGAAAAGAAGACCCAGATGTCGCCGCCGACCGCCTGCATTTTTTCGTCTTTGCCGACACAGGCCTGCAGCGCCGTGACGGCCTCGGCCGCAACGGGCTTGCGCATGACCCGCACTGCCACCTGATCGCCGGCTGCAGCCGATTCGGCTGGAAACGGATTGCCGGCGGCAAGCTTCAGCCAGTCATCGGCGCGACGCACGATGATGTCGACATGGCGGCCGAAGCTCTTTTCGAAGGCTGCTTCCAGCCGCTGTTCCAGCTTGGCGATGTCGCCCGCCCGCGCTTCGAAGACCAGATTGCCGGTCGCCACCAAGGTGCGTGGGTTCTTCAGCCCGAGGCCTTCGGCCATCGCCTTGAGGTCGGCCATGACCAGCCGGCGCCCCTCGCCCAGAATGATGCTGTAGAGAAGCGCGACATAGGTCTGCATGGGGATGAAGCGGCAGGCGCTAGACCAGCCGCGACTGCTCCACCGCTGCCTCGATGAAACTGGCAAACAGCGGATGCGGCTCAAGCGGCCGGCTTTTCAGTTCCGGATGATATTGCACGCCGATGAACCAGGGGTGGTCAGGATATTCGACCGTTTCCGGCAGCACGCCGTCGGGCGACATGCCGGCAAAGACCAGGCCGCAATCCTCCAGCCGCTCCTTGTAGTCGACATTGACTTCGTAGCGGTGGCGATGGCGTTCGGAAATCTGCGTGTCGCCGTAGATCTCGGCGATCTTCGAGCCTTTGGCGAGGTCAGCCTGATAGGCGCCGAGCCGCATCGTGCCGCCGAGATCACCGGTTTCCCTGCGCTTCTCCAGCATGTTGCCTTTCAGCCATTCGGTCATCAGGCCGACGACCGGTTCCTTGGTCGGGCCGAATTCGGTCGATGAGGCATGCTCGACGCCGGCCAGCGAACGCGCCGCCTCGATGCAGGCCATCTGCATGCCGAAGCAGATGCCGAAGTATGGCACTTTTCGCTCGCGCGCGAACTTTGCCGCTAGGATCTTGCCTTCCGAGCCACGCTCGCCAAAGCCGCCGGGGACCAGGATGCCATGGACCTTTTCCAGCCACGGCGTCGGGTCTTCCTTCTCGAAGATCTCGCTCTCGATCCAGTCGAGCTTGACCTTGACGCGGTTGGCCATGCCGCCATGCGACAAGGCCTCGATCAGCGATTTGTAGGCGTCCTTGAGGCCGGTGTATTTGCCGACGACGGCAATGGTCACCTCGCCTTCCGGATTGTGGATACGCTTGGACACCGCTTGCCAGGGCTCCATGCGCGGCTTCGGCGCCGGCTCGATGCCGAAGGCGGCCAGCACTTCGGAATCCAGCCCTTCATTGTGATAGGCCATCGGCACGTCGTAGATGTGAGGCACGTCGAGCGCCTGGATGACCGCGCTTTCCCTGACGTTGCAGAACAGCGACAGTTTGCGGCGCTCTTCCTTCGGAATGGGGCGGTCGGCGCGAACAAGCAGGATGTCGGGCGCTATGCCGATGCCGCGCAGTTCCTTGACCGAATGCTGGGTGGGTTTGGTCTTCAGTTCGCCGGCTGTCGGAATGTACGGCATCAGTGTCAGATGCACATAGACGGCGTTGTTGCGCGGCAGATCGTTGCCGAGCTGGCGGATCGCCTCCAGGAACGGCATCGCCTCGATGTCGCCGACCGTGCCGCCGATCTCGCACAGCACGAAGTCGTAGTCGTCATTGCCGTTGAGGACGAAATTCTTGATCTCGTCGGTGACGTGCGGAATGACCTGGACGGTGGCGCCGAGATAATCGCCGCGCCGCTCGCGCTCGATGATGTTCTTGTAGATGCGGCCGGTGGTGATGTTGTCCTGCTGGTTGGCCGAACGACCGGTGAAGCGTTCGTAGTGGCCGAGATCGAGATCGGTCTCGGCGCCATCGTCGGTGACGAAGACTTCGCCGTGCTGATAGGGCGACATCGTGCCGGGATCGACATTGAGATAGGGATCGAGCTTTTTGATGCGCGCGCGATAACCTCGCGCCTGCAAGAGAGCCCCAAGGGCCGCTGCAGCGATGCCTTTTCCAAGTGAGGAAACCACGCCGCCTGTGATGAATACATATCGCGCCATGGGAGTCATCGCTTAACGCGGCCGAATTGATTCCGCCAGAGAAAAAACCACCGCGAAGGCTTTTTCCCAAGAAGGCGCTTTGATCGTGTGCGAGGCAAAACAAAAGGGCCGGCTGAGCCGGCCCTTTCGGCAATCCAGTTCGAGGCGTCAGATGATGACGACCTTGGTGCCCACTCTCACCCGGCTGTAGAGGTCCATGACGTGCTCGTTGATCATGCGGAAGCAGCCATTGGAGGCGCTGGTTCCGATCGACTGCGGCGCGATGGTGCCGTGGATACGCAGGTGGGTGTCCTTCTTGCCGTCATAGAGATAGATGGCGCGCGCGCCGAGCGGATTTTGACCGCCGCCGGGCATGCCGTCCTTGTATTGGCCGTAATGCTTCGGCTCGCGCTTCTGCATGTCGAGCGTCGGGATCCAGCGCGGCCATTCCTGCTTGTCGCCGACGGCAACCGTGCCCTTGAACTGCAGGCCCTCACGGCCAACCGCAATGGCATAGCGGCGGGCAGTGAAAGAGGATTCGACGAGGTAGAGGCGGCGGGCACTGGTATCTATGACGATGGTGCCGGCACTGTAGCCCGTGAACTCCACTTCCTGCGGCACGAACTCAGGCTTTACCTTGAACTGCTTCTTGGCCTCCCTCTTGGCGAGCACGGCATCGAGCGCTCGCGTCTCGGGAAGCAAGGAAATCGAGGAAGAGGACGTACCGCCGAACAGACCGGCGAAAAGACCGACGTTCCGCGGCTTTTGCCCGATCGGCTCGCTGCGCAGTTCGCCATTGTTGCCGGTCAGCGCGACATTCATGGCCTCGGCCGGGATCGATTCGGCCGACTGGATCGGCACCAGCGGCTCAATCGGCTCGATGATCTTGGTCTTTTTGGCTGGCTTGGCGTCGGCCACTTCGGTCGCCGCAGGCTTGCCCTTCGAGGCGAGGAAGGCCTGCCGTTGGGCGTCGGCCTTGGCTTTGGCTGCTTCGCGCAGCGCCAGCTTGCGGGCCTCGAGCGCCTTGGCGCGGGCGGCTTGCTTGTCGGCTACGATCTTGGCCTCGATCTTGCTGATCTGAGCGAGGTCGTCCGACGTCGGATTTTTCTTCTTCTTGAGGAGCTTCAGCTGCGCCGCATCGCTTTTGGCGGCGACGTTGATGACATCGGTTTTCCCAACCGATTGCGGTGAAGCCATTGCCGGGGTGCCGGCGACGGCTGCGGAACTCATGCCGAGTACGGCACAAAACCCCATAAAAATGAAGCTGCGAAGCTGCATGGCGAAGATCCGATCGTTCAATGCTTGTTGCCTGCGGCGTCGCCCGGCGCCCCCCAAGGACGTCGAAAGTGCCGCGCGCAATCTATAATCGAAGTGCCGGAGCGGCCTCAAGCGTGGTGCGCGGTCGAATCTTCGTGATAATGCGGCATTTGCCGCGACTGTGATCAAACAACCACAGATCGCGGCATCGGATGCCAGACTACTGGTTCGGGACCTGCGGCGTGACCGGCAAGGTGACGCCATTCGCCGCCGGTGGCGTGGCCGAATCGGTTGCAGGCGGCGTGGCGGGAGCCGTCGCCGGAGCATCGTTGCCGGAAGGCGGCGTCGGTGCCGTGTTGCCCGAAGGAGGCGTCGGCGCCGTGGTACCCGGCAACTGGTTGAGCACACCCTTGCCTGCGCCGTCCGAGGTTGCGGGCACACGGTCGAGGATGTCGATCGGCTTTTCGCCATAACGGGCTACGATGGACAAAGTCAGCGAAGTGGCAAAGAAAGCCGCCGCCAGGATCGCCGTCGCCCGCGTCAGTGCGTTGGCGGCACCGCGCGCAGTCATGAAACCGGAACCGCCGCCGATGCCGAGACCGCCGCCTTCCGAGCGCTGCAGCAGCACCACGCCGACAAGGGCGAGGACGACCATGAGGTGAATGACGATCAGTACGGTTTCCATAGATTATCCTGGCAAGGCCCTGCGCGGCCGCGATTACGGCCGGTGATTTGGAGGCGGCTCAATACAATGCTTTGATGGCATTTCCAAGCCCGTGGCCGGAATATGGGAAGCAATGCGCCCTTTGCAACGATTTCCGCCGCAGCCCACCCTTCCTGAAGTCCGCAACAGGCTCCGGTTCTACCCGATGTTTTGGTAGGCTTCGGCAATACCGAGAAAGTCAGCCGCCTTCAGGCTGGCGCCGCCGACCAGCGCGCCATCGACATTCTTCACGCCGAGCAGTTCGACCGCGTTGGACGGCTTGACCGAGCCGCCATAGAGGATGCGCATCTTGGCCGCCGCGGCGCCGTGGCTTTCGGACAGCCTTTCGCGGATATGCGCATGCGCTTCGGCGACGTCGGCGGCGGTCGGCGTCAAGCCTGTGCCGATCGCCCACACCGGCTCATAGGCAATGATGGTGTTGGCGGCCGAGGCGCTTGGCGGCACGGAACCGGCAACCTGGCGCGACAGCACGTCGAGCGCGGCACCGGCTTCGCGCTCGGCTCTGGTCTCGCCGATACAGATGATAGCGATAAGCCCGGCCCGCCATGCGGCGGACGCCTTGGCCTGAACCGTCGCATCGTCCTCATTGCTTTGCTCACGGCATTCGGAATGGCCGACAATGACGTGGGTGGCGCCAGCGTCCTTCAGCATCTCGGCCGAAATGCAGCCGGTGTAGGCGCCGCTTTCCTTGACGTGGCAATCCTCGCCACCGGCCCGGACTGGGGTGCGCGACAGAATTTCGGCCGCGTGCGCAAGCAAGGTCGCGGGAACGCAGACCAGCGCTTCGGTCTCCGCGTCGAGTCCACTCATGAAGCCGTTGCCGATCATCCTGAGCTCGTTGAGCGAGGCGCTGGTGCCGTTCATTTTCCAGTTGCCGGCGACAAGCGGGCGAATTCCAGGCGTCATGATGCTGTTTCTCCGGCGGAAAGGTTATGGCGTAGCTCACTATCAAAATCAGGCCACAAAGCAATCGACAGTGGGCCGGAAGGGCGCTATTGCGCTTGTTTCAAACTCGGCGCATGCGAAAATGCGCAAAAATCGGAAGTATGCATGCTTGGTATGTTGAGAAGCGCGGCGGGGACCTGGGTCGCGAAGGCGCTACTGATTTTGCTGGTGTTGAGCTTTTTGGCCTGGGGCGCCACCACCCGGATGGTGGGTCTGGCCGGCCATCATTCGGTGATCACCGTTGGCGGCACCACGGTTTCGATCACCGAATATCGTCTCGCCTACGATCGCCAGATCAGCGTGATGTCACAGCAGTTCGGCCAGCGCATCTCGCGCGAACAGGCGACGGCGCTCGGCATCGACAACCAGGTGCTGGGGCAACTCGTATCGGGCGCCGTCCTCGACGAGCAGGCACGCAAACTCGGGCTCGGCCTGTCCAAGGACCGGCTGGCCGAACTCACGCGCGAAGATCCGGCCTTCAAGGGCCCCAGTGGGACGTTCGACCGGAGGACCTTCGAGTACATGCTGCAGCAGGTCGGCATGCGTCCGGAGGACTATTTGAAGAACCGCGCCCAGGTGGCGGTGCGCCAGCAGATCGTCGAGGCGGTTTCGGATGGTCTCAAAGCTCCGGACACCTTCTTCAAAGCCGTCGCCCTTTACCGCGGCGAGGACCGCACCATCGACTACCTGACCTTGCCGAAAACGCTGGTCGAGCCGATCGAGGCGCCGTCCGACAGCGTGCTCTCGGCCTATTTCGAAGCCAACAAGAAGACCTATGCGGCGCCCGAATACCGCAAGTTCTCCTATGTCAGGCTCGAGCCGCAAGACATCATGGATCTGAGCGCCGTGACCGACAGCCAGGTCAGCGACGACTACAACAAGAACAAGGGGCGCTACACCACGCCCGAGCTGCGCACCATCGAACAGCTCGTCTTCAAGACGCCCGATGCGGCGAAGGCAGCCCTCGATTCGCTCAAGACCGGTGCCACCTTCGACAAGATCGTCACCGCCGAGGGCAAGACGCAGGCCGACACGCTGCTCGGCACGCTGGCCAAGGACAAGATCGCCGACAAGGCGGTCGCCGACGCGGCCTTCGTTCTTGCCGTCAACGAAGTCAGCCCGGTCGTTCAGGGCGCGTTTGGTCCGGTGCTGCTGCGCGTCACCGAGATCAAACCCGAAGTGGTGAAGCCGCTGGCCGAGGTGTCCGAGCAGATCCGCAAGGATCTGGCGCTGGGCGAGGCAAGCCGCATCCTGATGGATGTGCATGACAATTACGAAGACACCCGCGCCTCGGGCAGTTCGCTTGTCGAGGCGGCGGCCAAGCTGAAGCTGAAGGACGTGACCATCGACGCGATCGATCGTACCGGTCAGAAGCCCGACGGGACAATTATCAAGGACCTGCCGGCGTCACCCGACCTCATCAAGGCGGTGTTCGCCGCCGAGCCCAATACCGAGAATGAGGCCCTGACCACGGCCGACAACGGTTTTGTGTTCTACGAGCTGACGTCGATCACGCCGGCGCGCGACCGCACGCTGGATGAGGTTCGCCAGAAGGTGGTGGCTGACTGGACGGCGACCGAGACGGCCAAGCGGCTGACCGCAAAGGCTGGTGAGCTCGAAAAGCGCCTCAAGGCGGGTACCACGCTCGACGTGATCGCCGCCGAGCTCAAGCTCGAGAAGCAGACCAAGCGCGGCGTCAAGCGCGAGGCGGACGACGTCGATTTCGGCAAGGAGGGCGCTGCCGCGATGTTTGGCGTCGGCGAAGGCGGCACCGGATTGATCCCTTCGCCCACCGGCGACGGACAAATCCTGTTCAAAGTCGCCGAAGTGTTCGAACCTGCCGGCGCCGATGCCAGCTCGGTGCCGGACGATGCGCAGAAATCCTTCACCTCCGGCATGTCCGACGATCTGCTAGACCAGTTGGTGGCGCAGTTGCAGACGCAGTACGACGTTCGCATCGACCAGACCGCCGTTGCCCAAGCCTTGGCCAGATGAGCGCGCTGAAGACCCATATCGCCAAGGTCGCCGCCGGCACCGCTCTTTCCTTCGAGGAAGCGCGCGAAGCCTTCGACATCATCATGTCGGGCGATGCGACACCTGGCCAGATCGGCGGTTTTCTGATGGCGTTGCGCGTGCGCGGCGAGACGGTCGCGGAGATTTCCGGTGCCGTCGCCACCATGCGCGCCAAGATGCTGCGCGTCGATGCACCGGTCGGCGCCATCGATATCGTCGGCACCGGCGGCGACAATTCGCACTCGGTCAACATCTCGACGGCATCCGCCTTCGTCATTGCCGGCAGCGGCGTCCCGGTGGCCAAGCATGGCAATCGTGGACTGTCGTCGCTGACCGGCGCCGCCGATGTCCTGGTCGCGCTCGGCGTCAAGATCGACATTTCGCCGGAGACGATCGGCCGCTGCATCCATGAGGCCGGCGTCGGCTTCATGTTCGCGCCAGCACATCATCCGGCGATGAAGCATGTCGGCCCGACCCGGGTCGAGCTTGGTACCCGCACCATCTTCAACCTGCTTGGGCCGCTTTCCAACCCGGCCAGTGTCAGCAGGCAGATGGTCGGCGTGTTTCTGCCGGAATGGATCATGCCGGTGGCCGAGACATTGAAGGCGCTCGGCACCGACCACGCCTGGGTCGTCCATGGCGACGGCTATGACGAGATCACCACCACCGGCGAGACCCAAGTGGCCGAGCTGGTAGGGGGCGAGATCCGCAGCTTTGCG
This sequence comes from Mesorhizobium sp. AR10, assembly GCF_024746795.1. Classification (NCBI taxonomy): domain Bacteria; kingdom Pseudomonadati; phylum Pseudomonadota; class Alphaproteobacteria; order Hyphomicrobiales; family Phyllobacteriaceae; genus Mesorhizobium; species Mesorhizobium sp. AR10. The sequence continues at coordinate 4,189,335 of NZ_CP080524.1, forward strand.
CTCACTCCTGAAGCGGTCGGGCTGAAGCGCCACACCAAGGACGAGTTGCGCGGCGGCGACGCTGCCTACAATGCCAAGGCGATGCGCGATATGCTGGGCGGTGCTGCCGGCGCCTATCGCGACACGGTGCTGATGAATGCCGGCGCAGGCCTTGTGGTGGCGGGCACGGTGACGACGCTGTCCGACGGCATGGCGGCAGCTGCGCAAGCCATCGACAGTGGCCGGGCGCTGCAAGTGCTCGACAGGCTGGTCGAGATTTCGAACGGATAGTGCGATGGCCGACATCCTGCGCAAGATCGAGGCCTACAAGCGCGACGAGATCGCGGCGGCGAAGCTGCGTACGCCACTTGCCGAGATCAAGGCACGGGCGAAAGACGCAGACGCCCCGCGTGGCTTTCTCGCGGCGCTTGAGGCAAAGCAAAGATCGGGCGGCTTCGCCCTGATCGCGGAAATCAAAAAAGCGAGCCCGTCCAAGGGCCTGATCCGCGCCGACTTCGACCCACCGACACTGGCGCAGGCCTATGAGAAAGGCGGCGCCGCCTGTCTTTCGGTGCTGACCGATGCACCGTCCTTCCAGGGCGCGCCGGAATTTCTCACCAATGCCCGCAAGGCGGTGTCCCTGCCCGCGCTGCGCAAGGATTTCCTGTTCGACCCCTATCAGGTCTACGAGGCCCGCGCCTGGGGCGCGGACGCCATCCTGATCATCATGGCCAGCGTCGACGACGCCATGGCGAGTGAGCTCGAAGCGACGGCGTTCGAACTCGGAATGGATGCGCTCATAGAGGTGCATGACGAGGCCGAGACGCAGCGTGCGATAAAACTGTCGTCGCAGTTGATCGGCATCAACAACCGCGATCTGAAAACGTTCGAAACCAGCCTTGAAACCTCGGAGCGGCTGGCGCCGATGGTGCCGGGCGGCCATCTGCTGGTCAGCGAAAGCGGCATTTTCACCCATGACGATTGCCTCAGGATGCAAAAGACCGGCATCGACACCTTCCTCGTTGGCGAGAGCCTGATGCGGCAGCAGGATGTGGCCGCGGCGACACGCCTGTTGTTGACGGGCAAGGCGACTGCCGAGGCGATCTGACGATGACAGCCGCCCTCACCCATCTTGGCGCGCAAGGCGAAGCCAATATGGTCGATGTCGGCGACAAGGCGGAGACGACGCGCACGGCGATCGCCGAAGGTTTTGTCTCGATGCAGCCTGAAACGCTCAAGATGATCCTCGCGGGCAACGCCAAGAAGGGCGACGTGCTGGGCACCGCGCGCATCGCCGGCATCATGGCGGCGAAGAAGACCCATGAGCTGATACCGCTCTGCCACCCGCTGCTGTTGACCAAAGTCTCCGTCGACATCGAGCCGGACGCGGCGCTGCCTGGCCTGAGGGTCACAGCGCTGGCCCGTGTCACCGGCAAGACCGGCGTCGAGATGGAAGCACTGACCGCCGCCTCGGTCGCTTGCCTGACCATCTACGACATGGCCAAGGCGGTCGACCGCGCCATGGTGATCTCCGGCATCAGGCTGGTCGAAAAGACCGGCGGCAAGTCTGGCGACTACAAGGCTGGCCGATAATGGCGCTGGTTCCGGTCTCGGAGGCGCTCGAGCGCCTGCTGGAAGGCGCGCAGCCCAGTGGCAGCGAAAGCGTTGCCCTGATGGACGCCGCCGACCGCGTGCTGGCGGAGCCGGTGATTGCGCTGCGCACCCAGCCGCCGTTCAACGCTTCCGCCATGGACGGCTACGCCGCGCGGGCCGCGGATGTCGCATCGGTGCCGGCACGACTTTCGGTGATCGGCATGGCGCCCGCCGGACGCGGCTTCGATGGCACTGTCGGTCCGAAGCAGGCCGTGCGTATCTTTACCGGCGCGCCGTTGCCTGAAGGCGCCGACACCATCGTCATCCAGGAAAATGTCAGGGATATTGGCGACGGCAGCATCGAGGTGACCGAGCCGACGGCGGCGGAACGCAACATCCGCCGACTCGGCCTCGATTTTTCCAAAGGTGACGTCCTCTTGGAGAAAGGCCGCCTGCTCGATCCGGCGGCCTTGTCGCTGGCGGCGTCGGCCAACCATCCACGGGTCAGCGTGGTCAAGCGGCCGCTGGTCGCCATCATCGCCACCGGCGACGAATTGCTGCCGCCGGGCAGCGCGCTTGGCCCCGACCAGATCATTTCTTCCAATGCCTATGGCGTCGCCGCCGCCGCACAGTCGGTCGGCGCCCGCGCCCTAGACCTCGGCATCGCCGCTGACCGCAAGGAAGCGATCGCCGTCCTGGTGAAAAAGGCGGTCGAGGCAGAGGCTGACGTCATCGTCACGCTTGGTGGCGCTTCGGTCGGCGACCACGACCTCGTCCATGACGTGCTGACCGGCGAAGGCATGACGCTGGATTTCTGGAAGATCGCCATGCGTCCCGGCAAGCCGCTGATGTTCGGGCGGCTGGGCGATATCAGGTGCATCGGCCTGCCCGGCAATCCGGTGGCGAGCCTGGTCTGCTCGCAATTGTTCCTCAAGCCGCTGCTGGCGCGGTTCGGCGGCCGCAGCCACCGGCAGGATATACGCGCGGCACAACTGGGCGCCGCGATGCCGGCTAACGATCTCAGGCAGGACTATGTGCGAGCAGTGGTCAGGGAAGACGCCGGTACTCTGGTGGCGACACCGTTCGGCATCCAGGATTCCTCGATGCTGAGAATGCTGGCCGACGCCAACGGGCTGATCGTGCGCGAGCCGTTCGCCCCCGCCGCCGCTGCGGGCGCCGCCTGCAGCGTGCTGATGCTGCGCTGAACCTGTCTCCTATTCCGCGATCAGGGTCCGGGTCAGCGCATGGTCGGGGTCGGCAAGACCGTCGATGATGTTGAAATGGTGGCGGTCGGGTTCGACCACCGAGTTGGTCGCAGCGCCGAGACCCGTCCAGATATTGGACAGCAATACGCTCTGGCGCAGAAACTCGGCGCGCTCGCCGCCACCGACCCAGCAGGTGACGCGCGCCTTGTCCATCGGGCGCAGCAGTGCCGGGCTTTCGGCCTGCGCTTCGGCCTCGTCGATTGCCAGCGTCTCGTTCATGCCGGTGCGCATGATCGGGCGCAGATCGTGCACACCCGAGATCGACACGACATGGCGGATGCGCCTGCCCACTTCGGGTGTCAGTGGCGTCGTCGCCGCTACCATCCGGCTGGCGAGATGGCCGCCTGCCGAATGTCCGGTCAGCATCAGCGGCCCTTCGATCAACTCCGCCGCCTTGCCGATCGCCGTCCCGACCTCCCTGACGATGCCGGCGATGCGAATCTGCGGACAGAGCGTGTAGGAAGGCATCGCCACGGCATAGCCGTGACCAATCGGGCCAGCGGCAAGATGCGACCAGAAACTCTTGTCGAACGCCTTCCAGTAACCGCCATGGACAAACACCACGAGCCCCTTGGGCGCTGTGGCCGGCAGGAAAAGATCGAGGCGGTTGCGCGGGTTATCGCCATAGGCGATGTCGAGCCGCGCCCTTCCCTTGGCCGACAGAGCATCGCGAAAAGCTTGCGCAGGCTCCACCCACGCTGCCGGCCAGCGATCGCTGCCGGCTATGTTGGCGCCGTTGGCATAGGCGTTGTCCCAATCGGCAATTTGATGTTCGAGCACCGGCGCCCTCCCCCTGGCGATATGGCTTTTGCGGCCATAGCAATGGGCACGGCGCGCGGTGTCGTCAATGCTTCCGAACGAAAACCTTTAGGCTTGAAACAATTTTCGACAAGTGTAATGCTGGGGGTGTCCGGGCAACGCATGCCATGGTCATGAAGCAGGTGGGGACACAACCGCGAAATGCTTGGACCGACAGCCCACACCGACACCTTCACACGCGACAACCTTCCGCCGCAGGATCAATGGCCGGACTTCCTGCTCGATGGCTTTGCCTATCCCGATTTCCTCAATGCCGGTGTCGAACTGACCGACAGGCTGGTCGAAATGGGCCTGGGTGATCATACGGCGCTGATCGGCAACGGCCGCCGCCGCACCTACAAGGAACTGTCCGACTGGACGAACCGGCTGGCGCATGCGCTGGTCGAGAATTTTGGCGTCAAGCCGGGCAACCGGGTGCTTATCCGCTCGGCCAACAATCCAGCCATGGTCGCCTGCTGGCTGGCCGCCACCAAGGCCGGCGCCGTCGTCGTCAACACCATGCCCATGCTGCGAGCCGGGGAGCTGGCCAAGATCGTCGACAAGGCGGAGGTCACACTGGCGCTGTGTGACGTCAGGTTGATGGATGAGATGGCCGCCTGCGCCAAGGACAGCCTGTTTCTCAAACAGGTGGTGGGCTTCGACGGCACCGCCAACCATGACGCCGAACTCGATCGCGCGGCTCTCGACAAGCCCGTCATTTTTGCCTCGGTGAAGACCGGCCGCGACGACGTCGCACTGCTCGGCTTCACCTCCGGCACGACGGGAGTGCCCAAGGCGACGATGCATTTTCATCGCGACCTGCTGATTATCGCCGACGCCTATGCGCGCGAAATTCTCGAAGTGACGCCGGACGACATCTTTGTCGGCTCACCGCCGCTCGCATTCACCTTCGGCCTCGGCGGGCTCGCCATCTTCCCGCTGCGCTTCGGCGCCGCGGCGACCTTGCTTGAGCAGGCGACGCCGCCCAACATGGTCCACATGATCGAGGCCTACAGGGCGACCATTTCCTTCACCGCGCCGACCGCCTATCGGGCGATGCTGAAGGCGATGGATGAAGGGGCCGACCTGTCGTCGCTGCGTGTCGCCGTTTCGGCCGGCGAGACGTTGCCGGCGCCTGTCTTCGAGGAGTGGACGCGAAAGACCGGCAAGCCGATCCTCGACGGTATCGGCGCCACCGAAATGCTGCACATCTTCATCTCCAACCGCCTTAGTGACATGAAGCCTGCCTCGACCGGAAAAGCCGTTGGCGGCTACGAAGCGCGCATCGTCGATGACAAGATGCGCGAGGTCCACCGCGGCACGACAGGCAGGCTCGCCGTGCGCGGTCCGACCGGCTGCCGCTACATGGCCGATGACCGCCAGAAGGACTATGTCCGCGACGGCTGGAACCTCACCGGCGACACTTTCGTGCAGGACGAAGACGGCTTTTTCCACTTCGCCGCGCGCTCCGACGACATGATCGTCAGCGCCGGCTACAACATTGCCGGGCCGGAGGTCGAAGCGGCGTTGCTCTCGCATGCCGACGTCGCCGAATGCGCGGTGATCGGCGCCGAGGACGTCGAACGTGGCCAGATCGTCGAAGCCCATGTCGTACTCGTGCAAGGCGTCGTGGCGAACCAGGAAACCGTCAAACGCCTGCAGGACCACGTCAAGGCGACGATCGCACCCTACAAATACCCGCGATCGGTGAAGTTCACCGACGCCTTGCCGAAGACGCAAACCGGCAAGATTCAGCGCTTCCGGCTGCGCGCGTCGAAAACCTAACCCTACGATCTCAGGTGACGGCCGCCTTGACGGCGAAGCGCGCATCCTTCCAGGCGCCGGTGCGCAAGATGTCTTCGAGCACTTCGACAGCCCGCCACACATCGGTGTAGCCGACATAGAGCGGGGTGAAGCCGAAACGCATGGTCGACGGCGCACGGAAATCGCCGATCACGCCACGTTCGATCAGCGCCCGCATGATTTGGTAGCCGTGCTCGTGCATGAACGAGATCTGGCTGCCGCGCATGGCGCCGTCGCGGGTGCTTTCCAGCGTGAGACCAAAGGCGCCGCACTTTGTCTCGACGAGTTCGATGAACAGGTCGGCCAGCGCAATGCTCTTGCTTCGCACTGCCGCCAGGTCGACATCGTTCCAGATGTCGAGCGCTCCCTTGAGCGTGCGCATCGACAGGACGGGCTGGGTGCCGCACAGAAACCGGCGGATGCCGATGCCGGCCGCGTAGCCTTGCTCGAAGGCGAAGGGCCGTGCATGGCCCCACCAGCCGCTGAGCGGCTGGGTGATATCGGCAAGATGGCGCTCCGCCGCGTAGATGAAGGCAGGAGCACCCGGGCCGCCGTTGAGGTATTTGTAGGTACAGCCGACGGCGAAATCGGCATTCGCCTTGTCCAGTTCGACCGGCATGGCACCTGCAGTATGGCAGAGATCCCAGACGATCAGCGCGCCGGCCTCATGGGCTCTGCGCGTCAGCGCCATCATGTCGCGCAATTCGCCCGACTTGTAGTTGACGTGGTTGACCAGCACCACGGCGACGCGTTCGTCGATCAGCTTCTCGATATCAGGCGCGTCGACGCCGGCGAGGCGCAGCACAGTGCCTTCTCGGGTCGAGACCACACCTTCGGCCATGTAAAGGTCGGTCGGAAAGCTGTCGCCCTCGGCGACGATGATTGACCGCCCCGGCCGCATTGCCATGGCGGCGTGCAGTACCTTGTAGATGTTGATCGACGTCGTGTCGCAGACCACTGTCAGCCCAGCCGCGGCGCCGATCAGGCGCCCGAGTTGGTCGCCGAGCTCAAGCGGCATGTCGAACCAGCCGGCCGTGTTCCAGGCGCGGATGAGATCGTGCGCCCATTCTTCGGTCGCAGCCTTGCGCAATTCATCGAAAGCGGCATGCGAAGCAGCCCCCAGCGAGTTGCCGTCGAGATAGACCACCCCTTGCGGCAGGACAAAGCGGTCGCGCATGGCGCGCAGGGGATCTGCGGCATCCATCGCCTCGATCGCCGCGAGATCGGGAATTCCCACCATGTTCAGTCTTCCTTGGTTGGTCGAAAACGGTTTCCGGTGTGCCAGAGAGCCAACCTTTAGAAAAGCCCGCGACAGACGCGAATTTCCAGATCGCGTACGGCTCTCCCCTCGAATGCGCCAACACCGACATGGTTAACCAATCGTTGGCGTTTTGGCTTCGTTTCGTTCACGGGAGATCAGACGAGAGTTTGATCAAGGTGTGACGGATATTGGCTTCTTTTGCCGGCTGGCCGACTGTACCAATCCACGCCTGCAAATAGCATGTATCGCGTAAACATAAACGAATTCAATGAGATCAGGCCCATTGCAATGAGAGGCGGTGGGGGATGGAGGCGTTGTTCGAGCGCCCGATGGTTTCCGCTACCCTAACTTATTCATTAAACTTTAAACGGTTGCGGAACACAACTGGAACAGATAGTGTTTGTTCTGGGTTTGTTTTTCTGATTCTGGTTTCAATCTCCTGGGGGCCGCCATGCTGACGCGCAAGCAACATGAACTTCTGATGTTCATCCATGAGCGGCTGAAGGAAAGCGGCATTCCGCCCTCGTTCGACGAGATGAAGGAAGCGCTCGACTTAGCCTCCAAGTCGGGAATCCATCGGCTGATCACGGCGCTGGAAGAACGCGGCTTCATTCGTCGGCTACCCAATCGCGCGCGCGCCCTGGAAGTGCTGCGCCTACCGGACTCGATTGCGCCCGGTCTCAACGCAGCGCGCAAATTCTCGCCAAGCGTCATTCAGGGCAGTCTTGGGCAGGGCGGCCTGGGGCGGCAAATCAAGCCGGCGCCGTCGCGCATGCCTTCGGCCGGCAATGACGACGATGTGGTTGCCGCAGTGTCCATCCCGGTGATGGGACGGATTGCAGCCGGCGTGCCGATCGACGCCATCCAGCACCAAACGCATTCGATCTCGGTGCCGCCGGACATGATCATGGGCGGCGAGCACTATGCGCTGGAGGTGAAGGGCGATTCGATGATCGAGGCCGGCATTTTCGATGGCGACACGGTCATTATCCGCAACGCCGACACGGCAAGCCCCGGCGAGATCATCGTGGCGCTGGTCGACGATGAGGAAGCGACATTGAAGCGGTTCCGCCGCAAGGGCGCCTCGATTGCCCTTGAGGCCGCCAACCCGGCCTATGAAACCCGCATTTTTGGTCCGGACCGGGTCAAGGTGCAAGGCAAGCTCGTCGGGCTGATCCGGCGCTATTGAGCCGGCTGGACGACTGATCTCTCGGGCTTTTGGTAGGGCGGCAGGCCTCTCGCCTCGCGCGAGAACTTTCGTTGGACGTGCCAGGGCCGATATGGCTTCTCGACGGCGAAAGTCGATCTCTGCCGGGCCGATTGCCGATTGCGGGTCGAAGAAGACGGCGGCGCTGCCCGAACGGGCAAGCTGCCGCTTGTTGACGATGAGGACCAGCGGATTGCGGCAAGGGTCGTAGGCGGTAGCGTCATTGATGATGATCAGGGTCGCGAAAGAACAGGCTTTCCATGCGTCCTTGCGGTCTTCGACATACGCAACGATCGCACCGGATGGATGCCGGGCGAGGCATAGTCCGGCCTTGCAATAGAATGGCGACCCCAGCGGCAAGCCGGCCGGGTCGGCGATGTCGAACTGCGCGTCTCCTCTTTCGAACGTCTCCGGCTCGACAATGGTTGCCGACGTCAGCGCATGTTTCCAGTTGTCGGTGGTGAATTCGTTCGAACGAACCCGGTTGACGGCAAGTTCACCGCCGCCGATCGGCAGCGCCACCAGATGGGCGTCCTCCGAAATCAGCACGTCGGGCGTACGTGTCTCGGAAATCGTCAGCAGTCCGGCGATGGCGAAGGGAAGTGCCGCAAGCCTAAGCCATGTCGTCGCCATGGTGGCGATGATCAGGGCGATCGTCGTCAGCAGCACCGATTGCAGCGAAATCAGTCCGACCGCATCGACCGGCGACCGCGCGGAGATCCACCCCGATATTGCGATCATCGCGGTCAGCCCCTTGCCCATCACATAGAGGAAAGGCCCATCGGCGCCGAACGGCATCGCCAGGGCACTGAGAACGGCGAACGGCATGACGACGAGCGAAACGATCGGCATGATGGCCAGGTTGGCGAACAGGCTGAGCGGCGACACACGCTGAAAATGCCAGATGGCGAAAAGCGCGGTGGCGCTTGCGGCGATGATGGAGGTCATTGCCAGACCGCCCATCCCCTGCACGAATTTTCGTGTGACAAAGCCGAGCGGCGAGCGTCGCGGTGGCGGCGCGGTGGCCTTGCCAGCGCGATAGTCTGACCAGCCGGCATAGGCGCCGACGAGGGCTGCGGTCGCGGCGAACGACATCTGGAAGCTCGGGCCGACCACCTCGTGCGGCGACACCAGGATAACGGCGATGGCCGAGATCGCCAGATTGCGCATGGTGAGCGCGGCACGGTCGAACAGCACGGCGACAAGCATGACCGCCAGCATGATGAAGCTGCGCTCGGCTGCGACGACGATGCCGGAAAAGACGAGATAGGCTGCGATGGAGACAAGCGCCGTCGCCGCTGCGTATTTCTTGACCGACCGGCGCGAGGAAAAATCCGGAAACAGAGCGAAGGCGCCGCGCAGCAGCGCCATGATGGTGCCGGCGACCAACGCCATGTGCAGGCCGGAGATGGAGATGATGTGGTAGATGCCGGTGCGCCGCATCGCCTCGTTGATCTCTTCCGGGATGCCGGCACGCACGCCAACGATGAGTGCCGCGGCAATCTCGCCTTCGGCACCGCCGACTTGAACCCGGATGTGGTCTGCGATACTCTCCCGCGCATTTTCGATCGCGGAAGAGACGCGCGCCGAAAACGGCGGCGCGCCTTCGGAGGGGACGATTTTCGGATTGCCGAGGAAAAAGCCGCTGGCACCGATGCCGGCGAAATAGCTGTCGAAGGAGAAATCGTAGCTGTCCGGCCGCACCGGGCCGGTCGGTGACAACAGCCGGACATAGCCGGTCACTACGGAACCGGCGGTCATCTCAGGGGGTATTTTTCGTGCCGAAAGCCTGACACGTTCCGGTGCATAGCGCAGCTTCGGCCGGGCGGTCGAAATCACGTCGATGGTCAGTCTGATGCGGCCATTGGCCATCTGATCGAGGCTGACGACACGGCCGGTCAGCCGCGTCTGGATTTCCGAACCAAGCATCTGCGTTCCGGCGCGCCAGGTTTCGACCTTGGCGGCGAGCACGCCGAGCCCGCACAGCATCACCACGATGAAGCACAGATGCGTTTTGGGCCACGACCGCGAGACAACGGCACAAAATGCCATCAGAACCACGACGGCGATGGGCTGCGCAAAGCCCGGCTCGTTCGTCAGCGAGAAATAGAAGATCACACCGGCCGCCAGAAAAACCGGCACCAGCAGGAAGGCGACGCCGCGGTCGAGTTCCGTGCCAGCGGCCTCGATGATGCTTTGGCGAAAGCTGGGCAATGAAAGGCGGCGGAGCCCTCTGCGGAAGCGGAAAACCGTTCCGGAGCTCGGCGCCGGCTTGGGACCATCCGGCGGCAACGGTTGGATACCGGGGCGCGGTGCGGGCAACAAAACCGGCATTTGCTCGGCATGCGGGATTTCGGCAAACAACGAGCGTTCGCTGACGCTTGCACCCGCGCCCTCGTCCGCGCCGCCATCGTCCACGCCCCGGCCACGTCCAGCCATCGGGTCTGCCCCTTGCGCCCTTGACCTCCTATGCTACATGAACGCGCAGCGCGCGAAAGTCCGCGCAACCGCACCCGCTTCCTACGTCTCCCGAGAGTTCCATGTCCGACAAGGTCGTCACTCGTTTTGCCCCCTCGCCCACCGGCTTCCTGCATATTGGCGGCGCGCGCACAGCGCTGTTCAACTGGCTGTATGCGAAGCACACCGGCGGCACGATGCTGCTGCGCATTGAGGACACCGATCGCGAGCGCTTCAACGAAGCGGCGACCCAGGCCATTCTGGATGGGCTGACATGGCTTGGCCTTTCCTGGGACGGCGAGGCCATATCGCAGTTCGAGCGCGCGCCGCGCCATCGCGAGGTGGCCGAGGAACTGGTGCGCCTGGGCAAGGCCTACTACGCCTACGAAACCCCTGCAGAACTGGAGGCGATCCGCGAGGCAGCGCGCGCCAAGGGCCTGCCGCCGCGCTATGACGGAAGCTGGCGCGACCGCGACCCGTCAGAGGCACCGCCAGGCGTCAAGGGCGCCATCCGCATCAAGGCGCCGAGCGAGGGCGAGACCGTGGTGGACGACCGCGTGCAGGGCGAGGTGCGCTTTCCCAACAAGGATCTCGACGACTTCATCATCCTGCGCTCGGATGGCAACCCGACCTACATGCATGCCGTCGTCGTCGACGATCACGACATGGGCGTCACCCACATCATCCGCGGCGACGATCATCTGACCAACGCCGCCCGCCAGACGGTGATCTACCGCGCCATGGGCTGGGACGTGCCGTCGATGTCGCATATTCCGCTGATCCATGGCGCCGATGGCGCCAAGCTGTCGAAACGGCACGGCGCGCTCGGTGTCGAGGCCTATCGCGCCATGGGCTACCTGCCCGAGGCGCTGCTCAACTATCTGGCCCGGCTCGGCTGGAGCCATGGCGACGACGAGATCATGTCGATCAAGGACATGATCGTGTGGTTCGACATCGGCGACGTCAACAAGGGCGCCGCACGCTTCGACTTCGCCAAGCTCGAGTCGATCAACGGCGCGCACATGCGCCGCATGGCCGATGCCGATCTGCTGGACATCTTCGTCGCCACCTTGCCGCATCTCGAAGGGGGGCCGGCGATCGCCGCGCGCCTCGACGACAAACGCAAGGCGCAGTTGCTTGCCGCCCTACCCGGTCTGAAGGAACGCGCCAAGACGCTGGTCGAGCTGGTCGACGGCGCCGCCTTCCTGTTCGTCGATCGCCCATTGCCGATCGACGAAAAGGCAGCGCTGCTGCTCAATGGCGAGGCGCGCGAGATCTTGGGCGGTGCTCACGCGGCGCTGAAAACACTTTCAGGTGATTGGACCGCCGCTGCGGCGGAAGCCGCGATCCGCGACTACGCGCTGGCCGGCGGCCACAAACTCGGTGCTGTGGCCCAACCGCTGCGGGCTGCGCTCACCGGCAAAAGCACTTCGCCCGGCGTGTTCGACGTGCTTGCCGTGCTCGGCCGGGAGGAAAGCTTGGCGCGCATCGCCGATCAAATCGATTAGGAGAACTGGCCCAAGAAGATTGGCATTGAAAGCTACGTTTCGCAGTGCAACATTAGGTCTTGGCCCAATCTGGCACGGACATCCAACCGCGGGCGCAAAGCGCGCGTTCCGATGCCTTCGACGTGTTGCGTTGCAGATATTTGCCTTTGCCGGCATGAGGAAACAAAAAGGAGTTTGCTATGACCGAAGCTGCGACGAAACTGGAATTTGGCGGCAAAACCCACGTGTCCACTGCAAAACTGGAACTCGGCGGCAAAACTCACGAGTTCAAGGTGCGAAGCGGTTCGGTCGGGCCTGATGTTATCGACATCGGCGCGCTCTATAGCACCACCGGAGCCTTCACCTACGATCCGGGCTTCACGTCGACGGCAAGCTGCGAGTCGGAAATCACCTTCATCGATGGCGACGCTGGCATTCTGCTGCATCGCGGCTACCCGATCGATCAGCTGGCCGAGCATGGCGACTTCCTCGAAGTCTGCTACCTCCTGCTCTATGGCGAGTTGCCGACCAAGGCGCAGAAGGACGACTTCGACTACCGGGTGACGCGCCACACGATGGTGCATGAGCAGATGTCGCGCTTCTTCACCGGCTTCCGCCGCGACGCGCACCCGATGGCGGTGATGTGTGGCGTGGTCGGCGCGCTGTCGGCCTTCTATCACGATTCCACCGACATCTCGGACCCATACCAGCGCATGGTCGCGTCGATGCGGCTGATCGCCAAGATGCCGACGATCGCGGCGATGGCCTATAAGTACCACATCGGCCAGCCGTTCATTTATCCGAAGAACGAGCTGAATTTCGCCGCCAACTTCCTGCATATGTGCTTTGCGGTGCCGTGCGAGGAATACAAGATCAACCCGGTGCTGGCGCGTGCAATGGAGCGTATCTTCATCCTGCACGCCGATCACGAGCAGAATGCCTCGACCTCGACCGTTCGTCTCGCCGGCTCGTCGGGCGCCAACCCGTTTGCCTGCATTGCCGCCGGCATCGCCTGCCTGTGGGGGCCGGCGCATGGCGGCGCCAACGAAGCGGCATTGAACATGCTGGGCGAGATCGGTCATGTCGACCACATCCCGGAATTCATAGCCCGCGCCAAGGACAAGAACGATCCGTTCCGGCTGATGGGCTTTGGCCACCGCGTCTACAAGAACTACGATCCGCGCGCCAAGATCATGCAGAAGACTGCGCATGAGGTTCTGGGCGAACTCGGCATCAAGGACGATCCGCTGCTCGATATCGCCATGGAGCTGGAAAAGATCGCGCTGACCGATGCCTATTTCATCGAGAAGAAGCTCTATCCGAACGTCGATTTCTATTCCGGCATCACGCTGAAGGCGCTGGGCTTCCCCACCACCATGTTCACCGTGCTGTTCGCGGTTGCTCGTACCGTCGGCTGGATCGCGCAGTGGAAAGAGATGATCGAGGATCCGCACCAGAAGATCGGTCGCCCGCGGCAGCTCTATACGGGTGCCCCGGAACGCGACTACGTGCCGATCGCCAAGCGGTGATCGACGACCCCTTGAGGTTAAAAAAGCGCCCGCAAGGGCGCTTTTTTAGTTGGAATGACGAAGTTTGATGTGGCGAAGAACGACGTCCGCGGCAATGTCGCCCGAGGGTTTGTCCGTGGCCATTCGTCTGGCAACTTCGGCAAAGCCGTCCTTTTGCCAGGTTCGATAGGCGGTGTCTGAAAACAAAGCCTCGAGCTGCCGCGCCAGATAGCGCGGCCGCACATACTGGTTGTAGCCTTCCGGCACGATGGGCCGGTCGGCGATCAGATTGGGCAAGGCGGCGCTCCACACCGTGATCAGACTCTGGACCATCCGCATGACCGGATCGAACTTGTAGCAGGAGATCATCGGCACGCCCGACAGCGCCAGCTCCAGCGACACTGTCCCCGATGCGATCAGCGCCGCATCGGCTTTGCCGAAGGCCTGCCATTTGCGCTCGGGATCGAGGATGATCTCCGGCTCTTGATCCCAGCGCGCGACCGAGGTTTTGACCAGATCGGCGACATGCGGCACCGTCGGCAACAGCAGGCGCAGGCTGTGTCCGCGCGCACGCAGGACCGCCACCGTCTCGCCGAACGAACCGATAAGCCGCTGCACTTCGCCGCGACGCGAGCCGGGCAGCAGAAGCAATGTCTTGACGCGATCCCCCGCTAGGTCGCGCGGCAGGCCCTGCGCCTTGGCGGCGGCAAGCACGCCTGGATCATGCGTAAGGCGATGCCCGACATAGGTGCCGGACGGGCCACCCAGGCGGCTGAGCTCCTTCACCTCGAAGGGTAGGATGCAAAGGATGTGGTCGACATAAGGCTTCATCGCCAGCGCCCTGCCCGGGCGCCATGCCCACACACTCGGGCAGACGTAGTGCACGATCGGGATTGCCGGGTCGGCGGCGCGCACCTTCTTGGCCACGCGCAGCGAAAAATCCGGGCTGTCGATGGTGATCAGACAGTCGGGTCTTTCACCGACGACCGCGCTTGCCGTCTGGCTGATCCGCCGCATCAGGCGCGGCAGGTCGCGCAGGATGGCGCTGAGCCCCATCAGCGCGATCTCACCACCGTCGAACAGCGGCACCATTCCAAGCGCCTGCAAATGCCGTCCGCCAATGCCTACGAGCTTGACCTCGCGGCCGGTCATGCGCTTGAGCGCCTGCACGATGTCGGCGCCAAGCAAGTCACCGGACTCCTCGCCGGCGACAATGGCGATCCTCAGCGGTTTCTCAACTGCCATGCACCGGCTCCGCTGCAGGCAGACCGACAATGAACAGGCCCAGCGCATTGGCGCGCGCGACGACCTTGGGACCTTCCAGGATCAGCGAGCGGCCAGCTTCGACGGCGATGCCGGCAAGTCCGGCGGCATGCGCCGCCTCGACCGTCTGTGGGCCAATGGATGGTAAGTCAGCGCGCAGTTCCTGACCGGGCTTGGCGCATTTGACCAGGACGCCGCGCGTCCTTCCAGCCAGCCGGCCATGGCCACGCAGCTGCCTTGTCCGCTCGAGCAGCCCGTCGGTACCCTCGATGCCTTCGAGCGCAATGGTCCGGCCGCCAACCGCAACCGCCGCTTGGCCGATATCCAGTGCGCCGATAGCCTTTGCCGCCGCATGGGCCGCCTCGATATCGCGCCAATCGGATTTTCGTGGCGCCGCCTTGGTCAGCGTGCCCTCTGCCGCGACCAGCTCCGGGACGATCTCATGGGCGCCGACAACCTTGATGCCGCCGCGTTCGATCCTGCGGACGAACAGTTTCAGCACGCTGTCGTCGCCACGGCTTACACCCACAAGCAGGGTGGGTACCCAGGCGAGCAGGCCGAGGTTGAGGCGCATGGCGCTCAGCCTGGGACGGCGCGTGATATGGCCGGCCGTCACCAGATGGGTAACATGATGATTTTTGAGCGTCGGCAGCAGCGAGCCGAGATCTTCAAGCATCAATGTCGTTTGCTCGTAGGAGTCGAAGTCGGAAACCCGGTCGACCTCGCCTGCCGCCATCACGACGAACGGGGATTTGCCTTGCCGGGCCAGCGCCCGGGCAATTTCGACCGGAAGGCTACCGCCACCGGCAATGATGCCGACCTTGGCGCCTGGCGGGAGTTCAAGGTCCGTCCCAGTGACCTCAGTCTTCATCATCGGCATCGTCGCCGCCGCCACCCCTGAGCGACGGGACGGCATAGTGCCGCTTGCCGCGACTGACGATGAAATCGATGATTTTCATGGCGGTCGGCGACGAGGCGAACTCGGCCTTGGCGAATTCGATGTTCTCGCCGACGGTTCGGGAGCGATCGAAGATTGTTTTGTAGGCCTTGCGCAACTGATGTATCTCGGCGCGCGGCAAGCCGATGCGCTTCAGGCCGATGATGTTGAGGCCGCGCAGGCTGGCGCGATTGCCGACGGCAATCGCATAGGGAATGACGTCGCCGACGACGGCCGAGCAGCCGCCGATGAAGGCGTTGTTGCCGATGCGGACAAATTGATGAACAGCCGTCAGGCCGCCGATATAGACACTGTCGCCGATCTCGCAATGGCCACCCAACGTCGCGCCATTGGCGAAAGTGGCGTTCTTGCCGACGATGCAATCATGGGCAATGTGGGCGTAGGCCAGGAAGTTGCCGTTGTCGCCGACAGTCGTCTCGCCACGGCTGGAATCGGTGCCACGATGCATGGTGACGCCTTCGCGGATCGTGCAGTTCTCGCCGATGACCAGGGTGGTGCGGCCGCCCTTGTGCTTGGTGTTTTGCGGAGGGCCGCCCAGTATCGCCATCGGATAGACCTTGGTCGAAGCCCCGATGGTGGTCGCGCCCATCACCGAGACATGGCTGACCAGTTCGACGCGGTCGCCGATCACGGCGTCGGCGCTGACGTGGCAAAAAGGCCCGATGCGGGCGCCTTCACCGATTTGAGCGCCTTCCTCGATGACCGACGAGGGATGGATGGATGTCTGGATTTTCATAAGCATTCGATCGTCAGTCGCTGGTGACCATCATCGCCGAAATCTCGGCTTCCGCGGCCTTGGCCCCGTCCACCAATGCTTCACAGGCGAATTTGAGCAGGTTGCCGCGTTTCTTGATTTTCTTGACATAAATCTTCAGCTGGTCGCCGGGAACGACCGGCTTGCGGAATTTGGCGTTGTCGATGGTCAGGAAATAGACCAGTGACGGCTTTTCGGTGGCAAGGCTGCGGATGCAGATGGCACCGGCGGTTTGCGCCATGGCCTCGACGATCAGCACGCCCGGCATGACCGGCTGCTCCGGGAAATGGCCCTGAAAATGCGGCTCGTTTATGGTCACGTTCTTGATGCCAACGGCGGAGTCGTCGCCATCGATGTCGATGATGCGGTCGATCATCAGGAACGGATAGCGATGCGGCAGGAGCCTCATCAGCCCCATTATGTCGACCGCTTCCAGCGTCGTCGCCGCCGTCATCTTAGCCATTTCCTCCGTCGCCCTGCTTGCGCGTCCTGGCCAGCTTGCGCAGCATGGCAATCTCGCGCATGGCTTCCGCCATCGGCTGCGCCGGATAGCCTCCCCAGATCTCGCCGGCAGGGACGTTGCTCATGAATCCACTTCTCGCGGCAAGCTTGGCCCCTGCCCCTATGGTCAAATGATCGGCAAGACCGACGCCGCCGCCCATGGTGACGTTGTCGCCTACAGTTACCGAACCGGAAATACCCGAAAGTCCGGCCACTATGCAATTGCGGCCGATGCGAACGTTATGGGCGATCTGCACCAGATTGTCGATCTTGGTGCCCTGGCCGATGATCGTGTCCGACATGGCGCCGCGATCGACCGTTGTGTTCGAGCCAATCTCGACGTCATCCTGGATGATGACACGGCCGATCTGCGGGACACGCTCGGGACCCTTGGCGCCAGCCACGAAACCGAAGCCGTCCTGGCCTATCCTGGCGCCGCCGTGGATGATGACGCGGTTGCCGATCAGGGCATACTGAACGCTGGCGCCTGGACCAATGTAGCCGTCGCGGCCAATCTGGCTTGAGGGGCCGATAACGGCATTGGGGGCAATGACGGTTCCGCTGCCAATGGAAGCGCGGGGGCCGATGATGGCGCCGGCCTCGATGATGGCGCCGGCCTCGACACGCGCCGACGGATCGACATGAGCATGCGGCGAGACCCCGGTTTCGCTGGTCATCGGCCCAGGCGTCGCTGCCGCCGGGAAAAGAAGGCGTCCGACCATCGCGAAAGCCTGTTGCGGGCGCGGATGGACGAGTACCGCAATCCCGGCCGGCGCCTTGCTTACAAAATCGGCGGGACAGAGAACCGCCGCTGCGCTCAGGGATTGCATCAGCGCGAGGTTGCGCTTGCCGTCGACGAAAACGAGCGCATTCTCGCCGCCTTCGTTTGCCGGGGCCAAGGCCTCGATCGATATGTGGGACAGGTCGGAATCGACAAGCATCGAGCCGGTCAGATTCGCGACTTCGCCAGCCGTATACCGGCGTGAGGGCGCGAAGAACACCGGATCGGTCATTCCAGAAGCAATATCCAGCTAGATCGGCTCATTTTCTTCCGGGCCCCAACGGCCCGGAAGCATCGTCACCCGGATCAGAAGCGGGTCGATATGCCGAAGTTGAATTCCTGCACGTCGTCGGTCGCTTCCTTCTTGACCGGGATCGCGTAGTCGATGCGGATCGGACCAAAGGGCGATGCCCACATCAGGCCGACGCCGACCGAGGCACGCAATTGCATGTCGACCGTCGACTGATTGACCAAGGAAGCATCGACCTTGCTGCCGTACAGCGTTGCCGCATCGGCAAACACCGCGCCGCGCAGGCCAAAGCTTTCCGGGATGACCGGCAGCGGGAACTGGGCCTCTGCCGAGGCATTGAAATAGGTCGTGCCGCCGAGATGATCGCCACTGGTGCCTACGGCGACCGGGCCGATGCCGCCATAGGCGAAGCCTCGGATCATGCGGTCGCTGCTCTGGAAATGGTCAAAGATGCGCAGGCCATCGTCGCCGTAGCCCTCTATATGCCCAGCGCCGCCCGAAACCAGGCCGACCAGGTCCAACTGCTCGGACAAGGTCTGGTAGACGCTCGTGCGTCCCGTGACCTTGACGAATTGGGCGTCGCCGCCGAGGCCCGCCACTTCCGTGGTGACGTTGGCATAAATGCCGTCATGCGGGTTCTTCATATCGTCGATGGTGTTGTAGACCAGGCCGAGGCTGACCGACGATTTAATCCAAGGGCTATCCGCAATTCCCTCAACGATAGCTTGGGACACGTCGCAGTCTGCGTCAGGAATCCCGTCGCCAGGTGCGTTGCCCGGGACAGCAGGATTGTCATCGCAACCGTCGTCGAGTTTGTACTTCTCCTGAGCGATATTGTACGCCAGCTGCGTCGAGATGTTGTCGGTGATCGGCAGGCCGAAGCGAACGGTCGCGCCCAGCGTTTCGCTGTCGTAGTGGTCGTAGTTGCGGGTCTGCTGGAATATGTCGAAGCCGGCGGCAATGCGCCGTCCGAGGAAATAGGGTTCGGTGAAGGAGAGGCTGTAGTCGCGCGAATTCTTGCCGCCGCCCGCCGAAACCTTGATGAACTGGCCGCGACCGAGGAAGTTGCGCTCGGTAATCGATCCTTCAACCGATGGACCCGCTGTATCACCACCGGTCGAATAGCCGGCGCCGACCGAGAACTCGCCGGTCGACTTCTCGACCACGTCGACCACCAGCACAACCTGATCGGGCTGGGCGCCGGGCACGGTCGAAATTTCGACTTTTTCAAAATAATTGAGGGCTTCCAGCCGCTTCTTCGCGCGCTGGATGAGAACCTGGTTGAAAGCGTCGCCTTCGCTGACGTCGAATTCGCGGCGAATGACATAGTCGCGCGTCCGATCGTTGCCGCGAATCTCGATGCGCTCGATATAGGCCTTGGTGCCTTGATCGATCGTATAGACAACAGAAATGGTGTGATTCTCGAAATTGCGGTCGCCACGCGGCGTCACCTGGGCGAAGGCATAGCCCGACCCCGCGACCTTCTCGGTCAGGGCGATGATGCTGTCCTCGACATCCTTGGCGTTGTAGACGTCGCCCTTGTGCGTCTGGACCACCGACTGCAGCGAATTGCCGTCGACCTCAGGGATCGTGCTCTCGACGCTGACATCACCGAATGTGTAACGCTCGCCTTCCTGCACGGTGATGGTGACCGTGTACTTGTTCGTGGTGTCGTCGAGCTCGCCGACCGCGGAAACAACCTGGAAGTCGGCATAGCCGTGATTGTAATAGAAACGCCGCAGCAGCTCCTGGTCGGCGCGCAGCTTGTCGTCGTCATAGACGTCGTCACGCAGCACGAACGAAAGCCAGGTCGAGCGCTTGGTGGCGATGACATCGGACAGACGGCGGCTCGAATAGGCACTGTTGCCGACGAAATTGATCGAAGCGATCTGGGTGCGGCCGCCTTCGTTGATGTTGAAGACCACGTTCACGCGGTTGTCGCCAAGATCCATGATCTGCGTGGTCACAGCGGCATCGTCGCGGCCAATTCGGCTGTAAGCGGCCTTGACCGCCTCGACGTCGGCATCGAGCGCTGCCTGTGAGAACGTACCGCGCGGCTTCAACTGGACCGCAGCCGCAAGGGCATTGTCCTTGAGCTTCTTGTTGCCCTGGAACAGGACCTGGTTGACGACCTGGTATTCGGAAACCTTGATGACCAGCGCCGAACCGACCTGGTTGATCTGAACATCCGAGAACAGCCCGGTGCCGAACAGCGCCTTGACCGCATCATCGATATCGGAGCTGGAGAAGGCCTTGCCCGGCTTGATTGTGACGTAGTTGCGGATGGTGTCGGCGTCGACACGCTGGTTGCCGCTGACTTCCACTCTGCTGACGACAGCCGCCTCGGCCGAGGATGTGGCAACGAACTGAACTGCGAGCGCGCCTGGTACAACCAGCGCGGCGGACATGGCCACCGCGGACGCGGCGCTCAAAAACTTGGATGCTGCCTTCATCGGGCTTTATAACCTTTTCTCGAAGTCCCCACGGCGAGAAAACCGGACGTGCGGTAATTTCCCCTACCGTATTAACCGGATTTTCCCTACACGCAAGGCTTCTGGTTAATTTGTATTTACTTAGCTCTGATGCGTGGCTTTCGCGTCACGCATATCCCCACGCATGGTAAACGGCGTCTCAACATTGGTCGTGCCGAAGCCAAATTTCTTCATGATTTCAGCACCCAAACAGATCGTTCCAGAAAACGAACCCCATGAAGCCCAGCACCAGAATCATGCCGGCCCGATAGGCCATTTCCATCATCCGTTCCGACACCGGCCGCCGGATGACGGCCTCCACGCCGTAGAACAGGAGATGGCCGCCGTCGAGAGGGGGAATCGGCAAAAGGTTGAGAATCCCTATGCCGACCGACAGCAAGGCAACGAGTTGTACGAGCCATTCGAAGCCCAGTTTTGCAGCCTTGCCTGCCATGTCGGCTATCTTCACCGGGCCGCCAAGCTGGCACTTGTCTTCGCGGCCGATGACGAAACGCTGCAGGAACTGACCCGTACGCTGGATGATGTGGCCGGTTTCCTCGACTGCTGCCGCCAGCGCACCGGCCGGGCTGTAGGTGATCAACCGGGGCTGACCGAGTTCCTTGTTGTTGACGACACCGATCACGGCCAGCTTGATCTTGTTGCCAAGCGCATCCGTCTGCTCCATCAGCTCCGGCGTCGCGATGACGGTGATTTCCTTGCCGTCGCGCAGCATGGTGAAGGTGATGGCGTCGCCGCCGCGGCCTGAAACCAGGCGCTGGACGTCGGCAAAGGTTTCGACCTTGTTGCCGTCGACGGCGACGAATCGGTCGCCTGGCAAAATGCCGGCCTTGGCCGCCGGGCTTTCAGCTGTGACCTGTGCCACCATCGGCTCCGCGACATAGCGGCCATAGGCGGAAAACAGCACGGCAAAGACGGCGATCGTCAGCAGGAAATTGAACAGCGGCCCGGCAAACACCGTCGCCGCGCGTTTCCAGATCGGCTGCGTGTGGAAGGCGACCTTGCGCTCCGCGTCGGTCAGCGTCTCCAAGTCTTCCGAGCTGGGCTGACTCGACGTGGCGTTCATGTCGCCGACGAATTTGACGTAGCCGCCAAGCGGTATGGCGCAGAGTTTCCAGCGCGTGCCGTGGCTGTCGTTGAAACCGAAGAGTTCGGGACCAAAACCGATCGAAAAGGCTTTCACGCCGATGCCACACCAGCGGCCAACGAGGTAATGACCCATTTCGTGGACGAACACGACCACGGTCAGCACGAACAGGAAAGGCACCAGTGTGCCGAGGACGAAGCCTTCCGTGCTGAAGATCGCGTGAAGAAACTCGTTCAATTCATGCCCTCAAATTCACCCACGGCGCGGCTGGTGCCGACTGTGACATCAATCCAGGCAAATCCGTGGCGTGCGCCCCGTTCTTCGCCGTGCAAACACCGCTCAAGCCGGAAACAGCCCCTGCGCCGGATGGTCGGCGGTCGCCGAAATCCACCCGATGACGTATAGGGCCAAAGCCGCCGCGACAAGCCCGTCCACCCTATCCATGACGCCGCCATGGCCCGGTATCAGTACGCCGGAATCCTTGCGGCCGTGACGGCGCTTGACCCAGGATTCGAAGAGGTCTCCGGCCTGGGAGACGATCGACAGCACCAGCGCAACCAGGCCAAGGACGCCAAGATTGCCGGCTCCGGCAGCAGCAGCCAAAAGCAGGCCAGCGATCACGCCGCCGGCAGCGCCGCCAAGCGCGCCGCTCCTTGTCTTGCCGGGTGAAATCGACGGCGCCAGCTTCGGGCCGCCAACAGCGCGGCCGACGAAATAGGCGAAAATGTCGGTCGCCCATACCACCGCGAACAGGAACAGGATCGCCACCAGTCCGGAGCGGTCGCCGTCGCGCAACAGCGCCAGCGAAAGACCGGAAACGGCGGCATAGGCAAGGCCGGACGCATCCCACTGCGTCGTCGCGCGTATTTGAGCGCTGACAGCGGTGATGACGACCAAGGCTATGACAAGGGGGAGCAACCATGCCGCCGGCAAGCCGGCAACCAGGGCACCGACGAAAACCAGAAGCAGCGCTTCCGGCAGCAAGCCGAGCCCGGTAGCGGCGACGGGCCGGGACATGCGCGTCCATTCATAGAAGATCACTGCCGACATGGCGGCGCAAAGCAAGCGGAACGACAGCCCGCCCAGCCAGGTCAGACCAAGGGCGATGGCGGCCAAAACGACAGCCGAAACAACGCGAAGCTGAAGATTGCTCATCGCGCCGCCGGTCACGAAGCGACGTCTTGAGCGGCAAGCCCGCCAAAACGACGCTCGCGGCCGGCAAAATCGCGCAGAGCATCGGCCAGGTGCTCGCGGCTGAAATCGGGCCAGTAGCAAGGCAGGAACACGAGCTCGCTATAGGCTGCTTGCCACAACAGGAAGTTCGACAGCCGAAGCTCGCCGCTGGTGCGGATGACCAGCTCCGGGTCGGGAATGCCTTCGGTGTCGAGAGCGCCGGCAAAGGACTCGGCTGTGATCGCCTCGCTGTCGAGTTCGCCGCGCGCCACGGCTGCGGCGAGCTTGCGCGCCGTGCGCACGATCTCGTCGCGTCCGCCATAGTTGAAGGCGATGATCAGGGTCAGCGCCTCGTTGCCCGATGTCAGCGATTCGGCCTCTTCCAGCAGGCCCCTGATGTCAGGCTGAAGCCCTGCCCTGTCGCCGATGATTCTGACCCGGACACCGCTCTGATGCAGTTCTGCAAGATCGCGGCGGATGAACAGCTTCAACAAGCCCATTAGGTCGCTGACTTCGGATTTCGGCCGCGACCAGTTTTCCGAAGAGAAGGCGTAGACGGTCAGGAACGAGATGCCGAGACCTGGAGCGGCACGTACCGTCTTGCGCAGCGCCTCAACGCCGGCGCGGTGGCCGGCAAGCCGCGGCATGCCGCGTGCCTTGGCCCAGCGTCCGTTTCCATCCATTATGATCGCGACATGCGCGGGCGTTGCCATGTTCTCGCTTTCGGGCCAGCCGACGGCCAGACCCTAAACCTGCATTATTTCCGCTTCCTTATCGGAAAGCAGGTGGTCGATGGTGCTGATCGTCTCGTCGGTGAGTTTCTGGACCTGGTCGGAGCGCTTGCGATGATCGTCCTCGCTGATATCGCCGTCCTTTTCCGCCTTCTTGAGAAAATCCATGCCGTCGCGGCGGACATGGCGCACGGCGACGCGGGCGTTCTCTGCATAACCATGCGAGATCTTGACCAGCTCCTTGCGGCGCTGTTCGTTCAGCTCGGGCAGCGGAATCCTGAGATTGGTGCCGTCGACGATCGGGTTGAAGCCGAGATTGGATTCGCGGATGGCGCGATCGACTGCGCCGACCATCGATTTGTCCCAGACCGAGACCGAGATCATGCGCGGCTCCGGCACCGATACGTTCGCCACCTGGTTGATCGGCATGGTTGTGCCGTAGGCCTGGACCTGGATTGCATCGAGCAGGTTGCTGGAGGCGCGGCCGGTGCGGAGCGAAGCCAGGTCGTGCCTGAACGCGGCGATCGCGCCATCCATGCGCCGCTTGAGATCGTCGAACTCACCACTCATCATTGTCTCCTCAACCCGTTGGCCCGGGTTCACTGCTTAGGGGCACACCCCGTGTTCAATCCCGAAAAGCTGGTTCCCTTTTTCGGGATTATGGTCCGGATCAGTCGTCCGCGACGACCGTACAGCGGCCACCGCCCCTCAGAATGTCGCCAAAACCACCCTTTTCGTGGATCGAATAGACGATTATCGGAATGTTGTTTTCGCGCGCAAGTGCTATCGCGGCCGTATCCATGATCGAAAGGCCTTTGTTGATGACTTCGGCATGGCTGATGCGCTCGTAGCGCGTCGCGTTCGGATCCTTCTTGGGATCGGCCGAATAGACACCGTCGACCTGGGTGCCCTTGAACAGCGCGTCGGCGCCGATCTCCGCGGCGCGCAGGGCTGCAGCCGAATCGGTGGTGAAGAATGGATTGCCGGTGCCGCCGGCGAAAATGACGACCTTGCCCTGGTTCATGTAGGCGGTTGCCTGGCGCTGCGAAAAGCTCTCGCAAAGCTCGGGCATGGCGATGGCCGACAGCACCACGGCGTCGACGCCGATCTTGTTGAGCGAGGTACGCAACGCCAGCGAGTTGATGATGGTGGCGAGCATGCCCATGTGGTCGCCTGTGACGCGGTCGCCGCCCTTGGACGCAACGGCCACGCCGCGAAAGATGTTGCCGCCGCCGATGACGACGCCGACCTCGATGCCCAAGGCGCGGGCCTCGGCGATGTCGGCGGCGATGCGATCGACGACCGAGACATCGATGCCGAAATGCTGTTCGCCCATCAACGCTTCGCCCGACGCTTTCAGCAAGACACGTCGGTAGAGGGGCTTTGCCGTCATCTGGTTCCTCGAAAGTCTCGGCGCTGCAAATCGGGAGGCGAAACCCTGCCCCGCATCACCTGGCGGTCTGTCATGATGCGTTGACCCGATACACGAAGGGCGCGGCGATGTCACGCCGCGCCCTGCCGCAAATTCCCGGGCTGCTTCGACCGATCAACTGCTGGTGATGCTGACGGGCTCGCCCTCGACAATCACCGGCGGCGCATAGCCGGAAGGCTTGTCGCCGGTCACGACGCCGCCGGTGACGCGTGTCTGTATCTCTGAACCGAAATAGGAATGGGGAAATGGCGCCGGGGACCAGCTGACCGAATCCAGCCGCTCCCTAAGAACGGTGGGGATCGAGAAGTCCAGCGCTCCGAGATTGTCCTGCAGCTGACCGAGCCTCGTCGCTCCCAGGATGACGGCAGCGACGCCCGGCTGTGTCGCCACCCAGTTGAGCGCGACCTGGGGCATGCTGCGGCCGAGCTCGACCGCAACGTTTTCGAGTTCGGCCACGATCGTCCAATTGCGCTCCGTGAATTTCTGGAATCCAGGATGGGTGGTGTTGCGGAAGCCATCGAGCCGGCCAACATTTCCGATCTGGGTTGGGCGGTATTTGCCGCTAAGCAGCCCGCTGGCCAGCGGGCTCCACACCATGATGCCTGCCCCGTGGCGCGTGCCGAAAGGCACGAATTCGTGCTCGATCGTGCGCTCGACGAGGGAATATTCGAGCTGCAAGGCTGACACCGGCTCGTAGCCGCGCAATTCAGCAATCGCCTGCGCCCGGCCGGCATACCAGGCCGGCACGTCGGACAGGCCGATATGGCGCACCTTGCCCGCTCGGACGAGATCATCCAGCGTGCGCATGACCTCCTCGGCCGGCGTCAACCTGTCCCAGACATGCAGGAGATAGAGGTCGATATAGTCCGTGCCCAACCGCCTGAGCGAAGCGTCGACCGCGCGCATGATGTTCTTGCGCCCGTTGCCGCCGGCGTTCGGATTGCCGGGTTCCGCATTCATGGTGAACTTGGTGGCGATCACGGCTCTGTCGCGCAGTCCGCGCTCGGCCACGAATTCGCCCAGCCAGGCCTCGCTGGTGCCGTCGGTATAAAGGTCGGCGGTGTCGAAGAAATTGCCGCCCGCCTCGACATAGGCGTCGAACATTGCGCTCGCGGTTTCCTTGTCCGCTCCCCAACCCCAAGCGGTGCCGAAGGTCATCGTGCCCAGCGCCAGTCGGCTAACCCGGAGGCCGCTGTTGCCGAGGCTGTAATAAGTCATCGTCATGATTTTGTTCCTGATCCGATGGATGCCGCAGTTCACTGGCCGGGGGTCGTCTTGACCCAGGGATTGCCGCGCTCATGCGTCATGCGGAATGTGAAGCCGTCCACTGTCCAGCCCACTCCGGAACGGCCCAATCGGTGCTCGTAGGTGCCCCAGACTTCCCAAAGCGGGTCGCCATTGCCTTCCATCCGGTTCCAGGCATAGCCGTTCGAGGAAACCGTCGCCCTGTCGCCATCGATAACGACTTGGTGGTTGGTGCGCAGATGCAGGCTTGTCTTGCTGCCCCTGAGGTTCGCTGCCCAGGTTCCGATCAGGTCGTCCGAGGCGATGGTGGCCGGAGGCTGTCCGCTCAAGCTGCTGAAGTCCACGGAAACGCTGTCTGCAAAATAACTGCGGGCGAGCTTCCAGTCCTGAGCGTCGACAGCGCGGTCGATGGCGTCGGCGATGCGGATGACGGCGCGCTCGTCGGCGTACGCCATTTGCCGGGATGGTTCAGCCCCGCCGGCATCGACTGGCGCCAGCGCAATACCCGCCGCGAAGGTGGCATTC
This sequence comes from Mesorhizobium sp. AR10, assembly GCF_024746795.1. NCBI lineage: Bacteria > Pseudomonadati > Pseudomonadota > Alphaproteobacteria > Hyphomicrobiales > Phyllobacteriaceae > Mesorhizobium > Mesorhizobium sp. AR10. Next base: position 4,215,882 of record NZ_CP080524.1, read on the forward strand.
TTCAATGCATTCATGTCTCTTCTCCTCTGCGCATCGGCCCGCAGCCGATCTGTTGGCGACAATGTGTGCCAACGCACTGGCATCGATAAGATTGCATTGTTCGCAATGACTATGCGATATTGCTCATGAATGCATCGAGACCTTCTCAACCATCTGCCGGTCGTCGTCGCCGTTGCCCGGCGCGGCGGATTCGCGCTTGCCGCCGCCGAACTTGGCATGAGTCCGTCCGCGGTCAGCCATGCTGTGCGCCTCGTGGAGGAGCGAGTGGGCCAGCCCTTGTTCGCGCGCACGACGCGCAGCGTCTCGTTGACCGAAGCCGGCAAAGCGCTGGTGGAGACGGCCGCCCCTGCCCTCCAGGATATTGCTGAGCGGATGGATCGCATCCGCGGCATCAAGGGCCGGCCCGCTGGCCTGCTCAGGATCAACGCCTCCAATATCGCGATCCCCTTGGCGGTGACGCCCGTGGTCGCGGCGATGGCGGAGCGCTACCCAGATGTGACGGTCGAGATATTCGCCGACCAGGGTCTCGTCGATATCGTCGGAGAAGGGTTCGACGCCGGCATCAGACTAGGCGAGATGATTGCGCAGGACATGGTCACGGTCCGGCTCACGCCTGCCTTCAACGTCGTTATCGTTGCTTCGCCGGCATATATCGGACGGCATGGCCGCCCCGGCAGCGTGGCCGAACTCGCAAACCACAATTGCATTGGCTATCGGCTTGTCCGCAGCGGCGCCCTCTATCGCTGGGATCTGTCCGAGGGTGGCAAGGATGTCGTGGTGGAGACGCGCGGCACTGCCATCGTCACGGATTCGCTTGCCGCGATCGACCTGGCGCTTGCCGGGGTCGGCCTTGCCTATGTGTTCGAGCCGCTGGCGCGCGCCCACATCGCCGCGGGCCGCCTCGTGCAGGTTCTGCCGCAATCAGCCATCGATGAGCCGGGGCTGTTCCTCTATTTCCCGCGCCGCGCGGCGATGGCGCCGAAGCTCAGGGCCTTCATCGACACCGCACAAGAAATCGGCCGGGCATCCTTGCGGACACCCGGCCGAAAAATCTCTTCAGAAAGTTAGGTTTGCGACCTATTTCTTGACCGCCGCCGCGACTTCCGCCGCGAAATCGGTCTCTTCCTTCTCGATGCCCTCGCCAAGCGCGAAGCGCAGATAGGCGGTGATCTTGGCCGGCGCGCCGATCTCTTTTTCGGCATCCTTGAGCGCCTTCTCGACGGTGATGTCGGGATTGAGCACGAAGGCCTGCTTAAGCAGCACGACTTCTTCGTAGAACTTGCGCAGACGGCCCTCGACCATCTTTTCGATGATCGCCTCAGGCTTGCCGGACTGGCGCGCCTGGTCGGAGAAGATCGCCTTCTCGCGCTCGACCGCTGCCGGATCGATCTGCTCTGCGGTCAGCGCCATCGGGTTCGTGGCGGCGACATGCATGGCGACCTGACGCCCAAAGGCGTTGGCGGCATGCTCATTGCCCGTGGTTTCGATGGCAACCAACACGCCGATCTTACCGAGGCCGTCGGCAACCGCGTTGTGGACGTAGGTGGCGACCGCACCGTGCGGAACGGTCAGCTTGGCCGAGCGGCGGAAGCCCATGTTCTCGCCAATGGTGCCGACAGCGTCCTTGATGGTGTCGGCAACCGATTTGTCCGAACCCGGGTACTTTGCGGCAGCCACTGCTTCTGTCGTGCCATAAGCGAGCGCCACCTTGGCCACGTTGGCGACGATTTCCTGGAAAGCTGCGTTGCGGGCAACGAAGTCGGTCTCGGAATTGACCTCGACGACTGCAGCCTCGCGCACGCCATTGTCGACGCCGATGAGACCTTCAGCGGCGGTACGGCCAGCCTTCTTGTCGGCCTTGGAAATGCCCTTCTTGCGCAACCAGTCGACGGCTTCTTCCATGTTGCCGTTGGTCTCGGTCAACGCCGCCTTGCAGTCCATCATGCCCGCGCCGGTCAAGTCGCGGAGTTCTTTGACCTGTGCAGCCGAAATGCTCATTGTCGCCTCTTCGTTTTAAAATGCACCGACGCACCACCGAATCTCGATGATGCGTCCAGCGCCAGCGCTTAGCGCGCCAAAATATAGGAAAGATGAAGGCCGGAACCGGCCTTCGCTGTTATGCTTCGGGGGTCTCGGCCGCCGGGGTCGGATCGAGCGCCGGTTCGACCGGAGCCTCGACCGAGGCGCCGATGTCGACGCCGAGCGCGCCCTGCTGGCGGGCAATGCCGTCAAGAGCTGCCTTGGCGATCAGATCGCAATAGAGCTGGATGGCGCGGGCCGCGTCGTCATTGCCGGGGATCGGGAAGTCGATCTTGTCCGGATCGCAGTTGGAATCGATGATGGCGACGACCGGGATGCCGAGACGCTTGGCCTCGAGGATGGCGATCGCTTCCTTGTTGGTGTCGATGACGAACATCAGATCGGGCGTCGAGCCCATGTCCTTGATGCCGCCCAGGGCCTTGGACAGCTTCTCGCGCTCACGATCGAGGTTGAGGCGCTCCTTCTTGGTGAGGCCCTGAGCCTCGCCGGCCAGCATCTCGTCGAGCTTGCGCAGACGCGAGATCGAATTCGAGATCGTCTTCCAGTTGGTCATCATGCCGCCGAGCCAGCGGGAGTTGACATAATACTGGGCCGAGCGCTGCGCGGCATCGGCGACGATGTCGGACGCCTGGCGCTTGGTGCCGACGAACAGCACGCGGCCGCCCTTGGCAACGGTGTCGGAAACCTGCTTCAGCGCCTGGTGCAGCAAAGGCACCGTCTGCGAGAGGTCGATGATGTGGATGTTGTTGCGGGCGCCGTAGATGTAGGGCGCCATTTTCGGGTTCCAGCGGTGGGTCTGGTGGCCGAAGTGAATGCCAGCTTCCAAAAGCTGGCGCATGCTGAAATCAGGCAGAGCCATTCTTAGTTCCTTTCCGGTTAGCCTCCACGGACACAGGCATTTTCGGATCCAGATCCTCGAACGCCACCGGAGGTTTCAGCCGGATTTCTCCCGGGCAGACACCAAAGTCCGTGTGTGGAATGAGCGCGCATATAGAGGGGATGTGCGACAAACGCAAGCGCTGTGGCGTCTCGCGGCTCAGCGTGCGGCGATCAGCGCACCGGTGCCAATCATGGCGCCACCGGCAAACCTGTTCATCAGGCGCATGCGCCTTGGCGTCCTGAACCAGCCCGAGGCCCGCCCGGACAGTGCTGCATAGACGCCCATCGTGACAATGTTGACGCTGACCACCACCGCAACCACGAGCAGGCCGTCGGCCAAGGTCATGGTGTTGAGGTCGAGGATCAGCGGCATGATGGAAGCGTGGAACAGGATCGCCTTGGGGTTGCCCAGTGCGATGGAGGCACCGAGGAAAAACGAGCGGGACAGCCTTGGCTGCGTTGCCTGGGGCCCATTCGATTGCGCGGCGGCCGACCGCCACATCCTGATGCCGAGAAAGACCAGATAAGCGGCACCGGCATATTTCAGGACGAGAAAAACCCATTCGAAGGTCTGGGCCAGCGCCACGAGGCCGAGCAGCGCCAAGGTGACCAGCACCGCGTCGCCGGCGGCGATGCCGACACCGGCCATGAAAGCTCTGATGAAGCCACGCGAGACGCCATTGGCTATGACCGTGAACATCGCCGGGCCGGGCGTGGCGGCGGCAAGCGTGATCGCGGCGCAATAGGCCAGGAATGCCGTCAATGTCATGGTCGTATCTTCCCTTTCGGCACCCGGACACGCCGGAAAATCGCGACAATCTCCTCGCGGCTGCACTCGATCGCGCCGAGCCGCACCGCGCGGTCGCGCTCGAAGCCGGTAATATCATAGTGCGGCGCCGACGTCTTCGGTGGCCCCTGATAGGATGAGCGCTTGATGCCGAGCTGTGCTGCAAAGCGATGCAGTTCGTCAGTGTCGTCGGCCATCAGGTGGCACCAGCGATGGCCGACCCATTTCCAGATCGCCGCGTCGACATAGACCGCCATGGCTTGGCGGCACTATTTCGTCGGACAGGCTTTCGACTGATCGAACAGCGACAGGTCGACCAGCTTGCCGGTCATCGAGAAATCGCCATAGTCCATGACCATGTCGCGCGTAATGCCGTTCTCGTGCAGCTTGAAGCTGATCCGGTATTCCGGCACCTCTTCGCCTGACTTGTCGGTGTCGTCGAAATAGGCGATGTCGACCGGCCAATATTTGTCGGTTGCGAGCTTCGCCAGCGCCGGCGCTTCCAGATCAGCCTTGTCGGCATCGGTCTTCTTGCCTACGACGACAGTGGTGGTCATCACCTTGTTGGCATCTTCCGAGCCGTCGAAAAGGTTGGTTTCGTAGAAATTCTCGCCCTTTTCGGCCTTGCCGATCAGTTCGACCAGATGCTGGGTCGGGAACTGGGTGGCAGCCAGTTCGACGCTGTTCTTCTCGGGCTTGTCGATCTCGACCTTGAGCCCCTTCGTCTCCTTCGTTGCGGTGCCCTTGACCTCCTTGTCGAGGTTCTGGTCGACGAAGGATTTGGTCACGAACGAGAAGGTCTTGCCTTCGGCATCCTCGAAAGTGGTCGTCTGCTGGTCGGTCAGCCGCGTGTTGTCGTTGGTGACGATCTGGGTGACCATGCGGAACTTCACCGTGTAGCCTTCGCAAGCCGAGCCGTTGAACTCATAGACCATGCGCCCGGAAATGCCGGTGATGCCGGAGCGATCCGACGCCTTGTTGAGGGTGATGTCATAGACGGCGCGATGCGCCTGCAGTGCCGGCACAGCGAAAGCCGGCGCCATCGAGAAGACCGCTGGCAGCAGAACGGCGTGGAAGGCAAGGCGCGTTGCGCGCATGAGGTGCTCCAATCATCGCGGCTGATGGCAGGCCCGCAGGGAAAGATGGTCCAGCTTAAAAAAAGTCGTGGCGGAAGCGAGGCAAAAATAGCAATTTCGGCCCGGCCGGCGCGGCGTCATCAAGCAATAGGGAAATACCATGAGTGAAACAATCGAAAAGCGGCTAAGCGATCTCGGCGTGACGCTTCCTGTCGCCGCAGCGCCCGCCGCCAACTACGTGCCCTATTGCAGAACCGGCAACCTGCTGTTCACCGCCGGGCAGTTGCCGCTGAAGGAGGGCAAGCTGCAGGCGAGCGGCCTGATCGGTCGCGACGTCGATACCGCAGCCGGCAAGGAAGCGGCAAAATATTGCGCCATCAACATATTGGCGCAGGCCAAGGCCGCTCTTGGCGACCTCGAGAAAATCCGCCGCCTGGTGAAGATCACCGTCTTCGTCGCCTCGGCGCCGGATTTCATCGAGCAGCATCTGGTTGCCAACGGCGCTTCGGATTTTCTGGTCGCCGTGCTCGGCGATCGCGGCAAACATGCCCGCTCCGCCGTCGGCGCCGCCTCCCTGCCGCTTAATGCCGCAGTGGAAATCGAAGCGATCTTCGAAGTCGAATGAGCCTGACATGACAGATCTTTCCTGGCTGACCGCCCGGCCCGTTGCCCATCGCGGCTTTCACGACATGAACAAGACGCGCTGGGAGAACACGCTTTCCGCCTTTGCCGCGGCAGCCGAGCGCGGCTATGCCATCGAATGCGACGTGCATCTGTCGTCGGACCGCATTCCGGTCGTCATCCATGATGGCGACTTGAAGCGGTTGACCGGACAGGATGGTTTCGTGTGGCAGCGGACGGCTGCGGAGTTGATGACACTCAAGGTCGGCGGCACATCAGACCATTTGCCGACGCTGCAGCAAGCGCTCGACCTGGTCGACGGTCGCGTGCCGATGGTCGTCGAGCTGAAGGGCGCACCCGGCCACGACGAAGGCCTGGTGGCGAGTGTCGGCAAGATGCTCAAGCGCTACAAGGGCAAGGCGGCGATCATGTCGTTCGACCATTGGCTGATCCGCGATTTCCCGAAACATGCGCCAGATATCCCGGGCGGACTGACGGCCTATGGCAAGGATAACCAGTTGATCGAGGCGCATTTCGCCATGCTGGCGCACGACATCGCCTTCACCTCCTATGCCGCCGGCGACCTGCCGAACCCGTTCGTCAGCTTTGTGCGCGAAAAGCTTGGGATGCCGGTGATCACCTGGACCGTGCATGACCAACCGGCTGTGGACCTGACCTTCAGATATGCCGACCAGATGACGTTCGAAGGGTTCGAGCCCGATCTTGTTCAGGTCGCCTGAAAGCGGGCTTGTACGGGCCCGCACGGAGCTTAAATAAGCCTCATGGATCAAGGTGATGAAGGCGATGGGCGAACGGTCGAAGCAGCGTATTCGGTCCGCGTCGCCGCCGGCATCAGCGCCTTCACCTGCGATGAATGGAACGGCTTCGACGGCACCACACGCGCCGATACGAAAAACGGCTACAACCCTCTCGTTTCCTTCGCTTTTCTGAGCGCGCTGGAGGATTCCGGCTGCGCGGTGCGGCGCACCGGCTGGCAAGGTCATCACCTCAGGCTGGAGACAGCCCAAGGCAAACTCCTCGGCGCGGTCCCCTGTTACCTGAAATCGCACAGCCAGGGCGAATATGTCTTCGACCATGGCTGGTCCGACGCGTTCGAGCGCGCCGGCGGGCGCTACTACCCAAAACTGCAATGCGCGGTGCCGTTCACGCCCGTCACCGGCCCTCGCCTGCTGGTCAGCAAAGGCGAGGACAGCGCTGCCGTGAAGGCTGGCCTCGCCGCCGGCCTGAAGGCCGTGACGGACAAGCTCGGCGTGTCTTCCGCGCATGTCACCTTTGCGCCCGAGACAGACATCGAAGCGCTGGAAGCGGCCGGCTTCCTGCATCGCACCGACCAGCAGTTTCACTTTTTCAACGAGGGGTTTTCGAGCTACGACGACTTTCTTGCCACGCTGGCCTCGCGCAAGCGCAAGGCGATGAAGAAGGAGCGGCGTGAGGCGCTCGCCAACGGCATCTCAATCGACTGGCTGACCGGCAAGGATCTGACCGAAAAGGCCTGGGACGACTTTTTTGCCTTCTACACGGATACCGGCAGCCGCAAATGGGGTCGCCCCTACCTCAGCCGGGAATTCTTCTCGCTGATCGGCGAGCGCATGGCCGACGACATCCTGCTGGTGATGGCCAAGCGCAACGGACGCTACATTGCCGGCGCCATCAACTTCATCGGTTCCGACGCGCTCTACGGGCGTAACTGGGGCTGCATCGAGGACCACCCCTTCCTGCATTTCGAGGTTTGCTATTATCAGGCGATCGACTTCGCCATCGACCGCAAGCTGAAGGTGGTCGAGGCCGGCGCGCAAGGCGAGCACAAGCTGGCGCGCGGCTATCGGCCGGTGACCATGCATTCGGCGCACTACATTGCGCATCCAGGCTTGCGCAATGCGGTGGCCGACTATCTGAGGCGTGAGCGGCGCGAAGTCGAGCGGATGGGTGAATATCTGGAAGAGCATACGCCGTTCCGCAAGGATCTAGCGGAGTAGCGAGCCGCCTGATCGGCCAGTTGCTCCTGATCGCCTTGCCGGTCCGGAGCGGCTTCGTTACACGGGAAGGCACAATCCGGAGCGTTCGCCATGGCTGAAGCTGCCTACGACATCAACAATATTTTCGCAAAAATCCTGCGCGGCGAAATTCCTTCGCATCGCGTCTATGAGGACGATACGGTCGTTGCCTTCATGGACGTGATGCCGCAGGGGCCAGGTCATACGCTGGTGGTGCCGAGGGCGCCATCGCGCAACCTGCTCGACGCCGATCCGGCAGCGCTCGGCCCGCTTTTCGTGATCGTCCAGAAGATAGCGCAAGCGGTCAGACAGGCTTTCGGCGCCGACGGCGTCACCGTTCTGCAGTTCAACGAGCCGGCTTCGGGACAAACCGTCTATCATCTCCATGTCCATGTGATCCCGCGTTTCGAGGGCGTCCCTTTGAAGCCGCACACGGGACAGATGGAAAAGCCCGAGGTGCTAGCGGAAAACGCCGGCAAGATACGGATGGCGCTGGCAGGCTGAAGACGAGCGCGAGCGCGAGCGGCCATGTGCATTCGGACCGCCTGGTAAGGGAATATCAAGCCCTCTCGTCGTAAAAGCGCCGAACGGTGGCGAGCTTGGGCTTCAAGGCATGGAAAATTCCGTTGCGGAATCGCGCCCCCCGGCAAGGGCAGTTGTCGGGCGCGCTGTTTTGCGCACGTTGGCGGACGCTTACCGGCGGCACCGGTTGCTCCACGCGATGGCCATCGCCGCCCTGCTTTTGGCGGCGGCGGTCGGGATGCATACCGGAAACATGCCGGACTTCGGCGCGCTGAAAGAATACGCTCAGTATCTTCTCCTCGCTTTCTGGATCTGCGGCTGTGTATTCGCACTTGCGGTCTTTTTTCACCTTGCGGTGATCAAGCGGGATCCTGAACCACTCGGCACCTTCCTCAGATCGCTGGGCAGCTTCTTCGGCGACGCCGAGCGCAATGCCAACAGCCTGAATGGCCTGGCCGCAACGCTTGGCTTTATATCTTCTGTCGGTGTGCTGAAGGGCGCTATTGCGATCCTTTCCCCATTTTCATGGGACCAGGCATTGGCTCATGCCGATCGGGTGCTGCACTTCGGTCGAGCCCCGCACGAATGGCTATGGTTTATCGTCCAGTCGCCGTCCGCGTTGAAGATGCTCAACATCGCATATAATTTCTGGTTCATCGTGCTTATCGCCACGATTTTCACCGCCTGCATAACACGCAAAGATACGAGGCTGCGTCATCAGTTCCTGATGAGCTTCATGCTGGTGTGGACGCTGGGCGGCTTCTTCCTTGCGATGGGCCTGTCGTCGGCAGGGCCGTGCTATTATGAGCGACTGGGGCTCGGCGGTGACTTTCATCCCCTCATGCAGGCACTCACTGCTGCCGATCGCATCTATCCGGTCTGGGCGCTCAGCACGCAGGATCTGCTGTGGAGCGGCTACATTGGCGCCACCCACGGCAGTATCGGGATATCTGCCTTCCCATCCATGCACGTTGCGATGGCGGTGCTGTTCGCGCTCTATGCAACTCGCCGTTCTCGGCTGGCTGGTTTGCTGATGTGGGCATTCGCCGCAATCATCATGGTCGGCTCGGTTGTCCTTGGCTGGCACTATGCCCTGGATGGTTATGCAGGCGCGCTGATATCGATCGCCATCTGGAAGGCATGCGGATATTTCCTGGTCCGCTTCGCGCCGGACGGCGTCGCCGCTGAAAACGCCCCCTCTTTTCTGCGGCCGCCAACCCACTCCGCGACGTAAATTCGACGATCCGAACGAACTCGCTCGCGGCGGCCGTACTGGTCAAAGCGGCCCAAGGGCGGAGAGAGAGGAATTGGATAGTTTCTGAAACGCTGTCGGCTGCGGCCCCTGCCGAAGCCGCTCTCCGATCGCATCCGCGCACTGCGCCGGGCTCAGAAGCGAGGTGTCGACTTCCAAATCATAGACGCCGGGCTTGTGCACTGCCTGCTGCCACAGGCGGACCGGCAGCGGCGCAGGATCGTCGCGGGATCCGGTCACGTAGCCTTTTTCCGCTGCGCTGCGAGCACGCCTTTCCAGGATCACCTCGATCGAACAGCGAACGCCCACGAACAAGACCGGCAGGCCATCGAGACGCCGGGCGCAATCGACGAGGACATTGAGGGGTTTCGAATAGGCGTCGTGGTGGCCGAAATCGGCCACGACATTCAGACCCAATCGGCTGTGAGCTGCGATCGATTCGTAGAGAGCAGCGAAGAATCCGGGGATGAGAAGTTCTATATCCGGGCGCTCTGCGCCTGGCCGCAGCCCGATGCCGGGGCGATATCGCCTTGGCGTGATGTGTTCGACATGGGCATCGACGCCGAGATTCATCCAAGGCCCGGCGAAATTCTCCTGAATGGCATGAACGATGCTCGATTTCCCCGATCGTGGCGCGCCGTTGAGGATGATGATTTGTCCGGCCTCAGCCATGCGTCACCTCTCGTTCAATGAAAAAAGCCCCGTTTCCGGGGCTTCCTTCGATATTCGGGCCTGTCAGCCCTTGCGCGGCAGTTGCGGCACCAGGCTGCGCTTGCCGCCATCCTTGCCCTTGGGCTCCGGCTTCTGCGCGACCAGTTTTTTCACCGCTGGCTTTTTCGCCACGGCCTTCTTCGGCTTGAGCGTATCTTCAGGCTCTTCCTTCTTCGGCTTGACCGGCGCCTCGTCGGCGAGTGATTCGAGCTTCAGGCCGGTTTCGCCGGTTTCCTTCTTCTCGACGGTGACGCGCACCGTGCCGCCCTTCTTCAGCTTGCCGAAAAGCACCTCATCAGCCAGCGGCTTCTTGATGTGCTCCTGAATGACGCGGCCAAGCGGCCGTGCACCCATGCGCTCGTCATAACCCTTGTCGGCCAGCCAGGCGATTGCGTCCGGCGACAGGTCGAAGGTGACGCCACGCTCGGAAAGCTGCGCCTCGAGCTGCATGACGAATTTCTGCACCACCTGATGGATGACCGGCACCGGCAGCGAGCCGAACGGGATGATCGCATCGAGACGGTTGCGGAACTCCGGCGTGAACAGCCGGTTGATCGCCTCGACATCGTCGCCTTCGCGCTTGGTCGAACCAAACCCGATCGCCGCGCGCTGCGCATCGGATGCGCCCGCATTGGTGGTCATGATCAGGATCACATTGCGGAAGTCGATCTGCTTGCCGTTGTGGTCGGTCAGCTTGCCGTGGTCCATGACCTGCAACAGGATGTTGAACAGGTCCGGATGCGCCTTTTCGACTTCGTCCAGCAACAGCACGCAATGCGGATGCTGGTCGACGCCGTCGGTCAATAGGCCGCCCTGGTCGAAGCCGACATAGCCGGGAGGCGCGCCGATCAGCCGCGAGACAGTGTGACGCTCCATATATTCCGACATGTCGAAGCGGATCAGTTCCACGCCGAGCGAGGCGGCGAGCTGCTTTGCCACTTCGGTCTTGCCGACGCCGGTCGGGCCGGAGAACAGGTACGAACCGATCGGCTTTTCTGGCTCGCGCAGGCCGGCTCGCGCCAGCTTGATCGCCGAGGTCAGCGCGCTGATTGCGGTGTCCTGGCCGTAGACGACGCGCTTCAGCTCGATATCGAGGCCCTGCAGGACCTTCTCGTCGTCAGCCGAAACCGTCTTCGGCGGGATGCGGGCCATGGTGGCGATCGTCGCTTCGATCTCCTTGATGCCGATGGTCTTCTTGCGCTTGGCCTCCGGCACCAGCATCTGCGAGGCACCGGTCTCGTCGATCACGTCGATCGCCTTGTCCGGCAGCTTGCGGTCGTTGATGTAGCGCGCCGAGAGTTCCACCGATGCCTTGATCGCCTCGTTGGTGAACTTCACCTTGTGGAATTCTTCATAATAGGGCTTCAGGCCCTTCATGATCTCGATGGCGTCCTCGATGGTCGGCTCGTTGACGTCGATCTTCTGGAAGCGCCGCACCAGCGCGCGGTCCTTCTCGAAGAACTGGCGGAACTCCTTGTAAGTGGTCGAGCCGATGCAGCGGATGGCGCCGGACGACAGCGCGGGCTTCAGGAGATTCGACGCATCCATGGCGCCGCCCGACGTGGCCCCTGCACCGATCACGGTGTGGATCTCGTCGATGAACAGCACCGCGCCCGGATAATCCTCGAGCTCCTTGACGACCTGCTTCAGCCGCTCTTCGAAATCGCCGCGGTAGCGGGTGCCGGCCAGCAGCGTGCCCATGTCGAGCGCGAAGATGGTGGCATTGTGCAGCACTTCAGGCACATCACCCTCGACGATGCGCTTGGCGAGCCCTTCGGCGATCGCCGTCTTGCCGACGCCGGGATCGCCGACATAGAGCGGATTGTTCTTGGAGCGACGGCACAGCACCTGGATGGTGCGGTTGATCTCGGACTCGCGGCCGATCAACGGATCGATCTTGCCGGCCTTGGCCTTGTTGTTCAAATTGACGCAATAGGCAGTCAGCGCGTCCTGTTGCTGCTTCTTCTTGCCGCCTTCCTCCTGCGGCTCGGAGCCGTTCTGGCCACCACCCTGCTCGTCGTCGGCGCCGCGCGGCGAGCGCGTTTCAGACGCACCGGGGCGCTTGGCGATGCCGTGCGAGATGTAGTTGACCGCGTCATAGCGGGTCATCTGCTGTTCCTGCAGGAAATAGGCGGCATGGCTCTCGCGCTCGGCAAAGATGGCGACGAGCACGTTGGCGCCGGACACTTCCTCGCGGCCGGACGACTGCACATGGATGACCGCGCGCTGGATGACGCGCTGGAACCCGGCCGTCGGCTTGGAATCCTCATCGTAACCGGTGACGAGGTTGTCGAGCTCGGTGTCGATATAGGTGAGTACCGTGTGCTTCAGCTCGTCGAGATCGACGTTGCAGGCGCGCATGACGGCGGCCGCCTCGGTGTCGTCGATGAGAGCGAGCAGCAGATGTTCAAGGGTTGCGTATTCATGGTGCCGCTCGTTGGCGAGCGTCAGCGCCTGGTGAAGCGCCTTTTCCAGGCCTTGGGAGAAAGCCGGCATGTTACCTCACTTCTTCTCCATCACGCATTGCAGCGGATGCTGATTCTGTCGTGCGAAATCCATGACCTGGGACACTTTGGTCTCGGCCACCTCGAATGTATAGACCCCACACTCGCCCACCCCATGATTGTGAACATGAAGCATGATGCGTGTGGCGGCTTCGCGGTCCTTCTGGAAAAAGCGCTCCAGCACGTGAACCACGAACTCCATGGGCGTGTAGTCGTCGTTGAGGATGAGGACCCGATAAAGGCTGGGCTTCTTGGTCTTGGTTTTCGTGCGCGTAATGACGGCCGTACCGCGACCGGCTTCATTGCCGTCGCTGCCGTTTTGCATCCGCGCCACGTGTCTCGTGGCAGTCAAACCGATCGTCACGTAGTCCTGCCTCTTTCGAATCCTCATGCGAGTTCGACATGTAGGTGTTCGATGAACGATTTTAAGCCCTTCTGTTTAGCTGACAATATGGCTAGGTGGCCAAACTTGGCTGATTTTCAAAATCGTGAAGGTGTCAGAGCCCGCAATTTGAACCCGGCATGAAAAAACCCGGCCGCGCGCTCGCGACCGGGTCTGTTTCACAGGCCCGAAAGGCCATTTTCGCACTGTTGGGCGAAATTACTTCGCCTTGGCGACGATCGATTCGAACGGCTTGTAGGCTTCCTTGGCGAGTTCCGCGTAGAGATCGCCAAACTTGGTGGCCTCGGCGACGAAGCTCTCATAGGACTGCTTGGCATAGTCGGACTGGATCTCGATCGCCTTTTCCAGCGACTTGGCGGAAAGAATCTTCTCGACCACGGCGCTACCAGCTTCGAAGCTCTTCTTGGTGTAATCGCCCGCCTCGGCGGCAATCGCCTGCGCACCCTTCGAGAGGGAAGCAAAGCTCTTCAATCCGGTGTCGGCAAAGTCCTTGCCGTATTTGCTGAAGTCCTCGTAGGTCTGGGTCATTTCACGCTTCCCTTGGGTTGAGGCGCCCTTGCCCGAGCGCTTTTGTGCAATGCACGTGAACATATTGTGCGCTGCACAAAAAGTCAAGATTTCGGCCGTATGCCGCCGCCAACTCGCCGGCAACGGCTAAAATTCGAATAAAGGGAGGCTCAAGCCCGAAGAAAATGGTGAACGCGGCGGTTACCATAAACGGATTGGTAACGCTGGTCGCGATAGTTTGGCTGGAAGTGAGGCAGGATCCCTTTGCCGCCTCCAGGGCAATGAAATTCAAAGGAACTATCAGTGCGTCAGGCGTTGTCGGGCTTCGTTTCCAAATCCGTTTTTTCCCTCAAGACGATCATGATTGTCGCCTTGGCGATGTCATTTGTCGTGGCGGACGCTGGCTCGTCGCTTGCCGCCAAGTCCGCTGCGATCGTCATCGACGCCAAGACCGGCAAGGTCCTTTATTCGTCCGATGCAAACGGCCGTCGCTACCCTGCCTCGCTCACCAAGATGATGACGCTCTACCTGACCTTCGAAGCGCTGGCCAAGCGCAGGATCAGCAAGAACACTCCAGTGGTTTTTTCGGCCAATGCCGCGGCGGAACCACCGACCAAGCTCGGCGTCAGGCCCGGCGGATCGGTAACCGTCGAGACTGCGATCCTGTCGATGGTGACCAAGTCGGCCAACGATTCGTCGACGGCTCTTGGCGAACTCCTCGGCGGCAGTGAAGCCAATTTCGCGCGGATGATGACTGCCAAGGCACGGGCGCTGGGCATGAACGGGACCGTTTTCCGGAATGCCAACGGCTTGCCCAACCCCGGCCAGTTCACCACCGCCCGCGACATGGCGACCCTCGGCATCGCGCTCAGGGAACACTTTCCCCAGTACTATGGCTATTTTTCGCAGCGCTCCTTCCTCTATGGCCGCCAGCGCATCAACGGCCACAACCGTCTGCTCGGCCGCATCAAGGGCGTCGACGGCATCAAGACCGGCTACACGCGCGCTTCCGGCTTCAATCTCGTGTCTTCGGTTGCCGATGGCGACCGCCGCATCGTTGCGGTCGTCATGGGTGGAAACTCGGGCCGCAGCCGTGACAATCAGATGGCCGGATTGATCAAAGCTTACCTGCCGCGGGCATCGTCGCGCGGCGGCGGCGACTTGATCGCCAAAGCCGGCGGCGACGGTCCGATGAAGGCACTGGTCAAGGTCTTCCTGCCGAAACATGACGCGCCGACGCCGGACGACAAGCCGGCAGTCGAAGACAATGCCGTGGCGTCCAACGACGATCCGACGACGCCTGATGTCGAGCAGACATCGGCTACCGTCGAGGAGGTCACGCCCGTCGTCCAGATCAAGAAGGTCAAGACGGTGGCTGTAGCAGCCGCGACCGACGCTTCGACCGCTCAGGTCGTCGCCGCCTTTGCAGAACCGGCGCCGGCTGTCGATCCGGTCAATACTGCTTCTGTCCCGTCAGGCTGGGCGGTGCAGGTCGCCTCTTCGCCAAGCCAGTCAGAAGCGCAGGCCTTCCTCGACAAGACGACCAAGCAGGCACGCTCGATTCTCGCCGACGCGTCCGGCTTCACCGTCGCCTTCGACAAGGACGGCGTGACCTACTACCGCGCGCGGTTCGGCTTTGGTTCGAAGAACTCCGCCTGGAACGCCTGCAATGCTTTGAAGAAGAAGAAAATCGCCTGCTACGCCGTCCAACAGTAGGACGGCGTCGAAATTATCTCCCGGAAATTTTTTGCGTCGAAGGAGAACTAGTTGTGATTGGAGAGCAAGACGTCCTTGGCTTCGTTGATCCGCGCCGCCAGGAAAGACGTGCCACCGATATCGGGGTGCAGGCGCTGCATCAGGCGGCGGTGCGCCTTGCGGACATCCGCCGCGGCGGCCCCCGCTTCAAGACCAAGGACCTTGTAGGCCTCCTCCTTAGTCATGGCGCCAGAACCTGGCGCAACACCCAGCCCTTCGCCACCGTTCGCCTCAGCGTCTTTGCGCCAGACGGGAAACCTGCCGTCAAGATACGTCTCTAGCAACTGGCGGCTCTCCGGATCGCCGGAGAGTTCGCGATAAAGTTGCTGCAGTTCCGAAAGCCCCATCGCACCAAGCATCTTGCCTTCATGGCGGCCGGCCAGCACCAGGCCCTCCAGGCCGCCGGTATCGTGATCGAGTTCCATTTCCAATGCCGCGGTGCGCACCGCTGAACGCTTGCCCGGCGCCTGCCCTGCCACCTGCCGTTTCATCCGCACCGAACAATACCAGGCAAAGGCCGCGGCCAGGATGATGCCGGCGATACCTTCGCGCCCGACCACGAGCACGGCAACGCCGACCAGCGCCAGAAGAACCGGCCCAAGCGTCCGCATTCCGCTCGCCAGTTTCGCCGGCTCGGCGCGGAGAAAGATCGTCACCACGCCGAGAAGCACCAGAAGCAACGCTACAAAAGCGATGATTGCGCCCATTATTTTCCGCCGCCCCGCAGATGCTCGATCATCAGCCGGTCTTCCGGCCTGCCCCTGGCCTCGAGCGCCTTCAAACCGCCGGTCGCAAACACGGCGACGGCCGAAAGCAGTCCTGCCAAAGTCGCGGCAGCCCGCCGATCAAATCGGAACCAAGCCCCTTTGGACAGCCGCGCGACCTCTTTGAACGCTTTTTCTGCGCCGGAATCATGACCTTCCTGAAAGATGAAGACTGGAACCCCATGCAGGCCGAGGCTACCGGCCTTTTCGGCCAGATCGTCGATGTCTTCTTCCATCGCATCGCCGATATAGACAAGCGCATTGACCTTGGCTGCCGCCGTCTGTTTCAGCGCATGCGCTAGCACCTTGCCGATCTGGGTGTTGCCACTGCGGCATTCGATCCGCGTCATCAGCTGCTTCAAGGCATTGGTGTCGGTAAAGAAAGCAGACGAACGGCACTCGCCGAGGCCACGAAAATAGACCAGCTGGACGCTGAGAGTTCCGGCCTTGCCGACGGCATCGAACATCTGGCCCTGCAGCGTACAGGCCAGATCCCAGGTCGGCTGGCGGCTCATCGTCGCGTCGAGGGAAAGGATCAGCCTGCCTGAGCCAGTCGCGGAGGCGGCGAGGGTCCTCGCCTGACGAATAAAGGCGTCGATCTCGCCGGCGTTGGATTGAGGTTTGACCGGCGCAGGGTTGGCCTTCGCGGGCACGGGCTGCTTCTTGTCGCTCATGAAAGCAAGATGTGGCGTTGTTCCGCCACTTGCAAGCCCTGCGCAAGGCAACATTGGGGGCCAGATACTGATGTTCCGAGGGATCAGAGCAGGCCGAGGTCGGCAAGCTCGCGCCTGAGGCTCGGCGGCATCTCGATCAGCCCTGCCTTGCCCTTGCCGAGATCAAGCGGCGCATCGGAGGGTTTCAGATAGCGCCAGCCCTGAAAGGCACGGCGCGGCTGCCAATCGGTGCGCACGACTTGCGGATCGAGGATCAGGTGGCAGCGGCCGATGCCTTCGTCGTCGGTGAAGGGACGGATTTCCGTGATCAATTGCCGGCACTGCACATTGCCCTTGACCACCCAGTAGAGCGAGCCGCCATCGATGATCTCGGCGCCGCGCGTCGGTACCATGCGCGTGGTGTGGTACTGCTCGACCGGTTCACCGGCACGCCGCCGCTCATCAAGCCGAAAGGCGATCCACTCCTCGAGATCCTCGACGCTGTCGCAGCCGACGCAGAGTTTTATGAGATTGAGAGACATCGCTTAAGGTTTAGCCCGGTGCGCGGATGCGTCAACGGCCTGATCGACTTCTCCACAGTGCCGGTCCATAGCTATCAAGCCGGCGCTCAGCACTCCACGACATTGACGGCCAGCCCGCCGAGGCTGGTTTCCTTGTATTTCTCGTTCATGTCGAGGCCGGTCTGGCGCATGGTCTCGATCGCCGCGTCGAGCGGCACGAAATGGGTGCCGTCGCCCTTGATGGCAAGCGAGGCGGCGGTCACCGCCTTGACGGCGCCGAGCGCATTGCGCTCGATGCAAGGCACCTGCACCAGCCCGCCGACCGGGTCGCAGGTCATGCCGAGGTGGTGCTCCAGCGCGATCTCGGCGGCATTCTCGACCTGCTCGGGCGTGCCGCCCATGACCGCGCACAAGCCGGCCGCTGCCATCGCCGAGGCCGAACCCACCTCGCCCTGGCAGCCGACTTCAGCACCGGAGATCGAGGCATTGGTCTTGATGATGCCGCCGACGGCCGCCGCGGTCAGCAGGAAATCGCGGATGCTTGGCTGGTCAGCCTCGGGATGAAAGTGCAGCCAGTAGCGCAGCACCGCCGGCAGCGTACCTGCAGCGCCATTGGTCGGCGCGGTGACGACGCGCCCGCCAGCGGCGTTCTCCTCATTGACAGCCATGGCATAGATCGACAGCCAGTCATTGGCGAGCAGCGGATTGGGCCGGTTCTGCTGCCATTCTTCCTGCAGCTTGTCGTGCAGCCGGCGCGCACGGCGGCGCACCTTCAGTCCGCCCGGCATGATGCCATCCTGCGACAGGCCACGATCGATGCAACCAAGCATGGCGCTCCAGATGCCGTCGAGGCCTTCGTCCAGCTTTTCACGAGACATCTGCGTCTCTTCGTTGACGCGCTTCATGTCGGCGATGGAAAGCCCGCTCCTTGCCGCCATTGCCAGCATCTCGACGGCGTTCTTGAACGGATAGGGCACCTTCTTGCCTTCTGATGTCACCGACCCCTTGGCCTTCATCCGCTGCAGCTCTTCTTCCGAAACCACGAAGCCGCCGCCGATCGAATAGTAGATGCGTTTGAGCAGCAGGCGGTCGCCGGCATCATAGGCGTAGAACGCCATGCCGTTGGCGTGGCCGGTAAGCTGCGTCTTGCGGTCCAGCACCAGATCCGAGGCCGGATCGAAGCGATAGGAGGGATGGCCGGGGGGCGAAATCCGCTTCTCGGCTGCTATGCCGGCGGCGATGCCATCGGCCTGATCGGGGTCGACCGTCTGCGGCGTCAGGCCGGCAAGGCCGAGCACCACGGCACGGTCCGAGCCATGGCCGATCCCGGTATAGGCGAGCGAGCCGTGCAGGCTGGCGGCAATGCGATCGACCTTGACGCCGGCGGGCCGTGGCCAGTCGTCTCCCGCGATCTCGTCGAGAAAACGCCGGGCAGCCGTCATCGGGCCCATCGTGTGCGAACTCGACGGTCCGATGCCGATCTTGAACAGGTCGAAAACCGAGAGGAACACGCTGCGCTGTCTCCGGGATTGGATCGAGGACCTACATATAGGAATTCCCATGATGTTTCCGCTCTTTTGAGGATCGCGGCGCAACACCTGCCGACCTTGTTTGCTCCGGCAGCGACATGATCGCTGAACGCCGATTGATTCCGGGGCATCGAAGCGGCTGCTCTGCTTGTGGTAAAAGGAACGCATGGGCGATTCCTTCCACCTGTCGACGGCCGATCTGGCGGCGCTGGCTTTCTTCCTTGTGGTGTGGGTGCTGCATACGCTCGCCTCCGACGGGAAGCTGGTCAGCCGCATATCGCTGACCACGGCCATGAATGCGCAGCGCGAAGCCTGGATGCGGACCATGGCCGAGCGCGAGATCCGCATCGTCGACACCGCCATCATGAGCGGCCTGCAGCAGGGAACCGCCTTCTTCGCCTCCAGCTCCCTGATCGCGCTCGGCGGCTGTTTTGCGCTGCTGGGCGCTTCCGACCAGGTTCTAACGGTTTTGAGCGATCTGCCGCTGGGCGCGACATCATCCCGCTCCGCCTTCCAGGTGAAAGTGTTCGGACTGGTGCTGATCCTGGCCTTTGCCTTCTTCAAATTCGGCTGGGCCTACCGGCTCTTCAACTATTGCTCGATCCTGATCGGCGCGGTGCCGATCCCGCATGGCGAAGCAGCGCGAAATACGGTTACGCAAATGGCGGTTTGGCGCGCGGCGCGCATGAACATGCTGGCCGGCAAGCATTTCAATTCCGGCCTCCGCGGCGTGTTCTTCTCGATCGCCTATCTCGGCTGGTTCGTCGACCCGATGGTGTTCGTGCTATCGACACTGCTGCTGCTGGCGGTGCTGGTACGCCGCCAGTTCTTCTCCGCGGCCAGACAGGCGGTGATCGGTCAGCCGCCTGGTCCTGGGAAAGGTTGATCGATCCGGCCCGACAGCCAGTAAGCAAAGAGACCGATCCATTCACGGGTGGCCATCGTCGTGGCCTGCAACGAATCGGCGGCATTGTCGCGGAAAATGCCGATGCCTTCCTTGCCTGATGTGCGGTAGTCGGCCGGCCAGGGAATGGTCGAAAAACCAGCCTTGTCGAACAGCGCCTTGGCGCGCGGCATATGGAAGGCAGAGGTCACCAGCAGCCAGGTCTCGCCCGGTTTCGGCGTTACCAGTTCACGGGTGAAGACGGCATTCTCATAGGTGTTGCGCGATTTGCTCTCGAGGACCAGGCGATCGGCCGTCACGCCAAGCGCCGTGAGCAGGCGCGGTGCGGTGGTAGCGTCGCCCTCGCCGTCGAGGAACAGTTCGCCGTTGCCGCCCGAGACAACCACCTTCGCCTCGGGAAAGCGCCGGGCGAGGATCGCGGTCTCGACCATACGGTCACCGCCGGAGTTCAATTCGTAGCCGCCGCGCACCAGATTGATGGAGCCCTCGAAGCCGCCGCCGAGCACGACGATGCCGGCGATTTTTTCCGGCAGCGGCGGCCGCGGAAAGCGCTCCTCCAGCGGATTGAGCATCATGGCGCCGAGCGAGGTCCAGGCCGAAAGCGCAAGCATCAGGAAGGCCAGCACGCTGCCGATGGCCGCCAGCCGCCGCCGGCCGATCAATCCGGCGAACAAGCCAGCCAATTGCAAAAAAATGGCCAGGTTGAGCGGCTGGATGAAGAACCAGAAGATCTTGGACAGATAGAAGAACATCCCTCACCCGATCAGATGAGGAGCGATTCTACCACCACTTCTCAGGCTGAAATGTGCCGGCCGCCTGTTCGATGACATGGGCGGTCTGGAACAGCGTTTCCTCGTCGAAGGGCCGGCCGATCAGCTGCAGGCCAAGCGGCAGGCCTTTGGCGTCGAGGCCGGCGGGCACGGCAATGCCCGGCAAGCCGGCCATGTTCACGGTCACCGTGAAAATGTCGTTGAGATACATCTTGACCGGATCGGCGGCCATGTCCTCGTCGGCGATGCCGAAGGCGGCCGACGGTGTCGCCGGCGTCAGGATGACATCGACGCCGGCCGCAAACACGTTCTCGAAGTCCCGCTTGATCAGGTTGCGCACTTTCTGCGCCTGCAAATAGTAAGCGTCGTAATAGCCGGCCGAGAGCACATAGGTGCCGATCATGATGCGGCGCTTGACCTCGCGGCCGAAGCCGGCGGCGCGGGTCTTCTCATACATGTCGACAATGTCCTTGCCCGGTACGCGCAACCCGTAGCGGACGCCGTCATAGCGGGCGAGGTTGGACGAGGCTTCCGCGGGCGCGACGATGTAATAGGCCGGCAAGGCATATTTCGTGTGCGGCAGCGAAATATCGACGATCTCGGCACCGGCATCTTTCAGCCAGGCAATACCCTTCTGCCACAGAGCCTCAATATCCTCGGGCATGCCGTCGACGCGGTATTCCTTGGGGATGCCGACCTTCATGCCCTTCATCGGCTTGCCGATCGCCGCCTCGTAGTCCGGCACTGGCCGGTCGACCGAGGTGGTGTCTTTCGGATCGACCGAGGCCATCGATTTCAACAGGATCGCGGAGTCGCGCACGTCACGGGTGATCGGCCCGGCCTGGTCGAGTGACGAGGCGAAGGCGACGATGCCCCAGCGCGAGCAGCGGCCATAGGTCGGCTTGATGCCGACCGTGCCGGTGAAGGCGGCGGGCTGGCGGATCGAGCCGCCGGTGTCGGTCGCGGTGGCGCCGGCACAGAGAAAGGCCGAGACGGCCGTGGCCGAGCCGCCCGACGAGCCGCCCGGCACAAGCTGGGCATTGTCCAGCGTGCGCGCGGTCCTCGTGCCACCCGCCGAGACAAACCCGCCATCGCCCTGATGCGTCGTCGGCATCACCACCGTGTCGAGGCGCGAACGCCGCCACGGGTTGATCACCGGGCCATAATAGGAGGTCTCGTTGGATGAGCCCATGGCGAACTCGTCCATGTTGAGCTTGCCCAGCATGACGGCGCCATCGGCCCACAGATTGGCGGTGACGGTCGATTCGTAACGCGGCTTGAAACCATCCAGCACATGGCTGCAGGCCTGGGTGTGGACGCCTTCGGTACCGAACAGATCCTTGATGCCGAGCGGGATGCCTTCCAGCGAACCGCCGTCGCCCTTCGCCAGCCTGGCGTCTGAGGCCTTGGCCATGTCGCGCGCCTTGTCGCCGGTGACGACGATATAGGCATTGAGCGTCGGATTGGCGCGGTCGATCGCCTGGAGATAGGCTTCGGTGATCTCTGTCGCGGTGATCTCCTTGGCGCGCAGCTTGGCGCGGGCCTGCGAAATCGTCAGCTGGGTCAGGTCGCTCATCAGGCAAGACTCTTTTCGTAAAACACCGACCATTCGGAATCGGGATAGTCCAGCACCGGGCCGCAGCGCGAGAAGCCGGCACGTTCATAGACGGCCCAGGCTGCCGGATGACGGTCGCCGGTTTCCAGCACCAGCCGTTTAAGCCCTTCGTTGCGCGCCAGCGCCTCGACCCGCTCAACGATCTTGGCGCAGACCTTGCGTCCGCGATGCGAAGGCCGCGTGTACATCCGCTTGACCTCGCCTATGGCGCCGTCGTGGCGCTTCAGCGCCCCGCAGCCTATTGCCAGCCCATCGTCGCGGGCGATGAACACGGTCGTGTCCTCGCCGGCCATCTGCTCGACGGTCAGGTGGTAGCAATGCTCAGGCGGCGTCAGTTCAAGCAGCGTGGCGTTGAGCTCGTGGACCAGCCCGCGCACGTCATCCTGCAGCGGCGTTTCGACGGCGATCTCGATTGCCATCGGCGCGTTACTCCACGACCTTCGGAACGAGGAAGAAATTCTCTTCGGTGGCCGGTGCGTTGGCGACGATATCGGCGGTCTTGCTGCCATCGGTGACGATGTCCTGGCGCTTCTTCATCTCCATCGGGGTGACCGAAGTCATCGGATCGACACCGGACACATCGACCTCGTTCAACTGCTCGACGAAGCCCAGAATGGCGTTCAGCTCGCCGGTCATGCGCTCGGCATCCTCCTCGCTCACCGCAATGCGGGCGAGACGCGCAACGCGCTTCACTGTCTGAAGATCAACGGACATATCTTTGCCTTTGGGAAAACCAGCTCGCGCTATAGCGGCGCGGCGCGTGCCGCGCAACATGCATCGTGCTGGGACTTACACCACGGGGCTGGGTCTGGACTTCGGCATGCGCAACGGAACCGGCAATTCGAAAAGGCGTTCCTTCGCCGGGCACATGCCGCAGGCCGCCTCGTCCTCCAGTTCAGCAAAGGCCTGCAGCTCGGCGCGAGAGCAGTCGGGGCCAAGCGGTTCGTAGCCGAGATAGGCATCCCATTTTCCGGAGAGACGATATTTTGCCTTCTGCATCGGCAGATAGGCCAGCGGCGCGCATTTCCAGATGCGTCCTTCATGAAGCTGCTTGCAATGGCGGGCCGGACATATATCCCAGCTGGCGCGAGGGTCGCTGTCCTCGAAAGGCAGCATCTTTTCGCCAAATCCCTCGTAGCGCCGGGTCCAGTTCTTGTGCGCGGGGCGGATCGTGGCGACAACGCCGTGGTCCCGCCGCCATGCCTCCAGCAGCGCGAAGACCGGTTTCAACCTGTCGCGATACTCTTGCGCATCGTGATGGACAGAGATGACCAGGCGAGCGGCCGGATCTGCGGCAAGGATGGCCGGTAGCGTCGGGTGGCGATGCAGAAAGAAACCGTTGCTGACGATTTCGATGCGGGTGTCCGGCCAATGTCGTCGCACCAGCCCAACGAAACGCGGCAACTCAGGGTGGATGGTGGGTTCGCCGCCAAGCAGCGAAAACCGCGTAACCGATACGCGCCGGCTCCATAGCCCCATCCAGCAGTCCGCATCCTCCAGCGAGACGGTGCCCGCGTGAGCATGATTGGAATAATGCGAACAGCTTTCGCAGGACAGGTTGCAGCCATGCGCGACATGCAGCTCGAGCTTCTGGAACACAGGTCGCTTCAAGCCGAGAAGCGACCTCGCTCGTTTCAGGATTGCCATCGGCTCACGCTCGCTGCGCACGCGCTCTACCGTCTTCTCCGCGAGCCTTCATCCTATGGCAACGCGACGCCATCGCAGAGGAAATAGCTGCCGCTGTTGCCGCTCTGCTCGCCTTCGTCATCGGCTGGGCGAACGGAAACCAGATCAATCTGCTTGGAGTTCATTTGCGTCACCGACAGGACGTCCGGAAAAACGTAGTCCGGTTGCTGGCAAATGGCGGTCACCGCCCAGCTCGGCGAGAGTGTCGCCTTGGTGACCTGAAGGAACTCGCAATTGTACTCGATGCTTTCCAGGCCGTGAGCCGACAGCACGATATTGCCGGCCTCGATCAGTTTCTGCAGCGTCTCCTTCTTGGCTTGTGCGCAAAGCTCCTGGGATTGGAGATAGACACCCTCGATGAAATCCTCCGCGGCGGGTGCAGGAGACGCCGCAACCAGCATAGAAATGCAAAGAGATTGTCTCAAGGCCATGGTTTTATTCCATTTCTCTACAGTGTGATGGTCTGCCCTATTTTCGGCGACGCGACCTCGACACCCGATCCATCCAATCCCGCCTCGAACTTTTCGGCAGTCTGGTCGATGATCGGAAACGTGCCGAAGTGACAAGGAACGACCGTATCGAAGCGGAAAAAGCGGCGACAGGCAAGGGCTGCCACGGCACCCCCCATGGTGAAGCGGTCGCCGATCGGCACGATGCCGATTTTCGGCTCGTGCAGTTCGTTGATCAGCGCCATGTCGGAGAAGATGTCGGTGTCGCCCATATGGTAGAGCGTCTTTTCCTCAGGAAAATGCAGGACCAGCCCGCCCGGATTCCCGAGATAGGTGTTCTGGCCATTGTCACCCGGGAACGATGACGAGTGCAGCGCCTGGACGAACGTAGTGGTGAAGGCGCCGCAATCGACAGTGCCGCCGATATTGCCGGGATTGATCTTCTTGTCGCTGACGCCCTTGCCGACCAGGTACATGCAGATCTCGAAATTGGCGACCAGCATGGCACCACTCTTGTTCAAAACTTCCACCGCGCCGCTGACATGATCGCTGTGGCCATGGGTCAACAGGACGTGCGTGACCCCTTCGGCAGGCCCCTCCCAACCCCCCGTCCATGACGGATTGCCGATCAGATAGGGGTCGATGAGGATGGTCGCCCCTGCGGTTTCGATGCGGAAGGCCGAATGTCCGTACCATGTCAATTTCATCAATGCGTTCCTCGATTTTTGCTTCGCCCGGGGATAGAACGCCGGCACGCTAGCGCATGCCCTCGAAAACCGGAATCGGTTTTCGCCTGGGGCCATGTGCAAATTAAAGTGTTTGCAGATTTAAGTGTTACAGCGTCGTTTGCGCGTCAAAAAGGGCACGCTGTAAGCCGAGGGAACGCCATTGGCCATCATCACCATCGAGGAATTGCCGGCACGGCTTGGCGGCGGCAAGACGCTGGCCGGGCTCGATCTCGGCGACAAGACGATCGGCGTCGCGGTTTCCGACCGGGGCTTTTCCTTCGCCCATCCGCGGCCGGTCATCATGCGCAAGAAATTCTCGCTGGACGCAGCGGCGCTGCTTGCGTTGCTGCAGAAGGACAATGTCGGCGCGGTGGTGCTCGGCCTGCCCGTCAACATGGATGGGTCGGAGGGCCCCCGCGCCCAGAAATCCCGCGCCTTCATCCGCAACATGGCTGGCATGACCGACCTGCCCTTCGTGCTCTGGGACGAGAGGCTGTCGACGGTCGCGGCCGAGCGGACGCTGATCGAGATGGATTTCTCGCGCAAGAAGCGCGCCGGCAAGATCGATTCTGCGGCAGCCGCCTTTATTCTGCAGGGAGTCTTGGACCGTCTTCAGTCGCTCGCTGCAGGCGCTCGGGCGGAACCTGATCCATCCACCGCTTCCTGATCCAGGCGGCAATCTTGCGGCGGCGGCGGAACGCCCACAGCGCCATCAACAGGAACCCGTCGAAGACGCAGGCTCTTGCCACCATGCCCGGAATGATTGCCGGATCGATGCCCAGCATCTGGCCGTAGAGCTGGAACACGAGGTCGTGCAACTGGCGGCTCAACATTACATAGCCGAAATTGATGTCGTTGAGCGACAGGTAGAACCAGCCCCAGAACAGAGCCATGGGAGCCGCCCACAGTGCGAACAGAGTGCGCATCAGTGGCCATCCCCCAAATCCGGTCGACCGGAAATGCGAGAGAGCAACGAACCGTGCGCTGCTCCTTTTGCCATGGTATGGGCAGCGGCGCGGATTTCACTGTCGGCAGCAACCGCCGTGGCAAATACCGACCGCCGCTCGGCAAGCATGGCGACATAGGACGCCAGAAGTGCCGCCAGTTGCACGGCGACAACCATGAACAGCCCGTTGATGCCTTGCGCGGCGCCGCCGATCACGATCAGCGACAACACGCCGGACGCGGAAATGAAGGCGATCCGCACGACACTGTCGGCGGCGTCCGGACTGGTCGCGACGTTAACCAAGGTCTCGACAAAGGCCCAACAGAACAACACCGCCACGACCAGCAGCGCCATGGCGAGCGGTGCCACGACGACGGCGTTTTCGAGATCGACGAAATGGGTATCCTGGACGGCAACGCCCAGCACGCCAAGTGCTGCCGCAACACCGCGGTTTCCGTCGATACAGATGAACGCCAGCAGGGCGAAAACGACTGCCCAGTGCAAGGCCAGAAAAGAGGTCAGAATGTGCCGCATGGCGTTCCTGCTTTGATAGGAAAGACAGTGGGCTTTGCCGCCTGCCGCTGCAACGGAAACCATTTGTTAAGGTTAACAGCTATCCACAGAGCGCATTAAATTGGCGCGAAAACCCCTCGCGCAGCGAGCTAGTTGATCGGCGGATAGAGCGTGTCGATGATCATGCGCGCGTCGTGGCGCGAATCGAGCATGCCGTAGGTGTTGCGCCACTGGCCGGCGAGGCGTGTCTCGACGAATGCATCGGCGATCCGCCCTGCCCCCAGCCGGCGCAATTCCGCTGCAGCAGCCGACAAGGCTAGTTGCTCGGTGAGCAGACGAGCGGACCCCTCGTCGGTTGCCGCGACCTGCATCGCCGCCTTGAGCACGCTGATGGTGCCGCGTCCGCCGGCCCCAAGATCGCGGTCGATGCCGGCCAGCACGTCCTCGAACAAGCCCGGCGCGCGGCCAAGCACGCGCAGCACATCGAGCGCCATGACATTGCCCGACCCTTCCCAGATCGCGTTGACCGGGGCCTCACGGTAGTAGCGGGCGAGCGGCGCTTCCTCGACATAGCCATTGCCGCCGAGGCATTCCATCGCCTCATAGAGCAGCGGCGGCGCGATCTTGCAGACCCAGTATTTGACGACTGGCGTCATGGCGCGGGCAAACGCCGCCTCGCCGCGGTCGCTGGCCGCCTCGTCGAAGGAACGCGCCAGCCGGAACGACAGCGCGGTGGCGGCGGCGACATCGAGCGCCATGTCGGCCAGCACGCGCTGCATCAGTGGCTGCTCGATCAGCGTTGCACCGAACACCTGGCGATGACGGGTGTGGTGGACAGCCTCGGCCAGGCCGGCACGCATGATCGCCGACGAGGCGACGGCGCAGTCGAGCCGGGTCAGCGTCACCATATCCATGATCGTCTTCACGCCAGCTCCTGGCTCGCCGACCATCTCGCCGATGGCGTTGACGAACTCCACTTCCGACGACGCGTTAGAGCGGTTGCCGAGCTTGTCCTTCAGCCGCTGGAAGCGGAAGCCGTTGCCGGATCCGTCACCGAGAATGCGCGGGACCAGAAAGCACGAGAGCCCTTCCGGCGCTTGGCCGAGCACCAGGAACGCGTCCGACATCGGCGCCGACATGAACCATTTGTGGCCGGTCAGGCGATAAAATCCGCTGCCGGCGCGCTCGGCCCGAGTGACATTGGCGCGCACATCGGTGCCGCCCTGCTTCTCGGTCATGCCCATGCCGAGCGTCAACCCGGTCTTTTCGACCGGCGGCTTCTGGCTTTGGTCATATTTGCGCGTCGTCACCCTGGGCGCCCATTCGCGAAAGAGCTTTGGGCTTGCCATCAGCGCAGCGAGCGAAGCGCTGGTCATGGTGATCGGGCACAGATGCCCGGTCTCGAGTTCGGCGGTGAGATAGAAGCGCGCGGCGCGCACCTGATGGCGGCGGCCAACCTCGGCATCGCCATTTTCCCAGATCGACGAATGCAGCCCGTTGGCCACCGAGCGGCGCATCAGCGCGTGATAGGCTGGATGGAACTCGACCTGGTCGACGCGGCGGCCCTGGCGGTCATGGCTCCTGAGCTTCGGCGTCTCGACATTGGCGAGGCGGGCCAGTTCCTGCGCCTCATGCGTCAACACGAAACGGCCGAGGCTGTCGAGATCCTTGCGCACCGGATCGGAAAAGCGCTCGGCGAGTTGGATCAGCAATGGATCGCCCCGCCAGGCGTTGCCGCCTGCCAGCGGCGGCGGCTGGTTGGTCACGTCATCGGTCACGCACCTGTCCTTATCATCAGCAGGCTACGAATCCGAAGCCATCGGCTAGATATAGCCCAAGCAATGCGACGCGCGCGACGAAAATACCGGGGAGAAATGCAGCAATCCAATGTCGACGCTTGCGGGCAAAAGGTCTGCGCCCTATAGCAGCGCCTTGAGATGACTGACGCTTCGTCCCTGCCGCTCTATCCCCACCGCCATCTTCTGGGCATCCGCGATCTTTCCCCCGCAGACATCGAGCTGTTGCTCGACCGGGCGGATCGGGCCGTTGCGATCTCGCGGCAGTCCGAGAAGAAGACCTCGACACTGCGCGGCCGCACCCAGATCAATCTCTTCTACGAGGCCTCGACCCGCACGCAATCGTCGTTCGAACTGGCCGGCAAACGGCTCGGCGCCGACGTCATGAACATGTCTGTGGCAAGCTCTTCGGTGAAGAAGGGCGAGACGCTGATCGACACGGCGATGACGCTGAACGCCATGCGCCCCGACATCCTGATCATCCGCCACCAGTCGGCAGGTGCAGCGGCACTGCTCGCCCAGAAAGTGGGCTGCTCGGTGGTCAATGCCGGTGATGGCGCCCATGAGCACCCGACACAGGCGCTGCTAGACGCTCTGACCATTCGCCGCGCCAAGGGTCCGCTGTCGAAGCTGATCGTGGCGATCTGCGGCGACATCCTGCATTCGCGTGTCGCGCGCTCCAACATCATGCTGCTCAACGCACTCGGCGCCCAGGTACGCGTCGTCGCACCTTCGACATTGCTGCCGACCGGCATCGAGAAAATGGGGGTGATCGTCACCCGCTCGATGGCCGAGGGCCTCAAGGGCGCCGATGTGGTGATGATGCTGCGCCTGCAGCGCGAACGTATGGAGGGCGCCTTCGTGCCTTCTGTGCGCGAATATTTCCGTTATTTCGGCCTCGATGCCGAGAAGCTGAAAGCGGCCAAGGACGGCGCGCTGGTGATGCATCCCGGGCCGATGAACCGCGGCGTCGAGATCGCCTCGGAGATCGCCGATGGTCCGCAGAGCGTCATCCAGGAACAGGTCGAGATGGGCGTCGCCGTGCGCATGGCGGTCATGGAAGCACTGCTCGACCCCCGCCGCAACGATGAGGGCCGCGGCGCATGAGCACGACGGTCTTCAATCGCGCCAGGATCGTCGACCCGTCGCGCGGCATCGATGAAGTCGGCACGGTCATTGTCGAGGGCCGCAGGATCGTTGCCGCCGGCAAGGCGGCCTTGAACCAGGGCGCCCCCGAGGGTGCAACCGTCATCGACTGCGCCGGCAAGGCTGTTATCCCCGGCCTGATCGACGCACGTGTCTTCATTGGCGAGCCGGGCGGCGAACATCGCGAGACGATTGCCTCGGCCAGCGTTGCGGCGGCAGCCGGTGGCGTCACCTCCATCGTCATGATGCCAGACACCGACCCGGTGATCGACAATGTCGCGCTGGTCGAATTCGTGCTGCGCACCGCCAAGGATACGGCCGTCGTCAACATTTTTCCCGCCGCGGCGATCACCAAGGGCCTTGCTGGCCGCGAGATGACAGAGTTCGGCCTGCTGCGCGAGGCCGGCGCGGTCGCTTTCACCGACGGACGGCACACGATTGCCAGCGCTCTGGTGATGCGCCGCGCGCTGACCTATGCGCGCGATTTCGGTGGCGTGATCGCGCACGAGATCCAGGATGCCGACCTCGCCTCGTCAGGGGTGATGAACGAAGGCCTCTATGCCACCTGGCTCGGTCTTGCCGGCATTCCGCGCGAGGCCGAATCCATCCCGCTGGAACGCGATCTGGCGCTGGCGCGACTGACTGGCGGCGCCTACCACGCGGCCAAGATCTCGACGGTGATGGCGGCCGAGGCGCTAACGCGGGCGAAAACCGATGGCGCCAATGTCACATCAGGCGTATCGATCCACAATCTGTCGCTGAACGAGAACGATGTCGGCGAATACCGCACCTTCTTCCGGCTGACGCCGCCACTGCGCGCCGAAGAAGACCGGCTGGCGATGATCGAGGCGGTCAAGGACGGCACGATCGACATCATCGTCTCCTCGCACGACCCGCAGGATGTCGACACCAAGCGCCTGCCCTTCGCCGACGCGGCGGCCGGCGCCATCGGGCTGGAAACGCTGCTGGGCGCAGCGCTACGGCTCTATCACAATGACGACCTGACACTGCTCAGGCTGATCGAGACGCTGTCGACCGCACCGGCAAGGCTGTTCGGCCTGCCCGGCGGAACGCTGAAGCCGGGTGCGGTAGCCGATCTCGCGCTTGTCGATCTGGACGAGCCATGGATCGTCAGCGAAAGCGGCATTCGTTCACGCTCGAAAAACACCTGTTTCGAAGGCGCGCGGCTGCAGGGCAAGGTCTTGCAAACACTGGTTGCGGGCCGCACAGTGTTTTCAACCTAGGCTGGCTCCGGCGCGCTATGCGTCGATCTGTCGGCCGAGGAAATGCGAGGGGAAACAATGGCTTATGGCCTCGTCTTGGCGTTGGTGTTCGGCTATCTGCTTGGATCGATTCCGTTCGGGCTGTTGATCACGCGGGCCGCCGGGCTCGGCGACGTGCGCAAGATCGGCTCCGGCAACATCGGCGCCACCAACGTGCTGCGCACCGGCAACAAGGGTCTGGCCGCAGCGACGCTGCTGCTTGACGCCCTGAAAGGTACGGCGGCTGTGCTGATTGCCGGCTATTTTGCGCCGGAGTTTGGGCTTTGGGCCGGCCTCGGCGCTTTTCTCGGCCATCTCTTCCCGGTGTGGCTCGGTTTCAAGGGCGGCAAGGGCGTGGCCACCTATCTCGGAGTGCTGATCGGCCTTTCGTGGCAAGTGGCGCTGATCTTCGGCCTTGTCTGGCTGGCGATTGCTTTCCTGTTCCGCTACTCTTCGCTCGCAGCGCTGACGGCTGCGGTCGTCGTGCCGATCGCGCTCTACTTTCTGAGTACGCCTGAGATTGCCGGCCTGTTCGCGGTGATGAGCCTGATCGTCATCATAAAACACCGGGCCAACATCACGCGGCTGCTTGCCGGCAGTGAGGGCAAGATCGGAGCCAAGGGGTGAGCAAGCCTGCCGCTGGGTCACGCCTCAGCGACCGGCAGCGGCTGAGCTGGCTTCGCCTGATCCGCACCCAGAATGTCGGCCCGGCCTCCTTTCGCGACCTGATCAACCGCTTCGGTTCGGCCGAGGCGGCGCTGGAGATCCTGCCCGAGCTACTGATTTCAGGCGGCGCCAAACGGATCGTCCGCGTTCCCTCCATTGCTGAGGCCGAGGCAGAACTGGAAGCCGCCGGGCGAGCTGGCGCCCGCTTCGTCGGCATCGGCGAGGTCGACTATCCTGCGCTGTTGAAAAACATGGACCATCCGCCGCCGCTGCTGGCGGTCAAGGGCGAAGGCGCGGTGTTCCGTCTGCCGGCGATTGCCATTGTCGGCGCCCGCAATGCCTCGCTGGCCGGCATCAAGATGGCGCGGATGCTTGCGGCGGATCTCGGCCGCGATGGCTACGGCATCGTCTCCGGCTTGGCGCGCGGCATCGACACGGCAGCGCATCGGGGCAGCCTGTCGACCGGAACGATCGGCGTGCTGGCCGGCGGTCTTGATCTCCCCTACCCGCCCGAAAATATTGGACTGTGCAACGAGATCGCAGAGCATGGCGGCGCCATCGTCTCGGAAATGCCGTTCGGCTGGCAGCCGCGAGCGCAGGATTTTCCACGCCGCAACCGCCTTGTTGCCGGCATGGCGCTTGGGCTGGTGGTGGTCGAAGCGGCGCAGCGCTCGGGCTCGCTGATCAGCGCCAGGCTTGCCGGCGAGATGGGTCGGCTGGTCTTTGCCGTCCCCGGCTCGCCGCTCGATCCACGCTGCGCCGGCACCAATGGCCTGCTCAAGGACGGCGCCACCCTTGTCACCGAGGGATCAGATGTTTCCGGCGCCATCGCACCGCTGGCCGGCGCGCGGGTGCCAAGGACAGCGCCGCTGGAAGAGCCGCCGGACTTTTCAGCAACCCCACCTCCCGGCGAGGACGAGCGCGCCGGTGTCCTCGATGTGCTCGGTCCGACGCCCGTGGCGGTGGACGAGATCATCAGGCATACCGGCCTGCATCCCGCCCAGGTTTCCATGGTGCTGCTGGAACTCGACCTTGCCGGCCGGCTGGAACGTCACGCCGGGGGGAATGTCTCGCTGGTTTTCGGAGGTTCTTGAAACTTCGAGCTTGCCACAATCCAGCAGAAACCCGGCAAATTTCTTCGGTCCAGGATGCGGTTGCGCGTGATCGCTCGACACCAAAACGGCCCGGGAGCCAAGGGTTGGGGTCTCGACTACCGGGCCTGACCGGTAGTGGCCACTGCCGGCTGACATTACATGCGCCAAAACTAATATTCGGTGCAAGGCATCCGCTATGCCCTGTCGGGTTTCCTCACAGATATCTCTCGCCCTGCCCACAAAGGCGCACACGACGGTTTGAGAAGGAGGAAGTTGGCCGGCGCCACAGGGGGGCGGGTGGGGGTAATGCCTAATAGGCGCCGGCCGGGCGGAAAACGTCCGCCAAGGAACAAGCTAGCAGAGGCCAGGGAATTGGGTATGGCGCGATCACGGAAGGCTGGGCGCCGCACACCATGGAGACTGCTGGGCGCCAGCTGGCAAGACAGCTCCGCCGCGGTCGAAACATGACCGAGTCGTTGGGCTGTGGCGTGATTGCGGAAGGCTGGCAGCCTGCGCTTCCAAAAATCTCATCAACCGTATTTACTACTAACATGTTAGTGTGATACCACTGCTCACCAACTTCTTCTCGGAGACCTCCCGGTGACATTACGCTTTGGCCTTTCGGCCGCCCTCGCCACGCCTTTCGATGCCTCCGGGCAGATCGCCATTTCCCCCATGGTCGCCCAGGCCAGGAGTTGCCTGGCCGAGGGCTGCGGCAGCGTGACGCTTTTCGGGACCACCGGGGAAGGCGCGTCGGTGGGTGCGGTGGAACGGCGGTCGGTGACTGACTCTATGCTGGCTGCCGGCATTCTG
The DNA here is from genome assembly GCF_024746795.1 of Mesorhizobium sp. AR10. Taxonomy (NCBI): domain Bacteria; kingdom Pseudomonadati; phylum Pseudomonadota; class Alphaproteobacteria; order Hyphomicrobiales; family Phyllobacteriaceae; genus Mesorhizobium; species Mesorhizobium sp. AR10. The sequence continues at coordinate 4,248,809 of NZ_CP080524.1, forward strand.
CCGCATCAACTCGTTGCCGGCGTGCTGGTCGACGCTGCCGAAGACGCCGCCGAACAGGCACGACATGCCTTGCAACGCGGCGCCCGCAACATTCTCCTCGCTCCTCCGAGCTACTTCAAGAATGTCGGCGATGACGGTCTTTTCGGCTGGTTTTCGGCCGTGTTTGCCGCGCTTGGCCCCCTCGCCCGTGACGTGCTCCTCTACAACATCCCCTCGGTCACCATGGTGCAGCTGTCGCTCAGCCTCATTGGCCGCCTGCGCACCGCTTTTCCTGACGTGGTCGCCGGGGTCAAGGATTCCGGCGGGAACTGGAGCTACAGTGAGGCGCTGCTTGGCGCCCATGGCGATCTGGTGATCCTGATCGGCGACGAACGGCATCTGGCGCGCGCGGTGCGAATTGGTGCGCAAGGCGCAATCTCCGGCATGGCCAATTTCGCCACCGGCGAAATCCGCGCCATGGCCGAAGACGGCCGCGATGATGCCCGCGTCGAGAGTTTCGTGCTCGAATTGCTCAAATTTCCGGTCATACCGGCGGTGAAGGTCATGGTGGCACGCAAGACCGGCGACGAGCGCTGGCTGGCGGTTCGTCCGCCCCTGGAGCCGATCGCTTCCCAGGGACAACAGCAGCTTGTGGCTGCCTATGACAGGCTGTTCGCGACGGAGCCGGCCTGACCGGCAAAAGGAAGCGCGCTGAAATGGACGATAGCAGCGAACCGGCGACCCTAAGGGAAAAAGCTTATGCCAGCTTCACGCGGCATTTGCTGGCCCGCGACCTGCGGCCGGGCCAGTTCGTGTCGCAACGCGAACTGGTCGCCTTTACCGGGCTGACGCTCGGCGCCATCCGCGAAATCGTGCCGCGTCTCGAGGCCGAAGGACTTTTGACGACGATTCCGCAGCGTGGCATGCAGATCGCTCATATCGACATCAGCCTGATCCGCGAGGCCTTCCAGTTCCGTTTGTTCATGGAGCGCGAAGCAGTGGCCTTGTTCACCACCACCGCATCCGATGCCGAACTCGCCCGCCTGCGACGCGAACATGAAGACATGCTGGCCCGGGCGCTGGCGCAGACCCCGACGACGGAAGTGGAAGCCGAGGCCCAGAATATCGACTGGGCCATGCACGACAGCTTCATAGACGCGCTTGGCAACGAGATCATCGCCAAGGCCTATCTGGTCAATTCGGTAAAGATACGCCTGATCCACCAGGAGCGTTTCCGCATCGACGGGCGCGTCGTGCCGGTCATGCGCGAGCACCTGACAGTGATCGAAGCGCTCGAGAGCCGCGATCCGCAGAAGGCGGTCGAGGCGATCAGCCTGCATATCGACAATGCGCGCCGGCTGGCGCTCCAGATCTAAGGAAGCATGAGCCGCGCTGCGGTCCGTGGCGCAATTTATAACGACAACAACCGGGAGGAAGAAATGTCGTCCAATCTGTTCAACCCCACCAGGAGGCAACTCCTTCAGGGAACCGCCGCACTTGCCGCCGCTGGCCTTGCGGGCATTCGTCCGAGCTTTGCCGCCGGCGTCGACTGGAAGCGCTTTGCCGGCACCACGATCGACGTCAATCTGGTGAAAAGCCCGCGCAGCGACACCATCATAAAATATCTCGCCGAGTTCGAGGAACTGACCGGGATCAAGGTCAATGCCGAGGCGACGCCGGAACAGCAGCAGCGCCAGAAGACGGTGATCGAGCTGAGCTCCGGCAAGCCGAGCTTCGACGTCGTGCATCTGAGCTACCACGTGCAGAAGCGGCAATTCGAAAAGGGCGGCTGGCTGGCCGACATCGCCGGCTATCTTGCCGACCCCACCCTCACCGATCCCGGGCTGGTCGAAAGCGACTTCGCCGATGCCGGCATGCTGTTCGCCAAGGATGGCCAGGGCGTGTTGCGCTCGCTGCCGTTCTCGGTCGACTACTGGATCGTCTACTGGAACAAGGAATTGTTCGAGGCCAAGGGCCTCAAATATCCCGAGACCTTCGAGCAGCTGGTGGCCGCCGCCGAAGCGCTGACCGACCCATCGACCAACACCTACGGCTTCGTTGCCCGCGGCCTCAAGAATGCCAACACACCGGTGTGGACGTCGCTCATGCTCGGCTACGACATGACGCCGCTCGACGATAAGGGCAAGCTGCGTACGACGTCGCCCGAGGCGATCGAGGCCGCCAGCCTCTACCAACGGCTGATGACCAAGTCCGCGCCTCCGGGCGTCACCGGCTTCAACTGGGCCGAAGCACAATCCGCCTTCCTGCAAGGCAAGATCGGCATGTGGTTCGATGGCGTGGGCTTTGCCCCGCCGATGGAAAATCCGGAAAAGTCGCGGGTGGTCGGCAAGGTCGGCTATGGCGTCATGCCCAAGGGCCCCAAGGCGCACGCCGCGGGCACCTTTGGCGACGGCCTCGGCGTGACGGCCACCAGCGAAAAGAAGGAGGCCGCCTATCTGTTCTGCCAGTGGGCGATCTCGCCTTCCATGGGCGCGCGCCTGCTGCAGGCAGGCGCCGGCGTGCCGTTCCGCAAATCGGTGCTTGAAGATCCCAAGGTGCGCGAAGGCGTCACCATGCCGGCGAGTTGGCTCGACGCCGTGGTCGGCTCCGGCAATGTCAGCCGGCTGTCGCTGCCGGTCATCATCCCGGTCACCGAGTTCCGCGACATCTATGGCGTGGCGCTGACCAACCTGATCGCAGGCGCCGATCCGGCAGAGGAACTGAAGAAGGCCACCGAGCAATTCCAGCCGGTCCTCGACAGGAGCGAGCAAGGCTGATGACCGCCACCACCCCAGAACGCGCCGGGGTGACGACGCAAGCCATCGAAGGGAGCCAGACCGTCCGGCTGGCTCCCAACTACTGGCCTTTCGTCGTTCCGGCGCTCGTCGTCGTCAGCGCCGTGATCGTCTTTCCCTGGGCTTTCACGCTGTGGATGAGCGTCAACCGCTGGACGCTCGGCCAGGAGCGAAGCTTTGCCGGGATGGAAAACTATCTGCGGCTGGCGGTCGACCAACGCTTCTGGGAATCGCTTGTCCATACGTTGAGTTATACCTTTCTCTCGGTTGCCGCGCCGATGTTCCTCGGCACCGTCGCGGCCCTGATTTTCGACGCCAAATTTCCGCTGCGCGGCCTGCTGCGTGGCGTCTTCGTGATGCCGATGATGGCAACGCCGGTCGCCGTGGCGCTGGTCTGGACCATGATGTTCCACCCCCAGCTCGGCGTGCTCAACTACCTGCTGTCGCTGGTCGGCATCCCGCCGCAGGAATGGATCTTCAACGCCAACATGGTCATCCCTTCACTGGTTGCAGTCGAGACCTGGCAGTGGACGCCGCTGGTGATGCTGATCGTGCTGGGCGGCCTGGCGTCCGTACCGCGCGAGCCCTTCGAGAGCGCCGAGATAGATGGCGCCAACGCCTGGCAGCAATTCCGCTACCTGACCTTGCCGATGATCGCGCCGTTCCTGATGATCGCGATGATCATCCGCACCATCGATGCGCTGAAGAGTTTTGATATCATCTACGCGATGACCCAGGGCGGACCGGGCACGGCCTCGGAAACCATCAACATCTACCTCTACAACACCGCCTTCTCCTACTATGACATCGGCTACGGCTCGGCCATGGCCGTGGTGTTCTTCATCGTCATCGTCGCTCTGTCCTTCATCCTCCTGATGCTGCGTCAGCGCTCCCAATGGATCGGCGTGGAGGGCAAATAGATGAGTTCACGGCTGCTCAACCAGATCGGGCTGTTCTTCGCGGCTCTGGTCTTCGTCTCGCCGGCGATCCTGTTCTTCCTCTGGATGATCTCGCTGTCGCTGAAATTCGAGATCGACAATGGCGCCTATCCGCCGATCCTGATCCCCGAACATCTCGCCTGGTCGAACTATGCAAAGGTGTTCGAGGAGAACAATTTCCTGCTCTATTTCTGGAATTCCGTTCTGGTGACGGGCACCGCAACGCTGCTGGCGCTGCTGATCGGCGTGCCGGCCGGCTATGGCATCGCACGGCTCAAGGCCGAACGGTCGGCGGTGGTCATCATGATCGCCCGCATGACGCCGGGGCTTTCCTACCTCATCCCGCTGTTCCTGCTGTTCCAATGGGTCGGCATTCTCGGCACGCTGTGGCCGCAGATCATCATCCATCTGGTGGTGACGGTGCCGATCGTGGTCTGGGTGATGATCGGCTACTTCGAGACCACGCCGATGGAACTGGAAGAGGCGGCCAATATTGACGGCGCCAGCTCCTGGCAGGTGTTCCGGCTGGTCGCCGTGCCCATCGCCAAGCCGGGCATCGTCGTCGCCTTCATCCTGTCCGTCATCTTCTCATGGAACAATTTCGTCTTCGGCATAGTGCTCGCCAGCCGCGAGACGCGGACGCTGCCGGTCGCCGTCTACAACATGCTTTCCTACGAGCAGGTGAGCTGGGGGCCGCTCGCTGCAGCAGCACTTGTGGTGACACTGCCGGTGCTGGTGCTGACCATGTTCGCGCAAAGGCAGATTGTCGCCGGGCTGACCGCCGGCGCCGTCAAGGGCGGCTGAGCGCGTGGCCGGACATCACTCTATTTTCGGAGAAATCCAATGGCATCGGTAACAATCAATAACGTCCAGAAGGCTTTCGGAGCCACCAAGATCATTCACGATGTCAGCGTCGATATCGCCGATGGCGAGTTCGTCATCCTGGTTGGGCCGTCGGGGTGCGGAAAGTCGACGCTGCTGCGCATGATTGCCGGGCTTGAAACCATCTCGGGCGGCAAGATCACCATTGGCGAGCGCATCGTCAACAATCTGCGGGCACGGGACCGGAACATCGCCATGGTGTTCCAGAACTATGCGCTCTATCCGCATATGACGGTAGCAGACAATATGGGCTTTGCCCTGAAGATCAAGAAAGCCGATCCGGCCGACACCGCTGGTCGCGTCGGCAGGGCCGCCGGCATCCTTGGCCTGGACAAGCTGCTTGACCGCTACCCACGCCAGCTTTCCGGTGGGCAGCGTCAGCGCGTCGCCATGGGCAGGGCGATCGTGCGCGACCCGCAGGTCTTCCTGTTCGACGAGCCGCTCTCCAACCTCGACGCCAAGTTGCGCGTCCAGATGCGTGGCGAGATCAAGGCGCTGCACCAGCGGCTGGGCACCACCACCATCTATGTCACGCATGACCAGATCGAGGCCATGACCATGGCCGACAAGATCGTCGTGCTGCATGACGGCCTGGTCGAGCAGATCGGCGCGCCGCTCGACCTCTATGACACTCCGGCCAATCTCTTCGTTGCCGGCTTCATCGGCTCGCCGGCGATGAACTTTGTTCGCGGCCACATCGAGGAAGGCGTGTTCCGCAGCAACGGTGGACTGACCCTGCCGCTGCCGGAAGGCATCCACCCCGCGCACGCCACAGGGGGCGAACTCATCTACGGCATCCGCCCCGAACATATCCGTGCGACGAGCACCCAGGGTATCGCCGGCACAATCGTGCTTCTGGAAGCCACGGGTTCGGAAATCTTCGCCAGGGTGGACTGCGCCGGCGAAGAAATCTCCTGCCTTTTCCGCGAGCGGCTTGCGCTGAAGCAAGGCGCGCAGATGCGGATCGAGATCGATCGCGCCTGTGCTCATCTTTTCGACGTCAAGACCGGGCGGCGATTGTAGGGCCATTGCGCGCTGCAACCACGGCCCCCTGCTGCTCACGCGCCGCGATCCAGTGTCATTTGCAGCATCCGCCTTATGCTTGCCAGAAGCGCTTGATGATCTCTGCCTCGACCTGCCGTCTGGTCAGACCGATATCGTCGATCAAATGGGGATTGTCCTTCGACATTTGCCTGAGTTGCCAGCGAAAGCGTATCCGCTCGCGCCAGGTTCCCTCGCGCCAGGTCGCGATAATGCTTCGCAGGGTGGCCAGGTGCCGACGCGACGCCGGCCCTACGGTTTCCGGCCGCGCTGCCCGATGCGGGGCCGACGCAAGAGTATTGGTCATGGCAACCTCCATGTGGTTTGAGGGCAAGAGGCCCTCGACCTGAAAGAGGTTGAACTCTGCAGGATATGAACGGCGTCGTAATTAAGCCCTCCCAAATAGTTCTCAAAACTTCCAAACGGGCTATGGCAGTTCACCGGTTCACAGAATCGGCAGACTGCTCTAACTCTTTGTTTTGATGCAATTCCGGACGGAAAACCGTTTCACACTTTTCCTGGAATTGCTCTATAGATGCGCCGTATGCAGGGATCGCGCTTTGCCTTTGGTCCGTTCGTTCTTGATCCCGGTGCGGGAACGCTCCTGCGGAACGATGTCCCCGTTGCCGTTGGCTACCGCGGGCTGAAGCTGCTTGCGGCGCTCGTCGGACGGCCCGGCGAAATCCTGGCCAAGGCTGAGTTGATGGACGCGGCGTGGCCGGGCACGGCCGTCGAGGAAGGCAACCTGACCGTCCAGATCGCGCAGCTGCGCAAGCTGCTTGGCCCGCCCGCCGACGGCGGTGAATGGATATCAACGGTTCCGCGAGTCGGCTACCGCTTCACGGGGGCCATCGAAGAGCTCGGCGCCGCGAAGCGAAAACCCTTGCCGCTGCCCGACAAACCATCGATAGCCGTGCTGCCCTTCGTCAATCTCAGCAACGATCCCGAACAGGAATCCTTCGCGGATGGGTTGACCGAAGACCTGATCACCGACCTGTCGAGGATCTCCGGCCTGTTCGTCATCGCACGCAACTCGGCCTTTGCTTACAAAGGAAAGGCGACGGACGTGCGCGAAATCGCACAGGATCTTGGGGTGCGCTACTTGTTGGAGGGTAGCGCACGACGCGCCGCGGGGCGCGTGCGCATCAACGCACAGCTGGTCGATGCGGTGAGTGGCGATCATCTATGGGCGGAACGGTACGATCGCAGCCTGGAAGACATATTTGCCGTTCAGGACGAGGTGACGGCCAAGATCGTCGAGGCGTTGCTCGGCCGGCTGCGCGCACCGCCGCCACGCAACCGGCCCAAAAATCTCGAGGCTTACGATCTCTGCGTGCGGGCTCGGAAGCTGATCGACGATTCGCCGCAGATGGCGCAGGAAGCGCATCTGATGCTGACGCGCGCGGTTTCGCTCGATCCTGATTACGCCGAGCCCTATCGCTGGCTTGCCATGAACCACTGGATGGGATGGGTGCATTGGGGCGGACCAACTGAAGCGGACCGCAGGGTTGCCCTTGACCTGGCGCGCAAAGCCGTGGCGATCGATCCCAATGACGCCGGCTGTCGCTGGATTCTGGCCTACCTGCTTGCGTATGAGCGCAGCTTCGCCGAGGCGGATGCGGAATTCGCCAAGGCGATTGAGCTCGACCCGAACGAGGCCGACACCTGGGCGGCATTGTCCGACATCGCGGTCTTGGCCGGGCGGGTCGAGGAGGGTCTCGAGCATATTCGCAAGGCGTTCCGGCTGAACCCGTTTCCGGCAAGTTGGTACTATCTGACACTCGGCCAGGCGCAATATGCGGCGCGCGAATACGAAGCCGCCGTCGAGACACTGCGCAGGGACGAGACCTATCGTACAAGCTCACGCCGTTTCCTGGCGGCAAGCCTTGCCCAATTGGGCCGCCTCGACGAGGCGCGCGCGGAGGCCGAATTGTTCCTCGTCGGCAACCCGCATTTCACAACCCGCCATTGGGCGACGACCGAGCCATTCCGCGACGCCGCGACGCTAGAGCATTTCGTTGCCGGCTTTCGCAAGGCCGGTCTTCCGGAGTGATTGAAGGCGCTGTCCTCGAGCATCCGGTTCGAGATCTTGGCCAAGGCAACTCAGTCACCTCGCAACGGCGCCTTCGCACCGTTCGAGCTACTTACTCCTCAAAGCGACCCGGGGCGTCACGACCGCGCTCGTATCGTCTCGTGAGCGGAAACGGCGGCAACCAGGATTCGCGACGGACGGTCCAGCTTTCGTAGGTTGGCACCAGTTGGTCAGGGCCATCCAGGGATCCCAGGTGGACTTCAATTTCGTCTGCGCTACGTGCGAAAACGGACGAACCGCAACGGGGACAGAAAAATCGCCCGAGGTAATCGCGTGTCTCGCCGTCGATCGTCACCGCGTCCTGAGGGAACACCGCCGAAGCGTAAAAAAGGGCCCCATGATGCTTGCGGCAATCGAGACAGTGACAAATGCCGACCCGGTATGGGGTACCCGACGCCACAATTCGGACATCGCCGCACAGGCAACCACCGGTGAATCGGTCCATGCTGCGTCTCCTCTGAAATCAAGCGGTCGGAATGGCTACGACGAACAGCACTGTCATTGCAATTGCCCGAACTACGGCGAGTGCGCTTGCTGGAGCGCTATTGCATCGAAAGTCATTGCCAAGAACCCTTCGGAACCCGCCAAATGGGTAAGTGGGTTTTATATCTAAGCTATTGAATTTTATTGTGTTTCTGGTGAGCGCGTCGGGGTTCGAACCCGAGACCTACTGATTAAAAGTCAGTTGCTCTACCGGCTGAGCTACGCGCTCCCGCGGGTGCGAAAAGGCAGCCCTCGAAATTGCGCGGAACATAGGGAGAGTGCCGCGAGCGGTCAACCGGAAAAAGATGGCTCGCAAGCCGGGCTATCCACAGCGCCGCGACGCTTCGACTAAGACGGAGCAGCCTTCACCGAGATGCCGAATACTGGCTCTCTTGATCCACGGGCGTGACGAGAGAAACATTACAAATCAGTAACTTGCGATTTACCCCGGAACAATTGGTCCGCCTGCCCGTTTTCTCGCCACAAGGGACATCAACCAACCCTTCAAGGAGAAGACCATGAACAGGATCGCAACGGGTTTGCTGGCGACCGCACTGTCAGTCTCGTTCGCTGCCGCGGCGATCGTGCCGACCGAGGCAGCCCAGACATTCATGCCGCAAGCCCCGTCAGTCTCGTCCGATGTGCTGAATGTGGAAGCCCGCAACGGCGACTTGCAATGGATACCGAACCAGGGGAATCGTCGCAATTTCAATCGCAATCGTAATTCCGGCAATCGCGATTTCAGAGTTAATCGCAATTTTTCCGGCAACAACGGTGGAGCTTATTGGAACGGCCATCGCGGTTATCGCGACTACCATCGTGGCTATCGCCGTCATGGCGACTATTGGTTCCCGCTGGCTGCCTTCGCCACTGGTGCGCTGATCACCGGCGCGATCATCAACAACCAGAACCGTGTCTATCGTGGTGGCGACGACCATGTTCAGTGGTGCTACGACCGCTACAGATCCTACAGGGCGTATGACAATACGTTCCAGCCTTACAACGGCCCGCGTCAGCAGTGCTATTCGCCGTACTGACACGGTTCGGACCGGGTAAAGTAAGGGAGGCTGATGGAGCCCGTGCCGGCGACGGCGCGGGCTTCATTCTGTGCGCCGAACCTACAACGTGCTCAAGGTTCTGCGCACAGCATCGCGCCAACCCTCCAGTTTGGCGGAACGCGTCGAAGCGTCCATATCCGGCTTGAACCTCCGGTCGAGCGCCCAGGTCTTGGCGAACTCCTTGGCCTTCGGCCAGACGCCCGCCTTGGAACCGGCCAGCCATGCCGCGCCAAGTGCTGTCGTCTCGAGAATGGTCGGACGATCGACCGGCGCATCGAGGATGTCGGCCAGCCGCTGCATCGTCCAGTCCGAGGCCACCATGCCGCCATCGACCCTGAGCACGGTTTTTGCGGAGGCGCCCTTCCAGTCCTTGCGCATGGCGTCGAGCAGGTCGCGGGTCTGGTAGGCGACGGATTCTAGAGCGGCGCGGGCAAATTCCGCCGGCCCCGAATTGCGGGTCAGGCCGAAGATGGCGCCGCGTGCCTCGGCATCCCAGTGCGGCGCGCCAAGCCCGACGAAAGCCGGCACCAGGTAGACGTTTTGCGTCGGGTCGGCGGTTGCCGCCAGCACGCCGCTCTGCTCGGCCTTGCCGATCACCTTGATGCCGTCGCGCAGCCACTGCACCGCCGCGCCGGCGATGAAGATCGAGCCTTCGAGCGCGTAAGTGGTCTTGCCGTTCAGCCTGTAGGCGATGGTCGTCAAAAGCCGGTTCTTCGAGCGCACCAGATCGCTGCCGGTGTTCAGCAGCGCGAAGCAGCCTGTGCCATAGGTGGATTTCATCATGCCCGGCTCGAAACAGGCCTGGCCGATGGTCGCCGCATGCTGGTCGCCGGCGACGCCAAGAATCCTGATCTCGGCGCCGAACAGGCTTTTCTCCGTCACGCCATAGTCGTCGGCGCAGTCCTTCACCTGCGGCAGCATTCTTGCCGGTATGTTGAGGATGGCCAGCAACTCGTCGTCCCAGACATTGTGCTCAATGTTGTAGACCAGCGTGCGCGAGGCATTGGTGGCGTCGGTGGCGTGAACCTTGCCACCGGTCAGCCGCCAGATCAGAAAGCTGTCGATGGTCCCGGCCAGCAACTCACCCTTCTCGGCGCGTTTTCTGGCGCCCTTCACTCTGTCGAGAATCCAGGCGATCTTGGTGCCGGAGAAATAGGGATCGAGCAGCAGGCCAGTCTTGCGGGTGAACTTTTTTTCCAGGCCTTGCTTCTTCAGTTTCTGGCACAGCGGCGCGGTGCGGCGATCCTGCCAGACGATGGCATTGTGGATCGGCTTGCCGGTCGCCCTGTCCCAGATCACGACGGTTTCGCGCTGGTTGGTGATGCCAATGGCCGCCACATCCGATGCGGCGCTGCCGGCATTCTTCAGTGCCGCCTTCACCGTGGTCACGACGCTCGACCAGATCTCCTCCGGGTCGTGCTCGACCCAGCCGGAGGCCGGATAATGCTGGGTGAATTCCTGCTGGCCTGTGCCTGCAACCTTCATCCTGTCGTCGAACAGGATCGCCCTGCTCGATGTCGTGCCCTGATCGATGGCTAGGATGTATCTGGTCAAGTTCGGCAATCCTATGTGATTTCAAGCCTGCCTTGATGAAGGTGCAACCCAATGGGTGCAACGCAGACAGCCAGGTTTTCCAACTTCTCGCCCGCATTCAGCGCTCTGGATACTGCGGCTGCATAGCTGGAGCCTTCCGCAATGGCTCGCACTGCGGAAGCCGGCAGCAGGTCGTGCGCGAGATTATCATGGACCGTTTGAAACGCTGGGTGTTGGGCGACTTTGAAAGAGTGAGGTCGGCCGTGCCGGTCGCTAAGCACGTATTCAAAGTCCTTTGGAGTAGAGATCTTTCTCAACGCGTATTCCGCTATGATTTCTGGAACAAGTTCATAACCCAGCCGCAACTCCGGATTCTGCAAGATCAGGCCCAATTGATTCGAAGCGAGCTTCGTCCTGGCCTCGATTTCGCTGTGATATCCATTGTCTGAAAGGCGCAGCGTGGCCAGTTCGTGGGTGAATTCCGGGGTGAAAAGCAGCTGCCCATTCTCACGGATGGTGGCTGGAGTCCAAGGTGCGGCGCGCCGAAAAAGCGAGAAGATCAAACGTTCGCTCCGTAGCGTTTGCCGGGGCACAATGCCCCGGCAAACTGTAGTTGCAGAAACTTACTTCTGCCAGCTTTTCACCAGTTCGTCGTAGTTGATGGTGACCGGCTTTTCCTTCTCGTTCTCGATCTTGAGCTGAGGAGCGAGATGGCCGTTCTTGACCGCGTCGGCGTTCCAGTAGGCGAGGTCATGCTCTTCGGCCATCTTCGGGCCGATATCGCCCTGGATGCCTGCCTTTTCCAGGCGTTCCATGACCTTCTCCTGCTCGGCGCAAAGCGAGTCCATCGCCTCCTGCGCCGTCTTGGCACCCGACGACGCATCGCCGATCGCCTGCCACCAGAGCTGTGCCAGCTTCGGATAATCAGGCACGTTGGTGCCGGTCGGCGACCACTGGACGCGGGCCGGCGAGCGGTAGAACTCGATCAAGCCGCCGAGCTTCGGAGCGCGTTCCGTGAAGCTCTTGTCCTGGATCGTCGACTCGCGGATGAGCGTCAAGCCGACATGGCTCTTCTTCACGTCGACCGTCTTCGACACGACGAACTGCGCATAAAGCCAGGCAGCCTTGGCGCGATCGTCGGGCGTGGACTTCAGCAGCGTCCAGGAACCGACGTCCTGGTAGCCAAGCTTCATGCCATCCTTCCAGTAGACGCCATGCGGCGACGGAGCAAAGCGCCATTTCGGGGTGCCGTCCGCGTTCACGACCGGCAGACCGTCCTTGACGAAGGAGGCGGTGAAGGCGGTGTAGGTGAACATCTGCTGCGCGACCGTGCCCTGCGACGGGACGGGGCCGGATTCGCCGAACGTCATGCCCTGGGCTTCCGGCGGCGCATAGGCCTTCAGCCAATCCAGGTACTTCTGGATCGAATACACGGAAGCCGGGCCGTTGGTGTCGCCGCCGCGCGCGACGCACGAGCCGACAGGCTGTGACTTCTCGTTGACCTTGATGCCCCATTCGTCGACCGGAAGACCGTTCGGCAGGCCCTTGTCGCCATTGCCGGCCATGGACAGCCAGGCATCAGTAAACCGCCAACCGAGCGACGGGTCCTTCTTGCCGTAGTCCATGTGGCCATAGACCTTCTTGCCGTCGATCTCGCGGCCGGTGAAGAACTCGGCGATATCCTCATAGGCCGACCAGTTGACCGGAACGCCGAGGTCGTAGCCGTACTTGGCCTTGAAATCGGCCTTGTTCTTCTCGTCGTTGAACCAGTCGTAGCGGAACCAGTAGAGGTTCGCGAACTGCTGGTCGGGCAGCTGGTAGAGGTCGCCGTCCGGAGCGGTCGTGAACTTGGTGCCGATGAAGTCGGCGAGGTCGAGGTTGGGGTTGGTGACATCCTTGCCCTCATTCGCCATCCACTTGGTCAGGCTGCGCGCCTGCTGGTAGCGCCAGTGCGTGCCGATCAGGTCGGAGTCGTTGACGTAGGCGTCGTAGATGTTTTCGCCCGACTGCATCTGGGTCTGCAGCTTCTCGACGACGTCGCCTTCGCCGATCAGGTCGTGCGTGATCTTGATGCCGGTGATCGCGGTGAACGCGGGCGCCAAAACCTTAGACTCATAGCTATGCGTATCGATGGTCTCGGAGACCACCTTGATGTCCATGCCGGCGAAAGGCTTCGCGGCATCGATGAACCATTGCATCTCGGCTTCCTGGGCGCCGCGATCGAGCGTCGACAGATCCTTGATTTCGGTATCGAGGAAGGTTTTGGCTTCGTCCATTCCGGCATAGGCCTGGCCTGCTCCCCAGAGCAGGACAAGCGCAGTCGTTGATGTTAAAAATTGCCTTCGCATTTCGTTTCCTCCACTTTCAGGTTTCAAGTGCGATCTGGAGCGGCCGTCGGCACGCGGCCGCTCCAACAGTTTCCCCCTCTATACGTAGCGGAACACGCCGACGGCGTAGACTACGGAGAGAGCGAGAGCCCACCACAGGTTGGGTCCGACAAGACCCAGCCAAGCGAGATGGATAAAGGCGCTGCCGAGCAGCGAAACAAAGAGGCGGTCGCCGCGCGTCGTCTCGAAGCGCAGGATGCCGACGCGCGGATTGCCGCCCGGCGAGGCGTATTCCCAGACCGCCATGCCGCACAGCAGCGCCAGGATCGTGATGAAAAACAGCGCCGTCGGCAGCGTCCATGCCATCCAGGTGAGGTTCATGGTCATACCCTCCCCAGGGCAAAGCCCCTGGCGATGTAGTTGCGGACGAACCAGATCACGAGCGCGCCTGGCAAGATGGTGAGCACACCGGCGGCGGCGAGCACGCCCCAGTCGAGGCCCGAGGCCGAGACCGTTCGCGTCATGATCGCCGCGATCGGCTTGGCGGCGGTCGTGGTCAAGGTGCGCGCGATCAGCAGTTCGACCCACGAAAACATGAAGCAGAAGAAGCAGGCCACCCCGATGCCGCTGGCGATCAGCGGCATGAATATCTTCAGGAAGAAGCGCGGGAAGGAATAGCCGTCGATATAGGCCGTCTCGTCGATCTCCTTCGGCACGCCGGACATGAAACCTTCGAGGATCCACACCGCCAGCGGCACATTGAACAGGCAGTGCGCCAGCGCCACCGCGATATGCGTGTCGATCAGGCCGAAGGCCGAATAGAGCTGGAAGAACGGCAGCGCGAACACCGCCGGCGGCGCCATGCGGTTGGTCAGCAGCCAGAAGAAGAGGTGCTTGTCGCCGAGGAACCGGTAGCGCGAGAAGGCATATGCCGCAGGCAGCGCCACAGAGACCGAGATCACCATGTTCATGACGACATAGATGATCGAATTGATGTAGCCCTTGTACCAGGACGGATCGGTGAAGATCACCATGTAGTTGGCGATGGTCGGCTGCTTCGGCCATAGCGAAAAGGCGCCGAGGATCTCCTGATTGGTCTTGAAGCTCATATTGACCAGCCAGTAGATCGGCAGCATCAGAACGATGATGTAGATCGTCGGCACCAGCCACCAAAACCGGGATTCTTCGCCGCGCCGGCGCATCAGCCGGGCGACCTGGTCCTGCGACAAGGTGCTGGCGAGCCCGTCCGAAACCGTCGGCCCGCTCACCCGGTCCTGCCTCGTCGTTCTTTCGTTGGCGCCGCTCATCTCAGCGCTCCGCATCGATGTTGGTCATGACGGTGTAGAACACCCATGACAGCAGCAGGACGATCAGGAAGTAGATGATCGACATGGCGGCTGCCGGCCCGAGGTCGAACTGGCCGATGGCAATCTTGACCAGGTCGATCGACAGGAACGTCGTCGAATTGCCGGGACCGCCGCCGGTGACGACGAAGGGCTCGGTGTAGATCATGAATGAGTCCATGAAACGCAGAAGCACGGCAATCAGAAGCACGCGGTTCATCTTCGGCAGTTGGATATAGCGGAAGATCGCCCAGCGCGACGCGCCATCGATCTTCGCGGCCTGATAATAAGCATCCGGTATGGAGACGAGGCCGGCGTAGCAGAGCAGAACGACGAGGCTCGTCCAGTGCCAGACGTCCATCATGATGACCGTCACCCAGGCGTCGGTCGGGTCGTTGACGTAGTTGTAGTCGAAGCCGAGCGCCGACAGCGTGTAGCCGAGCAGGCCGATGTCGATGCGGCCGAACACCTGCCAGATCGTGCCGACGACATTCCACGGGATCAGCAGCGGCAGGGCCATCAGCACCAGGCAGACCGGCACGCCCCAGCCTTTCTTGGGCATGTTGAGAGCGATGAAGATGCCGAGCGGAATCTCGATGACGAGGATGATCGCGGAGAAGATCAGGTTGCGGACCATCGACAGCCAGAAACGTTCCGATTCCAGGATTTCGGTGTACCAGTCGGAGCCATTCCAGAAGAAGACGTTGTTTCCGAACGTGTCCTGTACCGAATAGTTGACCACCGTCATCAGCGGGATCACCGCTGAGAACGCCACCAGCAGGAGCACCGGCAGCACCATGAACCAAGCCTTGTTGTTCCAGGTCTTTTCCATCTATGCCCCCATCTCGACGCGCCAGGAATCGGCATAGATGTTGATGCCGGCCGGATCGAACCGCACTTTCGGATCGGCAGGAACGGTCTCGTCTTCGCCGATGACGGCAGCGATCTCGCGGCCTTCGAGATTGGCGCGGACCACCTTGTGGCGGCCGAGATCCTCGACCTTGCTGATCGAGACAGCCATTCCTTGGCTGCCCAACCGCACATATTCGGGACGGATTCCAAGCTCGATGGCGCCGCTGCCTGCCTTCGGCGCGCCCGGCAGTTCGATGCGCTGCGAGCCCAGTTTCGCCATCTTGCCGTCGATCGCCACCGGCATGACATTCATGCCCGGCGAGCCGATGAAATAGCCGACGAAGGTGTGGCGCGGCCGTTCGAACAGTTCGGCCGGCGTGCCGATCTGGACGATACCGCCATCGTACATGACGACGACCTGCTCGGCGAAGGTCAGCGCCTCGGTCTGGTCGTGCGTGACATAGACCATGGTGTAGCCGAAGCGGCGGTGAAGCTGCTTCAACTGCGAGCGCAGCACCCACTTCATATGCGGATCGATGACGGTCAGCGGCTCGTCGAAAAGGATGGCGTTGACATCCGAGCGCACCAGCCCGCGGCCGAGCGAGATCTTCTGCTTCTGGTCGGCGGTCAACCCGCGTGCTTTCTTCTTCGCCCAGGAGGCGAGATCGATCATCTCCAGCGTCTCGCGCACCTTGCGGTCGACATCGGCCTCCGGCACGCCACGGTTGCGCAGCGGGAAGGCCAGATTGTCGTAGACGGTCATGGTGTCGTAGATGACGGGGAACTGGAACACCTGCGCGATGTTGCGCTCCTGCGTCGACAATTTGGTCACGTCCGTGCCGTTGAACAGCAGCTGGCCATGCGAGGGGTGCAGCAATCCCGAAATGATGTTGAGCAGCGTGGTCTTGCCGCAGCCGGACGGGCCGAGCAACGCATAGGCGCCGCCGTCCTCGAAAGTGTGGTGCACTTCCTTCAGCGCAAAATCGGCATCCTTCTGCGGGTTCGGCAGGTAGGAATGGCGGATGTGGTTGACGTCGATGCGCGCCATCTCTTGCTCCTACGCGGCCAGCTTCGGCGCGGTCATGGCGCGGCCGTGCTCGTCGAAAACCATGATGTGGCGCGGGTCGATGAACACCTCGACCTCCTCGTCCGGTTCGAAACTGCGGATGCCGTGGGTCAGCATGACCCAGCGCGCGTCGGCGAAATCGAGATGGACGAAGCTCTCCGACCCGGTGATCTCGGTGATCGTGACCTTTGCGCGCACCGGCACGGCGGCGGCGTTGGGCCGCTCGAGAGACAGATGGTGCGGCTGAAAGCCGATCGTATAGTTGGCATCGGCAATGCCGGAGAGCTCGGCCGGCACCGGCAGGTTCAAGCCACCCTCGAGCAGGAAACCCCCGCCCCTCTTGGCGAGCACGATGGTGTTGAGCGGCGGATCGGCAAAGGTTTCCGCGGTCACCAGGTCGACTGGCTTGCGGAACACTTCGATGGTCGGACCGAACTGGGTGATGCGTCCTTCAGAAAGCGTCGCAGTGTTGCCGCCGAGCAGCAACGCTTCGTGCGGCTCGGTCGTGGCATAGACGAAGATGGTGCCGGCCGCCGCGAAGATCTTCGGCAGTTCGGCGCGCAGTTCCTCGCGCAACTTGTAGTCGAGATTGGCGAGCGGCTCGTCGAGCAACACCAGGCTGGCGTTCTTGACGATGGCGCGCGCCAGCGCGGTGCGCTGCTGCTGGCCACCCGACAGGCTGAGCGGCGTGCGGTCGAGATAGGGCGTCAGCTTGAGCAGTGCCGCTGCATTGCGCACCTCCTTGTCGATCTTTGCCTGATCGGTGCCGGCCACGCGCAACGGCGAGGCGATGTTCTCGTAGACGGTCATCGCCGGATAGTTGATGAACTGCTGGTAGACCATGGCGACCTTGCGCTTCTGTACCGGCATGCCGGTGACATCCTGGCCATCGAACCAGATTGAGCCCGAGCTCGGCACGTCGAGGCCGGCCATCAGCCGCATCAGGCTGGTCTTGCCGGAAAGCGTCGGTCCCAAGAGAACATTGAGCGAGCCGTGCTGAAGCGTCAGCGACACGTCGCGGATATGCTCCGCCGCGCCGACCGTCTTCGTCACGTTTCTTAGTTCCAGCATGATGCCTCCTCCCAGGCTTTCTGCATCAGTCGCCCACCCCTATTCGGCAGCCGCGACATGGCGCCGGCTTATTCCACGCATGAATTCGTCGAGAGATGCCGCCTGTTCGCGGCTGAGATGCAGGCCACGCTTGGTCCGGCGCCACAATACATCTTCGGCGGTGACAGCCCATTCGTTTTGAACGAGATAGCGCACTTCGGCCTCGAAAAGATCGGCGCCAAAATTCCGGCCAAGATCGGCATTCGACTTGGCGAGGCCCAACAGCATCCTTGCGCGGGTGCCGTAGAGCCGGGTCAGCCGGCGGGCCAGGCGCGCGTCGAGGAACGGATAGGCGGTTTTCAGCTTCGCCACTTCGGCGTCGAAACCGGTGGCCGGAAAATCACCGCCCGGCAGCGGCGCGTTTGCCGTCCAGGGCTTGCCGCGCTTGCCGAGAAAACCCTCGATCTTTTCCAGCATCGATTCCGACAGCCGGCGATAGGTGGTGATCTTGCCGCCAAAGGCGTTGACAATCGGGGCGGCGCCCTCGCCGCCGTCGGCCTTCAGCACATAGTCGCGGGTCGCTTCCTGCGCCTTGGAAGCGCCGTCGTCATAGAGCGGGCGCACGGCGGAATAGGTCCAGACTATGTCCGAGCGCTTGACGGCTTGTGCGAAATATTCGCTGGCCGCCGCGCAGAGATAGTCGATCTCGCTATCGCTGATCTTCACCTCATGGGGGTCGCCAAGATAGTCCTGGTCGGTGGTGCCGATCAGCGTGAACTCATCCTCGTAGGGGATGGCGAAAATGATGCGCCCGTCCTTGTTCTGGAAGAAATAGGCGCGAGGGTCGTCGAACTTTTTGCCGATGACGATGTGGCTGCCCTGGACGAGGCGGACATTGTGCACGTCGTTCAGGCCGACCGTGGCGGACAGGACATGGTCGACCCACGGACCGGCGGCGTTGACCAGCAGCCGGGCCTTGACCTCCTCGGCCTCCCCCGTCTGCACGTTTTCCAGCCTGATCGCCCACAGGTCACCCTCGCGGCGCGCGTCAACCACTTTCGTTCGGGTTCGGATCGTCGCGCCACGATCGGCGGCGTCGCGGGCGTTCAACGCCACCAGCCGCGCATCGTTGACCCAGCCATCGGAATATTCGAAGGCCTTTCTGAACAGCGGCTTCAACGGCTTGCCGGCCGGGTCTTTTGCCATGTCCAGCGTTCTGGTCGACGGCAGCAATTTGCGGCCGCCAATGTGGTCATAGAGGAAAAGGCCGAGCCGGATCAGCCAGGCCGGACGCAGGCCCTCGGCGTAAGGCAGCACGAAGCGCATCGGCCAGATGATGTGCGGCGCGTTCTTCCACAGAACCTCGCGTTCCATCAGCGCTTCACGGACGAGACGAAACTCGTAGAATTCGAGGTAGCGCAAGCCGCCATGGATCAATTTGGTCGAGCCGGAGGAAGTTCCGCTGGCCAGATCGCTCATCTCGGCAAGGAAAACCGAAAAGCCGCGGCCAACGGCATCGCGGGCAATGCCGCAACCATTGATGCCGCCACCGATGACGAAAATGTCATGGATCGGGGATGCGTCCAAGAAGTCCTCCAGCGATTTCGCATTGCAGCATTTTTGGTCTTTTGCGAAACCATGTCGGAATTATTTCGAAATGATAACGAATGTCAAACGAAATATCACGAGCCCGTGATGAGGCCCCGAGAACCGCTTAACCGAGAGACGTCTCGATCAGTTGAACCTCGGCTTCCTGGCAGATCTTGCGCACCGACGGGATATCGCAGCGGTCGGTGATGAAGGTGTTGACCTGCGACAGATGGCCGATGCGAACCGGCGCCGTGCGTTCGAATTTGGTCTGGTCGGAAACGAGGATGACATGCCGGGCATTGGCGATGATGGCTTGCGCCACCTTGACTTCGCGAAAATCGAAATCGAGCAGTGCGCCGTCATGATCGATCGCCGAGGCACCGATCACCGCGTAGTCGACCTTGAACTGCCTGATGAAATCGACCGCCGCTTCGCCGACGACACCACCGTCGGAGCCGCGAACGACACCGCCGGCGATCACCACCTCGATCGAAGGATATATCCGCATCCTGTTGGCAACATTGATGTTATTGGTGATAACCATGAGGCCGTTGTGATCGAGCAGCGCCTTGCTGACCGACTCTGTCGTGGTGCCGATGTTGATGAACAGCGAGGCGTTGTCGGGGATCAGCCTGGCCGCCGCGCGACCGATGGCCTCCTTCTCTTCGGCGGCGATCTTGCGTCTGGCCTCATACTCCATGTTCTCGATCCCGGACGGGAACAGCGCCCCGCCATGGATGCGCGAGAGCAGCCGCTGGTCGCACAGATCGTTGAGATCCTTGCGGATGGTCTGCGGCGTCACGTTGAAATGCGTGGCCAGATCGTCGACCAGCACGCGGCCCTGATCCTTGGCTATCTGGATGATTTCGGCATGACGGGGCGACAGATACATATGGCAACCCTCCCGTTTTCGTTTTTCTTGTCTATAGCTGAAAACGAAAGGGATGAAAAGGCGTAAGCCGGCTAATGAAAATCATATGATTGCGAAGACAAACCCGAGCGCTACCTCGGCAAGGCCAAGCTAGACGAGGCCGCGGGCAATTTCGGTGACGACATCGAAGGCCGCATCGACGTCGGCCGCGGTCGTCTCGAACTGGCCGACCTGGAAGCGGATCGCGACCCGCCCCTCCACCCGTGTCTGCGTCAGGTAGATGCGGCCATCGTCGTTGATCGCGTTGACCAGGCGAAGGTTGTGTTCGTCGAGATCGACACCCGCTTCAGCCAGATGCCGGAACGAAAACAAGGACAGCATCGGCTCCGTGACGATTTCGAAATCTGCCTCGCTTGCCAGCCGTGTGGCGAGACCTTCGCTCCACGCAACATGGTTGCGGATCATCCCGCGCAGGCTTTCCAGCCCATGGGCGCGCAACAGGAACCACAGTTTCAGGGCGCGAAAGCGCCGGCCGAGCGGCACCGACCATTCGGAATAATTGATGATGCCGTCGCGGCCGTGCGTCTTCAGGAATTCGGGTTTGATCGCCAATGTGCGAACGAGATCCTCGGGCTGCCGAATAAAATGCATCGAGCAGTCGAACTGCGCGCCCAGCCATTTGTGCGGGTTGAAGACGATGGAATCCGCCTGCTCGACACCGGCCCAGAAATGCCGGTATTCCGGACAGATCATCGCCGACCCGGCCCAGGCGGCATCGACATGCAGATAGAGCCCATGCCGCTTGGCCACCGCGGCGACGCCGGCAATGTCGTCCGTGCCGCCGGTGCTGGTGCCGCCGACGCTGGCGATGATACCGGCCGGCAACATGCCGGCTTCCCAGTCGGCGACGACTGCCGCTTCAAGGGCTGCCGTATCCATGGCGCGAAAGCGGCCGGCAACCGGAATGCGGACAAGGTTGTCCTCGCCGATACCGGACACCCAGATCGCCCGATCGATCGAGGTGTGAACCTGATCGGAGCAATAGATACGCAGCCTCGCCTGCCCGCTCAGACCTTGTCTGTTTCCCTGCCAGTCGAGCGCGCGCTCGCGCATGGTCAGCGCGGCAGCCAGCGTTGCCGACGAAGCCGAATCCTGGATGACGCCGGAAAACCCCTGGGGCAAACCGAGCGCCTGGCGCATCCAGTCGACGGTGCGCGTTTCGAGTTCGGTCGCGGCTGGCGAGGTCTGCCATAGCATGCATTGCGCCGCCATTGCCGAGACCAGATATTCGGCCACCACCGACACGGGTGCCGCATTGGCCGGAAAATAGGCGAAGAAGCGCGGATGCTGCCAGTGCGTCATGCCCGGGAGGATTTTCTTTTCGAAATCGGCGAAGATTGTGTCCATCGGCTCCGCCGCTTCAGGCGGCGAAGCCTCTATACCCGCAAGGATGTCTCCCGGCTCGACCAATGGCCGCACCGGTCTTTCGCGCAATGTGTTGCGATAGTCGACGCCCCAGTCGGCGGCGCGCCTCGACCATTGCCGAAAATCATCGTTGTTCATTGCGTCTCCCGCAACCTGCTCGAGCGCCATCGATCACCCGCGACTGTCCGCAGCGACAGGGGCCGTCTAGCCCGGAAAATCGGGCAGGCTGGCAAAGGCTGCTTTCAATGCGCTCGACCAGCCCTCCGAGATGGTGCGGTAGTATTGGTCGTCCTGGCCAATCCGCTTCTTCAGGCTGATCTTGAAGGCGTCCTTCTCGTAGAACAACAGGTCGAGCGGCAGGCCGACCGACAGGTTCGACTTCAGCGTCGAGTCGAACGAGACCAGCAGCAGTTTCACCGTCTCGGCCAGGCTCATCGTCTTTTCATAGGCGCGGATGATGATCGGCTTGCCATATTTGGTCTCGCCGATCTGGAAAAACGGCGTGTCATCGGTCGATTCGATGAAATTGCCTTCGGGGTAGATCATGAACAGGCGCGGCGCACTGCCCTTGATCTGGCCACCCAGGATGAAGGAGGCGTTGAAATAGGAATCCGCCTTCTCACCCGCCGGCGACGAACTGGCGATGACTTCCTTGACGGTGTCGCCGACCAGCCGCACCGTCTGGTACATGGAGGGCGTTTCCAAGAGCGTGGCATGGCGATCCGCCACCGCCTTGGTGCGCTCGTCGAGCAGGCTGACCACGGCTTGCGTCGTCGCCAGGTTGCCGGCCGACATCAGCACGATGACGCGCTCGCCGGGTTCCTCCCAGATATGCATTTTCTTGAAGGTCGAAATCGAATCCATGCCGGCATTGGTGCGCGTGTCCGACATGAACACGAGCCCGCGATCGATCTTCAGGCCGACACAATAGGTCATGGAATCTCTTTTGGCAGCAATCTTGCCGGGAATTACTGCTCTACCGTGACGGTGACCGCAAGCTGTTCTTCCGCCTGTCCCAGACGAATTCCCGACACCGGCGTCGCATCTCGATAATCGCGGCCGGTTGCCACCTTTACATAACGTTCGTCAGGCGAAATGCCGTTGGCGACATCGAAGGCGACCCAACCGAGGCCGGAGACATGCGCCTCGGTCCAGGCATGGCTTGCCGCCTGCTCGACGGCCGCGTCCATCATCAGATAACCGCTGATATAGCGGGCCGGAAAACCCATGGCGCGCGCAGCGGCGGCAAAGATGTGGCTATGATCCTGGCATACGCCGGTCTTGAGCGCCAAGGCCTCCTCGGCCGGCGTCGCCGCATTGGTGGTGCCCGGAGTGTAGGCAACGCGCTCGGAGATGATGGCCATCAGCCGGTGCAGCCTTTCGATGTCGGTTCCCTTGCCGACCGATGCGGCGAGTTCTCGAATGCCGCTGCCGATGACCGTCAACGGCGTTTCATGGCCATACAGCCAAAGCGGCGTAAAACCCTGATGCGGCCCGGACACGCCTGCCGTGTCGCGTGTCACCACTTCGCCTGACGCCTCGACGGTGATGAAGTCGCGCTCGCCTTCGACGCTCAGCAGCCTGGTGTCATTGCCGAAATGATCGATAAAGCGAACCTCTTCGCGCGCGCCTTCGGTCTTCAGCGCCCAGGACAAAACGGTCTGTGTCGATCCGCTGACCGGAAGCAGCCGCAACCGCTGCAACAGATATTGCACCGGCGCGTCGTAGCGGTACTCGGTCCGGTGGGTGATTTTCAAACGCATATCAGTTGAACCGATAATCCTGAGCGATCTCGTCGCCGAGCTTGGTATTGTCGCGAATGAAATTGGCCAGGAATTCGTGCAGGCCGGCGTCGAATATGTCCTTGATCGACCCTGCCCTCAGCATGGCCTGTGTCTTTTCGGCTGTCGCATGGCAGGCATGGCATTCGCCATAATCGTCACCCAGGAATTTCAGATGCTCGGCCAGAAAACGATAGCAGAACATCAGCGAGCGCGGCATGCGGACATTGAGGATCAGATAGTCGGCGATGTTGGTCGGCTTGTAGTCGGCCTCGTAGACCCAGCGATAGGAACGATGCGCTGACACGGAGCGCAGGATCGATTCCCACTGATAGTTGTCGAGCGTCGAGCCGACCCAGGAAATCGACGGCAACAGCACGTAGTACTTCACGTCGAGGATGCGCGCCGTGTTGTCGGCGCGCTCAACATAGGTGCCGAGCTGGGAGAAATCGAAGATCTCGTTGCGCAGCATCGTGCCGTAGAACGACCCGCGGATCAGCGCCGTCTCGCGTTTGATGGCGTCGAGCACGCTCGGCAGATCGCGCTCGTCGATCGGTTTGGCCAGCATCCGCTTCAGCGACATCCAGGCTTCATTGATGCTCTCCCAGGTCTCGCGCGTCAGCGCCGTGCGCACCATGCGGGCATTGTTGCGGGCCGTCTCGATCGACGCCATCGTGCTCGACGGGTTCGAGGTGTCGCGCAAAAGGAAGTCGGCGACGTTGGCGGCGGTGTAGTCTTGGTATTTCTGGGTAAAAGCGACGTCCGCCCCGGCGCTGAGCAGCACCGAATTCCACTCCTCCGAGGCGCTTTGCGTACGGGTCAACGCCATGCGCAGGCCGGCATCAACCAAGCGCGCCATGTTTTCCGCCCGCTCGATGTAGCGGTTCATCCAGTAAAGCCCATTGGCGGTGCGGCCGAGAAGCATGTCAGGCGGTCCGACAGTGAGTAGTGAGCAGTGAGTAGTGATTCTTGAGCGACCGGATTTCGCTTAGTGATGGCATTGCCTTGGTCCTTCTACCTACTCACTACTCACTCAATTCGCTCTAGTCATCCAGCACCCAGGTGTCTTTCGTGCCGCCGCCTTGCGAGGAATTGACGACGAGCGAACCTTCCTTGAGGGCGACGCGCGTCAGCCCGCCGGGTACGATCTGGATGCGGTCGGAAACCAGCACATAGGGTCTTAGATCGACATGCCGCGGTGCCAGCCCCTTGTCCGTCAGGATCGGACAAGTCGATAGGGCCAGCGTCGGCTGGGCGATGTAGTTCGACGGTTTTGCCGCGAGTTTCTTGGAAAAATCCTCGCATTCCTTCTTGGTTGCCGCCGGCCCGACCAGCATGCCGTAGCCACCGGAACCGTGGACTTCCTTGATCACCAGCTCGTCGATGTGCTCGAGCACGTATTTCAGGCTGTCCGGCTCCGAACAGCGCCAGGTCGGAATGTTGCCGAGGATCGCCTTGCGGCCGGTGTAGAATTCAACGATTTCAGGCATGTAGGAATAGATCGCTTTGTCGTCGGCGATGCCGGTTCCAGGCGCATTGGCGATGGTGATGTTGCCGGCGCGGTAGACATCCATGATGCCCGGCACGCCAAGGGCGGAGTCCGCACGGAAGGTCAGCGGATCAAGGAACGAATCGTCCACGCGGCGGTACAGCACATCGATCTGCTTGTAGCCTTCGGTCGTGCGCATGGCGACATGGCCGTCGACGACGCGCAGATCCTGCCCTTCGACGAGCTGCACGCCCATCTGGTCGGCAAGGAAGGCGTGTTCGAAATAGGCGGAGTTGAAGCTGCCCGGGGTCAGCACGGCAATGGTCGGGGTGCCCTTGGTGCTTTGCGGCCGCACCGCCGCCAAGGACTGGCGCAGAAGCTGCGGATAGTTTTCCACCGGCCGCACCTTGATCTGCTGGAACAGCTCAGGAAAGAGCTGCATCATCGTCTCGCGGTTCTCCAGCATGTAGGAGACGCCGGACGGCGTGCGCGCATTGTCCTCCAGCACGTAGAACTCATTCTCGCTGATGCGAACGATGTCGACGCCAATGATATGGGTGTAGACGCCGGCAGGCGGCCGCACGCCGATCATTTCGGGCAGAAACGCCTCGTTCTTGGCGATCAGTTCCTTGGGGACGCGCCCGGCGCGCAAGATTTCCTGGCGATGATAGATGTCGTCGAGGAAGGCATTCAGCGCCTGCACGCGCTGCTCGATGCCTTGTGTCAGCCGCCGCCATTCATTGCCGGATATGATGCGGGGAACGATGTCGAAGGGGATCAGTCGCTCGGACGCTTCCTGCTCGCCATAGACGGCAAAGGTAATACCGGTCTTGCGAAAAACGCGTTCGGCGTCCTGCATCTTCTCGGTAAGCCTGGCCGGATCCTGCTCCTTCAGCCAGCGGTCATAAGCCGTATACGGTTTTCTCAACCCGGAAACTTCCGGAAGCATCTCATCGAACGCTGCCAATCGCATACTCCCCTGTGACGCCATTTCACTGGCGTCGCCGGAGAAAATCAAGCGCAATCGGTAATTTGGGGAACGCCGGCGATCAGTATGTCACAACTGCCCAAAATTAAGGCAGCCGAAATATGACTGTAATCAGGCTTTGCCTCGTGCCCGGGCAGGTGCCGGATAGCCGCTAAAAGGCGCGGAAGGTGACGACGGTAAACGTGTCCTTGATGCCGGGGAGAATCTGCACCTTCTCGTTGACGAAGTGGCCGATGTCTTCTTCGTCGTCGACATAGAATTTGGCGAGCAGATCGTAATTGCCCGCGGTCGAGTAGATTTCCGAGGCGATCTCGGCGTCGGCCAAGGCGCTGGCAACGTCATAGGCCTTGCCCAGATCGCACTTTATCTGCACAAAAAACGCCTTCATTGCCCGGTCCTGCTCAAGCTTTCACGCATAAGCGGCCCTTGTGGCAGACTGCCGTCCGGCTTTCAAGCATCAGGACAGCCGGTGCGTACCTTGGTGACGGCTTGTCTCAGTTCAGACACTGGCATGTCGCGCCGGAACAACCGGCTGCGTCACCAGCGCGGGCGCGCCCCGCCTTGAAGGAGGCTCAAGCGCGGTTGTGAGGCGAATGTTTGGCGTTTGCTGAAACCGTCAAGCACCGCAAAGCGTATGGTATGATGTCTTCGGATAGCGACTCCCCGGGGACAACGGAGGCAGGCCATGCGCCGCAAATTATTCGCATTCGCAGTCATTCCATTCCTTTTCGCGTCTTCGGCATTGGCCGGGGACAATGAAGTCAGGGCAGCGCAGACGGTCATCGACGGTCAGCTGAAAGCCTTCATCGCCAATGACGGAGCGACGGCCTACAGCTTTGCCGCACCGAACGTGAAGCGCATCTTCCCGACCGTCGACACGTTCATGAACATGGTCACCAACGGCTATCCGCCGGTGCGCAAGCCGCAAGCCTATTCCTTTGGCAAGGTGCAGGAGACGAGCCCGACCTCTGTTATCCAGCAGGTGCTGATCGTCGGACCCGACGGCAAGGATTACGAGGCTGTCTATACGCTGGAGCAGCAGCCCGACGGAAGCTTCCAGATCACCGGCTGTAGCTTGCGCGCTTCGAACTCGCTGAGCACCTGAGCGATCACAGGAGCGGAATATCGCCCCTCGCCCAGCCTTCCGAGATCTCCGCTGTGCGCGCCTCGAAGCTGCCGGCTTCGATCGCGGCACGAATGTCCTGCATCAGTCTTTGATAGTAGGACAGGTTGTTCCAGGTCAGAAGCATTGCGCCTAGCGCCTCTTGCGAGCGCACAAGGTGGTGGAGATAGGCGCGCGAATAGTCCCTGGCGGCCGGGCAGTCGCTTTCCTCGTCCAGCGGGCGCGGATCGTCGGCATGGCGGGCGTTGCGCAGATTGACCTTGCCGCGCCGCGTGTAGGCAAGGCCGTGGCGGCCGGCGCGCGTCGGCATCACGCAGTCGAACATGTCGATGCCGCGCGCCACCGATTTCACGATGTCATCCGGCGTGCCGACGCCCATGAGATAGCGGGGTCTGTCCTCCGGCAGTTCCGGGCAGGTGATATCAAGCATATCCAGCATCACCGCTTGCGGCTCGCCGACGGCCAGCCCACCGACCGCATAGCCCTTCAACTCCATTGATCTCAGCGCCTGCGCCGAGCGCAGCCGCAAGTCCGGCACATCGCCGCCCTGGACGATGCCGAACATCGCCTTCCCTGCCTGGTTGCCGAACGCCGTCTTGCAGCGCTCGGCCCAGCGTAGCGACAGTTCCATGGCGCGCTCGATTTCCTTGCGCTCTGCCGGTAATGCGGTGCATTCGTCGAGCTGCATCTGTATGTCGGAATCGAGCAGCCCCTGGATCTCGATCGAGCGCTCCGGCGACATCTCATAGGCGGCGCCATCGATATGCGAGCGGAAGGTGACGCCCTTTTCCGTCAGTTTCCGCAGCTTCGACAGCGACATGACCTGGAAGCCGCCGCTGTCGGTCAGGATCGGGTGCGGCCAGCGGGCGAATTCATGCAGGCCGCCTAGCCGTGCGACGCGTTCGGCGCCGGGCCGCAGCATCAGATGATAGGTGTTGCCCAGGATGATGTCGGCGCCGAGGCCGCGCACCTGGTCCATATACATGGTCTTGACGGTGCCGCCGGTGCCGACTGGCATGAAGGCCGGCGTGCGGATTTCGCCGCGCGGCATGGTGATCGCGCCACGCCGCGCCTTGCCGTCGGTCGCCAAGACCTTGAAGGTGAACGCCTCAGCCATTGAATTCCTTGTCGAATACCGGCGCGCCCGGCGCCTGCTCGTCGAGCGACTGCCGGTAGTGGATGCAGCCGCGCATGAATTTTGGCCAGGGCGGCACGGCGATCGCCGGTTCGGTCTTCTCCGGCAGAAGCGCCCACAGATCTGGGTGATGCCAGCACAGATCATGACCGGTGGAGTCGCGGTGGCCGCGAATGCCGGTGCGCAGTCTCTTCACCTCCGCGATCAAGGCATCGCGGTCCAGACCATCGAGATCATCGTCCATCGTTCACCTCCCTGAACAGAAGACTGGCGTCGCCGTAGGAGTAGAATCTGTAGCTGACGTCGATGGCATGCGCATAGGCGGCACGCATCGTTTCCAGGCCGCAAAAGGCGGCAACCAGCATGAACAGCGTCGAGCGCGGCAGATGGAAATTGGTCATCAGCATGTCGGCGGTCTTGAAGCGGTAGCCGGGCGTGATGAAGATGTCGGTCGGGCCGGACCAAGCGGCCAGCCTGCCGTCGGCGCGTGCTGCACTCTCCAGCAGCCGCAGCGACGTCGTGCCGACGGCAACGATGCGCCCGCCCCTCGCTTTCGCTGCATTGAGCGCGTCGGCGGTTTCCTGGGTGACCGAGCCGGTCTCGGCATGCATCTTGTGGTCGGTTGTGTCGTCAACCTTCACTGGCAGGAACGTGCCGGCGCCGACATGCAAGGTGACGAAGCGGCGCTCGACGCCCTTTGCATCAAGCGCGGCAATAAGCTCCGGCGTGAAATGCAGGCCGGCCGTCGGGGCGGCCACGGCGCCCTCCTCCCTGGCATAGATGGTCTGGTAGTCGCTGCGGTCGCGCTCATCGTCGGCGCGCTTCGAGGCGATGTAGGGCGGCAGCGGAATGTGGCCGACGGCGTGCAGCGCCTCGTCGAGAAATGCGCCGGACAGGTCGAAGCCCAGCAGTACCTCGCCGCCCTCGCCCTTCTCGATCACCGTGGCATCGAGCCGGCCGAGAAAGCAGGAATTGCCGTCATGGCCGAAATGGATGCGGTCGCCAGCGGCAACGCGCTTGCCCGGCCGCATGAAGGCCAGCCAGCGGTCCGGCGCCATGCGCATATGCAGCGTGGCTTCAACCTGCGCTGCCGCCTCGCCGCGCCGCCTGATGCCTTTCAGCTGTGCGGGAATGACCTTGGTGTCGTTGAAGACCAGCACATCGCCAGCCCGAAGCAAGGACGGCAGCTCGCCCACCGTCCGATCCTCAAGCCCCCCGCCCGGCTTGACGACAAGCATTTTGGCGCTGTCGCGCGGTTCGGCCGGGCGAAGCGCGATGCGCTCCTCGGGCAGGTCAAAGTCGAAGAGATCGACGCGCATCAGTAGAGCCGGACGAGCAGCGCTCCGGCCAGCAGCAGCACCGCACCAGTGACACGGCCAAGCGAAATCTCGCGCACCGCCACGCCGAGGAAGCCGACGCGGTCGATGAGCATGCCGGCCAGCAACTGGCCAGCGACGAGGAACGCCATCAGCGCGGCAGCGCCGATGCGCGGCGTGAGAATCGTCGAAAGCGTGACGTAGAAGCCGCCAAGCATGCCGCCGGCGACAAACAGCCAGGGTGCCGGAGCCTTCCAGTCGAGCGAAATGCCTTGCAGCTTCACCACTGCGAACGCGATGATGCCCAGCACGATCGCGCCCGACAGGAACGAGAACGCCGCGGCGGCGACCGGGAGCCCGAGGTCGCGCGCCAGCTGCGCGTTGATCGGCGCCTGAATGGCGATGAAGGCGCCGGACAGGATGCCGAGCAGCGACCAGACCACGCCCATCATTGTCGTTTCGCCTTACTTGACGTCGGCCGCTACCTTCAGCGACACGATCTTGTCGGGATCCTGCACCGGCTCGCCGCGCTTGATCTTGTCGACATTGTCCATGCCTTCGATGACCTGGCCCCAGACCGTGTACTGGCGGTTGAGGAAGGCGGCATCGTCGAAGCAGATGAAGAACTGCGAGTTGGCCGAATTCGGGTTCTGTGAACGCGCCATCGAGCAAGTGCCGCGGCCGTGGTTGGCGTTGGAAAACTCGGCCTTCAGGTCGGGCTTGTCGGAGCCGCCCATGCCGGCGCGGGACGGCGCGAAAGAGGGCTTGCTGGAATTGCCGAATTTCACGTCGCCGGTCTGCGCCATGAAACCGTCGATGACGCGGTGGAACACCACGCCGTCATATGCGCCTTCGCGCGCCAGTTCCTTGATGCGGGCGACATGGCCGGGCGCCAGGTCGGGGAAAAGTTCGATGACGACCGTGCCCTTGGTCGTTTCCAAGATGAGCGCGTTCTCGCGGTCCTTGATCTCAGCCATGTCAGATATCCTTTTGAGAAAACAGAGTTATTTGTCGGCGGCGATGCGCACCTTGATCATCCGGTCCGGGTCGGCGACCGTGCCGTTGTCCGCTTCGGCACCCTTCTTGATGTGGTCGACCAGTTCCATGCCGCTGACGACGTTGCCGACAATGGTGTACTGGCCATCGAGTGGCGGAGCCGGTGCGAACATGATGAAGAACTGCGAATTGGCGGAATTCGGATCCTGCGAGCGGGCCATGCCGACCACGCCGCGCTTGTAGTGCTCGGTCTGCGAGAATTCGGCCGGGAGGTCGGGAAGATCGGAACCGCCGGTGCCGACAGCGTCGGGATTGAAGCCCTTTTCCATGTTGCCGAACTTCACGTCGCCGGTCTGCGCCATGAAACCACCGATGACGCGGTGGAAGGCGACATTGTTGTAGGCGCCCTCACGCACCAGCTTCTTGATCTGCTCGACATGTTTCGGTGCGAGATCGGGCCGCAGTGCAACGGTCACATCGCCGTCCTTCAGCGTGATGATCATGGTGTTCTCAGGATCGGCGGCGAAGGCCGAAGCCGATGCGGTCACAAGACCGGCGAACACAATGAGGAACGAGGCAAGCCTTTTGAGCTGCATGGTACTTTCTCCGGACTCGTTATTTCGCGAATTTGGCGGTGAGCGCGCCGGCAACAGCCGCCGGCACGAAGGGGCGGATGTCGCCACCCATCGAGGCTATCTGGCGGACAAGTGTGGCGGTAATGGTTCGCACCGAGGGGCTGGCGGGCAGAAAAACCGTCTGCAGTTCTGGCGCCATGGTCTCGTTCATCCCGGCCATCTGCATCTCGTAATCCAGGTCGGTGCCGTCGCGCAGGCCGCGGATCATGATCGAGGCGCCATGCTTCCTGGCCGAGTCGATGACCAGTCCGTCGAAGGCGACGACCTTGATGCGGGCGCCGTCACTACCGAATTCCGCTTTGGTGGCGATCTCGATCAGCTTCACCCGTTCCTCGAAGGAAAACAACGGCTTCTTGCCGGGATGGATCCCGATCGCCGCATAAACGATGTCGGCCACTGCCAGCGACGCCTTCAGCACGTCGAGATGGCCGTTGGTCAGCGGGTCGAAGGAGCCAGCATAAAGAGCGATGCGTTCGGTCATGGCAGGTGCTTCTAGCGAGCCTCGGTCGCAAAGGCAAATCCGCTCATGAACCTTTTGGCCGGCATGAACGACAGATGAACGAGCCGCTCACGAAGAATTCAACGGCTGCCATGTAAGTGGTTTCACAGACGGTGAAACCAAACCGAACCAAAATCGTTGTTGAAGCAGGAGAACACGCACATGCTGATCTACATGCTCGCCACCGCAATGACCGTCGCCATGCTGATCGCCACCGCATTCGGGCTGCGTCAGGAAGCCGAGCGCGTCCGCGTCAAGACCAAGCGGTTCGAAGGTTTCGGAATCCGCAAGCCTTACCGCCACTACTGATTTCGCCAGAATTTGTTGATTGCGCCGGCGTTGCCTTGTCAAAGCCTATTCGGCGTTTTCCGGACCAGCATCTTCAGCACCGGCATCATGGCTGGCCTCAGCATCGCCCTCGCCGTTCTCTTCGGCTTCCTCGTCCGATTGCGGTTCCGAAATCCGCTCCACCGAGACGACCTTTTCGCCTTCGGCCGTGTTGAAGATGGTGACGCCCTTGGTGGCGCGGCTGGCGAACCTGATACCGTTGACCGGCACCCGGATGACGGTGCCACCATCTGAAACCAGCATGATCTGATCGTCATTGCCGACCGGGAAGGTCGCCACAAGCCTGCCGATCTCGGCCGCCTTCGAGACGTCGGTGGCGCGGATGCCCTTGCCGCCGCGCCCGGTCAGGCGGAAGTCGTAGGACGACGAGCGCTTGCCGTAGCCATATTCCGTCACCGTCAGCACGAACTGCTCATGCGCCTTGAGGAATTCGTAGCGCTCGTCGGAAAGCTCGGTCTCTTCGCCGACCTCCTCATTGGTCAGCGCGATTTCTTCCTCTTCACCAGCCGCGATGCCGGCGGCCAGCCGCCGTTCGGCCACCACCCGCTTGAGATAGGCGGCACGCTCGGCCGGAGGCGCATCGACATGCTCGATGACCGCCATGGAAATGACCCTGTCGGTATCGGCCATGGCGATACCGCGCACGCCGACCGAATTGCGGCTCTGGAAGACGCGCACATCGCTGACCGAAAAGCGGATGCATTGGCCCGAACTTGCGGTCAAAAGTACGTCGTCATTGTCGGTGCAGGTCTCGACGCCGAGGATCTCGTCGCCTTCCTCCTCCAGTTTCATGGCGATCTTGCCATTGCGGTTGACCTGGACGAAGTCGGAAAGCTTGTTGCGGCGCACGGTGCCGCGCGTGGTGGCGAACATCACGTCGAGTTCGCCCCAGCTGGTCTCGTCCTCGGGCAGCGGCATGATGGTGGTGATGCGCTCGCCTTGCTCCAGCGGCAGCATGTTGATCAGCGCCTTGCCGCGCGATTGCGGGTTGCCGATCGGCAGCCGCCAGACCTTTTCCTTGTAGACGATGCCGCGCGAGGAGAAGAACAGCACCGGCGTGTGCGTGTTGGCGACGAACAGCCGGGTGACGAAATCCTCTTCCTTGGTCGACATGCCGGAGCGGCCCTTGCCGCCGCGGCGCTGCGCCCGGTAGAGCGACAGCGGCACGCGCTTGATGTAGCCGGAATGGCTCACCGTCACGACCATGTCCTCGCGCTGGATCAGGTCCTCGTCTTCCATGTCGGCCCCGCCCTCGGCGAGTTCGGTGCGACGCGGCGTGCCGAACTCGTCGCGCACGGCGGCAAGCTCATCCTTGACGATCTGCTGGATGCGGGCGCGGGACGACAGGATGTCGAGGTAGTCCTTGATCTCGTCGCCGATGGTGTTCAATTCGTCGGCGATTTCGTCGCGACCAAGCGCCGTCAGGCGCTGCAGGCGCAGTTCGAGGATGGCGCGGGCCTGTTCCTCGGACAGATTGTAGGTGCCGTCCTCGTTGATGCGATGGCGCGGATCGTCGATCAGAAGGATCAACGACTCGACGTCGCCGGAGGGCCATCGCCGCTCCATCAACTGTTCGCGCGCCGTCTGCGGATCCGGCGCAGTGCGGATCAGCTTGATCACCTCGTCGATGTTGGCGACGGCGATGGCCAGACCGACCAGCACGTGGGCGCGGTCGCGCGCCTTGCGCAGCAGGAATTTCGTGCGCCGGCTGATTACCTCTTCGCGGAAGCCGACGAACGCCTTCAGCATGTCGGTCAGCGTCATCACTTCCGGCTTGCCGCCGTTCAGCGCCACCATATTGGCGCCGAAGGAGGTCTGCAGCGGCGTGAAGCGATAGAGCTGGTTGAGGATGACGTCGGCGACGGCGTCGCGCTTCAGTTCGATGACGACGCGGTAGCCCTGACGGTCGCTCTCGTCGCGGATGTCGGAAATGCCCTCGATGCGCTTGTCGCGCACCAGTTCGGCCATCTTCTCGATCATCGACGATTTGTTCACCTGGTAGGGTACCTCGGTGATGATGATCGATTCACGGTCGTTGCCGCGCTGCTCGATATTGACCTTACCGCGCATGACGATGGAGCCACGGCCGGTCGAATAGGCGCTGTAGATGCCGGAACGGCCGAGCACAATGCCGCCGGTCGGGAAGTCAGGCCCCGGGATGATCTCCATCAGCGCCGGCAGGTCGATCGCCGGATTGTCGATGATGGCGATGGCGCCGTTGCAGACTTCTGCGAGATTGTGCGGCGGGATGTTGGTGGCCATGCCGACGGCGATGCCGCCCGAACCGTTGACCAATAGGTTGGGGAAGCGAGCCGGCAGCACCTTCGGCTCGGTGTCGGAGGCATCGTAGGTGTCCTGAAAATCGACGGTTTCCTTGTCGATGTCCTCCAGCAACTCATGCGCGACCTTGGTCAGCCGCGACTCGGTGTAACGCATCGCCGCGGGCGGATCGCCATCGATCGAGCCGAAATTGCCCTGCCCGTCGATCAGCGGCACGCGCAGCGACCAATCCTGCGCCATGCGCACCAAGGCGTCATAGATGGAAGCGTCGCCATGCGGATGGTATTTACCCATCACGTCGGCGACCGGGCGCGCTGACTTCACATATTTGCGGTTCCAGTGGTAGCCGCTCTCATGGGCGGCGTAGAGAATGCGGCGATGCACCGGCTTCAGGCCGTCGCGCACATCTGGCAGCGCACGGCTGACGATCACGCTCATGGCGTAATCGAGATAGGAACGCTGCATCTCCTCGATGATGGATATCGGCTCGATGCCGGTGGGGCCGCCGTCGGCGCCGCGCGGTGTCTTCTGGTCGGTCAAATCGGATCACAATCTAATCAGGAATCACTTGCCGCTTATATAGGAAGCGGGGGCGAAACTCCAATGCCCGCGACAGTTTTCCAGTGTCCATTTTAGTGGTAATTTCAAATGGATACCGCTGATTGCGACGATATGGCCGATGCGCTTTTCAAGACCATCGCAGCCAAGGTCATTTTCGGACCGACTTTTGCTTCATGAGGCCGGAACGGCAGATGTGTCCGGCAGTTCATCGCCCCGCGGGCGAGCCCGATAATCGCCGGGCGCCTCCCCCATCACCCGCCGGAAACGACGGTTGAAGGTCGACAGATCGTTGAACCCCGCCGCGAAGGCGATCGTCGAGACGGGCTCATCCGACAGGCGCAACTGCACCGCGGCCCGGTGCAGCCGGGTTTTCAGCAGGAACTGGTAAGGCGTCATGCCGGCCACCTGCCGGAACGTGCGCAGGAAGTGAAACGGACTGGTTGCTGTCTCACCGGCAAGCCCGGCAAGCGAGATCGCTCCGTCGGCATCGAGCTCGATGCGCCGCACCGCCTCGGCCACACGTTTCTGGTCGCGGCGGCTCGGCGCGCGACGGGCGGGCGTCGCGCCGCTGGCGGCTGCCATAGCGGCGCCAGCGATCCGCAAACCAAGTTCCTCTAACGCGTCGACGTCGGCCGTCTCGCGCGCGGTTTCGGCCTCGGCCAGCAGTGACGCGAGCGCCGGCAACGGCGGCAGGCGCGGTGTTTCGAAAGTCAGCTTTTTCACGCCCGGCACGTTGGCCGCGATCCGTTCCATATAGGCTGGCTCGAAATGGAAGGAGAGGCAACGGTCGCCGGCGCCATGCTCATGTCCGCATTCGTAACATGTGCCGGGATTGCCGAGCAGCAGCGCACCCGGCGCCAGCATCGCGGTGCCTTGCTGCGCCCGGTAGCGGAAGGTGCCGCTGGTCACCGCCGCAACACAGAAAGTGCGGTGTTCTTCCTCGAACGGGCTGTCGCCGGCGCCGGCCGTGCACACCACGTCGCACACATGCCAGCCCTGCCCCGATGCAAGGTTTTGCTCGCTCGTCGTCATGGTTCGAAAGATAGCAATTTTTCCCAAGCGCAGAACCCCGCCCAGGCCTATCGCTTGCAGTCTCCTGACAGCACGAAGGCAGCAACTATGACAGATTCATCGTCCTTTACCGAAGCCTTGCACAACGACGGACCCAACCCCGGCCTGGCTGAAAAGCTGGATCTTTACGGCCGCTTCGTCGGCGCCTGGACATTCGATGCCACACGCCATCTCGAAGACGGCACGGTGCTGACCGGGCGTGGCGAGGTGCATTTCGGCTGGGTTCTGGAAGGCAAGGCAATACAGGATGTGTGGATCCTGCCCGCGCGGAACACTGGTCCCCAACCTTCGCTCGGCACGTGGACGTTCTATGGCACGACTTTGCGCGTTTACGATCCTGGCGTCGATGCCTGGCACATTTTCTGGAGCGATCCGCGCAACCAGTATTTCAGCCGCCAGCTTGGCCGCGCCGAAGGCGACACGATCGTCCAGCAAGGTGTCGACGCTCGCGGCTCCTCTGTGCGCTGGAGCTTTTTCCGGATCACCGAAAACTCGTTTCGCTGGCTGGGCGAGTGTTCGCATGACGGCAGCACGGACTGGCGCCTCGAAGTCGAGTTCCTGGCGCGCCGCGTGACTCCAGCCTGATCAACCAACACATTGCAAACATGGAGAAAAACGATGCTTGACCATGTCTCTATCGGTGTCCGTGACACCAACGTCTCGAAGCGCTTCTACGATGCCGCGCTAAAGCCGCTCGGCTACACCTGTCTCAGCCAGTCACCGGGCTCGCTCGGCTATGGCGCGGAGGCGGTGGCACTGTGGGTGAACGAAGCTCCGCGCCCGGTTTCAGCCGACGCGGAGTCCGGCCTGCACTTCTGCTTCGCCGCACCGACGCGCTCCAGCGTCGACGCGTTCCACGCGGCAGCGCTGCGTGAAGGCGGCAGCGACAATGGCGCGCCGGGCCTGCGCGCCAGCTATGGCGAAAACTACTATGCCGCCTTTGTCGTCGACCCGGATGGCTATCGCATCGAGGCCTATTGCGGCGCGGCCGGCTAGTCGGCCGAATTCCCGCGGCTCAAACGGTTTCCTCTGACCCTGCTTTGCTCTACCAATGCCAGTGTTCGGGCAATGCCAGTATTCGGGCAATGCCAGTATTCGGGCAATGCCAGTATTCGGGCTTGGCCCGGCGGGGAGGGTCAGAGATGCCGAGCTTCGACAGCCTGTTCAATGCCTTCGTCACCATTCTGGTGACCATCGACCCGCCCGGCCTCGCCCCCCTCTTCCTCGCCGTGACACGCGGCATGAACCGGGAGGAGCGTCAGCAAGTCTCCATCCGGGCCTCGATCATGGGTTTCCTGGTGATGGCGCTGTTTGCGGTCGCCGGCGCGTCGATCCTGTCGGTGTTCGGCATCACGCTGCCGGCCTTCCGCGTCGCCGGCGGCTTTCTGCTGTTCTTCATCGCCTTCGAAATGGTGTTCGAGCGCCGGCAGGACCGCAAGGAGAAGATCGGCGACGTCGCCATCACCAAGGACATGATCCACAACATCGCCGCCTTTCCGCTGGCGATCCCGCTGATCGCCGGGCCAGGCGCCATTTCGGCGACCGTCCTACTCTCCGGCTCGTTTCAGGGTTTTGCCGCGCAGGCGGCATTGGTCGGCATCATCTTCGTCTGCCTCGCCATTACCTATCTGGTGTTCGTGGCGTCCGAGCGCATCGACCGCATCCTCGGTCAGACCGGCCGCTCGATCCTGACCCGCCTGCTCGGCGTCATCCTGGCGGCGCTGGCGGTGCAGTTCGTGGCGGACGGCATCAAGGCGCTGATGGCGGGGTAGGACGCTTTTCTTGTGAAATGAACCGGCCTCGCCCCCTGGACCGGCGCGCAGTCTTACTTCGCCGCCGTGTCGATCACCTCGAAATCGTGCGTGACGGTCGCTGTCTTGGCCATCATGGCCGTCGCCGAGCAGTATTTCTCGATCGAGAGATCGATCGCCCGCTTCACCTTGTCGTGCGAGAGCGCCCGGCCCTTGACGATGAAATGCATATGGATGCGGGTGAACACCCTGGGTTCGGTTTCCGCCCGGTCGGCGTCGAGTTCGACGACGCAATCCTCGACCGCCTCGCGGCCCTTTTCCAGGATGTGGACCACATCATAGGCCGAGCAGCCGCCGGTGCCGATCAGCACCAGCTCCATCGGGCTCGGCCCCGGCGTCCTGCCTTCCGGGCCGAACGCGGTTCCGAGTACGACCTTATGGCCGCTGCCGGACTCGCCGACAAAGGTGCGTTCCTCGACCCACTTGACGCGTGCTTTCACTGAATTCTTCCTTGCGAGGCTGCGCCGCCCTACTGGCCGAACACGACCGCGTGCATGATCCGGCCGGGCAGCAGCGTGAACACGCCGGCGCCGATCAGCGCGAAAACATAGAGCTTGATCATGGCGCCTCGATGCGCGGTGACTTTATGGCTGTGCGCATACCAAACCGCCAGCGGCACGGTGACCAGCACCAGGATCGACAGCAGATGAATCGGGCTGAAAGGGCCAACAAGGCGTATCTGCTGGATCCAGAAACTCGAAATGGCGATAGCCAGCATCAGCGTCGCCCAGACATAGCCGACGACGCGATGACGCGTCGTGCCCTTGGGCAGCGCCAGCTGAGTGGCGCCGGTCACCAGGGCGGCAAAGGCCGCAAAGGCATGCCACGGGATTGGAGGGGGTGCGGCAAGCAGCGGTCCCAGCGACATTGTCGCCTCTCCGGTCGTTGATGGGCTCAGAACGGGATTTCGTCGTCCAGCTCGCGCGACGAACCGCCGCCACCACCGCTCTTGGCACCGCCGCCACCGCGACTGAAGCCCTCGCCTGGACCGGACTGGCCGAAATCGGAACCGCGGGCAGCACCACCGCCGGCGCCGGAATAGCCGCCGACCTGACCGCCCTCGCCCTGCCCGCGTGCGTCAAGCATCTGCAGCTCGCCGCGGAATTTCTGCAGAACGACCTCGGTCGTGTAGCGTTCATTGCCGGTCTGGTCCTGCCATTTGCGCGTCTGCAACTGGCCCTCGACATAGACCTTCATGCCCTTCTTCAGGTACTGCTCGGCCACCTTGGCGATCTGGTCGTTGAAGATGACGACATTGTGCCACTCGGTCTTTTCCTTGCGCTCGCCGGAATTCTTGTCGCGCCAGCTTTCCGACGTGGCGATGCGGATGTTGACGACCGGTTCACCCGAATTCAGGCGGCGGATTTCAGGGTCCGCCCCGAGGTTGCCCACCAGAATGACCTTGTTGATGCTACCCGCCATGATACTTCTCCGCGCTCATCCGAACCAAATTTTTGTCGCCGCACCTTACAGGCTGCGGACAATCCCCGCCTGCTGTGGCTGCCTTTTCCCACAAGGTTTTTTGTTCTCTTTTCGTTCTAGGTCCACCAACGCCTGTTGTCAAGGAATGTCGGCAATGGCCTCGGCCGGGCCTGTCACTCCGCGCTTTTCACGCCGGCATCGGTGTCCGAAGATTCTGCCGTGCCAGCTTTGCGGACAAGTGCTGCCGTCGCCAGCAGCGCCGCCATTTCGGCGACGGTCTTTTCGATATATTTCCCGTGGTCGAGCGGCGCCGAGATGTCGGGAAGTTCGAAGAAATTCTTCGAGGACGGCAAAAGCAAAAACCCGTCATCGCCGTGCAGCGCCACGCGCACCGGTTCGTCCCGCCAGGTCTCGCCCAGCAATTGCAAGGCCCGGGCAAGATCGCCGCTGACCAGGGGCCGCGCCGCATCGACATGGTCGGTGCGGAATTCGTAGCGGCCGTCGAGAACAGGCATGCCGGATTGGATCTCCAGCAGCTTGCCGCCAAAGACGTCACGGAAGAATTGCGACACCGGGCCGGCCCTGCGCGTGGCGACCAACAGGCCAGGGAATGGTCTGGCTTGTTGGAACGCCAGAATGACGCCTTTGAACAGCGTTTCGGTGTCGGTCCGTTTCTGCGTCAGATGCGTCTCGTAAAGCTCGAACGGGAACCCCTCATATGTCCCGGAGATTACATCGTCGAAATATTCGCGATCGAAGCTTCCGGTCGCTTCCGTCGGCAGCCGGGCGAACGAGATTGGCCGCACACCATGCCGATAGGTCACGTCGGTCACGAAACCGAGGATGACAGGCAGAAGATGCGCGCGAAACGACTGTTGCAGGTCGGTGGCGGGCTTCATTCCAAGTTTATAGGCAAGGAACGCTCCGGCCATCGTTGCACAGTAGAGAACGATGTGCGGCTGCGAGAACCATTGTTCGGCGGCAAGCTCGTTGAACAGGAGCGTCAGCAGCACCGCGACGACAATCAGCAGGCCGAAGAACAGCGGCAGCTGCCACCTGACCTTGCCGGCTGCGCGGAGCCGCTCGCTCTCGTAGAGTTCGAAATCCTTCTGGATGGCGGCAATGACCGCCTCGCTCGGCATCAAGTCCTTCGTGCTCATTGGACTGCCCCCGAAATCCACCGCTCAGCATAACAGCCCGAACGCTTGCGCAACAGCATGGGTCCACAGCACAATACGATGCGTCTCGGGCCGGAGATCGAAAGGGCGACCCCAATGAAAGTCGTTTCCCATACCAATCAGCCATGCGAGAGGTGGCGAGCAGGGGTAGAAACCCGGATGCATGTTTCTGCCGGCAACGGTGCAGCCCAACTTTGTATTTTTGAACAATGGGTGGAGCCTGCCGTTGGTGCCCCGACACATTGGCACCCGGTTGAGGAAGTGCTTACCGTGATAGCCGGGAAGGCCGAGATGTGGATCGACGAGGATCGTGGCGTCTTGACACCGGGACAGTCGCTCGTCGTTCCCGCGCACAGGAAACACGGCTTTCGAAACGTCGGCTCCGAAATGCTTCACATACAGGCCGTGCTCGCGTCACCGATCTTCGAGGCGACGTTCGACGGATCCCCGGAGATGGTGAGGCGCTGGCTTCCCACGATCGTATAAAACAGCGCTTGCCAAATCAATAAGTATCGACTTATGCTTTGGCCATGATCGAAGCTGAGATTTTTCGCGCACTGGCCGATCCGACGCGACGCGCCGTCTATGAGCGGCTCGCCGCCGGCGAGATGAGCGTATCGGAACTGCGCAATGGCATGAGCGTGTCGCAGCCGGCGGTCTCCCAGCATCTGGCGGTGCTGCGCGGCGCCGGGCTGGTGGTCGAGCGGCGGGCCGGCCGCAACGCCTATTATCGCGCTGATCCGCAGGGGCTTGGCCCCTTGCTCGGCTGGATCGAACGCTATCGGGCGTTCTGGCCCGAGCGCATCGAAAGGCTGAAGGCCGTTTTGAAGGACATGGACCAATGACGAACGAAAAGCACAGGGAAGACACGCTCGCCTTCGAGTGCGAGCTTGCGGAACCGCCGGAAAAGGTGTGGCGGGCACTGACGGTGCCGGAACTGTTGGCGGCCTGGATGATGCCGAACGACATCGAACCGGAAATCGGCAGCCGCTTTGCCTTTACCGGGCCGGATGCGCCGATCGACTGCGAAATCCTCGATGCCGAACCCGGACGCCTGCTGCGCTATTCCTGGCGGGAGCGGCCGCAGCCTGGCGATGCACGGGATCGGCTCGACAGCCCACTGGGCAGCCCATTGGACAGCATCGTCACCTTCACGCTCGCCCGCACCGTTTCCGGCGGCACGCATCTGCGCATCGTCCACGACGGATTTGCCAAAACAGCGATGCCAGCGGTCGCCCTTGCCGGCGCCGGTTGCCGGCTTTCGCTCAGCGCATACAGGCAACCAATCGCCGCGAACGCGCCTCGCCTGCGCGCGGCCTGATCGAAACAACCAACGGAGAGAAACAAATGAGCGGCCTTGCCAATCTGGTGCCGATGGTGATCGAGCAGTCGAGCCGCGGCGAACGCGCCTTCGACATTTTTTCGCGGCTGCTGCGTGAGCGCATCGTCTTCATCAACGGGCCGATCGACGACGGCATGTCGGCGCTGGTCTGCGCCCAGCTGCTGTCGCTGGAATCGGACAATCCCGACAAGGAGATCGCGCTCTACATCAACTCGCCCGGCGGCGTGGTGACCAGCGGCTTCGCCATCTACGACACCATGCGCTATATCAGTTGCCCGGTGTCAACCGTGTGCATGGGCTTTGCCGCCTCGATGGCCTCGTTCCTGCTGATGGCCGGTACGCCGGGACGGCGTATCGCACTGCCCAATGCCAGCATCCTCTTGCATCAGCCGCTCGGCGGCTTCCAGGGCCAGGCCTCCGACATCCAGCGCCATGCCGAAGGAATTCTTCGAACCAAGCGGCGGATGGCCGATCTTTATGCGCAGCATTGCGGCCGCACAGCCGAAGAGGTCGAACGCACGCTCGACCGCGACTATTTCATGACTGCCGAGGAAGCCAAGGCATGGGGTATCGTCGACCATGTTTTTGATACGCGCAAACAGGCGGCGTGAGAACTGAGCCGGCGAATTGAACCCCGGGGCCGGTCGACCCGACGGCAATTTTCACGCGGCCGGACTGGTTTCGCCTGCTTCGCATCATTATAGTTTGATGATGCCCTACAAGGATTCATGCAAGCATTTGAACCGGCTGATCATCGGCGTTGCCGCATTGGCGATGATCTGCGGCACGGCCTTCGCCGAAGACAGTTTGGCGCCTGCGCAAAAAGGCGCCCTGCCCGGGGTGACCAGCGACTATCGCATCGCCCAGCCGGCCCCGCAGCCCGAGCCCGACGACGCCCTGCCCGCCGGCGAGAACGGCTCGTTCAAGATCGGCGACACCGATGTCCGGATTTCCGGCAGCATCACCATCGATGTCGGTGCCGGGGCGATCAAGCCTCCCCATCATTGATATCGACGGCCTCTCCAAACTGCAGCCACATAAAATAACAGCCCCGCCGTTGCTTCCGCAAACGGTCGGGGCTTTTTATGGATCTTAAATCCAATCTGACGGTAGTGTTATACCGACTTTGATTTCGGATGCTTCGCGGCATTCAGCCGACGATCCGACTAGCAGTCTCTGATTTTTGTGGGGGACGGCAGGTCACGGTTTTTCGGGCGGCGCGAACGCTTTGCCCTGGCACTTATGCCTGCCGCGGCTCCAGCCATATGTGGAGCCTCAATGGACTATCCGGTGGCGTCATGCTCCGCTCCTGTGTCCGTTGCGACTGTTGTCGTCCGAAGCGCCTATCGCCAATACCTGCGGCGTCTCGCAGGCCGCCTGTGGGCAGCGAGGCCATCGAAAGACGGCCGGCTTCGTTGACTTTGGGAGTCTGCTCCCCTGACTCGAGCACGTCAACCTTGAATAGCCGATTACCGAAAAAAGTGATCGTGAGACAGTTCGTGAGGCCGGGTGGCACACAGATTTTGTCAGGAGCGTGTTCGGTCTTTGTTCTTTCTGCTTGCCCCTTCGCGCGAAAGACGGTTAAACGACTTTGGTCGAGAATTGTGGCGTCTCTCGACGTGGCGGCGAAATTACCTACATAGGGGATGGTCGGGACAAACCCGCCACTCCAGCAGATTCCAGACCTGAGGCGGCGACCGGCGATGGCCGACCATAAATATCTTTCCATTCGCGGGGCGCGCGAACACAATCTGAAGAACGTCGATCTCGACCTGCCGCGTGACAGCCTGATCGTCATGACCGGCCTGTCGGGGTCCGGCAAGTCGTCGCTCGCCTTCGACACCATCTATGCCGAAGGCCAGCGCCGCTATGTCGAGAGCCTGTCGGCCTATGCGCGGCAATTCCTCGAAATGATGCAGAAGCCCGACGTCGACCAGATCGACGGTCTGTCGCCGGCAATCTCCATCGAGCAGAAGACCACTTCGAAGAACCCGCGCTCGACGGTTGGCACCGTCACCGAGATCTACGACTATATGCGGCTCTTGTTCGCGCGCGTCGGCGTCCCCTATTCGCCGGCCACCGGCCTGCCGATCGAGAGCCAGACGGTTTCGCAGATGGTCGACCGGGTGCTCGCAGTCGAAGAAGGCACCCGCCTGTTCATCCTGGCGCCGATGGTGCGCGGCCGCAAAGGCGAGTACCGCAAGGAATTGCTGGAGCTGCAGAAGAAGGGCTTTCAGCGCGTCAAG
The DNA here is from genome assembly GCF_024746795.1 of Mesorhizobium sp. AR10. NCBI lineage: Bacteria > Pseudomonadati > Pseudomonadota > Alphaproteobacteria > Hyphomicrobiales > Phyllobacteriaceae > Mesorhizobium > Mesorhizobium sp. AR10. The sequence goes on from NZ_CP080524.1 coordinate 4,292,355, forward strand.
GTCGACGGCGTCTTCTATGAGATCGCCGACGTGCCGGCGCTGGACAAGAAGTACAAGCACGATCTCGACGTCGTCGTCGACCGCATCGTCGTGCGCGGCGATCTAGCCACCCGGCTTGCCGATTCCATCGAAACGGCGCTGAAGCTGGCCGACGGATTGGCAGTAGCCGAATTTGCCGACAAGCCGCTCGACGCCAGCCAGACTGGCGAGGATTCGGTCAACAAGTCGAAGAACGAGACGCATGAGCGCATCCTGTTCTCGGAAAAATTCGCCTGCCCGGTGTCCGGTTTCACCATACCCGAGATCGAGCCGCGCCTGTTCTCCTTCAACAATCCGTTCGGCGCCTGCCCGACCTGCGACGGCCTCGGCAGCCAGCGCGCCATCGATCCCAGCCTGATAGTACCCGACGAAAACGTCTCGTTGCGCGACGGCGCCGTCAGCCCGTGGGCGAAGTCGACCTCGCCCTACTATGCTCAGACGCTGGAAGCGCTTGGCAAAGCCTATGGCTTCAAGCTCGGCGACAAGTTCAGGGATCTGACCGAAGAGGCGAAGGAAGCCATCCTGCGCGGCACTGGCGAGCGTGAGGTCACGTTCCAGTATGATGACGGACTGCGCTCCTACAAGACGACCAAAACCTTCGAGGGCGTCATCCCCAATCTCGAACGGCGCTGGAAGGAAACCGAATCCGCCTGGATGCGCGAAGAGATCGAGCGCTTCATGTCGGCCACTCCCTGCCCGGTCTGCAAGGGCTACCGGCTGAAGCCGGAGGCGCTGGCGGTGAAGATCGCCGGCAAGCACATCGGCGAGGTCACCGAACAATCGATCCGGAACGCCGACAAGTGGTTCACCGAGCTGCCCGCCTCGCTCAACGACAAGCAGAACGAGATCGCGGTGCGTGTGCTCAAGGAGATCCGCGAGCGGCTGCGCTTCCTCAACGATGTCGGTCTCGACTATCTGACGCTGTCGCGCAATTCCGGCACGCTGTCGGGCGGCGAGAGCCAGCGCATCAGGCTGGCCTCGCAGATCGGCTCCGGCCTCACCGGCGTGCTCTATGTGCTCGACGAGCCGTCGATCGGCCTGCACCAGCGTGACAATGCCCGCCTGCTCGACACGCTGAAGCACCTGCGCGACATCGGCAACACGGTCATTGTCGTCGAGCATGACGAGGACGCCATCCTGCATGCCGATTATGTCGTCGACATGGGTCCTGCCGCCGGTATCCATGGCGGCCATGTCATCGCGCAGGGTACGCCGCAGCAGGTGATGGCCAACCCCAATTCGATCACCGGCAAATATCTGTCGGGCGCGCTCGAAGTGGCGACGCCGGGCGTGCGGCGCGAGGCGAAGAAGAACCGGCGCCTGAAGATCGTCGGCGCACGTGGTAACAATCTGAAGAACGTCACGGCCGAAATCCCGCTCGGCACCTTCACCGCCGTCACCGGCGTCTCGGGCGGCGGCAAGTCGACCTTCCTGATCGAGACCCTGTTCAAGGCGGCCTCGCGCCGCATCATGGGTTCGCGCGAGCACCCGGCCGATCATGACCGCATCGAGGGCCTCGAATTCCTCGACAAGGTCATCGACATCGACCAGTCGCCTATCGGGAGGACGCCGCGCTCCAACCCCGCCACCTACACCGGCTCCTTCACGCCGATCCGCGACTGGTTCGCGGGCCTCCCCGAGGCCAAGGCGCGCGGCTACCAGCCCGGGCGCTTCTCATTCAACGTCAAGGGCGGCCGCTGCGAGGCCTGCCAGGGCGACGGCGTTATCAAGATCGAGATGCATTTCCTGCCCGATGTCTACGTCACCTGCGACGTCTGCCACGGCAGGCGCTACAACCGCGAAACACTCGATGTCTTGTTCAAGGGCAAGTCGATCGCCGACGTTTTGGACATGACGGTCGAGGAAGGCGTCGATTTCTTTGCCGCGGTGCCCGGCGTGCGCGACAAGCTGGAAACGCTGAAGCAGGTCGGGCTCGGCTACATCCATATCGGCCAGCAGGCAACGACGCTTTCGGGCGGCGAGGCGCAGCGCATCAAGCTGGCCAAGGAACTGTCGCGCAAGGCGACCGGCAAGACGCTGTACATTCTCGACGAGCCGACCACCGGCCTGCATTTCCACGACGTCGCCAAGCTGCTCGAAGTGCTGCACGAACTGGTCGACCAGGGCAACACGGTGGTCGTCATCGAGCACAATCTCGAGGTGATCAAGACTGCCGACTGGGTGCTCGACCTCGGCCCCGAGGGCGGTGACGGCGGCGGCGAACTGGTGGCCTCCGGCACGCCGGAGGACATCGTCCGCGAGAAGCGCAGCTACACCGGCCAGTTCCTCAGGGAACTTCTGGAGCGGAGGCCCGGAGGCAAGCGCGAAGCGGCGGAGTGATGGCCGGACCGGTTGGCGCCTGGAGAGCTTTTGAATGACACTCCGAAGAGCGCTTGCCGATGATCTCCAAACCGTCGTCTCGCTGACCGAAGCCGCTTATGCGCCTTACACCGAGCTGTTCGGCGCACCGCCCATCCCGGTCACCGAGGATTATGCACCGCGCATCGATCGGGGCGAGGTGCGGCTGCTGGAAAGCGGCGGCAAGCCGGCCGGACTGCTGGTGCTGGAACGGCACAGAGATCACAGCATGATTTTCAGCGTCGCCGTGGCGCCTGTCTTTCAGGGCAAGGGTTTTGGCATCGCTCTGCTTAGATTTGCGGACGAACAGACGCGACATTGGTGTCTGCCAGAGGTGCGGCTCTACACCAACGCCAGGATGGAGCGGAACATCGCGCTTTACGCAGCCTATGGCTTTCACGAAACGGGTCGCCGGCCCAATCCGTACCGGCCGGGATGGACGCTCGTCGACATGGCGAAGAGCACCGAGACCAGCGCAATTGCCTGACCTATTTCAGAATTCGGGAGGACGACAATGAGCAACCAGGGGAAAATCCGCGCCGGCATGGGTGGCTGGACCTTCGAGCCGTGGGATACGTCGTTCTATCCGGACAAACTCTCCAAGGCCAAGCAGTTGAACTACGCCACCCGGCAGGTGCCGAGCATCGAGGTCAACGGCACCTATTATTCGAGCTTCAAGGAACCGACCTTCGTCAAATGGGCCAGCGAGGCGCCGGACGGCTTTGTCTATTCACTGAAGGGCAATCGCTTCGTCACCAACCGTCGTGTGCTCGGAGAGGCCGGCGAGTCGATGGCGCGCTTCCTCGGATCGGGCGTTGCCGCTCTCGGCGAGAAACTGGGGCCGATCCTGTGGCAATTCGCGCCGACAAAAAAGTTCGATCCCGATGATTTCGAGGCTTTCTTGAAACTGTTGCCGGAGAAACAGGACGGCGTTGCGCTGCGCCACGCGGTCGAGGTGCGCAACGACAGCTTTGTCGTTCCGGAATTCGCAGCACTTGTGCGCAAATACAAGGTGGCGATCGTCTATGCCGACCATGCCAAGTATCCAGCGGTTGCCGACATCACCGGCGATTTCATCTATGCGCGGCTGCAGACCGGCAGCGACGACAATCCCGATTGCTACACGCCGAAGGGCCTCGACGAATGGGCCGCGCGGGTAAAAGTCTGGGCGGAAGGCAAGGTGCCGTCCGACCTGCCGCGCGCCGATCCGGCGACCGACGCGCCGGTCAAACCGCGCGACGTATTCGTCTACTTCATCACCGAGGGCAAGGTGCGCGCACCGTTCGGCGCCATGGCGCTGATGAAGCGAGTGACGGACTGACGCAGCGGAATCTGGGCTTCTTCACCGCTATCGTAACCTTATCGATACCTCCTTGCTGCATGAATCCAGTTCGGCCAAGTCGCCGATCTCCGTCGTGAGCAAGGACGTGGGCATGTCGCTCGACTACAACTCACTTCTGCTCGCTGTCGGTTTTTCCGCCGCCTGCCTGAGCTTGACGTTGTTCGGCATCTGGCTCACCGCGCGTTCCGAAAAATTTCTGCTGACATGGGCGGTCAGCGTGTTGCTGGTCGTCGCCGACATCTTCGCCTACAAGGCCTATATCGACACGCCTGGGCGCCTGCTCGGCATCGCTACCTTCGCCTTGCTCCTGCTTGGTTTCTCGACCATGTTGGGCGCCGCCCACCAGTTTACGACAGGCCGCTCTCCGCTTCCGCGCATCGTTGTCGGCAGCAGCATTTCGCTCGCCGTGGCGCTGCCGCCGATGGCGCTTGGCTATGACGGGCTCGGCTTCATGCTCGAAAACTCTTTCGCAGCCTTGCTGCTGTTTGCGACAGCTCTCGAATACTGGAAAGGGCGCAAGGAGTTCCCGGCCCCGATCATCGGCATAGCTGCGCTCTACTCGATCACCGCCATATCCTTCGTCCTATGCGCCCTGGTTCTGGCGCTGGACGGCAAGCTTGTGCTCGGACATGCGCCAAGCAACTGGGCCGAGGATTTGAGCCTCGTCGTCGTCATCGCCTGCATGACCGGCATCGGCGCGCTTTCGCTGGCGCTCAATCAGGGGCGTCTGGCGCAACACCACCGCCGGGATGCGCTGACCGATCCGCTGACCGGCCTGCTCAATCGCCGCGCCCTGTTCGATCTGCATGGCGGCACGCCGATCAACGCTTTCACGGCGGTGGTCGTGTTCGACCTCGACGGCTTCAAGGCGATCAACGACGAATTCGGCCACGCCACCGGCGATGAGGTGCTGAAGCTTTTCGCCAAGGACCTGACCGACAATATTCGCCCGGCCGATAACGCCGCGCGCATAGGCGGCGAGGAGTTCGCATTGGTTCTGCAGCGAACCTTGCCCGAGAAGGTGGAATTCACCGCTGAGCGGATACGCGCAGCCTTGGCCGCGCGCCGGATCGAAACCGAAACCCGTCCGCTGTCATGCACGGTCAGCGCCGGATACGCCTTCGGCAGCCAGGAAGGCTTGAGCTTCGACAAGGTGCTCAGCGCTGCAGACAAGGCGCTCTACGCCGCCAAGCGCGGCGGTCGCAACCGGGTCTTTGCCTCGACATTCCGGCGAACAGGTTAGCCAGGCTCGCCAGCGAGGCCGACTGCGTGTTTCTCCCGCGGTCGTGGACGATTGCAGGGCCCGGCGACAGGCTTCACGCCGCCATGACGATCTCGTTGTAGGCATCGAGATCGACGTAGAAAACCTTGGTGATCTCGCTGATCAGCTCGTCGTGGCCGTAGCCTTGCGACTTCAGAATATTGATGGCGGTGATGATGTCGACGCGCTCCGTGAGCCGTCGCCTCTGGTAGTCTTCGACAAAACGTTCCATCGGCTGTCCCCTAGCCCTGATTGCCCAAACGCGTTGAACAAAAAACAGGTCGCAGGAGGGAAGCTAGGGGTGCTTGCTTGTGTGGAACTTGCCGGTTGAACCCGCGCCTTCCCCTCGATCCGCGACAAACCAGACTGATACGAAGGCGGCCGACTCACCAAGGCCAAGCAAAGATTAGCACGCAATATTCGCTGGGCTAGTGTTGCGCATGAACTGATTTAAGAGAGACCGAAGAACGGGTTAGACCGTCAGGAACTTCCGCACATCCGCCCGATCGAGATCTTCGGCCGGGCCAGTATGGACGATGAGGCCACGGTCCATGATGTTGACCTCGTCGGCGAGCTCGCGGCAGAAGTCAAGATACTGTTCGACCAAGAGCACGGCGATGCCCGCCTGGTCGCGCAGGTAGCGGATGGCGCGGCCGATGTCCTTGATGATCGACGGCTGGATGCCCTCGGTCGGCTCGTCGAGCACCAGCAGCTTCGGCCGCATCACCAGCGCCCTGCCGATGGCAAGCTGCTGCTGCTGGCCGCCGGAAAGATCACCGCCGCGGCGGCCCAGCATCTGCTTGAGCACCGGAAACAGCTCGAAGACATGGCCGGGAATGTTGCGGTCGGCGCGCTTCAACGGCGCAAAGCCCGATTCGAGGTTTTCCCGCACCGTGAGCAGCGGAAATATCTCCCTGCCCTGCGGTACGAATGCGATGCCCGACCGGGCGCGGTCATACGCCGCGCTCCGGTCGAGCGCCTTCCCCTCGAAGGCAACACTTCCGCTCGTCAGCCGGTGGTGGCCGACGATCGATCTCATCAAACTGGTTTTTCCGACGCCGTTGCGGCCGAGCACGCAGGTGATCTTGCCCGCGCCGGCCTTGAGCGAGACGCCGCGCAGCGCCTGGGCCGCGCCATAGTGGAGTGTGGCATTGGTCACTTCGAGCATGCTTTTCCCCAACGCCTGAAGAAGGAAAGGTCGAACCGATGGAACGCAACCCGCCAGACCATTGGTCACCTCCCGAGATAGACTTCGACGACGCGCTCGTCGGCCGACACGAAATCGAGTGTGCCTTCGGAGAGTACCGAGCCCTCATGCAGGCAAGTGACCTTGACGCCGAGCTCGCGCACGAAATGCATGTCGTGCTCGACGACGATGACCGAGTGGTCGCGCGCGATATCCTTGAGTAGCCGCGCGGTTTCCTCGGTCTCGGCGTCGGTCATGCCGGCGACCGGCTCGTCGACCAGCAGCAGCTTCGGATCCTGCGCGAGCAGCATGCCGACCTCGAGCCATTGCTTTTGCCCGTGGCTCAGATTGGCAGCGATTTCGCTACGCTTGTCACCGAGCCGGATGATGCCGAGGATATCGTCTATCTGCCGCGTCTCGGCCGCCGAGCGGCGATGAAACAGCGCCGGGAAGATCGAACGCGGGCCCTTCAGCGCCAGCATCAGGTTTTCCTCGATGGTGTGGCTTTCGAAGACGGTCGGTTTCTGGAACTTCCGGCCGATGCCCATCATGGCGATCTCGGCTTCGTCATGCTTGGTCAGGTCGACCTGGCCGTCGAAGAACACCTCACCCTCGTCAGGACGCGTCTTGCCGGTGACGATGTCCATCATCGTCGTCTTGCCGGCACCGTTGGGACCGATGATGGCCCGCATCTCGCCCTTGTCGAGAACCAGCGACAGATTGTTGATGGCGCGAAAGCCGTCGAAGGAAACCGAGACGCCGTCGAGGTAGAGAATGGTGTTGCTCTTCGACATCGCTCACTCCGCCGGCTGCGGCTCGGGGCTGGATGCGGACCAGTCGCCCGGCGTTCTCGCTGCTGTGCGAACGGTCTTCGGCGGCGGCGGGACGTCAAGATCGGTGCCGGCTTCCTCGGCAATCGAGGCCGCCCGCAATGCCCTGGCGTTGCCGCGCCAGGAATCCCACATGCCGATGATACCCTTGGGCAGGAAGAGCGTGACAGCGACAAACAGTCCGCCCAGCGCAAACAGCCAGAACTCCGGCAGCACGCCGGTGAACCAGGATTTGCCAGCATTGACCAGAAGCGCGCCGATGATCGGTCCGACGATGGTGCCGCGTCCGCCGACAGCCGCCCAGACCACCACCTCGATCGAATTGGAGGGCTCGAACTCACCCGGGTTGATGATGCCGACCTGCGGCACATAGAGCGCGCCGGCAATGCCGGCCATCACCGCCGAGACGGTGAAGGCGAACAGTTTGACGTTCTCGGCCCGCCAGCCGAGGAAGCGCGTGCGGCTTTCGGCGTCGCGCACCGCCATCAGCAGCTTGCCGTATTTGGAGCCGACGATTGCCCAGGTGATGAAGACGGCGAGCGCAAGCGTGACGGCGCTGGCCGCAAACAGCGCCGAGCGTGTCGCGTCGGCCTGCACGTTGAAGCCAAGAATATCCTTGAAATCGGTCAGGCCGTTGTTGCCCCCGAAGCCCATGTCGTTGCGAAAAAAGGCAAGCAGCAGCGCATAGGTCATCGCCTGGGTGATGATCGACAGATAGACGCCGGTGACGCGGCTGCGGAAGGCGAACCAGCCGAAGACGAAGGCGAGCAGGCCGGGCACGGCAAGCACCATGACCGCGGCAAACCAGAAATGGTCGAAACCATACCAGAACCACGGCAACTGCTTGTAGTTCAGGAACACCATGAAGTCGGGCAACAGCGGATTGCCGTAAACGCCGCGCGAGCCGATCTGGCGCATCAGATACATCCCCATCGCATAGCCGCCGAGCGCGAAGAAAGCGCCGTGGCCAAGCGAAAGGATGCCGCAGTAACCCCAGACGAGATCAAGCGCCAAGGCGAGCAGCGCATAGCAAAGGTACTTGCCGGTCAGCGCGACGATGTAAGACGGCACGTAGAATGCGCTTGTCGGAGGGACCACGAGATTGAGCAACGGCACGATGATCGCGGCCGCCAAAAGGATGAGAATCGTGATGGCGATGCGGCGGTCGGCGCCGGCGGCAAAGAAGCGTCCGGTGATCATACTTCCACCGCCCTGCCCTTGAGCGCGAACAGGCCGCGCGGGCGTTTCTGGATGAACAGGATGATGAGGACCAGGACGACGATCTTGCCGAGCACCGCGCCGGCATAGGGCTCGAGGAACTTGTTGACGATGCCGAGCGAAAAGGCGCCGACCAGCGTGCCCCAGAGGTTGCCGACGCCGCCGAAGACGACGACCATGAAGCTGTCGATGATGTAGCCGCGACCGAGATTGGGCGAGACGTTGTCGATCTGGCTGAGCGCGACACCGGCTATGCCGGCAATGCCGGACCCCAGCGCAAAGGTCAGCGCATCGACCCATGGCGTCCGGATGCCCATGGATGCGGCCATGCGGCGGTTGGCGGTGACGGCGCGCATCTGCAAGCCCCAGGGGGTGCGCTTCATCACATAGAGCAGCACCGCGAACACGCCGAGCGCGAAGACCAGGATCCACAGGCGGTTCCAGGTGATCGCAAGCTGGCCGATGGAGAAGGATCCGGACATCCACGATGGATTGCCGACTTCCTGGTTGGTCGGTCCGAAGATGGAGCGCACAGTCTGCTGCAGGATGAGCGAGACGCCCCATGTTGCCAGCAGCGTTTCCAGCGGCCGGCCGTAGAGGAAGCGGATCACGCCGCGTTCGATGATGAGACCGACCAGAGCCGCAACGAGGAACGCCAACGGCAGCGCGATGACCAGCGACCAGTCGAACAGGCCGGGGAAAGAATTGCGGATCACTTCCTGCACGACAAAGGTGGTGTAGGCGCCGAGCATGACCATCTCGCCATGCGCCATGTTGATGACGCCCATGACGCCGAAGGTGATGGCGAGGCCGATCGCGGCGAGCAGCAGCACCGATCCGAGCGAAATTCCGTACCAGATGTTCTGGCCCGCATCCCAGAATGCCAGCGTCGCATTGATGTTGGCCATTGCCGCCGCCGCCGCGTCCTTGACCGCCCCTTGCGAATTCGCCTCAACCGAAGTGAGCAGGGACAGCGCATCGCGGTCGCCGCGCGCGCCGATCAGAGCGATTGCCGCCAGCTTGTCGGCCTCAGGCCTGTCGGAGACGAGAATGGACGCCGAGCGGGCCTGTTCGAACAGGGCTTTGACGCTGGCCACGGTTTCACCGGCGATGGCGGCGTCGAGCGGCTCGATGTTTGCGGCGTCGGGCGTCTTGAACATGGTGTCGGCGGCAGCAATGCGCACGGCCGGATCCTTGGCACGCAGCGTCAGCGTGCCAAGCGCATCGCGGATGACGCGGCGCAGCGTGTTGTTGACCTTGATCTTGGTGATGTCGGCCTTGGCGGCGTCGCCGGACTTTTCGCCGCTCAGCGGGTCAAAGAGCTCGATGCTGTCGCCGCTCTCCTTGCCGACGAAGACCAGGGAATCGGCCTTGCGGACGTAAAGATCGCCTTCGGCAAGAGCCGCAAGCGGGCGTTCAACCAAGGGGTCGCCGGTGACGGCGAGTTCGCGCACGACAGCCTCGGTTGCCGAGAAATTGCTGGCCGTGGCGAATTTGGCGATGATGGCGCGAAGATCGGCTTCAGCAGCGTTCGACGGCAACAGCGTCGCCAGCAGGAACAGCAGCACAAGGCCAATCGCGCGGATCAGGTTCATCGGTTTCTGGTAGCTCGCAGGGATTGAGTTTGCGTCCGGGCGGACTGGAGGATGAGCCCGCCCGGAACGCTTTGCGGTCCTGGTCGTGGAAAAATCCACGACCGTCAGACCCGGGAGGATCAGTTGGTTCCCTTGCCGCCGCACTTGCCGGTGGCAACATTGAAGTTGCCGCAGGACAGAGGCGCGCGCCAATCGGAGATCAGGTCCTTCGAATCCGGCAGGAAGTCGGACCACTCGTCGCCCATGACCAGGCCCGGCGTCTGCGAGACGGTCTCGAACTGTCCGTCGGCCTGGATTTCGCCGATCAGCACCGGCTTGGTGATGTGGTGGTTCGGCATCATGGTTGAATAACCACCGGTCAAATTGGGCACGGAGACACCGATCATGGCGTCGATGACCTTGTCCGGATCGGTGGTGCCGGCCTTCTCAACCGCTTTCACCCACATGTTGAAGCCGATGTAGTGGGCTTCCATCGGGTCGTTGGTGGTGCGCTTGTCGTTTTTGATGAACTTGTGCCAGTCGGCGATGAATTTCTTGTTCTCGGGCGTGTCGACGCTCTCGAAATAGTTCCAGGCGGCGAGATGGCCGACCAGCGGAGCGGTGTCGAGACCGGCAAGCTCTTCCTCACCGACCGAGAAGGCCATGACCGGGATGTCCTCGGCCTTGATGCCCTGGTTGCCGAGTTCCTTGTAGAACGGCACGTTGGCGTCGCCATTGACGGTCGACACGACGGCGGTCTTCTTGCCGGCCGAACCGAACTTCTTGATCGCCGAGACCTCGGTCTGCCAATCGGAGAAGCCGAACGGCGTGTAGTTGACCATGATGTCTTCCGCGGCGACGCCCTTAGCCTTCAGATAGGCCTCCAGGATCTTGTTGGTGGTGCGCGGATAGACGTAGTCGGTGCCTTCGAGCACCCAGCGCTTCACCGAGCCGCCGTCCTCGCTCATTAGGTAGTCGACGGCCGGTATGGCCTGCTGGTTCGGCGCCGCACCGGTGTAGAACACGTTGCGCTCGCTTTCCTCGCCCTCATACTGGACGGGATAGAAGAGGATGTTGTCGAGCTCGGAAAACACCGGCAGCACCGATTTGCGCGACACCGACGTCCAGCAGCCGAATACCGCCGCAACCTTGTCCTTGGAGATCAGCTCGCGCGCCTTTTCGGCGAACAGCGGCCAGTTGGAAGCTGGATCGACGACGACCGCCTCGAGCTTCTTGCCGAGCAGGCCGCCTTTGGCGTTCTGCTCGTCGATGAGCATCAGCATGGCGTCCTTCAGCGTCGTTTCCGAGATCGCCATGGTCCCCGACAGCGAATGGAGAATGCCGACCTTGATTGTGTCGTCAGCTGCCTTGGCCGGAACGGACGTCAACAGGCCCGCCGCGACCACGCTTGCCGAAAACATCTTTGTTATTGTCGAGAAACTACCCCTCATATTTGTGCACTCCCAAGCTGGTTTGATTGCATCGCAAACAGACTATGCAACGGCTGTGCCAACCGCCGGAGTTGCGTCGGGAACGCCAGGATAGTCCAATATTATCAGATGGTTATTATATTAGCCGCCAAAGATAGGTTGGCGACGAAAAGCGCTGGTTAAAATTTGATTGAGAAAAAATTACGCACTCCTGCCTAATTTTCACCCAAATACCACAATTGCCTAAATTTTGATCTGCCTTGCATCGGTGAATCGGTGACGGCACCCATTGCGGCCACGCGGGAAAATAGGGCAAATTCGACCCAAACGAGCGACGATATGGCACCGAGGTTTTCTTCCATTCTCAGCATTGTGCTTCTGCTTGCAGCCACCGGTGGAGCACGCGCCGACTTCACCGACGGCAAGCTGCCGGACGGGACCTATCATTGCGAAGTCTATTTGCTTGGCATGTTCCTCAGCCTTGGCGACATCACCATCAAGGGCAACGTCTACAGCGGGCCGGTGACGTTTGGGACCGCTCCGCAGGGCTACAACTACCAGATGGATGCAAATGGCGTCGTGACCTGGCTGGGGCCGCTGGGTGGCTACACCGCTGGCGGCAACAGCCTGTCGCTGACGCAGGCCACACTGGACGGCCAGACCAGCCCTTCCTTCGACATCATCATGAAGCAGCCCGACGGCGCCTTTACCGCGTCGACCTGCACGAAACGTTGATACGCATCGAGAAAGCGCGGAACAGGTCGCCTAGCCGTCGGCCGCAACATCGAGCGCCAGACGGGTCATATCGGTAAAAAGCGCCTGACGTTCGGAATACTCCGTTTGCTCGCCGGTCACGACATTGTCGACGACATTCAGGAGCGACAGGGCCCGGGCGCCGAACTGCGCCGAGATACGATAGAGCGCGCTGGTTTCCATATCCACCGCGAGCGCACCAAGCGCCTGCGCTTCGGCAAAGCGGGCGCGGCCCTCGGGATGATAGAATATGTCGCTGCTGACCGTCAGCCCGGCACGATGTTCGATGCCGAGTTCGGCGGCTCGCGCGAGCGCCTGGGCCAGCAGCTTGGGATCAGGCCCCGCGGCAGCGTCGTAGAGCCCAAACACCTGACCGCTCTGGGCGCTTTCAGCCCGCACCGATTGCGAGATGACAAGGCTGCGCAGTTTCACGCTGTCGGTCAAAGCGCCACAGGTGCCGGTGCGGATCAGCGTGGTGGCGCCGTAGTAATCCAGCAATTCATGCGCGTAGATCAGGAATGACGGGACGCCGATGCCCGTTGCCTGGATGCTGACAGGCTGTCCGCGAAACAGGCCGGTGAAGCCCAGCGCACCCCTTCGCTGGTTGACGCAACGCGGCGCCTCCAGGAAGGTCTTTGCCATCCATTCGGCGCGCTGTGGATCGCCCGGCAACAACACGGTTGCGGCATAGTCACCCTTGGCTGCCTCGTTGTGCGGCGTCACGGCATGCTCCCCAAAAGACCCGCCGCGTTTTAACACCGCAATCATGGCAAGCTCGCGTCGATGCGCAAGCGGCGATTGCGAAGCTCCAGTGGCCGGACCCCACTGAGATGGTCGGACGGTTCGCTCTCCGGCACCGCCCGTGTAAACGGCCCATCATGGGTGTCTGTGAGATCAATCACATTCAGGCGACGCGCTTTAGGTATTGCTTTGCGCGTGCCGTTGCCCCGAAACGCTTCGAACTTTTGGGCGGCACGCTTTAGGATTCCAGCACATCCTTGACGATCGTGGCCAATTGCTTGAGCGAAAACGGCTTTGGCAGGAAGCCAAACTGCGCGTCGGCCGGCAGGTTTCTGGCAAACGCGTCCTCGGCATAGCCGGAAACGAAGACGAACTTGATGTCGGGTTGGCGCTTGCGCAATTCGCCAAGCAGCGTCGGCCCATCCATTTCCGGCATCACCACGTCGGAAACGACGATGTCGACCTTGCCGCCGAGCGCTTCGAACACTTCAAGCGCCTCGACGCCCGAGGATGCTTCATGGACGGTGTAGCCGCGCGACGTCAGTGCCCGCATGCCGCCCATGCGCACGGCATCCTCATCCTCGACGAGCAGCACCGTGGCCGATCCCGACAAATCCTTGGCCGCGTCGGCGATTTTCGCGGGTGCCGCCGGCGCATCGCTGGGATCGCCGGCCTTCTTCGCTTCTGCAATGTGGCGCGGCAGGAAGATGCGGAAGGTGGATCCCTTGTCGACTTCGGAATCGCAGAAGATGAAGCCGCCGGTCTGCTTGATGATGCCGTAGACCATGGAAAGACCAAGGCCGGTGCCCTTGCCGACTTCCTTGGTGGTGAAGAAGGGCTCGAATATCTTCTTCAGCACATCGGGCGCGATGCCGCTGCCGGTATCCTCGACCTCGACCACCACATAGTCCGCCGGCACCAGTTCGCGGTAGGAAAAGGTCTTGCACTCGTCCGCCGTCACGTTGCGGGTGCGCACGGTGAGGTCGCCACCGGCCGGCATCGCATCGCGCGCGTTGACGGCCAGGTTGACCACCACCTGCTCGAACTGCCCGATATCGACCTTGACCGGCCACAGGTCGCGGCCATGATCGACCTTCAGCTTGATGTCGTTGCCGACCAGACGGGCAAGCAGCATCCTGAGATCGGCGAGCACGTCGGTCAGGTTGAGCACCTCCGGCCGCAACGTCTGCTTGCGCGAGAAAGCCAGCAGCTGCCGCACCAGCGAAGCCGCCCGGTTGGCATTCTGCTTGATGTTCATGATGTCCGGGAAGGACGGGTCCGACGGACGGTGATTGGTCAACAGCAGGTCCGACGCCATGATGATGGCGGTCAGCACGTTGTTGAAGTCATGCGCGATGCCGCCGGCAAGCTGGCCAACCGCCTGCATCTTCTGGCTCTGCGCCATCTGGCCCTCGAGCGCCTTCTGCTCGGTGGTTTCGACGGCGTAGACGATGGCCGACTCTTCGGCGCCCTCGCCCCCGGTGCCGTCGGCGACCGCATTGACGTAGAAGCGTATATGCCGATCCTCATTGCCGGGCAGCAAGGTGTCGATCGGCTCGATGTCGGCTTGCCGCTGCCGCGCCTTTTCGAAAGCCGCGGCAAAAGCCGGCCGGTCGCGCTCGTGGATCACCGTATCCAGCCGCACGCGGCGGTCGACCGCGTCGCCGTCGACGACGGAGGAAAACAGCGACAGGAAAGGCGCGTTGGTGCGCAGGATGCGCCCGCTCTTGTCGACGGCGGCAATCGCCATCGGCGTCGAATTGAAGAAGCGGGTGAAGCGAACCTCGGAGGCACGAAGATCGGCGGAAGCGTCCTCGCCCTGCGTGCGGTTGAGCACGATGGTGCGGGTCGGGCCGTTGACGCCTTCGCGGCTGGCCGAAACACGGTGCATGAAGCGCACCGGCAGCGCCTCGCCCTTCGTTGTCGTCAAATCGAGATCGATGACCGCATTGCGGGTGGTGCCGGGATCGGCCTTGACCGAGCGGACGAGGGCCATGCCGTCGCCGGCAACGATCTCCGGCAACGCGACGGCGCCGGGCGTGAAGCTGGCTAGGTCTATACCCAGCCACTCCGCAAGCGTGGCGTTGATATAGGTGACGCGGCCCTCCTGGTCGGCCGAAAAGAAGCCGGCCGGCGCATGGTCGAGATGATCGATGGCCTTTTGCAGATCAAGAAAGAAGCGCTCCTGCTCGGCCCGTTCCTGCGAGATGTCGGCAAGCTGCCAGGCAAGCAAAGGCAGACGTTGGCCGGGAACATTGAAAGCGCGAGCACGGGCGCGATACCAGCGCGCACCGGGTTCGGCGCCGGGTCGAATGGACTGCGCAAGCCGAAACTCGCCATCGCCCGGCTGGCCGTCGCGCAGGCCGGACGCCAGCCGGTATATGGTCACCGAGGCCTCGGGGACGTCCGACAGCAGCCCTTCGACCGTCTTGAGGTCCGTCGCCGACGCTGCACCGGTCATGTCGGCATAGGCCCGGTTGGCGTAGACGACACGGCCCTTGGTGTCGGTGACGAGCAGGCCCTGCGACATCGAATCGACGAAGGCTTTCGACAGTTCGTCGCTCGTCGAGCGCGGTGCGATCTGCACGAAACCGATCGCGGTGGCAAACAGGAAGCCGACCCCGATCATCGCCAGCACGCCAAGCATTCCCAGCAGGAAGGGATCGCCAAGACGTTCGCGGAAAAGGCCGAAAACGATCGCCGCCCCGGTCAGAACGACGATGAAGACGATGAGCCGGGTAACCGCACCGGGTCGTGTATTCTGGTCGACGATAGGTACCGGATAGAAATCGCCGCGCGTTTCCTTGGCCATGTGCCCCCTGCTCTTGAATTCCGGTGTTCCGGCGCGTGCCCGGTTGAATCACATTCTCAGTGCCCGGAAAAGGCCCCGGCGGCAAATGTCCGATAAAAATGACGCCATTCGGCTCATAGTGTTTCAAGCTGTTCACTAAGCGTGAAACGCAACTTGCGGTCGCCCTCCGCAACAGTCTAGTGTCGCGTCTCTTCTAAAGTCGATTTGGGGGCACCGATGCTGCAGTGGCTGGATAGCGTGGCGGGTCCTGGATATGCCGCGGCAATCCTGTGGACGTTTGCCGCGCTTGTCTTGCTGGTCATCGTCCTCGTAATCATCAAGCTTGTCCGCAATCTGACCTTCGGAACATTCGTCGCCGGCGGCAGAAACCGCAAGACGCGACTGGCCGTCATGGATGCCACCGCCGTCGACAGCCACCGCCGGCTGGTGCTGGTGCGTCGCGACGACATCGAACATTTGTTGCTGATCGGTGGCCCGACCGATGTCGTCGTCGAGCGCGACATCAGGCTGTCGGCGTCGCGCCGCCCGGCGCTGACCGGAGACGCCGGCCAGCAGCAGGCGCCGCGGCCGCGCGCGCCGCAAGCCGCTGCTGCAGCGCCGGTCAGGCAGGCGCAGCCACCGCATCCAGTGGCCCAGACCCCTGCTCGGCCTCGTCCGGCAACGCCGGCGCCAAAGCCGACCGTGCAAAGCTATCAGTCAACCAACGTTACCCCGCTGCCTGCCTATGGCTCCGCCAACGCCAATGCCGTTCGACATGCGCCGCCGCCGGCAAGACGCGATTCCATTGACGATGCGCTGATTCAGGAGCTTGAAGTTTCGCTCGACGATTCGAGCACCAACAAATCGGCAGCCAAGGCGCCGCCCTCTCTCGATGACGAGATGACGAAGCTTCTCGGCGAACTCTCCAGCCAGAAACGCAGCTAGAAAGCCTGTCGCGATCAGGCGTGAGCGGACAAACCAGGGAAAGCGCCGCCCAAACCCGCGCGGCTTGATAACAAAAATGGCCGGAAAACCGGCCATTTTCAAAACCAATGTCGCCAAGTCGTTTGCTGCAGGTCTCGACCTAGTCGTCGCGGTAGACTTTCTCGCGGCGCTCATGGCGCTCCTGCGCCTCGATCGACAAGGTCGCGATCGGACGCGCATCGAGCCGCTTCAGCGCGATCGGCTCGCCGGTTTCCTCGCAGTAGCCGTATGTGCCCTCATCGATGCGCTGCAGGGCGGAATCGATTTTTGAAATGAGTTTTCGCTGGCGGTCGCGGGCGCGAAGCTCGATGGCGCGGTCGGTTTCCGAGGAGGCGCGATCGGCGAGATCAGGATGGTTGGCGTTTTCCTGCTGCAGGATCTCGAGAGTTTCGCGCGCTTCGCGCAAGATGTCGGTCTTCCAAGTGACGAGCTTCAGGCGAAAGTAGGATTTCTGCCGTTCGTTCATGAACGGCTCGTCTTCGGAGGGTACGTAATCGGCGGCAACGATGGCGTTCATTCGACTCACCCAACAACCCCAAATTTTCGCCTATATATTCGCGGACCGAAGGCTGCACAAGCGCAATCGGCGACAGCTTCACGCAATTGTTAATGTCCGACGAATAGCCCTCGGCCGCACCCTTTGTTTGAAGGGCGCGAGCGAATTCGCGCATGATTTGTTATGCTTGAGCGAAAGCGGCCATTGTGCACAAGGCCTTTCTCGTGGCTAATCCCATAGCGTCTTTGACGGGTTTTCGATGCTTGGCACGAGCGAGGGATCGGTGAGCAGACTTTATCTGTTGAGGCATGCGAAGGCAGGATGGGCCCTGCCGGGCGTGCGCGATTTCGATCGTCCGCTCGATGCGTCCGGCCTCGCCGATGCCGAAGTGATGGGCGCGGCCATGCGGGTCCGCAACTACGTTCCCGACATCACGCTTTGCTCCAACGCCAAGCGGGCGCGCCAGACGCTGGAAGGCCTGGCCGGCCATACGGATACCGGCCGGGTGCTGTTTTTCGACACGCTCTACAGCGAAGATGCAGCCGGCTACCTCGCCATCATCCGCGGGAATGGCGGACCGGGTTCGCTGCTGGTCATCGGCCATAACCCGATGACGGAAGACCTGGCCATGGCGGTTTCGGGCGACGGCGAGGAGGCTGCCCGGGGAATGCTGAACCACGGTTTCCCCACCTCCGGGCTTGCGGTCGTGCGCTTCAACGGCAATCTTGCCGATGCCGCGCAAGGCACCGGCTATCTCGAAGCCTTCCTGACCCCCGCCGATCTCTGACGCCATTTCAAACCTGGCTGCCAGAGCCTATATCGGAGCCTACCGAGGCCCGAGAGAACAGATTTTGGCATCATCGCTGACCACTTTCACCGACGAAGCGAGAATTGCCCTGGACACGCTGTCAGGGCGCGCTGCCGGGCTTTTTTCTCCATCGCTGCGGCTGGGGGTTACCGGACTTTCCCGCGCGGGCAAGACGGTGTTCATCTCGGCCTTTGTCCACAATCTGATCCATGGCGGGCGCCTGCCGCTGTTCGAGGCGCAAAGGTCGGGACGCATCGCCCGGGCTTTCCTCGAAGAACAGCCGGACGACGCCGTTCCCCGCTTCCAATACGAGGATCACATCGCGGCCCTGGTCGACGACCGTGTCTGGCCGGATTCGACGCGGGCCATTTCCGAACTGCGGCTCACCATCGAATTCGAATCGGCCTCGGGCTGGAACCGCATGTTTTCGGCCGGCAAATTGTCGGTCGATATTGTCGACTATCCCGGCGAATGGCTGCTCGACCTGCCGCTGCTCGGCAAATCCTTCGCCGATTTTTCACGCGAGGCGTTCGAGATGGCGACGCTGCCGGTGCGTGCCGACCTTTCGCAGGCGTGGCGGGCGCTTTCCGCCACAATCGACCCGAATGCCGATGCCGACGAGATGACGGCGCGCCGCCTTGCCGAGAGCTTTGCGGCCTATCTCAAGGCCTGCAAGCTCGACGAACGGGCGCTTTCGACCTTGCCTCCCGGCCGCTTCCTGATGCCCGGCGACCTCGAAGGCTCGCCGGCGCTGACCTTCGCGCCCTTGCAAATCCAGAACGGTCGGCGGCCGCGTTCAGGATCGCTGCAGGCGATGATGGAACGGCGCTACGAGGCCTACAAGACGCATGTCGTAAAGCCGTTCTTCCGCGAGCACATCACCCGTCTCGACCGCCAGATCGTGCTGATCGACGCCATGCAGGCCTTGAACGCCGGTCCGGGCGCGATGGCCGACCTGGAGCGTGCGGTCACCGAAATCCTTTCCTGTTTCCGCCCCGGCCGTGGCGGCTTCCTCACCGACCTGTTTTCACGGCGCATCGACCGCATATTGGTGGCCGCGACCAAGGCGGACCATCTGCATCACGAAAGCCACGACCGGCTGCAAGCGATCGTCCGGCGGCTTGCCGACCGCGCCGTCGCGCGGGCGAATTTCACCGGCGCCGACGTCGATGTCGTTGCCCTGGCGGCGGTGCGCGCGACCCGGGAAGGCACGGTCAAACAAGGCCGCGAAACGCTGCCGGTGATCATCGGCACGCCGTTGAGCGGTGAAAGGATCAATGGCGAAAAATTTGATGGCAACACAGAAACAGCCATATTTCCCGGTGACTTACCGGAGAAAATTGATGCCGTGTTCGAAGTCTCTGGACCAGATCACCGGCAGAACAACGACGATCCGGCGATCCGCTTCGTGCGCTTTCGGCCGCCAAAACTCGAACGCACGGCTGAAGGCGTCACGCTGTCGCTGCCGCATATCAGGCTCGACCGTGCCCTGCAGTTCCTGATTGGAGATCATCTGGCATGACCGCGCCCCGCAGACCGGCGGCATTCCGGATCGAGCCGGAAACCGCGACCAAACAAGAGGCGGCAAGCCATCGCACGCAAGTCGAGGCTCCGTCGCCGCGAAAGCCGCGTAGCGCAAAGACCGATGTCGCCGTCGTCGTGCCGGCGGAGATCGACGTCTTCGACGAACCAGACATCGTCGCCGCCGAACCGCCGCCCGCCACTGCGCCGCGAAAGCGGTCACTGCTGGGCAGCATATTCTTCGGCGCATTCGGCGTCCTGGCTTCGCTGGCCGTCGGCCTGTGGACCGACCAGCTGATTCGGGACCTGTTCGCGCGTGCCGAGTGGCTGGGCTGGCTCGCCGCAGGAATGGCCGCTATCGCGTTGCTGGCGCTCGTGGTCATCCTTTTTCGCGAGTTTTTGGCGATCGCCCGCCTTGCCGAGGTCGAGAAACTCCAGAGGCGGGCGCTCGATACCGTCGCTCGCGACGACCCGAAGGCCGCGCGGGCCGTTGTGGACGAGCTTTCGGCTTTTGTCGCGGCAAAGCCCGAAACCGCGGCAGGCAGGCGTTCGCTGGCCGAATTGCGCGACGAGATCATCGACGGCGGCAATCTGGTGCGGCTGGCCGAGACCGAGATCCTCGGGCCTCTCGATATCCGCGCCAAGGTGATGATCCTTGAAGCGGCCAAGCGGGTTTCGCTGGTGACGGCGGTCAGCCCGCGCGCCATCGTCGATGTCGCCTATGTCGTCTTCGAAGCCGGCCGGCTGATTCGCCGGCTGTCGGAGCTATATGGCGGCCGGCCCGGCACGCTGGGATTCTTCCGGCTTGCGCGCAGCGTTCTCGCCCATCTGGCGGTAACCGGCTCGATCGCCGTCGGCGACAGTTTCGTGCAGCAGATCGTCGGCCACGGCCTCGCAGCCCGACTTTCGGCGAAGCTTGGCGAAGGCGTCGTCAACGGCATGATGACAGCGCGCATCGGCATAGCGGCGATGGAGACGGCGCGGCCCTTGCCCTTCATCGCTGGAAAGCGACCCGGCATGGGCGATTTCCTGTCGGCGCTGACATCGTTTGCAACAAAAAAGGAAAGTGAAAAACCGGCTCCCGGCAAGTGAACGCTTGCCCCCGGTCACCAAGCATTAACCAATCTTGTTCATGGTCGAAGGAGTTTCAAGCACAGTCTCTTTGTTGCCGGGTGTCGTCGATGAAAAGCGTAATTCTGTCCAGCGTCCTGCCGTTGACGGTCGCGATTGCAGCACCTTTGGGCCTGGCCGGAAAAGCGTCTGGAGCCGAACCCGACAAGCAGTTCTTTCGCACGGTCGAAGGCCAATGGGTCGGCCCGGGTGAAATCATCGCCGGCAAGTACAAGGGCACGAAATTCACCTGTAATTTCAATGGGACGACGCCTGGCGGCAAGCTCGGCATGATGCTCGACGGCGACTGCCGGGTCGGCGTCTTCACCCAGAAAATGTCGGCGACCATCGAATACAAGGGTCGCGGCGGCTACAAGGGCAGCTTCATGGGCGGTGCGGCCGGTTCCGGCCTCGACATCATCGGCGGCAATGTGGTCGATGCCCGCAAGGTCGTCTTCACCATCAACCGCAACCAGTTGCGCGGGGTGATGCAGGCCCGCATCCCCGACGACAATTCGATGACGGTGACGATTGCCGTGCGCGTCGAACAGCAACTGGTGCCGGTCATCGGCATGAGCCTGAAGCGCATCGACGCGGTCGAAGTCGGCTCCATCGCGCCAAACTGAGAACCCACCCTGAACGCAAAAAGAGGCGGCAGCCCAATGGCCACCGCCTCCTTTCAAAGCAACCAGATCAGCGCTTTGCTCAGCCCTTGATGGCGGCGAGCACGTCGTCATAGGCCTTGCAGGCCTCAGCCGCCGTCGTGGCCCCCGAATACTTGGTGGTTACCGCCTGGACCTTGGCCGTGAGATCGGCCGCCTTGGACGGATCCTTGGTGATCGCCTCCTGCAGGGCGGTCGTCACATCCTGAGCCTTCTTGGTTAGCATTTCAGCGGTGCACTCCGGCGCCTTCGAACAGGCCGAACCGGCAAGCGCCGCGATACCAACGGCAACAAGCAAAAACTTCTTCATGTCAGTCATCTCCTCAAAAGGGCAGCGACTTGATCGTCGCTTTCCCCCAATGGCCGAAGCCAAGCGTCCTTAGCGCTGCATTGTGGCAACACGCAACGCAACCGCTGTGTAAACTTGTGTAACGCGCCCGCAACATCGCCGGGCCTCGTTCCGGATTCGGGCTGTTCGATCCCGGTCGAAGCCCCTATCTTGGCCGCTCGCCCCCGCAATACATGCCGGGGTCTCAGTAGAGCGGAATGGCAGGCATGGCGGCAGAGGTATCGGGCAGCGATCTCATTCAGGTGGTGGCGCTGCTCGCTGCCGGCGTTGTCGCCGTACCGATCTTCAAACGCATGGGGCTGGGCTCCATCCTCGGCTACCTGGCGGCAGGCGTGGTCATCGGCCCGTTCGGCATCGGCGTGTTTTCCGAATCAGAAGCCATTCTCCATGTCGCCGAACTCGGCGTCGTCATGTTCCTGTTCATCATCGGACTGGAGATGCAGCCATCACGGCTTTGGGGCCTGCGCCGGGAAATCTTTGGTCTCGGCGCGCTGCAGGTCGGCGTTTGCGCGCTTTTGCTGACCGTTGTCGGACTGGCGGGCGGTTTTCCGATTGCGCAATCCTTCGTCGCCGGCGCCGGCTTCGTGCTGACGTCGACAGCGATCGTCATGCAGCTTCTGGAAGAACGCGGCGATATGGCCGCGCCCAAGGGCCAGCGCATCGTTTCCGTCCTGCTGCTCGAAGATCTGGCGATCGTGCCGCTGCTGGCGCTGATCGCATTCCTGGCGCCGGGCGGCGGCGATACGAGCCTGTCTGAACGGCTGACGGAGGTCGGCATCGGCCTTGCCGCGATCGTCGGGCTGGTGGTGGCCGGTCGCTATCTGCTCAACCCGTTCTTCCGCGTCCTGGCGGATGCCCGCGCCCGCGAGGTGATGACCGCAGCTGCCCTTCTGGTCGTGCTTGGATCGGCGCTCGCCATGCAGCTCTCCGGCCTGTCGATGGCGATGGGCGCCTTCCTGGCCGGCGTGCTGTTGTCGGAATCGACCTTTCGCCATCAGCTGGAGGCTGACATCGAGCCGTTCCGCGGCATCCTGCTCGGGCTGTTCTTCCTTGCTGTCGGCATGTCGCTCGACCTGCATGTCGTGGTTGAGAACTGGCGGCTGGTCGCCATCTACGTCATCGCCTACATGGTGATGAAGGCGATCGGCATCTACATCGTCGCCCGCCTGCTCAAGACCGGCCATCGGGAAGCGCTCGAGCGCGCCGTGTTCATGGCGCAAGGCGGCGAATTCGCCTTCGTTCTTTATTCAGCCGCTGCGGCGGTCGGCATCATCGACAGCCGGGCCAATGCGACCCTGACCGCGATCGTCATCATCTCGATGGTGCTGACGCCGCTGGCCATCATAGCACTGCGATACCTCACGCCGCGCGACGAGCAGTCGCTCGAAGGGGTCGACATCGCCGACGGCCTCACCGGCAGTGTTCTGGTCATCGGCTTTGGCCGTTTTGGTCAGATCGCCAGCCAGCCGCTGCTGCTGCGCGGCATCGATGTGTCGATCATCGACAATGATGTCGAAATGATCCAGGCGGCGGCCGATTTCGGCTTCAAGGTCTATTATGGCGACGGCACGCGGCTGGATATTCTGCGCGCCGCGGGTGCCGGCCGGGCGCGTGCGGTGCTGATCTGCGTAGACAAGCCCGATGCCGCCGTCCGTATCGCCGAACTCATCAAGGCCGAATTTCCGCTGCTGACGGTGCTGGCACGCGCCTTCGATCGCGGAACCGCGCTGCAACTCATTCGTGCCGGCGTCGAGTTCCAGCTGCGCGAAACCTTCGAATCGGCGCTTGTTTTCGGCGGCTCCACCCTGGAAGCACTGGGCGTCGACCCGGAGGATGTCGCCGAAGTGATCGAGGACGTCCGCCGCCGCGACGCGGCCCGTTTCGAGGAGCAGCTGGCCGAGGGTGTTCGCGCCGGCCGACGCTTCCTCAAAGGCAACATCAACACACCCATTCCGACGCCGCTTGCGCCGCCGCGGCGCCCGGGCCAGGCACTCAACGAAGAAACCGCCGGCGTGCTGCACAAATCCGAACCTGCAGGGGAAAGCTGATGACCGGGCTGGATGAACGCGCGCTCGCCGTGACCAAATTCTGGCGCGAGGCCGGAGAGGATGCGTGGTTCGAGAAGAACGACGCTTTCGACGCGGACTTCCGCGACCGGTTTCTCGACCTGCACTACGCCGCCGCGCGGCGCGAATGCGACGACTGGTCGAACCATGCCGAAGGTTCGCTCGCACTGATGATCCTGCTCGACCAGTTTCCGCGAAACTGTTTTCGCGGCACCGCCCACATGTACGCCACCGATCCGCTGGCAAGGCATTTTGCCGCAAAAGCGATCGCCGCCGGCCACGACCTGTTGCTCGACGAGGACCTTCGCTTTTTTCTCTATCTGCCGTTCGAGCATTCGGAGTTTCTCGCCGACCAGCTCAAATCGATGGAGCTAACCGCCGCCAAGGCCGAAGCCTATCTGAAATATGCCGTCGAGCACCGCGACATCATCCAGCGCTTCGGCCGCTTTCCGCATCGAAACAGGATGCTCGGCCGCGAGACAACGCCGGAGGAAAGGACTTTTCTCGACGAGGGTGGATTTTCCGGCTGAGCATCCAACGCCGCAGTGTGGCTGTCAGGCCTGCCACCAGTCCCGGCCTGACGGCAATCGCTCTATGCCTGAGGTGTCGACGGCGACCAGCCGCTCCGACACGCTCCTGCCGCCAACGGCAAGGTCCGGCGCGATTTCGGCCAGCGGCGCCAGGACGAAGGCACGCTCCAGCATCCTGGGATGCGGCACCTCCAGCCCTGTCTCGTGGATGATCCGGTCACCGAACACCAGGATGTCGATGTCGATCAGGCGTGGCCCCCAGCGCTCCTCGCGCACCCGCTTCAGTCTGCGTTCGGCGTCGAGGCAGAGGTCGAGCAATGGCCGCGGTGCAAGTGCCGTCGAAATTTCAGCGGCGGCATTGAGAAAATCCGGCTGGTCGAGCTTGCCCCAGGGCGGCGTGCGGTAGAGCGAGGACACGGCAACGACGCGCGTGTTCTCGTCGGCGTCCAGAATGCGCAGCGCCGCAGCCATCGACTTTGCCGGATCGCCGAGATTGCCACCAAGGCTGAGAAAGACCGTGTTATTCGGGCCAGACAACGGTCACCTCGACATAATCGAGCACACCCGGCACCGGCGCGTTCGGCTTGCGCACGGTGATCTCGGCCTTTCTGATCTGCGGGAACCGCGCCGTCAGTGCCCGCGCCACTTCCAACGCCAGCGCCTCGATCAAAAAGCGCCGATGCCCGGTGATGATCTTTTCGATCACCGCGAAGGCGATGCCGTAGTTGACGGTGTCGTCGATGGAATCATCGACCAGCGCGCGGCCGGGGTCGACGGTGAGGGCCGCATCGACATAAAAACGCTGGCCGAGTGTCTCCTCCTCATCCAGCACGCCATGCCGGGCAAAGAAGGCGCAGTTCTTCATGCGGATGACATACATCGCTCAGCGTCCTGCCCAGTCCGTTTCACGCGCCAGCATAGCATCGGCAAGGGCGAGCGCATCCACGTTGATTGCGACATCGTGGACGCGAAACAGATGTGCGCCTTTGAGCCTCAAGATGACGCTGGTGGCCGCGGTTCCGGCGCCCCTGGCCGCGGCATCGCGACCGGTGACAGTACCGATGAAGCGCTTTCTCGATGTCCCGACCATCAGCGGAAAGCCCAGTGCATTGAGTTCGGAAAACCGTGCCATCAGGTCGAGGTTTTCTTCCGCCGTCTCCTTGGCAAAGCCGAAGCCTGCATCGAGCACGATATGGTCGTCGCCAACGCCGCTGCGACGCGCGATCTCCAGGGATTTCCCGAGAAAGAAAAACTGGTCGGCGATGACGTCGGCCAGTTTCTCGCGATCCCGTCCTGTATGCATGATGACCAGCCCGGCGCCGGTCTCGGCCGCGACGCGGGCAATGCCCTGTTCGCGCTGCAAGCCCCAGACATCATTGACGATATGCGCGCCGGCGGCGACGGCAAGCCGGGCGGTGTCCGCACGATAGGTGTCGACCGAGATCAAGGCTTCGCCAAGTCCGGCGAGCGCTTCGATGACCGGCAAAATGCGGGCCTGCTCTTCCTCGGCGGTCACTGGAGATGCACCTGGCCGTGTCGATTCTCCCCCGACGTCGATGACAGAAGCCCCCTCCTCCGCCATACGGCGCGCCTGAACCAATGCCTGTTCAGGGCCAACGAACAGACCGCCGTCGGAAAAACTGTCCGGCGTGACATTGAGGATGCCGACGACGATCGCCTTGCCGCCAAGGTCGAGATGGCGTCCATGCGCCAGCTGCCATCGCCTTGTCGTCATTGTCCATCAACCATGTGCGATCTGCCGCAGATCAATTCCGTTGCGCCGGGAACGGCCGTAAAGCAAGGTGTCTGAAGAGGCAACATGATGAACCGAGTCCTGCTTTGCGCACTGATGCTCGCTTTGACCGCCTTGCCGGCGGGTGCAGCCAGTCTGGTGAAGACGTACAGCTATTTCGCCATCGGTGGCAGGACGCTCGAGGATATCGAGAGCCAGCTGTCGAAACACGGACCCCAGGTGAAAAGCACCGGGACGAGGCATCCGGGCGCCACCCAAATGGCGTTCACCACCCGTATCAGCTACGCGGAACAATCGGATACCTGCCGGATCGCCGACGCCATCGTCACCGTCAAGGTCAAGGTGATCCTTCCCGAGTGGCGCCGTCCGCGCAAGGCCGATGCGGATGTGAAGCTGTTCTGGGAAACGTTGTCCGCCGACATCAAGCGCCACGAGGAGCGTCATGTCGAGATCGCCAAGAACCATGCCCGCGACCTCGAGGACGCCTTGAGGGCGACCTATCCCCAGAAGACCTGCCAGGCGGCCAAGGCGAAGGCCGCCGAGATCACCGCGGCAATCCTGGCCAGGCACGACCGGGCCCAAGTGCAATTCGATCGCGTCGAAAGCGTCAATTTCGAAAGCCGAATCCTGCGGTTGCTGCGCTACCGCATCGAGCGCATCGAGAATGGGCGGCTGCCGGGCTAAGCATGATCCCGAAAAGTGGGAACCGGTTTTCGGAAAAAGATCATGCTCGAAGAAGAAGATAGAGCCCCATCCCGATTCCATCGGGATGGAACAGGCTAGAGCGATCCAGGCGGTAACGATTTAGGCACTGAGCGGCCCCTTGCCTCGACACGTCCCGGATCGTCTGCTATTTCCGCGCCGCTGTTTCAGGAAACGCATGCCGGTCGGTAGTCCGGCGATCCCGCCAGGCGGGATTCGAAGCCCCGTCGCCCCAACGAGGTCCACAGCCGAATTCAGAGGCACCTGTCTCCGGCCTGCAGCCGCCAGTTGGCGTGTAGACGGCCGGCCCTGCCTCTCGAAATGATGTCGCCAGCGGGCGGACGGAATGGATCGATGGACAAGCCAGTCAGCGAAATAGCGATAGTGCCGATAGCGGCGCCTCCGCTAACGGAGAGCGAAAAGAACGCCATCATCGGCGGCGTGCTGTTGTCGATGCTGCTGGCGGCACTTGACCAGACCATCGTCGCGCCGGCCATGCCGACGATTGGGCGCTTGCTCGGCCACGCTGATTATCTTCCGTGGATTGTGACCGGCTATCTCCTGACCGCAACCGCGATGGCGCCGCTCTACGGCAAGATTTCCGACGTCTACGGCCGGCGGCCGACCGTCTATGCGGCGATCCTGATCTTTCTCCTGGGATCGCTGGTCAGCGCGATGGCGCCCAATATGCTGGTGCTGGTCATCGGCCGTGCCATCCAGGGCGCCGGTGGCGGCGGACTGTTTGCCCTGGCGCAGACCGTCATCGGCGACCTCGTTCCGCCCCGCGAGCGGGCGCGCTACGCCGCCTGGATCGCCGGCACATGGGCTGTCGCCAGCATCGCCGGGCCGCTGCTCGGCGGCACTTTTGCCGAGCACCTGCACTGGTCGCTGATTTTTTGGATCAACATTCCGCTCGGCCTTGCGGCCATGGCGATCATCAACAAGCCGCTGAAGAAGCTGCCGATCGCGGCAAAGCATCATCGCATCGACGGTCTCGGCGCAGTGCTTCTGGTCGTGGCGACGGCGCTCTTGCTGCTGGCGCTTAACTGGGGTGGCAGCACCTATCCCTGGATGTCGCGCGAAATCCTTGGGCTGGTTGCCTGTTCGGCGGTCTTCTGGGCTGTATTTGCGCTGCGGTTGATGCGTGCAGCCGAACCGCTCATCTCGCTCGAAGTGCTCGGCAATCCGATCGTTCTTGCCGGCACGCTTTCGATGTTCCTGCTGCAGGCCGCCAACATAGGTCTGGCGGTCTACCTGCCGGTCTACCTGCAAGCGATCGTCGGTCTCTCGGTCAGCGACTCGGGCATCGCCATGCTGGGGCTGCTGCTCGGCACAGTGGCCGGCGCGACATTCAGCGGACGCATGGTACCGCGCTTCACCCATTACAAGCGGATCGCGATGGTCGGCGTACTGTTCGCCATCGTAAGCCTCGGCCTGCTCGCTCTTGTCGCCGGGCACGCTTCGCTATTGCTGGTCGAAGTCCTGACCATCTGCATAGGCCTGGGCAGCGGAACGACCTTTCCGGTTGCCACCGTATCGGTGCAGAACGCCGTCGATCGCGTCCATCTTGGCGTCGCCACCGGGGTGCTGACGTTCCTGCGCTCGCTTGGCAGCGCGCTCGGCGTCGCCATGCTCGGCGCCATCGCCCTCGGCTACGGGCTGCCGCTTGCCGGCGAAGGCACGCCGGCCGCCGGACAGATCATATCGGCAGTGCCATTCATGATGATCTTCCTGGTTGCCGCCGCGATATTGCTGCTCGCATTTGTCACGCTCGCTCTGATGCCGGAGAAACAACTTCGCGGCCACAGCGAGGATGCGGCGCCCGTCCTGGTTGAGTAAAGCCCGCCTTCAGCCGGCGACGCCGAGCTTCTTTTGCAGGCTGGTCGACGAGGTCGTGTACTGGAACACGATGCGCTCGCCGGGGCTGATGATGCGCTTGGCTGCCTGCGCCATCAATGCAACCTCATGGAAGCCCGACAGGATCAGCTTGAGCTTGCCGGGATACCAGTTGATGTCACCGACGGCGAAGATGCCGGGCACCGAGGTCTGGAATTTCTCCGTATCGACCGGAATCAGGTTTTCGTGGAGGTTAAGCCCCCATTCGGCGATCGGCCCGAGCTTCATGGTCAGGCCGAAGAACGGCAGCATGCGCGTGCAAGGCACCTCGACGTCACCGTCGGGTCCCTTGATGATCGCTGAGGCGAGCTGGCCGTCGGCGCCCGTCAGTCCGGTCACCTGCCCGACCTGAAAGTCCAGTTCCTTCATCTCCTGCATGGCATACATCTTGTTGACGCTGTCGGGCGCGGCACGGAATTCCGGCCGCCGGTGGACCAGCGTCACGCTCTTGGCCACCGGCTGCAGGTTCAGTGTCCAGTCGAGCGCTGAATCGCCGCCGCCGACGATGACGAGGTCGTGGCCGCGGAATTCCTCCATGCGACGGACTGAATAGAACACGCTTTTACCCTCATAGGGCTCGATGCCCGGGATCGGCGGTCGTTTCGGCTGGAACGATCCGCCGCCGGCGGCGATCACCACCACCTTGGTCTCGAACACCTCGTTCTCGTCGGTGGTGACGCGAAAGCTGCCGTCCTCCAGCTTTTCGAGGCTCGAAACCATGCGGTTGTAGCTGAATTCGGGTTTGAACGGAGCGATCTGCTCAAGCAACTTGTCGACCAGACCCTGGGCTGAAATCGAGGGCCAGCCCGGAATGTCGTAGATCGGCTTTTCCGGATAGAGTTCGGCGCATTGCCCGCCAGGACGGTCGAGGATGTCGATCAGATGGCACTTCATGTCGAAGAGGCCGAGTTCGAACACGGCGAACAGGCCGACGGGCCCTGCCCCGACAATCAGTACGTCCGTCTTGATGATATCGGTCATGCCATGCGCCTTCATGCGGAATGGCGCGACACTGCATGACCATAGGCCCGCTGCCAAGCGGCTGCCGGAAAAAAGCCGAGCTTAGCCCTGGCGGGCGGGGACGCGGACGACCAGCCCGTCAAGCGCGTCGCGTACCTTGATCTGGCAGGACAGCCGCGAATTCGGCTGGACCTCGTAGGCGAAGTCCAGCATGTCCTCTTCCATCGCTTCCGGCTCGCCGACCTCAGCCGTCCATGCCTCGTCGACATAGACATGGCAGGTCGCGCAGGCGCAGGCGCCGCCGCATTCAGCCTCAATCCCCGGCACCGCATGGCGGATTGCGTTTTCCATGACGGTCGAGCCGTTTTCGGCATCCACGTCGAAATGAGTGCCGTCATGGGCAATGAAGGTCAGCTTGGTCATTTGTCACCTGAAGGGAGTCCCAGCCGAGATAATCACTCCGGCAGACAAGTCAACTGCGGCGCGAAAGCGCCTCTCGGTGACGTTTTTTCGGAAAAGCAGCGCTTGAGCTGTTCCATCCCGATGGAATCGGGATGGGGCTCTATCTTTTTGTATGGGCGTGATCTTCTCCGAAAACCGGTTCCCACTTTTCGGGACCATGCTCTAGCGATGGATGGCGGCGATGAATTCGCGCACTTCTTCGATCAGGACACCAAGACGCTTGAGGGCGCGGGCGTCTTCGGGCTGATGCTCGATCGCGGTGGCGCAGTCGGCTATGGCGAAGGCGCCAACCCCGCGCGCCGAGCCCTTGAGCCCATGCGCCAGAAGCAACCGTTCCCTCACATCGGCATCGACTATCTTGTCGCGGACGGAAAGCGCATGCTGCACGAACAGCGCCAGCACCTCCTGCTCGAGGCCCCGGTCACCCAACGTCTGACGTGCAAGATGGGCCAGATCCACCGGCCGCGATCGGCCCGTTCCCGACACATCGCCGCCGGGCATTGAAAAGGCAATGCCACTTTCGCCGCGCATCAATTTACAACTCCTTTTCTCGATCGCCCAAACCTTCGATCGCTCGAAAAACCTAGGCGATTCCCGTAGCCAACCGGTTAATGACTGGCTTGGAAAAATGTTGCCGCAGCGGCAGCGGAATCACGTTTTTGTTAACCTTATATTTAAAGTTTTACGTATCTCGCGGAATGCAGGTTTTCTTTACCCCAGTGTGTCATTACGATACGAGGGGTCCATTTTCAGCCTCCTGCGTGGGATAAGACAACCAAAATCATAAGTCCCACGGCAGCTAGTACAGGGTAGCGAAGGCATGGCGAAGAAACCAACGACGACAAGAAATCTCGACAGCGACGTAGCCAGGGAACTCGAAAAGGCACTTGATCTGGATCTGAGTGGAGATGGCACCGGCGACCTCGATATCGCGGCGTCGATGGAAGATCTGGAAGCGCAGATATCCCAAGCCGCGGACGAACTGGCGCGCGAAGGCCGCAGCCAGGGACCAGCCCCAGCAGCCAACCAGAGCCAGAGCGCAGAACCCGCAGCCAAGGCCAAGCCTGCCGAGCTGCGTCCTGTGGAAACACGCAACAGCTCGCAGCCGGCTGGTTTCGCGCCAGCCAACGACGATCGTCAAAAAGACTACAAGACTCTCCTGCACAGCCTCAATCGGCGCGCCTCCAACACGATCTACTGGGTCGTGGCGTTCGTTTCGCTGGCCTGGATTGCGGGCGCAGGCGGTCTGGCCAATCTGCTGTTCGGGCCGAGCATCTGGAAAATCCGTACGTTTGACCAGTTCCTGGCTCGCCCCGAATTGATCGGGCTGGCGGTCGCCGCGATCGTACCGGTCATCCTGTTCTGGGCCTTCGCGGCGATGATCCGGCGCGCGCAGGAAATGCGCATCGCCGCCCAATCGATGACGGAAGTGGCCTTCCGCCTGGCCGAGCCGGAAAGCCTTGCTCAGGATCGCGTCATGATGGTCGGACAGGCTGTTCGCCGCGAGGTGGCAGCCATGGGTGAAGGCATCGAACGTACGCTTGCGCGTGCCGTCGAGCTCGAAACGCTGGTCCACAGCGAGGTCAACCAGATCGAACGCTCCTATTCGGAGAACGAATCCCGTATCCGTTCGCTGGTCGACGGTCTCGGCAGCGAGCGCGAAGCGGTCGTCACCCATGCCGAGCGGGTGCGCGCGTCGATCACCGGCGCTCACGAGACGCTGAAGGACGAAATCGGTGCTGCCAGCGACATCATTCGCGACAGCATCCTCAACGCCTCGACCAAATTGTCGATGACGATCACCAATTCCGGCGACACGCTGATCGACCGGATCAACGAAAGCTCGATGTCGATCTTCGATTCGGTGGAGGGCCGGCTCGATTCGATCACCGACCGGCTGTCGACCTCAGGCGAAGCCTTCGCCAGCCTTCTCGATACGCGCATCGCCAAGCTGACGGACACCACCGACGGTCTGACCCGGTCGCTGACCGACCTGCTCGACGACCGCACCACCGGCATGGTGTCGCTGCTCGGCGGCGCCGCGCGCACGCTCAATTCAGAATTCGAAGCCAGCCTCAACGGCATCGAACGGACGCTGGCCGAGCGCGGCCAGGCGCTGATCAGCGAATTCCAGACCCGCGCCGAAGCGCTTGACACCGGCACGCAGAAACTCAATGCGGCTCTCGAAGCCCGTGCACGCCAGATCAACGAGACGCTGGTCGAGCGCGCGCGGGAGATCGCGCACACCTTTGCAGAGAGCAAGGACACGCTGTCGGCGATGATCGATCAGGGCAAGACCCAGATCGGCGCCGACATGGCCGACATCGTTTCGTCGACATCGTCCATGCTCGAAGCGCGCGCCGGCGATTTCGCCGGGCGCATGGAAGCTGCACGTCATGTCGTATCCCGTTCCTTCGACAGCGACATCCAGCGTCTTGCCGACGCCCGCGCCGGCATCGAGGACGCCGTCGAAAACCATAGCCGCAAGCTTTCCGAAAGCCGTGAGCGCATGACGGCGGCAATGCAGGCCGACCTGGAGAAATTCGAGGAAGGTCGCGCAGGCATCGATGCCGCCGTGACCAACCAGGTTCAGAAACTTGCCGAAGGCCGCAGTCTGATCTCGCGCGCGCTCGAAGAGGATCTGCGCAAGGTCAATGAGTCGCGCGCCGCGATCGACGCTTCTCTCGGCAGCCATCTCGAGCGGCTTGAAGACGGCCGCAACAGGCTTGCCTATGCCCTGAATGAAGACTCCGGAAAACTTGTCCAAACCCGTACGATTATTGATGAAATGGTTGCTGGGCATGTCGGCAAACTCGCCGAAGGCCGCAACATTCTTTCACGCGCCCTGGAGGCCGATCTCGGCAAGCTCGCCGAGACCCGTGCCAGTGTCGACGGACTGGTCGCCGGCCAGGTCGAAAAGATCGCCGAAGGCCGCAACATTCTGGCCAAGGCTCTGGAAACCGACATTGTCGGTATCAAGAGCCTGATCGAGAACCATTCGGCGAAACTGGCCGAAGACAGGAGCGAGCTCAGCCGTTCGCTCGAAGGAGATCTATCTGGCATAAGGAACCTGATCGAAGGTCATTCGACCAGGCTCGCCGACGATCGCAACCTGCTGGCGCAGACGCTCGAGGCCGACCTCGCCAAGCTGGCCGAAGGCCGGTCGAGCATCGACGGGCTGGTTGCCGGCCAGGTAGAGAAGCTGGCTGAAGGCCGTGACATCCTCAAGCGCGCGCTAGAAGCCGATCTCAACACGATCAAGGGCGTAATCGCCGGCCAGTCCGAAAAACTGGCTGAGGATCGCAATCAGCTCTCACGGGCGCTGGAAGCTGACCTGCAGAATGTGAATGGTGTCGTTTCCGATCACATGAACAGGCTCGTTCAGGACCGCTCGACGCTGTCGAAGGCGCTCGAGGACGATCTCGCCAAATTGGCGGAAAGCCGCTCAAGCATTGATGGACTGGTCGCAGGCCAGGTCGAGAAGCTGGCCGAAGGCCGGGATATTCTCCGGCGGGCGCTGGAAGCCGACCTGGGCATGATCCAGGGCACCATCGCTGACCAGTCGCAGAAGCTGACCGAAAATCGCACAGAGTTCGCGCGTGCGCTGGAAGCCGATCTCGTCAGCGTCAACGGCCTCGTCCAGGGCCACACCGAACGGCTCGCGCAGGACCGCTCGACACTGTCCAGGGCACTCGAAGACGACCTTGCCAAGCTGGCGGAAGGCCGGTCGAGCATCGACGGACTGGTTGCCGGCCAGGTCGAGAAGCTGGCCGAAGGCCGCGACATCCTCAGGCGGGCGCTGGAAGCAGACCTGCAGAAGCTTGCGGCAAGCCGCAGCGAGGTCGACGACATCATCGCCGGGCATGTCGGCAAGCTGGCCGAAGGCCGCGACATGCTGACCCGGGCGCTGGAAGACGATCTCGTCAAGCTGGCCGATACGCGCCAGGACGTCGACCGGTCCCTCTCCGGCCATATCGACCAGATCGCCGCCAGAAGCACCGACATCTCGGCGGCAATCGCTGCCGATGTCGAGAAGATCGAGCAGGCATTCAGCAGGCAGACCGGCATCATCGAGGAGCGTGCCGGAACCATGGAGCGCGCGCTGTCGGTGGGTGTCGACAACGTCCGCAGCGTGCTCGAGAAAAGTGCCGTCTTCGTCGCCGGCGCGCTGCGCGAGAAGGTCATGGAAGTCAGCAGCGCACTACATGAGCAGGCGGGTCTGGCGTTCAGCGATGCCGACCGCAAGATCGCCGAACGCGCAGAACAGACCTCGTCCGCCCTGCTCGCCAGGGCCGAGGACATTGCCCGTACCTTCGAGGAGGCCGATCGCCGCCTCGCGGCGCGCGCCGAAGACACGTCGAGCGCGCTCATCGCCCGCGCCGACGACGCGTCCAACTCGTTGCTCGCCCGCGCCGAGGCGACGGCCGATCAACTGGCCGCTCGTGCCAGCGAGATTGCCGGCACATTCGATGTGGCGGACCAGAAGCTGGTTGCCCGTGCGGTCGAGACAGCCCAGTCGCTGGCCGCACGCGCCGGCGACATCCTGCGCAACTTCGAAGGTGCGGACGAACGGCTGAGCATGCGTATCGGCGAGTCCGCCGAAGCGCTGGCGGCCCGAGCCTCGGACCTCGGCCGCATCTTCGATGCCGCCGACCAGCATCTGATCTCGCGTATCGCCGAAGGTTCGGAAGCGCTTTCGTCGCGTGCATCCGAGATCACCCGCATCTTCGACGATGCCGACCAGCGCCTGGTGTCGCGCATCGCCGACAGCAGCACCACGATCGGAGAGCATACCGACAATATCATCGGGGCCTTCGCAAGCACCGAGCAAAGGGTTGCCGAACGCGCCCGCCAGACCGGTCAGGAGCTTGCAGTCCACGCCCGTGAGATGGAGCAGGCGCTTGCCATCGCCGACGAACGCCTTGTCACGAGCGCTGCAGCGGCGGCTGCCCGTGTCGAGGAACAGATCGCCGGCGTCGAAAACCGCCTCGCCTACACCACCGAGACATTGGGTCAGAGGCTCAACGAGCAAGTATCGAGTGCCGAGGCTCAGCTCGTTTCGCGCGCCAATGTGATTGCGGAAACCTTCACCGCGGTCGGCCAGCATATCGGCCAGAGTACCAACGACGCAGCCAAGACCATCGGCACCAACACCCGCGAACTCAACACCATGCTCGCGTCACGCTCGGCCGAATTGGCGAAACTCCTCGACGAAACGGCGCGGCCGCTGGTCGAACGTTTTGCCCAGGGTGGCTCGGAACTGCAAAAGAGCATGGAAGAAGTCACCGAGCGCGCGACCGAGAAGCTGCGCAGCGAAAACGCCGCCCTCGTCAACGCGCTCGCCAGTCGAACAGCCGAAACGCTGTCGGCCGTCGAAGGCGCGCGCTCGTCGCTCGCCGACAGTGTCGCCGATCTCATCGGCCGCATGTCCACGTCCAGTTCGCAGCTCGGTGAGCTCATCGAGCAGGCGGCAGTCAATCTGAGCCATGTCGACGAACGTCTGAGCGGCAGCACGCAAAGCTTTGCGGCAACGACGGAAAAAGCCGCGCAGACCTTCGCCAGTTCGGCGCGCCTGGTCGATTCGAACACGACACGGCTTACCGAATTGTCGTCTTCGACGTTGCGCGAGGTCGCCTCGATCGCCACCAAGTTCGATGAGCACAGCCGGTTGCTGTCGAGCGCTTCGGACCTGTTGAGCTCGGCCCAGGCCAACCTCGAACATACGCTTGAGCGGCAGTCGTCGCTGGAGGACCTCGCCGTCGGCCTGGTCAAGAAGTCGGAGGACCTCGAAAAGGTCATGCGTTCCTTCGAGAGCCTGGTCGGCCAGACGATGCAGAACGCCGAAGGCAGAACAATGGAATCGGCGGAAAAGATTCGTACCGCCATTTCCGAGGTCGTCGATTCGGCTACCAAGCGCTTCGCCGACGCCACCGAGGAGATTCGGCGCACGGCCGGCTCGATCAAGAGCGAGCTCGACCTCACCCGCGCCGAACTCAAGAAGGGCGTCATCGAGATGCCGGAAGAGGCCAAGGAATCGACCTCCGCCATCCGCCGTGCCGTTTCCGAGCAGATCAACGCGCTCAAGGAACTGTCGGATATCGTTGCGAAATCGGGCCGGAACGGAGACGTTTCGGAGCAACGCAACCTGCGGCCTGCGCCGCAAGCGCCTGTTCAGCGCCCCGCCGAGCCGCAGCGCCGTCCCCCGGCGCCGCAGCAGCCGGAGCGTCGTGCGCCCCAGGCACCGTTGGGCGAGACCGCATTGCGCGGCACGCTCGACCTCGAACGCCCGGTTGACGCGGCCTCCCGCCAGCGCGATCCAAACGCCCGCACGCCGCAGGGCGGCTGGGTGCGCGATCTCCTGACCGGAGCATCGCGCGAGGATGACGCCATGCCGGCAACGCCTGCGGAAGCATCGCGCTCGACTCCCGCCCAGCGCTCGCCGCTTCACGTCGTGGAGTCGCTCAACTCGCTCTCCGTCGATATTGCGCGGGCCATCGATCACGATGCCTCGATCGAGCTGTGGAACCGCTACCGGCGCGGCGAGCGCGACGTGTTCACGCGGCGCCTCTACACGTTGAAGGGCCAGCAGACATTTGACGAAATCCGCCGCAAGTACCAGTCCGAGGCGGAGTTCCGCGCCGCCGTCGATCGCTACTGCGATGATTTCGAGAAGCTGCTCAAGGACGTGTCGCGCAACGACCGCGACAACATCATGGCGCAGACCTACCTGACGTCGGACACCGGCAAGGTCTACACGATGCTCGCCCATGCCAGCGGCCGCCTGCACTGAGCAGGCAACAGGCGAAACAAAAAGGCGGGCCAAGGCCCGCCTTTTTTTCATTTCATGGGCAATTGGTCTCAGATCACCGAATCGGTCCAGCGGACAATTTGTTTGGCCGCATCGCCGAACGTGCTGTTGAGCGCATCGACATACGCCGGATTGCCGCTGCCCGAAACCGGCGCGCTCGCGGTGAAACTCTTCGAAGCGCGGACCTCGCCGTTGCGGTCGTTCAGTATCCGCACGAACAGGTCGACCTCGGCGTGTTCACCGCCGTCGACCCGGACTTCGAAGGAACGTATCTCGACGATCACCTGATAGTCGATCGCCAGCCCCTCGCCCGGCTTGCCGACGCCGGAGAAGCTGCCCGAACGCTGGAATGTCTCGGCCAGCCGCGCCTGCACGATCAGCGGCAGCCGGTCGGCCCATTGGGCGCCCTTGAGGTACTGAATCGACCGATCGGAGGGCTTGATGACGATGTTCTGGCTGTCCAGCGCCTTGAGCGCCGACGGCTGGGCAATCAGGATCTGGCGACGGCTGTGGCCCCGCGCATCGATCGACGGCGCCGAAAGTTCGAACGTATCCAGAGGAGCCGGCCCGCCGCCCGGCAGCGCCGCACAACCGGCAAGCGTCACCGCAAGCAATGTCACACAAGCTTTGAGCCCGCGCGATCTAAACCCGCCCGTTTTAATCCCGATTGACTTCACGTGTGATCCCCGTTGTCCCCGGATCGTAAGATCAACCCGCAATTGCGACTTATGTTCTTGGGGCGGGCGGAGGCCGAAGTCAACGCCGCACCCTGCCGTCATATTGCCGAACCTCGCCGTCGCCGCCGGACAGGATCCGCTGCGGATTGCGGCTGAGGTCGGTCACCGCCTCCTCGATGCGGCTGATCGAACGACGGCTGTCCTGAACCAGCGCTTCGACATTCGAAAGGCCCTGACCAGAGAACCGCGCCAGATTGTCAGTGATGACGCCGAGGCGGGCGTTCAGCGTGTCGGCGACCTGCTTGAACGACTTCAGCGTATTCCTGGCATCGGCCATCACACCGTCGGCCTGACCCGAGCCCAACAATGTATCGACCCTGGCAAGGATGCCGTCGACGCGCACCGAGGCGTCGTTGAGGCGCTGCGCCAGTTGCTTGGCATCCTTGATCGTCTCGTCGATATCGTCGGCCCGATCGGCAAACTTGCCGGTTACCTTGGCGATGTCTGCCGCGGCCTGGTCGGCGTTTTCGCTGGCTTTCTGGATGTTGGCCAGCGCAGTGCGAACCTGCGCCGGATCGATGCCGTCGAGAACGCCATCGACCTTGGCCAGTGTGCCTTGCGTCTGTTTGGCAAAATCATTGACCGACCCCACCGCCGTGTCGACATTCTTGATCACGGCGTCGAACTGCTTCGAGGTTTCCTTCAGGTTCGCGGTCACCGTATCGACGTTGGCGACGATGCTCTTGATCTGATCCTTGTCGACGGCGTTGAGCAAGCCTTCCGCGGCCTTCAGCGTACCATCGAGCTTGCCCGAAACGCCTTTCAATTCGTCCGCCAGCGAACTGACACTGGCGAGGAATTTGTCGATGCCGTCGGAATTCTTGGCCAGCGCATCGGAGAAGGTCTGCACGTTCTTGACGGTCTGGGTCAGCGGTCCGCGCACATCCTTGGTGAAGCCTTCGAGGTCGGAAAGCACCTTGTCGGCGCGGGTGAAGATATCCTGCGCCGTCTGCAAGAGATTGGTGACCGCCGACGGGTTGGCGACGATCTCGGCAACGCGGCCTTCTTTCTCGGCCTGGTCGAGGAGCTTGACCTCCTTGGGATCGGCGCCCTTGAGCTCGATATTGGCCTGGCCGGTGAGGCCGGCAAGCCCGATATCGGCCTGCGTCGACTTGGTGATCGGCGTCATCCGGTCGATTTCGGTGTCGGCAATGGCGACAGTCGGATTGTCGACGTCGATATAGACGCGCCTGACGTCACCAACCTTGACCCCGTTGAACAGCACGAAACTGCCACGGCCGAGGCCGGACGCCGAGCCCGGGATGCGCACGCGCAGCACCGCCGTCTCGCCCTTGTCGCCGATCGCCGCCGTCCAGTAGACGAAAGCGAAGGCCGCCAGGATCGCGGCCAACGTGAAAATGCCGACAATGACGTAGTTGGCTCTGGTTTCCATTGCCTCACTTATGGCTATGCGCGCGCGGCAAGATCAAGTTGCCGTGCGCGTTTTCCGCGGAAATAGGATTTTACCCACGGCTCTTCGCTCTTCAGCATGTCGTCGATCGTGCCCTCGACCAGGATTTTCTTGTTGCCGAGCACCGCTACCCGGTCACAGGCCGTGAACAGCGTGTCCAGATCGTGCGTGACCATGTAGACGGTCAGATCCATCGTGTCGCGCAGCTTGACGACCAGTTCGTCGAATTCCGCTGCGCTGATCGGATCAAGGCCCGATGTCGGCTCGTCGAGGAACACGATGTCCGGATCGAGCGCCAAGGCGCGCGCCAGTGCTGCGCGCTTGATCATGCCGCCGGAAAGCTCGGAGGGAAATTTCTGCGCCGCGTCCGGCGGTAGCCCGACCAGTTCGACCTTGAGCATCGCCAGTTCGTCCATCAGCTTTTTCGGCAGGTCGAGATATTCGCGCATCGGCACTTGCACGTTCTCCAGAACCGTCAGCGCCGAAAACAGCGCGCCATGCTGGAAGAGAACGCCGAGACGCATGTCGATGCGAAGGCGCTCGATGTCGCTCGCCTTCTCGACATCGACGCCGAACAGCTTGATCGTTCCCGACTGCTTGCGCGTGAGGCCAAGGATGGTGCGCAAAAGCACGGACTTGCCGGCACCGGAGGCGCCGACAAAGCCGAGAATCTCGCCGCGCCTGATGTCGAGCGACAGTTTGTCGAGAATGACCTTGTCACCAAAGGACACGGTGATGTCGTGCGCGGAAAGCACGATCTCGCTTTCGTCGGCAGCAACCGTGATCGCCTTTGGGCCGTCCCGCATCGCCATGTCAGAACTCAATCGCTGCGTAGAAGATGGCGAAAAGCCCATCGAGGATGATGACGACGAAGATCGACTTCACCACCGAAGCGGTCACATGTTGCCCGAGCGATTCGGCGCTGCCGCCAACCTTCATGCCTTCGACCGAGGCGATGGTGCCGATGATCATGGCCATGAACGGCGCCTTGATCAGGCCGGCAAAAATGGTGCTGAGATCGATGGCGACGCGCAGCCGGTCGATGAAGGCGGCCGGCGCGATGTCGGAGTAGAGCCACGCGGCCGCGATGCCGCCGCCCAGTGCTGCAAAATTGGCGATGATCGTCAGGCAAGGCAAGGCGATCACCAGCGCCACCAGCCGCGGAAAGACCAGCACGCCGATCGGATTGAGCCCGATGACCTTCAGCGCATCGACTTCCTCGCGCATTTTCATCGAGCCGATTTCGGCGGTGATCGCACTGCCGGAGCGGCCGGCGATCATGATCGCCGTCATTAGCACGCCGAGTTCGCGAAGGATCAGCACGCCGACGAGATCGACGACGAAGATATCGGCGCCGAAATAGCTCAGCTGATAGGCGCCTTGCTGGGCGACGATGGCGCCGACGATGGCCGACATCAGCACGACCACCGGTATGGCCCCGACGCCCATGCGATCGATCTGATTGAAGATCGCCGCCGGATTGACGGCATGGCCGCGGCCGAGCTTCTCCTGCGCGCCGCGGATCGTGGCGCCAAGGATGTTCATCGATGAAAGGAAATCGTCGCGCATCTCATAGACACGCCGACCGACCAATTCCAGGGCACGAATGATGATGTTGGGCGGCCGCGTGCCATCCGATTCGGGCTCGCGCCGCACGGCGTCGCCGACGGCACCGAGCAGGATCGAGGCAATCTCGCTTTGCCCCTGCATTGTTACCGCGATGCCCTGCTTTTCGAAGGCGCTGACCAGGCGGTCGATCAGCCAGGCGCCGGCGGTATCCATCTTTTCAATGTTGGAAAGATCGAGCGCCAAGGTCTTGAAACCGTTTCGCTTTTCGATCTTGCGCATCTCGGCGTCGACCAGGGCAACGGTCCGCGTCGTCCAGATGCCGGAGAAAGCACAGCCGAGAACGCCGCCCTCCTCGCCGACCGCGACGCGGGGCTCGTGGTTGGCCTCCTTGGCGGCCGTGCCGCTTGCGTCGCGTTTGCCGATGGTCAACATGGCGTCCTGTTTAGCCTGACGGGTCCGACCTGTCGATTTGCCGACAACCCTTGTCGCACAGCCGGAGCAGAAAAATATGGCGCGTGTCATTTCGGTTGAGGCCGAGCGCTTTCCCATCGCCGGAGCCTTCACCATTTCACGCGGTTCCAAGACCGAGGCCGAAGTCATTGTCTGCACGGTCAGCGAGGGTGATCATAGCGGGCGTGGCGAATGCGTTCCCTACAAGCGCTATGGCGAGAGCCTGGATGGCGTGCGTGACGCGATCGAGGCGATGCGCGAGCAGATCGCGGGCGGCATCAGCCGGGCCGTCTTGCTCGATGCCATGCCGGCGGGGGCTGCGCGCAACGCCATCGACTGCGCGCTGTGGGACCTGGAGGCGAAGATCAGCGGCAAGCCGGTGGCCGCCGAAATCTGCACCGCCGCGCCGCGGGCGCTCGAAACGGCCTTCACGGTGTCGCTGGGCGAACCAGAGGCGATGGCGGCGCAGGCCCGCGCCAACGCCGCGCGGCCGCTGCTCAAGGTCAAGATCGGCGGCGACAACGACGTTGCCCGCATCCGCGCAGTCAGGGACGCAGCGCCAAACAGCCGCATCATCCTCGACGCCAATGAGGGCTGGACGAACGAGAACATCGTCGCAAACCTCGCCTTTGCCTCCGAACACCGCATTGCGCTGATCGAACAGCCGCTGCCGGCCGGCCATGACGAGATCCTGCGCCATATCGCGCATCCCGTGCCAATCTGCGCGGATGAAAGCGTGCATGAAGCCGACAACCTCGCAGCGCTTGTCGGCCTTTACGATGCCGTCAACATCAAGCTCGACAAATCGGGCGGCCTGACCGCCGCGCTCGTCCTTCGCAACCGCGCCCGTGACCTTGGTTTCGGCGTGATGATCGGCTGTATGGTCGGCACGTCGCTGGCGATGGCGCCGGCTGTACTGCTGGCGCAGGATGCGGATTTCGTTGACCTCGACGGGCCGCTGCTCCTGGCCAAGGACCGCGAGCCTGGTCTCGTCTACCGGGGATCGCTGGTGTCACCCCCCAATTCGGCGCTGTGGGGCTGAGCGCGCGGCAAGTCCGATCAGCGCCAGTCCGATCAGCGCGATCGGGATCATGGCAAGAAAGCCGTCGACGCCAAAGCGGTCGTAGAGTGGGCCGGAGGCCAGCGTCACCACGGCCATGAAGAAGCCGTTGAAGAAATAGGCGATGCCTTGCGCAGCACCCGTTCGCTCTTCCGAGACGGTTTCGCCAATCATCTTCTGCAGGCCGATCAGCACCATCGCCACAGACACCGCATGGAGTGTCTGGACGCCGAAGAAGCCGGCGACGCCAAGTCCAAACGGCCAGATCAGCGGAAAGGCGATCCAGCGCACGACTGAGCCAACTCCGGCGATCAGCATCACCCTGACGACGGATACGGAGGCGAAAATGCGGTTGAAAAACAAAAACATGCAGACTTCGGCGACGACGCCCCAGGCCCACAGGAGCCCGACCACCGAATCGCTGATGCCGATCGATTTCCAGTAGATGGAGACGAAACCGTAGAGAAAGGCGTGGCTGGCGGTGATGATGCCAACGCCGAGGGTGAAATAGAGGAAATAGGCGTTGACCAGCTTTGGCGCCGAATGCTGGATGTCGGTGGCACGAAAGCGGCGAGGCGCGGCGTGGGCGGCCGAGGCGCGGCGCCAGCAATCCGGCGACAAGGGCCGCGGCAAGAGCGACGAAAATGATCGCCGGCACTGCCTGCGGGCCAGTCCACGCCAGGATGAAGCCGCCGGCGACATTGGCGCCGAGATAGGAGATTGAGCCCCATTTTCGCATGCTGGTGTAATTGGAGCCGAAACGGCGCACGCCCGAAAGCGCCAGCGAATCGGCGATCGGCGAATGCGGCGTCCAGACGACGGTCAGCGCCAGCGAGACGACCAGCACCACGGCGTAGGTGGCGGTGAGGAAATAGCCGGCGGAGATGGCCATGGTCGCGGCGACCAGCGCGACATAGACATTGGCCCTGTCCTTGGCCCGGTCCGCCAGCGCGGTGAGCAGAGGCGTCGTCACCACGCGCAGGAACATCGGGGCGGCTAAAATGACGGCAATCTGCTCGGCATGGAAACCCTTGGCCTGCAGCCACAGCGGAAAGTAGGGCAGATGCGTGCCAAGCGAGATGAACAGCGTGAAGAAGATCAAGCTCATGCGCAGTGCGAAATGGCGCGGCTTGACGAGTTGTTCGGGGGAGAGCGGCGGCAGGGACATGAATCGATCCAATTACGCCGCGTTCGACCGGCCGGCCAGCAACGTATATCGACCCCTTAACATGGAGAAAAACCGGACGAAACCGGCTGGACTAACCGATTGGTCCCGAAACCTGCAGCGAGTTCCGCGTCACGCCGCCTCGACCACCCTGTCCTCGATGAGCATCGGGATGAACGGCTCGTCCGGAGCTTCAGGCAGCACCTGCGCCCAGTGGATGATCTCCAATTGGCCGTCAAAATGCTCGACCACCGCCGTGCAGCTTTCCACCCAGTCGCCGGTGTTGATGTATTGCACGTCCTCGTAGTTTTCGATCGCAGCATGGTGGATATGGCCGCAAATGACACCGTCGACATGCGAGCGACGCGCTTCCTCCGTCAGCATGGTCTGGAACGAGCCGATGAAATTCACCGCCTTCTTGACGTTGACCTTGGCCCAGGACGAAAACGACCAGTAAGGCAGGCCAAGCAACTGGCGAAGCCGCGTCACCACCCGGTTGACGAGCATGGCCGCGTCATAGGCGTAGTCGCCGAGATAGGCGAGCCAGCGCGCATTGTGGACGACGGTGTCGAACTGATCGCCATGGATGACCAGCA
The DNA here is from genome assembly GCF_024746795.1 of Mesorhizobium sp. AR10. Classification (NCBI taxonomy): domain Bacteria; kingdom Pseudomonadati; phylum Pseudomonadota; class Alphaproteobacteria; order Hyphomicrobiales; family Phyllobacteriaceae; genus Mesorhizobium; species Mesorhizobium sp. AR10. The sequence goes on from NZ_CP080524.1 coordinate 4,335,973, forward strand.
GACGCCTGCCGTCAGCGGTCTCGTGGATGGCGCGGTCGGCAACGACGATGCCGCCGAAATGCACGCCCTGGAACTGGCGGGCGAACTCGTCGTGGTTGCCGGCTATGTAGGTGATGCTGGCACCCTTGCGCGCCTTGCGCAGCAGTTTCTGGACGACGTCGTTGTGGCTCTGCGGCCAGTGCCAGCTTCTCCGCAAGCGCCAGCCGTCGACGATGTCGCCGACGAGATAGATGATATCGGCGTCGTGATGGCGCAGGAAATCGATCAGGAACTCGGCCTTGGCCGCCTTCGACCCGAGATGGATGTCGGAGATGAACATGCTGCGGAAAGTGCGGGGCTCTGCGCCAGACATAAGTTTGTCACCGTTGCTTTCGCGCAGGCTATGCCCCGATTCATGCAACAACCGTATGACGGTTGCGATTGGTCCAGCCAAAGGACTAGCTTGCCGCCGATCAATTGGAGGAATTCGTCATGGATCTCGGCATTCGCGGCAGGAAAGCCATCGTTTGCGCTTCGAGCAAGGGCCTGGGGCGCGGTTGCGCCATGGCGCTGGCCGAGGCCGGCTGCGATCTGGTCGTCAACGGGCGCAACGCCGAGCTGCTGGCCAAGACCGCCGCTGAGCTGCGCGAAATGTTTGGGGTGAAGGTGACGGAGATCGTCGGCGACGTGTCGAAGCCCGACGTGCAGAAGGCGCTGCTTGCCGCCTGCCCCGACCCCGACATCCTCGTCAACAACAATGGCGGCCCGCCGCTGCGCGATTTCCGCACACTTGACCGGGAAAAGATCCTCGAAGGCGTCACCCAGAACATGGTGACGCCGATCGAACTGGTCCAAGCCGTAATCGACGGCATGGCGGCGCGCGGCTTCGGCCGCATCGTCAACATCACCTCGCTGTCGGTTTATGTTCCGATACCCGGCCTTGACCTGTCGTCCGGCGCGCGCGCCGGGCTGACCTCGTTCCTGGCCGGTGTCGCGCGGACGGTGGTGGACCGCAACGTGACGATCAACAGCATGCTGCCTGGCAAGCTCGACACCGACAGGCTGCGCGGCCCGCATGAAGCCGGCACCGTTGAAGATCCGGCGGAGGCAGCTGAGCGCAAGACCCGCATCAGCGCCGACGTTCCAGCCAAGCGGCTCGGCACGCCGGAGGAATTCGGGCAGATCTGCGCCTTCCTGTGCTCGGTCCATGCCGGCTATCTGACCGGTCAGAACATACCGGTGGATGGCGGGCTTTATGTCAGTGCGTTCTGATCGCGCCGCCCAAGGCACGGTCCGGTCCACCCAGCAGGATTCCGGCACAAGCGATTGAGATAAATTGACTTTTCGCGTCCCGCCAATCTAATCGGCGGTTGCGTCATTTGGCGTCGCGAAAATCCGTCGCTGCATGCTAAAAGGCTTCAAAGCAGGATCGCAGGGAGGCCCGGCATGGAAGGCGAAAGCAAGAAGACGGCAATGTCGGATCTCGACGAAGCCGCGCTCTACTTCCACAAGTACCCAACGCCGGGAAAGCTGGAAATCCAGTCGACGAAGCCGCTAGGCAACCAGCGCGACCTGGCGCTCGCCTATTCGCCGGGTGTCGCGGCCCCTTGCCTCGAAATCCGCGACAATCCGGCGACCGCCGCCGACTACACGGCGCGGGCCAATCTGGTCGGCGTCGTCTCCAACGGTTCGGCGGTGCTGGGTCTCGGCAATATCGGCCCGCTGGCCTCCAAGCCGGTGATGGAAGGCAAGGCGGTGCTGTTCAAGAAATTCGCCGGAATCGACGTGTTCGACATCGAGATCGATGCGCCGGGGATCGAGCGCATGGTCGAGACGATCTCGGCGCTGGAGCCGACCTTCGGAGGCATCAACCTCGAGGACATCAAGGCGCCCGAGTGCTTCGAGGTCGAGGAGCAGTTGAAGGCTCGCATGGGCATTCCGGTCTTCCACGACGATCAGCACGGCACAGCCATCATCGTCGCGGCTGCCGTGCTCAACGGGCTGGAATTCGCCGGCAAGACCATTTCGGACATCAAGATCGTCACCTCAGGCGCCGGAGCCGCCGCCCTTGCCTGTCTTAACCTCTTGGTCTCGCTCGGCGCGCGCGTCGAAAACATCTGGGTCACCGACCGTTTCGGCGTCGCCTACAAGGGCCGCGTCGACGAGATGGACCGCTGGAAAGACCCCTATGTGAAGGACACCGAGGCGCGCACGCTGGCCGATGTGCTGCCGGGTGCCGACGTGTTCCTCGGCCTGTCGGCCGCCGGCGTGCTGAAACCGGAATTGCTCCAGCACATGGCGCCAAAGCCCCTGATCCTGGCGCTGGCCAATCCCAATCCCGAGATCATGCCGGAGACGGCGCGGGCCGCCCGGCCCGACGCGATGATCTGCACCGGCCGCTCCGATTTTCCCAATCAGGTCAACAACGTACTCTGTTTTCCTTACATATTTCGTGGCGCGCTGGACTGCGGCGCCAGCGCCATCAACGAAGAGATGAAGATGGCGGCGGTGCGGGCCATCGCGGCGCTCGCCCGCGAAGAACCGTCCGATGTCGCGGCGCGGGCCTATTCCGGCGAGACGCCGATCTTCGGCCCCGAGTTCCTGATCCCCTCGCCCTTCGATCCGCGCCTGATCCTGCGCATTGCCCCTGCTGTCGCCAAGGCTGCGTGTGAAACCGGAGTTGCGACTCGGCCGATCACCGATTTCGCCGCCTATATCGACAAGCTCAACCGCTTCGTCTTCCGCTCCGGCCTGGTGATGAAGCCGGTGTTCTCGTCGGCCAAGGCGTCGAGCGCCAAGCGCGTCATCTACGCCGACGGCGAGGACGAGCGCGTGCTGCGCGCCGCTCAAGTGGTGCTGGAGGAAGGCATCGCCGAGCCAATCCTGATCGGCCGCCCGCATGTCATCGAAGTCAGGCTGAAGCGCTACGGGCTGCGCATCAAACCGGGCGTCGATTTCGGCCTCATCAATCCGGAAGACGATCCGCGCTATCGCCACTATGTCGACCTTTTGATCGAGCTCGCCGGCCGGCGCGGCGTGACGACGGAAGCCGCGCGCACCATGGTGCGCACCGACAACACGGTGATTGCAGCGCTTGCGCTCAAACGCGGCGACGCCGACGCCATGATATGCGGCCTGGAGGGCCGCTTTGCCCGTCATCTTCGCAATGTCACTCTGATCATCGGGCCGCGCGCCGGCGTGAGGGATCACGACCTGTCGACGCTTTCCATGCTGATTTCGCAACGTGGCATCGTTTTCCTGACCGACACCTATGTCTCTATCGATCCGACGGCAGACGAGATCGCAGAAATGACCATTCTGGCGGCCGAGGAGATCCAGCGCTTCGGCATCGAGCCGAAGGCCGCCCTGCTGTCGTTTTCGGATTTCGGCTCGCGCGATGCGCCGAGCGCGCTGAAGATGCGGCAGGCGGCGGCGATCCTGGCGCGCATCGCACCTGAGCTGGAATGTGACGGCGAGATGCATGCCGACTCGGCTTTGTCCGAACATCTGCGCCAGCGCGTCTATCCGCATTCGCGATTGAAAGGCGAAGCCAATCTGCTGGTGTTCCCCAATCTCGACGCCGCCAACATCACGCTCACCGCGCTGCGAACGATGATGGATGCACTGCATGTCGGTCCGATTCTGCTCGGCACCGACAAACCGGCGCATATATTGACGCCATCGGTAACCTCGCGCGGCGTGGTCAACATGACGGCGCTGGCCGTGGCTGAAGCGGCACAAAAGGCGCAGGCTATAGCAAAGCTCGGCTAGGACCGTCGGCCGATCCCTGGGAACCGAAGATCAGCACAGCAAAACCGATTCCGGTTTGCGGGGTCATGCGCTAAACTGCAGCCAGTTCCATCCCCATGGAATCGGGATGGGGCTCTATTTTTTGTTTGAACATGATCTCCAGCGAAAACCGGATGCCACTTTTCGGGATCATGGTCTAAGCAAACGGTTAACCGCGGACACGGTAGTTTTGGCGGCGGCATCAAGCGGAGTTGCGGGCGGATGACGGGCGGAGGGTGGAGGCTGACGCACCTTGCTGCGCTGCTCGGCGCGCTGGCGGTGTCGGCCATTGCCGTCACCCAGCCGCAGGCCGCCTCACGGGTTTGCCGGCAATTGGAAGCCGATCTCGCAGCTGCCTCGAAAGGCGGCAGCGGTAGCCCGACAATGATCAGAAAATACGACAACGCGATCATCCGGCAGCGCCAACAGCTGTCAAGGGTCCGCGACCAGTCCAGCGACGCGGGCTGCGGCTTTTCGCTGTTCGGCCGCAACGTCCGCGCTTGTGCGGCGCTCAACGACACCATCGATCGGATGAGTGCCAACCTCGACGCCTTGCAAGCCAAGCGCGCGCAGCTCGCCGGCGGCGGTTCGCGCCGCGACCGCGGACGCATATTGGCGTCGCTCGACGCCAATGGCTGCCGTGACGAGCCGGCGCCTTTGCGGCGCGCGCCCGTGCGGGAAGCGAACCGCGGCAACGGAAATCTGTTCGACCAGCTTTTCGGCGGCAGCCGGCAACTCGACACGCTCGACCAGCCTGACGATCCCGGCGAAGAGCGCAACATCCGCCGGCTGCTTAACCGGCCCGGCGTACCGGACTTTCCCAGCGTTGGTGGCGAATTCCGCACGACATGCGTGCGCACCTGCGACGGCTATTTCTTCCCGATGTCGAACGCCGCTTCGCTGGGCGATTTCGAACGCGACCAGAAGAACTGCGAATCGAGCTGCCCCGGCACCGAGATGCAGGTTTTCTATTCGCGCGGCATGGACGACGATTCGGCCAACATGACGTCGTCGGTGACCGGCAGGCCCTATAGCGAGTTGCCGAGGGCCTATCTCTACAAACAAACCAATGTGCCGCGCCCGCCGGCCTGCGGCTGCAATGCGGCGCAGAATTTCGAGGTCATCGCCGGCACTCCGCCAAACCCGGACCAATCGCAGGCCGATACGCAGACCACACCGTTCATTCCGATGCCGGGCGCCAGGCCCGATCCGGGCGCCGACCCGGAGACATTGGCCAATGTCGAAGGCGGGCTCGATCGCGAGGCGATCAAGCGTCTATCCGCCAAGCCTGTGCCGTCGCCGGCGTCGGCCCTGCCGCCGGATCAGCGCAAGGTCAGGGTCGTCGGGCCAGCGTTCCTTCCCGACCCAGGAGCGGCAATAAATCTGCAAGCTCCGGACCCGAAGGCAGTCCGGTAAGCGCCAGCCTGAGCGGCATGAACAGGGCCTTGCCCTTGCGGCCAGTCGCTTCTCTGACCTTGCCGGTCCAATCCTTCCAGACGGTGCCATCCCACGGCTCTTGCGGGAGCAATTCGAACGCCTGGTCCAGGAACTCTCGATCTTCGCCGGAAAACTCCGGTGGCTCCTGCGGGCCCTCGCCAAGGATGCGCCACCAGTTTACCGCGTCCGGCAGCCTGTCGAGGTTGCCGCGCACCGCCAGCCAGAATGGCTCGGCCTTGTCGCCGGAGACACCGAGCACTATCAGCCGGTCGCGCGCTTCAGAAAACGGCATTTGGTGCAGCAGCGCGCGGTTGAGCACGAAAAGCTCGTCGGGATCGAACTTGGCGGCGGATTTCGATGTGGCGGCCGGATCGAAGCGTTCGGCAAGCTCGGCCATATGCGGCATCGCCACGACATTTTCCGAGGTGCCGACGAGCACGGCCAGCGAGGCGACCGCCATCGGCTCGATGCCGTCCTCACGCAGGCTTTCGATAGACAGCGCGCCCGTCCGCTTCGACAGGCCCTCGCCCGACGCCGTGGTCAAGAGATTGTGGTGGCCGAACACCGGCGGCTCGGCGCCCAGTGCCTTGAACAGGGCCAATTGTACACCGGTGTTGGTGACGTGGTCGTCGCCGCGGATGACATGGCTGACGCCCATCTCGATGTCGTCGACGACCGAGGGCAGCGTATAGAGATAGGTGCCGTCCTCGCGCAGCAGGACCGGATCGGAAAGCGAGGCGAGGTCGACGGTCTCTTCGCCGCGCACCAGGTCGTTCCAATGGATCTCGGTGCGTTCCGGCTCAAGCGGATCGCTGGTGAAATTGGGCAGGAGAAAGCGCCAGTGCGGCCGGCGGCCATCGGACTGGTATTCGGCGATCTGCTGCGGCGTCAGCGTCAGCGCCTCGCGGCCATAGACCGGCGGCAGGCCGCGCGTGCGGCGCACTTTTCGCCGCAGATCGAGTTCTTCCGGCGTCTCGTAGCAGGCATAGAGGACGCGCGCCGCCTTCAGTCGCTCCACCGCCGCATCGTAAACCTCGAAGCGCCGCGACTGGTATTCGGTGGCGTCCGGAAAAATCCCCAGCCAATGCAAATCGTAGAGGATGGCGTCGGAGAATTCCTGCGTCGAGCGCGCAATGTCGGTGTCGTCGAAGCGCTGGATGAAGCGGCCCTTGTTGTTCATGGCAAACAGCCAGTTGAACAAAGCGGTGCGCGCATTGCCGATATGAATGCGGCCAGTTGGTGATGGAGCGAAACGGACGGTAACTGTCATGGGCGGGGCGTAGCGGATGCTTTTATGGTTGACAAGACACGCCCCCGCGCGAGCCGCCAGACATAGAACATGCCAGGCGAAATGAAAAGGTGCGGCCAAAACCAGCCATGCCGGCTCCGGACAGACGTTCACCAGCGGTGGCACGCCGGCAGAACCCGGCTTTCCCAAAAGTGGCATTCTATCCCCGTTATCCACATATGTGACACACAAGATGTTGGGGTCATAAAAGCTTTAGAAACGAATCCTTGACGACGCAAAACGAGTCGCCTTTTATAGGCCATGCGTTCCTGTTGAGAGCGCGACCGGAAAGTTTTGAGCCCGGTCTTTTTCCCGGATTATGTGCGTTTTTTGCCCGCATTTCCGCCTGTTTACGAGGCCGGCGGAAGCGTTGGGATTGTGGGGGCCTGGGGATGATTAGGGAAAATTGTCGGACTGGAATAAATTGTCTGTTAACACTATATTTAGTGTTTGCAGGTAGGTTCGACGCTAGATAGTGTGAATTTCCCTCACCGAGGGAATCGCAAAAAAAGTTTCAGTTTTGAGGACCCGCAGGGTTCGCCGCAGAGTTGGACAGGCGCTTCGCAAGGAGTTTGACCAGCAGGACGGCGAAGACTGTGAAATGGAGAGCCGGCCGTTTTCGAACGCCGGCAAACGGCGGACTGCGCGTTTCGCTATTGGGGGCAGAAATCCCTGGGGAAAAGCGCTATATATAGACAAAAGGACCGGACCAATGCGCATCGAGCGTCGTTTCACCAAGCAAGGGCAATCGGCTTACGCGGAGATCGAATTCCGCAAGGCGCTTTCGGAGATCAAGAATCCGGATGGCTCGGTGGTGTTCCGTCTCGACAATATCGATGTGCCGGCGCAATTCTCCCAGGTTGCAGCCGACATCCTGGCGCAGAAGTATTTCCGCAAGGCCGGCGTTCCCGCACGGCTGAAGAAGGTTGAGGAGAACGACGTCCCCTCCTTCCTGTGGCGCTCCGTCGCCGACGAGGCGGAACTGGCCAAGCTGCCCGAGGCCGAGCGCTACGGTTCCGAGATCGACGCCCGCCAGGTCTTTGACCGGCTTGCCGGCACCTGGACCTATTGGGGCTACAAGGGCGGCTACTTCAAGTCCGAGGAAGACGCGAGCGCCTTCCGCGACGAGCTCGCCTATATGCTGGCCACGCAGCGCGTCGCGCCGAACTCGCCGCAATGGTTCAACACCGGCCTGCATTGGGCCTATGGCATCGACGGCCCCAGCCAGGGCCATTTCTATGTCGACCCGTTCACCGGCAAGCTCACCAAGTCGAAGTCGTCCTACGAGCATCCGCAGCCGCATGCCTGCTTCATCCAGGGCGTGCAGGACGACCTCGTCAACGAGGGCGGCATCATGGACCTGTGGGTGCGTGAAGCGCGCCTGTTCAAATACGGCTCCGGCACCGGCTCCAATTTCTCCATGCTGCGCGGCGAAGGCGAAAAGCTGTCCGGCGGCGGCCGCTCGTCCGGCCTGATGAGCTTCCTCAAGATCGGCGACCGCGCGGCGGGCGCCATCAAGTCGGGCGGCACGACGCGCCGTGCGGCGAAAATGGTCATTGTCGACGCCGACCACCCCGATATCGAGGAATTCATCGACTGGAAGGTCAATGAAGAGCAGAAGGTCGCCTCGCTGGTCACCGGCTCCAAGATCGTCAAGAAGCACCTCGAAGCGATCATGAAGGCCTGCATCAACTGCGAAGGCCAAGACGACGATTGCTTCGATCCTTTGATCAACACCGCGCTGAAGCGCGAGATCAAGGCGGCCAAGAAGAACGCGGTGCCGGAGAATTACATCTACCGGGTCATCCAGTTCGCCAAGCAGGGCTACACCTCGATGTCGTTCAAGACCTACGACACCGACTGGGATTCGGATGCCTACCTCACCGTTTCGGGCCAGAACTCCAACAATTCGGTGTCGCTGAAGGACAATTTCCTGCGCGCAGTCGAAACCGACTCCGACTGGCACCTGACCGCCCGCAAGGACGGCAAGGTACTGAAGACGCTGAAGGCACGCGATCTCTGGGAAAAGATCGGCTACGCCGCCTGGGCGTCGGCTGATCCGGGCCTGCATTTCAACACGACGATGAACGACTGGCACACCTGCGCTTCGGCCGGTGCGATCCGCGCCTCCAACCCGTGCTCGGAATACATGTTCCTCGACGACACGGCCTGCAACTTGGCTTCGATCAACCTCCTGCCCTATCGCAACGCCGACGGCACCATCGACATCGCTGCCTACGAGCACACGGTTCGGCTGTGGACCATCGTTCTCGAAATCTCTGTCATGATGGCGCAGTTCCCGTCGAAGGAGATCGCCAAGCAGTCCTACGAATACCGCACGCTCGGCCTCGGCTACGCCAATATCGGCGGCCTGCTGATGACCTCGGGCATTCCCTATGATTCCGACGAGGGCCGCGCCATCTGCGCCGCACTCACCGCAATCATGACCGGCATCGCCTATGCCACCTCGGCCGAGATGGCCTCGGAGCTGGGCGCCTTCGCCGACTACGACCGCAATGCGCAGAACATGCTGCGCGTCATGCGCAACCATCGCCGTGCCGCCTATGGCGAGAAGCAGGGCTATGAGAAGCTGGCCGTCAATCCGGTGCCGCTGGTCGCCTCCGACCTCAAGCAGCAGGATCTTGTCGTCCATGCCAAGGCTGCCTGGGACCGCGCCATCGAGCTCGGCGAGGAGCATGGCTACCGCAACGCGCAGGCGACCGTGATCGCGCCAACCGGCACGATCGGCCTGGTGATGGATTGCGACACCACCGGCATCGAGCCCGACTTCGCGCTGGTCAAGTTCAAGAAGTTGGCCGGTGGCGGCTATTTCAAGATCATCAACCGCGCCGTGCCCGAGGCGCTGCGCACGCTCGGCTATTCGGAAGCCCAGCTTGCCGAGATCGAGGCCTATGCGGTCGGCCACGGCAACATGAACCAGGCGCCGGCGGTCAACCCCGGCTCGCTCAAGGCAAAGGGCTTCACCGATGAGAAGATCGCCGCGCTCAACGCGGCGCTGAAGTCGGCCTTCGACATCAAGTTCGTCTTCAACCAGTGGACGCTGGGCGCCGACTGGGTGAAGGAGACGTTTGGGTTCACCGACGAGCAGCTCAACGACTTCTCGTTCGAGATGCTGCCGGCGCTGGGCTTCTCCAAGAAGGAGATCGAAGCCGCCAACATCCATGTCTGCGGTGCCATGACGCTGGAAGGTGCGCCGTTCCTGAAGCCCGAACACCTGGCGGTGTTCGACTGCGCCAGCCCGTGCGGCAAGATCGGCAAGCGTTCGCTGTCGATCAACAGCCACATCCAGATGATGGCGGCGGCACAGCCCTTCATCTCCGGCGCCATTTCCAAGACCATCAACATGCCCAACGATGCGACGGTGGAAGACGCCAAGGGCGCCTACATGCTGTCGTGGAAGCTGGCGCTGAAGGCCAACGCGCTCTATCGCGATGGCTCGAAGCTGTCGCAGCCGCTCAATTCCTCGCTGCTTGCCGATGGTGAGGACGACGAGGACGATGCGGTCGAGCAGCTGATCGCCGCACCGGCGGCACAGCGCGCCGTGCAGGTCACCGAGAAGATCGTCGAGCGCGTCATCGAACGCCTCTACCGCGACCGCGAGAAACTGCCGAACCGCCGCAAGGGCTACACCCAGAAGGCCGTCGTCGGCGGCCACAAGGTCTACCTGCGCACCGGCGAATTCGACGACGGCCGCATCGGCGAGATCTTCATCGACATGCATAAGGAAGGTGCCGCCTTCCGGGCGATGATGAACAACTTCGCCATCGCCATCTCGCTCGGCCTGCAATATGGCGTGCCGCTCGACGAATATGTCGAGGCCTTCACCTTCACCAAGTTCGAGCCGGCCGGCATGGTGCAGGGCAACGACGCCATCAAGAACGCGACGTCGATCCTCGACTACGTGTTCCGCGAACTCGCCGTGTCCTATCTCGGCCGCCACGACCTCGCCCATGTCGATCAGTCGGACTTCGACAAGACGGCGCTCGGACGCGGCATCAACGAAGGCAAGGCGACGCCGTTCTCGAAGGGTCTTACCCGCGGCGCCTCACCGGTGAAGCTGGTATCGGGTGCCGAACCCAAGGGCTTTGCCGGATCACCAGCCGCGGCCCCTGCCCGTATCGCGCCGACTGCGTTCTCAGGCTCCAATGTGCTGGCGCTCAAACCAGCCAGCGACGAAGCCATCGCCTACAAACGAGACTATGAAGAGCGGGCCAGGGAGTTGGTCGAGGATATCGTTTCCGAGGAGGCAGCCGACCCAACCGGGCTGTTCACCGACGAAGCCACGAAAGAAGCCGCTGAGGCAAAGGCACTAGCCGCCACCCGGCGTCAACAATCATTGATGCAGGGCTATACAGGCAACGAATGCTCGGAATGCCATAACTTCACCATGGTGCGGAACGGCACCTGCGAGAAGTGCGACACCTGCGGCTCGACGAGCGGGTGTAGCTGAGGAAAATTGATCCACTAAACCGTAACATCATCGGCCCGGTCGCAAGATCGGGCCGAAATGGCAAAGGGAACAAAACCTGAAACGCATCTAAAAGATTTAAAAAGCGCACGCCAAAAACACCAAAGCCGACCCTCTCGGATCGGCTTTGGATACCGCGAAAACGCCTAAGCCTACGCGGGGCGAAGAGACCTGACGACCTCTCCTGTTGCAGGGACATCATATTGGGAGTCGGGGCTCTAAGTCGAGGTAGCTGAGGACATATAGCCAATGATCGGAGATCAAAATGGCTCGTAACGAACGTACCTCGCAATCGGTTGCCTCTAAAGCTTCCAAGCTCTTGAGCAACCCCAGTACTTCCAAAACCGTCAAATCCGTTGCCGCATCGGCGCTTACCCAAGCACCGAACAAGGGCGGGAAAAGAAAATAGCAGCTTCGGCAGGCTTCGGCCCGGTCGCACGATCGGGCCGAGCAGCGGCGTCATACCGCGTCGCCGACCTACCCCGGCGGCAAAACTCGCAGCATCTGCTCATCGAACAGCGGCTCATCTTGGCCGATGCGGACGATACACCTTCCGCCCTCACCCGATGGCACTTCGAAATATTGGATCGGCGGACGCGAAGTGGTTGGGGGCAGGACACCTCAGACCAGCCCGACCAGAAAAGCAGCGCCACCGATAAAACCAAGGGAACAGACCCACAGCAGCCAGAGCCCGCGCGCCCGGCATTCGAGCACCGCCGAGGCCGGGTTGGTGGGGTCATAGTGGACGTCAACCTTGCTGCCCTCGACATAGCGTTGCGCCTGACCGCTGACGAGACCGGGCAGTGAAGCCGTCACGCCGGCGCCGAAGGTGACGCGGTCGGCGCTGTAACTCTGGCCGGCGACGACATAGCTGTAGACGATGCGGGACCTGAAAACAGTGCGCCAGCGTCGATAGCCTGCATGGGTTCGGATCGCCTCCAGGCCTGAAGCATCGATGCGGCCGGCAGCGACCGGCCATCTTGCCGCCTGCTCGGCAAGTGATTTCTGGGCGAAACCCATGAGCAGGATAAACAGGCCGATGAACAGCAGCATCACTGCTGCGCCGAGATTCTGCGGCTTGGCCAAATGCGGCCCGATCGCCTCCAGCACGCCGCCGACGGAAAACACCAGCACCACCGCTGCGATGACCAGCCCGGCCGAAAGCTTGACCATGAACTTGAAGGCGCCTTCCGGCAGGGTGCGCTCGATAACGGCTTTGCTCGGATCGGCCGGATTGTAGAAGACGGTCACGTCGGCGCCAGTGGGAAACTGCGCAAGCGTCTCCGCGACTTCGAAATTCCCCAGATTCTCCTTCACGCTGTAGCGCGAGCCTCGGAAGGTCTTTTTGCCCACCTTGTATTCGAAGGTGATCGCCGGAAAATTGCGAATTTCGGTGGCATCGTTGCTGTCGACGCCAACGCCCGAGACCCTCACCTTGCGCGCCTCGACGCGCGACGAGATGATCTTTCCTGGCGTTGGCAGCCAGTGGCTGAGTGCCCGCACCTCTCGCCATTTCACGAAAGTGATGAGCGACAGCGCGCCGGCCACCACGCAGGCAAACCCGACCAGCAGAAATTTGATCTCCAACTCGCCTCCGATGCCCAAGGGTGCAGGAGCCTGCAAATAGACATCAAGGCAACGGCGAAGTCTCGTTTATTTGCGAAGTGCCACTGCAATCCGGCCGACGAGCACCGATGGCGCTGCGCGGCTCAGAAGCAACAGCCCGCGGCGCGTCATGCCGGCCTCACAGCCAGGAACGTGTTCCATTCTTCACGATCGCGGCCCACGTTGAAATCGTCCCTGATAAGGACGAGCCCGGCGGCTTCGAGACGGGCCGCGAAGTCGTCCCTGCGCCAGAAGACCGTATGATATTCGCCGCCCGTCTCGCCGTCGCCATTGCGCATCGATACGAGGAAGGCGCCGCCTGGCCGCAGCGACCCGGCTATCTTGGCAAGGACCTGGTCGGTCTGGTCGCGCGGTATATGGATCAGGACGCACAGGGCCACGACTGCGTCGTAGGGGCCGCCGAGGTCGTCGGTGATGAGATCGAGAAGCTCGCCGTGCTTGCCGCGCGCGGCCTGCAGCTCGAGAAACCGTTTTGTTGCATCGGTGCGCCGAACCTTGACGCCCAAACTCTCCAGAAAGTCCGCATCGTATCCCGGTCCGGACCCGACTTCCAGAATCTGGCCACTTGCGCCGGCGATCGCCACAAGGCGCTTTAGCCATGCCTGCTCTCTTCGGTTCGGAACATGCCTTACGATTGCATCGTAGCGTTCCGCATAGTCTTCATAGGCGTCGATCGTTTGACGGCTCTTCGCCAGATCCTCCGATGACACGCTCATCTTTCCCTCCCTTTTCATCTACGTCGGTCAAAGAGCCTGATTTGCCCTCAGCGGATGCTGCCGTTGGGAACGTGTCCGTCGAGCATACCGATATCGCGCTTGAGATGGTCAGGCAGCGAACGGTGGTCGAGCAGGCCGCGCGAGCGGCGTCTGAACGGAGCGACGAAGACGTCGAGGAGCGGACGACGAAGCGTGTTGTAAAGAGTGGTGGTGGTCATTGCCGTGTCCTTTCGGGTTCGATCTGATGGACAAAGCATGCCGTCTTCAGGCCTTGGTTTCCAATCGAACGTCGAGTACCATGCATCAGTAGGATTGATGCATCATGGGTTGGGAGCTACCGCCGTTAGGCGCCATCAGGGTGTTTGAAGCCGCAGCGCGGCTGGGTAGCTTCACCAAGGCGGCCGAAGAACTCGGCATGACCCAGTCGGCGGCCAGCTATCAGATCAAGGTGCTGGAAGAACGCGCCGGAACGCCGCTTTTCATAAGAAAAACAAGGCAGATCGCTCTGACCGAGGCTGGGCAGCAGTTGGCGCCGCACGCATCCGGCGCGTTCTCGGCCTTGGCGGACGCGTGGGTCGCCACGAAGGGTGGAGCGACCGGCGTGCTGTCCGTGACAACCATGGAAACATTTGCATCGAACTGGCTGGCCGTATGGCTTGGAACATTCCAGCTGATGCATCCCGATCTTGCCGTGAAGGTGAATACGTCGTCGCGGCTGGTCGACTTCACCCGCGAGGACATGGATATCGGGATACGAACAGGCAGTGGAAACTGGCCCGGCCTGACGGCTCACTATCTGTTCAAGGCAGACTACACGCCGATGCTCAGCCCAAAACTCGCCGAGAGCGTCGGCGGCATCCGCCACCCGGAGGATCTCTACAAGGTGGCGCTATGCTGTGCCGCCGATCCCTGGTGGAAGATCTGGTTCGAAGCAGCCGGTGTGCCCTTCGATCCCGATCGCGTCATCGCTGGCCCGACGCTGGGTTCGCAGGCTTATGATGCAATGGCGGCGCTGACCGATCGGGGCGCCGCGATCCTCACCCGCAACATCTACAGCGCCTTGCTGGCAAAGGGCCAGTTGATACAGCCATTTGAAGTCCTTGGATCTGATGGCGACGGCTATTGGCTGGTGCACCTGGAAAGCCGCCGCAACACACCCAAGATCAAGGTGTTCCGGGACTGGGTGCTGGCCCAGACGGCGGACACAAGGGAGCGCGAGATGCGCGAGGCCTGATAGGCCAGCGCGCTCTCCTCTGGAGCGACGAGACGGGTTCGATCAGTTCGAGTTCGAGTTCGTATTGGAATTCGAGTTGCTGGACGAGCTCGTCGAGGTGCTGGTGCTGGTCGACGTGCTGCCGTTCGTGCTTCTGTCGCGGTCGCGATCCCTGTCACTGCTGCAGGACCCGCCGGAGCAGCTCTTCGACGTCGATTTCGACGAACTGTACGATTTCGACGTCGATACGGATTTCGTTCCGACGAGGATGATATCACCCTCGCCCGCGAAGAGATTTGCCGGCGCTTGCGGCGAAACCGGCGCTGCCTGCGCCGTCGAGCTCATGAGCGCCGATGCAACAAGCGCTGCCGATGCGAACTGCCAGAGGCCTGCCATCGCGCATGCTCCTTTCCAGAGTCCAAGCACCGGCCGCAACGGCTGGTGAGCCTGGAATTTGAACACGTGCAGCGGCTACTTTGAAGTACAACATTGGAGCTAAGTCCAAGGGGCTGCCCTGGCCGTCAGTCCTCGACATCGGCCTCGGCCACCCTCATTCTGCTTTCCAGACAGGCTTCTCCGGGACACAGTATGATTGACCACATAACCATTGCGGTGGGCGATCTGCCGAAGAGCAAACTCTTCTATGAAAGAACCCTCGAACCTCTGGGGTACCGCCTTTCCTTCGGCAAGGAGGATGTGTTTTGGGCTTTTGACGTCGGCAATGGCTGCCTGTTCGAGATCCAGCGGCCGGACAGCGAACCGCCGCTGACACGTGTGCACATCGCCTTCCGGGTGAACAGCAAGGCAGAGGTCGACGCGTTCTATCGGGCTGCTCTCGAGGCGGGCGCCGCAGACAATGGCGCACCCGGTCCGCGTCCGGACTATGCCGAGCATTACTATGCCTGCTTTGTGCTTGATCCCGATGGCTACAACATCGAGGCTATGATCAACGAGGCATGACGCACGCCTTCCCTTCTCCCCTTGTGGAAGAAGGAAAGAGGCGCCGGCCCGCCGTCAATCCTTGAACGTCAGCCCGTACTTGTCGGCCTGTTCCTTGGGCATGTCGGCGAACGCCTGGCGTGTGGTGTAGCCGCCATAGATCTCGCCGCCGTTCCTGATCATCCAGTCCTCGACATCGGCCTCGGCCACCGTCATCCGGTCGCCAAGCTTGTATTTGTTGCCGTTGACCGGGACGTCGGCGAGCAGGCCGATGAAGGTGCCGTCGCCAATGCCGGTTAGCTGCAACCAGATGTGCTCGGTGGCGCCGTTCTGCGTCAGCGGGAATTTCACCGTGTAGGTGCCGGGCGCGCCGCCGGCGATCAGTTCGCGGAAACGCGGGAGCGTCGCGCGACCTCTCTGCTTGGCGGCCTGCATGGCCTCGTCACCCGTATGATAGGCGACGACGTTTTCCTTGATCGGGCGCGGCGCCGTCTGCGAGGCACCGGGTGCAGCCTCCGGGATGGCGACCGGCTTGTCGCTCGGCATGTGCCCGAGCGTGTTGAAAAACCCGTAGCCGACAGCGGCCACCAAAGCGAATGCCAGAACTGGATTGCGCACCGACCCCTCCATGCACCCCTTTGTTTTCATGCATGTCGTTGTCCCAAAACCGCTACGCACTTTTGGGCGACATGCATTGTCATGCGCAAGTTACCAACCGGGCGTTGCGATCCAGCTAAAAAACAGCGTGAGCGGATTGTTAGCAAAATTCTGAAAATTGCAGTCGGGACGCCGCAACGTGCGGGGGCGTTTCAGTCGGCGTCGGCGACGGTCGTTTGTCCGCCGGCCCATGCCCGCCAGGCACGCTCGTCGCCGTGGAAGACGTTGAGGTCGATGCGGCCCCTCACCCCGTGCGACAGGCCGGAGCCGGAATATTGCCAGAACACCCATTTGCGGCCGGGATAGACCTTTGACGGGTGCGCCGCCACGGCTCGCAGCCAGAACGGATAGTCGGGGAAGGCGCCGCGCAGATTGTCTCGGTAGAAGTCAGGCGCGGTGTAGATGATGGGCCGCTGGCCATAGTGGCGCTCCAGCTTGTCCATAAACACCTGCATTTTCTCCAGCACCTTTTGCCGCGACGGCCGCCGCTTGCAGCTGGATTCGCCGTTCCACTCGACATCGATCACCGGCGGCAGCGCACCTTCGACCCTGGGCACGTTGCGGATGAACCAGTCGGCCTGCTCGCCCGCGGTGCGGCACCAGTAGAAGAAATGATAGGCGCCGCGCTTCAGCCCGGCGGCGTCGGCATTGCGCCAGTTTTTCATGAACATCGGATCGAGGTGGTCGCCGCCATCGGTCGCTTTAATGTAGGCGAAGTTGGCGCCCTGCGCGCGCAACTTGTCCCAGTTGATGTTGCCCTGCCAGCGCGAGATATCGACGCCGTGAACGGCCAGGCGCCTTGGCGATACCTTGCCGAAATTGATCGGCTTGGCATCGCGAAAGCCATAGCGCGTGACCGGCGAGGCAAGCATCGCCGGCGCGGCACGGCTCAGCCGCTTCGGCGGCGACATCAGGGCGATCGGCTCGGCCGGCGGCTCGATGCTCTCTTGCGGCGCCGGCGAAGACGCCAACAGGGCCTCTTCTTCCTCTACCATGGAAAAGGGCGGCGCATTGTCGGCCGCTGCGTCGGACCTCATCGGCGCGAGCTCGGCGGTTTCCGGAGCTGCTTCGACGGGCGCGCTCGGCCGCATCACCGAGCTGGTGGTCTCATTCGACGGCATCTGCAAGGCGTCAACGCCTGACGTCGACGAACAGCCGGCAAGGCACAAAGCCGCGACCGAGAAAATGACGACGCCTGATAACCGCATCTGGACCTGTACGCAGAACACAACAGACCGATGGCCAACAATCGCCGCCGGACAAAACTGGCCTCGATTACTAACGAGAAATTACCAACAAAGTTTGAATCAAATATTAGCCATAAGCAGGCGACCAGTCGCGGCAGTCCCTTCTCCCTTGTGGGAGAAGGTGGCTCGGCGCGCAGCGCCGAGACGGATTTGAAAGAAGCCTATCTGCCCAGCCATTGCTGCAGGCAGGTCTTGGCCACGACGTGCGCCGGCGGCACGAGCGGCCCGTAGACAGCGGGGCGACGGGCGCGTTCGAGCAATATGCGCACCTGTTCCGGTTGCACGCGGTCGCGCTCCATCACCAGCAAGACCATCGGATCGCTCAAAAGCTCGTCCAGGGTGTTGATGCTGTCGCTCATTCGTCGCCTCCTCGAATACCCAACCCGCGGTTGATAGATAGGGGGACAATGATGGCTCGCCAATGACGCTTTGCCGGCTATCTCGTGTCTCTTTGGATTAAATTTTGGCCAGAACTGCGCTGCGCCTTCTCCCGCGGGAGAAGGGAAGTACTCAGTTCGGCGGTGGCGCGCCTTCATATTGCGGCAGGCCGTCGTCGAGCTGCACCCAGGGCTGTTTCGAGCCGGTCCACATGTGCATTTGCGGCCTGAACAGCGAGGGATCGTCGAGCGAGCCGGTGGTGATGCCGATGATGCCGGCGGAATCGCGCCGGGAAAACATCGTCGTGCCGCAGCTTGGGCAAAAGCCGCGCTTGAGGTCGGGCGAGGAATTCACCGTCGCCACCGGCCCGTCGATCGTCACATCGTCGATGCGGAACAGCACGCGGGCATTGAACGCGGCGCCCAGCGCCTTCTGGCAAAGCCGGCAATGACAGACACGCTCGTTGACCGGCGTGACGTCTGCGCGGTAGCGCACCGCCCCGCACAGACACCCGCCCTGATATTTTGCCATTTGTCGAAGCCCTTGCTCGAGAATGGCGGCACGGTAGCGGCAGCTCCGGCACCGTCAAATGAAAAGCTTTGATGACAATATCTTTTGCGGTGATGCAGCAGATGCTGCGACAGCGCTGCCGGTCATCTCCCAGGAGACGGCCGGCAGCGGTTGTCGGGCGGTTATTCCGTTCCGCTGACGACTTCGTCCCAGGTCTTCACCTTGGTCTCGCCATTGAGGAACGGCAGCGCCGCAGCCGTCAGTTCGGGGGCGAAGAAGGCGTCGTAGTGGGTGCGGTTGGGCAGGATCGCGAGGCGGTTCTGCGACAGGTTCTCGCGCATCCATCCGGCATCTTTCAGACCGCCACCGAGCATCTGGTAGAACTTGATCTCGTGCTCGGGCTTGTACATGTCGCTGTCGCCATAGACCAGCATGACGGGCATCTTCAGCTTGGGAACATCGGCCGAGTAGTCTCGGTTCTGGCGCATGAAATTGCCGAGCGCGTCGAGCAGTTTCGGGAAGTCCTCGGGACGCGGCGCGACCGCGACATAGGATTTGTACATCGGCGTGTCCTTCATGAACGGGGCGGCGGCGGCGCTCACCTGAGCCTGCTGCGGGCGCATCTCGTCATAGAAGCCGTCCGTGGCGTAGCCGGTCGAGACCAGGACAAGCCGGCGCACCGCTTCGGGATGCTGGACAGCCATGCGAAAGGCGACGCCGCCGCCAAGCGAATAGCCCATGACGTCGACCTTGTCGTAGCCGAGCGCCTTGACGATATCAGCCATGTCGTCGCCAATCGCCTCCACGCTGAACGGCCGGTCGCCGAGAGCCGTGCGACCATGCCCCTGCAGATCGACGCCGATGACGGTGCGGTTCTCGGCAAGCTTCGGCAGGATCGGCGCGAACATGTCGGTCGTGCCCAAACCGCCATGCAGCAGAAGCAGTGGTTCGCCCTTGCCGTAGACGGCGTAGTAGTAGTTCAGGCCGTTGACCGGCAGCAGGCCGGATTTCGCTGGCTTTGGCAGCGCTTTCGTTTCGCTCGTCATGGCAGGCTTTGTCTCCTCTGCTTTGGCTTGGCACGGCGCGGCGAACAGGGCAGCGGCCGAGGCGAGAATGGTGAAAAGCATCGATCTGGGCATGTCAGCCTCCTCCTGTCGTGCTGGCATCAAAGCGTCTTGGCGAGCTCTTCGAGCTGCTCGGTGCACTGACCCCAGCCCTCGTGAAAACCCATATTCTCGTGCTGCTCGCGGTCGGCGACATTCCAGTGTCGGACCCGCGCGATGTAGCGGGTCTTGCCCTCGCCTTCGTCCTCGAAGGTCAGCACGCCGGTCATGAACGGCTTTTCGGACGGCTCCCATGCGCTGGTGTAGGCGTCGGTGAAGACGATCTTCCTGCCGGGGATCACTTCCAGAAAGACGCCGGGGTTGGGGAATTCGTTGCCGTCGGGACCGGCCATGACGACCAGGCTGGAGCCTCCGGTGCGCACATCCATTTCGGCGCGAGGCGTCGTCCATGGCTTCGGCGCGAACCATTGCGTCACGAGCTTTGGTTCGCTCCAGCAGCGATAGACGTTCTCGCGCGGCGCATCGATGATGCGGGCGAGAACCAGTTCGCGGTCATTGGCGGGCGCGATGTCGAGCTTGGTGGTCATGAAGGTCTCCTCGGTTTGATCTGGTTTCCGCCCCAAGGACGAGCGGGCAGAACGCCAGCCGACACGTCGGGCGGAAAATTTCAATGGACCGGTGGAGAGGAGACCCGGAAGCCTAGTGACGCTTGGCCTGCACGAGATAGGCGTCGATCTCGGTTTCGCCGAGCCACTTGGCCGCTTCCAGCCGGTGCAGGCCCTCGACGAGGATATGGCGCTTGCCGTCATGACGCACCTGGATCGGCGTCTTCATGCCGTTTTCCAGAATGTCCTCAGCCAGATGCCGGACGGTCTCGGGGTGCAGCGTCTTCTTGCGTGCGGTCGGCACATAGATGTCGTCGACCTTGACCTTCTGCACTCTCAGCATGTCGGCTCCCGCGGCAGAAATGCCACCTCTCTTGAGATAGTCTGTTTGTCGAAGAGGGCCAAGGGCGCAGCGGACGAATGCTGGCCCGATCGTTTCCATTTGACGCTTGGCCGGCAGATAGCCGAAATGGCGGCCTTCGACCCTCACAGGCGTTCATGACCCATCTCCCGACCGAATTTCCCGATTTCGGGCTGACGCCCGACCAGCGCCGGCAAGCGGTGCGCAGCCACTACTGGGAATGGCCGGGGATGGACGGCGAGCGCGGCGAGATCTGGTGTTACTCCAACCGGTTTTCGTACCGACCGGGCGAGACCGTTGCGCTGCATGTCAGTTCGACGGCAGCCAGGTTCAGCATCGCGATCATCCGCGACGGCGGCAGCGAAACCAAAATGTTTAAGAAGGCCGGCATCGCGGCGCGCTGGCAAGACACGCCCGACCAGTGTTCGGTCGAAGGCTGCGGCTGGGACGTATCGTTTGAATTCCGCGTCGGCGACGACTGGCCTTCCGGTGCCTATCGCGTGACGCTGACGGCCAATGGCCACGACGACGAGCCGATCCGCTGCCATCATCTGTTCATCGTCGCACCCCTGCCCGGCAAGAAATCGGGCCGCGTGCTGCAGGTGGCTGCGACGGGCACTTGGCTCGCCTACAACACCTGGGGCGGCTCGAACCATTATGAGGGCATCACCGGCGCAAACCGCGACCAGTATGCGCGCATGGTCTCGACGCAGCGCCCGTGGTGCCGGGGTTTCGTCGTGCTGCCGAAGGAGGCGCCGCGCGTGCCGCTCGAAGTCGCCGTGCCGCCAAAGACCGTGCCGCGCTATCCCCACATGGAATGGGCGTTCGCCACGGGACATTCGAAGAAATACGCCTCGTCTGGCTGGGCAAGCTACGACAGCCACTTCTTTCGCTTTGCCGAGCGTGCCGGCTATGGCGTCGACCTCGCCAGCCAGCACGATCTGCATTTTTCGCCGGAGATTCTCGACGGCTATGACTGCGTCGCCTTCGTCGGCCATGACGAATACTGGACCTGGGAAATGCGCGACGCCGTCGACGCCTATGTGACACGCGGTGGCCATGCGGCGCGCTTTGCCGGCAACTTCATGTGGCAGACGCGGCTGGAGGACAAGGGCCGCCGGCAGGTCTGCTACAAGTACAAGGCCCGCGCCGAGGATCCCGCCTATCGCGGCGGCGACGTCACCCGCGCCACCAATTCCTGGGAGGCGCCGGAGATCGGCCGGCCGGGGTCGGCGACTTTCGGGCTCAACGCCACGCGCGGCGTCTATGCCGGCTGGGGCGGCTGCGCGCCGCGCGGCGTGCGCGGTTTTCCTGTCTACAGGCCGGAGCATTGGGCGTTCGCCGGCACCGGTATCTACTATGGCGACCTGCTTGGCGCCGACAGCCATGTCTATGGCTATGAGGTCGACGGGCTCGACTTCGAAATCCGTGGCGGCCTGCCCTACCCCACATCAGACAGTGGCGCGCCAGATGGTCTCCAGGTGCTGGCAGTCGGAATGGCGGCCCAAGTCGAGGAAAGCGCCGACATCCCGCTCAAAGACCAGTTCCTCGGCGACGAGGACGGCCGCTTTACCGCCGAGACGCTGTTCGGCGAGGCGAGCGACGCCAATCTGGAAAAAGTCAAACGCGGCAATGGCATGATCGTCAATTTCCCGCGCGGCAAGGGCGAGGTTTTCCACGCCGGAAGCTGCGAATGGGTTGCCGGCCTGCTAAGGCAGGATGCGATGGTCGAACGCGTCACCAAGAATGTTCTCGACCGCTATCTCGGAAAGCCCTGACATGCCGAAATCCCAGACCTCTGCCCCCGAAGCCGAAGCGCGGTCGCCGTCGCACCTGTTCTACCTGTCCAGCCTGCGCCGGCCGCTCATCGATCGCGCCGAGGGCATCTACATGTGGACTCAAGATGGCCGCCGCTTCATCGACGGATCGAGCGGACCGATGGTCGCCAATATCGGCCATTCCAACCGCAACGTGCTCGATGCCATGAAGCGGCAGATGGACCGCGCCACCTTCGCCTACCGGCTGCATTTCGAGAACGAGCCGGCCGAGGAGCTGGCGCGTGAACTGGCCAGCAAACTGCCGGAGGGCATGGACCGCATCTTCTTCGTCTCGGGCGGCTCGGAAGCGACGGAATCCTGCATCAAGCTGGCGCGGCAGTGGGCTGTCGCCACCGGCCAGGCCAGCCGCTGGAAGGTGATCACGCGCTTCCCTTCCTATCATGGCGGCACGCTGGGTTCGCTATCCGTCACCGGCGACGATGCGCTGGCCGAGACTTTCACGCCGATGATGCAGGTGATGCCGACGGTGCCCGCGCCGGCCGCGTGGCGCGACCGCGACAATCTTTCGATGGAACAGCGCGGCATCCGCTACGCCGACATGCTGGAGGAGAAGATCCTCGCCGAAGGGCCGGAGAGCGTGCTCGCTTTCATCATGGAGCCGGTCGGCGGCGCCGCTACCGCCGCTTTGGTGGCGCCGGACAGCTACTATCCGCGCATCCGCGAGATCTGCGACCGCTACGGCATCCTGCTCATTCATGACGAAGTGATGAGCGGCGCCGGCCGCACCGGCAAATTCCTCGGTGGCGACCACTGGAACTGCAAGCCCGACATTGTCGCGCTGTCGAAGGGGCTGGGCTCGGGCTATGCGCCGCTCGGCGCGCTGGCGGCACCGATGCGGCTGGTGCAGCCGCTGCTCGCCTCCGCCGGCTTCCAGCACGGCCACACCTATGCCGGCAATCCGCTGGCCTGCGCCGCAGGCCTCGCGGTGCTCGGCGAAATGGACCGCCTCGACCTCATCGCCAACGCGGCTGCCATGGGCGATCTGCTGATGGGCGAATTGAAGGGGCTGGCAAGACGCTTTCCGTTCATCGCCGACGTTCGCGGCAAAGGTCTGCTTACCGGCGCCGAAATGGTCGCCGATCCCGAGACGCTGAAGCCGATCGTGCCGGCGAAGAAGGCCACGCAGCGCCTGCTCGACCTCGCCTATGAGCGTGGGCTGATCATCTATGGCAGGCGGGTCAAGGGCGGTGTCGACGGCGACAATTTCATGGTCGCGCCGCCGATGATCGTCACGGCTGAGCAGATCGGCGAGATCACCGCCATTATCGGCGACTCGCTGCAAGTGCTGGCCGGCGAACTCGACCTCCCGGTCGAAGGCTGAGGGGCAAAAAGATGGCGCCGCGAAAAGTCATCATCACCTGCGCCGTCACCGGTTCGGTGCATACGCCGTCGATGTCGCCGCATCTACCGGTGACGCCGGACCAAATCGCCGCTGAGGCGATCGCCGCCGCCGAAGCCGGCGCCTCGATCCTGCATCTTCACGCCCGCGACCCCAAGGACGGCCGGCCAACAGCCGATCCTGATGTGTTCATGCAGTTCCTGCCGCGCATCAAGCAGGCCACGGACGCTGTGATCAACATCACCACCGGCGGTTCGTCGCTGATGACGCTCGACCAGCGGCTGGCTGCTCCCTTGCGGGCCGAGCCCGAAATGTGCTCGCTCAACATGGGCTCGATGAACTTCGCCCTGTTCCCGATGCTCGACAGGCCGAGGGAATGGCAGCACGAGTGGGAGCCGAAGCTGCTCGAAGCGACGCGCGACACGATCTTCAAGAACACCTTTGCCGACATGGAAACCGTGCTGGAAAGACTGGGCAAGGGTTGCGGCACGCGCTTCGAGTTCGAATGCTACGATGTCGGCCATCTCTATTCGCTGGCGCATTTCCGCGACCGCGGACTGGTGTCGGGCCCGTTGTTCATCCAGTTCGTGTTCGGCATCCTCGGCGGTATCGGCGCCGACCCCGACAACCTCGTCCATATGAAGCGCATTGCCGACAAGCTGTTTGGCGACAGCTATCAGTTCTCGGTATTGGCTGCCGGCCGACACCAGATGCCGATGATCTCGATCGCAGCGGCGATGGGCGGCAATGTCCGCGTCGGGTTGGAGGATAGCCTTTACGATGGCCGCCAGTTGGCCAAATCCAATGCCGACCAGGTGCGGCGCATCCGCGGCGTACTCGACGGGCTGTCGCTGGAGGTCGCCACACCGGCCGAGGCGCGCGCGATGCTGGCGCTCAAGGGCGGCGACCGGGTGGCGTTCTGAGATGGCTACGCCTGAGATGCTTGCGTTCCGTCCCACCCCCCTCTGGCCTGCCGGCCATCTCCCCCTCAAGGGGGGAGATTGGCAGCTTCGATCTCTGCGCCCATCCTGCAACGTTGGCGGTTAGCGAAAGCCGTGGTGAAATCCAATCTCCCCCCTTGAGGGGGAGATGGCCGGCAGGCCAGAGGGGGGTGCCTTGGCGCTTCGCCTGTCGTGACCAGTCCAACGTCAGATGTTCTCATCCGACCTGGCCGGATCGAGGACGTCGAAACGATCCATGCCGCAATCCTGCGACTCGGCACGCATATCGGCGCGCCTGAGGAAATCATCTCGACAGCCGATGACCTCCGCACCTACGGCTTTGGCGCAAAACCCGCCTTCGCGACCCTGATCGCTGAGGTCGGCGGCGAGTTTGCTGGTCTGTGCCTGCATTTCCCGATCTTCTCGACATGGATGGGGCGGCCCGGCGTCTATGTGCAGGACCTCTATATCGAGGACCGGTTTCGCGGCCGCAGGATCGGCGAGCGACTTCTGCGCCGTGTCGCGCGAGAGTGCCGGAAGGACGGCGGTGTCTATCTCAGGCTGTCCGTTGACACCGACAATGAAACCGCCAAGGCCTTTTATGAAAGGCTGGGCATTGCCTGGTCGAGCTACGAGCAAACACAGAAGATCGTCGGCGACGCCTTCTTCGCCTTTGCCGATGCGCCCGAGGATGGGGAGCCGAGATGAAAGCCTTTTATGCCGAGGAACAGAAGCGCCACGATCCCAAGGCTTTTCTCTCGAGCGGCGCGCCGCAGCCCAATCCGGAGAAGCCGGAGCGGGTGGAGCGCCTGTTGGCCGGGGCGAAGGCCGCCGGCTGCACGATCGAGCGCTCAAGGGATCACGGGCTCGGCCCGGTTGCGGCCGTGCATACGCCGGAATATCTCGATTTCCTCGCACATATCTTCGTACGCTGGCAGCGCATTGAAGGCGCTTCGGCGGAAGTGATTCCGAACATCCACCCGATCGCGCGCGGGGGCTCCTATCCGGCCTCGGCGGTCGGTCAGGCCGGCTACCACATGGCCGACACAGCTTGCCCGATCTCCGGCGAGACTTGGGCTAGCGCGCTGTGGAGCGCCTGGAGCGCGGTCGAGGCCGCGGAAGCGGTGATGTCGGGCGCATCGGCCGCCTATGCGCTCTGCCGCCCGCCGGGCCATCATGCGTTTGCCGATGTCGCCGGCGGCTTCTGCTTCATCAACAATTCGGCAGTCGCCGCGCAGACCTTGCGCAAGAACGCTGCGCGGGTCGCGATCCTCGATGTCGACCTGCATCACGGCAACGGCACGCAAGGCATATTCTATGCGCGGCCGGACGTGCTGACCGTCTCGCTGCATGCCGATCCGGTGCGCTTCTATCCCTTCTTCTGGGGCCATGCCGACGAGCGCGGCGAAGGACCCGGTCTCGGTTACAATCTCAACCTGCCACTGCCACGCAAGTCCGGCGACGCTGCGTTTCTCGAAGCCCTGGCTGTCGCCTTCCAACGCATCCGCGCATTTGCGCCGGACACGCTTGTGGTGGCGCTTGGCCTCGACGCCTTCGAGGGCGATCCGTTCGGCGGGCTTTCGATGACGACGCCGGGCTTCTCGCTTATCGGCGAGGCCATTGCCGGGCTGGGCCTGCCGACGGTGATCGTCCAGGAGGGCGGCTATCTCTGCGACGAACTCGGTGACAATCTCACGGCCTTCCTGACTGGGTTCGGCGGCAAGAAGAGATGAGGCAGCCGAGGTTCAGGATCGCTGCTGCCTGAGCATGGCGATGACCCGGTGCACGCTTTCCAGCGTTTCGTCGATCTCGGCTGCTGTGTTGTAGTGGGCGATACCGATGCGCACGACGCCGTGCTCGGCTGGAATGCCGAGCTGGTGGACGATCTCCCAGGCGTAGTTGTGGCCGGACCAAAGGAAGATGTTTTCGGCATTCATCTGCCGCACGATCGTTTCCGGCACCATGCCCTCCACTGTGAAGGAAACCGTCGGCACGCGTTCGGCGACCCGCTTCGGGTCTGTGATGCCGTGGATCGTAAGGCCTGAAATGTCCGACAGCCCGTCGATCAGTCTTTGCGCCAGCGGGTTTTCGTAGGCGATGGACGCTTCGAACGCCCTAGCGATCTGCCGCCGCCGCGAACCATTCTCGCCTGCCGCAGCACCCAGTTCTGCAAAATAATCGACCGCGGCCGACAGGCCGGCCATCAGCTCGACCTGCGGCGTGCCGAGTTCGAACCGCTCAGGCAAAGCGTCGGACGAACAGCGGCATTTGTAAGGCTTCAGCGCGTCGATGACATCCAGCCTGCCCCACAATATGCCCATATGCGGGCCGAAGAATTTGTAGGCCGAGCAGATCAGGAAATCGCAGCCGAGATCCCTGACGTCGATCAGGCCATGCGGCGCGAATTGCACGGCGTCGACATAGACCAGCGCACCGGCCTGCCTGGCGAGGCTGGTCAGCGCCTTCACGCGATTGATGGAACCGGTCAAGTTCGAGGCATAATTCAGGGCGACGAGCCGCGTCTTCTCCGAGAGCAGTGCGGCCAGTGCTGCCTCCTCGACTTGCCAGCTGTGCTCATCGAACGGCAGCCAGCGCACGACGAGGCCAAGGTCCTCGGCCAGTTGCAGCCAAGGCGACACGTTGCCCTCATGGTCCATGCGGGTGAGGATGATCTCGTCGCCGGGCTTCATCGTGCGGCCGAGCGTGCGCGACATGTGGTAGGTCAGTGTCGTCATGTTGGCGCCGATGACGATTTCCTGCTGAGACGCAGCACCCAGGAAATCGGCCATCGCCGCATGCGCGTCGTCGACGACCTGTTGCGCCGCCACCGTGGTTTCGAAGAAGCCGCCGAGATTGGCGTTGGTGGTCAGCAGGCAGCGCGACACCGCATCGGCGACCGCCTGCGGCACCTGCGTGCCGGCAGGGTTGTCGAGATAGATCCGGCGGCGGCCTTTGTCGGTCAGCGACAGCGCCGGAAATCTTTCTCGGACAGCCTCGATCGGAAAATTCATTTCTGTCCCCGTCCCATGTAATTATTCGGATATTCGCCTTCGCCTGCCCGTTTCAAGGACAAGGATTGCCGACGCGCTGATGGATCGCATCCACCGCCGTCTGCATCTCGTTGGTCCAGACCACATCGACCGAAGACAGTGCCATTTCGAGTTGCCAGAGGGTCGTGGCGCCAATGATGTTCGAGGTGACGAAAGGCCGGCTCGACACATAGGCATTGGCGAACAAAGCCGGCTCCATGCCGAAGGTGCGCGCCAGCTCATTGTACTCGAGCTGCGCCTCTGCCGCATTCGGCGTCTCGTAGCGCTGGCCGCGGTTGAACAGTTGCGAGCGCGAGCCCTGCGGTCGCGCGCCATGGTCGTACTTTCCGCTCAAATAGCCCTGCGCCAACGGCGAATAGGCAAGCAGCGACACCTGCTCGCGATCGCAGACTTCGGCCAGGTTCACCTCGAAGGTGCGGTTGACGAGATTGTAGGCGTTCTGGACCGAGGCGACGCGCGGACCGACACCCTTGTCGGCTTCAGCGATGAACCGCATGACGCCCCAGGAATTTTCGTTCGACAGGCCGAAATGGCGGATCTTGCCGGCCTTCACCAACTCGTCGAAGACGGCAAGTGTTTCGGCAATCGGCGTTTCGCCGGCCGGAGCGCCGACGGAATCGGCGCGCGGCGCTACGGCGCCGACACGGTTCGGGTTGGCACCCCACGGTATGTCACGTTCCGGCCAATGGATCTGATAGAGATCGAGATAATCGGTGCCGAGCTTGGTCAGCGATTTTTCGATGGCGTCGAAGATGTCGGCGCGCACCAGCTTCGATGGACGGTCGCCGCGAAACCAGGTGTTGGAGGTGCGGCCAACCACTTTCGAGGCAAGGATGACCTGGTCGCGGTTGCCCTTCGCCTTCATCCAGCTGCCGATGATCTTTTCGGTGCGCCCTTGTGTCTCCGCCTTGGGCGGGATCGGATAGAGCTCGGCGGTGTCGATGAAATTGACGCCGCGTGCAAAGGCCAGGTCCATCTGGGCATGGCCTTCCGCCTCGGTGTTCTGCTGGCCCCAGGTCATCGAGCCCAGGCAGATCTGAGTAACAAGAAGATCGGTCCGACCGAGACGGCGTTTGTGCATGGAATTTTCTCCGGCGGGAATTTCTGCGCGGTTGCGCGGGGAGGAAGACCAAGCATAGAGCAAAGGATGGCCGAATTGAACCATCCCTGCTCGGAAAGCCCGGACCGTATCGAGGCCCGGTGGCAGCAGGATTTCGCAAGTAAGGAGAGTTCCTAACGCCGCGCGCCGGCCAAAGCGCGCCGCTTAGCTTCATCGATCAGCATGTTGGCAACCTGCATGCGGATCATGGCGCGCTGGCGCAGATGCGGGGCGACACGGTCGGGGTGGTTGGCAAAGGCAAAGCTGCGGCGCATGCGGCCGAAGTCGGCGACGTCCTTCGGCTGATTGAGGCCAAGTTCGACGGCGATGGATTCGGGATCGATCGGTGGCAGTGGTTCCTCGGCCAGTGGCTGTTCGCCGGCAAGCGCGATCTTGGCCTGGTCGAGCAAAGCGGCGAACTCGCTCGCCAGATCGGCGCCCTCGCGGTATTCGGCGGCAAATGTGTCACCGGAAACCTTTATGCGGCCGGAATGAAGCTCGTCTGCCACCGAGAGATAATCGAACGGGATCGACGGCCGTGCACCAGCCTCCTCGCCCTTGTCGGGGGCGACGAAGAGGTCGTCGAGCAACGAAGCGAAATCCCGCTTGCTCCCGGTGCCGATCTCAGCCTCCCCTATCGTAAGTACTTATCCAGGCGCCAACATAGAACCGGCTCGTTAAAATTGCATGCGACCGATCTTAACCAATTTAGCCGTTGTTTCAGGGCGCTCGCCGGGCCGTCAGCCCAAAGGCGCACCCATGCAAAAAAAAGCCGGACTGCACTTTTCATACAGCCCGGAATTTCGCCAGGAGTGGCGAGGAAAAGCCGGCCATGAGCCAGCGTTCAAGCAACGGTCGGGCCGCCTCGGAAGTTTCACGAAAAAATCGATTTTTGGCAAAAAAATCGATTCGACATGGCAGCCATGCAAATGCTGCAGTGCACAATTGTCATGATTTGCTTATATTGCTCGATGTGGAGGATCAACAAGGGGCCTGATTCATGGGGTTCTTCACTGAAATGTTCGCCCGTCCGCGTCCGCAGGAACATCTGCGCTATCGCGCAGCACTGGCGCTGCTCCATTCGATGAGCAGTGCCGACCGCGCCGACATCGGCATCAAACCCGCCGATTTCCCGCGCATCGCCCGAGAAATGTCCCTGCGCTGAAATTGGAGCGTGAGGTTTCCCGGCAGCACCGGGAAACCTCCAAGCCCAACTCGTCAACGAGATCCCACAAACATCGCCTTGCTCAGCGGCACGCCATTGTGGCGCAGGATGTCGTAGGCAGTGGTGACGTGGAAATAGAAGTTCGGCATGGCCACATGCAGCAGATATTGCATGCCGGCCAGCGAGACTTCGCGCTGGCCAAACTTCAGCTCGATCATCTTGTCATCAGAGCCATCGAATTCGGCCGCCGAGAACGTCGCCAAAAGGTCGAGCGTCTTGGTGATGCGCGCCTGGAGATCGGCAAAGCTCGCCTCGTTGTCTTCGTATTTCGGCACCTCGCGACCGGCAAGCCGCGACGGTGCGCCCTTGGCATGGTCGGTGGCGATCTGCACCTGCCTGGTCAGCGCATACATGTCGGGCGCCAGCCTTGAGGTCAGAAACACCTGCGGGTCAATCTTGCGGTCGAGCGCATTCTGTTCGGCTGCCGACAGCACATTGGACAGCGCCTTCAACCTGGCCGAAAACACCGGCACGGACGCTTCATACATCGATATCGTCACTTCAAATCTCCATGCGGCGGAACGCCGACGGCGGCACGTAGCGCCTTCGCCGCTGACTTTTCAAGCGTCACCGCGCCGCCGCAATCGGTATGCTAGAATTTCCGCATCGACTGGAGATTCCCGATGAGAAGCGCCCTTTTCGCTGCGACCGCTTTTTTCTCCCTCGCCAGCCAAACAGCATTTGCCGACGATGCGCCCTATGTCGATGACCGGTCGGACTCCGCCGCGGTCGTCCGCTCGCTGTACAGCGCCATCAACCGGCACGAATTCGCGCGTGCCTGGGGCTACTACGGCGACACCAAGCCAGCCAAGGATTTCGATGCCTTCGTCAAGGGCTACGACGGCACCGACAAGGTCGAGGTCGAAACCGGCGCCGTGTCCGACGAGGGTGCCGCCGGGAGCATTTTCTACAATGTTCCGGTCGCCATCCGCGCGACCGACAAGGACGGCAAGCAAGCGGTCTTTGCCGGCTGCTACACGCTGCGCCAGGTCAGCGCCCAGATCCAGGAACCACCGTTCAGCCCTATCTTCATCGACAAGGGTGCGCTGAAACCGTCGACAGCCGATTTCGAGGAGGCGCTGCCGGCAAGCTGCGGCGATGGCCCGCTTCCACCGAAGAAGGACACGGCACTGGAGCAAGCCAAGAAGGCCTTCGCCGCCACCTATGGCGACAAGTGCGACAAGGAACTTCTGGCGCAGGAGCCGGAGCTTTTTTCGATCAAATACAAGGACAAGGATGCGGCTGCCGGCGATCCCGACAGGGAAACGCGGCTTTTCCATTTTTCCTGCTCGGCCGCGGCCTACAACGAAAGCTCCATCTATTACATGAGCGACGAGGTGTCGGGCGTCCGGCAGTTGCAGTTCACCGAACCTGAGATGGATATCCGCTACGAGAACAGCGACAGCAACGGCAAGCTGCTGGGCATGACCATCATCGGCTTCAAGACGAGCGGCTGGGCGGTCAATTCCGATTTTGACGAAGACACCAGGACGATCAGCACGTTCAACAAATGGCGCGGCGTCGGCGATGCATCGGACTCAGGGACCTACCTGTTCCGCAACGGTGATTTTTCCCTGGTTCAATATGATGTGGACGCGTCCTATGACGGTGAGGAAAACCCGCAGACGGTGGTGGATTACAACACCGCGCCGTAGAGCCGCGAGCCGGAAGATTCTACGGCGCCTTCGACAGCATCCAGTTGAGCGTGTCGCGCCAGTCGGTCATGCGTATCGGCGTCCCATGCGTGCCGGTCTCGAAGCGGACGAAGCGGGTCGGATACGGGTAGGCTTTCGATTTGGCGATGATGGAGCGGAAGAAGGCCTCCTGCTTTTCCACGGGAAATACCGGGTCCTTGCTGCCTTGGCCGAAGAAGACCGGCACATGGCGCCTGAAGGCCGGGCTGGAGAAGAAACTCTCGTCCCACAACGAGCCGAGCAGCAGCAGCCCGTCGATGCGCCGGCCCGTGTCGTTGCGGGCGGCAAGCTTCCAGCACAGCGCGCCGCCCATCGAGCCGCAAGCGACGAAGATTTTTGCGGCCGGCGACTGCTCGACATAGTGGCCGATCAGGGCCGCGACCTGGGCCGCGCCGGTGTCACCGAAATCGGTAAAATCCGGCGAAAGATAGAGCCCGCCATTACCGGCCATCAGGTTCTTGAGGCGGTTGAAATTGCCACCGAAGGTGAAGTCGTCGACGCCCTGCTTGCGGCTGCCGCCCTGCCCGTGCAGGTAGAGCACGATAATGCCGGCGCCCTCTGTCTTGCCGACGGCGATGTGCCTGATATCGCCGGCATCGGTCTTCAGCAGCAGATCCTGCTGCACCTTGCGCACGCTGATATCGACATACTGCGCGTGCACCCGGCGCTCCGGCACCTGGTCGCGGTCGTTGATGTCGCGCAGCTCGCGATAGTCGATCACCGTATAGGCGCCGTTGTTCGCGGACGACAGCGTGGCCGGATAAGCGAAGAGATCGTCCTTGAAGGGTTTCAGGGCGTCGGCGTGAGCAGCGACGGCACCGGGAAACAGGACGAGCACTGAGGCCAAAAGGGCGAAGCGGAATCTGAAAGCCATGCCGAAGGCATGCGTTTTTCGGCTTCGGTTTGTCAATCCTGCAGCACGCCGCCAGCGCCTTCCAGCGCTTCGCGGGTGTCGACATCGACCGCCGCTCCTTCGCCGATCTCGATGTCAATGACGTCGAGCCCCTCGGCTTCGACCAGATGGCGCGCGCCGGTGTCGCCTTCCAGATGAGAGATCGCGGGAAACAGCACGCGTGGCAAAAGCACCGGATTGCCGCGCTTTCCCTGGTGCGAAGCGCGTACGACAGACAGGCCTTCGGATTTGCGGAATGCGTCGATCAGCCTGTCGAGGTCGGCCGTCGAGACGCCCGGCATGTCGCCGAGAACGATCATGGCGCCGGCGGCATCTTCGGCAACCCGAGCAATGCCGGCTTTCAGTGACGAAGACAGGCCCTCAGCAAAATCCGGATTGTCGGCGAACGTGACGTCGAGGCCCGACAAGGACTCCCGTACCCGCTCGCGCTGATGGCCGGTGACGACGA
Source organism: Mesorhizobium sp. AR10 (assembly GCF_024746795.1). Classification (NCBI taxonomy): domain Bacteria; kingdom Pseudomonadati; phylum Pseudomonadota; class Alphaproteobacteria; order Hyphomicrobiales; family Phyllobacteriaceae; genus Mesorhizobium; species Mesorhizobium sp. AR10. The sequence continues at coordinate 4,368,818 of NZ_CP080524.1, forward strand.
TTGTATCGGAGGCTTTCGAGGCAAGCGCGCGCTCGGCGGTGCGGCGCACCAGCGGCTTGCCGTCGAACAGCGCCAGCAGCTTGTTCGGCCCGCCCATGCGGCTGGAGCGGCCGGCAGCCAAAAGCACGATATCGATCATCAGCTCCGCCTTGGCCGGCAGCGGCTCGCGCGGCTGCGGCCGTGTCGGGATTTCCATCAACAGACCGCCGACGCCCATGCCGGCGATGTCCTTGGCCGTCACGTCGAGACCAGCGATCAGCCGGTCCAGCACCCAGTCGAAGCCATTCTCCTTGGGACTGCGGGCGCAGCCCGGCGCACCAATGACGCGCTTGCCGCCGAGCGTGCCGAGCACCAGCAGATTGCCGGGATCGACCGGCATGCCCGCGCGGACGACGCTACCTCCTGCGCGCTCGATAGCCGCCGGAACGACGTCGCCGAAATCGCTCATCGCCGAAGCGCCGAAGATCACCACCATGTCGTTGTCGCGCGTCAGCGAGGCTACCGCCTCGGCCACGGGGGTGATTTCGTGCGGCGTGCGGCGCTCCGCTGTCAGCCTGCCGCCGGAACGCGCCAGCCGCGCTTCGGTGACCCGCAGCGTTTTGTCGAGCACACTCGGCTTGATGCCGGGCAGGACAGTCTGGATGACGCCGACACGCACCGGCTGATAAGCGTTGACGACAAAGATCTCGCCGCCGGCGCAGATTTTTGTCACCGCATCGACCAAAGCCGAGGCGACCGCGAACGGTATGATCTTCACCGTAGCGACCATCTGGCCTTTTTCGACCGGCGCGTGCTGCGCCAGCGTGGCGATGGTGATGGTCGGGTCGATGGCGTTGATGGCGTCGATCATTGCCGCATCGACGGTGAAGATGCCGGCGGCCTCTGCATGAAGATTGACGCGGCCGGTTGCAGCCGGTTTGGTCTCGATGTTCCTGTGGGCCATGCTCGCGGCGATCTTCTCGGCGGCTGCGTCCTCGCTGAGATCATCGGCAGCCAGGACCGCCGCGACCACCTCCGAAATACCTGAAGCCTTTAGCAGCGACACATCGTCGGCGCTCAGCCTGTGCGCCTTGCGCAAGCGTCGCTCTCCGGCCGTGGTGGCGTGCGCCAGCACCGCCCCCTCAGCCTGATCGATCGGGATCGGACCGAATTTCACGCCGCAGCGCCTTTTACGTCCAGGCCGCGCGAGCGAAAAGCGTGGATCGCCTGCGCCAGCACCGCGACGGCGATCTCGGCCGGGCTGGCAGCGCCGATATCGAGGCCGATCGGCGCGTGGATGCGGGCGATCTGGTCGGCGGTTGCGCCCAATGCCAGTAGGCGCTCGATGCGCTTCGCATGGGTCTTGCGGCTGCCAAGCGCCCCGACGTAGAAGCAATTGGCGTCGAGCGCCGCCTTCAGCGCGAAATCATCGATCTTCGGGTCATGGGTGACAGCGGCCAGCGCAGTGTAGCTGTCGAGCGGCTGACGCTTCAGGACATCTTCGGGCCATTCGGCATGCAGCGCGACATCGGGAAAGCGGTCCGGCGTGGCAAAGGCCGTGCGTGGGTCGACGATCTCGACGGGAAAGCCGGCGATTTTGGCCATCGGCGCCAGCGCCTGGCTGATATGGACGGCGCCGATCACCACCAGACGCGGCTGCGGCAGATGCGCGTTGAGGAAGAAGGTTCGCCCTTCCGCCTCGACCGAACCCGAATTGCCGGTGCGAAACGCCTTGGCGATCGCAGCCCCCAAGTCGCCAGCGACCTGATCGCCCTCGCGCACGACGCGATCGCGGCCATCGCCGAGGTCGGTGACCAGGATCGCCGCACGGCGGGAGCGGCGTTCGGCGTTCAAGGTCTTTAAGGCGTATGGATCCATCAAAAGATCTCTTGTTTGAGCATGATCTTGTCCGAAAACCGGTTCCCACTTTTCGGGGTCATGCTTCTAGCCCAGCCGCTCGACATAGACCTTGATGCGGCCGCCACAGGACAGGCCGACCTGCCAGGCGGTTTCATCGGCGACGCCGAACTCCAGCATTTTGGCCTTGCCGCTGTCGATTACATCGATCGCCTCTGTGACGACAGCGCCCTCGACGCAGCCGCCCGAAACGGAGCCGTGGAAATTGCCTTCCGCATCGATAACCAGATGGCTGCCGACGGGACGCGGTGCCGAGCCCCAGGTTTCGACCACGGTGGCAATGGCGACATCCTTGCCCTCCTTCATCCAGCCTTCCGCTATGATCAGCGGGTCGCGGGCCTCGTCGAGATAGATGTTATTTTCCATGACCATTTCTCTTGGCGTCTGCTTTTTTCAGAGAGTCTGTTTTTCCCGGGCAAACATATGGTTATGCGGCGCGCCTCGCGCCAGCTTCCAGCCACCGGCGCGGATCGACCGACCGCAGCGATTTCTTGTCCAGCGAGGCGCAGAGATCGGCGAGCGCATCGAGATTGTGCACAGAGCGGAACTCGTCAACATGCGGCAGCATCGCCTTGACGCCTCGGGCTCGAGCCTCGAAGCCATCGAAGCGCAGCAACGGGTTCAGCCAGATCAGCCGCCGGCAGGATTTGTGCAGGCGCTCCATCTCCTCCGACAGGCCGGCGACGTCGTCGCGCTCCAACCCGTCGGTGATCAGCAGCACCACTGCGCCCTGCCCCAGCACACGCCGCGACCACAGCCGATTGAACTCGGCCAGCGTGTCGCCGATGCGGGTGCCACCCGACCAGTCCTTCACCGCTGCCGAGCAGTCGGCAAGTGCCTCATCTGGGTCGCGATGGCGCATCTGCCGTGTCAGATTGGTGAGTCTGGTGCCGAAGACGAAGGCATGCACGCGCCGGCGCTTTTCGGTCAGCGCATGCAGGAAATGCAGGAAGATGCGCGTGTACTGGCTCATCGAGCCGGAAATGTCGGCGAGCACCACCAGCGGCGGATGAACCTCACGGGCTGAGCGGAATTTCGGCAGGATCAATTCACCGCCGGTGCGCGCGGCCGAGCGCATCATGGCGCGCGGATCGATGCGGCGGCCATGCGCATCGGCTTTGAAGCGCCGTGTCCTGACCATGTCAAATGGCAGGCGCAACCGAGCGATCGCCTTCTTGGCGTCTGCCATCTCGGCGGCGTTCATCTGGGCAAAATCCTTGCCCCGCAGCACCTCGTTGCCGGAGAAGGTGAAGCGGGCGTCGACCTCGATCTCGGGAATTTCCTGTACCGGCTGGTTCTTCTGGTGACCCTCGAACATCGCCTGGCTGACGCGGTTTTCGGCCGCGCGCGGCTTCTGCTTCTCTCTGTTGTCGGGCGCCACCGGCGAAAACATCGCCAGCATCTTTTCGATCAGTTCGTGCGATTTCCAGAACAGCCGGAAGGCTTCGTCGAAGGTGGGATGATCCTCGTGCCGTGACACCAGCACCGCATGCAGCGTCCAGTAGAAATCGTCGCGTGAACCGATGCCGGCGGCCAACACCGCCTCGATGGCATCCTTGACCGAAGCCGGCCCGACCCGCATGCCGGCCTTGCGCAAGGTGCGGGCGAAATAGACGATGTTGTCGGCGATGCGCCCGTCGGGGGTGGCCTCTTTCGGCTCGGGACGCGCCATCGCCCTACTCCGCCGCCGAAAGCTCGGCCTTCACCTCGTTGAGGATGCGCCGGCCTTCGCCCTGTTCGATGCGGGCAATGTCGTCCTGGTATTTCAACAACACTCCGATCGTGTCGGACACGGTTTCGGGATCGAGCGCCACCTTGTCGAGTTCGGTCAGCGCGCCGGCCCAGTCGATGGTCTCGGCGACGCCGGGCACCTTGAACAACTCGATCTGGCGCAGCTTCTGGATGAACGAAACCACTTCCGCCGAAAGCCGCTGGTTGGCCTGCGGCACCTTTCGGCGCACGATTTCCAGTTCGCGCTCGGCATTGGGATAATCGACCCAATGATAGAGGCAGCGCCGCTTCAGCGCGTCGTGGATCTCGCGGGTTCGGTTGGTGGTGATGATGACGATCGGCGGCTCCTCGGCCTTGATCGTGCCGAGTTCGGGCACCGTCACCTGGAAGTCGGAGAGGATTTCGAGCAGGAACGCCTCGAACGCCTCGTCAGTGCGGTCAAGCTCGTCGATCAGGAAGACCGGCGCAGCACCCGCCTTGCCGGTCAGTGCGTCGAGCACCGGGCGGCGGATCAGGTATTTTTCGGAGAAGACGTTACGCTCCATGTCGGAGCGATCGACCTTGCCGGCCGCCTCCTCCATGCGGATCTCGATCATCTGCGCGGCGTAATTCCACTCATACACGGCCGACGAGACATCGAGGCCTTCATAGCATTGCAGACGGATAAGCCGGCGGCCGAGTGCCTGGGCGAGCACCTTGGCGATCTCGGTCTTGCCGACGCCGGCCTCTCCCTCCAGGAACAGCGGCCGTTTCATGCGCAGCGACAAAAACAGCACGGTCGCCAGCGACCGGTCCGCAACATAGTCCGCGCCGGTCAGGAGATCGAGCGTCTCGTCGATCGTCCGCGGCGCGGGGCGCGGTTTCAACTCGGTCATTCTTTCTCCGTGAGTGCCGCCACTCTTTTCACAGAAAGTGGTAGCCGCGATCATGGTAGATCAGCGGCCGCAAATTATCGCCGATGCGCAGGCCTGTCACCTTGCCAAAAAGCACACGATGGGTGGCCAGATCCTTGGTGTCGATCAGTTCGCAGTCGAAGACGGCGAGCGCGCCTTTCAGCGCCGGCGCGCCGGTCGAGATCATATCCCACTCGCCGAGCGCAAAGCGCTCCTCGACAGGCAAGCCGGTGATGCCGGAAAAACCGATTGCCAGCGGCTCCTGGTCCGAAGCCAGCGCGTTCAAGGCGAATTTGCCGTTTTTCACGAACGGTTCGTTCTTGGGATTTTCGCGGTTGAGGCAGACCAGGATGGTCGGCGGCGTGTCCGACACTGAACAGGCAGCTATGACAGTTGCGCCGCGCCTGCCGGCAGGCCCGTCTGTTGTGACCACATGGACGTGGCCGGCAAAATGGCTCATCGCGTCGCGATAGGCCTGCGGCCCAATGTCGTTCTTCTTCAGCACTGATGATTTTCCAGAACCAGAACCCAACCGTTATATATGGCGGCATACGGCATGCCACAAGCGAAGTGGTTGAAGTGTATCCCAGAATTAGCGTGTTGCGCCAAGGCCGGGCAGCCTTTAGGTCTTGGCAGGAATGATGCCGGGAAACCCACGAACCGGCACGGAGGAATTCTTCGCTCGCATGCGACCCGGGACAACGACAATAGTGGTGCTGACCTGGCTGTCTCTTGCCGGCAGTGCGGGCGCTCAAACGCTGCTGGTCGGCGTCGCCGCTCCCTTGTCCGGACCATCGGCGATTCTCGGCAAGCAGATCGAGGCCGGCGCAGGCCTGGCGGCGGAAGTGAACGGTGTCGAGCTCAGAACTATCGACGACGCCTGCACTGCCGATGGTGGTGCTGCCGCCGCCAGGGAATTCGCCGCGGCCAAGGTCAGCGTCGTCGTCGGTTTTCTCTGCACCGACGCGATCGAGGCGGCGCTGCCGATCCTGAAGGACGCCAACATAGCGGTCATCACCGTGGGCGTGCGCACGGAAAGCCTGACCGATAGGCGCGCCAAGACCGGCTGGCCAATCTATCGTCTCGGACCGCGCGGCGACGATGAGCGCAACGCCGTCGCCGCCATCCTCACAGAGCTATGGAAGAACGAGCTGTTCGCCATCGTCGACGATGGCACGATCTATGGCCGCGAAATCGCCGAGACGTTGCGGGCCGCTGCCGAGCAGGCGGCGCTGAAGCCGGTGTTTGTCGATACTTTCCGGCCGCAGCTCGACAACCAGATCGGGCTGATCGGGCGGCTGAAGAAGGCCGGCGCGACGCATGTGTTCGCCGGCGGCGACGGCGATGACATCGCCATCATGACCCGCGATTCCGGCCAGCTCGATGCCGGCATGGTCTTTGCCGGCGGCGAGAATTTGCGCACGCCGCCCGGCGATGTGCCTTATGCCGCGGGCACGCTGATGATCGCGCCGCCCGAATGGGCCGGTGTCGCCGAGCCCAAGGTGCTGGAGGCCTTTGCCGCACAGAAGATCGAGCCGGATGGCTACACGTTGCCGGCTTACGCGGCGGTCGAGATCGCCAAGGCGGCCTCGGCCCTGACGGTAGCTTCCGGCACGCCGTTCACCGAGGCGCTCACCGCGCATGGTTTCACCACCGCGATCGGGCCGATACGCTTCGATGAAAAAGGCGACCTCAGCCAAAACCCCTTTCGCGCCTACCGCTACGATGGCGCGCATTTCGTGCCTCTCGAGGGCCATTGATGTTTCGCACGGGTCCGCGCAATCTCATCACCGACGTCGCCGGCCTGCGTGTCGGCAATGCCACCGATGCCAGGCTGAAGTCCGGTGTGACCACCGTGCTGTGCGACGAGCCGGCGGTCGCCGGTGTGCAGATTCTGGGCGGTGCGCCAGGCACCCGCGAAACCGACCTGCTCGAGCCGCACAATTCGATCGAGACCATCCATGCCGTGGTGCTTTCGGGCGGCTCGGCCTTTGGCCTCGATGCCGCCTCAGGTGTGCAGGCGGCTTTGCGTGGGCTGGGCATCGGCGTCGAAGTCGGCGGTTTTCGCGTGCCGATCGTGCCTGCGGCAATCCTGTTCGACCTGCGCAATGGTGGCGACAAGGATTGGGGCCGGTATCCGCCCTATCGCGACCTTGGCTACGAGGCGGCACAGACAGCTGGCATCGACTTTCCGATTGGCACGGTCGGCGCTGGCACCGGCGCGCTGAGTGCCGGCCTGAAGGGTGGCCTCGGCTCAGCCTCGACCGTGTTGGACAGTGGTGTCACCATCGGCGCCCTTGCCGCCGTCAATCCGACCGGCTCGGTGACGGTTGGCCGCAGCCGGCATTTCTGGGCGGCACCGTTCGAAATCGGCGACGAGTTCGGCGGGCTAGGATATCCCTCGCCGATGCCGGACGATGCGAAAAGGATCCTGTTGAAATTCCGCGACAAGCGCTTCGGGGGAAAAACGGAGGCCGGCGGCAACACCACGATCGCCGTCATCGCCACCGACGCCGTCCTCACCAAGGCCGGCGCCAAGCGGCTGGCCATATCGGCGCATGACGGTTTCGTTCGTGCCATATGGCCGACGCACACGCCGGCCGATGGCGACCTGGTCTTTGCGCTGGCTACAGGCAAGAGCGGCATTGAGCTCGCGGCCGACGCTGCCATCGACCTCTATGCCGCAGCCGGCGCCACCATGGCGCGCGCCATCAGCCGCGGCGTCCATGCCGCGTCGCCGGCCGACGGCGATCTGTTTCCGGTCTGGTCGTCGCGCTGAAGGCGACGATAGGATCAAACCGGGTCGGATCGTTCTTCTTCGAAAGTGACGGCGACATCGGAGTTTGCCGACAGGCGCACTTTGTTGCCCTCGACCTCGGCGATCAGGCTCGACGGGATATAGTGGTGGTGCCCCTTGTGGGAGCCGGCGCCGCTGTCCTGTTTGGTCAGCTTGATTCTTTCTCCCTCGATCTTGTCGACAGTGCCGACATGGACGCCGTCGGCGCCGATGACTTCCATATGCTCGCGTATTTTGCTGGTGTCGGTCATGGTGGGTCTCCGTTGAGGCTGCCGACAACAACCAATGACGGCGGGATTGGATGCATCGGACTTGTGTTTTAGACAGCACGACGTTTTGACCGCGTCGTGATAGGTGATTGGTCAACATGGGCTGCCGGAGCGAAACCCGATGCGAATACTTGTCCTGATTGCCATCTCCCTGCTTGCCCAGCTTGCTACCTCGCTTGCCGCCCATGCGGGCGATGTCGCTGAGCTTGAAATCCTTGGCTTTACCAGGGATGGTGGCGTGTTCGCCTTCGAGGAATATGGCGTCCAGGACGGCTCAGGCTTCCCCTATGCCAACTGCTATTACATCGACACCAGCAACGACAGTTTTCTGCAGGGCACGCCGATCAGGGTCCGGCTCGACGACGAGAACGCCACGCTCGACGCGGCACGCCTCCAGGCACGCCAAAAAGGTGAAGCGATCGTCAGCCAGGCCGAACTCGCTGCGAACCGTGGCATCACCGCCGGCTTCAACCCGGTGACCGAACTTTCGGCCGATCCTTTCCGCATGGTGGTCAATCCGCGCCCGATCTTTTCGCCGGTCGACCCCCCGCTCGAGTTCCGGCTCGACGAGATCGCCAGGAACGACACCGAGCGCTGCCAGAGCCAGGGCGAGATCAACGGCTTTCGGCTGCTGCGCATCGAGGCCAGGGATGGCGGCCAGACCCATCTGCTGCATGAGGACAAATCGATCCCGCAAAGCCGTGGCTGTCCGAATGGCTACCGGCTAGGCGCGGTGCAGACGTTCTCGATGGACAGCGTCAGCGCTCATGCGGTGCTGGTCGCGGTGCGCCAATACGGCTTCGAAGGGCCGGACTTTCGCTGGATCGCGGTGACCGGCCGCCTGTGACGCCGCCTCCTCAACCCACCACGCGCAACCGCGCCCGGGATTATGTCCGCCGCGCTCTGCCATCGCCGGGCACCGCCCTTTTCGGCGCCTTGCTGTGGGGTGTGGCGATGGGCGCCAGCGCGCTGGTCAATCTGTTGCTGGGTGATTGGGAGACCCCTGCGAAAGTCCGCTTCGTTTCGTTGCTGTTTGCCGCCGGCGGTGCGCTCGCCTTTCCGGTCGGCCTGTTTGCGGCTCGGCTCGTCTCGCTCGGGCGACACTGGGAAGTCGCTCTTGCAGCCGCCTTTATCTGCCTTCTTGTCGCGACCATCGCCTTCACCGGCGGGCTGTTTGCGCTGCAATACCGCTCCTACTATGCCGAATGGCACGCACCCGCCTTCACCATCACCTGGGTCTTCGAGTTCGTGTACACCAGCTTGACGGCGCTCTACCAATTCGTCGTCCTGGGCATCCGGCTTTATTTTCCGCTCGGTTTCATCGCATTGGCTGTCGCCAGCGTCTGGTTTGCGCGGCAGCAGCGTTGAGCATTTTGTCTGCCTCTGTTAGGACGCGGGCAAACACTCCCAAAGGTCAGGACTGACTGATGATCCCTCGCTATTCCCGGCCGGAAATGGTCGCTATCTGGTCGCCGGAAACCCGGTTCCGCATCTGGTTCGAGATCGAAGCCTATGCGTGCGACGCACTGGCCGAACTCGGCGTGATCCCCAAGGAAGCGGCGAAAACCATCTGGGAAAAGGGCAGCGCGGCGAAATTCGACGTCGAGGCGATCGACGAGATCGAGCGCGTCACTAAGCACGACGTCATCGCCTTCCTCACTCATCTTGGCGAATTCGTCGGACCGGACGCTCGCTTCATCCACCAGGGTATGACCTCCTCGGATGTTCTCGACACCTGCTTTGCCGTGCAGCTCACCCGCGCCAGCGACATCCTTCTCGCCGACATTGACGGCCTGCTCGCCGCGCTCAAGCGCCGCGCTTTCGAGCACAAGGACACCGTCACCATCGGCCGCAGCCACGGCATCCATGCCGAGCCGACCACATTCGGCATCAAGCTGGCGCAGGCCTATGCCGAATTCTCGCGTTGCCGCGAGCGGCTGGTGCATGCGCGCGAGGACATTGCGACCTGCGCCATCTCAGGCGCGGTCGGCACCTTCGCCAACATCGACCCCTATGTCGAAGAACATGTGGCGAAAAAACTCGGGCTGAAGCCGGAGCCGGTGTCGACTCAGGTGATCCCGCGCGACCGGCACGCCATGTTCTTCGCCACGCTCGGCGTCATCGCCTCGTCCATCGAGCGACTGTCGATCGAAATCCGCCATCTGCAGCGCACCGAAGTGCTTGAGGCGGAAGAGTATTTTTCGCCGGGCCAAAAGGGCTCGTCGGCAATGCCGCACAAGCGCAATCCGGTGCTGACCGAAAACCTCACCGGCCTTGCCCGGATGGTGCGTTCCTTCGCACTGCCGGCGATGGAGAATGTGGCGCTCTGGCACGAACGCGACATTTCGCATTCGTCGGTCGAGCGCATGATCGGGCCTGACGCGACGGTGACGCTCGATTTCGCGCTGTCGCGGCTGACCAGTGTCGTCGACAAGCTGCTCGTCTACCCCGACAACATGCTCAAGAACATGAACAAGTTCCGCGGCCTCGTGCATTCACAGCGGGTGATGCTGGCGCTGACGCAGGCCGGCCTGTCGCGCGAAGATTCCTATCGGCTGGTGCAGCGCAACGCCATGAGGGTGTGGGAACAAGGCGCTGATTTCCTTGAGGAACTTCTGGCCGATAAGGAAGTGACCGCAGCTCTGCCCGAGGCCGAGATCCGCGAAAAGTTCGACCTTGGCTATCACACCAAACATGTCGACACGATCTTCAAGCGGGTGTTTGAATAAGATGAGACTGGCTGTCGTCTCTGACATCCACGGAAATCTCCGCGCGCTGGAGGCGGTTCATGCGCGCATCAAGGAAAGTTCTCCGGACATCATCGTCAATCTGGGTGACTGTGTCTCGGGTCCGTTATGGCCGGAGGAAACCGCACAATATCTGATTGCCGAAAACTGGCCGACCGTGCGCGGCAACCATGACCGCGTGCTGGTCGAGCCCCCGGCTTCCAGGTTGGAAGAGGTTGACGCGTTTGCCCAGCAATGCCTCTCTCAGGCGTCCTTGGCTTGGCTTTCGGCACTGCCGCTCACCCTGTCCCTCGCAGCCGAAATCCTGTTGTGTCATGGCAGCCCCAGCGACGACGAAGTGTTCCTGCTCGAAGAAGATGGCGGTGACCACTTCTTTCTGTCCAACGAAAGCCAGATCAGGCGCAAGCTCGGCAGAACCGAGGCGAGGCTGATCTTGTGTGGTCACACACATACGCCCCGCGTCGTGCATCTTTCCGACGGGCGGGTGGCACTCAACGCGGGCAGCGTTGGTGTCCAGGCTTTCCCCAGCTTCACCGTGACAGGCAGCCCACATGCACGCTACGCGATCGCTACGCGCAAGGACGGAGAATGGTCGTTCAGCCTGCATGCGATCGGCTACGACTGGGCCGAGGCTGCAGGGCGCGCGAAGGCTGCCGGGTTCGCCCGTTGGGAACACGGGTTGATGACCGGTTACGCCGCCGGGTCCCCGTAAAACCCGAACGGCGTCTGGCAATCAAGCTTCAGCCGGCTGCGCCGGGCACGGTGCGAATGACCGTCCCCCACGGATCTTCGCGGGTCGTTTCGCTCGTCACCTTGTCCGAGCGCATTTCGACCCAGGCCAGACCCGAACGGGCAGGATCGCGACGACCAGCACCGGAACTCTGCCAGGCATTGGCACCGACGTGGTGGTGATAGCCGCCGGAAGACAGGAACACAGCCTGGCCGCCATATTTCGCCACCGTGTCGAAGCCGAACTCTTGGTTCCACCAGGCTTCGGCGTCTTCCGGCCTGCCAACGCGCAGGTGGACGTGGCCGACGATGCTGTTTTCCGGCGCGCCCTGCCAGCCGGCATCACCGGCCGGCACATCGGCGACGACGGACGGGATGTTCAGCCGCTCGGTCGCCATCGCGATCTTGTCGCCGTTCCACTTCCAGTCCTGCGGACGGCGGTCGGCATAGATCTCGATGCCGTTGCCCTCGGGGTCGGTCAGGTAGAGCGCTTCGCTGACCAGATGGTCGGAGGCGCCCTCGATGGCGATCTTGCTGGCGATGGCATGGTTGATCCAGCGGCCGAGATCGGCCCTGCTCGGCAGCAGGAAAGCGGTGTGGAAAAGGCCGGCGCTGCGCGGATCGTCGGGCTTCGCGGCCGGATCCGGCTCGATGACGAGCAGCGGGCGACTAGCGGCGCCCAACGTGATCGCGCCGTCGGCGCGGCTCAATTCCTGCAGCCCGACAACCCTGCGATAATAGGCGGCGAGATTTTCGGCGTCGCGCGCCTTCAACCCGACACGGGCAACGCTGACCGGGGTTGTGGCGGCAAAAGGCAGTTCGCTCATCAAATTCTCCGTTCGGCCGCTGTCCGATGAGGCTCCCATTGCCGGGAGCCCGGCGCCAGCGATCACTGTACGACGTGTTTCTTCCTGACGACAGATCGTTGATCACCATCGTTCACACAAGATGGCAAGAAGCGAACATGGTGTTCACTATTGTGATCAATTAGGCTCTTCATCCCGGTTGCACGACGCAGCGACGCTCGCTATTTCAGCGCCATGAAAGTCAGGGAAGCAGATATTCTGATCGTGCCGGGCTACACCAATTCCGGCCCCGACCACTGGCAGACCCGCTGGCAGTCGAAGCTGTCGACGGCGCGCCGCGTCGAGCAGGCGGAATGGTCGAAGCCGGTGCGCGACGACTGGACGGCGAGCGTGGCGAGGGCCGTCAACGAGGCCGAGCGGCCGGTCGTCCTCGTCGCGCATTCGCTTGGTGTCGCGGCTGCAGTCCAGGCCATGCCGCAGTTCGAGCGGCCGGTCGCCGGCGCCTTCTTCGTGGCGCCGCCCGACGTCGCCAATCCCAAGATAAAGCCGAAGCATTTGATGACCTTCGGCCCCTACCCGCGCGAGCCGCTGGCCTTTCCCTCGGTGGTGATCGCCAGCCGCAACGACCCGTTCTGCGCGTTCGATGTAGCTGAAGACATTGCCGGCGCCTGGGGCTCGTTGTTCATCGACGCCGGCGAGGCCGGTCATCTCAACGCGGATTCCGGCTTCGGCCCGTGGCCCGAGGGATCGATGTCCTTCGCCAAGTTCCTGACGGATCTCAAAGGCGTGAACTCATAGATCCGTCAAAATGGTCCAGGCTGAGGCCTAGGAGCCGATCGAATCCCGCATGCTCTTCAGCAGGGTTTTGGCACCAAGCGAAATCAGGGTGTGGTCCGAGCCCATGGCCAGCAGCCGGTAGCCCATCGAGACGACGCGACCGGCAATGGCGGGCTCGATGACGTAGATCGCGGCATGCTTGCCGGCCTTGCGCGTCCGCTCGGCGATCAAAGCCACGGTCTCCATCATGCTTTCCAGCGTCGAATTGACGGTGGCGCCGTTCGACCAGGCGATCGAGAAATCCGACGGGCCGAGGAAGATGCCGTCAATGCCAGGCGTGTCGAGGATGCCATCGAGCGCATCCAGCGCGGCGCGTGTTTCGACCATGGCGAAAGCCATGGTACGCTGGTTGGTGTCGCGCAGCCATTCGGCCTGATCGCCCTTGCCGTGGCGCGGGAAAGCGTAAGTCGGGCCCCAGGAACGCTCGCCAAGCGGCGGATATTTCATGGCGGCGGCAAACAGCTTGGCATCCGCCACCGAATTGACCATAGGCGCAATCACCGCCTCGGCGCCGAAATCAAGCGCGCGGCTGGCCATGTCGAAGCGGCCGACCGGAATGCGCACAAGCGCCGGCTTGTTGGCGGCCAGCACCGGCACGAGGCCGCGCAGCACGCTGTCTTCGTGGTGCCCGCCATGCTGCATGTCGAGCGTGACGGCGTCGAAACCCTGTTTGGCGATGATTTCCACCGTGAGTGCGTCCGGCACGCCGGACCATGCGGTGAACAGCGTTTCATCGGCCGCCAGGCGTGACTTCAGGGACATCGACTCTTTCCTTGCTGACAAGGCGCAGTTTCAGCCGGAAACGGCGGCAAAGGCAAAGAAAAACCGCGCGGCTTAACCGGGCGGTCGATTGGTCCAGGCTGGATCAGGTGTTCTTGATCTGCTCGATCGCTTGCGCCATCATTTCATCCATGGTGCGACGGATCTGATGGTCCGATTGGTCGACGCCGGCCTCATCGAAATCCTTGCGGATCTTGCGGAAAACGTCGTGATCGCCGGCTTCCTCGATGTCGGAGACAACCACCTGCTTGGCATAGGCCTCGGCATCGGCGCCGGACTTGCCGAGCTTTTCGGCGGCCCACAGGCCTAGCGTCTTGTTGCGGCGCGCCGCGGCCTTGAACCGAAGTTCCTCGTCGAAGGCGAATTTGCGCTCGAAGCCCTCTTCGCGGTCTTTCATGCTGCTCATGGCATCCCTCCGGTGGAATACGATTCGTTTGACAGTGAATATGTGTTGCCGAAGCACAAACCAAAAGGTCGCGGGTCGGTCAATATGCTACATCACTTGCTGCGCTGCGGCATTTCATTCCCGAAAGCGGTTGATTGAAAGGATTTGCCGATTGAGCAAACAGTGCGATTGGGATAGACACCGGCATTGAACCCCACCGTCGCCGCACTAATTTAGGCAGACGGACAGGAATTGGTCGCTTGCCGCCTGCCCGGAAATCCAGAGAAAAAATCAGATGAAAAATCGCCGCCGCATTTATGAAGGCAAGGCCAAGATCCTCTATGAGGGACCTGAGCCGGGAACGCTGATCCAGTTTTTCAAGGATGACGCCACCGCGTTCAACAAGAAAAAACACGAAGTCATCGACGGCAAGGGCGTGCTCAACAACCGCATTTCCGAGCACATCTTCAACCATCTCAACCGGATGGGCATTCCGACCCACTTCATCCGCCGGCTCAATATGCGCGAGCAGCTGATCAAGGAAGTCGAGATCATCCCGCTCGAAGTGGTGGTGCGCAATGTCGCCGCCGGCTCGCTGGCCAAGCGCCTCGGTATCGAGGAAGGCACCGTGCTGCCGCGCTCGATCATCGAATTCTATTACAAGGCCGACGCGCTCGACGACCCGATGGTGTCGGAAGAGCACATCACCGCGTTCGGCTGGGCGAGCCCGCAGGAGATCGACGACGTCATGGCGCTGGCCATCCGCGTCAACGACTTCCTCTCCGGCCTGTTCATGGGCGTCGGCATCCAGCTCGTCGACTTCAAGATCGAATGCGGCCGCCTGTTCGAGGGCGACATGATGCGCATCGTCGTTGCCGACGAGATCTCGCCGGATTCCTGCCGCCTGTGGGACGTGGCGACGCAGGACAAGCTCGACAAGGACCGTTTCCGCCGCGACATGGGCGGGTTGGTCGAAGCCTATCAGGAAGTTGCCCGCCGCCTCGGCATCATGAACGAGAACGAGCCGCCGCGTCCCGCCGGACCGGTGCTCGTCGCCTCGACCGATGGCGTCAAAGGTAAGCCGCACTGATTTTTTTCCGCTCAACACATAGAACAGGAGCATGTCCAGCGTGATCAAGGCCCGCGTTACCGTCACCCTCAAGAACGGCGTGCTCGACCCGCAAGGCAAGGCGATCGAACATGCTCTGTCCGGCCTGGGTTTTGGCGGCGTCGGCGCGGTGCGCCAGGGCAAGGTGTTCGATGTCGAGCTTTCGGAGACCGACAAGGCCAAGGCCGAGGCCGACCTGAAAGCCATGTGCGACAAGCTGCTGGCGAATACGGTCATCGAGAATTATAGTGTGGCGATTACCTGAGGTTGTGCCGGAGGGCAGATGGCCGAGACTGATGGAAGCTTGATATTTGAAGTGCTCAAGTCCATTCAGCCGCGACTGGATAGAATGGATTCGACGCTCGGAGAGGTAAAGTCCGAGCTAGGCTCCATCCGCGGCCACCTCATAGCCACAGAGAGCGACGTAAAGAATATCTACGGTGTGCTGGCTCGCCAGGATGATCGCCTTGAACGCATAGAACGCCGCCTCGACCTGCGCGAACTCGCCGAAGCCCAAGGGCCTTACGAACCAAAATGAAATCAGCAGTCGTCCTTCTCCCTGGCCTCAACCGCGACCGCGACATGATCGCGGCGCTGACCAAGATTTCCGGAAAACCACCGGTCACGGTGTGGCAGACCGACACCGAAATCCCTGACGTCGACCTGATCGCCATTCCCGGCGGTTTTTCGTTCGGCGACTATCTGCGCTGCGGCGCGATTGCCGCGCGGATGCCGGTGATGCGGGCGGTTGCCGAACAGGCGGCCAAGGGCGTCATGGTCATCGGCGTCTGCAACGGTTTTCAGATCCTGGTCGAGGCTGGGCTGCTGCTGGGTGCGCTGATGCGCAACAGTTCGCTGAAATTCGTCTGCCGTGAGGTGAAACTGCAGATCGCCAATGCCAACACGATGTTCACCCGCCGCTACCAGCCGGGCCAGATCATCCGCTCGCCGGTGGCGCATCACGACGGCAATTACTTTGCCGATGCTGAAACGCTCGCCCGTCTCGAAGGCGAGGGACAGGTGGTGTTTCGCTATGCCGAAAACACCAATCCCAACGGCTCGATCAACGACATTGCCGGTATCATCAACAGCCAGGGCAATGTGCTCGGCCTGATGCCGCATCCAGAAAACCTGATCGAAGCGGCCCATGGCGGCAGCGATGGCCGGGCTTTGTTCGAAGGTGCCCTCGGCATCGCCGCTTGAATTTCCTCGACGCGAGCACCGCAAAAAGCGGGCAAATCCACCACATCAGGGAGAGACGGTCATGAAACTCTATTCGCGGCCGTTGTCGCCCTACTCGTCGATCGTGCGGGCGCTTGCCTACATCAAGAACGTGCCGCTCAAGGTCATTGCGCCGCCGCCGGGCTTCCCCATTCCCGAAGAATTCCGCGCCGTTTCGCCACTCAACCGGATTCCGGTGCTCATCACCGGCTCCGGTGAAACGATCGTCGAATCGGTGGTCATCGCGGAATATCTGGAAGAGCGGTTTCCCGAGCCGGCGCTGCTGCCGCAAGATTCGAAAGACCGCGCGCTGGTGCGCATGTTCGCCCGCATCACCGACCTCGACGTGCTCGCCCCGATGATGAAGCTGTTCGAACTGCATTTCGTGCCGAAGCGCAACGAGGCGGAAATCAAGGCACAATTCGCCCGGCTGCATCACGGACTGGCGGCGATCGAGGTCCGGATGGCGCAAGGGCCCTTCGCGCTCGGCGACGACATCACCTTCGCCGACGCCTGGCTGACGCCGACTCGTTTCATCTTCAACAATTTCCGGGCTACGACCGGGCATCATGACCTGCTCGACGCCTATCCGAAGTTCGACGCATATGAGCAGATCGCCCTGCAGCACCCGGCGCTTTCGCGGGTCTGGGGCGAGATGACGGACGGACTGAAAATCTTCCTTTCCGAACTCGAAATGGGTGCAGCGTGATCATGGGCTTGACGATCGCCCGCCTCTGTCTCGTCGTCACCGCCGGTTTTGTGCTTGCCTCCTGTCAGTCGACCCCGAAGAGCGCGCCGGTGCCTGCGGGCAAGAGTGCTTCGCTGCTCGCCATGGAACAGGTGGCGATCGCCGCCCACAAATGCTGGATCGCCAGCAAGGACCCGGCCTTCAAACCGTATCAGATGGCCAACGAGTTGAATTCGTTCAGCGGCACGCCGCGCTTCCTGCTGGTCCCGGCCAAGCATTATGGCGGCAAACCGTTGCTGGTCGTGCAGGCGCAAGGCAATTCAAGCCGCGTCGACGTGTTCGGCCCGCTGATGGCCGACCCGCTCGGCGCGCGCATCGGCTCCGACATTGCCCGCTGGCAGGCAGGCAATCCGGCCTGCGGCGCGGCGGCATAGCGCGATGGGCCGGTTCCTGCAGATTGCGGGTCTGGTCATCGGTCTGGCCGGGCTTGTCCTGCAATTCTGCATTACTGTTCCAGCGTCGATGGAAGCCGGCCGCAGTCTGCTCGGCTCCATCGTCTACCTGTTCAGCTTCTTCACCATCCTGACCAATATCGGCGCAGTGCTGGTCCACACCTCTCTTCTGTCCTCCAGCGGCTATGCCTGGCTGCCGGCCTTTGCCGGGCGACGAATGCGGGCGGGCGTCGCGGTTTCAATCGCGCTGGTATTCATTGTTTATGCCACGGTTCTGGCGCAGCTCTGGCAGCCACAAGGGCTGTTCCTGTTTTGCGACGTCCTCCTGCACTATGTGACGCCGGTGCTGTTTGTGCTGTGGTGGCTGGTGGCCGGCGCCGACGGCAGAACGCGGTGGCGCGACATTTCCTGGTGGATGATCTATCCGATCGCCTACCTGATCTACGTGCTGGTGCGGGCGCCACTATCAGGCGAAGTGCCCTACCCGTTCCTCGATGTCGCCAAGAACGGCGCGGTCAGCGTCGCTGTCTCAGCGCTGGCCGTCACCGGGCTTTTTCTCCTGCTGTGCATCATCGCAGTCCTTGTGGACCGCGGCGTTTCACGCATCAGGGCGTCGAGCGTGCGCTAGAGGCAGTTTCATCCCGATGGAATCAGGATGAGGCTCTATCTCTTTGTTTGAGCATGATCTTTTTCGAAAACCGGACTCCACTTTTCGGGATCATGCCCTGGCTCTCAGTCCCAGAAAGGCCTGAGACCTTCACGGTGGGCGTCGCAACGCGAGACGCCGATATCCTTCAGCTGATCGTCGGTCATCTCCAGCAAGGCCAGACGGCTGCGCCGGCGCTCCAGCAGGTTGCCAATCCGGCTCGCGAGTGAGCTGACCACAAGCACAAGGCGGCTGACATAGGTTCGCTGGCCGGACGTGCGGGCTCCAAGCCGGGCATAGCTGATTGTCTCGATTGTATCCATTGTCTTTCTGCCAAAATCGGAATTGTACCCCATTTGGTACACCGCTGATATGTATTGACTCTCAATTCGGTGCAATATAGAGAATTGTCACCATGACAAATTGGCTTCCCGATCTCACCGCCGGTTCCGGTCCCCTCTATCAGCGCCTTGCTGACAGCATTGAGTCAGATATCGACCGGGGCGTGATCGACGCCGGGGCAAAACTGCCGCCGCAGCGGGACCTGGCCTACGACATCGGCACCACCGTAGGCACGGTCGGCAGGGCGTATCAGTTGCTGCGCGAGCGTGGGCTGGTCAGTGGCGAGGTTGGACGCGGAACCTATGTTCTGGCCCAGCAGTCGGAGGCGGTAAAGCCCGAATTCCTCGAGCCCGGCACGCAAGGCACGCGCTATGTCGATGCGCCGCCCGGCAAGCTGCGCTTCGACAGCACGGCGGCGCCCGACATCGGCCAGGGCGCCATTGTCGCCGATGTGCTGTCGCGCACGGTGCAGGATCATCCGCACGAGATTTCAAGCTATGTCAGGGAATTCCCGGGCCACTGGTTCGAGGCCGGCGCGCGCTGGCTTTCGCGAAATTCCTTTCGCCCGACCGCCGACGCGATCGTTCCGACGCTGGGCACCCATGCCGCGGTGATGGCAGCCATCGCGGCGCTGACCACGCCCGGCGACTATGTCGCCTTCGAGCATCTGACCTACTCGCAGATTTCCCGCAGCGCCGGGCTGATCGGCCGGCGGACGGCGCTGGTGGCGTCGGACGAGGAAGGCATCGATCCCCAGGATTTCGAGCGCGTCTGTGCGCAGAAGCACCCGAAGATGATGTTCCTGATGCCGACGGCCCAGAACCCGACACTGGTGACGCTGTCGGCGGCACGGCGCGAGGCGATCGCGCGCGTCGCGCGTGAATACAATGTCGTCCTGATCGAGGACGATCTCTATGGCGACCTGACCGACGACCCGACACCCCTGCTCGCCGAATATGCCCCCGAACGCACCATCGTTGCCGGCGGGCTGTCGAAGTCGGTCGCGGCGGGCGTTCGCGGCGGCTGGCTCTCTTGCCCGCCGGCCTATCGCCACCGCATCCGCGTTGCGCACAAGATGATGACCGGCGGCATGCCCTTCCTCCTGGCCGAAGTTAACGCCCGGCTGGTGCTGTCCGGCCATGCCAGCGAGATCCGCAAGCGCTGCATCGTCGAGATCAACGCCCGCATCGCCATCGTGCGCGAGATGCTGGCCGGCTTCGACTTCAAGGCACAGGACAACGTACCGTTCGTCTGGCTCACCCTGCCCGATCCCTGGCTCTCCGGCACCTTCAAGAATGCCTGCCTCGAACATGGCGTGCTCATCGACGACGAGGATGAGTTCAAGGCCGGCCGTTCCGAGCAGGTCTTTCACGGCGTCCGTTTCGGCGTTTCGCAGCCAAGACACAGCAAGGATGTCGCCGGCGGCGTTGCGGTGATCCGGCGGCTGCTCGATGAAGGCCGCGCCGGCTACGACAGTTTTTCCTGATTTTCAGCCCCGCGCTTCGTCAAGCCTGGCAGCCAGGCACCGCCTGTGGTTTTCCGGCGTTTTTCGCCAATCGATGGGGTGTAACCGCGTCAAGCTTGCGATAAGAGGGGACTCAAAATCCCCGCTCCCACGGATACAAATCGCTGCCCATGACCATTTCCAATTCCGTGCCGATCACCCCGGAACTCATTGCCGCGCACGGGCTGAAGCCCGACGAATACCAGCGCATCCTCGACCTGGTCGGGCGCGAGCCGAGCTTTACCGAACTCGGCATCTTCTCGGCGATGTGGAACGAGCACTGTTCCTACAAATCCTCGAAAAAGTGGCTGCGCACGCTGCCCACAACCGGGCCGCAGGTCATCCAGGGCCCCGGCGAGAATGCCGGCGTGGTCGACATCGGCGACGGCGACTGCGTCGTCTTCAAGATGGAGAGCCACAACCACCCGTCCTACATCGAGCCCTATCAGGGGGCGGCGACCGGCGTCGGCGGCATCCTGCGCGATGTCTTCACCATGGGCGCGCGGCCGATCGCGGCGATGAACGCGCTGCGCTTCGGCGCGCCTGACCATCCCAAGACCAAGCACCTCGTCTCCGGCGTCGTTTCCGGCGTCGGCGGCTACGGCAACGCATTCGGCGTACCGACGGTCGGCGGCGAGGTCAATTTCGACGCCCGATACAACGGCAACATCCTGGTCAACGCCTTTGCGGCGGGCCTTGCCAGGACCGACGCGATCTTCCTGTCGGAAGCCAAGGGTGTCGGCCTGCCGGTCGTCTATCTCGGCGCCAAGACCGGCCGCGACGGCGTCGGCGGCGCTACCATGGCGTCTGCCGAATTCGACGACAAGATCGACGAGAAGCGTCCCACCGTCCAGGTTGGCGACCCCTTTACCGAGAAATGCCTGTTGGAGGCCTGCCTCGAACTGATGGCGTCCGGCGCCGTCATCGCCATCCAGGACATGGGTGCCGCCGGCCTCACCTGCTCGGCGGTCGAAATGGGCGCCAAGGGCGATCTCGGCATCGAACTCGATCTCGACATGGTGCCGGTGCGCGAGGAGCGCATGAGCGCCTACGAGATGATGCTGTCGGAAAGCCAGGAGCGCATGCTGATGGTGCTGCGCCCGGAAAAAGAGAAGGAAGCCGAGGCGATCTTCCACAAATGGGGCCTCGACTTCGCCATTGTCGGCAAGACCACCGACGATCTGCGCTTTCGCGTGCTGCACCAGGGCGACGAAGTCGCCAATCTGCCGATCAAGGACCTTGGCGACAAGGCGCCGGAATATGACCGCCCCTGGACCGAGCCGAAGAAGCCGACGCCGCTCGCTGCAAGCGACGTTCCACAAGCCGACGTTGCCGATGCGCTGTTGAAACTGCTGGGCGGACCAGACCTGTCCTCGCGCCGCTGGGTGTGGGAGCAGTACGACACGCTGATCCAGGGCAATTCGCTGCAGCTTCCGGGCGGCGATGCCGGCGTGGTGCGCATCGAAGGCCATCCGACCAAGGCGCTGGCCTTCTCCTCCGACGTGACGCCGCGCTATTGCGAGGCCGACCCCTACGAAGGCGGCAAGCAAGCGGTGGCCGAATGCTGGCGCAATCTGACCGCCACCGGCGCCTTGCCGCTCGCTGCCACCGACAACCTCAATTTCGGCAATCCGGAACGGCCCGAGATCATGGGCCAGATGGTCGGCGCGGTAAAAGGCATCGGCGACGCCTGCCGCACGCTCGGCTTTCCGATCGTCTCCGGCAACGTCTCGCTCTACAACGAGACCAACGGGCAAGGCATCTTGCCGACCCCGACCATCGGTGGCGTCGGACTGATTGCCGACTGGTCGAAGATGGTGCGGGTCGGCTTTGCCGCCGAGGGCCAGATGATCCTGCTGGTTGGCGCGCCGCGCATGTGGGGAACGCATCTCGGCCAGTCGGTCTATATGCGCGACATCCATGCGCGCACCGACGGCCCGCCGCCGCCGGTCGACCTCGACCATGAAAAACGCGTCGGCGACCATGTGCGCGCGCTGATCGCATCCGGCATCGTCACATCGGCGCATGACGTTTCCGATGGCGGAATCGCGGTGGCGCTGGCCGAAATGGCGATGGCCTCCGGCATCGGTGCAACCATCCCCGGCCTCGTCGAGGCCGACCCGATCCCGGTCTGGTTCGGCGAGGATCAGGGCCGCTACCTCCTGACGCTGTCGATCGATCCACAGGGCGACGAATGGGACGCCATCCGCGAGCAGCAAAGCAAGCTCGGCATCTTCGCGCCGTGGATCGGCTCGACCGGCGGCCGCGAATTGAAACTGGGCGAGGCGCGTGCGATACCGGTCAGTGAATTGACCGCTGCCCACGAATCCTGGTTTCCTCGCTTCATGGGAAACTGAGTTAGGAACTACGCATGGCAATGGATGCCCACGACATCGAGAAGCTGATCAAGGAAGGCATTCCAGACGCCAAGGTGACGATTCGCGATCTGGCCGGCGACGGCGATCACTACGCAGCCGAGGTGGTGGCCGAAAGCTTTCGTGGCAAGAGCCGCGTCCAGCAGCACCAGATGGTCTATGACGCGCTGAAGGGCAATATGGGCGGCGTGCTGCACGCGCTCGCCCTGCAGACCAGCGTGCCGGACTGAACTTCCGCCAGAGCTAAACGCGCCCTCACCTTTTCGCAGACACTGCGATGATCGGTCCTGCAGGGTAGTTGCCACCGACGAGCATCCTCTCGCCATTCGACAACGCCGACACCGCCCCGTCGAGGAAAAGCGCGTTCGGACAATTGAGCGCGTCGCGGAACAGGCGTGCGAAGCTGCCGAGGCTGACCTCGGAGCGCGAGATCGCCAGCACGACCGTGTTTTCGTCGCGCACGCCGACGCCGTTGCGGATGTAACGCGACGTGCCGTTCGGCTCGAATCGAGGATGAAGCTGGCCGTCGATCACCAGCATCGGGCCGGACTGCGTGGCGAACGCTGCATCCGGCTTTGCGGCGGCATAGGCGTCCGTCTCCAGGATCGCGGCCTTGCCGTCCTTGCCGACCAGGAACTCACCGTTCGGCTTGAGGAAGAAATTGCCTTCGCCGTCGGCGCGATTGAGTGGCGCCTTTTCGTGACCGTCTTCGATGAGAAGACCGACCGGCGTCAGGTCCTGATGATACATGCCGGCGTTCATGGCGAGCAGCACCGGCCGACCCTCGTTGGCAAGCGCCTTGTCGAATTTGTCCAACGAGCCGAAAGCCTTGCCGTCGGCGCCGGCGTGGAAGACACCAATGTCATAGGCGCGAAGATCGATCTCGCAGACGATGTAAGGAACCGCTTCGAAGTTGATACTCCGGCACGGTGCGGGCAGTTCGCCACCGACGATGATGGGTGGGCGAACCGGCTGCCTGAACCACCAGATCAAGGCCAGCGCAACCAGCAGAACGCCAATCACAATTGCCGCACGATGTCGTCTTTTCATGCAGTCCCGGAGCCAATGCGTTTGGCCCAACATCACGCCATGCTTTGCGCCATTTGCATGGCGGCGCGGCAAACATCTTGTTTCGGTCAACCTATGGGTTTATTTGATGGCTATGTTTCAGGCCTGACTCCCACAGGCGGGAAAGGATTCTCCATGAGCGGCATCAACGACTACATCGACAGTGAAGTGAAGGGCAATGACGTCGTCCTTTTCATGAAGGGCACGCCCGGTTTCCCGCAATGCGGATTTTCCGGTCAGGTCGTGCAGATCCTCGATTACATCGGCGCTGACTATAAGGGCGTCGACGTGCTGACCTCGGCCGAGTTGCGCCAGGGCATCAAGGAATATTCCAACTGGCCGACGATCCCGCAGCTCTACGTCAAGGGCGAATTCGTTGGCGGTTGCGACATCATCCGCGAGATGTTCCAGGCCGGCGAGCTGCAGACGTTCCTCGTCGAGAAGGGCGTGAGCGTCAAAGGCGCCGCCTGAAGAAAACGCCGGGGTAGCCCCCGCCACGGCAGACAGTTAGCTCCCCAGTTTTGGGGCAAGACGGATAAATGCGCCGGCCTGCCGGCGCATATTCGTTTGAAAGATCGGACTTGCCGTGGACCAGCAATCAGAAGCGCCGCAACGGGCAAGCAATTTGCCCATTCCGCGCTGGGAATTCATTGCGCTGTGCGCAGCGCTGATGGCGCTGAACTCACTGGCCATCGACATCATGCTGCCGGCGCTGCAGCAGATCGGCGCCTCGCTGGGCGTGGAAAATGAAAACCATCGCCAGTATGTCATCACCGCCTACATCCTGGGCTTTGGCGGCGGGCAGCTTTTCTTCGGGCCGATCTCCGACCGTTTTGGGCGCCGCGCGCCGCTGGTCGCCGGACTGGTGATCTATGTCGCCGCGGCGGGTGCGGCGGCAATCGCCCCGTCATTCGCCACGCTTCTCCTGTGCAGGCTGGTGCAAGGTATCGGTGCCGCCGCCACGCGCGTGATTGCTGTCTCGATCGTGCGCGATACGTTCGACGGCCGGCGCATGGCCGAGG
The DNA here is from genome assembly GCF_024746795.1 of Mesorhizobium sp. AR10. Classification (NCBI taxonomy): domain Bacteria; kingdom Pseudomonadati; phylum Pseudomonadota; class Alphaproteobacteria; order Hyphomicrobiales; family Phyllobacteriaceae; genus Mesorhizobium; species Mesorhizobium sp. AR10. The sequence goes on from NZ_CP080524.1 coordinate 4,393,114, forward strand.
TAATGTCGCTGATCTTCATGGTGTTCATGGCAATTCCGGTCGTTGCCCCCGGCATCGGCCAATTGATCATGCTGTTCGCGACCTGGCATTGGATCTTCATCACCATGGCCGTCGGCGCACTGGTCGTCTCGGCCTGGTCGCTGCTGCGCCTGCCTGAGACGCTGCATCCCGAATATCGCCGGCCGCTGACGGTCGCGTCCGTCGTCGGCGGTTTCCGCATCGTGCTGACCAACCGCATTGCGCTCTGCTATGCCTTCGCCAGCACCTTCGTCTTCGGCGCCATGTTCGGCTTCATCGCCTCGGCGCAGCAGATCTATGTCGACGTGTTCAACGTCGGCGAGATGTTCCCCGTCATCTTCGCGGGTGTCGCGGGCGTGCTCGCCTTCTCCAACTATTTGAACGCGCGCCTTGTCGGCCGCATCGGCATGCGCCGCCTGTCGCAGGGCGCGTTGCTGTTGTTTCTGGCCATCAGCCTTGCCTGGCTGATGGTTTCGCTGGAAATGAAGATGCCGCTCTGGCTCTTCATCACCTTCTTTGCCTTAGCGATGCTGCCGTTCGGCGCGTTGGGTGCGAACTTCAACGCACTCGCCATGGAGCCGCTTGGGCAACTGGCCGGCACGGCGTCGTCCATTCTGGGCTTCATGCAGACCTTCCTCGGCGGCATACTCGGTACACTGATCGGCCAGGCTTTCAACGGCACGGTGACGCCGCTGGCCGCCGGCTTCTGCAGCGTTTCGGTTGCCGCGCTGCTGATGATCTTCATCGCCGAGCGCGGCAAGCTGTTCCAGCCGCACAACCCGCCGGTCTAGTCCACTCCAGATCCCCGGCCGGTCTATGCCGCCCAGAGTTCGCGGCGGATTTCCTGCCAGCTCTCCTTGTCCGGCGCGACAAGAATGCCGCCGTCGAGATGCGACGGCAGATAGGCGCTGCCGTCGATTCGCCGCGTGTAGCCGCCGGCCTCGGCATGGATCAGCACACCGGCCAGATGGTCCCACGGCATCAGCTTGTTGTAGACGACGAAATGAGCGTGGCCGCTGGCCAGCAGGCGGTATTCGTGCGCCGCGCAGCGATAGGCGAATTGCGACAGGGTCTTGGTCTGGTTACGCGCCAGCCGCGACCGTTCCGGCTCGGGCATATACTGCCAGGACACGGCACCGGTCATCTGCGACATCGGCACGGGTTCGGTCACCCGCACCTTCTCCAGACTGCCGTGTGCGTGCCTGATGTGACTGCCAGCCCCCCTTGGCGCCGATCAGCCAATCCTTGCCGACGGGATCGTGGATGATGCCGGCGACGGTCTCGCCCTTGACCACGACGCCAAGCATGACGCCGAACAGCGGCACGCCGGAGGCGAAGTTGAACGTGCCGTCGACCGGATCGATGACGAAGGCCAATTCGGCATCGCCGAGGCCGTGGAGCAGCGCCGGATTGTCGGAGCAGGCTTCCTCGCCGACGATCATCGCCGAGGGGTAGCGCTCACGCAGCCTGGCGGTGATGAGCCGCTCGGCATTGACGTCGGCCTCCGTCACCAGGTCGGCGGCAGAGGTCTTCTGGCGGATGTCGCCCTCACCCAGCCGGCGAAAGCGCGGCATGATTTCGGCAACGGCAGCGTCGGACAGAAGGTTGGCGAGCCAGTCGATCGCGCTGTCGTCAAATGTCATCGGGAGCGTCTTGCCTTGCATTGAGGGTTTCGTTGAGGGCAGCGAAATCGAACAGTTTTCTGTCGAGCATATGCGAGGGCCGCACATTGGCCATGGCGCGGATCATCGTGTCCTTGCGACCGGGCATGCGCTTTTCCAAATCGTCGAGCATTGCCTTCATGGCATTGCGCTGCAGGCCTTCCTGGCTGCCGCAAAGGTCGCAAGGAATGATCGGGAACTTCATGGCGCCGGCGAATTTTTCGAGATCGGGCTCGGCGCAATAGGCCAGTGGCCGCAACACCATGACGTCGCCCTCGTCGTTGAGCAGCTTTGGCGGCATGGCGGCAAGTCGGCCGCCATGGAACAGGTTCATGAAGAAGGTTTCCAGAATGTCCTCGCGGTGGTGGCCGAGCACCAGTGCCGAGCAACCTTCCTCGCGCGCGATACGGTAGAGGTGGCCGCGCCTGAGCCTCGAGCACAGCGAACAATAGGTGCTGCCCTCTGGGAGCTTGTCGGTGACCACCGAATAGGTGTCCTGATATTCGATGCGATGCGGGATGCCGTGGCCGTCGAGATAATCGGGCAGAATGTGTTTTGGAAAATTCGGCTGGCCCTGGTCGAGATTGCAGGCCAGCAGCTCGACCGGCAGCAGCCCGCGCCATTTGAGATCGAGTAGCACGGCGAGCAGGCCGTAGGAATCCTTGCCGCCGGACAGGGCTACCAGCCAGCGGTCGCCGGGCCTCACCATGGCGAAATCCTCGATCGCCTGGCGAGTAAGCCGCAGCAGCCGCTTGCGCAGCTTGTTGAACTCGACGGAGGACGGCACATCGGCAAACAGCGGATGAAAGCCGCCTTCGGCGTCGGCGACCGGTTCAAGTGATTTGGCGTCTGGCAGCATGTTCATGGCGCGTCGGCCCCGAAGTCTCTGTTGCCGCCCGCATTAGCGCATCGACCGGAAAATCCAAATCGATTTCAGAAAGCACGGCGCGGAAAAGAAAAAGGCCGCCTCGACGGGCGGCCTTCGATGGTGTCGCTGAATGCGTTCGATCAGCGCGAATAGAATTCGACGACCAGGTTCGGTTCCATCTGCACGGCGAAGGGGACGTCCGCCAGGCCGGGGATGCGCGCGAAGGTCGCGACCATCTTGTTGTGATCGGCGTCGATGTAGTCAGGCACGTCGCGTTCGGCCAGACCCACCGATTCCAGCACGATGACCAGCTGCTTCGACTTCTCGCGCACTTCGACGACGTCGCCCGGCTTGCAGCGGTACGAGCCGATGTTGACGCGCTTGCCGTTGACGTTGACGTGGCCGTGATTGACGAACTGACGGGCAGCGAAGATGGTCGGCACGAACTTGGCGCGGTAGACGACCGCGTCGAGGCGCGACTCGAGCAGACCGATCAGGTTCTCCGAGGTGTCGCCCTTGCGGCGATCGGCCTCTTCATAGACCTTGCGGAACTGCTTTTCCGAAACGTCGCCATAGTGACCCTTCAGCTTCTGCTTGGCGCGCAGCTGCAGGCCGAAATCGGAAAGCTTGCCCTTGCGGCGCTGGCCGTGCTGGCCGGGACCATATTCACGCTTGTTGACCGGGGACTTCGGGCGGCCCCAGATGTTTTCGCCGAGACGGCGGTCGATCTTGTACTTCGCGGATTCGCGCTTGCTCATCGCATTCCCTTTCAAAACAAACACACCCGGAACCTCATGGTCCGGGTGAAGGAAACGCGCCCTCCTCTGGCCTCCGTTTTCGAGACCTGACAGGGTTTTCCCACGCAACGCGGCGGAAAACCCACGGGACACGTCAGTTCAAACAAGACAAGGGAACGACAAACCAGTTACCCAAGTGTCTTGCGCATACAAAAGAAACCACCGGGCATTGCGGCCCGGCGTTGGTGGGCTGGTTAAACGGAGATTTGACCGGTGTCAAGCTTGTGGCTTCTGGCATCGCGCAAGGCGGTGCCGCGAACAGACATCAGTGTTTGGATTTCTTTTCGGGCAGGCCCTTGCGCTTGGTCTCGGCAAATTCCTCGAGCTGTTTTTCGCTCATGGATTCGTACATCGACTTAGACGCGCCTTGAAGCTCGCTCTTCTTCGTCTCGCCGCGCTTGGCGGACAGGGCCGCGCCGGCGGCCTTTTGCTGGGCTTTGGATGTGGCTGGCATGATCGGTTCTCCCGCTTGCGATGGGAGAAAACGCAGCGGCCGGGATGATGTTCCCTGCTTCAGGGAATCGTCAGCCCAAACCCCTGCATCAGCCGGCTGGTGGCGAAATCCACCTTGCCCGAGGTGAAGACAGCGATGTCGGGCTCCCCCACCGGCAGAGGTCCGTCGACCGGCGCGAGCAGCGACATCGCGCGGCGAGCAATCGCTTCGGCGGGATCGATCCAGTCTACCGGCCAGGGCGCGGTCTTGCGCATCCGGTTGGCCAGAAACGGATAATGTGTGCAGCCCAGCACGACGATGTCGGTGCGCGCGCCATCCCTTTCGACAAAGCATGGAGCGATCTCCTCGCGGACGATCTCCTCGTCGACAAATCCCTCGCGCATGTAGATTTCAGCCAGCGGCGCCAGGCGGTCGGAGCCAACCAGCCGCACATGGCATTTCTGCGCCCATTTGCCGATCAGGTCGCGCGTGTACTGGCGCTTCACCGTGCCCGGCGTCGCCAGAACCGAGACCAGGCCTGATCGCGTCCGTTCAGCGGCCGGCTTGATTGCCGGCACCGTGCCGACAAAGGGATGGCCGGGGAATTTCTCGCGCAGCGCATCGATCACCAATGTCGAAGCGGTGTTGCATGGAATGACCGAAATCTCCGGATCGAATCTTTCCAGGAGCGCGCCGAACAGGCCAAGTATGTGGGCGTTGAGCGCTGGCTCTTCCCACGCGCCATAAGGGAAGGCAGCGTCGTCGGCGACATAGACGAAGCGGCGGTCTGGCATCAGCACGCGGGCCTCGCGCAGCACCGTCAGTCCGCCAATGCCGGAATCGAACATCAGGATCGGGCGGGTGTTCGATGGATCGGTCATTGTCGTCGTCAGATCACGAGAGGCGGGGATCAAGAGAGGCGGGCTGGCCGATGATGTGGCCAATGGCGCTTCTATCTGGAACGATCATGGTCTTGAAGTGGCGAAATGCTCACGCAAGTCCCCGTTTGCCGAAGCCGCTTGGCCGGGGTCGACCGTTTCCTGGAATTGTCGGTCTCGACGGAGCCGGAGCCATCCCTGTGGCAGAGGCCGAAGCCTGCGAAGTCGTGCCGGCCGGCGACGAATACATTTTCGACTTCATGCTGCCGAGCGGCGCGGCAGGTTCATCGAAATCAAAAACCGACACCAGCTCCTCTATGTCGACACCTGCCGGCTTGGCCATCAGAAGTGTGACCCAAAGACCAAGAAGGGCGAAGCCGAGCAAGTTCAGGCCGGAATTGAAATCTTCAGCGCCGAAATCATAAACGAGCATGGTGCCGGCTTGCAGAACCGCGAAGATGGCGGAAAACACGATGTAGCCCCACAGGATCCACATCGATCCTTGCGCGTCGCGGCTCCGGCGCCAGGCGAAATTGCCGCGAAACAGGACAAGCATCAGAGACGTCACCAGGATCGCCGTGGCCAACCCCTCCCGGCCCGGACCAGGTCTGGAGTTCATCAAGCCCTCGAAGCCGATGGTCCAAGCGATGCACAACACAACCGTCACGATTTCCGCCACCAGCAGGGCCGCAGAATAGAAGAAGAAGCGAAGGCGACCGATTTTTGAGGTAAACATCGCAGGATCCACCGTTTTCAAAATCATGGATCATACCGAATAACATTCGGTTACTGGCGCAGCGCAGCCATTCGTACGACGAATTGGTCCTAGTCTTTGTCTGCCTTGTCTTTTTCTGCCGCCTTGGCGGCACGCGCCGCCGCTGCCGGAATCCGTCGCGGATCATCTCCAGGCGACCCGTCTCCGCGCGGCATCGCCGGCGAAAACCTGTCCAGCGACGAGATGATGCCGCGCAGCACCTTCAACTCCGGCTCGGCAAAGCCGGCGCGCGTCAGCACCGCGCGCAGATTGTCGACCATCTTCGGCTTCTTCGGCGCCGGGCGGAAATAGCCGCGCGCTTCGAGCGCACCTTCCAGATAGGCGAACAGGCCGTGCAGCTGTTCCTTGGTCGCCGGCAGCATGTCGGGGCTGGAGAAATTGGTTTTCGTCTCGTCCTCCAGGCCGGATTTCATCCATTCATACGACATCAGCAGCGCGGCCTGGGCGATGTTCAGCGAGGAGAAGGCGGGATCGACCGGAAAGGTGACGATCTCGTCGGCGAGACCGACTTCGTCATTGTAGAGGCCGAAACGCTCGCGGCCGAACAGGATACCGGTGCGCTGGCCCGTCGCATGGCGTGCCCTCAGCGCCCTGCCCGCCTCGACCGGTCCGCGAACCGGCTTGAAGCCGTCGCGCTCGCGCGCCGTCGTGGCCACGACAAAATTGAGATCGGCGACCGCCGCGGCCAGATCGTCAAAAACCGTGACGGCATCGATGACATGGTCGGCGCGGCTCGCTGCGGCGCGCGCCTTCTCGCTCGGCCAGCCGTCGCGCGGATTGACGAGACGCAGTTCGGCAAGGCCGAAATTGGCCATGGCGCGGGCGACCATGCCAATGTTCTCGCCAAGCTGCGGCTCGACCAGGATGATCGCCGGGCCTGCGGCGGGAATTTTGTCGGGGTCGTCGTTGGCTGGCATGGTGTCAATGAACTGCGGTTTGCGGCATTTCAGCGTCCCCTGCCACATTCGGCCGCGAAAATGAAGCTTTCACAAGGGACGCCTCGCGCCACGATCGAGCCAGCCGCGGCAGATCGGCGTTTGCGCGGCCAAAAATGCTTTGATATACGGGCCGCATTCCCGGCCGAAAGCCATGCGGGCAAGGCCGTTCCGTTCCCCAAAAGCGAGGCACTCTTTCCATGGCGAAGATCAAGGTGGCGAACCCGGTCGTCGAACTCGACGGCGACGAGATGACCCGCATCATCTGGCAGTTCATCAAGGACAAGCTGATCCACCCCTATCTCGACCTGAAACTCGAATATTACGATCTCGGCGTCGAGCATCGCGACGCCACCGGCGACCAGGTGACCATCGATGCGGCCAATGCCATCAAGAAGCATGGCGTCGGCGTGAAATGCGCGACGATCACCCCTGACGAGCAGCGCGTCGAGGAATTCAAGCTGAAGAAGATGTGGAAGTCGCCGAACGGCACCATCCGCAACATTCTGGGCGGCACCATCTTCCGCGAGCCGATCATCATGAAGAACGTGCCGCGGCTGGTGCCCGGCTGGACCAAGCCGATCATCGTCGGCCGTCACGCCTTCGGCGACCAGTACCGCGCCACCGACTTCCGCTTCCCCGGCAAGGGCAAGCTGACGATCAAGTTCGTCGGCGAGGACGGCAAGGTGATCGAGCACGACGTGTACGACGCGCCGAGCGCCGGCGTCGCCATGGCCATGTACAATCTCGACGATTCGATCCGCGAATTCGCCCGCGCCTCGCTGAACTACGGCCTGCTGCGCAATTACCCGGTCTATTTGTCGACCAAGAACACCATCCTCAAGGCCTATGACGGCCGCTTCAAGGACATTTTCCAGGAAGTCTACGAGGCGGAATTCGAGGCGGAATTCAAGGCGAAGAAGCTCTGGTACGAGCACCGCCTTATCGACGACATGGTGGCCTCCAGCCTGAAATGGTCGGGCGGCTATGTCTGGGCCTGCAAGAACTATGACGGCGACGTGCAGTCCGACACGGTGGCGCAAGGGTTTGGGTCGCTCGGCCTAATGACCTCGGTGCTGATGACGCCGGACGGCAAGACGGTGGAGGCGGAGGCCGCGCACGGCACCGTCACCCGCCACTATCGCCAGCACCAGAAGGGCGAGGAAACCTCGACCAATTCGATCGCCTCGATCTTCGCCTGGACGCGTGGCCTCGCCCACCGCGCCAAGCTGGACGACAATGCCGAACTGAAGCGGTTTTCCGAAACGCTGGAAAAGGTCTGCATCCAGACGGTCGAGTCCGGTTTCATGACCAAGGACCTGTCGCTGCTGATCGGCCCCGACCAGCCCTGGCTTTCGACCACCGGTTTCCTCGACAAGATCGACGAGAACCTGCAGAAGGCGATGGCCTGACCAAACGGTCAGCATGAACAAGCCAATCGTCTACGGGGCGGACTACAGCGTCTATGTGCGCATCGTCCGCCTCGTGCTCGCGGAAAAAGGCATCGACTACGAGCTTGTCCCGGTCGATGTCTTTGCCACTGAGGGCATTCCCGCCTGGTATTTCGAGCATCACCCGTTCGGCCGCATCCCCGCTTTCGAGCATGACGGGTTTCGCCTGTTCGAGGCGAGTGCGATTGCCCGCTATGTCGACGAGGCGTTCGACGGCCCGGCGCTGCAGCCCAAAGATCCGCGTGCGCGCGCAACGATGAACCAGATCATCGGCATGTTCGATGCCTATGCCTATCGGTCCATGGTCTGGGATGTCGCAGTGGAGCGGCTGGAGCAGGTGCCGCCCGACGAAGCCCGGATCGCCGGCGGCCTGCGGCAGGCGGAGACCGTGCTCACGGCGCTAACCTCGTTGAAGGCGCAAGGGCCGTGGCTGCTCGGCGACGAATTGACCTTGGCCGACCTGCACGCCGCTGCAATCATCGCCTATTTCGTCAAGGTCGCCGAAGGTCGCGAACTTCTCGCCCGCTTTGCTGACTTAAGCGACTGGCATTCGCGCATAGCCGCCCGCCAGAGCTTTACCCGCACCGAGAAAGCCGAGTGAAGCGTCGTCAGTCGGGAAGATAGATTTCCGTTTGGTGGTGGTCTTTACGTGCCCCGTGATCGGAGCCGACGACATCAGAAGGGAAAGCACCCACCCTCTCCACTTCATACATATGGCGCACAAGGGGCTTGCTTCAAGACCCGGCTCCCGCCGTAAAACCGCCGACCTAAACCAAGGCACGGAACCGGGAGTCGCGAAATGGGTGCTGTTGCAAACGTACGGATTGCGCGTGAACGTCGAACCGCGGATCGGGGCAGGCCGATTGCCGATCATGCAGTGGTGATCGCCGGAGGCGGTCCGACGGGGCTGATGTTGGCGGGCGAGCTCGCGCTGGCGGGCGTGGATGTCGCCATTGTCGAGCGGCGCCCTGACCAGACGCTCGCCGGCTCGCGCGCCGGGGGCCTGCACTCACGCACCATCGAGGTTCTCGATCAGCGCGGTATCGCCGACCGATTCCTCTCGCAGGGACAGGTGCATCCGGTCGTGCACTTCCACATCCCGCTGGACATCAGCGACTGTCCCACCCGGCACAACCACACGCTTGGGCTGTGGCAGAACCATATCGAGCGGATCCTGGCCGACTGGGTCGGAGAGCTGGCGGTGACGATCTATCGTCAACGTGACGTGACAGGCTTTGCGCAGGACGATAGCGGCGTCGACGTCGCGCTCTCCGACGGTCAACGTTTAAGGGCCGAATATCTCGTTGGCTGCGACGGCGGGCGCAGCCTGGTTCGCAAAGCCGCGGGCATCGAATTCCCCGGATGGGATCCGACAACGAGTTGGCTGATCGCCGAGGTTGACATGGCCGAGGAGCCGAAATGGGGTTTTCACCAGGATGCGCGCGGCATCCATGGGATCGGCAAGGTGGAGAATGGTGGGCCAGTGCGGATCGTTCTGACCGAGCAGCAACTCCAATCCGCAAGTGAACCAACACTAAGTGATGTCAGCGAGGCACTCATCGCCGTCTATGGAACCGACTACGGAATCCACAATCCCAAATGGATCTCCCGGTTCACCGATATGACACGTCAGGCTGCCGCTTACCGCGACAGACGCGTCCTGTTGGCTGGCGACGCCGCGCACGTGCATCCGCCGGTGGGTGGACAGGGCCTCAACATCGGCGTCCAGGATGCAGTGAACCTTGGATGGAAGTTGGCTCAAGTGGTCAAAGGGACTTCGCCAGATCGCCTCCTCGATACCTATCACTCCGAGCGCCATCCGGTCGCTGCCCGCACCTTGCGCAACACGATGGCGCAGGTGGCGCTTCGTCGCACGGACGACCGCAGCAAGGCCCTGGGCGACACCGTTTCCGAACTCCTCGGCATGGACGAGCCGCGCAGGCGAATCGCCGCGGAGATGTCCGGACTTGCCATTCACTACAACCTCGGCGAAGGGCACCCTTTGCTGGGGCGGCGGATGCCAGATCTCGATCTGCGCACCGCCAAAGGTCCGTTGCGGGTCTTCACCCTGCTGCACAATGCCCGGCCGGTCATGCTCAACCTCGGCAAACCCGGAAGTCTCGACATCGCGCCGTGGGCGGATCGGGTCGAGCAGGTCGACGCTCGATATACCGGTGCGTGGGAGCTTCCGGTCCTTGGCGCGATCGCCGCACCCAGCGCCGTGTTGATCCGGCCGGACGGATATGTGGCCTGGGTTGGGAGCTCAACCCGACAGGAGGCCGCTGAGGCGCTGACCGCCTGGTTCGGCCCACCTGCCGCGGGATAGCGTTGGGTATCGAGATTAGTTTCTTGGTAAGTGGCGCCACGCCATCCCAGGAGTGGCGCCCAGTCCTCCCAGACCTCAGGCTGCCTCGAGCGCCGCCCTTACCGCTGCAATCGCTTCGCCGGCCTTGGAGGCATCGGGACCGCCGGCTTGGGCCATATCGGGGCGACCGCCGCCGCCCTGACCGCCCAATGCGGCGGAGGCCACGCGCACCAGATCGACGGCACTGAAGCGGCCGACGAGATCATCGGTGACGGCGACCACGACGCTCGCCTTGTTGTCCTCGCCAGCACCGACGAAGACCACGACGCCGGAGCCGAGCGACGTCTTGCCGGCATCGGCCAGCGGCTTCAAATCCTTCGGCGAGACGCCCGACACAGCCTTGCCGAGGAAGCCGACACCGGCGACGGTCTCGTTTTCGGCAGGCGCGCCGGCTGCCGCGCCGCCGCCAAGCGCCAGTTTCTTGCGCGCCTCGGTCAGCTCTTTTTCGAGCTTCTTGCGCTCGTCGAGCAGAGCTTCGACGCGCGCCGGCACGTCGGCCGGCGAAATCTTCAACGTGGCGGCGACCGTCTTCAGCCGGCGATCCTGCTCATCAAGATGCTTGCGCGCGGCCTCGCCGGTCAGCGCCTCGATGCGACGCACGCCGGCGGCGACAGCACTGTCCGACACGACACGCACCAGACCGATATCGCCGGTCGCCCTGACATGCGTGCCGCCGCAGAGCTCGACCGAATAGGGCCGGTTGGCCTTGGCGCCATGCAAGCCGGTGCCCATCGACACGACGCGCACTTCATCACCGTATTTCTCGCCAAACAGCGCCATCGCGCCCTCGGCGATGGCGTCGTCGACCGACATCAGCCGCGTTCTTACCGGGCTGTTCTGCACGACGATCTCGTTGGCCATGCGCTCGACCTCTTCGAGGTCTTCGGGAGAAATCGGCTTGTTGTGCGAGATGTCGAAGCGCAGCCGCTCGGGCGCGACCAGCGAGCCTTTCTGCGCGACATGGCTGCCCAGCACCTCGCGCAGGGCCTCATGGATAAGATGCGTCGCGGAATGGTTGGCACGCAGCCTGGTGCGGCGCGCATGGTCGACCTTCAGCTCGACAGCAGCGCCCGTCTTGACCGTGCCGCTCGCCACCTTGCCCAGGTGAACGAACAGCCCGTCGGCCTTCTTCTGCGTATCGGAGATCTCGATCGAGAAGCCTTCGCCTGAAATGACGCCGGTGTCACCCATCTGGCCGCCGGACTCGCCATAGAACGGCGTCTGGTTGACGACCACGGCAACGGCGTCGCCCTTGCCGGCGCTGTCGACGGTCTTGCCGTCCCTGACCAGCGCCTGGATGAGGCCTTCCGCCTGCTCGGTCTCGTAACCGAGAAATTCGGTGGCACCGGTCTTTTCGCGCACGGAGAACCACACCGTCTCGGTGGCAGCGTCCCCGGACCCGGTCCAATGCTTGCGCGCCTCGGCCTTCTGCTGCTCCATGGCATTGGTGAAGCCGGCAAGATCGACCGAGATGTTGCGCTGGCGCAAGGCGTCCTGCGTCAGGTCGAGCGGGAAGCCGTAGGTGTCGTAGAGCTTGAACGCCGTCTCGCCATCCAGCATGTCGCCGGCACGCAGCGTTTCCGTCGCCTCCGAAAGCAGTCCGAGGCCGCGCACCAGCGTCTTGCGAAACCTGGTCTCCTCAAGCTTCAGCGTCTCTGTGATCAACTGCTCGCCGCGCTGCAGTTCCGGATAGGCCTGGCCCATCTCGCGCACCAGCGCCGGCACCAGCTTCCACATCAGCGGCTCGCTCGCTCCTAGCAACTGCGCATGGCGCATGGCGCGGCGCATGATACGGCGCAGCACGTAGCCGCGGCCCTCATTGGAGGGCAGCACGCCGTCAGCCACCAGGAACGAGGACGAACGCAGATGATCGGCGATGACGCGGTAGGACGCGACCGTTTCCGTGTCAGGACCCTGCCCGAGAGCAGATGACGCTGCGTCGATCAGATGACGGAACAGATCGGTTTCGAAGACACTTTCCACCCCTTGCAGGATGGACGCCATGCGCTCCAGGCCCATGCCGGTGTCGATCGACGGCCGCGGCAGATCGATCCGCTCGTCCTTGGTGACCTGTTCATACTGCATGAACACCAGGTTCCAGAATTCGAGGAAACGGTCGCCGTCCTCCTCGGGGCTGCCGGGAGGACCGCCCCAGATGTGCTCGCCGCGATCGATGAAGATCTCCGAGCATGGTCCGCACGGTCCGGTGTCGCCCATCGCCCAGAAATTGTCAGAGGTCGGGATGCGGATGATGCGATCGTCGGAAAAGCCGGCGATCTTCTTCCAAAAACCAGCCGCCTCGTCATCGGTGTGATAGACGGTGACAAGGAGCTTGTCCTTGTTCAGCCCGAACTCCTTGATGATCAGGTTCCAGGCCAGCTCGATGGCGCGCTCCTTGAAATAGTCGCCGAAGGAGAAGTTGCCGAGCATCTCGAAGAAGGTCAGGTGGCGTGCGGTGTAGCCGACATTGTCGAGATCGTTGTGCTTTCCGCCGGCGCGCACGCTCTTCTGAGCGGTCGTGGCGCGCGAATAGGATCGCTTCTCCAGGCCGGTGAAGACGTTCTTGAACTGCACCATGCCGGCATTGGTGAACATCAGCGTCGGGTCGTTGCGCGGCACCAGTGGGCTCGACGCGACGACCTCGTGGCCCTCCTTGCGGAAGTAGTCGAGAAAAGTCGACCGGATCTCGTTCACGCCACTCATGAATGCTGCCTTTTCGCGAAAACCGCCGGCACGCCGGCGGATACTGGTCTCTGCTTTCTTAGAAGATCGACTTGGCCTTTTAGCGGGCACGCTTCACCCTGTCCAGAAACACGGAATTGGGCCAACCAAGGAGCTATCAGGCCCGCTACACGCTGCCCAAAAACGAAAACCGCCGGCGCGAAGGCCGGCGGTTTGGAACGCGATACCAAGAACTCGATTACTTAAGCATCAGCTTATAGGCAAGATTTATGGCCGAACTCTGGCCGCTGCCTTACATGGCGCCGGATTCTTCCTCGAAGCCGTCGTCCTCGCCGCGCTCGGGGCCGCCATTTTCGAGGAATTTTTCGGCGATCAGCCCGGCATTCTGCCGCAGCGCCAGTTCGATCTCGCGGGCCGTGTCGGGATTGTCGCGCAGGAACAGTTTCGCATTCTCGCGGCCCTGGCCGAGACGCTGCGAATTATAGGAGAACCAGGCGCCGGACTTCTCGACCACGCCGGCCTTGACGCCGAGGTCGACCAGCTCGCCGGTCTTCGACACGCCCTCGCCATACATGATGTCGAATTCCACCACCTTGAAGGGCGGCGCCAGCTTGTTCTTGACCACCTTGACGCGGGTCTGGTTGCCGACGACCTCGTCGCGATCCTTGACCGAACCGATGCGGCGGATGTCGAGTCGAACCGAGGCATAGAATTTCAGCGCGTTGCCGCCGGTCGTGGTTTCGGGCGAACCGAACATGACGCCGATCTTCATGCGGATCTGGTTGATGAAGATGACCATGGTGTTGGAGCGCGAGATCGAGGCGGTCAGCTTGCGCAGCGCCTGGCTCATCAGCCGCGCCTGCAGGCCGGGCAGCGAGTCACCCATCTCACCCTCGATCTCGGCGCGCGGCGTCAACGCCGCCACCGAATCGACCACCAGCACGTCGATGGCGCCGGAACGCACCAGCGTGTCGCAGATTTCCAATGCCTGCTCGCCGGTGTCGGGCTGCGAGATCAAAAGGTTTTCGAGATCGACACCCAGCTTGCGGGCATAGACCGGATCAAGCGCGTGCTCGGCGTCGACGAAGGCGCAGATGCCGCCCTTCTTCTGGGCTTCCGCCACCGTGTGCAGCGCCAGCGTCGTCTTGCCCGAGCTTTCCGGCCCGTAGATCTCGACAATGCGGCCGCGCGGCAGGCCACCGACGCCAAGCGCGATATCGAGGCCAAGCGAGCCGGTGGGCACAGTTTCGATCTCGACGACCTGCTCGTTTGCACCGAGCCGCATGATCGAGCCCTTGCCGAAGGCACGCTCGATTTGCGACAGCGCCGCATCCAGAGCCTTTGATTTGTCCACCGCTTTGTCCTCTACAAGCCGCAAAGAATTCTGAGCCATGATACATCACCCCTTGGTCGTCAATGAAGGCCGGACAATCCGTAATCCCTGCTAGTTTGTACCTTTTTTGTTCTCGTTTGGCAAGGGGTAGCAAATATCTGAAAAACAATCATTATCCGGATTTGTTCTTTTTTTGTTTCACGATTTCGTTCAGCAACGCATCCCACATTGGGCCAGACGGGTCGGTTGATTCGATCTGCCGAATCGCTGCCTTGCCTGCGAGGCTCCGCCGCAGAGCCTAGCGCTTGTGCGGCACGATTAACAAAGGTCATATCGCCCGCATGGTGAAATCCCCTGACATACTGGCGGTAGGCGGCGCCCATATCGACCGACGCGGCCAGGTTTCGGGCCCGTACGTGCCGGCTGCGTCCAACCCCGGCACGATGCGCGAGGATGTCGGCGGCGGCGTCTTCAACGCGCTGCGCAGCACCGTGCGGCGCGGCGTCTCGGCCTCGCTGCTTTCCATGCGCGGCGGCGATGCGGCCGCCGAGACGGTTTCGCGCGCCATAGCCGAGGCCGGCATTACCGACCTGTCGGCGGTGTTCCTCGACCGTACGACGCCTAGCTACACCGCGCTGATCGACCGCGACGGCGAACTGATCGTCGGCTTTGCCGACATGGCGCTCTATGACCTGGCGTTTCCCAAGCAGATCCGCCGCTCCAAGGTGCGTGAAGTCATCGGCTCAGTCGATGCTATCCTGTGCGACGCCAACCTGCCGTCTTCGGCACTCGAACGGCTGGTGTCGCTGGCTTCCGGCAAGCCGGTGTTCGCGATTGCCATCTCGCCGGCCAAGGTGGTGCGGCTCATACCGGTGCTCGGCGCGCTGGCGCTGGTGTTCATGAACCGACGCGAGGCCATTGTGCTGGCCGGCGTCAATGCAAATGCCGCGGAACCAGATATCGTCGACGGGCTGAGGTGCACCGGCCTCAAAAACGGTGTGGTGACGGCAGGTGGTGGCGAGGTGCTCGGCTTCGACAATGCCGGCGCCTTCTCGATCCTGCCGCCTGTCCCAAGAAAGGTCGCCGACGTCACCGGCGCCGGCGATGCGTTGGCGGGGGCAACGCTCGCGGCCCTGCTGCGCGGCCTGCCATTGCGCAAAGCTCTGCGGGAAGGCGTGGCCGCGGCGACGCTTGCCATCGAAAGCGCGGATGCGGTGCCGGCCTTCACTGCGGCCACATTCGCCGAAGCACTGGCCCTTGTGCCGGATGCGCAGGAAATGGCATGAGGTCGGCGAATCCCATTTGCTGGAGTGCGCAGTCCAGGTGGACGCGCGGCGCTCCGGATCGGAGACCATGATGACGCCGGAAACCGCCCGCCCCTTCATCGACATCCACCCGCCAGTGGCGCAGGCCCTGGCCGCCGGACTGCCGGTGGTGGCGCTGGAAAGCACCATCATCACCCATGGCATGCCCTATCCCGACAATGGCGCGATGGCAGCCAATGTCGAAAAGATCATCGCCGATGGCGGAGCTGTGCCGGCGACGATCGCCGTAGTTGCCGGCCGCATCAAGATCGGCCTTTCCGACGGCGAGCGCGAATCGCTGGCGATGACGGGTGACGCCATGAAGCTGTCGCGCGCCGATTTCGCTTTCGCCGTCGCCGAAGAACGCACCGGCGGCACCACTGTCGCCGCCACGATGATCGCCGCGCATATGGTGGGGATAAAGGTGTTTGCCACCGGCGGCATCGGCGGCGTGCACAAGGGGGCGGAAAAGAGCTTCGATATTTCCGCCGATCTCGACGAATTGGCGCGCACGCCAGTCATCGTCGTCTCGGCCGGCGCCAAGGCGATCCTCGACATCGAAAAGACGCTGGAGGTGCTGGAAACACGCGGCGTGCCAGTGGTCGGCTATGGCTGCGAAACGATGCCGGCCTTCTGGTCCAGGCATTCGCCTTTCCGCGCCCCACTGACCTTGCACGGGCCAGACGAGATCGCGCATTTCTACAAGACCCGGCAGGCGCTCGCCCTGGAGGGCGGCATGCTGATCGCCAACCCGGTGCCCGAGAACCACGAAATCCCGGCCGACGAGATGGCCGGCTACATCGACGCCGCGCAAAAAGCCGCCGAGGCGCTGAACGTGACGGGCAAGGCGGTCACGCCGTTCCTGCTGGGGAAAATCCTCGAACTGACCGGCGGCCGGAGCCTGAAGACCAACATCGCGCTGGTGGAGAACAATGCGCGGCTGGCGGCGAAGATCGCCAAAGCACTGTAGTCGCTATTAGGCCTGTTTCTCGGTTCGCCGCCCGGCCTCGTAGGCCCGGCGTGCCCAGATCGCCATTTCGTCCGGATCGTCGAAGGCGCTGTCGGGAATGCTCCAGTACGGCATGGAGACGAGCTTGCCGTGCCGCGAGCCAGTATAGGTCCATTGCTGGCAGCCGGCGGCTTCGAAGTCGGGGGCGCTTTCCGCATCGGCCTTCAGCTTCAGTTCGCCGCGCAGTACGATCGCAACGATGACGCCGTCGAAATAGATGCCCTTGCCACCGAACAGCCTGCGGATGCTGACCGGACCGAGGCCCTCGAAAAGTTCGGCAATGCGTTCGTTTTCCATGCCGCGATCATGTCATCGTGATCTGGGCTTGTCATCGCCGCAACCAAGACCATGCTGACAGGTTGAGAACAATTCCTCGGAGTCCCCATCATGCCGCTTCTGCTCAAAGGGTCCTGCCGCTGCAACGCCGTGCACTTCGAGGTGGAGAGCCACACGCCGGTGCCGTTCATGCTGTGCTACTGCTCGATCTGCCGCAAGCAGCAAGGCGGTGGCGGCTTTGCCATCAATCTCGGCGCCGACTATGAGACGCTGAAGATCACCGGCAAGCGCAATCTCGGCGTCTACCGGGCTGAGATCGAGGACGACGAGCATCCGCAGTGCGAGATCTCCTCGGGCGAGCGCAATTTCTGCCGGAAATGCGGATCGGCACTCTGGCTCTACGATCCAACCTGGCCGGAACTGGTGCACCCTTTTGCCTCGGCGATCGACACGAAGCTGCCGAAGCCTCCCGAGCGCGTCCATCTGATGCTGAAATACAAGGCGAACTGGGTCGAGCCCGAAATCCACAAGGGCGACAAGGCGTTCGAGGTCTATCCCGAGGAGTCGATTGCCGACTGGCACAAGCGGACGAAGATGTGGGTGGATTAGCGTCCTTCTCCCCGTAAACGGGGCGAAGGAAGAGGCCTCAGGCCGAAGCGCGCGCTTCCGCCAAGGCCTTCAAATCGGCCGGCTTCAGTTCGACCGATTCGCCGCAGCCGCAGGCCGAACTCTGGTTCGGGTTGTGGAAGGTGAAGCCGGTGCGCAGCGTCGTCTGCTCGAAATCCATCTCGGTTCCGAACAGGAAGAGTGCTGCTTCCGGCGCGACATAGACATGGGCGCCATCGCGCTCGATGTGGTCGTCCTGGGTGTTTGGTTCGGTGACCAGGTCGACCGTATATTCCATGCCGGCGCAGCCGCCCTTCTTGATGCCGAGGCGGATGCCATGCGCGTTGTCGCGGGTGGCGACGATCTCGCGCACCCGGTCAGCGGCCTTTTCGGTCATCGTGATGACGGCGAAACGTCCCATTTTTTCTCTCTCCATTCCGTGCAGGTTCAACGCCTGCCGAATGATTCCTCACCTAAAATGGTGAACTTTTCTACCCGACGCAAGGGCGCCAATCCTTTGTCCGACCGATGCTAATACCAGCCGACCGCGACCTGCGCCTCTTCCGACATGCGGTCGGGCGACCAGGGCGGATCGAAGGTCATGTTGACCTCGACGCCGGAAACGCCTTCGACGGCGCCGACGGCATTTTCCACCCAGCCGGGCATTTCGCCGGCCACCGGGCAGCCCGGCGCGGTCAGCGTCATGTCGATCTTGACGGCGCGGTTGTCCTCGATGTCGATCTTGTAGATGAGGCCGAGCTCGTAGATGTCGGCCGGGATTTCCGGGTCATAGACCGTCTTCAGCGCCGAGACGATGTCGTCGGTCAGCCTCGCCAGTTCGTCGGCGGGGATGGCCGAAGCAGAAACCAGCGGATTGGTGGCCGTTTCCGGCACGGTCTCGGTGGTGTTGCTAGCGTCTTCCATCATCATCACCCGAAGAACTTGCGCGCTTTTTCCAGCGCTTCGGCCAAAGCATCGACTTCAGCCCTGGTATTATACATGCCGAACGATGCCCTGCATGTGGAGGTTACGCCAAAGCGTTTCAACAGCGGCTGGGCGCAATGGGTGCCGGCGCGGACTGCAACGCCCTGCCGATCGATCACCATCGACACGTCATGGGCGTGAATGCCTTGCAGCTCGAAGGAGATGATGGCGCCCTTGCCCGGAGCGTCGCCGAAGATGCGCAGCGAATTGATGGCGCGCAGCCGCTCGTGGGCATAGTCCTTCAGCTCGGCCTCGTGTGCTGCGATGCGCTCGCGGCCGATCTTTTCCATATACTCGAGCGCCGCACCCAGTCCGATCGCCTGCACGATCGGCGGCGTGCCGGCCTCGAAGCGATGCGGTGGCTCGTTGTAGGTGACGATGTCTTCCGTCACCTCCTCGATCATCTCGCCGCCACCCATGAAGGGGCGCATGCCCCCCAGAATGTCCTTCTTGCCGTAAAGCACGCCGATGCCGGAGGGACCGTAGACCTTGTGGCCGGTGAAGACGAAGAAGTCGCAGTCGAGATCCTGCACGTCGATCGGCATGTGCACGGCGCTCTGGCTGCCGTCGACCAGCACCGGAATGCCGCGTGCATGCGCAATGCGTACGATCTCCTTGATCGGCGTCACCGTACCCAGTGCATTCGACATCTGGGTGATGGCGACCAGCTTGGTGCGGTCGGTCAGCCGCTTTTCGAATTCCTCGATATGGAAGGCGCCGAGATCGTCGACCGGCACCCAGACCAGCTTGGCGCCCTGCCGCTCGCGGATGAAATGCCACGGCACGATGTTGGAGTGATGCTCCATGATCGACAGCACGATCTCGTCGCCCTCGCCGATGTTGGGCATGCCGTAGCCGTAAGCAACCGTGTTGATCGCCGCGGTGGTGTTCGAGGTGAAAACGATGTTGTCGGTGCTTGGCGCGTTGAGGAAACGGCGCACCGTCTCACGTGCCTTCTCATAGGCATCGGTCGCGGCATTGGACAGGAAATGCAGGCCGCGATGGACGTTGGCGTATTCCTGGGAATAGGCGTGCTGGATCGCGTCGAGCACCGCCTGCGGCTTCTGTGCGGAAGCGCCATTGTCGAGATAGACCAGCGGCTTGCCGTAGACCTCCCGCGACAGGATCGGGAAGTCGCGGCGGATCGCCTCGACGTCGTAGAAATCTCCGATCTTGCCCGGTGCGTTCATCGGTTCACCCGTGCGTCAAGAACCAGCCGTCGAGCCGTGCTTCCAGCGCATCGACAATGGCCTCGTCCTTCAGTTCCTCGATCACCTCGGCAACGAACGCCTTGACCAGAAGCCCGCGCGCGGTCTTCTCGTCGACGCCGCGCGCCATCAGGTAGAACAGATGGTTGTGGTCGATCTCGGTGACGGTCGCGCCATGGCCGCAGACGACATCGTCGGCGAAGATTTCGAGCTCCGGCTTGGTCGAGAACTCGCCATCATCCGACAGCAGCAGCGTGTTGCAGGCCATCTTGGCGTTGGTCTTCTGGGCGTATTGGTGGACGTTGATGCGACCCTGGAAAACGCCACGTGCCTTGCCGGTCACCACATTGCGGATCACTTCCGTCGACGTCGTGTGCGGCACGGCATGGTCGAGCACCATGGTGACGTCCGTATGAGTGTCGCCGGCAAGCAGGTTGATGCCGCGCAGCGTGAAGTCGGCGCCTTCGCCTGTCGTCCTGACCACGATCTCCTGGCGTACAAGCTTGCCGCCGGCATTCATGAAGAACACCGTCAGCTTCGAATTCTTGCCGAGATGCGCCTTGAACTGGGCAAGATGCGTGGCCGTTTCCGGCTGCTCCTGCACTATCAGCCATGTAACGTCGGCGCCCTCGCCAAGCACGAGCTGGCTGACGGAGCTGGCCAATGCCGCGCCATCGCCGGTCTGGCGCTCGACGACGCTTGCCTTGGCACCAGTGCCGACGCGGACGGCCAGGCGCACATGGGTCTGGCCCCCGGCCTGCAGGTTCTGCAACTCGATTGGTTTTTCCAATTGGGCGCCGTCGGCGATGTCGACGAAATAGCCGTCGGCTACAAAGGCGGTATTCAGCGCACCGATGGCGTCGTCGCTGCCATAGGGATCGAGCCCCGGCGCGATGCTGCCGTCGGTCAGCTTTTCCGACAGGCGCTGCACGGTGACGCCCTCGATCGCCGGTGTCTTGGTGCTCGAAACGCCGTTCAAGACCGGCAGGATGGCAGAGCCTTCCACAATCGGCGCGATGGCCTTGGTGGCGGCTGTGGGATCGAAGTCCGGCACCGAGGTCAGCAGGCGGCGCAGGTCCGTGTAGTGCCAGGATTCGATGCGCCGCGTCGGCAGGCCGTGCTTGATCGCCTCGATGGCGTCATCGCGCTTCAGCATCACCGCGCCGTCGCCGGGCAACAGCGACAGCCGCTCGCCAAAGGCGTCAATCAGCGCCGTTTCGGCTTGGGTTCGCTGGGGTTGTGTATGCATATTCATCAGTTTCGCCTTGCCTTGTGGCATCTCACGCGGCTTCGCCGATCACACCGGCGTAGCCATTGGCTTCGAGGTCGAGCGCCAGCGATTTGTCGCCCGATTTGATGACCTGGCCCCTGTAGAGCACGTGCACACTGTCCGGCACGATGTGTTCGAGCAGGCGCTGGTAGTGGGTGATGACGACGATGGCGCGGTCGGGCGAACGCAGCGCATTGACGCCGTCAGAGACGATCTTCAGCGCATCGATGTCGAGACCCGAATCGGTCTCGTCGAGCACGCAAAGCTTCGGCTCCAGCAGCTTCATCTGCAGGATCTCGGCGCGCTTCTTCTCGCCGCCGGAGAAGCCGACATTGAGCGGGCGCTTCAGCATCGCCATGTCCATGTTGAGCGAGGCGGCAGCTTCCTTCACCCGCTTCAAAAATTCCGGGATCTTCAGCGGCTCCTCGCCGCGCGCCTTGCGCTGCTCGTTCATCGCCACTTTCAAGAATTCCATCGTCGCCACGCCCGGTATCTCCATCGGATACTGGAACGCCAGGAAGATGCCGGCGGTGGCGCGCTCGGCCGGATCCATTTCGAGGATCGAATGGCCGTTGTAGAGGATGTCGCCTTCGGTGACCTCATAGTCCTCGCGGCCGGCGAGGATGTAGGACAGCGTCGATTTGCCCGAGCCGTTCGGGCCCATGATGGCGGCGACCTCGCCGGCTTTCACCGTGAGGTTCAGACCGCGGATGATTTCGGTGCCGTCATCGACGATGCGGGCGTGCAAATTCTTGATCTCAAGCATTCTTTTGTTTCCTGAATATCTGTCCGGTCAGCCGACCGAGCCCTCGAGCGAGATGCCGATCAGCTTCTGCGCCTCGACCGCGAACTCCATCGGCAGTTGCTGGATGACGTCCTTGACGAAGCCGTTGACGATCAGCGCGATCGCCTCCTCCTCGGGGATCCCACGCTGCATGACGTAGAATTTCTGGTCCTCGGAGATCTTCGACGTCGTCGCCTCATGCTCGAACTGCGCCGTCGAGTTCTTGGCTTCCATGTAGGGCACGGTGTGCGCGCCGCACTGGTCGCCGATCAGCAGCGAATCGCAGTTGGTGAAGTTGCGGGCGTTGGTCGCCTTGCGGTGCGCCGAGACCTGGCCACGATAGGTGTTCTGCGAGTAGCCGGCGGCGATGCCCTTGGAGATGATGCGGCTCGACGTGTTCTTGCCGAGATGGATCATCTTGGTGCCGCTGTCGACCTGCTGGTAGCCGTTCGACACCGCGATCGAATAGAACTCGCCGCTGGAATCGTCGCCGCGCAGGATGCAGCTCGGATATTTCCAGGTAATGGCCGAGCCGGTCTCGACCTGCGTCCACGAAATCTTCGAACGGTCGCCACGGCAGTCGCCGCGCTTGGTGACGAAGTTGTAGATGCCGCCCTTGCCCTCGGCGTCGCCGGGGTACCAGTTCTGCACCGTCGAATATTTGATCTCGGCATCGTCGAGCGCCACCAGTTCGACAACCGCGGCATGAAGCTGGTTCTCGTCGCGCTGCGGCGCCGTGCAGCCTTCGAGATAGGAGACGTAGGCCCCCTCCTCGGCGATGATCAGCGTACGTTCGAACTGGCCGGTGTTCTTCTCGTTCATGCGGAAATAGGTCGACAGTTCCATCGGGCAGCGCACCCCCTTGGGCACGAAGACGAAGGAGCCGTCGGTGAACACGGCGGAGTTCAGCGTGGCGTAGTAATTGTCGGAGGTCGGCACGACCGAGCCGAGATACTTCTTCACCAGCTCCGGATGCTCGCGGATCGCTTCCGAGATCGAGCAGAAGATGACGCCGGCCTGCGCCAACTCCTTCTTGAAAGTGGTGACGACGGAGACGGAATCGAACACCGCATCGACGGCGACGCGGCCCGACTTGTAGACATTGTCGCTGGCTTCCTCCAATTCGGCCACGTCGGTCTTCTGCACGCCGGCGAGGATTTCCTGCTCCCTCAGCGGAATGCCGAGCTTCTCGTAGACCTTCAAGAGTTCAGGATCGACGTCGCTGAGCGAGGTCGGTCCGGGCGTGCTCTTGGGCGCCGCGTAGAAGTAGATCTCTTGGAAATCGATCTTCGGGTAGTGCACGCGCGCCCAGGTCGGCTCGTCCAGCGTCAGCCAGCGGCGATAGGCTTCCAGACGCCATTCGAGCATCCAGGACGGCTCGTCCTTCTTGGCCGAAATAAAACGGATGATGTCTTCGCTCAGGCCCTTGGGGGCCTTGTCCATCGCGATTTCGGTCTGGAATCCGTATTTATACTGGTCGACGTCGATCTTTCGAACCCGATCGATCGTATCCTGCACAGCAGGCATATGCGTTCTCCATCCACGCCGGGGTCAAGGCCCGACAGTTTTCAAACTATGGCATCGCCAGAGCCCCCATTGAGGCAGCCCGGACGGCGTAAGTTCCATATAGTGCGTTCCGACCGGAAATTCACCCGGCCAACATGAAACGCACGGCTCTACCAGGCCACATGGCCCGTATTCATTTAGGCCACGCTCAGGCGGCTTTTTCCCTGTTCGCCCGGCGCGAGGCGATCCCTGCCAGCGCCGTGCGGAACAGTTCGATGTCCCCAGCACTCGTTGCGTGGCCGATGGACACGCGCAAAGCGCCAAGGCTGTCACCGTAGCCCATGGCCTTCAGCACATGGCTGGGGCCGACCTTGCCTGACGAGCAAGCTGATCCGGCCGACAGCGCCACGCCGGCCAGATCGAAGGCGATCTGCGCCGTTTCGGCCTTGATGCCCGCAATAGCGAAGAATGTCGTGTTGGCAAGCCTCGGCGCGCCGGTTCCGAAGATTTCCGCATCCGGCGCCAGCATTTTCAAGATGGTCTCGACCTCATCGCGACGGCGACCGACCGCCTCGATGCTCTTCAATCCGGTCAGGACATCACGCGCTGCCGCGCCAAAACCGGCAATTGCCGCCAGGTTTTCGGTGCCGCCGCGACGGCCCTTTTCCTGGCCGCCGCCATTGATCAGGGGCTTCGGCATCATCAGGTCCGCGGCGGCGACGATGGCGCCGACGCCCTTGGGACCACCTATCTTGTGCGAAGACAGAATCAAGTAATCGGCGTAACCCGCTGACATATCGAGCGGAATACGCCCGGCCGCCTGCACCGCGTCGACGACCAGGATGCCGCCCGCCGCCTTGACGATAGCGGCGATGGCCTCGACCGGCTGGATGACGCCGGTCTCGTTGTTGGCGGCATGGATCGCCACCAGCGGCAGACCGTCTGCCTTGTCGTGACGGCCGAGTGCCGCCGTCAAGGCGTCGAGATCGGCGATGCCATTGGCGTCGACGCCGATCCGCGTCACCTGAGCCGCCGGGAACCGCCCGCCATTCAACAGGCAAGGGTGGTCGGCCTCCGATACATAGAGCCGGCTCATGCGGACCGCACCGCGCCCCATCTGCCAGTCGGGCGTCAGCAGCGTCGAGGCGGCTTCCGTCGCGCCTGATGTGAAAACCACATGCTCGGGTTTGGCGTTGACCAGAGCGGCCACATCGCGCCTTGCGTCCTCGATCAGGCGTCGCGCCGCACGCCCCTCGGCATGGACCGACGACGGATTGGCGGCGACATCGAGCGCAGCGACCATTGCGTCACGCGCCGCAGCAGTGAGCGGCGCGCTGGCATTGTAGTCGAGGTAGGCGCGTGTTGCGGCCATTTTCGTTCAATCGGTCCCGTTAAAAGCCATTCCGCTGACGTAGCGCGTTATTTCCTTGAAATTGCAAGGCGAGCCGTCCTATTTACGCGGCTTGCGGCGCGGGCGGCCGAGCCACTACGTTTTGGCCACCCAGTTTTGAACAATTCTAAACTAGCTTCTAAGAAGACGCTCGCCCTGCGTCAAGGCCTGGGGAAGGCTGGGGCCAGAGGAAGAGTTGTTCCGGTCGCCGCGCTCTCATATGCGAAGTGGAGTATTTTATGCCTGAGGTCATTTTCACCGGTCCGGCCGGCCGCCTGGAGGGCCGCTACCAGCCTTCCAAGGAAAAGAGCGCGCCGATTGCCATCGTCCTGCACCCGCACCCCCAGTTCGGCGGCACGATGAACAACAAGATCGTCTACGACCTCTTCTACATGTTCCAGAAGCGCGATTTCACCACGCTCCGCTTCAATTTCCGCGGCATCGGCCGCAGCCAGGGCGAATTCGACCACGGCACCGGCGAGCTGTCGGATGCAGCCGCCGCCCTCGACTGGGTGCAGTCGCTGCATCCGGACTCCAAGAGCTGCTGGGTCGCCGGCTATTCGTTCGGCTCCTGGATCGGAATGCAGCTTCTGATGCGCCGGCCGGAGATCGAAGGCTTCATTTCGATCGCGCCGCAGCCCAACACCTATGATTTCTCGTTCCTGGCGCCCTGCCCGTCGTCCGGCCTGATCATCCACGGCGACGCCGACAAGGTGGCGCCGCCCAAGGACGTGCAGGGCCTGGTCGACAAGCTGCACACACAAAAGGGCATCACCATCACCCAGAAGACCTTGCCCGGCGCCAACCATTTCTTCTCGAATGACGCCGACCTGTTGCTCGAGGAATGCGCGGACTATCTCGATCGGCGGCTCGCCGGCGAATTGTCCGATCCTCGGCCCAAGCGGCTGAGATAGACGGAGCGTCGAACGGCGATGTACCAGCCCCCACATTTCCAGGAAACGCGGCAGGACGTCCTGCACGGGCTGATACGGACGCATCCGCTTGGCCTGCTGATTTCCAATGGAGCCGAGGGACCGGTCGCGAACGCGATCCCCTTCCTGATCGACGCGGACGTGCCGCCGAACGGCAGGCTGCGTGCGCATCTGGCGAAGGCCAATCCGCAATGGCGTCTGCTGGCCGACGCTCCAGCGTCCCCCGTCCTCGTCGTCTTCCAGGGCGCCGATGCCTATGTGACGCCGTCCTGGTACGAGACCAAGCGCGAGACCGGCAAGGTCGTGCCGACCTGGAACTACGCCATCGTCCAGGTGCGCGGCACGGTCAAGGTGATCGAGGACCGGGACTGGATCGCGCAGCAGATTGCCGATCTCACCCTGTCGCAGGAAGGCAGTCGCGAGGCGCCCTGGGCGGTGACCGATGCGCCACCCCCCTTCATCCAGTCGCAAATCAAGGGCATCATCGGGCTGGAAATCGAGATCACCGACATCAGCGGCAAGTGGAAGGTCAGCCAGAACCGCCCCACCGCCGACCGCGTTGGCGTCGCCGAAGGGCTGGAGAACGAAGCTGCCGGCGCGCCCGACATGGCCCGGCTGGTAAGATCGTATGGCGGGCTGGACAACAGCTGAGACACGCGCCTCGACTGCGTATCATGCCAGTCGAAACGTCTCCTTGCGCACCGGCAACCCCGAGCGCGTCGAACGGAACATGAAACCAAGCCGGGCAAAGATCAGCCCGCAGGCCAACGCAAAGGCGCATCCAAGGCCGAAGCCGGCGACCGTGTCGCTCGGGTAGTGCGCGCCGACGAAAACCCTGGTCGACGCGATGCACGCGGTAATCGGGAGGGCGATGTACCAGCGTTTCGGAAACAGCAGCAGCGCGACCCCGAACACGGCGCCCATCGTGGTGGCATGGCCGGATGGGAAACCGGCAAAGCGCGCATCAAAAGCGAACGGATGCAGCGACAACACACCGAAATCGTTGAAATACATCGGACGCGCCCGGCCGATCGCATACTTCAGCACATTCACGGCCAGGCCGGACAGACCAACGGCGCTCAACACCAGAAAAGCGAGGCAGGTCCAGTTGTAGACAAGCATCAGCGACCGCCTGGAAAGGCTTCGCCAATCGATCAGGTTAGCGATGACAAGCAAAAGCGCTGATGGAATGAGGTACCAGCCGCCAAGGCCGAACTGGGTGAAGAAGTCGGCAAGCTGGACGAAACCGGGCGACCATTGTCCCCGAAGCATCCCCGCCGGGGTGTCGAGGCAAACAAAGGCTGCGGCCGTCAGAAAGGCCCAAATCAGCAGCCAGATCTGCCATTGGAGTTTCGGATAGAAGGCGGGACGAGCGCCAAAGCGCCTTCTCGCGATCTGGATCGTATCGCGAAAATTGCCGAAGGATCGACCGAACACCGCAAGCAGTGCGACGGACACGGTAGGGCGCGATTTCACCAGCATCTGAAACTCGACCCTGTCATCGAAGAGCCGTCACCGGGCCACACGGTAAAGGCCGAGCGACAGTTTGTCTCCCGACGAATAGTTGATGCCGTCGATCTCGGCGACGCGGTTCGCCACCTTGCCTTGCCCCGCCAACAGATCAGCCAGTTTTTTCTCGTCCCCGACCGGCGCCAGCGCCAGCGCGCAGGCCGGGTCTTCCAGCAGATGCCTGGCGACGCCATCGACATCCGTCAGAACAGTCTTGGTGCCCACCAGGAACACCAGGCTCGGTTCGTGATACTCCGCCGAGGCAAGCACCGTCGTCTCGCAGGGGCGGTTCGCAAGAACCGCAGCCTCGATCCGAGGGCTCAGCCAAAGCGGCTGCAAAGACGGCGCGATGACGCCGAACAGCAGGCCATAGGTTACGCCGGCGCAAACCGCGATGGCGCCAATACGGCCAAGGGACACCTGCAACTGACGCGAAAAGGCCAGATAGCCGGCCGCGAGTGCGGCGGCGGCGGCCGGAATGCTCCACCACAGGAAGGTGGCCGCAAGATAGATCGGCGCGGCGATGCAGACCACGACAAGGCCGACTGTCACCACAGCGAGGCCGAAGGCGGTCGACCACCACAGCCACACCTGCCAGCGCCTGAGCGGTGCATTCGCGTCCTGTGGCTGCAATGTCAGGAGCCAGCCGATCAGCAGCGCCATGCCGGGATAGGCCGGCATGACATAGTGCGGCAGCTTCGTCGGGATCAGCTCGAACAAAAGCCAGAACGGGATGTACCAGGCGAGGCAGAAGCGCAGCCGAGGATCGTCGCGCAGGCGATTGAGGGCCTGGAGGCCGGCGCCAACCGCGATCAGGCCGAAGGGCCACATGAACAGCGAATAGGTCAACATATAGAAGCCGGGTGGAAGACCGTGTGATTCCTCGCCCTGCGCGACCTTGCTGAGCATATCCTTGCCGACCGCCTGCTGCAGGAACGCGCCACCGCTCTTCCAGGTGATGAGGGCAAGCCAGGGCAGCACGATGAGGACCACCAGAGCCAAACCACGCGCGGCCTTCAGCTTCGACAGCCAGCGCCAGTCCCGCTCGAACGCGAACAGCACAGCGATCGTGAGCGCCGACAAAAGCGGCGCGATCGGCCCTTTGATGAGGATTGCAGCGCCTTGTGCTGTCCAGAAAATCCACGGCAGGTGGCCGGCGACGGCCTCGTTCTTGCGCGACGCCGTATAGATCTGCGCCAGCGCGCCTTGCGCCAGGATGCAGCAGGCGAGCAGCATCGCGTCGGTCTTGGCGTCGCGGCCTTCGAAAGCCGTCGCGAATATCGCCGCCATTACCAGACCGGCGGCCAGACCGGCATTGGCTCCGAAAAGGTTGGTTCCTGTCCAGGCTATCGCCACGACGGCGATGGCGATGCCCAGCGCCGAGACCAGGCGGTACACCCAGATCGGCGCTTCCGCTCCCTCGCCGCTCAGCGCGACGGCCGCCGATTGCAGCCAGTAGATGCCGATCGGCTTCTGATAGCGCGAGGCATTCTGGAAGCGGATATCGACATAGTCGCCGGTCTCGGCCATCTGCTTGGTGGCCTGGACGAAGCGTGGCTCATCGCGGTCGAGCGGCGGCATGGAAGCCAGCCCCGAAATCGTCATCAGCACGCTGAACAGGAAGAGAAAGAGATAGTTCCTGTTCATCGCCACACCAGCCTTTCCGACGCTTGCATTGATCCGGCAGATTGCTCAATCGACCTTGGTCATTGCCGCTTTGCGCTCATTGGCGATGAGCCAGAGATTGCGGATGTAGATGAACATGCCCAGGGACTGGCCGGCGATGAACACCGGATCCTGCCGCTGAATGGCATAGAGCAGCAGCAGGCCGCCGCCAAACAGCGAAAAGAACCAGAAGGCGACCGGCACGACGCTGCGCTTGGCCTTTTCCGACGCGAGCCACTGCACGACGAAACGCATGCTGAAAAAAAACTGGGCTACGAAGCCGAGCAAAACCCACGCATCGAACTGTTTGACGAAAACCTGGTGAAGCCAGGTCGCCAGCTCCTGAAGCACGTTAGCCATGCCTGATTTCCTCTACTTTTGGCATTCTGCGGCGCCGCCGCCGAAGCCACCAGACGCCGCCAAGATCAAGGGCGCCTTGCAGGCCGCGATCGAAAATCCCGTAATTCGACTTGCCGTGGCGGCGAGAGCGGTCGACGACGTCGCAGTGAACGACATGGTACCCCTCCTGGATGACCAGCGCCGGAACGAAGCGGTGGGTGCCGTCGAAGAACGGCAATCTCCTGAAGATATCCGTATGGACAGCCTTCAGGCCGCAGCCGGTGTCACGGGTTTCGTCATGCAGGATGGCGCTTCTCAGCCAGTTGGCAAAACGGGAAGCCAGTTGCTTGATCTTGCTGTCGCGACGCTTCAGGCGCTGTCCTTGCGCGGCACCGACATCGGGACCGGCCTGGCGCAGCGCGTCGACCAGCACCGGAATGTATTTGGGGTCGTTCTGGCCGTCGCCGTCGATCGTGGCGACGATAACGCCGCGCGCCGCCCATACGCCCGAACGCACCGAGAGAGACTGACCCGCCGATTTCTGATGCCGGAGCTGGCGCAGCGGAAACGGGCGCAGCGCCGCCTGCGCGGCAAGCACCGCGGGTGTTTCGTCGGTCGAGCCGTCATTGACGACGATCACCTCGAAGTCGCGCCCGGCCATCGCGGCTGCGATCTCGTCGAGCAGAAGCGGCAGGTTTGCCGCTTCGTTGCGGCAAGGAATGACGATGGATATCAATGCGTCCGGCATATCGCGTCGGGCTCTGTCATGGATATGGCATTTTGATGGATGCCGTGCGGTGCCGTTCCAGCGGATCGAAGGACCCGGAGGCGCGGCGCCTCATTACGCCAGCCGAAACGATGACGCAAGCATACGCGGCGCCGCACCATCCGCTCGCAAAACCGGATTCCACTTTTTGCTGATCGCGCAAAACCTTTATCTGGCGCGCGATCACACGCAAAACCGGATTCCACTTTTGCTGATCGCGCGCGGATGCTAAACGCCCGCGTTCATGCACGCCCGAGCCGCAGCGGCCGGGCGCTTTCGGGAAAGATAAAATGTCCGCCTTCAAATCCGATTTCCTGCGCACGATGAGCGAGCGCGGTTTCATCCACCAGACTTCGGATGATGCCGGCCTCGACCAGCTTTTCGCCAAGGAAACGGTGAGCGCCTATATCGGCTTCGACGCAACCGCCAAGAGCCTGCATGCCGGGTCGCTTATCCAGATCATGATGCTGCACTGGCTGCAACAGACCGGCCATCGGCCGATCGCGCTGATGGGCGGCGGCACCTCGATGATCGGCGATCCGTCCTTCAAGGACGAGGCCCGCAAGCTGCTGACGCCTGGAGATATCGAGGACAATCTGGCCGGCATCCGCCGCAACTTCATGCCCTACCTCAAATTCGGCAGCGGCCGGAACGACGCCATCATGGTCAACAACGCCGACTGGCTGATGGAGATCAACTACATCAACTTCCTGCGCGATGTCGGCCGGCATTTTTCCGTCAACCGCATGCTCGCCTTCGATTCGGTCAAGCTCAGGCTCGATCGCGAGCAATCGCTGTCGTTCCTCGAATTCAACTACATGATCCTGCAGGCCTACGATTTCGTCGAGCTCTACAAGCGTCAGGGCTGCCGGCTGCAGATGGGCGGCTCCGACCAGTGGGGCAACATCGTCAACGGCATCGATCTTGGCCATCGCATGGAAGGCGCGCAGCTCTACGCGCTGACCACGCCGCTGCTCACCACCTCGTCCGGCGCCAAGATGGGCAAGTCGGCATCAGGCGCGGTCTGGCTCGATGCGGAGATGCTGTCGCCATACGAGTTCTGGCAGTACTGGCGCAACACGGAGGACGCCGATGTCGGCCGCTTCCTCAAGCTCTATACGACGCTGGCCTTGGACGAAGTCGCGCGCCTGGCAGCATTGGGTGGTTCCGAGATCAACGACGCCAAGAAAGTGCTCGCCACCGAGATCACGGCCATGCTGCATGGCCGCGAGGCGGCGGAAAATGCCAGCGAAACCGCGCGCAAGACATTCGAGGAAGGCGTGACGGCCGAAACGCTGCCGACCGTCGAGGTGGGCAAGGCCGAGCTGGAAACGGGTGTCGGCATATTGTCGCTGTTCGTCACCGCAGGGCTCGCCGGGTCCAACGGCGAGGCGCGACGGCACATCCAGGGCGGCGCCGTGCGCCTGAACGACCAAACCGTGTCCGACGATCGCCGGGTGGTGACACTTCAGGATTTGAGTCCGGAAAATGTCGTAAAGCTATCGCTGGGCAAGAAAAAACACATCCTGGTGCGGCCGGTCTGATCCGACCGCTTCAGCTTGTTTCTCATCGGTATTCGAAGATTGACCGGAAGATTCCAGGTGCGATCACCGACAGCGGATTGACGTCCAGCACTGGCTTGTTGGCGTTACCCTTGAGCCGGTAGGTGACGCCGATCAGGCCACGGTCGCGGCCATTGCCGAGCAACACGCCGACAAGCGGCAGTTCACCGAAGATGCGGTTGAGGCCGTAGACCGGCATGAATGTGCCGGTCATGTCCATATTGTTGTCCTGATCGTAAAGAGTGCCCTGGAAGGTGGTGCCGATGCGTGGGCCGCGCAGCACACCATTGGCCAGCTTCAGATAACCGGCGCCCTTGACGATCTCGGCAAAGCCTCGCTCGAATTTTACCCGTGACGTGTCGATGTCGGCCTTGACCGCTTCGTTCAGGCTGCGGCTGTCACCAGCCGGGGTGGTCGATACGATCGAGGCGAGTTTCGGCTCGTTGACGACAAAGAAGTTGCTGGTGTCGATCTGGCCCTTCATCGGGCCGTCGCCCGCTCCCGCCAGGGCCAGCGTGATCGACCCGCCTTCCATGTGTTCGTAGATGTTGAGGAAGCGCAGGACGGCGCCGGCGTCGGCCGACTTCATGTTGAGCGCCCGCCTGCCGTCGCCGGTGGTATTGCTGATGGCTATGGCAGCACCCGAACTTGCCGTGGCGTTCACCTTGAGCCCGTTCACCCTGGAACCGGCGGCGCTGTAGTCGAGCTTCAGGTTCGACAGGACCTCGTCGTGGAAACCGGTCAGGGAATTGACATCGGCGCTGACGGAAATCGCGTTGGACCCGGTGGTCTTGGTGGCGGTGTCGACATCGGAGGTGAACTGCTTGATCAGCGAACGGGCGTCCAAAGCGTTGCCGCTGACATCGACCGCATAGCCCTTGCCCGATCGCTTGACCGACACGGCAACGTCATCGCCGCGGTTCAACGTGACCTTGCTGAAACGGGCCGTCGACAGGGCACCGTTGACCAGCACCACGTCGCCGTCGATGGAGAAGCTCTTTCCGTCGAGGTTGAAATCGGACAGCGTCGTGGTGCTGTCGGACTTCGTCATGACGAATGTGACGTTGGCGGGAATGCCAGGTCCCTTGCTCCACCCCGCCCAGGGTATGTCCAGCCTGGCATTGGTCAGGTCGGCCGAGACACTCTGATTGCCGTCGCCGCTCTTGTCGATCGCCACCTTTATGGTTCCGGAAAGCAGCGGCGACAGGCCAGGCATGGCGCTCGCGCGCGTCTTGTCGTCGAGCACCAGCGCGACCTTGCGGCTGCGCGGCGGTCCAGCGTCATTGAGCGGCTCGACCAGGTCGAGTTCGGCCGGAATACCGTTCAGCAGCGCCTTGGCTGAGATCACCGCCTGATCGGGCCCGACCGTGATCGAACCGTCGGCCTCGGTCACCGTCTGGTCCTCGAACTGCTTGGCGAGCGACAGGTCCTTGTAGTCGAGCGAGACCAGCCAATCGAGTTTAGAGGTATCGACACCCGATTGCAGCGGAATGTCCGCCTTGACGTGGCCGGTCACCGTACCGGACAGGTCTTCCGGCAACAGGCCGACATGGCGCATGGCGTTGATCGGCTCGTAGGAGGCGAGTTCGGCGATTGCGGGCGCCTCACCGGCGACATCGATCTCGAGCGCGCCGATCACCGGCGGGCGGTTCGCCGCCTTGACCGTCAGCGTGCCATTGCTTGCCGCCACGGTGCGGCCGCTCGGCATATAGACGCTGCCCGAGGACAGCGCGATGTCGACATCGTTGCCGTGAAAGGAGACAACGCCTACGGCATCGCGTATCGGCGGAATGCGGCCGGCCGTATCGAAGCGCGAGCCTTCGACCTGGAAACGGCCGAACACTTCATCGGCGGAAAGCGGCACCCCGTTGCCGAGACGCCCCGGCACGACCTGGAACTGAAGATTGGCATCGACGACACGGCCGCCGAACAGGTTCTTCAGCACCCACAGGCGCGCGTTGCGCGCCGAAAACCAGGGCCACAACTGTTTGACATGCGAGACCGGCATGTCGTGGACATTGAACGCAACCGATATCCCCGGCGCCTGTCCCTCGACGAAGGCGACCGAAGCGGTGCCCAGCGCCTCGCTCGCGGACCCGGACCTGATGCCGATCTGCTCGGCGACAAGCTTGTGGCTTCTGGTCTGGTAGACACCGGCGATGCGGGCGATGAAATTCAGCGCCGGCTCGGGCGATTCCGAAGGCGCCAGAGACGAGCCATCGCTGGTCAGGTCGTAGCGATAGGATGGCTCCTCGCCGGCCGCACCGGCCGCAGGCTTCGGCCCGATCGAACCGGCGAAGTCGAACGTCGAGCGGCCGGTCTTCACGAGCAGTCTGTCGACCTGGATCTTGTTGGAACCGGCGACAAGCGTGGCATTGACGTCGACATCGGCCGGCAGCAGCCCGCGCGTGCCAAGATCGAGCACCGAGCCGGTGAGCGACAATGAGCCCGTCAGCCGCGAATTGTCCTCGCCAAATCCTTCCGATCCGGTCAGCTTCAACGCAACTGCGCCCAGTTTGCCACCCGCCGCCGCAGTGTCGTTGGCGCCAGCTATCTCCGCGCTGGCGTCCAGGCCGGTGACGCGTCGTGTCGTGGTATCTCGGGTGGCTGAGGCAGCGATGGTGACCGCCCGGCCGTCGACTTCGGCATCGGATGAGAATTCCATGCCGCCCGGCCCCGACTGCAGAACGGTGGCATCGGTGATCCTGACCAATTTGACCGATCCGGCCTCGGGCAGTTCGAACTCGACGTTCATCAAGTCGATCCGGCGCATCGACTCCTCGCGCACGGCATCGAGCGCGCGGTTGACGTTGGCGAACATGGCAGCGGCCAGTTTTTCCGGATCGATGAGGCCGTCTTCATTGCGCAGCGCTGCCGTCCAGTCACTGGACGGCAGCGACGCGGTCACGATGTGGGCGTCGGAAATCCTGGCGCTGGTGAGCCGAACCTCGCCCGAAAGCAGCGGTATCAGCCGGATGCCAAAGCGGATCCGCCCGGCGTCTGCGATCGGCTTGCCGTCGGCGGTCTTGAGGCTGACATCGCTCACCTGCAGCGCAATGAAGCTCGACCCGTCAAGCGTGAGGCGGGCGGGCCCGACCGCAACGTTGACATCGACGCCGACCAGTTTCTCGATGGCAATTTCGGCTTCCGCCCGAAGCCGCTCGGTGCCGATGCCGGATGCGCCGATCGCATACACGGCGACGGCGGCCAACAGCACGAGCGCAGAGAGACCTGCAAACAACCGCGCAAGAATGCGAAAGCCACGACCGATCCTGGCCTGACCGAGCGGCGGTACGCGGCACGCAGACGGGAACGTGCCCAGGTCGGTGATCTCATCACGCCTGAACTTTATCTTCTCGTGCTGCGGTTGCTCCTGATCCACGCAATTTTCCGTTGTACGAACTCGATCGTGGACGAATCCCCGTCCGACACTATATCGATGCGGCCTGGCGCGTAACCTCAAACAAGGGCATCGATATGGCTGACCTCGACGTGGGCGATCTTGCGCCGAAATTCGACCTTCCGCGCGACGGTGGCGGGTCGCTCAACCTCGCCGCATTCCCTGGAAAGCCTGTTGTACTTTATTTCTATCCGCAGGACGACACCACGAGCTGCACAACCGAGGCGATCAGCTTTTCGCAGCTGAAACCGGAATTCGAGAAGGCCGGCGCCGTTGTGATCGGCCTGTCGCCTGACAGCGTGAAGAAGCACGACAAGTTCAAATCGAAATACGATCTCACCATCGACCTGGTTGCCGACGAGGAGCGCAAGGTGATCGAGGCTTATCATCTATGGGTCGAGAAGACGATGTATGGCCGCAATTACATGGGCGTCGAGCGCGCAACGTTCCTG
Source organism: Mesorhizobium sp. AR10 (assembly GCF_024746795.1). Taxonomy (NCBI): domain Bacteria; kingdom Pseudomonadati; phylum Pseudomonadota; class Alphaproteobacteria; order Hyphomicrobiales; family Phyllobacteriaceae; genus Mesorhizobium; species Mesorhizobium sp. AR10. Next base: position 4,428,272 of record NZ_CP080524.1, read on the forward strand.
ATCGGCAAGGACGGCCGGATCGCCAGAATCTGGCGAAAGGTCCGGGTCAAGGGGCATGCCGAAGAGGTGCTGGAGGCCGTGCGCGCGCTTTGACGTTTGCCCTCTGTAGTCCTACGCCCCCTTAATACCCGTCTTGCGTGCAACCCTTAACGGCCGTTCGATCCGGCAAAGCTTTGTTAACCCTAATAATGTGTAATCAGGCTGTCGTGGTGTCGTAATGAAAGCTTGGTCCCGTGAACGTAACCGGTCAGTCAGCGGTCTTCGGCAGACGCAAAGAGCCCCACACGGTCATCATCGCCCGGGGCGATCAGATAAGGCATTTCACCATCCGCCCCTGGGTTGCCGCCTTTCTCGGCTCGGCGCTGGCGGCGGTCGCCATAGGCTACCTGCTGGCGACGTCCTACCTCGTGCTGCGCGACGATCTCATCGGCGCCACAACGGCGCGGCAAGCGCGCATGCAGCAGGCCTACGAGGATCGCATCTCGGCGCTTCGCGCACAGGTCGACCGCATCACCAGCCGCCAGCTTCTCGACCAGCAGGTCATGGAAACCAAGGTGAGCGAGTTGCTGGAACGACAGAGCCAGCTCAGCCAGCGCCATGGCCGCCTCGATCCGATCCTGGAGCGCGCCGAAAGCGAAGTCGGGACGCCGCCTATCGCCGGAGCTGCCGTCAAACCTGACGAACGCGCGGACGTGACCGGCAGCATTTCCCAGCCGATGGCCTATTCCGTTGCCAGCCTTGGCGCCGACGACACCAGACCGTTCTCCATGTGGTCGACCCGCTCCGATCCGCTGCCGAGCGATACGGCGGCCGACCGTGCCGACAAGCTGTTCGTTTCGATCAACGAATCGCTCAAGAGCATCGAGAGCCAGCAACTCACCCGCATCGCCACGCTTGCCGACAACGCCTACAAGAGCGCGGACGCGATTTCACAAGCGCTCGAGACGGCCGGCCTGCCGGTCGACAGCGACTTCGGCAAGAGCGATGCCGGCGGCCCGCTGGTACCGGTCGACAATTCGATGATGTTCGACAGCAAGGTCAAGGAACTCGACGAAGCGCTGGATGCGCTCGACCACCTGAAAACCGAAGCGCGGCGGCTGCCGCTCGCCAACCCGGCCCCCGGCCGCTCTGTGACCAGCCCGTTCGGCGTGCGCACCGACCCGATCCTCGGCACCGCAGCACTCCACTCAGGGATGGATTTCCGGGCGCCGCTGGGCATGGCCGCAAAGGTCACGGCAGCAGGCGTCGTCGTCAAGGCCGGCTGGAACGGCGGCTATGGCCGCATGGTCGAGGTCGACCATGGCAATGGCTTTTCGACACGCTATGGACACCTCAGCGAAATCGACGTGACCGTGGGTGAGAAGCTCGATGCCGGCGCCGTCATCGGCAAAACCGGCAGCAGCGGCCGCTCGACCGGCCCGCACCTGCATTACGAAGTTCGCCACAATGGCGAAGCCATCGACCCGCTGCGCTTCCTGACAGTCGGCAAGAAGGTCGCCCAGTACCTCTAGGCCACCCTGCCCCGCGATTTCACTTATGCATCGAGACTTTCCGGCTGCGTCGACAGAAACATCGTCGCTGCCGAAGCCAGAGTGGCCGCGCCGACTTTCAAGGCAGCCTCATCGACACGAAACCTGGCATGGTGGAGCGGAAAGACCGATCCGACCGCTTCATTGCGGATTCCGAGCCGGAAATAGACCGACGGGCGCTTCTCGCTGTAGTAGCCAAAGTCGTCGGCGATGGTCCATCCGGGCGTATTGAGAACATTGTCGGCCCCGATGCAGGCCTTGGCGCTGGCGACAACCAGCTCAGTCATCTCGACATCGTTGACGACCCCCGGCTCACCCTTGTGGATGTCGACCTCAACACTTGCTCCGTGACTCGTCGCCATCCCCTCGAGTATCTCGCGAACGCGGCGCCAGGCCCGCTCGCGGGTGGCGTCGTTGCCACTGCGGATGGTCCCTTTCAGCGCGACCTTGCCGGCGATCACGTTGTAGGCGCTGCCGCCGTTGATGGTGGTGACGGATATGACCAACGGGTCGTACGGGTCACTCTCGCGCGAGACGATCTTCTGCAGTTCCGTGACCATCGAGCATGCCACGGCTATCGCATCGACACCTTCATACGGTTTTGCGGCATGTGCGGCGGAGCCTGTGACGAGAACATCGAACGTATCGCAAGCCAGTGTGTACGGACCAGAGCGGACGGCGATCTTGCCGGACTGCGTGTACGGATCGACATGAACGCAGATGGCGGCGTCGACATCGTCGAGTAGCCCCTCTTCCACCACCCGTCTCCCGCCCGACGGTTCGTCTTCCTCGGCGGGCTGGAAGATGAGGCGGACGGTTCCGCCAAAATCATCCCGCGACTGATGAAGATGCGCGGCAACCGCATAGCCCATCGATGCATGGGCATCGTGACCGCATGCGTGCATCACGCCTGGATTTATCGAGGCATAGTCGACACCGGACTCCTCCTCGATCGGCAAGGCATCGATGTCTGCCCGAATGACCAGCTTGCGATTTGAAGGCTTTCCGGTGCCGACAATATCGACGGCCAGACCGAAGCCTGCGATGTCGCGAATGTCGGCAATCCCCTGAGCAGCCAGCATGTCCCGCAAGTAACGCTGCGTGTTCACTTCCTGGTTCGAAAGCTCCGGATTGCGATGCAGATGCCGACGAATCTCGATCATCCGATCGAGAATCCCGGCTTCGATATTGGTTGGGACGGGAGCCGAAGGACCCCCCACCGCCGTCGGATCGTCAGGATTTGACATGGATGTCTCGCGGGAACTTGGTCAGGGTCTCATTGCCTGTTTCGGTCACCAGGATGGTCTCGCTGATCTCGATGCCCCAGCCGTCCATCCACATGCCAAGAATGGAATGCACGACGTTGCCGGACGCAAGCACCGTCTTATCGCCCGGCCTGAGGCTGATCGTGTGCTCGCCCCAATCCGGCGGGTACGCGACGCCGATGGAATAGCCGATACGCGACTCCTTCTTCAGCCCGTAGCGTTGAATGACCTTGCGCCACGCAGCTTCGACCGCCTCGGCGGTCGTTCCTGGCCTGACCGCATCGAGCACTGCGTCCATGCCCTCGATCACCGCGTTTGCCGTGTCCGATACATTGGTCGGCGTTTTGCCGAGCTGCAGCGTTCTTGCGAGCCCGGCGGCGTAGCGACGGCAGACCCCGGCGAGTTCCAGGGCAATCGTCTCGTTCTCCCCGAACCGCCTGTCGCTCCACATGATGTGCGGAGCTGAGGCATTCTCGCCACCGAGAATTGTCGGAGGCAGGGCGGTGATATCGCCGGCGAAGTCCGGGCTGCCGGCGATTTGCGCCGCCTGGATGGAGGCTATCGCATCACATTCGCGAACGCCCGGTGCAATGACCTCGAAGGCCCGCGCGACCGCCGCTTCAGCCAGTGACGATGCCTTGCGCAAGTAATCGATCTCGGGTGCCGATTTGATCGCACGTATCCAGTTCACCAGAAGATCGGCGTCATGCAGTTTGGCATTGGGCAATCCAGCGACAAGCCGGGCATGCCCTTTCGGTGAGAAATAGTAGGCTTCGAGCTCGATGCCGATGTGACGATTCCCCCAGCCCTTCGCGACGATCCAGGCTGCTATCCAGTCCATAGGATGGCGATCGGCGCGTTGAACATAATCTTCCGGGAAGCCGACCACGTTCTCGGGTTTCATCCAGGCTGTGAGGAGACCGCCGGCTGCATCCATGGCGCGGCCGATCCAGACCGGCTCGACCTCTTCGATCGGAACGAGCACCATTTGGGGGGTGTAGAATGACCAGCCATCATAGCCGGTGATGTAATGCTGATTGGCAACATCGTTCACGATCAGAAGTTCGATGCCGCGCTTTGCCATCTCGGCGCGGATCTTTCGAAGCCGCTGCTGGTATTCCTCGGGCGTAAACGGCAATTCGATCATCTTGTCCCCATGCCTTGCTGGATCAACGGTCGCGGGCGACCCGCCGCTCACCATTGAAATGCTTTCGACTTGGCGGCAATCGGCCAAGGCGGCGCATAAGCAGGTCCTGAACCCGATACGTGCAACACGACCCGCCCTTTGCCGGCGGCATAGACAGCTCTCGACATCTCATCCCAAGCGGCGTCGGTGATTGGCCCGCTTTTCCTTGACGAGCCGTTGACTCAAGCCAAGTTGTAGGATGATATGTATAACCCTATATCCAAACATCGTTGCCGGCCCCTACATGACCGTTCACCGCCTTTCGCCAAAAATCCTCAGCGCCATGGAAGGCGCTGTCGGGCAAGGTGGTGTCGCCATCGATGCCGCCGATATGGCGAAATACCTTGGCGACTGGTCGGGCGATCACCATGGCAGCGCCCTTGTCGTGCTGAAGCCGGCTTCGGTCACCGAGGTTCAGGCGGTGGTGCGCCTGTGCGGCGCGCTGCGACTGGGCATCATCCCGCAAGGCGGCAACACTGGCCTGGTGGCGGGAGCGATCGACATCGAGACCCGTGGCGCGGTGATCGTCAGCCTGGAACGGCTGAACGCCATCCGCCTCGTCGACGCCGACAATTTCCTCCTGCAGGCCGATGCCGGCTGCATCCTGCAGGCCATCAAGGACGCAAGCGAGGCGCATGATTGCCTGTTTCCGCTGGCGCTCGGGGCACAGGGCAGCTGCCAGATCGGCGGCAATGCGGCCAGCAACGCCGGCGGCATCAACGTTCTGCGCTACGGCATGGCGCGCGACCTCATCCTTGGCCTCGAGGTGGTGCTGCCGGACGGTGATTTGTGGAGCGGCTTTTCCGGCCTGCGCAAGGACAACCGCGGCTACGATCTGAAGCAGCTCTTCATCGGCGCGGAAGGAACGCTGGGCATCATCACCGGCGTCGAGGTCAAACTCTTTCCAAAACCGAGCCAGATCGAGACGGCGTATCTGGGTCTTCCTTCATTCGAAGCGGCGATAGCGCTGTTCAGGGAAGCCCGACGCGAATGCTCGGACCTGATATCCGCCTTCGAGATCATCGGCTCGGAATGCATGGAGCTTGCGCGTTTGATCGATCCAGACATCGTCGAGCCGGTGGCCGCTCCTGTTCATGTGCTGATCGAGCTGTCATCGAGCGCGACCATCGACCTGCGCACCCTGCTGGTCGATTTCCTTGCCGGCGCAATGGAAAAGCATCTCGTCGCCGACGCCGTTCTGGCCGAGAGCGGCGCACAGGCCAAGGCTTTCTGGGCCATTCGCGAAGGATTGGTCGAGGGCCAGGCCAAACGCGGCTACCACGTGCGCACCGATCTTTCGGTGCGCATCTCCGACATTCCCGTCCTGATCGCTCAGGCCCGCGATTTTGTCACGCTGGAGCACCCCGGCTGGATTCCCCAGGCCTACGGCCATGCGGGCGACGGCAACATCCATTTCAACGTGCTGCCGCCGCTCGATCTTGCCGAGCCAGACGCCCGTGCCAGAGGCGTCGACATTACGGCCAGGCTGTACGACATCGTCAACGCACTTGGCGGCTCGATCAGCGCCGAGCACGGCATCGGCCGCACCCGCCAGCGCGCCTACTGGGCCGGGATGAGCCCGGTTCACCGCAAACTCGTCAGCGCGTTGAAAAATGCCATCGACCCGGATGGATTGATGAATCCCGGCTGCCTCTTTCCTTCGACGGAGACCGTTTCATGAAACAACGACTGGCTGCCATCGGCACTGTCGAGGCGCTACCGCACCGGGTCGCCGCGTTTCTCAGCCGCGAGATCGAGTCCGGCGATCTCAATCCCGGCAGCCTGCTGCCGACGGAGCAACAGCTCTCCGAAAAATTCGGCGTCAGCCGAAACGTGGTGCGCGAGGCGATCGCGCAATTGCGCGCCGACGGCATGGTGGAGGCGCGGCAAGGCATCGGTTCCTTCGTCCTGGCGCCGGAGCAGCGCGCGACGATCCGCATCGACCGCGAGACGCTGAAGGAAGGGCAGAACATGGAGCGGCTCTTCGAGCTGCGCTGCATCCTCGAGGCCGAGTCGGCGGCACTCGCCGCCGAACGGCGCGAGCAGGAGCACCTCGACGCAATCAAGGCGGCCCTCGACCGCATGAGTGGCGAGGAGCGCTGGCAGGACGGCAGCATAGACGCCGATCTTCTGTTTCACCGCGAAATCGCCCGGGCGACAGGCAACAGCTATATCCACACCTTCATTTCCTTCGTCTGCGAACAGATCCGCCGCTCGATCCACTACGCGCGGCTCACCAACCCCTTGCACGACCTCGTGGAAGTCAATGTCGGCGAACATGTGCGCATCTACGAGGCGCTGGTGGCCGGCGACCCGGCAGCCGCCGAGGCGGCGATGCGCGCGCACATCATCGGCGCCGCCAACCGTGTCGGCGTCAAGCTGCCAGCGTCGCGCACCGGCGGAGGCAAATAGCCATGTCGATCGGCACCGCTTACCGGATTTCGGACGTCTGCCTGCTTGTCGAGAATATCGAGCGGACGGTGGAGTTCTATGTCGACAAGCTCGGCTTCCGCCTGCGCCGGCGCGCCGAAGGTTTCGCCGACTTCCATGGCGAGGGCGTGACGCTTGCCGCCTGGGAGATCGAGCACATCAGCCAGCACACCGGCGTCTCGAAGCTGCGTTCGCCGCGCCATGCGCACAAGGTCTGCGTCGCGGTCAAGCTCGACGCGCCCGGCGAGATCGACCGCCTCTACTCCGATCTGACAGCAAAGGGCGTGCCCTTCCACGGCCCGCCCGAGGATTATGTCTGGAATGCACGCTGCGCGTATTTCACCGACCCGGACGACACGCTTTGGGAACTCTACGCCTGGCTCGACGGCGACCCTGGCGACTACCACGACGAACAGCCGTAGACGACACCGCGCCAAGAGAACGGCGCGCAATGAAGAGACGAGAAAGTCTTGCAACAGGAGCGAAAAATGAGTGGGAACGAACATTACGACATGAACCGCCGCAGTTTCATCAAATCCGGTATCGCGGCCGTTGCCGCCGCTTCAGCCGGAATGCAACTGGTGCTGACCCCGGGCGCCAAGGCAGCCGGAAAGGTCGTCATCCAGTATGACTGGCTGATGTCGAACGGACAGATCGGCGATATCGCCGCCGTCGCCAACGGCTACTTCAGGGATGCCGGGCTCGAAGTGGAATTCAGCCCGGGCGGACCCAACGCCGCGACGGTGCCGCCGGTAATCTCCGGCGCGGCACAGCTCGGCCAGTTTTCCGAAACGCCGCAGCTTTTTGCGGCACGCGCCAGCGGCGTTCCGGTCAAGATCATCGCCTGCGGCTTCCGCACCGGCCCCTATGCCTTCACCTCCAAGCCGGCCAAGCCGATCCGCGGCGTCGCCGACCTCAAGGGCAAGAAGATCGGCATCCAGCCGACGGCGCGCTTCGTCATCGACGAGATCCTGGCCAAGAACGGCATCGACCCGTCCGAGGTCACCGTCGTCAATGTCGGCTTCGACAAGGCGCCGCTGGTGCGCGGCGACGTCGACGCCATCGGTGGCTGGATCACCAACACGCAGGCGCTCAGCGTCGTCGGCGATGACCGCATCGACCTTCTGGTGCGCGATCTCGGCTTGAATTCCTACGCGGATGTCTATTTCGCCACCGACGCCGCGATCGAAAAGGATCCGGACACACTGGCGAAGTTCATCGGCGCCGTCGCCAAGGGCTGGGGCTGGGTGCACGCCAATCCGCAGGAAGCGGTGAAGAAGATGGTCGCCGCCTATCCGGAAATGGACCTCGGCTGGGAAGAAAAGACCGTCAATCTGGTGTTGAAGCTCTCCTTCGACGCGGCGACCGCCAAGGACGGCTGGGGGACGTTCGACCCCGCCTCGATCGAGGAACAATTGGCGCTGCTAGACAAGGTCGGGCAATACCCCAACGGCCGGCCGGCGGCGGCTGATGTCTACACCACCAAGATCCTCGAACTCTCGGCCGCCGATCGGCCGAAGCTCGACGCACCCGCCGCCTGATGGCGAACGCGATCGAAACCCGCGGACTGGATGTCGGCTATGGCGGCCGCCAGGCGGCGGTGAAGGTACTCTCCGGTCTCGATCTCAACGTCGAGGCCAGATCCTTCCTGTCGATCCTCGGACCTTCCGGCTGCGGCAAGTCGACCTTGCTCAGGGTGATTGCCGACCTGCTCGACCCGCTCGGCGGCACCATCAATGTGCTTGGCGATACGCCGCACGCGGTGCGCTCGCGCCGCGATGTCGGTTTTGTCTTCCAGGACTCGACGCTGCTGCCGTGGCGCACTGTCCGCGACAATGTCCGCCTGCCGCTTGGCGTCGGGCAAGGCAGCCTGACCCGCAGCATAGAAGACCGCAGCGACGAGCTGCTTGACCTGATGGGGCTTGCCGGGTTCGGCGAACGCCTACCACACCAATTGTCGGGCGGCCAGCGGCAGCGCGTTGCGATCGCCCGGGCGTTGCTCGGACAACCGAAGCTGCTGCTCATGGATGAACCGTTCGGGGCCCTCGACGAGATCACCCGCGATCGCCTCAACGACGAGCTTCTCAATCTGTGGCGGCGCACCGGCACCACGATCCTCTTCGTCACCCATTCGATCGCCGAAGCCGCCTATCTCGGCGAAAGGGTTATCGTTCTCGCCGCCAACCCGGGGCGGGTGGTGAAGGATATGGACATGCGGCCGCTCAAGCAGGACGGCAACCGCTGCTCGCGCGAATCCCCGGCGATCGTCGCCGCCATGGCCGAACTGCGAACCGCGCTGGAGCATGCGTCGTGAGGCCTGCGCCACTGACTCCGCAGCTTGCCGTCGCCCTGCCCATTTTCGGCGCGGCGTCGATCCTTCTCACCTGGCAATATTTGCTGCCCCTTCTCGGCGTCCCCGCCTATATCGTGCCGACGCCGACGGCGATATTCGGCGTCTTCCAGAAGAGCCTTCCGCTGTTTCTCGGCAACCTCTGGCCGACGCTGATCGAGGCGCTGGCCGGTTTCGTCATCGGCAATCTCGCCGGCGTGCTGCTGGCGGTGCTGTTCGTGCACAGCCGCATTCTTCAGGCTGCCTATTTTCCGATCGTGCTGTTTTTCAACACGATCCCGATCCTGGCGCTGTCGCCGATCATCATCCTGATTTTCGGGCTTGGCATGACGCCCAAGATCGTCATCGCGGCGGTGATCTGCTTCTTCCCGACGCTGGTGAACATGATCCGCGGGCTGGATTCGGCCAGCGACAACGAGCACGAGCTGTTCCGGGTGCTGTCGGCGACGCGCTGGGAGATCTTCTGGAGCCTGCGCCTGCCGCGCGCCTTGCCAATGCTGTTCTCCTCCCTCAGGATCGCATCGGCGACGGCGGTGATCGGCGCCATCGTCGGCGAATGGATCGGCTCGGACAAGGGTCTCGGCGCACTCATCATCCAGGCGAGCTTCAACTATCAGTCGGACCGGCTTTACGCGGCGATCGTGCTGTCGTCATCGCTGTCGATCGCGCTGTTCGCAATCGTCGTCCTCGTTGAACGCCGTGTCATAAAATACTGAATCAACCCGATTTCTGCCTTTCCAGCGCAGGTTGCGCCTGTCTGATTTCCCAAAGATCATGCAGCGCTTGCCATGATTCGCTTCAAGACCTGCAACCATGGCATTCATCGCGCATTTAACTGGGATGCTGTAAGATTTTGCCTGAATCAAACGGGAGACAAATCGTGTCAAAAACCTCCAATGGCTTGATCCGGATGGCGTTCACATCCATTTGCCTGGGCGGCTTGGTCTCGGCCGCCTCCGCTCTCTTCCCCGCAACGGCTTCGGCCCAGCGGCTGCAGCGGTGCGCCGATGAAGGTGGCACATGCCGCCTGCGCTACCCCGCGGAAGTCGTCTATGGCTCGCAGGGTCGGACCACGTCGCGCTTCTTCGAGCGCCGTTCCGTGTCCTGTTCAAATCGCGTCTTTGGCGATCCCGCCCCCGGCCGTAAAAAGTCGTGCTATATCGTGGCGCGCGGCGGCAGCGACTATGGCGACGGCGACTATGGCGACGATGGGGGCGGAGGCCGCGGCGGATGGGTTGCCTGCGCCAACGAAAACGATTTCTGCGATTTCTATGGCCGCAAGGTGGTCCGGTACGGAGCGCGCGGCCGGTTCACGCAAGACGTGTTCAGGGGCGGCGTCCAATGCAGCAACGACACGTTTGGCGACGACCCCGCACCTGGTGCTCGCAAGCGCTGCTATATCCGGCAATAGCCGTCATATCCGGGAGATGGTGCGATCTCTGCTCATTTTAATCGCGCCCTCAACCCACCTTCCGATGCATGTGCCCATGGCCTGCGGCCCTGAGGTCCAGTGAACCGCCAATTGACGCTGCGGTACCAGACAATCGCGCTTGCGATCGTCCCGCTGATGATCGCGATCCTGGCGATCACCACGTTCTTCAAGCTTCAAGCCAGCCCGAAGCGGTCCACCGCCCGCATGATGCCGCGCAGTTCGGCCAGGCCCTTGAGGCGGCCGATCAGCGAATAGCCGGGGTTGATCCTGGTCTTGCCGATGTCGTCGGCCAGCAGATGGCCATGGTCCGGACGCATCGGGATGCGCCAGTCTGGCCGACCCTCCCGGCGGCGTCGCCCCTCTTCCTTCATCAGCGCCAGGATCACCGACGCCATGTCGGTGGAGCCTTCCAGATGTTCGGCCTCGAAGAACGAGCCGTCGTCTTCGCGCGTCACATTGCGCAGATGCGCGAAATGGATTTTTGGCGCGAATTCCTCGATCATCGCGACAAGGTCGTTGTCGGCGCGCACGCCGTAGGAACCGGTGCAGAATGTCAGGCCGTTCGCCGGACTGTCGACCGTCTCCAGGATGAAGCGTGCGTCTTCGGCGGTGGAGACGACTCGCGGCAGCCCGAACAGCGAGAAAGGCGGATCATCGGGGTGGATGCACATGCGCGCGCCCACCTCCTCGGCAACCGGAATGATTTCCTTCAGAAACCATGCCAGGTTCGCGCGCAGTTCCACCGGGCCGATTGTGTCGTAGTCAGCAAGCGCCTCGCGCATCGTGTCGCGGTTGTACTTGCGTTCGGTGGCCGGCAGGCCGGCAATGAGGTTGCGCTCGATCTTGTCGATCTGCTCGTCGCTCAAGGCCTTCAGTCGCGCTTCTGCTTCCGCGACTCGCGCCGGGCTGTAGCTTGCCTCGGCATCCCGGCGTTTCAGCACGAACAAGTCATAGGCAGCGAAGTCGATCGCATCGAAGCGCAAGGCATAGCCGGTCGTCGGCAGCCGGAAGGCGAGATCGGTGCGGGTCCAGTCGACCACCGGCATGAAATTGTAGCAGATGGTCGAAATGCCAGCCTTGGCCAGGGCGCGAATGGTGTCCCTGTAGAAGCCTGCGTAGCGCTGCCGCTCCGTCGAGCCGATCTTGATCGAATTGTGGACGGGGATGCTCTCCACCACCGACCAAGTCAGCCCCGCGGCCTCGATGATGCGCTTGCGTTCAAGGATGTCGGCCAAAGGCCAGGCGCGGCCATCGTAGATGTTGTGCAGGGCCGATACGATGCCCGTCGCCGCGGCCTGTCTGACATGGTCCAGCGTGACCGGATCGTCAGGTCCGTACCAGCGCCAACATTGTTCCATAATGGTCCCTTCCGCAGCGAAGCCAAAACCGTATTGTTGGACCATAGTCGGAGTCAAATCTTCGACAATCCCGGCGGCGAATGGCGGAGTTTGAGCAATGAAGGATTTCGACGGCAAGATTGCCCTGGTGACGGGAACGACCGGGATCGGCCTGGCAAGCGCCAGACGCCTGGCGGCGGGCGGTGCTGCGATCATCGCCTGCGGTATCGACGCCAACGCAAACGCGGCGATGCAAGCAGAACTCGATCGCTCGGGCGCAAGGGCGCTGGTGGTGACAGCGGACGTTTCCGTGCCGGATCAGGTTGCGGAGGCGATCGCTGCCGGGGTCGAGCGGTTCGGCGGGCTGGACGTCATCGTCAACTCGGCTGCCGTGCATCCCTACGGCACGGCAACCAGCACGGATTTCGAAACCTGGAACCGGGCGATGTCCGTGAATGTCGGCTCTATCTATCTGACCGCTCATTTCGGCATTCCCGAAATGATCAAACGGGGCGGCGGCGCTATCGTCAACCTGGCTTCGGTACAGGGCCACGCTTGCCAGCAGAACGTCGCCGCCTATGCAACGACAAAGGGAGCGATCCATACGTTGACGCGCTCGCTGGCGCTCGACTACGCCCGCCACGGAATCCGCGTGAATTCGGTGAGCCCGGGATCGATCCGCACGCCAATCCTGGAAAAGGCGGCGCGCGGCGACAGCGGCACCGACGCCGATATCGAAGCCGCCTACAAACGCTTCGGCGAAGCGCACCCGCTTGGCCGCATCGGCGAGCCGGAAGAAGTGGCTGAACTCATCGCGTTTCTTTGCTCGTCCAAAGCGGGCTTCTGCACCGGCGCCGACTACAAGATCGATGGCGGCCTGACCGCCGGCATCGGGGTCAAGTAAAGGCGCAGGCCAACAGGCGCCACGGGTGTGCCAATCATTTCCACGGCTGGCTGACGGTCGGATGGTGGGCGATGACGGGCTCGAACCGCCGACATCTTCGGTGTAAACGAAGCGCTCTACCAACTGAGCTAATCGCCCGCTCCGGGCCGGACCTTTAAGCGGTCAGGACAGGCTTCGCAAGGCCAAATGAACAGCCAACACGCTCTGCGCCAGCCGGTTTTGGCAACAAAGTTCGGTCTGTCAAAAAACCTTCTCCTGTTTGCTGTTATGCTGTCGTGGTCCGCTTGACACCCGGTGGCGAACCCCTTATCCACCGCCCCAACGACGAACACGGCTGACACGTGCTCGTCTATGCGCGGGTGTAGCTCAGTTGGTTAGAGTGCCGGCCTGTCACGCCGGAGGTCGCGGGTTCGAGCCCCGTCACTCGCGCCATTTCTCCCAGAGGTCATGGCCTTTGGTTCGGAGAAATGTCGACGTTGATGTCAAAAATATCTCCTTGAATGCGTTAACTCAGATCGGTTGCCTTCAGATCCGAGTTTGATTTCTGATGGATCAAGCTAGGAGCCTTTGCTTCCGGATCCGGCCAGAAGACAAGAACCCCTCGGACGAGAGCCACCGAAAGGTCTGGTCCTGCAGCCACGGCATCAAGCCTTGGCGAGCAGCGCCTCGACCTCTTGCAGCGTCGGCATCGACGGCGCGGTGCCCGGCCGGGTCACTGAAATGCCGGCAACGGCGCAGGCGAAGCGCATGGCCTGCAGCGGTTCCACGCCTCTCGCAAGTGCTGCAGCCAACCCGCCATTGAAGGCGTCGCCCGCCCCTGTCGTCTCGACCACCGGGCCGGCATTGACCACGGGAACATGGTCAGAACGGCTGGCCGTGTGCAGCAGCGCGCCCTTTTCGCCAAGCGTCACGATGACAGCGCCGACGCCTTTTCCAAGGAGGCTATCGGCGGCTCGGCGCGCATCGTCGATCGAGGAAACCTTGATGCCGGTCAGTTCCTCGGCCTCGGTCTCGTTGGGCGTGACATAGTCGCAAAGCGTGTAGATGCGATCCGGAAGCTTTGCCGCCGGCGCCGGGTTGAGGATGGTGGTGACCCCTGCCCCGCGCGCAATCTCCAGCGCCCGCAGCGCTGCGTCGATCGGCTGTTCCAGCTGGGTGACGAAGACACCGGCCGAGCCGATCAGGCCGGCGTGGGCGTCGATGTCGGCAGGCGAAATCAGCATGGCGGCACCGGGACTGACGATGATGGCGTTATTCCCGGTCGTCTCCTCGATAAAGATATAGGCCGCACCGGTGTAGCTTTCCGGCGTGTCGATGACGGCGCTCTTCACGCCGGCTTTCGACCAGGTCTGCCTCGCCATATCGGCGAAGGGATCGACGCCAAGGCGGGTCAGGAAGGTGATGTCGGCGCCAAGCCGGCCTGCCGCGACCGCCTGGTTCGAGCCCTTGCCGCCCGGGCCAAGCGTGAAGGATGTGCCAAGGATGGTCTCGCCCATGCGCGGCTGGCGGGCGGCGCGATAGGCAGTGTCGGCGACAAACACCCCGAGGATGACGACAGGCTTGCCGGCTGCCATTTCCCTACTCCGCGTCCGGCGGAACGACGCCCTTGCGGAAGGCAAAGCAGCCATAGAAGCGGCGCTCGCCTGTCTGGATGACGCAATAGGCCTTCTTGGCGCGTTCGTAGAAGGCATAGCGCTCGACCGAGATCATCGGCCAGGCCTTACCCTCGGCCGCGTCGATCTGCTTTTGGACTTCCTTCTGCACAGGCGGGATTTCATCTGGATTGCCGACGATCTCCATGCGGGCGGCTGCGTCGTCGACGAAGCTGTCCAGCGGATAGAGCGACAGCACCGCCTTGACCACGTCCGCCGCCGGCGCATCGATGTGCAGCAGCTTGCCGAGCACGGTCTGGCGCGCCACCGAATCGGCGGGGAAATTGGTGTCGGCGATGATCAGGTCGTCGCCGTGGCCCATCGCCCGCAGTGCCTGAAGCACATCGGCATTGAGCAACGGGTTGATCCCTTTGAGCATGTATTCCTCCCGGAAAAGTTTGCTTGGGCGAAAATCAGAGCCGGTTGCCGGTCTCTGCGTCGAAGAGGTGGACCTGGTCAAGCCTGGGTTTCAGGTGCAGCGTGTCGCCCGGCTTGAAGTCGTGGCGCTCGCGAAACAGCGCCACCATCTCGCCTTCGCCGAAGCGCAGGAAGACCAGCGTTTCGGAACCGGTCGGCTCGACCACAGAAATCTTCGCCGGCACGCCGTCGGGGTGGATTTCGAGATGCTCGGGCCGCACGCCATAAACGACGTTGCGCCCGTCCTCCACCTTGCTGTTGGCAGCAATCGGGAACGGCGTTCCGGCAATCTCGACAACCGGCTTGTCGCCCTTGCGAACGACACCTTTGAGCAGGTTCATTGACGGCGAGCCGATGAAGCCGGCAACGAACAGGTTGGCCGGCCGGTCGAACAGTTCGAGCGGCGCGCCGACCTGCTCGATGCGGCCATCGCGCATGACGACGATCTTGTCGGCCATGGTCATGGCCTCGATCTGGTCGTGGGTGACGTAGATGGTGGTGGTCTTCAGCCGCTGGTGCAGTTCCTTGATCTCGGTGCGCATCTGCACGCGCAGCTTCGCGTCGAGGTTGGAGAGCGGTTCATCGAACAGGAACACCTGCGGATTGCGCACGATGGCGCGGCCCATGGCGACACGCTGGCGCTGGCCACCCGAGAGCTGGCGCGGATAGCGTTTGAGATAGGGGGCGAGGTCGAGAATATCGGCGGCGCGCTTGACCCGCTCTGCGACGACCGCCGGATCGGTCTTCCGCAGCTTGAGCGCAAAGGCCATGTTCTGCTCCACCGTCTTGTGCGGATAGAGCGCGTAGTTCTGGAACACCATGGCGATGTCGCGCTTGGCCGGCGGCAAATGGTTGACGACGCGGTCGCCGATGGCGATCGTGCCGCCGGAAACGGTTTCCAGCCCCGCCACCATCCTGAGCAGCGTGGACTTGCCGCAACCCGAAGGGCCGACCAGCACCACGAACTGCCCGTCGGCGATATCGACGCTGACATCGTGCAGGACCTTGACGGTTCCGAACGCCTTGGCCACATTGCTGATCGCGACTTGAGCCATCACTCCCCCTATCGTCGCCGTGAAGCTAACCAACGCAAACGGCGAGGGCAAGTCAGTCTCTTATAGATAAAAACCCAATCTCGTTGACACGGCACTTGGTTGTGAGAATAGTGGCAGGCGTCAGGGTCTTGGCCCTAATCGAAGCGCTTGCGCGAGAGGGAACTTAGGCCTGCTATTTCCGGGAGTCGCGTCGTTGGGGAACACCGTTAGCGCTCCACTATCCGAAACTGTCACCATTGATCTTCTGGGAGGAACGAGATGAGAGTCAGCCTTTTCAACCAACTCATGCGCGCGGGTGCCACCCGCCGCGATATACTGAAGGGAGCGGCCAGCATGGCCGCGCTCTCGGCGGCATCCGGCGCCGGTCTTGGCGCATTGACGCGCCCGGCATCCGCCGCCGATGATCTGCGCGCGCAGATCCTGCAGATCCCGGGCGTCGGCAAGGGTCAACCGACCGACGCCGACTTCCAGAAGGTCGGCGAGATGTGCCTTGGCGCCACCAAGGCCAGTGTCAAGCCGGGCGAGTTCGCCGGTGTCGAGCTCACCTTCATGGGCCTCAACAACCAGAACCTGCACAATGTGCTGTACCGCGGCTTCCTGAAGGCGTGGGAAGACTATACGGGCGCCAAGTTCACCTGGATCGATCTGGCGCAGGCCGACTACGGCGCGCGCCTGCAGCAGTCGATCGCCACCGGCACCGTCGACTTCGACGTCATCGAGATGGGGGCGCCGTTCGAAGGCGATGTCTGCGGCAAGGGGTTGGCCTCCGAGATGCCCGATTGGGTCAAAGAACAGATCGACATGAAGGATGTCGTGGCCTATCTGCAGCCGCCGGTCGGCACCTGGGATGGCAAGCAGTACCGTGTGACCGTCGACGGCGACGCGCACAATTTCAACTATCGCACCGATGTCTTCGCCGACAAGGGTCTCGCCGATGAGTGGAAAGCCGCCGGCAACGCAACGCCGTGGGGCGTACCGACCACCTGGCAGCAGGTGCAGGCCGTGACCAAGTTCCTCAAGGGCAAGAAGTTCAACGGCCAGGACGTCTACGGTTACCTCGACGCACCCAAGGCCTGGGGTGGCTTCGGTTTCTACTTCCTTGGCAGCCGCGCCACCGCCTATGCCAAGCATCCCGACGACAAGGCCTGGCTGTTCGACGCCGACACGATGAAGCCGCGCATCAACAATCCGGCCTGGGTGCGGGCGATCCAGGACGTGATCGATGCGCTGCCGTCCGAGCCGCCGGATCAGATCAATGCCGACCCGAACCAGACCTGCTTCTCGCAATTCCTGGGCGGCACAGGTTCGATGCTGGCTTGGTGGGGAGACGCTGGCTCGAATGCGAAGACCAGCGACTCCTCGGTCGTCGGTGACGTCACCGGCTTCTCGATCCTGCCTGGTTCCGACGATGTCTACAATTCCAAGACCGGCAAGTGGGACACGCTCGCGAGCGGCCCGAACTTTTCGCCGAACTGCGCCTATCTCGGCTGGGGCGTTTATGTCATGGCCCGCGTCGATAGTGACGAAAAGAAGAAGAAGGCGGCCTGGTCGGCGGCAGCCCATCTCGGCGGCAAGGACCTGTCGCTCTGGTGCGCAGCGTATCCGTCGGGCTTCCAGCCCTACCGCAACAGCCATTTCAACATTCCGGAATGGGTGGCGGCCGGCTATGACGAGGCGTTCATTACCTCGTATCTCAAGTCGGAGGCTGACAGCTACAATCATCCGAACGCGGCGATCGAGCCGCGCATCCCCGGCATCTTCCAGTATTACAGCGCCGCCGAGGACATTTTGGCCAACACCTTCGCCGGCAAGATGAAGGCGCAGGAAGGCGCCGACGCCATCGCCGCCGCCTGGGAGAAGCTGACCGATCAGCTCGGCCGCGAGAACCAGATCAAGCTCTACAAGGCCTCGCTTGGCGTGTAGGCTGATCGTATAGTGAACAAGGGTCCGGCGGTGCAAAGCCGCCGGACCTGACCGGCCAGGCCGGTCGTAGGGCCTTCTTATGAATGGACGAGACGCGTGGCTGACCAGACCTTGCCCACCAATGCATGGCCGGCAAACGCCGTTCCACCCGACCTGATAGCGCCAGGCCGCAAGCGGCTCGGCCGGGCAATAATGGCCGTTGCGACGCTCGGTCTCCTGGCAATCATCGCAGTCCAGATCCTGTACAAGACTGAAGTCGACGCCATTGGCTTCGAGACCTGGCGGCCGATCGTCTATGCCTACATGCTTTGGGGCGTGGCAATCGGCATCGGCCAGGTGCTGACGCGCGGCGAAGACGGCCAGCGCGCGCTGTTCCTGCTGCCGGCGCTGCTGTTCACCATCGCCATGGTGATCTTTCCGACGCTGTTCGGCTTCTACATCGCGCTGACCGACTGGAACCTCAGTTCCGTCACCGGCCGGAGATTCAACGGGCTCGACAATTTCTGGCAGATGCTGGCCGACCCCTACTACCGCAACGCGCTGTTCAACATGGTGCTCTACGTGCTCGCCGTGCTGGTCGAATATGCCATCGCCTTCGGGTTAGCATTGTTGCTCAACGCGCAGATCCGGGCACGCAAATTCTTCCGCGTCGTCTTCCTGATGCCGTTGATGCTGTCGCCGGTCGCAGTGTCGTGGATGATCGGCAAGTCGCTGATGGAATACCGCTTTGGGCCGGCGGCAACGCTGGCGCGCCAACTCGGCTGGGAAAACCCGGCCTTCTTCTCGGACCCGATCACCGCCCGCATCTCGATCATGGTGCTCGATGCCTGGACCTTCATTCCGTTCATGATGATCATGCTCCTTGCCGGCCTGCAGGCCATGTCGCGCGAGGTGCTCGAGGCCGCGCGTGTCGATGGCGCCACCGCCTGGCAGACCTTCTGGCAGGTCACCTTCCCGCTGATGCTGCCGGTGTCGGTGACGGCGGTCATCCTGCGCATCATCTTCAAGCTGAAGCTTGCCGACATCATCATCACCGTCACCTCGGGTGGCCCGGGCGGTGCGACCGATTCCGTGTCCAGCTTCATCTACCGCGAGTACCGCGACCGCTCGAATGTCGGCTACGGCACCATGCTGGCGATGGCCTATCTCGTGATCATCGTCGTGTTCGTGACGTGGCTGTTGAAATTCGCCAACCGCTTCGTGCGCAACGTCAATTAGGGCCCGCGGGGAACATGAGCGTCCAGACCACCGATTATACCGCTTCCGAGATCCGCTCGCCGGCGAGCTTTGTCGCCAACCGCGTCTTCATCTATGGAGCGCTGGCCTTCTGGGCCTTCATCTGCCTGTTCCCGATTTACTGGACGATAACCACCTCGTTCAAGACCGCGGTCGACGTCACCCAAGGCCATCTCATCCCGTTCGTCGACTTCCGACCGGATTGGAAAGGCTGGCGTTCGCTCGGCCTGTCGCCGGACTCGATCTTCCGGACCTCGACGGTGCGCGACGAGTTCCTCAAGCGCTTCATGAATTCGGTCATCACCTCTGTCGGTGCATCGAGCCTCGCCATCGTCATCGGCAGCCTCGCCGCCTACGGCCTGACCCGCTACCGCTACCATTTCGCCTGGTTCAAGAACGAGGACATCTCCTTCTTCTTCCTGTCGCAGCTGATCCTGCCGCCGGTCGTGCTCGCACTGCCGTTCCTGGTGCTGTACCGCGAAGTCGGCCTGCTCGACACGCGCATCGGGCTGATCCTGCTCTACACGCTGATGGTGCTGCCGATCGTCATCTGGATCATGCGCGACCAGTTCAATTCGATCCCGGTCGAGCTCGAGGAGGCAGCGCTCGTCGATGGCCTGTCGATCTGGGGCGCCTTCTTCCGCATCGTCCTGCCGATCGCGCTGCCGGGCATGGTCGCCGCCTTCATCCTGGCGATGGTGCTGTGCTGGAACGAGTATTTCTTTGCAGCCCTTCTGACCTCGACCGATGCCAAGACCATCCCTGTCATGGTGGCGAGCCAGACAGGCTCACAAGGCATCAACTGGTGGTCGATGGCGGCGCTCGCCACAGCAGCCATAGCACCGCTTGCCGTCATCGGCATCGCGCTGGAACGCTACCTGATCATGGGTATGACGGCGGGAGCCGTGAAGTAGGCGATGGCCAACAAATACTGGTTCGCGCGCAATCGGCGGGGCAACGGCTACAGCAAAGGCGTGATGCCGATCAGTTGGGAAGGCCGGGCTGTGATCGCCGGCTTTGTGGTGGCGATGGTCACCGGTGGCCTGATCATGCTGTTCCTGGGCCTCAACACGAACCTCATGGCGCTTGGCATCGTAATCTACGTCATACTGGCGATCTGCGGCGGCGGCACGTTCCTCTGGGCTGCTGCGACCAAGGTCGATCCCGACAAGACCAGGGCCGACTATCAGGCCGAAAGGCTAAGAGCCAGATCGTCCGGGTCTAGACAGGTCTAGCGCAAAAGCGTCGTGCGCAGGTGATCGAGGATCATGGCGACGGCCTCCTGCCCCATCTCCGCCGAGGCGTCGGGTGCAGTTGCCGTGTACCACCCGGTGTTGTCGGCGAAATGGCTGGCGTCCACCGCTTCAGGGCACAGCGCCAGCATCAGCGAGGTCTCACCAATGCCGGCATGGTCGAACGGATACTTTCCGTTCATCGCTGCCGGCATCAGCGGATGCACCTGCACCCAGTTGAAGAAGTTCTCACCCGAGGCGTGGCCGGAATAGTAGCCGGCCATAGCCTGGGCCCCCCACCAGCCCTCGCCGCGCTCCTTCTCGAGAAACCGGAAGATCGCTTGCCGGCCGGCGGCCTTGAAGGCGAGATCGGTCGGCATGCCGGCGGCAAAATTCTCGGTCTGGTGGTGGACGATGGCATGGATGTTGCGAAAGCCGATGCGCAGCAAGCTGTAGCACAGCTCCTCCGCGAACGGCGCCAGCGCATTGCCGCCGACCTGCACCGAACCGCTGCCCTCCGGCGGCGCCACCGCATAGCTCGCCGCGCCGTAGTAAAAGGGCGGCAGGATGACGATGTCGGCCTCCTTTTCGAACAGGTACAGCACCTTGACGACCGCCAGCGTGTCCATGCCGACAGCCATATGCTCGCCATGGTATTCGAGCACGCCCAGCGGCAGTGCGACCGGCCAGTTCTCGGCGATCGCCTTGCGGATCTGGTGCGGCAGCATCAGCTCGTAGCGCATGGTCTATTCCATGTTGGTGTGGCGGGCACGCATCGCTTCTGGCGTTGCCCCGGTGATGGCTTTGAGCTTCAGCACCATCACCTCGAACAGCAGGAACAGTGCGCCTTCGAACACCGAGCCCATCGGCAGGACGGAGGTCTTTTCCGGTCCCTGGTCGCTGGCCATGGTCTGCGCCGGGATCAGCAAGGTGAAGTCGGCAAGTTTCGCAGCACTGCTGCCGGCCTCGGCGGTGAGCAGCAGAGTGGTCGCACCCGTTTCGCGGGCGACTTGCATCAAGGTGAGCACGGTTGAGGTCTCGCCCGGACCGGAGCTGACGAGGAGGACATCGCCTGGACCCAGCGGTGGCGTGGTCATGTCGCCGACCACCGACACCGGCCGGCCGAGATGGTAGAGCCGCATGGCAAAGCCTTTGACCTGCAGCGCCTCGCGGCCGCAGCCATAGGTGACGATTTGCCTGGCGCCGGCCAGAGTGGCGCAGGCGGCGTCGATGCGGCCGTCGTCCATTCGCGCCAGCACGCTGCCAAGCTCATTGAGCGCAATCGCGAACAGATTCTTGTCGACATTCGTCATGATGGTTCCGCCTCCGAACCAGAAAACGGTCTTGATTTTCCAGTCACGTTTTCCCCGAACAGCTTGTTTTTGTTCATGCTATCACTGCGAAAATCCGTGTCCAACGGCCCTCGATGCTTTTGCTGTGCCACGGGTGTGATAAGTGTCATGTCAGACAAATCAACCTAGGAATTCGGCAGCATATGAAGACACGGCATTTCGACCGCATCGGCAATGGCGGCATCGCGTTCACGGAACTCGGCTTCGGCACGGCGCCACTCGGAAACCTCTACCGCGCCGTCTCCGATGAGGACGCCAACGCCACGCTGGAGGCCGCTTGGCAGGTCGGCTGCCGTTACTACGACACCGCGCCGCTCTACGGGCTCGGCCTGTCGGAAACGCGGCTCAATCCATTCCTGCGCTCGAAAAGCCGCGACGACTATGTGCTGTCGAGCAAAGTCGGGCGCATCATGCGCGCCTGCCCGCCCGAACAGCGCACCGGCATCGGCAAATTCTTCGACACGCCGTCGCGCCGCGAAGTCTATGACTACAGCTATGACGGCGTCATGCGCTCCTTCGAAGCGTCGCTGGAACGGCTCGGCGTCGACCGCATCGACATCCTCTTCGTGCATGACGTCGACATCTTCACGCATGGCAGCAAGGAAGCCTCGGACCAGCGCATCGAGGAGTTCATGGCCTCCGGCTATTATGGGCTGCTTTCGCTGCGCGACCAGGGCGTGATCAAGGCCTTCGGCGGCGGCATCAACGAATGGCAGGTTTGCCAGACGCTGGTCGAGCGCGGCGACTTCGACCTCTTCCTGCTTGCGGGGCGTTATACGCTGCTGGAGCAGGAGGCACTGGAAACCTTCCTGCCGCTCTGCCAGGCGCGCGGCATCGGCATCGTTCTTGGCGGACCATACAATTCAGGCATCCTGGCAACTGGGCCCAAGCCTGGCGCCTACTACAACTACTCCGAGGCGCCGCAGGATATCCTCAATCGTGTTGCCGCCATCGAGGCCGTCTGCAAGCGCCATAGCGTGCGCCTGATCGAGGCAGCGCTGCAGTTTCCGCTGCTGCACCCTTCGGTCGTCTCGGTGATCCCCGGCGGCCAGCGCGCGAGCGAAGTCGAAAGCAACCGCTCGCTGCTCGATGCAAAGCTGCCACCCGCGCTGTGGGCCGATCTTAGGAAGGAAGGGTTGATGCACGCCGACGCACCGACGGCATAAAGGCCGCTGCCTCCTTTCGAAAGCGCAGCAGCATTGGCGTGACACAAAAAAGAAAAGCCGGGCAAGCCCGGCTTTTCTGATCTCTGAAAAGAAAAAGGTCTTAGTTGACCGCGTCCTTGAGGCCCTTGCCGGCCGAGAACTTCGGCACGGTGCGCGCCGGAATCTTCACTTCGGCGCCGGTCTGCGGGTTGCGGCCGGTCGACGCAGCGCGCTTTGACACGGTGAAATTTCCGAAGCCGACAAGCCGGACATCGCCGCCCTTCTTCAGTTCGCCAGTGATCACGGAAAACACCGCATCGACCGCCGACTGCGCGTCGCCCTTCGACATGCTTGCGGAATCGGCGACAGCGGACACCAGTTCGTTCTTGTTCATAAAACTTCCCTTCCATGAGAAAACCGGAACCACACGACTCATCCGGCAGGAAACGGACTTTAGAAAGAAGCGTTCCGGCAACCAAGTCGAAAAGCAGGAAAAAAAGCAGAAAAAGCCCGGAAATGCTGGGTTTTTCACATGAAAAAGCCGGGCTCAAGGCCCGGCTCTCTCTTTGTGCGCTGCAACATCAGCAAAATCTGATGCATGACCCCGAAAACCGGTTTCGGTTTTCGTAAAGGATCATGCATCGACTCCAAGCGTTAGAGCGTCCTTTGCGCGTCCAAGAGGACGCGCGGCGCTCTAATGCGCAAGCGTCTTTCCGGCATCATCCCCGTTGTCAGCCGAGGCCGGCGGATTGACCGGCTCGACCCACTCGATCGGGTCCGGCATACGCACCAGCGCGTGGCGCAGCACCTCGCCGACCCGTGAGACCGGAATGATCTCCATGCCGTTCTTCACATTGTCCGGAATCTCCGCCAGATCCTTGGCGTTATCTTCCGGGATCAGCACCTTCTTGATGCCGCCGCGAAGTGCGGCAAGCAGCTTTTCCTTGAGGCCGCCGATCGGCAGCACCCTGCCGCGCAGCGTGATCTCGCCGGTCATCGCCACATCCGCCTTGACCGGAATGCCGGTCAGGATGGAGACGATCGCCGTGGCCATCGCCACGCCAGCCGACGGTCCGTCCTTGGGCGTTGCGCCCTCGGGTACGTGGACGTGGATGTCGCGCTTGTCGAACAGCGGCGGCTCGATGCCGAAATCGACGGCCCGCGAGCGGACATAGGACGCCGCCGCCGAGATCGATTCCTTCATCACGTCGCGCAGATTGCCGGTCACCGTCATGCGGCCCTTGCCGGGCATCATCACGCCTTCGACCGTCAGCAGCTCGCCGCCGACTTCCGTCCAGGCGAGACCGGTAACGACGCCGACCTGATCGTCAGCCTCGACCTGACCGAAGCGGAAGCGCGGAACACCAAGGTAATCGGCGAGATTTTCCGCCGTGATGTTGACCGTCTTCTTCTTGGTCTTCAGGATCTCTGTCACCGCCTTGCGGCCGAGCTTCATCAGCTCGCGCTCCAGGCTTCTGACGCCCGCTTCACGAGTATAGGTCTGGATGATGCCGCGGATGGCGTCCTCGCCGACGGAGAATTCCTTCGGCTGAAGCGCGTGGTCGCGGGTCACCTTAGGCATCAGGTGACGCTTGGCGATCTCGATCTTCTCGTCCTCGGTATAGCCGGCGATACGGATGATCTCCATGCGGTCCATCAAGGGCGCAGGGATGTTCAACGTGTTCGCCGTCGTCACGAACATCACGCTCGACAGGTCGTATTCGACCTCGAGATAGTGGTCCATGAACGTCGAGTTCTGCTCGGGATCGAGCACCTCGAGCAGCGCCGACGACGGATCGCCGCGGAAATCCTGGCCCATCTTGTCGATTTCATCGAGCAGGAAGAGCGGATTGGACTTCTTCGCCTTCTTCATCGACTGGATGACCTTGCCGGGCATCGAGCCGATATAGGTGCGCCGGTGGCCACGGATCTCGGCCTCGTCGCGCACGCCGCCCAGCGCCATGCGGATGAACTCACGGCCGGTTGCCTTGGCGATCGACTTGCCGAGCGAGGTCTTGCCGACGCCGGGAGGACCGACGAGGCACAGGATCGGCCCCTTCAGCTTCTTCTGGCGGCTCTGCACGGCGAGATACTCGACGATGCGGTCCTTGACCTTGTCGAGGCCGAAATGGTCGGTGTCGAGCACGTTCTGCGCGAAGGACAGGTCCTGCTTGACCTTGGAGTTCTTGCCCCACGGTATCGACAGGATCCAGTCGAGATAGTTGCGCACGACGGTCGATTCAGCCGACATCGGCGACATCGTCCGCAGCTTCTTCAGTTCGGCTTCCGCCTTTTCGCGGGCCTCCTTGGAGAGCTTTGTCTTCTTGATGCGCGCCTCGATCTCGGCGGCCTCGTCGCGGCCGTCCTCGCCCTCGCCGAGCTCCTTCTGGATCGCCTTCATCTGCTCGTTGAGGTAGTATTCGCGCTGCGTCTTCTCCATCTGGCGCTTGACGCGCGAGCGGATGCGCTTCTCCACCTGCAGGACGGAGATTTCGGCTTCCATGAAGCCCATCGCCTTTTCCAGCCGCTCCTTGACCGAGAGCGTGGCCAGCATTTCCTGCTTCTCGGGGATCTTGATGGCAAGGTGCGACGCGACCGTATCGGCGAGCTTGGAATAGTCGTCGATCTGGCTGGCGGCACCCACCACTTCGGGCGAGATCTTCTTGTTCAGCTTGACGTAGTTCTCGAAGTCGGTGACGACGGAACGCGCCAGCGCCTCGACCTCGACCTCTTCTTCCTCCGGCTCGACCAGCGCCGCGGCGTGGGCCTCGTGGAAGTCGGGACGGTCGGTGAACGAGACGATTTTCGCGCGCGTGGCACCTTCGACCAGCACCTTGACGGTGCCGTCCGGCAGTTTCAGCAATTGCAGCACGTTGGCGAGTGTGCCGATGTCAAAGATGGCACCGGGCTCGGGATCGTCATCGGCGGCATTCATCTGGGTGGCAAGCAGGATCTGCTTTTCCTGACCCATCACCTCTTCCAGCGCCTTGATCGATTTCTCACGCCCGACGAAGAGCGGAACGATCATGTGCGGGAACACCACGATGTCGCGCAGCGGGAGGACTGCGAAAACGCCGTCGCTGGGAGCCTTGGATACTTTGGCCATTGTCCAACCTTTCATGTCGCGGCCACCAATAGGCCAACCGCGAATCTTATATTAACGACCAAGGGCCGTTCCGCCTACCACCGTTTGTGACGGGAGTTTTACAGCACAGAATTCGGCCCCTCGGCCTTCTTTTGTTAGTTGGATGCACGAGGGCCAAAGATCAAGGGTCATCACGATCCGTTCATCCAATCCATTTCTCTCGACGCGGTCCATCCGCAACAGCAAAGATGGGGTGCAACAGCAAAACGGCGCCCTGCGGCGCCGTTTCAAAAAATCCACTGCCGGCTCACGTCAGGCGCTGACGTTGCCCTTCTTTTCCTTCTGCTCGGAGTAGATGTAGAGCGGCCGGGCGCTGCCGGTAACCACCTCTTCTGAAATAACCACTTCGCGCACGCCTTCCAGCGCCGGAAGCTCGAACATCGTGTCGAGCAGGATCGCTTCCATGATCGAACGCAGGCCGCGAGCGCCGGTCTTGCGCTCGATGGCGCGCTTGGCAATCGCCGACAGCGCATTCTCGTGGAAGGTCAGGTCGACGTTTTCCATCTCGAACAGCCGCTGATACTGCTTGACCAGCGCGTTCTTCGGCTCGGTCAGGATCTGGATCAGCGCCGGCTCGTCGAGGTCCTCCAGCGTCGCCAGGACCGGCAGACGGCCGACAAATTCGGGAATGAGACCGAATTTCAACAGATCTTCGGGCTCGACCAGGCGGAAAACATCGCCGGTGCGGCGATCCTCGGGCGAAGCGACGATGGCGCCGAAGCCGATCGAGGTCTTTCTGCCGCGATCCGAGATGATCTTGTCCAGCCCGGCGAAAGCGCCGCCGCAGATAAACAGGATGTTGGCGGTGTCGACCTGCAGGAACTCCTGCTGCGGATGCTTCCTGCCGCCCTGCGGCGGCACGGAGGCAACCGTGCCTTCCATGATCTTCAGCAAAGCCTGCTGCACGCCCTCGCCCGACACGTCGCGGGTGATCGAGGGGTTGTCCGACTTGCGCGAAATCTTGTCGATCTCATCGATGTAGACGATGCCGCGCTGGGCGCGCTCGACATTGTAGTCGGCCGACTGAAGCAGCTTCAGGATGATGTTTTCGACGTCCTCGCCGACATAACCGGCTTCGGTCAGCGTCGTGGCGTCCGCCATGGTGAACGGCACGTCGATGATGCGGGCCAGCGTCTGCGCCAGCAGCGTCTTGCCGCAACCCGTCGGGCCGATCAGCAAAATGTTGGACTTGGCCAGCTCGACGTCGTTGTTCTTGCCGGCATGCGCGAGGCGCTTGTAGTGGTTGTGGACGGCCACCGACAGCACGCGCTTGGCGTAGGGCTGGCCGATGACATAGTCGTCGAGAACCTTGAGGATCTCCTGCGGTGTCGGCACGCCTTCGCGAGACTTCACCATCGAGGTCTTGTTCTCCTCGCGGATGATGTCCATACACAGCTCGACGCATTCGTCGCAGATGAAGACCGTCGGACCGGCGATCAGCTTGCGCACTTCGTGCTGGCTTTTGCCGCAAAACGAGCAATAAAGCGTGTTCTTGGAATCACCGCTATTGTTGCCGACCTTGCTCATTTTCATGTCCTTTCATAGCCGCCCGCCGATGGTCTGGCTGAAAGGGCGCATATTCAATATATCGCGGGAATTCGCCGCCGCCAGTGTCCCAGCTCACACAACGCATTCCGTACGAAACACAAATCAGAAAACGTCGCAATGATTCGCAACAACCCCACCCAACGCTAAGCCGTCGAAACTCAACATAGCCTTAACGTAGGCAATCGTAGCCGTCGAGGGAACAGCCAATTGTGGCCGAAATGCCGCAAGCCGCGCCAAAAGCGCTGGATACGCCCTTCCGCGATCCGGGATACCGCCATCCAACTGCCACTTGGCGCTTATGCGGCAACACCTTCGACCGGCTCGCGCGACGAAATGACCTTGTCGATGAGACCGAAATCCCTGGCTTCGTCGGAGGTCATGAAGTGGTCGCGGTCGAGCGTTTTCTCGATTTCCTCGTAGGTTTTGCCGGTGTGCTTGACGTAGACCTCGTTGAGACGGCGCTTCAGCTTGATGATGTCCTGGGCATGGCGCTCGATGTCGGAAGCCTGGCCCTGGAAGCCGCCGGAAGGCTGGTGAACCATGATGCGGGCATTCGGCG
Organism: Mesorhizobium sp. AR10; assembly: GCF_024746795.1. NCBI lineage: Bacteria > Pseudomonadati > Pseudomonadota > Alphaproteobacteria > Hyphomicrobiales > Phyllobacteriaceae > Mesorhizobium > Mesorhizobium sp. AR10. Next base: position 4,455,969 of record NZ_CP080524.1, read on the forward strand.
TGGCAAAGCGCATGTCCTTGTGGCCGGCGCAAAGCAACAGCGAGCCCATCGAGGCCGCCTGGCCGATGCACAGCGTCGATACCGCCGGCTTGATGAACTGCATGGTGTCGTAAATCGCCATGCCGGAGGTGACCACGCCACCCGGAGAATTGATGTAGAGGTTGATTTCCTTCTTCGGATTCTCCGCCTCGAGGAACAGGAGCTGCGCGCAGACCAGCGTCGCCATGCCGTCCTCGACCGGACCGGTGATGAAAATGATGCGCTCTTTCAGCAATCGCGAGAAAATGTCGTAGGCCCGCTCGCCGCGATTGGTCTGTTCGACCACCATCGGAACGAGGTTCATGTAGGTTTCGACGGGGTTCTTCATGGACTATCCCTTACTGAAGGTGGGATTCCGGCGCCGGGCGATGTTAGCAAGTCGGGCAGAATCGGTTCTGGATCGTTGTTCTTGTAAATAGGATGCCGGCTCACCCTTGCGCAAGGCCGACCGGCCTAGCCATCCGGTTAAGTCAAATCAAGGTTGCGGCGCAAGTATCTGTCCGATGCCTTATCATCGTCGCTGCCACCCCGTCGAGCGGTCGTTGCTGTGTAGGAGTTTCTTAACCGCGTCGCTTAACGAAATCCGGCGAATCCGCTTTTCGCCGGCCCGGCTTCCCCTACAATTCACCGTTGAGCTTGCGTTTGAAGTCCAAAACAGGGGGAGTTACGATGTTCAGGAAAACGTCTTCCTTCGCCATCGCCGCGCTGACTGTTCTGGGCACGGTGTCCGAAACGGCTGCGGGCGGCCGCGCCGTCGAATGCTACGAACCGGTCAACACTCCCGCCACTTACGAAACCGTCTACGAAAACGTGCTCGTCAGTCCGGCCGGCCAGCAGGTGCACACCATTGCAGCCATCTATGGAACGCGCGAGCGGGTGGTGCAGATCGCGCCGGCGCGCGTCAGCTACGAGATCGTGCCTGCCATCACCCGCACCATCTATCGCACGGTGAGGGTCGATGACGGCGGCTATTCCTGGGAATGGCGCATCATCCATGGCCGCAGGGTGCTGTGCAAGATCAGGCACCGAGCGCGTTATGAACGCGTGGCCGAAACAATGGTGGTGCAACAGGAACGCCGGCGGCGCGTGGTGCATCCGGCCGAGTATGAGAGCATCGCCGAAGAGCTTGTCGTGCAGCCCGAGCAACGGCACATCATCGACGTTCCCGCCTCCTACCAGACGGTGGCGCGCCGGGTGCTGGTCCGGGAAGGCTCAACCGACTGGCGGCGCGTGCATATTCCGAGGCACTGCCGGTATTAGAGCCGCTCTCAGACCACCTCGGCCCGCAGCCACTTGTTGAGGCCGCCGACATCGCTGTTGCCGATGCAAGCTGCGACGCGCCGCCCCACCGCCGCGCCGAACTTGTAGCCATGGCCGGAACAGGCCGAGACGATCAGGCACTTGCCCTTCTCATGCACGAAGAACTTCTCGTCGTCGGTGAAGGTGTAGGCGCAGGTGACGACCTCGGTCACCTCATATTCGGCGATGCGGGCGATCGGCGGTGAGAACAGGTCGCGGATCGCCTCGCCCTCACCTGGCACCGGCTGGCGGTTCCAGTCGGCGTCGCTGGTCGGCACCCTGTGCAACCCTGAGCCGAATTTCATGCCGGCGCCGCCGGAGGGCGGGATCACATAGCCGTCGACCGTGCCGCCGATATCAAGGATCACCGGTGCGGTCTGCCATGCCGCTTTCAGGTCGGCCGGCGGTTCGACATAGGCGAGCGCCGTGCGAAAAGTCTTCAATTCGCCGCCCAGTTCCGGAAACAACTTCAGCACCCAGGCGCCGGCAGTGACGACGATGCGGTCGGCCTGCATCGTCTCACCGCTCTCAAGCACGATGCGCCCGGCCTCGGCGTCGACCTCGATCACCCTGCTGTTTTCGTAGACATTGGCGCCGTTGGCGCGCAGCCATTTTGCCAGCCCCGCCGCAATCTTGCGGCAATGCAGCGCGCCGCCCTCCGTCGAAAAATAGGCATAGCGGAACGAACCAGTCTCCAGGAAAGGCCAGCGCTCGACGGCAGCATCCGGCTCCAGCAGGTCAAACGGATAGTTCCCTTCCTCCAAGCCTTGGCGGTATTCCTCGGCCTCGTCTCCCGGCTCACGTGAAATGCAGAGGAACCCGCGCGCATCGAGATGGCTTTCGCCAAGATCGGCCCACATCTCGTCCCATGCCTCATAGGCTTCGGTGATCAGCCGGCCATAGCCAGTTCCAGCCCGGTAGGCGCGGCGGATGACACGGTGATGATCGCCCGAGGCAGCAAGCGGATTGGGGATCGGACCTTGCTCGACGATCGAGACAAGGTGCCCGGCCTTGACCAGCGACCACGCCGTCGAAAGCCCCGCAATGCCCGCACCGACCACGATCACATTCATCAAAACCGTCTTTCCGCAGCCGCGTCGGCTGGCTCAACTCATTGGGCAATCGGGCGCCAACATACGGTCTGGCGCCTCTCTGGCAAGCCGCGCTAATGATCCAGGATGACCAATTTGATCCCGCCACCTTACCTGGTGTTTGATCCAGTCCGCCGCCATGTGCGACTGGACCCACATGAGCCGGCTTTTTTCCAGAACCCCTATGAGGCCTATGCCTTCATGCACGGCATATCGAACGCCTTCTTCTGGGAAGAGTTCGGCTTCTGGTGCTTTGGCGGCTTCGACGACGTCAACAGGCTGTTGCGCGACCGCCGCTTCGGCCGCCAGAACCCGGCCGGAATCCCCGACAGCCGCGGCATCGGTCAGGACCGCACGCATCTCAGCGCCTTCGACGGTATCGAGGCCATTCGATGCTGGAGCTCGAGCCGCCGGTGCACACCAGACTCCGAACACTGGTCAACCGCGCTTTTGTCTCGCGCCAGGTCGAGCGGCTGCGGCCGCGTGTCGAGGCGCTCGCCAACGAATTGATCGATCGTTTCGAAAAGGGCCAGGTCGATCTGCTGCCGGCTTTCGCGGCTTCCTTGCCGATCACCATCATTGCCGAGATGCTGGGCGTGCCGGTCGAGATGGGGCCGCAATTGCTCGACTGGTCGCATCAGATGGTTGCCATGTACATGCATGGCCGCACGCGCGAGACGGAGGAGACGGCCAATCGCGCCGCCCGCGATTTTTCCGATTTCCTGCGCAGCTATGTCACTGTACGGCGCAAAAATCCCGGCGAGGATCTGTTGTCGCTGCTGATCTCGGCACAGGAGGATGGCCAAAAACTCTCGGAGGACGAACTGGTGTCCTCCGCCATCCTGCTGCTTAACGCCGGCCATGAAGCGACCGTCCACCAGACCGGCAATGCCGTGCGCTCGATTCTCGCGCAAGGCGGTGACCCCAACCGCTTCTTCACATCGCCGGAAGCGACCGCGGCAACAGTCGAGGAGTGCCTGCGTTTCGATGCCCCACTGCATATGTTCCTACGCTATGCCTATGACGAGATCGAGGTTGGACCCGGGATTGTCCTGAAACCCGGCGAAAAGATCGCATTGCTGCTCGGCATGGCCAATCATGACCCGCTTGCCTTTGCCGAGCCCTCCGCGTTCAGGCCTGACCGAACGGACCAAAAGAACGTGTCGTTCGGCGCCGGTATCCATTTCTGCATCGGTGCGCCGCTCGCCCGGCTCGAATTGCAGGTGTCGCTGAAGACCCTGTTCATGCGGCAGCCGCGACTGCATCTTGCCGAACAGCCGCGCTTCCGCGACACTTATCATTTCCATGGGCTGGAAACGCTCGCCGTCAGTTTTTGAAAGGGCGAGCCTGGGGCTGCGACATGAGATGGTTTTCGATGCGGGCGGCGGCGTTCGCCCTGGCACTGGCATGCGGTAGCACCGCCGGCGCGTTCGCTCAGCAACAAAACATCCAGCAGGAAAACAGCGATGCCGTGGCCCGCGCGCTGGCAGGCGGTCTGCTCGAACGCCAGACTGGCGCGCCTGTGCCCGCAGACAGGTTCTGGGCGTATGAGGTCGATTTCAACCTCGACGGATTCTCCGAAATCTACGTCTATGTCACAGATCCGGCCTGCGACGGGGTGACGTGCGGGCTTTTCCTTTTCGTGCTGGAAGGCGACAGCTACCGCGAGGTTCTCGGCGATATTCCAGGTGCAAGGCTCACGCCTCCAGACAGGATCAGGCTCGCCGCTTTCAAACGGAACGACTTCATCGACCTGCAACTCGACCAGAAGCTGTTTGGCTGGACGGGCGACCGCTATGCTGAAGTGTCGACCTTCCCCGCTACGTCGCTCGACGGTGGTTCCTTCATCGCTGCCTGTCAGAAAAGCAAGTCGAACGAACAGCCAGAAGAGGGCGAGGCCGAACGGGTGGCCAGCGAATGCCAGTGCCAGTTCAACCGCTTTCAGGCGATCGGCTTCACGCAGGCAGACCTCGACCAGTATGCCGCCTATTTGGGCGAGAACTTCGACTATCCCACAGGCGACAAGGAGAAAGCCTGGCAGGCCGTGATCAAGAACGCGCAGGACGTGGCGACCGGCTGCGATGTCGCCAGCGGCAAGAGCCAGTGGCAACCGGCCTACTTCAACCATGGCGACCAGCCACAAGAGAAGCTCGATTTCGCTGGCTTTGTCGAAGCCTGCCCCGGCCAGGATTTCATCCTGACCAACCGCAAGATCGGCTCGCCGGACCGCGCGCTCGGGCTTTGTGGCTGCCTTGCCCGTGAAATGCCGACCCATGGCGTCACGCAGACAGGGCTGGATCTTCTGGCGCAGTATTATCGCAACGAGATTTCCGATGCCGATATCGATGCCCAGGATGCCGAACTGCTGACGGCTCACGACAAGGTTTCTGAAGCGTGCCTCGGCCTGTTTCCGGCCAGATAGGCGCGGACAGAATTCAACGATGGCCTATTGCAGGGCTGGGACGGCATGACCGAAACGATGACATTCGCTTTTTTGCAGGAGCCGCCCTTCTGTTTTACCGACGCATCCGGAAATCTCTCAGGTTGCGACGCCACACTCGCGCAAAAGGTCTACCAGGCGCTGGGGCTGGAAGCGTTTTCGCCCATCGAGACCGAATTCGCCAAATTGCTTCCCGGATTGGTCGAAGGCCGGTGGGATATGACCACCGGTCTGTTCATTTCGGACGAACGCAAGAAGCTTGTCGACTTCACGCGGCCGATCTGGGTGCTGCAGGACGGGTTGCTGGTTGCCAAAGGCAATCCGCGCGAAATCCGGGGCTATCGTTCCATCGCCGGCGACCAGGCAGCCTTGATCGGCGTCATATCAGGCCAGGTTCAACATCAGACAGCCTTGCAAAATGGCGTTCCGCCCGAGCGGATAAGGATACTCGCCACGCAAGCGGAGGCGGCGGAGGCCGTCGCTGCCGGCGTGGTTCATGCCTATGCGAGTGTCGCCCTGGCCCATCGCGGCTATCTGAGCCGGCGACCCGATGCGCTTCTTGCAGTCGTCGATGTTCCGACAGCCGAAAAACAGCCGGCCGCCGGCTTTCGCTCTCGCCAAGGGCAAAACGGCCCTGCGCCAGCGCGTCGATGCATGCCTCAATGATTTGCTAGGAAGCGCCTGGCATCGGGAGATGATGCGCGGCTACGGGTTTTCCGATGCCCACATCGATCAGCTTCTGTGAGATCTGGCTTTCAGAGCTTGATCACATATTCCTTGCGAGTCGTTTCAAGCACTTCCCAACTGCCCCTGAAGCCGGGCCTGAGCACAAAGCTGTCGCCGGTCCTGACGGTGCGGGCCTCGCCGCCCTCGTCTGTGATCACCGAGACACCTGACAGGATGTGGCAAAACTCCCACTCGTCATATTCGATGCGCCATTTGCCCGGCGTGGCTTCCCAGATGCCGGCATAGAGCCCGCCGTCGCGTTCCTCGACATTCCAGGTACGGAACTTCGGATCGCCTGCAATCAGCCGATCCGGCGCCGGCGCACCAAGTTCCGGTTCGACACCATCGATACCGACGAAGAGAAAATTCGGCGCGGTCATGGACGCTCCTTGCTTGCCAGGGATCAGACCTTGGCGAGGGCCTGTTCCAGATCGGCGACGATGTCGTTGACATCTTCGATGCCGACGGAAAGCCTGACCGTGTCAGGTCCCGCCCCGGCTGTGACCTTCTGCTCGTCGGAAAGCTGACGGTGCGTGGTCGACGCCGGGTGGATGACCAGTGACTTGGTGTCGCCGACATTGGCAAGGTGGGAGAACAATTCCAGCGCCTCGACGAACTTGATGCCGGCCGCATAGCCGCCCTTCAGACCGAAGGTGAACACCGCACCCGCGCCAAGCGGCGAGTATTTCTTCTGCAGCGCATTGTTATTGTCGCTGGGCAGGCCTGGATAGGACACCCAGGCAACCTTCGGATGATTGGAGAGCCAGCCAGCGACGGTCACCGCATTGTCGCAGTGGCGCTGCATACGCAGTGGCAAGGTTTCGAGACCGGTCAGGATCAGGAACGCATTGAACGGCGAAATCGCCGGGCCGATGTCGCGCAGGCCGAGCACACGCGCGGCAATGGCGAAGGCGAAATTGCCGAAGGTTTCGTGCAGGACAATGCCGCCATATTCGGGGCGCGGCTCCGACAGCATCGGGTACTTGCCCGACTTCGACCAGTCGAAGGTGCCGCCGTCGACAATGGCGCCGCCGATCGAATTGCCATGGCCGCCGATGAACTTGGTCAGCGAATGCACGACGATGTCGGCGCCATGCTCGATCGGCCGCACCAGATAGGGCGAGGCCAGCGTGTTGTCGACGATCAGCGGCAGACCGTGTTTGCGGGCGATGTCACCGATCTTCTCGATGTCGACGAAGACGCCGCCGGGATTTGCCAGGCTCTCGATGAAGATCGCCTTTGTCCTGTCGTCGATCTGGCTTTCGAAGGTCGAGATATCGTTGGTGTCAGCCCAGCGCACCTCCCAGCCGAAATTCTTGAAGGCATGGCCAAACTGGTTGATCGAGCCGCCGTAAAGCCTTGTCGCAGCGACGAAATTATCGCCTGGCTGCATCAGATTGTGGAATACCAACACCTGTGCGGCATGGCCGGAGGCGACGGCCAGAGCCGCCGTGCCGCCTTCGAGTGCGGCGATGCGCTCCTCCAGCACTGCCTGCGTCGGATTCATGATGCGGGTATAGATGTTGCCGAAGGCCTTCAGCCCGAACAGCGAGGCGGCATGGTCGGCATCGTCGAAAACAAAGGAGGTCGTCTGGTAGATCGGCGTGGCACGCGCGCCGGTGGCCGGATCCGGCTTGGCGCCGGCATGGACGGCCAGAGTGTTGAAACCAGGCGTGCGGGTCATCGAAAACCTCCCTCTCGAACTTTTGAAATCGCCGGGCATTCTTGGCGAAGCCCGGGCGCGAATGCAAAGAAGAAAATTCCTTTCGGCGGACGATCCGCGATGAACGCGCCAGAAAATCCATCTCTTCCCAGAATAATATTTCGCCTATTTTTGGCGAACGCCGAAGCTCTGGAATCCCGGCCGCATCAGCGGCTTTTTCGACGACAGCACACCGGAATTGACTCCGGTCCAGCCGATCTCGCCCGACAGCTTGCCATATTCGATCTTCGGACAGCGGTTCATCACCACCTTGATGCCGATGGCTTCGGCGCGCGCAGCCGCCTCGTCATGGCGTACGCCAAGCTGCATCCAGATGACTTTCGGCAGCGGGTCGAGCCGCAACACGTCGTCGACGATGCCGGGGACTGCTGCCGCCCCGCGAAAGACGTCGACCATGTCGATCGGCTCCGGAATGTCGGCAAGCCTTGCATAGGTCATCCGGCCGAGGATTTCCTTGCCGGCCTGGCCGGGGTTGATCGGAAACACAAAAAATCCCTTGCCCAGCAGATATTTCAGCACGAAATAGCTCGGCCGCACATCGTTGGCCGATGCGCCGACCATGGCGATGGTCTTCACCGAATTGAGGATGCCGGTGATATAGGCATTGTCGTAGGTGTCGTGATTCATGCATCGTCCTCATACAACGCCTCGGCGAGAAAACCATCCGGATCGTTGCAGAAATTACGCATCATGCGGAAATGATCGGTATCGCTGAAATCGGTCGGTTGGAGCCCGAACCGGCCGATGCGAAACAACCGCGCGCCGGGACAGGCCATCAGCAGTGGCGAATGTGTCGCCATGATCACTTGCGCCGTGCCGGACCGGTCCATCCGCCGCAACATCTTGAGCAGTTCGATCTGGCGCGTCGGTGACAAGGCGCTTTCGGGTTCGTCGAGGATGTAGATGCCTTGCCGGCTGCAGCGCTCCTCGAAGAAGCGGATGAAACCCTCGCCATGCGACCAGGACAGGAAATCCGGTGGAGCCCCACCGGACTCCAGCGCCGCCTGATCGAGATAGCGAGCGACGGAGTAAAAGGACTCGGCGCGAAAGAACCAGCCGGCGGTGACCTTCGGCAGCCAGTGGCCGCGCAATGTGTCGGCCAGTGCCGCGCCGCTCTTGTCGATGGCACGAGAATGGTCGATGGGCATGTAGCCCTTGCCGCCGCCGGCCTCGTCATAACCGGCCAGAGCGCCGATCGCCTCCAGCAACGTCGATTTGCCGGTACCGTTCTCGCCGACGATGATGGTGATCGGCGTGGTGAATTCGAGTTCGAACTCTTGGCCGCGGAAGAGCGACAGGTTCCAGGGATATTTTTCCCAGTCCGCGACCCGTGTCGGCTCAAGCAGGATGCGCTTGAGATAGGGCGCCTTCAGCCGCGTCAGTTGCTTGCGATAGGCCATCAGCCCGGCAGCGAAATCGATCCGTCTTCCGCGATGGGAAAGGCCGGATTGTGCGCCACTTCCCAGACATGTCCGTCCGCATCGGCGAAGTAACCATACCAGCCGCCCCAGAAGGCGCGGCCGGCCGGCTTGACGATACGACCACCGGCCTTCTCGGCCATCGCAAGCACTTCATCGACTTCAGCGTCCGAACGGGTGTTGTAGGCGAGGTAGACTGCCGACGGCGCCTCGGCGAAGGCAATGCCCGAATCCTCTTCGGCGCTGTGGCGCGGAAACAGGCCCAGAATGACGCTGCCCATCTGGAAGAAGGCGACTCCGTCGGTGATCGCGGCATGGCGCGTGAGGCCCATTCCCTCGTAGAAGCGCACGGCGCGATCAAGATCCTCGGTGGCGATGGTGATGATGGAGATGCGCGGCTCCACGTCTATTCCTCCGTCCATTCCGGTTTGCGTTTGCCGATGAAGGCGCCGATGCCTTCCTCCGCATCGCGCGCCAGCATGTTCTCGACCATGACGCGGCCAGTATGGGCATAGGCGTCAGCCAGCCCCATTTCGGCCTGCGCGTAGAAGGCTTCCTTGCCGGTCTTGACGACCAAAGATGATTTTGAAGCAATGGTTTGCGCGTATTTGGTGACGATCTGATTCAGGTATTCGCGCGGCACCACCCGATTGACCAGGCCGAATTCCTTGGCCGTTGCCGCATCGATTGTCTCGCCGGTCAACAGCATCTCCATCGCGTGCTTGCGCGAGACGTTGCGCGACAACGCTACCATCGGCGTCGAGCAGAACAGGCCGATGTTGACGCCCGGCGTGCAAAAGGTCGCCTCATGCGAGGCAATGGCGAGGTCGCAGCTGGCGACCAGTTGCAGCCCGGCGGCGGTGGCCAAACCATCGACCTCGGCGATGACCGGCTTCGGGTGGCGCACGATGACCTGCATGAGTGCTGCGCAAGCGGAAAACGTTGTCTCGAAGAATGCCTTGCCCTTATCCGCGTCAGCGCGGCGCGCAGTCATCTCCTTGAGGTCGTGGCCGGCGCAGAACACTTTTCCGGCCGCAGCCAGGACGATGACGCGCACGGATTTGTCGACCTTGGCGCGGTCGAGTTCCGCGGTCAGTGCCGCCATCACCGAAAGCGACAGGGCATTGGCGGGCGGATTGGCCAGTGTCAGGCGCAGGACGCCCTTGTCCAGCCTGGCGACAACCGGACCTTCGGCAACAGCCGGCTTGATGGCGACGATTTCGGCCACGTTTCATAAACCTCTTTGTCGGCCCGCCGCAGCGGAATGGCGAGCCATGGAACAAAAGAACTAGCACGCTGCCGATTGAAGAAAAGCCACGAGACGTGTTTTCTCAAGCGCAACTATTGGCCCAGGCAGTTCTGCAAACCTGCCTGCGCGATGCCGCCGCCCCAGCAAGGACCGACATGCCTGCCCAAAGCAATCTCAAACCGGTGCTGACCGCGGCGCAAGTCAATGCGCTGATGGCAACCGTCTACCCGCAGCTCAACGACCAGTTCACCGTCTATCAGGCGATCGACGTGTTTCCCGGCGGCTGCACTGTACGGCTAAACGCCGATGAGCGGCATTTGCGCCCCGGCGGCACCGTGTCAGGCCCGTCGCTGTTCACACTGGCCGACATAGGCGGCTATGTCTGCGTGCTCTCGCATGCCGGGCCGGATGCGCTTTCGGTGACCACCAACCTCAACATCAATTTCGTCCGCAAGGCCGAGGCGGGACCAATCGACGGCCACTGCCGCATCCTGAAGCTCGGCAAGAACCTGATGGTGTTCGACATCGATATCGTCGCCGGACCGGAGGGACAGACGGTGGCGCACGCCACCGGCACCTATTCGATCCCGCCGAAGCGAGTGTTTTCCTAACACTGACGACCCGAAGCGTCCCGGAGACCGCAATGAAGAACTATTTCGCATTGGTCGATAAAGATCCCGACAGCGCGTTCGGCATCCGATTTCCCGACATTCCTGGCTGCTTTTCTGCTGCGGACGAGGCTGAAGACATCGTGCCGAATGCGGTGGAAGCTTTGCAATTGTGGGCGGAAGATATGCCTGTTCCCGCGCCGTCCAGTCACGAACCGATCGTCACGCTTCCGGACATACGCAACGCGCTCGCCAAAGGAGGTTATCTGATCTCGATACACACCAAGCCGGCCTGACGCGGCATCAAGTGGATGTGGTAAAATAATACCTTTTCATCAAACCATTGGTTTTGCTGTATTTTACGCACCATAGCACTTTCACGACGCCTTGACGCACCCCCCGCCCTCGCCTATAAGTCCTCACGAAGCAGCGGCCCGCAAAGGCCGCCGTTTTGTTATTGGCGGCGGGCAAGCTTGTCGCCAATCCAAGCAACAAGAAACGCCTTCTCCGGAAGGTCCGAACCGAAAGCAGAGTCCATGACAACCTTTTCGCAGAAGCCTGCGGATGTGGTGAAGAAGTGGGTGCTGATCGACGCCGAGGGTCTCGTCGTTGGTCGTCTCGCCACTGTCATCGCCAATCATCTTCGCGGCAAGCACAAGCCCACCTTCACCCCGCATGTCGACGACGGCGACAACGTCATCGTCATCAATGCCGACAAGGTGGTGTTCACCGGCAAGAAATTCACCGACAAGGTCTATTACTGGCACACCGGACACCCCGGCGGCATCAAGGAGCGCACCGCGCGCCAGCTGCTCGAGGGCCGTTTCCCCGAGCGTGTCGTCGAGAAGGCCGTCGAACGCATGATCCCGCGCGGCCCGCTCGGCCGTCGCCAGATGAAGAACCTCCGCGTCTACGCGGGCACCGAGCATCCGCATGTCGCCCAGCAGCCAGTCATCCTCGACGTCGGTGCGCTGAACGCCAAGAACAAGAAGGTTGCATAAGATGGCTGAGCTTTCCTCGCTCGCAGAACTCGGAACTGCCACCGGCAACACCAATACCCAGCCGGCAGCTCCCGTCCATGTCCAGAAGCTCGACAAGTCGGGCCGCGCCTATGCCACCGGCAAGCGCAAGAACGCCATCGCCCGCGTCTGGGTTAAGCCTGGTTCTGGCAAGATCATCGTCAACGACAAGGAATTCGCGACCTATTTCGCGCGTCCGGTCCTGCAGATGATCCTCAATCAGCCGATCATCGCCTCCAACCGCGCCGGCCAGTACGACATCGTCGCCACCGTTGTCGGCGGCGGCCTCTCCGGCCAGGCGGGCGCCGTGCGTCACGGCATCTCCAAGGCGCTGACCTATTACGAGCCGACGCTGCGCGCCGTGCTCAAGAAGGGCGGCTTCCTGACCCGCGACAGCCGCGTCGTCGAGCGCAAAAAGTACGGCAAGGCGAAGGCACGCCGCAGCTTCCAGTTTTCCAAGCGCTAAGAAGTGCTTGGGGCCAGTTCTCGAAGCGCTACGCCGAGGACTTGCCAAGATCGAAAAGGCCGCCTTCGGGCGGCCTTTTCTTTGGTCGCTAAACAGCTTTCTGCCGGAATATCAGACCTGATCAGCCGATTGCTTGACGAAGTCGATGAACGCCCTGAGCGGCGCCGGCACCAGACGCCGTCCGGGGTAGTAGAGGAATGGTCCCGGGAAGCGCTGCCACCAGGGCTCCAGCACGGGTTCAAGCGCACCGCTCTCGAAATGCGGGCGCAGCCAGTCCTCGAACAGCCATAGAATGCCCACGCCGGCGATCGCCGCATCGATGGCGAGATCGACTCCCCCGCCGATCCCGACGATCAGTGGCCCCGTAGGATCGACCCGTACCACCTCGCCGTCACGCTCGAATTCCCACGAATTCATCACCCCGCTGGGGAAGCGGCCGCGCAAACAGGCGTGGCCAAGCAAGTCGCTGGGGTGTCGAGGCCGACCATGGCGATCAAGGTAGGCCGGCGAAGCGGAGGTGGTGAAACGCTGGAAGCGTGGTCCGATCGGCACGGCAATCATGTCCTGTTCCAAGCGCTCGTCGTAGCGGATGCCGGCGTCGCAGCCAGCCGCAAGCACGTCGACGAAGCTCTCCTCGGTGACCACCTCCAGCCGGATGCCGGGGTAGGCGAGCAGGAACCGGGGAACGATGCTGGGCAGTACCAGCCGCGCCGCGCTGATCGGTACATTGAGGCGCAACGAGCCGGCCGGCCTTTCGCGAAAGCCGTTGACCACATCGAGGGCAGCCTCGACTTCGCCCAGCGCCGGGCCCAGCCGCTCAAGCAACCCGCTGCCGGCCTCGGTCAGCACGACGCTGCGGGTCGTCCTGTTGAACAGTCGGACACCGAGCTGTGCCTCCAGGCGACGCACTGCTTCGCTCAAGCCCGAGGCACTGCCGCCGCTGGCGCGCGCGCCGTCGCGAAAGCCCTTGGCGCGCGCCACCGCCACGAAGGCGTTGAGATCACCGAGATCCATCATTGTTCGCCATTTGGTACAACCTGTGTGGATTGTACCTGGTTATCGCGAAGTTGGGCAGCGCCTATCTTTGTCTCCTCAAAGGAGATCACTCATGTCCAATATCCAGCAGCCCGGCACGTTCACCCTCGGCAGCCACACAGTGAAGCGGCTCGGCTATGGCGCCATGCAACTCGCAGGCCCCGGTGTGTTCGGGCCGCCCAAGGACCACGACGCCGCGTTGGCGGTGCTGCGCGAGGCGGTTTCGCGCGGCGTCAACCATATCGACACCAGCGACTTCTACGGCCCGCACGTCACCAACCGACTCATCCACGAGGCGCTCGCACCCTACCCCGACGATCTCGTCATTGTCACCAAGATCGGCGCCCGGCGCGGCGCCGATGGCTCATGGCTGCCGGCCTTCTCGCCTGAAGACCTGACACGCGCGGTCCACGACAATCTGCGCAATCTCGGGCTCGATGCGATCGACGTGGTCAACCTTCGCATCATGTTCGATACGCATGGTCCGGCTGAAGGGTCGATCGAAGCGCCGCTTGCCGTCCTGGCCGAGTTGCAGCGGCAGGGCCTGGTGCGCCACATCGGGCTGAGCAACGTCACCCCCGCGCAGATTGCGGAGGGACGCGGGATCGCCGAGATCGTCTGCGTGCAGAACCAGTACAATCTCGCGCATCGGGACGACGATGCCCTGATCGACGAACTCGCCCGAGACGGCATCGCCTATGTGCCGTTCTTTCCGCTGGGTGGCTTCAACCCGCTGCAGTCGTCCACCTTGTCCGCGGTCGCCCAGCGCCTCGGCGCCACGCCGATGCAGGTCGCGCTGGCTTGGCTGCTCCGCCGCGCACCCAACATTCTTTTGATCCCCGGCACCTCGTCGGTCGCCCATCTGCGGGAGAACCTCGCCGCAGGCGAGCTCGAGCTGCCGCAGGACGCGCTCAGGGAACTGGAGGGCATGGCGATGGCCGCCTGACGGCATAGGAACCGCAACGCAGCTTCATCAGCAAAGGCCGCCTTCGGGCGGCCTTTTCACTGGACATGGCTATCCACCGGCAGAATGATCGGTCCCGGATGAACACGAACGCGCAGATCGCCGCGCCGGCCACGGCAAGCGCGGATGCCAGAAAGGCAAGTCGCATACCGTCGATCGTGCCCAGCGCCAGCGCCGAACCAAACAGCGCCACGCCGATCGCGCCGCCTGATTGCCGCACAGTGTTGAGCATGCCCGAGGCAGTGCCTGATACCGCCGTTGGCACCGACGACAGCAATGCCGTGGTCATGGCGGGGACCGCGAGCCCGATGCCGATCGGCAGAAACAGCAGGCGCCAGAGCAAAGACATATAGGACGTGTCGGCCTGGATCAGCGCCATAAAGCCGAAACCGGCGGCGCCGATGGACAAGCCAATTGCCATAGGCAACCGCGCCCCATACTTGCCAGCGATACGGCCGGCGACGACGTTCGACACGGTGACCGCCGCCATGAACGGCAGGAAGGCGAGCCCCGTCTGTTGCGGCGAGTAGTGTCTTTCCTGCTGGAAATAGAGGCTGAGCATGAAGATCGTGCCGTAGAGCGCCAGGTTCACCGCAAGCCCAACCAGGCTCGTCACCGCCGGCACGCGGCGAACAAAAAGGTCGAGAGGAAACATCGGCGCCTTTGCCCTGCTCTCGACCAGCAGGAAAACCGATCCGGCCACGATGGCGACCGCCAGTCCGCCGATGACCAGCGGCGAGGTCCAGCCCGTTGACCCGGCCGCTATGAAGGCGCCAGTCAGCGCGAACAGCGTCAACACGACAAGCCCCTGCCCGGCCCAATCGATGGGCGGCTTCTCGTCCTTCAGCGGCGTTTCCTGAAGAAACCGGTAGGCCATCCAGATGGCGAGCGCCCCGATGGGCAGGTTGACCAGGAAGATGCTCGCCCAGCCGAGCGATGCGACCATGACCCCGCCGAGCACTGGTCCGGCCGACAGCGCGATGCCGCCGGCTGCCGTCCACAGGCCAACAGCGCGGGCTCGCCGCGCCTTGTCGGACGCATAGGCGCGATTGAGAAGCGCCAGAGAGCACGGCATCAGCAAAGCAGCGCCCGCGCCTTGCACGGCCCGCGCCGCGATCAACAGCCAAGCGCCCTGCGCCAGCCCGCAAACCAGCGAGGCGATGCTGAAAAGTACCATGCCACCAACGAAAACGCTGCGTGCGCCAATTCTGTCGCCGAGCGCGCCGCCGGCCAGCAGCAACGATGCGAAAGAAAGGGTGTAGGCATCGACGACCCATTGCAGGCCGCCGATGCCCATCGACAGTGCGGAGCCGATCTTGTTGAGGGCGACATTGACGATCGAGACGTCAAGCTGCACCACCACGAAACCAAGGCTGGTCGCGGCTATGGTCGCTATATAGAGAAAGTTGGGAGAGTGCTTGAGAACCATCGTATTCGGCATGCCCATGGATAACGTCTTCGTCCTGACACCATTGCGTCAGGATAGACTGGCCGCGACGAATAGCTGCAAGGCACAATACGGTGAAAATCAATTGATGCTGGCGGTGGCCGCGGGTTCGATGCGCTCGCCCGACCCGGCATAGGGGACCCGAAAACCGTTGGCTGCCAGCCAGCCGATCGCCGCTTTCGGCTCGTCGGTCTGGATGATGGTGGCGCCGCGCTCGGCCCAGAAGCCGTAGGTCTCGGCGGGCAGACTGGCCTGCACCGCCAGTTCGTCGCCACGGCCGCCGGACAGGAAACCGCCCGGCTTGTTGACGATGGCATAGGTGTCGGCCCAGATGTGCCAGCCGCCCCTCACCGACACCGCCCGCATGCGGGTGCTGAACAGCGGACCGCCGGTCTCGGTCAGGGTCTCGGCGCCCGCCCGCCAGTGGATCAGCTCGATGG
Source organism: Mesorhizobium sp. AR10 (assembly GCF_024746795.1). NCBI lineage: Bacteria > Pseudomonadati > Pseudomonadota > Alphaproteobacteria > Hyphomicrobiales > Phyllobacteriaceae > Mesorhizobium > Mesorhizobium sp. AR10. The sequence continues at coordinate 4,471,933 of NZ_CP080524.1, forward strand.
CGCCGGGCGAAAATGCCTTGCCGACCTCCTCGGCGAAACCGGCGTCATGCACCGCGTCGTCCGCGATGATCGGCATGAACTGGAAGCCGCCGCCGATCGCATCCATGGCGGCCTTGACTGTGGCAAGCCTGGCCGGATTCCACAGGTTCTCCTTGACGATGACCTGCTCGGCCATGCCGAGATCCCGGGCGATCGCGATCATGCCGGCAAGGCTTTCCACATCGAGCTTGTTGTCAAGGTTGATGAGGATCCTGTCCCTGGTCGCCATCAGCATCTCGCGCAGCGTCGAAACCGTTTCACCTGACACAGCACCTGTGCCTTCGATCACCAGCCTGCATGTCCTGAGCTCCGCCAGTGTGTGCTTGACGACCTCGCCCTTGCAGGTCGTGGTGCGGTCGAGCCAGCTGTCATGCATGACGACGAATTCTCCGTCCTGCGAGCGCCGGATGTCCACTTCAACGATTTCGGCGCCCATGGCGATCGAGCCTTCCACGGCGGCGATCGAGTTCTCGGGATAGAGCGTCTTGCCGGCCTGCATGCTGCCGGCGCGATGCGCGGCCACCATCACATGGTCGCGCCATTGGTTGGCGTGTTCGAACCGGTCGAGAATCTGCCTGGCGCGCGTCTCGCCAGCCACCGCCTGGCCGACGGAGCCCGCCATCGCGGCGGAAAGCAGAAGGCTAAACCAGATCGTCCGCATCGAGAATCGCTCCTTGCCGGATCGCAACCCGGATAGGCGATGCCCGTGACAGGCCGGTGAACGAAGCCGGCTACCGGCTCACGCGAAATGAGCGATCAGATGCGCTTGGAGAGCCGGCGGAACCAGGCCATGGCCGGCATTTCGACAAAGCGCCAGGTGAACCACGAGGCAGCGATGGTGGCGATCAGCATGGCGACGATCGCGGCGAGCCCTACCCATGGTGAGCTGGTGCCGAAACCTGTCACGTCGTCGCCCCGCAGCCAGATGTCGCCGATGAGCCCGAGCCCAAGCTTGCGCTCGATTAAGCCCGCGACGTTGATCATGCGCGCCTGCACGAAGATGTGGACCATATAGATGGAATAGGAGAGCGCCCCGAGCGTCAGCATGGCAGGGGTGCGCAGCATGGCGCTGATCCAGCCGCCTTCATGGGCAAAGAGGTAGAGCGCCAGTGCGAACACGAAGGGCGCCGCGATCCCCGCGTCGTTGTCGCCGGCCAGCGAGACGAACAGGACAATCACCACGACCATCACGACCTCGGCCAGCGTCCAGGCCATTCGCGCGCCGTCCCTGGCCAGCGCCTGTCGTGCCGCTGCAATGGAATCATGCTGAAACCACGCCAGCAGCGCACCAAGCGAAAAACCGTACAGGCAGCGGATGAAGCCGAAATCGAAGGACACGTCCATATGACGGGTCGAGACCGCAAGCAGGAACAGCGGCGCGGTGACGGCCGCGGCAACGAACCAGATCCAGGCCCGTTGGCCCGCGGCAAAGACGACGCCGGCAAACAGCATATAGGCGAAGAACTCGGCCGAAATGCTCCAGCTTGGCGCATTCCAGCTCAAATGGTCCGCAAAACCCATGCCTTGCAGCAGGAACAGATTGGCGAGAAAGCTCTTGAGGTCGAAGCCGCCGGTGAAAGGCGCGGCCCCGGTGCCGTGCAATTGCGGCAGAACCAGCCGCAGAGTCTCGAAAGCGGCGAAGGCGAGCAGCATGACGAGATGCAGCGGGTAGATGCGGCCGAAGCGGACCAGCGCGAAGCGGGTGAACTCATCGGGCTCGTCCAACCGGCTGGCGTAGCTGCTGGCGATGACGAAGCCGGACAGCACGAAGAAGAAATCGACGAAGAGATAGGACGAGCCGACGAAGGCGCTTTGCGAAATCGCCGAGCTGGTCGGAAAATGAAACACCGCGACCAGCAGTGCGCAGATGCCGCGCCAGGAATCGAGAACCAGGAAGCGTTCGCCGGCTTTCGTGCCGGTTTGGATCGTTGCCGTGACACGGGTCGGATTGAGAAACGCGGTCTGCGTCATGATGATACAAATCCTGTTTTGCCATGGCACCTGCGGAGCGCCATTTCGTCTCGCCAAGCTGTGACTGGCATGTTCCGTGCCGGTTCTGTAGTTGTTGCACCCCGATGAAAAACGAGGATCCGTAATGGCGAACCAAAATATCGACCACGCCTTCACCGCCCGTTCCAAAACGGGCGCGTCCTTCGAGCCGACCTATGCCGGCGCGCTGTCGTTCATGCGGCGCAAATACACGAAGGACGTGAAGGGCGCGGACGCCGTGGTGTGGGGCATTCCCTTCGACGCAGCCGTCACCAACCGGCCGGGCGCACGCTTCGGGCCGCAGGCGATCCGCCGCGCTTCGACCATCCTCGACAACGACCCGCAATATCCGTTTTCGCGCGATCTGTTCGAACATCTCGCGGTGGTCGACTATGGCGATTGCCTGCTCGACAGCGGCAACCATCAGAAGACACCGGGGACCATCGAACGCGAGGCGGCAAAAATCCTGAAGTCGGGCGCCTTCCTGCTGTCGCTGGGCGGCGACCATTTCGTCACCTGGCCGCTGCTCAAGGCGCATGCCGCCATCCATGGACCGCTGGCGCTGGTGCAGTTCGACGCCCATCAGGACACCTGGCCGGACGACGGCAAGCGCATCGACCATGGTTCGTTCGTCGGCCGCGCCGTCAACGAGGGCATTATCGACCCCGACCGTTCGATCCAGATCGGCATCCGCACCCATGCGCCGGATACGTTCGGCATCAAGATCCTCTACGGCCACGAAATCGAGGAGATGCGGGCGTCCGACATCGCCTATGCCATCGTCGATCGCACCGGTGGCAAGAAGACCTACCTCACCTTCGACATCGACTGCCTTGATCCGGCCTTCGCGCCGGGCACCGGTACGCCGGTCGCCGGCGGCCCGTCTTCGGCGAAGATCCTGTCGACACTGCGCCAGCTCGGTCAGGTCGACATTGTCGGCGCCGATGTCGTCGAGGTTGCGCCGGCCTATGACCATGCCGATATAACGGCGATCGCCGGTTCGATGGTGGCCATGCAGTATCTCGGGCTGCTGGCGGAGCGAAAGGCCCGGCTCGGCGAGATGAACAACGGCAATCATGTTGCAGTGAATAACGCAAGCGGCATATAGCTTTGAAATAGCAGGGAATTTGGACAGGCAATGAAACCGAAAATCTTCATCGATGGCGAGCACGGCACCACTGGTCTGCAGATCAGGGCGCTGCTGGCCGAACGCGGCGACCTGGAGATCATTTCGATTCCGACCGAGCGCCGCAAGGAACCGGCGGCGCGCGCCGAATTCCTCAATGCCGCCGATGTCGCGATCCTGTGCCTGCCGGACGCGGCCGCCAAGGAAAGCGTCTCACTGATCACCAACGACACCACCAAGGTTATCGATGCGTCCACGGCGCATCGCGTGGCCGAAGGCTGGGAATACGGTTTTGCCGAGATGGACAAGGATCAGGCGAAAAAGATCGCCAGGGCGAAGCGCGTTGCCAATCCCGGCTGCTGGCCGCAAGGGCCGATCGCGACGCTGCGGCCGCTGGTCGCCGCAGGGCTGCTGCCTCCGGATTTTCCGATCACGGTCAACGGCATTTCGGGCTATTCGGGCGGCGGCCGGCCGATGATCGAGGAGTATGTCGCCAAGGGCGAGGACGCGTCGGAATTCCTGCCCTACGGGCTGACCCTGCAGCATAAGCATGTGCCTGAACTCAGGACTTACGCGAAACTTTCGCATGACCCGATCATGCAGCCGGCGGTCGGCAATTTCGCGCAAGGCATGATCACGGTGGTGCCGCTGCAGCTTGGCGGTCTCGACCATGTGCCGACCGGCGCCGAACTTCATTCTGTCATCGCCGACCATTTCGCTGCCATCGATGGCGGCGTGGTCGAGCTGGCGCCCTATGCGCATCTTGAGCGCATGCCGGAGATCGATCCGGAAGTCTACAACGGCACCAACCGCATGAAGGTCTATGTCTTCGCCAATGACGACAGGGCGCAGGCGCTGCTGCTCGCCGTCTACGACAATCTCGGCAAGGGCGCCTCGGGCGCCGCTGTGCAGAACATGGATCTGATGCTCGGTCTTTGATGGACGCGCCGGCATTTGACGACAGGCCGGTCCGGAGCGTCCGGGACCCGGCGCGTCAGCTTCTGACCGCTATCTCATGGGGCAGCGGATAGGCGCCCTTGGTGCCACGCCAATGCGCGGCGGCAAAACCCAGCAGGACAAGTGCGAACGCCTGGTGCGTCAGCGCCATGTGCAACGGCACTTGCATCAACAGCGTGCCAATGCCGATCGAAGCCTGGATCACCACCAAGGCGAACAACAGCGTTGCGCGGCGGGCATGCGTTGTGCCCGATAGGCGCCAACGCGTCGCGACCATGTGCCATAGCGCCACTGCGAAAACCGCGTAGGCACCAAGCCGGTGGACGAACTGCACCGTCTTCGGATTCTCGAAGAAGTTGCGCCATACCGGCTCAAGCAACAACAAATCGTCGGGGATCAGCTTGCCGTCCATCAATGGCCAGGTGTTGTAGCTCAAGCCTGCATGGAGCCCGGCGACCAGACCGCCAAGATAGATCTGGATCAGCGCCAGCAACACCAGAAAACCGGCCAGGCGTTGCGTCGAGCGGTCGGCAGCAGGCTCGGAATGCGGGGCCAGCCCGCGCGCGACGACCATGGTCGCGGTGAAGATGAGTGCGGCAAGTGTCAGGTGCGTGGCCAACCGATACTGGCTGACCGAGACCCGGTCGACCAGGCCGGACGCCACCATCCACCAGCCGATGGCGCCCTGCAAGCCGCCGAGCAGAAGGATGCCCAGAAGCTTCGGCCCAAGGCCGCGCTCGATGCGGCGCGTCGCCCAGAAAAACAGCAGCGGCAGAGCAAAGACCAGGCCAACACTGCGCGCCAGGATGCGGTGCGCCCATTCCCACCAGAAGATCGACTTGAACGCCTCGATGCTCATGCCCTTGTTGAGCTCAGCGTACTGCGGGATCTGCTGGTAACGCTGGAACTCCTCCTGCCATTCGGCGTCGTTGAGCGGAGGGATGACCCCGTGGATCGGCTTCCACTCAGTGATCGACAGGCCGGAACCGGTGAGCCGGGTGGCACCGCCGACCAGCACCAGCGCAACCAGCACCAGGAGCACGACATAGAGCCAGCCGCGCAACAGCGCCCGGTTGCGCAGGTCGCGGTCGCGGGCCACATGAGGCGCGGCATCTGACATGGCAGCCATGGTCTTGTTCCGGCCGGTTGACGTCGCGGATTGGTGAACCATCGCAGTCCTGCTGGCAAGACCGGACAGCGCGGCACGCCGTCGCGCCGCTTCTGGCGGGTTGCGCGTCATCGTTTCAAGGCTTATTCGATGCGCTTGAAAGAGACCAGACAATGCCCATTCGCCTGAAAAAGCTGATCGGAACCTTCCTGCTGGTTGCGCTGGTCATCATCTACGCGCTGGTCGCGTCGATCGTGGCGGTCGCCCAGTTGTCGCAGTCGGGACCTCTGGCGCATTTCCTGTTCTTCCTGTTGAGCGGCATGCTCTGGGTGCTGCCGGCAATGGGCATCATCAAGTGGCTGATCCTGGAGCCACGGCCGAAAGGCTGAAACGCTCGAAAGCTAAATGGTAACGACCATCTCAGATGGTCACCACCATCTTGCCGGCATTGGCCAGCGGTGTCGTCACCCCCGACAGCATCGTGCGGATATGGGCGACGCTCTGGTAGCGGCCATTGACCGAAATGCGCGGCAGCGCATGCAGGAAGCCTGAATGTTCCGCACGCAGCACGCCGTGGCGCGTCGTCACCGCCGAGGCATAGCCGGCGTCGCGGGCATAGCCCACTTCGCGGCAGCCGACGGCGCTGGCATAGCCGTAGGGATAGGCGAGATGCTGCGGCTCCTCGCCCAACTCCGCCTGCAATATGCGCCTGACGTCATTGAGCTCGTGGCGCGCATCGGCTTCTGAAAGCCGCTTCAGATTGCGATGGTTGACCGTATGCGCGCCGATCGTCACCAAGGGATGTGCGGCCATGGTGCGGATTTCGTCCCAATTCATCAGTGTCCGGTGGCGCGGCTCGTCGAGTTCGATGCCGTTCGAGCGCGCCAGTTCGCGCAGCACCGCAGGCTGGTCCTCTTCGCGGACCTCCAGCGTCAGATAGGCATGCAGGCGGGCATTGGCCTGAAGTTTCTTGCCCGCTGTCGAGCAATCGATGGTCACCGGCCCGGCCGGCGTCTTCAGCGTCAACCGGTCGCGCGCGTTGACGATGTCCTCGACCACGTCCCACCACAGATCGGCGGCGCCGTTGATCAGCCCCGGTGCGACATAGATGGTGATCGGCGCGCCGTGCTTTTCCAGCACCGGCAGCGCCTCGGTCATGTTGTCGCGATAGGCATCATCGGCGGTGATAGTGGCGAACTGGCCGCCTTTGCCGCCGGCCTCGATGCGCTCGATCGCCTCGTCAAGCGAGACGAAGGCGTAGCCATTCGCCTTCATGTCGGCGATCACGGCGTCGAGGAACTGTGGCGCTATGTTGAGATGCCGGTTGACGCTGTCAGGCTTTTCCGGGGTCGCGGTCACCCGGTGCAGCATCAGGATGGCGCCGATGCCGCCGACAAACGGCTTGGCCAGCGGTGCAAGGCCGGTAAAGCGGGCGACGTTGAGCGCCAGTTTCCGGATTGCCTCGCCCCCGTCGATCATTCATTCACCTTTTACGCCTAGGCTCATCCAAGCACCGAACGCGCCTATGCGAACCCCTAAATTGCGATGAATACGCCCTAAGGATTGAGGTATGGTTGACGCCACCGCGTCATTTGACGGCAATCGGCTCGCGGCAAGCGAGGCGTCGCCGCGCGCGGTTCCGATCGACCAAACCGGCCTGTCGGTCTCGGTTGCCGACCGTGCTGCACTCGCGGCCTACGCGCAATTCAGCCGCTCAGTCCTGTTTGCCCCGGCGCAGAGCGCCTCCTGGATCTTGAACTGGACCGCACAGACCGGGCCTGACATCCTCGTGGCGACGCTGAGCGCTGAAGGCAGGCCGGTTTTTGCGCTGGCGCTCGAAGTTGTCCGCAGCGGCCCGTTTCGTGTTGCCCGCTTCATGGGCGGCCGCCATGCCAACGGCAATTTCGCTGCCGCCGATCCGCGCTGGCTGGCCAAGGCGGACAGTTCTGCCATCCGCTCGATGCTGGCGGCCATCCGCAAGAGCCGGCCGGATATCGACCTCATCGCGCTGGAACGGCTGTTGCCAGATCTGGATGGCGTTGCCAATCCGCTCGCGGCCTTCCCGCATTTTCCGAGCCCCAACCTGTCTCTCGCCGTCGACCTCGTCGGCGGTTTCGACGCACTGCTGGCGCGCGCGAGCGGCAAGCGCAAGCGCAAGAAGCATCGCTCGCAGACGCGCAAGTTCGAGGCTGTCGGCAGCCACCGTCGCATCGAGGCCAAAACTCCGGACGAAGTGAACCGGCTGCTCGACGCCTTCTTCGAGATGAAGGAATTCCGCTTCCGCAAGATGGGTATCGCCAATGTCTTCGGTGATGGCCAGGTGCGCGCCTTCTTCCGTGCGCTGTTCGTTGAAGCGCTTGCAGAGGAAAACCCATCCTTCCTGCTGCATGGGCTCGAGGTCGCCGGCAAGCTTCGCGCGGTGACCGGATCGAGTCGGTCGGGCAAACGGCTGATCTGCGAATTCGGCGCGATCGCCGAGGACGATCTCGGCCACACCAGCCCCGGCGACTTCCTTTTCTTCGACAATATCCAGGAAGCCTGCGAGACGGGTTTTGCCGTCTATGATTTCTCGGTCGGCGACGAACCCTACAAGCGGCTGTGGTGCGATATCGAAACGCAGCATTTCGAGGTGCTGTTTCCCTTGACGCTGAAGGGCCGCGCGCTGGCGCTTGTCCTGCAGCAGGGCGCGCGGTTGAAGGCCTTCATCAAGAACAGCCCGACGATCTGGAAACTGACCAAGATGCTGCGCCGCAAGGCCGCCGGACAGACGGCGCCCGCCGCCGCTGGCGACGACGACAGCTGACGGCTGTCGGAATTTCGAGACCTTTAAGTGAGATGACCTCTGAGTGGAACGGAGGGCGACCTCAGGCCGCCGACCGCCGCCGTCCCGGCCACGGATTCCCCGGCGTCTCGTGACCAATCGGCGTCACCAGCGTCAGGTCGGGATAGCCGCTCTCGATCAGCTTGACCGCAGCCTGCGCCACCTCGTCATCCGACTCCAGCATGGAGAGGAAGACCTCGGTGCCCTCGCCCACCAGACGGCTGATGCCTTGCGCGTCGGCGGGTCCGCATTCGACGATGACCAGATCGTATGCGGTGGTCAGCGACTGCATGATGATCGGCAACCTGTCGGCGGCACGCATGGCGCGAACCGGATCGGCTGTCCCGACGGGAATGACGTGGCAGTCCGAATAGAGATCGGGATGGATGACGTCGCTGAACTGCGCTTCGGAGGCGAGCAGATTGGTGATGCCCGGGAAAAGCCCGCTGTCCAGCATCGGCCGCGAGGCGGCACCCGAAGCGGTGAGATCGAGCAGCAGCACGCGCAAGCCGGCGTCGGAGACTTCGCGCGCCACCAGAACCGCCGTGGCGGCCGCCTCGTCGCCTTCCGGCGAAACGAAGATGGCGCGGGCCGCGCCGCTGGCGATCAGTTTTTCCGCTGCCTTCTCGACATCGATCTCGCCGAGTCTGGAGCGGACAGGTTCGGCGTCCCCGGCGGTCGTTTCCGCCACGGCAGCCGCTCCTTGCGGCTCCGCCTCGGCTTCGGCCACTGCGTGATGATCGCCGGCTTCCGCGATCTCGACAATCGCGGGCTCCTGCTGGGCAGCCGGCATCGCAACCTGCTCGATGCGCTCGAAGCTGGCGCCGGGGGCCGGGCGCATGGCGCGGCCCGAAAACAATTCCTGGAGAAGCGTCACGATCGCCATCAGCAGCAGCGAGCCGACGAAGGCCGCGCTGACGATCGGGACGATCTTCGGGAAATAGGGCTCGGAGGGCTTCCGCGCGTCGGAAAACACACTGGCATCGACCGGCAGGTAGTTACGAACCTTGCGCGAGGATGCTTCACGGAAGCTGGTCATGTAGGATTCGAGTTGCTGGCGCCGGGCGGTCGCTTCGCGCTGCAGCGCATCGAGTTCGACCTGCTCTTCGCCGGCGCGCGCCGATGCGGCCTTCAGCGTGTTGACGTCTGATATGAGCTGGTTTTCGCGGGCCTGTGCGGTCTGCGCCTGCGTCAGCAGCCCCTTCATGATCTTTTGCGCCTCGTTGCGGATCTGGCCATCGAGATCGGCGAGCTGCGACTTCAGCGCCCGGATACGCGGATGGTTGTCGAGCAGTGTCGTGGAAAGATCGGCAATGTTGGTCTTCAGTTCGACCTGCCGCTCGCGCAGGCGCTGGATCAGATCGGAAGACAGCACCTCCGGTACGGCATCCAGCGAGCCGCCATTCTGCAATGCCCTGCGCACGCTGTCGGCGGTTGCTTCCGCCGAAGCGCGGTTGGCGCGCACGCGCGACAGTTCGGTCGACAGTTCGGACAATTGTTGCGTCGCCAGCACCGCATTGTTGCCGCCCATAAAGAGGCCCGACTCGGCACGGTAGTTGGCGACCTTGGCCTCGGCATCCCTGACCTGCTTCTGCAGCTCGGTAATTTCCGGCCCCAGAAAGGCGGTGGCGGCAGAATTCGAATCGGTCTTCGCCTTGCCCTGGTAGGCGATGTAGGCGGCGGCGATGGCGTTGGCGATGACGGCGGCAAGCTCGGGATCCTCGGAGGAAAATTCGATGGCGATGGCGCGCGTTTTTTCAACGCTGTAGACGTTGAGCTTCTCGCGCATCTTCTCCAGCACGCGCTCTTCCTGCGGAACCTCTTCGGGATCGCTTTTGAGGCCGGCAATGACGAGAAAACGGCTCAACGGCGACATGTTGACGGCGTCGTCGAACTCGGGGAGCCGTGCCAGATTGAGATTCACGGCCACCTGATTGAGAATGTCGGAGGAAGAGGAAATAACCTGGACCTCGGTGGCCACACCTTCCGCATCGAGGACAGGCTTGTCGTCGTCATTGGTGCCGGCAGGTCGGGTGAAGGCCGATTCGTTCATCTGGATCTTCAGCATGGCCGCGGCCTTGTAGTGCGGCGTGGCAAGCCAGGCGAGCACGAATGCCAGGCCGGCAACGGCCAGAGCCACCACGAGAATACGCAGCCAGTTCCTCGCAAGACTTGCGAAGAGTTGCCTGAGATCGATATCGACGTCTGCGGCCGCGGACTGAACGGACATGCATTCCTGCTCCGGAACTTGAGTCTAGTCTGCACCGTAAACAACTATGGTAACTCAGCCGTTAAGATCGAGGTAAGCACCCGTCAGGGTTTGGTGACGGGCGGCAAACAAAGACCGGAAAACGAGCCGCATCGGCCGCGCACCTTTACCGGCCATTAACCCTAACGGGATGATAACGACGTCAGTTCCCTTAAGGTTTGCCGCGCAGTGTCCAGGCGGCCAGAGCGATGAAGGTACGTGTCCGGTCATGAAAAGCACTGCTTCCCTGTTTCGTGCTCTGGTTGCCGTGTCGATGCTTGCCGGCTGCTCCAGCTACCGTCCAACCCCTGCCGCGTTCCATCAAGCGCTCGACCAGCCCTACCGGCTCGGCGCCGGCGACCGCGTCCGCGTCACCGTGTTCGAGCAGGACGGATTGACCAACACCTACAGCGTCGACCAGTCCGGCTACCTCTCCTTCCCGCTGGTCGGCGCCGTGCCGGCACGCGGTCACACGGCCCAGCAACTCGAGGGCGAACTCGCCGACAAGTTGCGGCAGGGCTATCTGCGCGATCCGGATGTGTCGGTCGAGATCGACCGCTACCGGCCGATCTTCGTCATGGGTGAAGTGGGTGCTGCCGGTCAGTATTCCTACGTGCCCGGCCTGACAGTGCAGAAAGCGATCGCCATCGCCGGCGGCTTCACCCCGCGCGCCAACCAGGAAAGCGTCGACATCACCCGCGACATCAACGGCAAGGTGATGACCGGGCGTGTGGTCACGTCAGACCCGCTGCTGCCCGGCGATACCGTCTACGTCCGCGAACGCCTGTTCTAGACCACGTGGCGGACACACTCAGGATCGTCCATTGCTTTCGCTCACCCGTCGGAGGGATATTCCGGCATGTGCGCGACCTCACCGAGGCGCAGCTCGCCGCCGGTCATTCCGTCGGCATCGTCTGCGATTCGACCACCGGCGGCGAATTCGAGGAGCGGCTGTTCGCGCAAATGAAGGACAGCCTGGCGCTCGGCATCCATCGCACGCCGATGCAGCGGCATGTCGGGCCGGGCGACCTCGCGTCGGCCTGGCGCACTTACAGAATCATCAAGGAATTGCGGCCGGACGTGCTCCACGGGCACGGCGCCAAGGGTGGCGCCTATGCCCGCCTGTTCGGCTCATTGTTGCGGGTATCAAGGTCTCGCGTCGCCCGCCTTTATTCGCCGCATGGCGGCTCTCTCCACTATGACGAGAACACGACCACGGGGAAGCTGTTCTTCGCGCTCGAACGCTTCATGGGACGCTTCACCGACTACCTGCTGTTCGTCTCCGACTATGAGAGACGAACCTATCGCAGGAAGGTCGGCGAGCCGCCTGTACCCAATAGCCTGGTCTACAACGGCCTGCGCGCCGCGGAATTCGAGCAGGTCGCGACCCAACCGGACGCGGCCGATCTCCTCTATATCGGCATGATGCGCGATCTGAAGGGACCCGACATCTTCATCGATGCGCTGGCGCTGGCCGCAATGCGGCTTGGCCGGCCGGTCGCCGCGGTGATGGTCGGCGACGGCGATGACCTGCCGCGCTACCATGCGCAGGTGAAGCGGCTGGGGCTCGACGACCATGTCCGCTTCCTGCCGCCGATGCAGGCGCGCGAGGCCTTTGCACTGGCGCACATGGTTGTCGTTCCTTCGCGCGCCGAAGCGATGCCCTATATCGTGCTGGAGACGCTGGCCGCCGGGCGGCCGATGATCGCCACCGCCGTCGGCGGCATACCGGAAATTTTCGGCGCCGGCTCGCCTGCCCTGATCCGGCCCGACCCGCGCCAACTCAGCGACAAGGTGAGCGAGGCGCTGGCCGACCCCGGCGCTTACATCAGCCTGATGCCGGATACCGCCAGCCTCAAGGCGCGCTTCGGCGCCGACGTCATGGCCGCCGAGATCGAGAAGGCCTATTTCGCCGCTCTCGGCCGCCAGCCACTGGGGACCGCTCCAAAGCCACCTGTTGCTTCAAGGCTTTCTTAGCTCTCTTTTGCTATTCACGTGAAGCAAGCTCGCGGGAAGTTCCAATGAAGGAAATCGACCCTGCGCGCCGCTTTTCGGCCGATGCGGTGCGCAAATTCGACGGTCCTGCCGAAGGCGACACGCCCGGCAGCCTGAACAACGTTGCCCGACAGGTCGCCTCGCAGTATCGGCGCGATACGATGTCGCCGATCATGGTCAGCGGCGTGTTGCGCATGGTCGAATTCGGGCTGCTGTTCCTGTCCGGCCTCGGCCTCTATTTCCACTATGTCGGCTTCTTCACCTATCTGGCCTGGCAATATCCGCTGACCATTGCCGCCGCCTCGTTGGTCGCCGTGGTGCTGCTCGACGTCAGCGACTGCTATCAGATCGTCGCCTTGCTGCGGCCGATCGCCAATTTCGGCCGCATGCTTATGGTCTGGGCCGGCACCTACGCCTTGATGGCGCTGACGGCCTTCACCCTGAAGATATCGGAGGACTATTCGCGCCTGCTGTTCGGCACCTGGTTCGTGGTCGGCTTCGTGCTGATCTTCGGCCTCAGGCTGGTGATGTCGAAGCTGATCCGGAGCTGGGCGCGCGACGGGCGCATGGAGCGCCGCGCCGTCATCGTCGGCGGCGGCAAGGCAGCGGAAATGCTTATCCGCTCGGTCGAAAAGCAGCCCTACAACGACATCCGTATCTGCGGCATCTTCGACGACCGCGACGACAAGCGCTCACCGCCGATCGTTGCCGGCTATCCGAAGCTTGGCAACATTTCCGAATTGATCGAATTCGCCCGCATCGCCCGCATCGACATGCTGATCGTCTCGCTGCCGCTGACCGCCGAAACGCGCGTCCTGCAGCTGTTGAAGAAGTTGTGGGTGCTGCCGGTCGATATCCGGCTGTCGGCGCACTCGAACGCACTGCAGTTCCGCCCGCGCGCCTATTCCTACATCGGCTCGGTGCCGATGCTCGACATCTTCGACAAGCCGATCAACGACTGGGATTCGGTGGCCAAACGCGCCTTCGACATCGTCTTCTCGATCATCGGCATCGTCCTGTTCTCACCAGTCATGCTGGCCACGGCCATCGCCATCAAACTCGACAGCAAGGGACCGGTGCTGTTTCGCCAGAAGCGGCACGGCTTCAACAACGAGGTCGTCGAGGTCTACAAGTTCCGGTCGATGTACACCGACCGGGCTGATCCGACCGCCAAACAGACGGTGACCAAGAACGATCCGCGCGTGACTCGCGTCGGCCGCTTCATCCGCAAGAGCTCGATCGACGAACTGCCGCAGTTCTTCAACTCGCTGCTGGGTTCGCTGTCGCTGGTCGGTCCGCGCCCACACGCCATTGCCGCCCAGTCGCACAACCTGCTCTATAACGAAGTGGTCGACGGCTATTTCGCCCGCCACAAGGTCAAGCCCGGCGTTACCGGCTGGGCGCAGATCAACGGCTGGCGCGGCGAGATGGACACCAACGAGAAGATCCGGATGCGGACGGAATTCGACCTCCATTACATCGAGAACTGGTCGCTGCTGTTCGACTTGCGGATCCTGCTGCTGACGCCGATGCGGCTGCTCAACACGGAAAACGCGTATTGAGCGCGGTTTCCCACGAGCTGCCACCGGCCGCGGTCAACACGTTGCCGCCTTCGGCGGTCAACGCCAAGCTGATCGCGCTGATTGCGTCAGGCGCGGTTTTCCTCGGCGTCTTTCTCTCAGGCTTCGTCATCGACGAACCGGCGCCCTACGATCTCTACATGGTCGGACTGATCGCGGTTTGGGCGCTGTTTGGCCTGCGCATATCGCGCGCGGCGGTGCCGCTGCTGGTGCTGCTGGTGACGATGAACATCGGTGGCATGATCTCGATGACGCAGATGTCGGACCTCGCCAGCACGCCGCTCTATCTCTCCGTCTCGCTGTTCCTCGCCTTCACCGCGGTGTTCTTCGCCTCGGTGACAGCCGTCCAGCCCAGCCTATACCGGCTGATCTTCTTCGCCTATGTCGTCTCCGCGGTGCTGACCTCGCTGCTCGGCATTGCTGGCTATTTCCACGCCTTCCCCGGCGCCGAGATCTTCACCAAATACGACCGCGCCGCCGGCGCCTTCCAGGATCCGAACGTGTTCGGGCCGTTCCTGGTGCTACCCGGCATCTATCTGCTCTATCTCCTGCTGACGGGGTCGATCGCGCGCATGCCGCTGCTGGCGGTGCCGCTGCTGATCATCACCGCCGGCATCTTCTTCTCCTTCTCGCGCGGCGCCTGGGGCATGTTCGCCGTCTCGGCGATCCTGCTCACCGGCGCCCTGTTCCTGCAAAGCGCCAGCGGCAAATTCCGGCTGCGCGTCGTTGTCATGACCATTGTAGCCATCGCGCTGCTGGTCATCGCGATGGTCGTCATCCTGCAGCTTCCCGGCGTGTCCGAAATGTTTTCCAGCCGCGCCCAGCTGGAACAGAGCTATGACAGCGCCCGCCTCGGCCGCTTCGCCCGCTACGCGATCGGCTTTGAGATGGCGCTGGAACATCCGTTCGGCATCGGCCCGCTGGTCTTCGGCACGATCTTTGGCGAAGACACCCACGACATCTGGCTGAAGATGCTGATGGACTATGGCTGGCTCGGCTTCGTCTCTTTCCTGGCGCTGACCTTGTGGACGATAGCAGCCGGCTTCCGCATTCTCCTGCGCGACCGGCCATGGCAGCCCTATCTTCTGTGCGCCTATGTCGCCTTCATCGGCAATATCGGGCTCGGCACCTTCATCGACATCGATCACTGGCGCCACCTCTATCTGCTGCTTGGCCTGATCTGGGGCGCCATCGCGCTCGAATACCGCCACCAGCGGCAGTTGCGACCGGCGGCGCTGCCGGCGCCTGCGGGGCCAATTCCATCAGGCAGGAAAGCCGCCGAATTCGGTTGACCCGAACCGGGTTATCACGATACATCGCGACCGGTCCGGAGTGTAGCGCAGCCCGGTAGCGCACTTGACTGGGGGTCAAGGGGTCGTCGGTTCGAATCCGGCCACTCCGACCAATCAAACCTTGAAATCCCTGGTTCTTATCCAAAGGCACCGAATGGTGCCTTTTTCCATTTTCGGGACGAAAGGCACCCAATCTTGATGTGATCTGGGTTGGACCGGCCTCCCATCTCTGACCGGTGCAATTCCATGGGTTCTTCTGTCGGAAGGCAGAAGTTTCCGACCCGCTCCCGGTCATGGCATTATAGCGCCAAAGACCGCCATTGTTACTCGCAGGAGTGCCAGCATGGACAAAAAGGAAGCCGCACAGGAGATAATGCAGATCGTAAAAGGTGAGTTGGCGAGCGCCAAAAGCGCGGTAGAGGGGCAGCAATCCTGGCGAATGATCGATGAGGCGATGATCAAACTAAGGAGAATCGCTTCCATTTTGGACCACGACAGAGAGCCTCCCAAACCCGCCAATTGATTTGATTTTCAACCTCGAGCTCCGTCACACACCCCCATGCCTCTCAGGCTCGGCGCGGCAATGGACGATCAGCATGCAGCGACGCTCAAATTCTGGAGCGCAAGAAAGCCCTTTGAAAATTGATGTCGCCGTGCCGAGGCCGAATCCCAATGTCTCGGCTAGCCTAGATGGCGCTGAGTTTGGCGAAGCGGTGGGGGACGCCCCCGCCCTTTGAGCCCCGTCGTGCCGCTATTCGGTCTTCGGTGGCACTTCTTTTTTGATTTCTACCGTTGT
The DNA here is from genome assembly GCF_024746795.1 of Mesorhizobium sp. AR10. Taxonomy (NCBI): domain Bacteria; kingdom Pseudomonadati; phylum Pseudomonadota; class Alphaproteobacteria; order Hyphomicrobiales; family Phyllobacteriaceae; genus Mesorhizobium; species Mesorhizobium sp. AR10. The sequence continues at coordinate 4,487,884 of NZ_CP080524.1, forward strand.
CGACGTGTCGGCCTTTTCGACGCTGGCCGTCTTCGTCTGTGTGTCGACCGATGCCTGTACCTTCGAATGCCCGGGGCATTCCGCAGAGGCGGTGGTTACGGATAGGCCCAGCGCGGCGGCTATTGCGAGGAAAGTTTTCATCGTCTTCTCCTCTTTCGTTGATGACGCAACGTAACCCGTCTGGTGCCGGCTGCAAAATCACTTTTCAACCCATGCTAGGTCTTCAATGTCCAGTGGGGTCGACTCCGGCTGTCGGCTAGGGAACGGCGGTCATTGCTGAATGGATTTGGCTGGCATTCGAATATCGGTCTGTATTCCCAGAACGTCAGCTGCCCAATCTCGCATTTCCGGTGAAGCGTTGTCGGATTTTATTATTGACACGGCCAGCGTCGCCATATCGGCGGGCGGCTTTTTGTTGGCGGTCATATAGGTGAAATAACCGGCCATGATAGCGCATCCAATAGAAACGACCGTTGGGACGAATCTTATGGTCGTCAGAGCTATCGCGCGCCAGCGTTTGGGCGGGCTGGGTTCTAGAAGCTCATCCTCGTCAACAAGGTCAGTCATTCCACTCTGCCCGCGTGTCGGTAGAACGCCACCTTCAAGGATTACCTACATTAGTTAAAATGCGGATAAAGCTTTATCGGGGTATCTCCCCGCCATGTGCATCGCCGCGGCTATCGGCGCGGAGCGCACAAAAAAGCCCGCCAGGGCAAACCATGGCGAGCCTTGTTGTACAGACGCCTTGTCGTCGCTGCTATGAGACGGATCGATTTTCTGCCGGTTGCATCAGCACGGCTGGAGTGACCAGAGCGCTTTCCGGAAGTCGGAGCGCAGAGGCGATGCGTCTAAGTTTCGACGGATCAGCATCCTTGCCGTTCTCGATGTCCGCAATCTCGTTGGACGACAGACCGCACGTCAGAGAAAGCTCCTCAATGCTATATCCCCTGGTTTCTCGGATGGCCCTGAGGGCGCTATGGTCGGGCGCAACTTCGGTTGCCGCCAGTTCGGAAAAGGGCTTGCGGTTTGCATTTTGGGGCATTGGCAACTCCGTGGGCTGAAAGAGTTAGATCAAATCATGATGTTGCCTGAGACAAGCGGGAGAATGCCCGGTCGTTAACGATTTGCCAAGAGCCAAAGGAGGCGTCACGGCATCGTGAACCAACAGGGAATGGTGTGTTGTAAACGACGCCCGCCTGCTGCCATGACCTTGTCCCGATCAAGTTCTTTTGAAGCACCGCGCGACGAATTGTTCGACAGTTTTGGGCCGCTCGCTCGTTAAGCGAGTGTCGCTGGCCAGCCACCCTAGCAGGCCAGCTTTTCCAGAAGGATCTGACACCATGAATTTGAAGACATTCGCGGTCGTGCTTGGCACGATTTCAAGCCTTGCCGGTACCAGTCTGGCCGCGGCGCAAGCGGCCGACGCTCTGCGCGTGCGCGGCACGGTGGTCAGCTTTGCCGCATCGACCCTTACGGTAAAGACCCGCGAGGGCACGACGGACGCGATCACGCTGGCACAGGGGTGGAAAATCTCCGGTGTCGCCAAGGCATCCGCCAAGGACATCAAGCAGGGCGACTTCCTTGGCATCGCCTCAGTCTCGAAAGCCGATGGCGGCAGCGGCGCGCTGGAAGTGGTGGTCTTTCCGGCTGCACTGAAAGGCACCGGCGAAGGTGACCGCCCGTGGGACCTGCAGCCCAACAGCCGGATGACCAACGGCACCGTTGCCGATGTGACCGACATCGACGGCCGGACGGTGACCCTTACCTATGACAATGGCCAGAAGAAGCAGATCGCTATTCCGCAAACGACGCCAATCGTGACTTTCGCCGCCGCCGCGCCGGCCGACCTGAAGCCCGGTGCGACAGTGTTCGTCAACGCCGAGCGTGGCACCGACGGCACGCTGACCGCTGGCCGCGTCGTCGTTGGCAACAACGGCATCGTTCCGCCGATGTGAGGTGACGGGGTCTTCAGACACAATCCAGAAACAAAATTCTACAGTCGGGAAAAACTGTCGAAAAAATCCAGGAGGATAGTCCCGATCGCGGCGCTCAAGTCACCGGCACGATCCGGTGATTCTCAAAACGCGCAGAAAAGGAAACAATGTCATGAAGAAGTCCCTCCTGTCCGCCCTCGGGCTTGCTGTTGCCCTGGCTGTCTCGATGCCGATCATCGGCGCAAGCAGCGCCGATGCAGCACCGCTGCATGTGAAGCATCACCGCCATCATCATCACCACAGGCACCACGTCCGCCATCATCACCACCACCATCATCACCACAAGAAGATCGTGGACAAGAAGGCCTAAGCAGGCCGACTTGCCGGGAAGGCTGGCTTGGAGTCTCAGCCAAAGCCAGCTTTCCCGATGGGCCTTGCCATGCGGGCATGGCGAAACCAGCATTCGATAGCGTACATCGGCAAAAAGGCATCGCGGCTCGTTTTTCGCGACCTGGAAGCGACAGCTCCAACGATATTTGAGAAGCAATTCGCGACATGCCGGCGAGGGTCGCCGTCTTGCGCGGCCTATCGGCCAAAAAATTTTGAAACGACCCATGAACCTTTCCTCTCGGGGCCGCACCAAGTCGGCATGGACGCCAAGAAGGCGATCCCCAACCAGAAGGACGCCACGCCGGCGATCCTCGATCCAGAGAAGGAAATGCTCAAATGACCAACATCTCGAACCTCAAGCGCATCTCGCTCGCCGCTGCCATCATCGTCTCGGCATTCGGCTCGGTTTCCGTTCCGAGTTCGGCTTTCGCCAATGGCACGCATCCCACCGGCGGTGGTGCGGTTTGTAAGGGCTTCGGCCACTGTCTGGTGCTGGAGCTCGACTGCAAGGGCACCTATACGGACGCTACCGACTCCAACGGCACCGTCTACGGCAAGTGCAGCCAGACCGCTCAGGTTTCGCCGCAGGCCAAGATCAAGCTCGCGAAGTAAATCGACTGCCAATGACGGAAATGGCGGTCGTCCGCGGGACGGCCGCCATTTTCTTTGTCGCGGTGTTGTAGCCGGCAGTTCTTGCTTGAGCCGCGTCTACCTGCGGCTGAAGAGCAGACTGGCGACAAGCCCGACCACCACCAGCCCCACCGCGGCTGCAGTCGCGGGATGATCGCGCGCCGTCCTTTCGATCGCCCTGCCCTGCTTTCTGATCGCAGGCAAGGCGTCACTGATGCGGTCGGCAAGCTGCGCATAATAGTCCGACGCGGTATCGCGCCCGTCTTCGTAATAGGCGCCGCTCCGCTTGGACACGGCTTTCCTGAGGGCCGCCAGTTCCCTGGAGAGCGCCGCGACCTGCTTGTCCAGGTCAATGTCGGTGATGGTCGAAAGCGATGCCATGATATTTTTCCTTCATTTGCAGAAGGATGGGTAACGCATGGCCACAAAACCGGTTCCGGCTTTCCCAAGCTAGACGCCAAGGGACCGCGCCGATTGGTACTTGACGCTCGCCACCGATCGGCTGTCAGCGCACTTGGTCGAGCAAGCGCTTGCACTCGAGAAGGTCGAACAGCGCCTCTTGCAGCAAAGCACGATTGTCACGCGACAGTTTTGACGCGCCCGGCTGGACCGGACCTTCGTCATCGGTCTTGCCAAGGCCGAAAAAGCGGCGGCTGGGTTTCACCTTGGGTTGGCCGACCAGCTCGTCGTCCATGCCGCGCGGTTGGGCCGCCGGCGTCAACGGCACGGCATCGGCCTGCCGGCGCTGCGAGATCGCCTCGACCGCCGCCATGTCGCCATTGCCGATGGCGACCAGGAAATGGTTGCCATTCTCGCGCAGCAGCTTCTGCACGCCCTTGATCGTATAGCCCTGGTCGTAGAGCATATGGCGGATGCCCTTGATCAGTTCGACATCCTGCGGTCTGTAGTAACGGCGGCCGCCGCCGCGCTTCATCGGCTTGATCTGGTTGAAACGCGTTTCCCAGAAGCGCAGCACGTGCTGCGGCAAATCGAGATCTTCTGCGACCTCGCTGATGGTGCGGAAGGCATCGGGGCTCTTGTCCATGGGCGAATCCTCACGCTGGACGGCGATCCAGCTGACCTTGCCGAATCGAGCCTTATTTCAGCGGTTTATGAAACAATATTCAAGCCCGGCGTCAAAGACAGCGGCGTTTTCAACCAGAGCTTTAAGCGCGGGCGCTGAAGCGAGGCGCCCAAGACAGCTGCGCACCCTCGGTTCGAGCTCGACGGCAAGCTCTTGGGCGACATGCATTATTTGCCGCTCTTGGCCTTGCTGTTCTGATGGGAGCGCAGGATGCGGCTCTTCAGCACGTTCGACGATTTGAAGGTCATCACGCGGCGCGGCAGGATCGGCACTTCCTCGCCGGTCTTGGGATTGCGCCCGATGCGCTCGTTCTTGGAGCGGACATGGAATGTCGCGAAGGACGACAGCTTCACCGTCTCGCCACGAACGATCGCTTCGCAAATCTCATCCAGAACCGCTTCGACGAGTTCGGCCGATTCCGTGCGCGACAAACCGACCTTGCGGTAAACAGCTTCGGCAAGGTCGGCGCGCGTTAGTGTCTTTCCCCCCATGCGACCGTCCCATCAGCTCAAAACATAAATCGATACAAGCAAAGGCAGAGCCTAAGTAATTGATCCGGCAAGGTCAAGGACCGAACCCGACCGTTCGGCACTTACCAGCGAACCAAAACCGCGCCCCAGGTGAAGCCTCCCCCCATCGCCTCGAGCAACACCAGATCGCCCTTCTTGATGCGGCCGTCGGCGACGGCCACCGAGAGAGCCAGCGGCACGGAAGCAGCCGAGGTGTTACCGTGCAAATCGACCGTAACCACCACCTTTTGCTCGGCTATCCCGAGCTTTTTGGCCGAAGCGTCAATAATTCGTTTATTGGCCTGATGCGGCACGAACCAGTCGAGGTCGGCGGCTGTGATGCCGGCAGCCGAAAACGTCGCCTCGATGACGTCGGTGATCATGCCGACGGCATGCTTGAACACCTCGCGTCCTTCCATCCTGAGATGGCCGACCGTTCCGGTGGTCGACGGTCCGCCATCGACAAAAAGCTTTTCCTTGTGGGCGCCATCGGAGCGCAGGCTGGCCGCCAGCACGCCACGGTCGGCGATGCCGCCTGCCCCCTCGCCGGCTTCCAGCACCAGCGCGCCGGCGCCGTCGCCGAACAGGACGCAGGTCGAGCGATCGCTCCAGTCGAGGATGCGCGAGAAGGTTTCCGAGCCGATCACCAGCACCCGCTTGGCCAGGCCGCCGCGGATATAGAGGTCGGCGGTGGTCACCGCATAGACGAAGCCCGAGCACACCGCCTGCATGTCGAAGGCGAAACCGTGATGCATGCCCAGCCGGTTCTGGATCTCGACGGCGGTCGCCGGAAAAGTGTTGTTGGGGGTCGAGGTGGCCAGCACGATCAGGTCGATGTCGGCAGGCGTCAGGCCGGCGGCGTCGAGCGCGGCGCGCGCCGCCGCCTCGCCCAGCGAAGCCGTCGTCTCGTCGTCGGCCGCGATATGGCGCTGGCGGATGCCGGTGCGCTGGGCAATCCACTCGTCGGACGTCTCGACCATGCCTTCGAAATCGGCATTCTTCATGATGCGGCGGGGCAGCGCGGCACCGGTGCCGCGCACGACTGATCTGATCAAAGCTCTTTCCTATTCCTTTGCGTCGATAACGACGTCGGATTTCCTGTTTGCCTGGGCATGCGGATTGCGCGCATGGAACAGATCGAGATCGGCCTCGATGCGGTCAAGCAAATTGTTGCGCACCATGTCGTAGCCAAGCTCGATCGCCGCGGCAAAGCCGTCGGCATCGGCGCCGCCATGGCTTTTCACGACGATGCCGTTCAGCCCCAGGAAGACGCCGCCATTGGAGCGGCCGACATCCATCTTTTCGCGCAAGCGGTCAAAGGCGCCTTTGGCGAAGAGATAGCCTATCCTGGCCATCAGCGTCCGGCTCATCGCGGCGCGCAGGTAACCGGCAATCTGCCTGACCGTGCCCTCCGCGGTCTTCAGCGCGATGTTGCCAGCAAATCCTTCGGTGACGACCACGTCGACCGTGCCCTTGCCGATGTCGTCGCCCTCGACGAAACCATGATAGTTCATCGAAGCCATATTGGCCTCGCGCAGCATGCGCCCGGCTTCCTTGACCTCTTCCTGGCCCTTGATCTCCTCGACGCCGACATTGAGCAGGCCGACTGTCGGCCGGTCGATACCGAAAACCGAACGCGCCATGCCGGTGCCGAGAATGGCAAAATCGATGAGCTGGTGCGCATCCGCGCCGATAGTGGCGCCAACGTCCAGAACCACGCTCTCGCCGCGCATTGTCGGCCAGATTGCCGCGATCGCCGGGCGGTCGATGGTCGCCATGGTGCGCAGGCAGAATTTCGACATCGCCATCAGCGCGCCGGTGTTGCCGGCCGAAATGCAGGCCTGCGTCGTGCCTGATTTGACCGCTTCGACCGCTTTCCACATCGACGATTTCCAGCGGCCGTGGCGCAGCGCCTGGCTCGGCTTGTCGTCCATCCTGACCGAGATCTCGCAATGGACGAACTCGCTCACCTGCGCCAGCTTGGGGAATTTGGCGAGTTCGGGGCGCACCACGTCTTCGCGTCCGTAGATGACGAAGCGGATGTCGGGACGCCTGATAGCGACCGTCATGAGCGCCGGGATGACCACGCTTGGTCCGTGATCGCCGCCCATGGCATCGATGGAAATTCTGATCACGCGGTCTTTATCTCACTTGCTTGGGCCAGCGGCTTCGGGCTGAAGAACGGGGGGTCGCGAAGGTTCGGCGAAAATAGCGGTTTTGGGCTGCCGCACAACCGACTTTTCTAATATTGGGACGGCTTTTAGGATTTTCCCAGCAGGGATCGCAGCTTTTGCTGGAATTCGCTCTCCGCCGGATCGGTATCGCCAGCGGCCTCCAAAGACACGCCTTGCTTGCGCGGATAGGGGTCGATTGCCAGTCCAAAGAACTGTTCGGCGAGCGCCCCGACATCGATCGTATCGCCGGAAAAAGTCTCGGGGCTGTCCGGCCCTTCGGCATCGAGCAGGATTTCGCCGCCGCCATCGAAACCTTGCCGTCCGAGCTTGGACTCATCCGGCAGCAACAGGGCTTCGACCGGCTCGTCGATATGCGCCTCGACGGGGTCGAGGGTGACGATGCAGGCCTGGGTGATGTCGGCCACGACTCGGCCGCTGACCTTGACGCCGTTGCGCTTCCACGGCGCCACCAGAAGTTCGGCGCGGTAGCTTTCGACCGAAAGCAGCTCGTGCTCGCTGGCCAGGGCGACGCGTTGCGCGGCGTCGGCGTCGATCACCACCAACAGGCCCTTTTGCGGCAGGCGGCCGACATTTGCCATGAAGGATACAGGGCTTTGCAGATCTGCATGTTTCATCGGGTGTCTCCTTCGGCCTGGCCTGGGACAGGAAATAGCACAGTGCCGGAAACGATCGATTCGGTCGGCTGGGCCGCCAGGCGCTTGTCGGCATCGACGACATAGCCCGCCAGCAGCGCTGCTTGCGGCCAGGCCCCGGCGTCAGGCCTTACGTTGCGGGCAAGGGCAGCAGCGAGCGCGTCGCGGTCGTCGCGCTCCAGCGCATCGTCATAGGCAGCCGTGCGGCCATAGAACATTTTCGCCAGTTTCTTCATTCGCTTCGGCACGCCGACGTCGCCAATGCCCAGTTCTCGCAGGGAATGCTCGACATCCAGAAAGAACTCATCGATCAGCACCTGCGCAACCTCAGCCGCGACGCCGCTCTCGCCGCGCAGCCGGTGCTGGAACAGGAACATGTGCAGCGACAGCATCTCGAAACGGCCGAGCGGCGTGTCCGGCACACTCCAGTCGGAATAAAACAAAGTCTGCCGCGCCGCTGCCACGATTTGTGCGTAAAGCGCCTCGGTGATGGCGCGGTTGGCGTGACGTTCGCGACCAAAAAGGCGCTGGAACATTGAGGGTGGTCTCCTGGGGACCTTATGTTGAATTGGCCTTGTTGCATCGGCAAGCAAGCTGGTTTACCGGTTTTGCGGCCCAGCGCAAGTTGCGGCCAGCTTATGGAGTTGTAGTTGCGCGCGCTGAAATTCAAGTCGACTTTTTTGCCCAGGCCTGCCGGCGTGATCTCGCTGCTGGTGGTTGCTTCTGCGCTGTCCGCCTGCAACTCGTCCAAGATGATCGGTGATCTCAATCCGAGTGAGACGCTGACGCAGGGCTACGTCATTGACCAGCAGGCCATCGACCTGGTGCCGGTCGGCTCGAGCCGCGAACAGGTGCTGCTGGCGCTCGGCACGCCGTCAACGACGGCGACCTTCGACAACGAAGCCTTCTATTACATTTCGCAGACGCGCAAGCGCTACGTCGCCTTCGACAAGCCAAGACTGGTCGACCAGAAAGTGCTGGCCGTCTATTTCGGCGAGGACGGGCGCGTCAGCCAGATCGCCAATTACGGCATGAAGGACGGCAAGGTGTTCGACTTCATCTCGCGCACCACGCCGACCGGCGGCAAGGACCAGAACTTCCTCAGCCAAATCATAAACGGCGCCAGCAAGCTGGCGCCCGGCCTGCCCGGCGGCGGCGGCGGCACGCCCGGGACCTGATTCCTTTCGGCTTTTCTTCTTTATCTTTTGCTCCCCAGGGAAAGCAGCACCATCTCAGGCGACCAAAAACCCGTGGGAGCAATCCCACGGGTTTTTGTTTTTCAAAGTGCCCGCAATCTGCAGCAGATCGATCCGCCTTTTGATGTGAAAAACCCGCAGGATCGCTCCCGCGGGTTTTTGTTTTCGAGCGATGGCTCCCGTATTTATCCGTGCGCGAGCACGGCCAGCAGCAACAGCGCGACGATGTTGGTGATCTTGATCGCCGGGTTGACCGCGGGACCGGCGGTGTCCTTGTAGGGATCGCCGACCGTATCGCCGGTGACCGAGGCCTTGTGCGCTTCGGAACCCTTCAGGTGCTTGACGCCGTCCTTGTCGACAAAACCGTCCTCGAACGACTTTTTCGCATTGTCCCAGGCGCCGCCGCCGGAGGTCATCGAGATGGCGACGAACAGGCCGTTGACGATGACGCCGAGCAGCGAGGCCCCGAGTGCCGCGAAGGCCGAGGCCTTCGAGCCCGAGATCAGCAGCACGCCGAAATAGACGACCAGCGGCGCCAACACCGGCAGCAGCGACGGGATGATCATCTCGCGGATCGCCGCCTTGGTCAGAAGGTCGACTGCACGCGCATAGTTCGGCTTCGAGGTGCCGGCCATGATGCCCGGATCCTCGCGGAACTGCTTGCGCACTTCCTCGACGATGGCGCCCGCCGCACGGCCGACGGCCGTCATGGCGATGCCGCCGAACAGATACGGGATCAGGCCGCCGAAGATCAGACCGGCGACGACGTAGGGGTTGGAGAGGTCGAACGAGACCTCGCCCATGCCCTGGAAGTAGGGATACTTGTCGCCGTTGGCGGCAAAGAACTTCAGATCGTTCGAATAGGCCGCAAACAGCACCAGCGCGCCGAGGCCGGCCGAGCCGATGGCATAGCCCTTGGTAACCGCCTTGGTGGTGTTGCCGACCGCGTCGAGCGCGTCGGTGGATTGGCGCACTTCCTTGGGCAGGCCGGCCATTTCGGCGATGCCGCCGGCATTGTCGGTAACCGGGCCGAAGGCGTCGAGCGCAACGATCATGCCGGCAAGACCGAGCATGGTGGTGACCGCGATCGCCGTCCCGAACAGGCCGGCGAGCTGATAGGTCGAGATGATGCCGCCGACGATGACGATCGCCGGAAGCGCCGTCGATTCCAGCGACACTGCAAGGCCCTGGATGACGTTGGTGCCGTGGCCGGTCACTGAGGCCTGGGCGATGGAGTTCACCGGGCGCTTGCCGGTGCCGGTGTAGTATTCGGTGATCACCACGATGAGGCCGGTCACCAGGAGGCCGATCAGGCCGCAGATGAACAGGTTCTTGCCGGTGATGACCATGCCGGCAACGGTGCCGATCTCGCCCCAGCCGAGGCATACCGAAGTGGCAACGCCGAGCCCAACGATCGACAGCAGGCCGGTGACGATCAGGCCCTTGTAGAGAGCGCCCATGATCGAGCCGTTGGCGCCGAGCTTGACGAAGAAGGTGCCGACGATCGAGGTCAGGATGCAAGCGCCGCAGATCGCCAGCGGATAAAGCATCGCGGCGCCGAGAACGGCGGTGCCGCCGAAGAAGATGGCGGCGAGAACCATGGTGGCGACGACGGTCACCGCATAGGTCTCGAACAGGTCGGCGGCCATGCCGGCGCAGTCGCCGACATTGTCGCCGACATTGTCGGCGATGGTGGCCGGGTTGCGCGGATCGTCTTCCGGGATGCCGGCTTCGACCTTGCCGACGAGATCGCCGCCAACGTCAGCGCCCTTGGTGAAGATGCCGCCGCCGAGACGGGCGAAGATCGAGATCAGCGAGGCGCCGAAGCCGAGCGAAACCAGCGCGTCGATGACGGTGCGATCGTCGGGCTGGAGACCCATGAAGTGGGTCAGGATGAGGTAGTAGATCGAAACGCCGAGCAGTGCGAGGCCGGCCACCAGCATGCCGGTGATAGCCCCCGACTTGAAGGCGATGTCGAGACCGGCGGCGAGGCTGTTGGAAGCCGCCTGCGCGGTGCGCACATTGGCGCGCACCGAGACATGCATGCCGATGAAGCCGGCGGCGCCTGAAAGCACGGCGCCGATCAGGAAGCCGATCGCAGCGGTGATCGAAAGCAGCCACCAGGCGAGCAGCAGCACGACCACGCCGACAATGGCGATGGTGGTGTACTGGCGCGCCAGATAGGCCTGCGCGCCCTCGCGGATGGCCGCGGAGATTTCCTGCATGCGTGCATTGCCCTGATCGGCTGCAAGAACCGAACGTGTCGCCCAGATGGCGTAAAGGATTGAAAGCAGGCCGCAGGCGATGACGGCGGAAATAATGGTCATTGCCGAATTTTCCTCGATTGATGGCCCAAAAGAACCCCTCCCTGGGCCGTTGAGACGGGGAGCGGATTCCGGTGGCGGAATCCGTCCCTTCGCAGCGGCTTATGCGAAACAGGGCTGCGAACGTCAAGATATTGTTCGGTTTTTGCCCGGCTTTCGCCGAAATGGCGTATATGCCAGCGCGCCGTCGGTGCCTCTGTCCGATAAGATCGATTGAAATTGGTTCCGGCGCGGTACGGGACTACTCTGCCTCACGCCCCATGCGGCGCGCAGTGTAGCGCTCGATCGCCGACAGTCCGTCATAGATCAGCACCGCAAGGGCGGCGACGATCAGCCCGCCCTGCAGCACAAAGGCGAGGTTGTTCGACAGCAAGCCGGCGATGATCACCTCACCCAAAGTCTTGGCCGCCACGGTCGAGCCGATGGTCGCGGTGGCGAGGCTGATGACAACCGACAAACGGATGCCGCCCAAAATGATCGGCGCGCTGAGCGGCAATTCGACCTTGACCAGCCTTTGCCAGCCGGTCATGCCGGCGCCGCGCGCCGCCTCGACCACATTCCCGGGCAGCGTCGTCAGCCCGGTCAGCGCATTCTCGAAGATCGGCAGCAGGCCGTAGAGAAACAGCGCAATCAGCGTCGGCTTCTCGCCGAAGCCGACGGCCGGCACCGCCAGCGCCAGCACCGCCACCGGCGGAAAGGTCTGGCCGATATTGACCAGGCTGCGCGACAGCGGCAGGAATTCGACACCGGCCGGCCTGGTGACCAGGATAGCGAGCGCCACGGCGACGATGGTGGCGGCCACCGTGGCGATCAGCACGGTCCGCAGATGCAGCAGCGTCAGCGTCAGCAGGCTGCCCTGATTGTAGATTACCGGCGCGTTGTTCTCGGTCAGCGGCTTCAGCAGCGGCTCGAACCAGCCGGGATTGGTGACGAAGGCGACGAGCAGCACCACCAGGGCAAGCCTGAGCAGCGATGGAAGCCAGGCTTTCATGCCGGCCTCGCCGCGCGTTTGACCAGCCCGTCAACCGTGACGCGGCCAAGCGGCTTGCCGTCCGCGCCTTTGACCGGTAGCGCCGGACGGCCAGACCACAGGAGTTCGGCCAGCGCGTCGCGCTGGCTGGCATCGCCGGGGATGGCTTCACCCTCGGCGGTGCCCTTTTCCACGGCATCGCGTACCCGGCCGAGCGACAGCAGCCTGAACGGCTTTTCGGCGGCGCCGACCAGGGTTTCGACAAAGGCGCTGGCCGGCCGCGCCAGGATTTCGGCGGGCCTGGCATATTGCACCAGCTTGCCGGCATCCATCACGGCGATCTTGTCGCCCATATGCACGGCCTCTTCCATGTCGTGAGTGACGAGGATGATGGTGGTGCCGAAGCGCTTCTGGATCGCCAGCAGATCCTCCTGCGCCTTGTTGCGGATGATCGGGTCGAGCGCTCCGAACGGCTCGTCCATCAGCAACACGTTCGGTTCGGCCGCGAGCGCGCGGGCGACGCCGACGCGCTGCTGTTGGCCGCCGGAAAGTTCGTGCGGATAGCGTGGCCCGAAGGCCTGGGGATCGAGCTGGTAGAGCGTCATCAACTCATCGACGCGGGCCTTGATGCGGTCCGCACTCCAGCCAAGCAGCACCGGAACGGTGGCGATATTCTGCGCCACGGTGCGATGCGGGAACAGGCCGTGGCCTTGGATGGCGTAACCGATGCTGCGGCGCAGCTCGTAGCCCGGCAGCGAGCGGTTGTCGGCGCCGTCGAGCTTTATCACGCCCGAGGTCGGCTCGACCAGCCGGTTGATCATGCGCAGCAGCGTCGTCTTGCCCGAGCCGGAGGTGCCGACGATGACGCAAACCGTGCGCGGCTCGATCACCATCGACACGTCGTCGACCACCGTCGTTGCGTCATAGCGCTTGGTAATGCCTTCGATCTCGATCATGCGGGTTCAGCCCTGCGTTTGGTCGTCGTCATTTCGATCACCGCGTCGAGGATGATGGCGGCGGCAAAGGCCAGCGCCACCGTCGGCACCGCGCCGAGCAGCACCAGGTCCATCGCCGTCTGGCCGACGCCCTGGAACACGAACACGCCGAAGCCGCCGCCGCCGATCAGCGCGGCAATGGTGGCGAGGCCGATATTCTGCACCAAAACGATGCGGATGCCGGTGAGGATCACCGGGAAGGCCAGCGGAAACTCGACGCCGAACAGGCGCTGGCGGTCGGTCATGCCCATGCCGCGCGCGGCGTCATTGGCGGCACGCGGCACGCCGGCAAGGCCGACCACGGTGTTGGCCACCACCGGCAGCAGCGAATAGAGGAACAAAGCGACGAAAGCGGGCGCCGTACCGATGCCGCGAATGCCGAGGGCGGCGGCTCCCGGCACATGGGTGGCGACCCAGCCGAGCGGCGCGATCAGCAGGCCGAACAGCGCGATCGAGGGAATGGTCTGGATGATGTTCAGCACGTTGAGCACGCCGGCCCGCAATCTTTCGACGCGGTGGCAGAGGATACCGAGCGGCAAGCCGACGATCACCGCCGCTGCCAGCGAGCCAAGCGCCAGCGTCACATGCTTGGAGCCTTCCGCCCAGAAACTGTCGGCGCGGTTGGCATATTCCTTGAGGATGGAAAGGTTGTCCCAGCTTCCCGAGATCAAGAGCAGGCCGATGGCCAAAGCCGCGACGACGAGCACGCCGACCCGCGCCCATGGCGACAAGTTCAGCCTTGTCAGCACATCGGCCAGCAGAAGTGTGACGGCGAAGATGAGCAGCCAGAAGCCCGAGGCCGGCGAGATGCGGGCGAAAGTGTTGCCCTCAGGCGTCAGGAAGCTGCCGGCGACACCGATCAGCAACGCCAGTGCCGCGAGCGCAACCACGCTTGCCGCAAGGCGCAGGACGAGCGGCGTTTTCAACAGCGCAATGAGGGCCGCGACGACCACGATCGCCAGCAGAAGTGGGCTAATTGCCGACGGCAGCGCCTCCAGGATAGAGCGCGCCTCGCCGGGAACGATGCGGTTGGCGCGGAAGGTGGCGAAGGGAGCCAGGAACGCCGCATAGGCAACGATCGCGGCGATGACCACGCCGAGCTTGTCGAACCGGATGGTCATGATGCACGCCCGTGCAATCCGACGTACCCTGGGGGAGATGCGGCTGCGGGGTTGTTACGTCTGCGCGAGGCGCCCCCCTCTGGCCTGCCGGCCATCTCCCCCTCAAGGGGGGAGATCAGATGCCGCGACGGCTTTCGCCAACTTTCAGCGGTACAAGGTGCGTGCCGTCGCTGACGCTGCCAATCTCCCCCCTTGAGGGGGAGATGGCCGGCAGGCCAGAGGGGGGTGCTTTGCACCTGCGTCACGATTTCAAACGGGCTGAGGCTACTTCAAAAACCCATTCTTCTTCAGGAAGTCTTCGGCGACGCCCTTGACCGGCTCACCGCCGACCTGCACGCGGCCGTTCAGTTCCTGCAGCGTGACGAGGTCGAGCTTGGCGAAGACCGGCTTCAGCAGCGTCTCGATCTCGGGATGTTCCTTCAGCACCGCCTCGCGGATGATCGGCGCCGGCTGGTAGACCGGCTGTACGCCCTTGTCGTCGTCGAGCACGACCAGGCCGGACGGAGCGATGCCGCCATCGGTGCCGTACACCATGGCGGCGTTGGCGCCGTTGGTCTGGTTCGCCGCTGCGGCGATGGTCGCCGCGGTGTCGCCGCCAGACAGGGTGATCAACTGTTCCGGCTTCAGCGTGAAGCCATAGGTGGTCTGGAAAGCCGGCAAGGCGGCAGCCGAATTGACGAATTCGGCCGAGGCCGCCAGCACCACCTGACCGCCGCCGGAGACGTATTTGCCAAAGTCGGATAACGTGGCCAGCTTGTTGGTCTCGGCGACCTCCTTGCGCAGCGCGATCGCCCAGGTGTTGTTGGCCGGTGACGGCGACAGCCAGACGATCTTGTTGGCGTCGTAGTCGAGCTTTTTCGCCGCCTCATAGGCTTTCGCTGCATCCTTCCACACCGGATCGTCGGCCTTCTCGAAGAAGAAGGCAGCGTTACCGGTGTATTCGGGATAGATATCGATCTCGCCGGCGGTGATCGCCTTGCGCACCACCGGTGTGCCACCGAGTTGGATGCGGTCGGTGGTCTTTATGTTGTTGGCGTTCAGCACCAGTTGAATGATGTTGCCGAGCACGCCGCCCTCGGTGTCGATCTTCGAGGACACCACCACTTGAGCGCTGGCGGAGGCTGCGGTTATGCCGAGCGCCAGTGCGGCGCCGGTGAGAGCCCTGATTGAAAACATTGTGAAAACCCCTTGCTGTGAACCGGAATTCGGTGGCCGCATATGAGCATGGCTTCAACGCCCAGTCGGGGCACACGGTTTCATAAGAAGCGGGATCAGCGCAATAATTTTGTTCCGGCGCGGTAAAATCGGCGCGCCTTGTCCCGACAGCGTGATGTCAGGTGCCCTGGCGCAAGCCCGTCATCTTCAACGCGCCAAGCGCCACGAAGCAGAGCACGGTGACCGGGAAGATGATCCAGTTCAGCATTTCCCAGCCCCAGGCGTTGTAGACCGCGCCCGACATCAGCGAGGCGAAGGCGACGGAGCCGAACAGGACGAAGTCATGAAAGCCCTGGACCTTGCCCTTTTCCGATGGCCGGTAGCTGTCGGCGACCATGGCGGTGGCGCCGATGAAAGCGAAATTCCAGCCAAGGCCAAGCAGGATCAACGCCGTCCAGAACTGCCATAGCGCCAGACCGGACAGCGCCACCACGGCGCAACCGACAAGCAGGATCAGCCCTGTTGCGACGATCCGTTCGGCGCCGAAGCGGTGGATCAGCGAGCCGGTGAAGAAGCTCGGCGCAAACATCGCCATGACATGCCAGGAAATGCCGAGCATCGCATCATCCGTCGACAGGCCGCAGCCGACCATGGCCAGCGGCGCACCGGTCATGACGAAGCTCATCAGCGCGTAGCTGCCGACGGCGCAAAACAGCGCCGCGACGAAGCGCGGCCTGGTGACGATCTCGGCGAGTGGGCGGGCGTCGTTGTCGGTGAATTCCGCCTTGTCGGTGGTCCTGGCCGGGATGCGCAGGAACGACAGGATGACGGCGCCGACCGCCGCCAGCACCAGGATGGATGCGAACGATCCGGCAAACATCACCGGCGCGAACAATTCGCTGGTGAAGATGACGATCTGCGGCCCGAGAATGGCGGTGACGATGCCGCCGGCCAGCACAAAGGAGATGGCTCGAGCCTTGAATTCAGGCGGCGCATTGTCGGCAGCGGCGAAACGGAACTGCTGGACGAAAGCGCCGCCGACGCCGAGCACGGCCAGGCCGAAGGCGAACAGCCAGAAGCCGGCCTGAAACAATGCCAACGTCGCGATCAGCCCGCCGACCGCGGTGATGATCGTGCCGGTCATGAAGCCGCCGCGCTGGCCAAGCCAGCGGATGATTGCCGCTGCCGGCAGTGCACCGAGCGCCACACCGACGTTGAAGCCGGTGATCGGCGCTGTCGCCAGCGACTTGTCGGCGGCAAGTAGATACTGCCCGGCCAACCCGCCCACGGAAATGGCGATGGGTGCGGCCGAACCGATTATCGCCTGCGCGGCGGCAAGGATGAATGCCGTTCGGCGTGCTTCCTTGCCGGCCTCGGTGACGACGGCCGCGGCCGTCATGAAGCGTCCTTGCCGCGTCCCTCGCCGCGCACCCGGCGCGACACGCGATCGAGTACGGCGTTGACCAGCTTCGGCTCGTCTTCCTCGTAGAAGGCCTTGGCGATGTCGACATATTCCGAAACGATGACGGCCACCGGCACGTCCTCGCGCTTCATCAATTCGTACACGCCGGCGCGCAATATGGCGCGCAGCGTCGAATCGAGCCGGGACAGCGGCCAATCCTCGGTCAAAGCCTGGCGAATGATCGGATCGATGTTCTTCTGATTCTCGACGACGCCGGCAAGAATGGCGCGAAACCATTGCGCGTCGGCCTCGCGATAGAGCGCGCCGTCGACTTCCTTGCCGAGCCGAAAGGCCTCGTATTCGGCGGTGATCTCGAAGACGCCGCTGCCGGCGACATCCATCTGGTAGAGCGCCTGCACGGCGGCCAGACGAGCAGCGCCGCGCTTGTTGGCGTGGCGCACCGCAGGCTGGCCGGGCGCAGCGGGTTCGCTCACGATCGCTCTCCCAGCTGCTGCTTGAGGGCGATCATGGTCAGCGCCGCGCGCGCGGCAAAGCCACCCTTGTCGCCTTCCGAACGCTTGGCGCGCGTCCAGGCCTGCTCGTCATTCTCCGTGGTCAGGATGCCGTTGCCGATGCAGACCGAGTCCTGCACCGACAGATCCATCAGCGCACGGCTGGATTCATTGGCGACGATGTCGAAATGATAGGTATCGCCGCGGATGATGGTGCCGAGGGCGACGAATCCGTCATAGCTAGTCCCGCCTTCGGCCATGCCGTCGAGCGCGAAGGAAATCACCGCGGGGATTTCGAGCGAACCCGGAACGGTGACGATGTCATAGGTCGAGCCCGCTTCATCGAGCGCGCTGGTCGCGCCGTCGAGCAGCGCGTCGGCAAGATCATCGTGGAAGCGCGCCTCGATGACGAGAAGGTGGGCCTTCTTCTTCGGGCGGATGAACGCTTTGCCGTGTTGGGATGTGCCAGCCATAGATGTCTCCGGGGATCGCCGGTGACTTAGGCCGAAGCGGCCGCGTTCGCAAGCTTTGTCCGATGTTCAGGCACGGTGTAATTTCCGAGAGTGGCTCAAAGGCCCTCTTTGGCTGCCTCGACCAGCCGCGCCGCGTAGCGGGCCATCGTGTCGATCTCGAGGTTGACGCGGTCGCCGACGTCACGCTCGCCCCAGGTGGTCACGGTCAGCGAGTGATGGATCAACAGCACGTCGAAGCGCGTGCCTTCGACCTTGTTGACGGTGAGCGAGGTGCCGTCGAGCGCGACCGAGCCTTTGGGCGCGATGAACCTTGCCAGCTCGCGCGGCGCCTCCAGGGTAAAACGCACGGCGTCGCCCTCTTCCTTGCGCGCCACGATCTCTGCCATGCCGTCGACATGGCCCGATACAATGTGGCCGCCGAGTTCGTCACCGATCTTCAGCGCCCGCTCAAGATTTACCCTGGTGCCGGATTTCCAGCCCATGGCTGTCGTCAGCCTGAGCGCCTCTTCCCAGGCCTCGACCTCGAACCAGCGTGCATTGGCCCCCCTTTCCGGCAGTGCCGTCACCGTCAGGCAAACGCCGCCGCAGGAAATCGAGGCGCCGATGGCGATGGTGTCCGGGTCGTAGGCTGTGTCGATGCGCAAGCCGACCCCTTCCCTCAACGGCTTCACGGCAGCCACGGTGCCGACATCGGTGACAATTCCGGTAAACATCAGATGTCTCTTATCCATTCCGCATAGGCGTCTTCGCCGAATTGCATGTCGCGCAATTTGCGGAAGCCTGCCGGGATATGGTTGGCGTCGATGGGCGATGCAATGCCACCCTTGCCGATCGCTTCCGGTCCCTGGAACAGCACGATGCGGTCGACCAGCCCGTCGGCGAGGAACGCCTTGGCCACCTTGGCGCCGCCCTCGACCAGCACGCTGGCCATGCCAAGCGCGGCCAGATCCTCGAGCAATTCCGGCAGCGCGACGCCGCCTTCGTGCGTTTCGGTACCGATGAAGCGCACGCCGGCGCGTTCCAGTGCTGCCCGCCGGTGCGGGTCGGCCTCCAGGCAAGCGGCGAGGTATAGCGGCACCCGGTCGATGCCGGAAACCAGCTTCGATGCTTCGGGCAACCTGATCTGCCGGTCGAGCACGATGCGCGCCGGCGATCGGTTCTCCAACCCCGGCAGCCGCACGGTCAGCGCCGGATCGTCCTCCAGCGCCGTGCCGACGCCGATCAGAATGCCGTCGGCTTCGGCCCGCATGAGATAGACTTCGCGGCGGGCAATATCGCCGGTGATCGAGACCTGCCCCTCGCCTTCCACACCGAGCTTGCCGTCACTGGAAAGCGCAAGCTTCAGAATCACTTCCGGGCGTTTTCTCAGAGATCGAATCAGATATCCGGCCATCTGTTCGGCGGCCTCGGCCGCCAGCACCTTTTCGACCACTTCGACACCAGCAGCTCGCAGGATGGCATAGCCTTGGCCCGAAACGCGCGGATCGGGATCGCTTGCCGCCCCGACCACCCGGGCGACGCCGGCGTTGACCAGGGCGTTGGCGCAAGGCGGCGTGCGACCATGATGGGCGCAGGGCTCCAGCGTGACATAGGCGGTGGCGCCGTGCGCCAGTGCGCCGGCTTCGGCCAGCGCCTCGGCCTCGGCGTGCGGCCGACCGCCGACGGCGGTGACGCCGGTGCCGACGATCATCGGCCCGGCGCCGTCGTCGCGCACGATCAGCGTGCCTACGGAAGGGTTGGTCGAGGTGCGGCCGGCATTCCTACGCGACAGCCTGAGTGCTGCCGCCATGAAACGGCGGTCAAGAACCTCTTGCTCGGCTTTGCTAGGCCTTGCCATGCTCAGCCGGCGTCCTCTTCGCTCTTGAGCTCATCGCCCTTGAGCTCGCCCAGCACATCATGGAAATCCTTGGCCTCGCGGAAATTGCGATAGACCGAGGCAAAGCGCACATAGGCGACGTCGTCGAGCGACTTCAACGCCTCCATCACGAGACGGCCGACCTCACCCGAGGCGACTTCGGTCTCGCCCGAGCTTTCGAGCTGGCGCACGATGCCGGTCACCGCACGGTCGATGCGCTCGGGGTCGACATTGCGCTTGCGCACGGCGATCTCGACCGAACGCAGCAGCTTGTCGCGGTCGAACGGCACCTTGCGCCCGGATTTCTTGACCACCACGAGGTCGCGCAACTGCACGCGCTCGAAGGTGGTGAAGCGGCCGCCGCAATCGGGGCAGACGCGGCGCCTGCGGATGGCCGCGCCATCCTCGGCGGGGCGCGAATCCTTCACCTGCGTATCTTCGGACTGACAGTAGGGACAGCGCATGGAGAGCCTTCGGGTTGGCGATTCTGGCGGAACGAGAGGCTTAGAGGTTTTTGCCGGGACGGGCAAAGGTTCGGCAACGGCCTCGCGTACCTCAGAGATAGCGAGGCGCGAGGAAAATTGCCAGCCGCGCCAGATACGTCAGGGTGCGACGTCTTTGGTCGGGAAGCCGCAGGACGTTCCGAGGTTGCGATAGGCCTTGGTGAAGCCGTCCATCGGGATGCTGGCGACGGCTTGCTTGCCGAAAACGACATCGAGCGCGATGACCTGGCGCATGGCGCGCAGCAGCGCGAGGCTGGTCTTGGCTTGATTGTCGACCGTCCAGCTCGGGCGGCCGGCGACGGCATCGTTGGAATAGACGGTCGCCGAAACCTTGACGCCGGGGTCGCCGAATGTCGCCGCAATCTTCTTGCCGGTCGGCAGGTCCTTGTTGGCGACCGTGAACATGATGGCCGGATAGGCATCGGGCGGCAGGGCGTCGCCGGTTGAGATCGAAAGCGTCAGCGTGCCGGCATTGCCGCTGCCATCGACAAAGGCGGTGGAGGCGGCGCAGGTCTTGCGCGAATCCTGGCCGGTATCCAGCGCATCAACGATGGTGGTCCACCTGCCAAAGGTGCTGGTGGCGGGCATATCCGTGCTTGGCTCCGTCTGTTCCTGGGCGACCGCGCCTGACACGGCGAAGGCGGCAAGCGAGCCGAAGAAGGCCAGAATGGCAAGGCGGAACATGCGCATCATCAAAATCTCCACTAAGCCGCGCCGCTCGACCAGGAGCGGCGCAGAGCGCGGGATAAAAGACGACGTGCGGCGTGCGGTCAACCGAGATAGGGGTAGAGCGGGAAACGATCGGTCAGCGCCATGACCTTGGCCTTCACCGCCGCCTCGACAGCCGCATTGCCTTCGTCGGAATTGGCGACCTTCAGCCCGTCCAGCACTTCGGCGATCAGCTTGCCGATCTCGCGAAACTCGGCCTGACCGAAGCCGCGCGTCGTGCCGGCAGGGGTGCCGAGACGCACGCCCGAGGTGACGAAAGGCTTTTCCGGATCGAACGGAATGCCGTTCTTGTTGCAGGTGATGTTGGCGCGGCCAAGGGCCGCCTCGGCACGTTTGCCGGTGGCGTTCTTGGGACGCAGATCGACCAGCATCAAATGGTTGTCGGTGCCGCCGGAGACGATGTCGAGGCCGGTTTCCTTGAGGCTGGAGGCCAGCGCCTTGGCGTTGGCGGCGACGCTCTCGGCGTAAACCTTGAAGCTTGGCTTCAGCGCCTCGCCGAAGGCCACCGCCTTGGCGGCGATGACATGCATCAGCGGGCCGCCCTGCAGGCCGGGGAAGACGGCCGAGTTCATCTTCTTGGCGATGTCCTCGTCATTGCACAGGATCATGCCGCCACGTGGGCCGCGCAGCGACT
Source organism: Mesorhizobium sp. AR10 (assembly GCF_024746795.1). Lineage (NCBI taxonomy): Bacteria > Pseudomonadati > Pseudomonadota > Alphaproteobacteria > Hyphomicrobiales > Phyllobacteriaceae > Mesorhizobium > Mesorhizobium sp. AR10. The sequence continues at coordinate 4,509,127 of NZ_CP080524.1, forward strand.
TGTGCGTCGTCGTCGTCACCACATGGGCATGCGGCAGCGGCGACGGGTGGACGCCACCGGCGACAAGACCGGCGATGTGGGCCATGTCGACCATCAGATAGGCGCCGACCGCATCGGCGATCTCGCGAAAACGCTTCCAGTCCCAGACGCGCGAATAGGCGGTGCCTCCGGCAAGGATCAACTTCGGCTTGGTCTCATGCGCGGTCTTCTCGATCGCGTCCATGTCGAGCAGATGGTCTTCCTTGCGCACGCCATACGACACGACCTTGAACCATTTGCCGCTCATGTTGACCGGCGAACCGTGGGTCAGGTGCCCACCGGAATTGAGATCGAGGCCCATGAAGGTGTCGCCGGGCTGCAGCAGCGCCAGGAACACCGCCTGGTTCATCTGGCTGCCGGAGTTTGGCTGGACATTGGCGAAGTTGCAGCCGAACAGTTTCTTGGCGCGCTCGATGGCGAGCTCTTCGGCCACGTCGACGAACTGGCATCCGCCATAGTAGCGCTTGCCCGGATAGCCCTCGGCATATTTGTTGGTCATGATCGACCCTTGCGCTTCGAGCACCGCCCGCGAGACGATGTTTTCCGACGCGATCAGCTCGATCTCATGGCGCTGGCGGCCGAGTTCGTTGCGGATGGCGCCGAAAATCTCAGGATCGGCATCTTCCAGCGTGGTTTCGAAGAAAGATTCGAATTTGTTCGACACTGCCGCTGCTGTAGCCATGGACTGAAATCCTCGGGGTTCGGGGGCAATTTGTTCATGCATATCGTGGCCCCAAAACCGCTGCACACTTTTGGGCGACATGCATTGCCGCGCCATTAACACAGTTGTTTTCGCCTCGCCACGTTTGCGGCGCGAAATTTGCTGGCCGGATTGCGCCAGAAACACCCGTGCGACTTCTATTTCCGCTCCTGCCTGCCTTTCAGAGCGCCTCCGTCAGCGTGATCTGGGCAAACAGCGCCTGTGCCGTATGATCATTGATCTCACCGCTACGCAACATGGCGCGCACACTGGTGCGCTCCGCCGCGATGGCGGCGAACCGGAGTTCAAGCTCCAGCCGCCCGGCTTTGATTGAGCATGATCTTTCCGAAAACCGGATTCCACTTTTCCAGATCATGCTCTCGCCGATACGTCCAGCCGGCAAAAGAGACGCGTCGACCGGGAATTTGAAAAGCAAAAGGCCGCCTTGTCGGCGGCCTTTTCGATAATAAGAACAATCGCTTATAGCGCTGATGTGATCTGCAGTTCGTTGTTGCCGTCGAGGCCGTAGATGTCGTCGCGGAACTGCACGACGCCCGGACCCGTCGACCAGGCCGAGACGTAGAGGAAATAGACCGGCACCGGATTGGTGACCTGCACCGGCGTGTTCTCGCCAGTCTTGATCGTCGCCTCGAAATGCTGGCGGTTCCAGCCCGGCGTGTCGCGCAGGATCCAGGTGACGAGGTCGCGCACGTTCTGCACGCGCACGCAGCCCGACGAATCGAAGCGCATCATCTTGCCGAACAGGCTCTGCTGCGGCGTGTCGTGCATATAGACGCCGTCCGGGCTCGGGAAGTTGATCTTGACCGAGGCCATCGCATTGCCGGCGCCCGGATCCTGGCGGAAGCGGTACTTGGCGGCGTCGTCCGTCGACCAGTCCACCGTCATCGGATCGACTTCGCTGCCATCAGGCGCGAACAGGCGGATATGGCTGTCCTTGAGATAGTTCGGATCCTTCCGCATCAGCGGAATGATGTCCTTGCGTACGATCGAGACCGGTGCGTTCCAGTAGGGATTGACGATGATCTCGTTGATCTTGGAATTGACGATTGGCGTCTGGCGGTCGATCTTGCCGACGACCGCCGTGTGACGCAGGACGACGCGGTCGTTCTCGACCGCCTCGATCTGGGCGCCCGGTATGTCGACCAGCACATAGCGATTGCCAAGCGTGCCGGCACGCTCTTGCAGCCGCTGCAGATTGGTCTGCAGCTGGCCAAGCCGGATTGGCGCCGAAACATTCATCGCCGCGTAAGTGTACTTGCCCAGGGCGCCGTCGGAAGGCAGGCCGTGACGCGCCTGGAAGCGCTTGACCGCTGCGTCGACATAGGAATCGAAGGACGTCGAAATGCCGGCGCTCTGCGCCAGGTCACCGGACATCATCAAGCGCTTGCGCAGCGGCACCACGTCCGGATCATCGACCCCAAGCTGCAGTTTCTTGGTCGCCGGGACCTGCTCCCAGCCGCCCTGGCCGACGATGTTCTGATATTGTGCGACCGCCTGCTCGGTGAACGCTACGGTCTGCGGGCTGAAGATCGGCAGGGTCGAGGCGACCTTGCCGCCTTCGCTGGCGCGGGAATCGAACTGGTCATCCCAATTGCCGCGGGCCGAGGATTTCAGGATATCACCGATCACGTCCTGCGCATTGGCGCTGCCGGCCACAACGGCGACTGCGAGCGCGGAGGCTCCGGAAAGGAAGAAACGGCGGCTGGTTCTCATGGACGTTCCAGACATTCTTGCAGCTATTCGATCTGCCGCATTCGGTTATCGGGGCGATCTCACCCACACTCTAAAGTTGGCATTCTTAACAATTAGCCAACCATGACCCGCATCACTTAGGCGTGAAAACGCGCGGGGGGCGAAGCGAGTTCCGGATGACCTCATGGCTTTCACCGCAGCATCACCCGCATCCTCGCTTTCACCGGGAATATGGCGGCAACGTGGCCTTCGCCGCGATTTTGGGCAGCCCGGCGTCAGGAAATGAAAAGGCCGGTGCTTTTCGGCACCGGTGACAACCTGGACATCTGATCTGAAGCGAGCCTTCGTCCTCGACCTCCACAGTCGCGCGCTGACCGCCTCGCGCACCGATAGGTGTTGTAGGGGGGCGTCATCGCATCATCCGGCAGCGCGAAGTCTCAACCCTTTGGAGCCTGAGCCGTCGGCACCTTCAATTCCGAGCAACGTTGCAATACCTCATTCTGAGGATAGCGCAGGACCTTGTTGTCCAGTTTGAGCAGCAGCTCCCGTCTCCTGCCGGTGCTCTCCTCACCGTCCGTGCACGTCATGTCCAAAATCATCGCGTCCAAGCGGTTGATCTTCTGAACTTTGATCAGTGTGCAGCGCACCTCCCACATCTCCACTGCTTTGTCAGTGAACGTCACGATCGAGTCATTGTTGTCGCATGGGACGCTGCCTTCCGCGGCAAAGGAATCCTTCCACCACTCTTCGGCGAAAGCCGTTTGCGAGACCAACAAAAGTGTCAGGGCAACCGAGCAAATCTTCGAGCGTTTCCCCAGGCCCATAGTACCCCCTCCAAACCGCGACATCTAAGCACCGTTGCAGCACACCTGCCAAGGATACTGCCGACGGCTGAGCTTTGGGACAAGGGTTCTACACCACGAAAAGAAAAGGGACCGATGCTTTTCAGCGCCGGCCCCCGATGGCTGCCCCCAGGCCGCGCTTCTCTGGCGCGGCTTCAGATCTTGTGCCGGTAGATGGCTTACATCCGGTAAGCGATGGTGTCGTTCCAGAAGCGGTCGAGCCGCTGCAGCGCGCGGTTCATCTGCTTGAATTCTTCGCTGTTGATGCCGCCGACCTGCTCGATCGAGCCGACATGGCGCTCATAGAGACCACCGACGACCTCCGCCACCTCGTTGCCCTTCGGCGTCAGCGAGACGCGGACCGACCGACGGTCGATGCGCGAGCGCTGGTGGTTGATGAAGCCGAGATCGACAAGCTTCTTCAGATTGTAGGAGACGTTCGAGCCGAGATAGTAGCCACGCGAGCGCAGTTCGCCGGCGGTCAGCTCGGAATTGCCAATGTTGAACAGCAGCAGCGCCTGGATGGCATTGATATCGGAGCGGCCGTTGCGGTCGAATTCATCCTTGATCACATCAAGCAGACGGCGGTGCAGACGCTCCACCAGCTGCAGGGATTCCATGTACAGCGAACGGATCGCCTCGCGGCGGTCGTCGGATACGTTGGCGGTCTTCGCCGCCGGACGCGAATTGATCATTGTCTTTGCCTCTCGTTTGTCGCCCTGGTGATTTTTTGTTTTTCACCTTGATCGCGACACTATCGAATACTCATAAAATTCGACTTAAACGCTAGGGCTAACAAGAGCTTACCGGTAATAGGTTTCGCAAGACGCTTAACGAACGGTCACCCGAGCAAGGTTAATTAACCTAAAGATTTAGCCAACGATCCCCTGGGGCGAAAAGGCTAGGCCCGCGCCGGGCGCTTGCGCATCCAGATCACCACACGGAAGACGATATAGAGCAGCGCCACCGCGATGTGTGAAAAGAGGATGAGCGGCCGGTGCCCGAATAGATCGGGGAAGCCGGCATACATGATGGTCTCGGTGACGGCGCAAATGAACCAGATCACCGGACCCCACGACGCCAGCATCCACAGGCCGGCGGCGGCGAAGGGAAAGAACACGGCGAGCACCACCGCCGCCACCTGCCAGTGCACCGGCATCAGGTCGAAGCGCCACAGCGAACCGGGATAGAAGCCGATCAGCCGGATCCAGTACAGAACTCCGAAGAGCAGGCAGTAGCCGGCGATGACACGCTGGAACCAGCCGAAGATGATTTCGACGCCCGAAGGCTGGAGCACGATGCGTCTCGACGCGGCCTCGCTCACAGTTCGAGCTCCCGTTCATCGAGCGGAGCGAAATAGCCATCGACGTCGGCAGCGCCAACCGCAGCGATGCTTGCCGGCTGCCAATGCGGCTTCGAGCCCTTGTCGATGATGGCGGCGCGAATGCCTTCATAGAAATCATGGCCGGCAAGCATGCGGTTGAGGATGCGGAATTCCATCTTCATGCATTCGTCCATAGACAGCGTCAGCCCGGCGCTGATCTGGCGCCAGGCGACATGCAGGCTGGTCGGCGAGCGGGTGCGGATCGTTGCCAGTGTCTTGGCCGCGAATTCGTCTTCGGCGGCCGCGCGCTCCAGGCTGTCGATGATATCACCGAGCGAGGCTTGCGCGAAATGGCGGGCGATCGCCGTCAGCGTCGGCCTGTCCGTCTCGCGCTTGGCCGAGATGAAAAACCCGCGCAGCACCGATTCCGGGTCGCCGGTCGCCGCCAGCCGGTCAAGAAAGCCGGCCTGATCTTCGGCCTTGATCGTGTGCGTCGCCAGGCCCGACCATAGCGCATCGCCATGGGCGGATTCGGTTGCCGGTCAGCGCCAGATACATGCCGAAGCTGCCGCCGAGGTCCGGCAAGAGATGGCTGGCGCCGACATCGGGGAAAAAGCCGATGCCGACTTCCGGCATGGCGAACTGGGCGTTCTCGGTCATCACCCGCTGCGAGCCGTGGAACGAGATGCCGACGCCGCCGCCCATGACGATGCCGTCGATCAGCGCGACATAGGGTTTCTTGAAGCGTTTGATGCGGGCGTTCAGCCGGTACTCGTCGGCGAAGAACTCGACCGGCGGCTTTCCGGCCCGGCCGGCCTCGTAGATGTGGAGGATGTCACCGCCCGCCGAAAACGCCCTGCCCTCGGCCTTGACGACGACGACATCGACGCCGTCATCCAGCTCCCAGGCGCGCAGCGCCTTGTCGAGTGCCTTGACCATGCGATGGGTGACGGCATTGAGCGCCTGCGGCCGCGTCAGCGTGACGACACCGGCCCTGCCCAACCGTTCGAAGCGAATCTCATCGCCTCCATCAAAATCCATCGCCAGAGATTCCCTCCCCCGCGCCTGCGGGATTGAAGTGCTAAGCGTGGCGCATGGGTCAGTCAATGGCAGGAGCGTATTCGCGCCACCTTGGCCACTGCCGCCGCCCGATGTTAGAAGTTCGCCGCCATCGCAGCCGGGACGCACTGTCTTTCAGCGGCTATCACCGGCTTCGGGGATTGTGAGCCATGCCTGGATATTCGCGCCTCGTGCTGGTGATGATCGGCCTGTTCTGCTCGATGCCGCGTCCCGCAGTCGCGGCAACCATCGACGAGCTCTACCAGTCGCAGGCCATCGTCACCGGCCAGGGCGAGGTGAACCGCCAGATTGGCTTCAAGGCCTGCCTGGACTCGGTTCTGGTGCGGGTCTCCGGCGACCAGCGCTTGCCGAAAAGGCGTGAGATGGCGGCGCTGCGCGACAAGGCCGGCAGTTTTGTTGCAGAATTCCGCTACCGCGACCGCATGGAGGGCATTCCGGTCCACGACGAACAAGGCACCCACGACCGGCCGCACGATCTCACCTGCCTCTACAAGCCTGATGTGATCGACGCGGTGCTTGCCTCGCTCGGCAGCAAGCCGTGGCTTGCCGAGCGGCCGCACCTGGTGGTCTTTCTGGCGGTGGAACAAGGTGCAACGCATTTCGCGCTGACCGCCGAGGATGAACGCGGCCAAGCCATGCGTGAATCGTTTGTGAATGCCACCGGCCCACTGGTCATGCGGATCGCGTTTCCGAGGGCCTCGCTGCTGGCCGCGTCCGAGCTGGACGACAAGACGTTGCGCTATGCCGATATGGTGGTGCTGAACCAGCTCGCCAGGCAAGCCGGCGCCGATCAAGCGCTTGCCGGCAGCATCGTCTGGAGCGACAAGGAGATGGGCTGGATCGCCGACTGGCGGATTGCGATGGGGGCCAAGGCCTATAGCTGGCAGGTGCGCGGCGTGAGCTTCGACGAGGCGTTCCGTGTCGCCATGCGGGGTGCGGCCCAGGTTCTGAGCGGCAACGGCCTGCCAGAATAGGGCTCGACCGGATCGCTGGCACAATCGTGTCGCATTGGTCAGCGGCTAGGGCTCGTGGTAAAAGCCGCCGAGCGAGAGTTTTGGCGATGAACAAATTCACCCCTGCAAAAGCTGCCGGCGCACGCAGCGTCGACGAGATCACCGGCAGCCGCCGCTTGCGGCGCATGCGCAAGGCCGACTGGTCGCGCCGCCTCGTCCAGGAGAACCGACTCAGCGTCGACGATCTGATCTGGCCGATCTTCGTCGTCGACGGCAAGAATGTGCGCGAGCCGATCGCAGCCATGCCGGGCGTCTTCCGCCTGTCGCTCGACCTTGCCGTCAAGGAAGCGGAGCGCGCGGCCAAGCTTGGCATTCCGGCCATCGCCACCTTCCCCAATGTCGAACTGGGCCTGCGCGACCAGACCGGTTCGCACATCCTCGACCCCGAAAACATCATCAACCGCGCCACGCGCGCCATCAAGCACGCGGTGCCGGAGATCGGCATCATCACCGATGCGGCGCTCGATCCCTTCACCTCGCACGGCCACGACGGCATTTTGCGCGACGGCATCATCGTCAACGACGAGACGGTGGAACAGGTGACGGCCGCCGCCGTCATCCAGGCGGCTGCGGGCGCCGACATCATCGCCCCCTCCGACATGATGGACGGCCGCATCGGAGCCATCCGCGACGCGCTCGACGCCAACGGGTTTCAGGATGTGGCGATCATGTCCTACGCGACGAAGTTCGCCTCGGCCTTCTACGGTCCCTATCGCGAGGCGGTCGGCACCGCTGGCCTGCTCAAGGGCGACAAGAAGACCTACTATATCGACCACGCCAATTCCGATGAGGCGGTGCGCGAAGCCGAACAGGACATCGCCGAAGGCGCCGACATGCTGATGGTCAAGCCCGGCCTGCCCTATCTCGACATCATCCGGCGGCTGAAGGACGAATTCCAGATGCCGACCTTCGCCTATCAGGTGTCGGGCGAGTATTCGATGATCAAGGCAGCCGCCGCCAATGGCTGGATCGACGGCGAGAAGGCGATGCTGGAATCGCTGCTTGCCTTCAAGCGCGCCGGCTGCGACGGCATTTTGACCTACTTCGCGCCCGAAGTGGCGGCGATGCTGAAGGGATAATATCCCCTTCATCGGACATTCGGCACGGCGGCGTGAGCGCCGCCATTTTTCCGCTGACAAGCAGCGGTGGCCCCGGCTATGATGCGCGCACGGCCGGAGGCGGCCGGCAGCCCGCGCCCTGCCAAGGGGAATGGCGAACGCCTCCAAAGGATGCTTCCTGACCCGTTTCACCGTCAGGCGAAGGCGTCGGCAATGCGAGCACTGACGAAGACTTCGCCGTGACCAAAGGAACGGACATGCTTGCCTATCACGATGCCAAGACCATGGCGAAAGCCATGCGGGAGGCGCTTGCCGCCCGCGACCTGACGATCAGCCACAGCGAGGCGCTGGAGATCGTCGCGCGCCAGTTTGGACTGGCGACCTGGAATATCCTGTCGGCAAAAATCGACACGCCCAAGCAGGACACGATCGTCTTCGAACGGACGGCGCCGATCGTGCGCATCTTCGACGTGGCCAAGGCACACGAATTCTACCTCGGCTTCCTCGGTTTCACCGTCGACTGGGAGCATCGTTACGGCGACCACTTCCCGCTCTACACGCAGGTCTCGCGCGGCGGCCTTGTCCTGCACCTGTCCGAACATGCCGGCGATGCTACGCCCGGTGGCAACATGGTTGTCTACATGAGGGGTATCCGCGACTTCCACAAGGAACTGGCGACCAGGAACTACCGCTACATGAAGCCCGGTATCGAGCACGAGGACGGGCGGCTGACGGTCGAGGTCATCGACCCGTTCAGCAACCATCTCCGCTTCATGGAACTTACGGGCGAATGACCTGATATGGCGGCTGTCTTGACGGCCGCCATCACCTGGCCAGACACTCATGACGAAGCAGCCCGCGCGTCGCCTTGCGACCCGTCTCACGACGCGCGGCTGAAAAAGCACTTGCAAGATGCAATCAGTTTAGCTAGAAACTAACTGCTTGCATTTAGCAACCGGTTTAGGAGGCATCCATGTCCAAACTTCGTGTCGCCGCATTCACCCTGTCGATCGACGGCTTCGGCGCCGGCCCCGACCAGGACCTGAAGAACCCGCTGGGCATCGGCGGGGAGGCCCTGCACAAATGGATGGTCGGCACCCGAACCTTCCGCAACATGGTTGGCGAAAAGGGCGGAACAACGGACACGGACGACGGGTTCACGGTGCGCAGCTTCGAGAATGTCGGGGCCTGGATCCTGGGCCGCAACATGTTCGGGCCGATCCGCGGAGAATGGCCGGACGGTAGCTGGAAGGGTTGGTGGGGCGATAATCCGCCCTATCACGTGCCGGTCTTCGTGCTGACGCACCATGAGCGTGAGCCCAGCGTGATGGAAGGCGGCACGACCTTCCATTTCGTCACCGACGGCATCCACTCCGCGCTGGAAAAGGCGAGAGCAGCGGCCGACGGGAAGGATGTACGGGTCGGCGGTGGTGTTGCCACGATCCGGCAATATCTCCAGGAAAGCCTCATCGACGAACTGCATCTGGCGATCTCGCCGATGCTGCTCGGCTCCGGCGAAAACCTCTTTGCCGGTCTCGATATGCTCAAGCTTGGCTACCGCTGCACCGAGCAGGTCGCGACGCCGGATGCCACGCATGTCATCATCAAGCGTGATTAGCGGCCGGAGTGGCGTGGCCTGGATCGACTGCCACGCCGGTCGTATGGACCGTCAGTACTTCTCCGGCACGTAGAGTTCACGCGGCAGCGTCTGACGCTCGTATTCGGGATTGAAGACGCGCTCCGGCAGCGTGATCTCCTCGTGCGGCACTTCCTCATAGGGCATCTGCTTGAGGAGATGATCAATGCAGTTCAGCCGCGCCCGCTTCTTGTCGTTGCCTTCGACGATGTACCAGGGGGCTTCCGGAATGTTTGTGCGGGCGAACGTTTCTTCCTTGGCCTTGGTGTACTGCTCCCAGCGCACGCGCGACTGCAGGTCCATCGGCGACAGCTTCCACTGCTTCATCGGATCGTGGATGCGCATCAAAAAGCGCATCTGCTGCTCCGCGTCGGTGATCGAGAACCAGTATTTGACCAGCGTGATGCCGGAGCGGACCAGCATGCGCTCGAACTCCGGCACGTCGCGGAAGAACTCCTCGACTTGATCCTGTTCGGCGAAACCCATCACCCGCTCGACGCCCGAGCGGTTGTACCAGGAGCGGTCGAACAGCACGATCTCGCCGCCGGCAGGCAGATGCGGCACATAGCGCTGGAAATACCATTGCGACTTCTCGCGCTCGGTCGGCGCCGGAAGAGCCACGACGCGGCAGATGCGCGGATTGAGCCGCTGGGTGATGCGCTTGATGACGCCGCCCTTGCCCGCGGAATCGCGGCCCTCGAAGACCACCACCAACTTCTTCTTGTGATAGGCGACCCAGGACTGCAGCTTGATCAGCTCCGACTGCAAGCTGATCAGGTCTCGAAAATACTGCATGCGATCGATCGAGGGCGGATGCGCATTCTTGTAGATCTTGGCGATCTCCATCGACAGCGCCGGCTCCGACATTTCCAGTTCGTAGTCTTCGTCGAGCGTGTCGGCGAGTTCCGCTTCCAGCCAATCCCTGGCGGGAGAATTCTGTTTTAACTCGGTCATTTGCGCTGCTCCGCTTGCCAACCTGAGATGGAACCCTGAGCCGACTTGATATAGGCCGGCAATGACGGTTTTATTGCAGTCGGCAAGCGAGCCGGGCACCACCGCAAGCGCGAGGCATGATCGATCCGTCGTCGTGGCATGGCGACAAGCCGCTCGAATTGTCCTACAAATGCCCGTCCAATTCGGGCTGCCTGTTTCCGGCACCCCTTCAATACAATCACATTCGCGAGGATCTGACATGGAATACCGCACCCTCGGCCGTTCCGGGCTGAAAGTTTCGACGCTGACCATGGGCACCATGACCTTCGGCGGCGCCGGCGCATTTGCGGCGGTCGGCAAGACCGATCTCGACGAAGCCCGTCGGATGATCGACATGTGCATCGATGCCGGCATCAATCTCATCGACACCGCCAATGTCTATTCGAACGGCATTTCCGAAGAGATCATCGGCGAAGCGCTGGGCGGCAAGCGCAAGGGCGACGTGCTGATCGCCTCCAAAGCGCGGATGCGGATCGGCAAGGGCCCAAACGACGAAGGCCTGTCGCGCTACCATCTGATCCGCGAGTGCGAGAAGAGCCTGAAGCGCCTGCGTACCGATGTTATCGACATCTATTTCCTGCACGAATGGGACGGGGTGACGCCACTCGAGGAAACCATCGCCGCGCTCGACACATTGGTCAGCCAGGGCAAGGTCCGGTATGTCGGCTGCTCCAACTATTCCGGTTGGCAGGTGATGAAGGCGCTGGGTATCAGCGACCGCCGGCACCAGCCACGCTTCGTCACCCAGCAGATCCACTACACGCTGGAAGCGCGCGAAGCTGAATACGAACTTTTGCCGATCTCGGTCGATCAGGGGCTTGGCGTGCTGGTGTGGAGCCCGCTCGCCGGCGGATTGCTGTCCGGCAAGTACCACCGCGACAGCCCAACTGCCCGCCAGCTCAGCGGCTGGTCGGAGCCGCCGATCCGCGACGAGGACCGGCTGTGGCGGATCGTCGATGTCCTTGCATATATCAGCAAGGCTCGCGGGGTTTCCGCCGCACAGGTGGCGCTGGCCTGGCTGCTCGGCCGGCCGGCTATCAGTTCCCTGGTGATCGGCGGACGGACCGAGGCGCAGTTCAAGGACAACATCGCCGCTGCAAGCCTGGCACTTACCGACGACGAGCGCAGCCGGCTCGATGCGGTCAGCCGCCCGCCGGTGCTCTATCCCTACTGGCACCAGCAGCTCACGGCAAAGGACCGCTTCGGTCCGGCCGATCTGCTTCTGGACCGCACCGGCATCTGACCAGGGGGATAGTGCGGCGACGCCGCCGCTCTAACCCTGGATATAGCGCCACACCTCGGGATCAGGTTCGACCTGGCCCGAGAGCACGAAATATTTGTAGAGCACGAGCAGGGAGATCGCCTGCTCGGCCTGCTCGTTGCAGAACTTTCGGCAATAGGCGTTGGCCGCGGCAATGATGCGTTCGGCCTCAGTCGGATGCTGCTCGAAATACCGCACCTTTTCGGCAAGATCGGCGAAATCCGGTTCGAGCGGCACATAGTGAACGTTCGCCTCGATCTGCTTTTCGGCGAACCAGGTCTCGTATGTAGGCGGCGGCATCAGGCACAGCGAATTCGAACTCATGATCCATTTGAGGTTGGTCGCCACATCATTGCCTTCGAGCGAAACGATGTAGCGGTAGTGTCGCTGCTGGTCGATGGTGAGATAGGGCTTGCGGTATTGCGCCGCCGCCGTCCGCTTGGGTGTGCCGACGTCGCAGAACGGCAGATCGCGCACCGCCTCCAGGAACAGGGTCCGGATCGGATTGTTGAGATCGCCGCGCCAGACCACGGCCGGACGTTTGTCGGCGAAACGCATCCTGTCGGCGGGCATGTGGAAGTGGCGGAACTTGTCGAGTTTCAGCAGGACCGCGTTGCTGTTGCCGTCCTGTATCGGCCGATCCTTGACGATAGACGGCACATTGGGCACTTCGATGACGTCGCCGAATTCCAGATCGATGAGCAGTTCGGGATCGAAGTAGCGGGCAAACTCCTTCAGGTCGTAATAATACATGCTCGGCGAAAACGGCAATCGGCTGATGGGCACCGCATCAGGGCCCGGCGCGAAGGTGTGCTGCAGCTTGTTGTAGTAATTCAGACGTTCGCGGACCGACCCGTCAGAGAGCCTTGCCTGGCGCAGACGGCCGGCCAGCCTGCTACGAAACAATGCCTGCGGGACGATATCGCGCGCAGCATTTCGCATATAATAGAACAGCTTTACCGAGTTTCTTAGAATCGTGGCCATGGGTCAGTTGATTCAAAAACAGATCGGCGGCTCTTAGCACCTGTGCGCCGATCTTTCCTACAGCATTGTGCCGTACATCTTGCAAGCCCGGAACCGTGCGGAACCTGACCGCCTGAATATCTATGGGTGCCGATCGTCCGTTGCGGTGTTGTGTTTGTGGCCCAATGCTCCTAGGCAGGGCCAAGCGTAGCGAAAGGAAACGATATGGCGCGAGCACCGAATTACGGCCAGGAACGCAAGGAGCGCGATCGGCAGAAGGCTGCCAAGAAGGCGGAGAAGCTGGCGGCCAAGGTCGCAGCCAAGGAGCGTGACAAGCCCGAGGACGCAGCCAACTCCGAAACCGAGACCGAAAAGGCAGAGTAGATCGGCATCCTCTCGGCGAGGCAGACCGCGTTACGTCTGGGATTTAGCCGTGCTCAGGCCGGCATATCGCCGTGCTCAGGCCGGCATCTTGTCGCTGACGAAGACGTTCACTTCGCGGGCGGCGGCGATGAAGGCACGCCTTGCGTTCATCGCCGGCTTGTCGCCGGCCAGCGCATCGTGACAGGCCTGCAGCGCTTCGCGATGCTTGGGGCTGCGCTTGCCGGGCCAGCTGTTGAGAAGGAAATCGGAAGCCTCACGGGCCGAACGCAAGAGCTGAGTACTTCCCTCCGTGGCCGACTTGACGGTCACGGGTGTTTCAAATCGGTTGTTTTCCATCGCCGCTCTTACGCCATCGGCGTTCGCGAAGCGAGGCCGAAAGTGATGGCGTTGCCCGTTCTACCTTTTTCCTGACGAACGGCCCCGCGCCGTGGACTCAAGCGGCGACGACGGCAAACCCTCGGGCGCGCAGGCCGCGCCGGTCATTGTGCAGCGATGTCACCAGCCGGTCGCGGCTGCCGACGATGTGAGCCGAAAGCCGGCCTGCCGCGTCGCCGGCATCGCCGGCCCGCACCGCTGCCAGAATGGCATGGTGTTCGGTCCAGGCACGGCCAAGTGCGGCTTCGTCGCGAACCTCCAGCCAGCGGGCGCGCGACAGACGTGTCATCGCGTCACGGACTGCCCTGAACAGAAATTCGTTGCCCGACAGGCGCGCCAGCTCGATGTGGAAATCCATGCCGACGCGATGCCATTCCTCGCGCGGGGTGCTGGTGTCGCAGGAGTCGAGCATCGCCTCGATGACATCGACGGCGCTCCTGTCCTCCAGGGCACAGGTCAACTTGACCGCCGCGACCTCGACCGCCTCGCGATAGACCGCGATCTGTTCGAGTTCGGCAAGGTTGATCGGCGATACCGTCCAGCCACGCCCGTCGCGGCAGATCAGGCCCTCCGTCTCGAGCCGCAGAAGTGCTGCCCGTACCGGCGTGCGCGACGCCCCGAACCGGCTTTCGATCCAACGCTCAGTCAGCCGCTCGCCCGGACCGATCTCGAGACCGAGGATCATTTCGCGAAGCTGCTTTTCGACATTCTGCATCTGCGACATTGTCGTTTTCCGTTTTCTGGCCGTTCCGGCCGCTTGCCGGCGACCGGCTTGCTGGCCAGCATCACGCCGAAGAACGCCGCATTGACAGCAGCCAAGCTTGCGTCCAAGACGGATACCAGCTTGGTATCCCAAAACGGTATCCGCCGCAAGCCGTCTGCATCGGCTGCCGGACAGGACACGACAATGCCGCAAGAAGACACCGCGCAAGACGCGCACAACATCCACTGGCGGCGCAATCTGTTCGTCTGCTTTGCCGGCTCGTTCAGCACGCTTGTCGCAATGACGCTGCTATTGCCGTTTCTGCCGCTCTACGTCGAGCAGTTGGGCGCCGAAGGCCATGCGGAAATCGTGCAGTGGTCCGGCATCGCCTATGGCGCGACGTTCCTTGCCGCAGCACTTGTCGCGCCGCTCTGGGGACGGCTGGGCGACCGCTACGGCCGCAAGCTGATGCTGGTGCGCGCCAGTTTCGGCATGGCCGTCTGCATGTCGCTGACCGGAATGGTGGAGACCGTGTGGCAACTGGTGCTGCTGCGCCTGCTGATCGGTTTTGCCGGCGGCTATTCCTCGGGCTCGACCATCCTGGTCGCCATGCAGACGCCGAAGGATCGTTCCGGCTGGGCGCTCGGCGTGCTGTCGGCCGGCATCACGGCCGGCGCCCTCGTCGGCCCGCTGCTCGGCGGCGTGCTGCCGCCGCTGATCGGAATTCGCACCACCTTCCTGCTCTCTGGCGGCGTCATTTTCCTGGCGTTCCTGGCAACGACTTTTCTGATCAAGGAGAACCCTCGCCCGGTCCAGACAGACGCCAAGTCAAAGGAAAGAACGAAAGGCGGCTGGGCGCAGATCCCCGACAAGCGTCCTGTCGTCGCCATGCTGGCGACCGGCATGTTGTTGAGTTTCGCCACAATGTCGATCGAGCCGATCATCACGGTCTATGTCCAGCAGCTGATCGAGGACCAAAGCCGGGTCACGCTGATCTCCGGCGTCGTCATGTCGGCAGCAGCACTCGGCGCC
Organism: Mesorhizobium sp. AR10; assembly: GCF_024746795.1. Taxonomy (NCBI): domain Bacteria; kingdom Pseudomonadati; phylum Pseudomonadota; class Alphaproteobacteria; order Hyphomicrobiales; family Phyllobacteriaceae; genus Mesorhizobium; species Mesorhizobium sp. AR10. The sequence goes on from NZ_CP080524.1 coordinate 4,524,243, forward strand.
ATCCTGTCGGCCTCGCGGCTCGGCAAGCTCGCCGACCGCATCGGCCACTGGAACGTCATCGTCGCAGCGCTTGCGGTCTCGGCGCTGCTGCTGATCCCGCAGGCCTTCGTCACTGAGGGCTGGCAGCTCGTCGGCCTGCGTTTCCTCATGGGCCTGGCGCTGGGTGGTCTGCTGCCCTGCATCACCAGCGTCATCCGCCACAATGTTCCGGACGGCGTCGGCGGCAATGTTCTCGGTCTGTCGATCTCTGCCCAATATGTCGGACAGGTCGCCGGCCCGCTGCTTGGCGGCTTCGTCGGCGGTCACTTCGGCATGCGGGCGGTGTTTCTCGGCACATCCGTGTTGCTGGCCGGCGGCGCAGTGTACAATTGGCTGGTCCAGTCGCGCCGTACGCGTGACATGCTGGTGCAGGCCGGCAAATCCTGACACGATTCGCGGACGATTCACGGAGACATCAGCATGGCCGAACATCCGGCAAGCGGCAGCGGCCGCACCCTTGTTTTCGCCGGCGGCCTGTGCGGCGCGGCGGGCGTGGCGCTGTCGGCTGCGGCGGCGCATCTGGGCGGCGCGTTCGTCGCTACGGCCGCGTCCTTTCTCATCATGCATGCGCCGGTGTTTCTTGCCGTCGGTCTGATCGGCGTAAACCGGGTCTTGCGGATCGGAAGCCTGATGCTGCTGGTCGGGCTGCTGTTATTCTCAGGCGATCTTCTCGCCCGAGATTTCCTTGGCTCGCGGCTGTTTCCGATGTCGGCGCCGATTGGCGGCACCTTGCTCATCGCAGGCTGGCTGGTGATTGCAGCCTCGGCGCTGGTGCACCAGCGTTCCTGACGCGGAAGACCCGACCTCCGCTGCTGACCTTAAAGCGCGTCGCGTTGAAGCGGATTCAGTCGATGCGCTTTAAGTCTTTGGCTTTACGCATGTCGTTGTCCCAAATCCACTGCGCACCCCCTCGGGTCAAGTCCGAGGGCAGGTTTTTGGGCGACATGCATCAGTCCTGCCGACGTTCGGGCCGGACCAGCAGCTCGCGGCTGCGCGTGGCTGGCTTGGCCAGCCGCCGCCGCTCCGGCCGATCGGAAGCCGGCGAGATGCCCCAATAATTGCGATAAATCTCTTCGAACAGACGATTGACGGGATGCATGGCACCCTCCTCTTTTGAAGCTTGAATCGATCCAATCGAGCGGCACGAAAATGGCGCGCCGATCAGCTCCGCTTGCGCTCCACTAGGAAGTGCAGATCACGCTTCCCGTTCTTGCCGCGGCGCTTTTGGGTAGAGGCAACCGAGGCTATGCCCCAGTCGTTGCCGTAGATGTCTTCGAATAGATAGTTGACGGGATGCATGGCACCCTCCTCTTCAAGCGATCCAACCACAATTGGCATGACACTTGGATCGATTCAAACATAGGTCTTGCCGTGCCAATGTCAAGCAAAAATTTGAATCGATCCAACGAAAGTGCTAGATGCGTCCAACGAACGTGCTAGATGGAACTGGAGGCAAGCAAGAATGGCGCTACGCGGCAAAGGCAACACAAGACCTATCCGGCTGGCAGACATCGCCAAAGCCGCCGGGGTTTCGCACGGCACTGCGTCCAATGTCTTCAGCCGTCCCGAGATCGTGCGCGAGGAAGTCCGCGAGCGGGTCAAGGCGGCGGCGGAAGCAATGGGCTATGCCGGGCCCGACCCCAAGGGTCGGCTGTTGCGCGCCGGCAAGGTCAACGCGATCGGCGTCGCCACGAGCGAACCCCTCGCCTATTTCTTTGACGATCCCTATGCCCGCGCGATGATGGCCAGCATTTCCACGGCATGCGACGCCACCGGCGCCGGTATAGCGCTGGTGTCGGCCGGCAACGAGGAAAAACTCGCCTGGAACATCCAGAGCGCGCTTGTCGACGGCTTCATCCTGTTTTGCATCGAGGGCGGCTCGCGCCTCGTCGAATTGACACGCGAGCGCAAGTTGCCCTTCGTCGCACTTGAACTTGGCTTCGAGGACGACACCGTCTCGGCGATCGGCGTCGACAATGTCGCCGGCGCCCGTATGGCAGCGCGCCATCTCGCCGAGCTTGGCCATCGCCGCTTCGCGGTGCTGTCGCTGCAGTTCGCCGACAACAGCACCGGCCTTGTTTCGCCCGAGCAGGTTGAGGCGGCGGTCTACACAGGCACGCGCGACCGCCTTGCCGGCTATTTCGAGGCGCTTTCGCGCTTCGGCGTCGACATCGCCAAGGTGCCTGTCTACGAGACCGAAAACGACGAAGCCAGCACAAGAGCGGGCCTCGAAACCATCTTCGCCGGCAGCGAGAAGCCCACCGCCATCCTGGCGATGTCGGACCGGATGGCCATTATCGCCATCGAGTGGCTGCAGGCGCACGGCCTGACCGTCCCCGACGACGTCTCCATCGTCGGCTTCGACGGCGTGCCGGACGCAGCCCTTTGCGAACCTGCGCTGACCACCGTCGCCCAGCCGATCGCCGAGATTGGTCGACGTGCGACACGGGCGATCCTCGATTTCGACGGCAGGGTGCTGCGCGAAACTCTGGATGTCGAGCTGGTCGTCAGGGCATCATCAGGCCCCGCAAGAGCCTGACCCCGGTCCCTGCCTTCATCGATTGGTCCCTGCCTTCATCGATTGGCTCCTGTCGCCATCGGCCCGACGCTCATAAAAGACCCGCTGACAGATGGCGTTTCGGTCCGGACCGGCTTGCTTTTGCCGGACCAGCCGATGCCGGACAGCCATTCGAGATAGAAGGCAAGCGCGAACTGCATGGCAATGCCGGCTGATATCAGCAGGCTGTCATAGGCAACGCCGCCCGGGTTGATCAGCTTCAACACCTGCGCTGCCATGGCGATCACCGTGCCGGCGATGAAAACCGGCAGCGACCGCTTGCCGAGTATGGCGAGCGGATGGTCACGGCTCGTGCGGAACAGGTTCGAGACGGCCGGAAAGGCGACGATCAGGTAGCTTACCGCCAGGATGTGCAGCAGCCGCGGCAGCGACAGGAACGTCTTGTCGAAGCCGGTCAGCACGACCGGCAGATCCAGCCACGACACATGGCCCCAGAGCGGGCTGTGCACCCAGACCAATGCCGTGGCGACATAGGTCGCCGCCGCGCCGACCAGCCAGCGATTGACCGGAATCGTGCCACCGCGCCGTACATGCAGCATGCCCGCCAGGCCAATGTTGAAGAGGAACTGCCACGACAGTGGATTGAGAAACCAGAAGCCCGGCTCCGGATAATTCGCAGGGGCGATCTGGTAGATCCCGGCAATCAGCCACAGCCCCCCGGACACGGCAAGCGCCGACAGCGGCCTGTAGCTGACGAACAGCAGGAAGGCCGGCGCCAGCAACAGCAGCACCGCATAGACCGGCAGGATGTTGTTGTAGCCGAGTTGATGGCCGAGCGTGACGATGCCGATCAGCACTTGCGGCGTATCCCTGATGAACGGCTCGATGTTGATCATCGTCAGCAGGTCGGGCCGCTTCGCAAACACCGCCGCCGCGCAGAATATGGCCATCACCACCATCGTCGTGACGATGTGGGCGACATAGAGCACGCCGGCGCGTCTCCACATTTTCAGCGTCGCCAGCAGCCGGCTTCCCTGCTGGAATTTTGTGCCATAAGCGAGTGCGACGGACATGCCGGAGATCAGCACGAACGCCTCCGCCGCATCCGAAAACCCGAAATTCTTGTAGGTCAGAGTCTCGAAAACCGTGCCCGGCACGTGATCGACATAAATGATCAGCAGCGCGAGAGCCCGGAACACATCGATACGCGTGTCGCGATCCGGGATACGCGTATCGCGATCCGGCGAAATCTGGGTGGTCATCAACAAAAGGCCTCAAAGGAGAGCAGAGGATGCTCTCGTTGTTCATACTGGCCTGCGCCGCCCGGCGCACACCGTTTCGATTCCTCCCGCAGGAGCATATCCGCGAACAAACGGACTGAAATGCGCCTGGTTCAATCAACTTTCGCGGAGCTTGAAAATATTCCGTTTTGAAGCCGGCAAATGAACAAAAATGCCATGAAATCAAAAGGATGTGATTATGGTCGAAGAGACCACCAAAGACGGAACTTTGCGGCGCGACCTGGCCTTTTTCTACCGCCTCCATCGGCCTGAAAACGCAACCGGCGAGTGCCTTTTCCTGTTGCACGGATCGGGTGTCGACGAGACGACTTTGGTGCCGCTGGGGCGGCAGATCGCACCGCGCGCTGTGCTGGTGGCGGTCCGTGGCCGCATCGCCCAGGAGGACGGTTTCCGCTGGTTCACGCGAATCACGCCGACGCGTTTCGAGCAGGAGAGCATCCGCGCAGAGACGGACGCCTTTGCGGATTTCATCGCCGAGGCGACGAAGCGCCACCGCCTCGATCTCTCCCGTTCGACGTTTCTCGGTTATTCGAACGGCGCCAATCTGGTTTCCAGCGTCATGCTGCTGCATCCGGGCCTTGTCGAATGTGCAGCGCTGTTGCGGCCGATGCCGGTGCTGGACGACGTGCCACCGGCGGATCTCACCAAGGCACGTGCGCTGATCATCGCCGGCAGCGCCGACCTGACCTACGGGCCCTTCGCGCCGGCGCTGGCTACATTGCTCCGCCAGCACGGCGCAAAGGTCGACGCCCGCACCGTTGCCTCAGGCCATGACATCGGCGACCCGGACGCAGAGGCAGTCAGGCAATGGCTTGCCGATTCCGCAATTGCCATCGCGCAGGCGAATTGATGGGCTGGAGTCTTATCCCCTTCCCATCCTGTTCCAGGCGTCCAGCCCGGCGATCTTGTAAGCTTCGGCCAGCGTCGGATAGTTGAAGGTGTTGTTGACAAAGAAGTCGACGGTGCCGCCGAGATTGATCACAGCCTGGCCGATGTGGATGAGTTCGGTGGCGCCCTCGCCGACGATGTGCGCACCGAGCAGACGGCGGCTTTCGATCGAGAACAGGAGCTTCAGGAAGCCGGTGTTGACGCCCATAATATGGCCGCGCGAGGTCTCGCGGAACCGCGCCACGCCGACCTCGTAGGCACCGCCGCTCTCGCGCACCTGTTCCTCCGACTGGCCGACGGTGGAGATTTCCGGCACGGCGTAGATGCCGTAGGGAAAGGTTTCCGGCGGCGGCGGCAAGGGCACGCCGAAGGCGTGGCAGGCTGCCACCCTGCCCTGCTCCATCGAAGTGGAAGCAAGGCTCGGGAAGCCGATGACGTCGCCGGCAGCATAGATGTTCGGCACGCTGGTCTGGAACGACTGCGGATCGACCTTGATGCGGCCCCTGGAGTCGGCGTCTATGCCAACCACGTCGAGGCCGAGGCTGCCGACATTGCCGGTGCGACCGGCGGCGTAGAGCACAACCTCCGAACGGATGGTGCGGCCGTCAGCCAGTTCCACCTCGGCGGTTTCCGGTTTGGACCGAATCTCCTTCACCGCACTGCCCAGCCGGATCGTCATGCCACGGTCGCGCATCTGATGGATGAAATCGTCGACGATCTCGCGATCGACGAAATCGAGGATGGTGTTGCGCGGCTCGACCAGCGTCACCGGCACGTCAAGCGCGGAAAAGATCGTCGCATATTCGACACCGATGACGCCACCGCCGATCACCGTCAGCGTACGCGGCAATTGACCGAGTTCCAGCATCTCGTCGCTGTCGAAGACGCGGATCTTGTCGAAGGGCACGTCGCGCGGCCGGTGCGGCCTTGTGCCCACCGCAATCAGCGCGTTCGCGAAACCGACCTCGCTGTAGTCGCCGGTGTCGGTGGTCAGGCTGACCTTGTTGGGACCGAGGAACTTTACCGCGGCGCGCGCGCTCTTGACCGTGTTGCGCATGAACTGGTGCTGCAGCACCTCGACCTCGTGGTCGAGCGTCTTGTGCAGGCGTTCAACCAGATCTCCGACCGAAATGTCCTGCTTGACCCGGTAGCCGCGCCCATAGAAGCCGCGCTCGCGCCAGCCGGAAAGGTTGAGCACCGTCTCGCGCAGCGTCTTCGACGGGATGGTGCCGGTGTGCACGGAAACGCCGCCGAGGCGCCGCCCCCTGTCGACCACCAGCACCGATTTGCCGAGCTTGGCCGACTGCACCGCGGCGCGGCGTCCCGAAGGCCCGCTGCCGATGACCAGCATGTCATAGTCCATATCGCCCCGTCCCCCCTGCCCATGGCGCATGATCGCCTTTGCTGCGCCGCAGCAAGCTAACGCTATCCGCGCCGCGATTTCAACCGATTCAGGCTGTACTCGGCAGGGCTTCGCAATCGCATGCCGGTGAAACGCCCGATCTTGATTCTGCCAAGGGCCTTCACCATTTCATCAGCAATGAGCCCGCACGATATTGCGAGCCCGATTACGAGGATATGACATGAACGCGCGCGTACTTGACGGCGAAATCATCACCAGCAGGCTCGAAGATGTCAGCGCCTATCAGGGCGTGCGCACGCGACGCATCTTCGCCTTCATCATCGACTATTGCATCGTTGCGCTGCTGACCATCCCGTTCGCGATCCTGGTGTTCCTGCTTGGGCTGTTGACGCTGGGCCTCGGCTGGGTGCTGTTTTCCATCCTCGTACCGGCTGTGGCCATCCTCTATATCTGGAACACGCTTGGCAGTGTCGACCAGGCAACCACGGGCATGAAGATGATGGGCATCCGGCTCGACCGCCTCGACGGCACCCGTATCGACGAGCTGACCGCCGTCGTGCATTCGGTGCTGTTTTGGGCCGGCAACGTTATCCTGACGCCGCTGGTCCTTCTGGTGACCCTGTTTTCTGACCGCAAGCGCACGCTGCATGATCTGCTGCTCGGCACGGTCGTCAGCCGCAGCGACCGTTGAAACAGATTTTTGCGAGTCCCCGCACGCGCTTGCGCACGAATGTGATGGCGTCCGGTGAACCGCACCTTCACAATCCTGTTGAATTTTTCGCCGTCCGCGCCAAAGGTAGAGCGATTCGCAGGAGTGTTTCCAAGCTTCGATGACGCAGCACCCGACCCAGTCGCCGCAGTTCTTCCTGACCGCGCCGTCGCCGTGCCCGTATCTTGAGGGCCAGTTCGAGCGCAAGGTGTTCACGCACCTGGTCGGCGACAAGGCGCCGGAGATGAACGACCTCTTGACGCAAGGCGGCTTCCGGCGCTCGCAGAACATCGCCTATCGGCCGGCTTGCGAGACCTGCCGCGCCTGCGTTTCGGTGCGCATCCTGGCCCAGGAATTCACCGCCAGCCGCAACATGAAGCGGGTGATCCAGCACAATTGCGACCTTGTCGGCGCCATGCACGACGCCCAGCCGTCCACCGAGCAGTATTCGCTGTTCCGCAGCTATCTCGACGCCCGCCACCGCCGTGGCGGCATGTCCGACATGACGGTGCTCGACTACGCCATGATGGTCGAGGACACCCATGTCGACACCAAGGTCATCGAATACCGTCGCCGCGGCCCTGACACCTTCATCACCGGCAAGGGCCAGGGCGAGCTGATCGCGGTGGCGCTGACCGACAAGATGGCCGATGGCCTGTCGATGGTCTATTCCTACTTCAATCCCGACTTCGAGGACCGTTCGCTCGGCACCTTCATGATCCTCGACCACATTGCCCGCGCCCGGGCGATGGGCCTGCCCCATGTCTATCTCGGCTACTGGGTCAACGGCTCGCGCAAGATGAACTATAAGATGCGCTTCATGCCGCAGGAGCATCTCGGCCCGAAAGGCTGGGAACGCTACGACCACGAAGCGGTTTCGCGCTGAGTTTTTCTTCCGCCATTCATCCTAAACTGTTTCAAGGAGGAGGAACCTGGTCTTCCAGCCGCATGGCTGGAAGACAGGTGACGGGCCGTTGTTGCAGCCTGCCTCCTCATTCATTGCGAGATTGGCATGTCAGCCCACACAGATCACCAGAAGGGCCTCCTCATCACCGCCATCGGCGGACTGACGCTGACCGTTGACATCCCGCTGATCCGGCTCGCCGACGGCAGCCCATGGACCATCCTGCTGTTGCGCACCGGCACAACCTTCATCGCGGCACTGGTCATCTGGGCCGTCTGGCGGTCGCTGAGCAGGAACGCGCCGCAGCTTATCCCCGGCTGGTCGGGGCTGGCGGTGGCCATATGCTACGGCTTGACCGGCATCACCTTCATCACCGCCGTCTACCACACCTCGACCGCCGACCTCGTCTTTATCCTCGCTTTCACCACCGTGTTCGCGGCGCTCTTGTCCTGGCTGTTCCTGAAGGAGAGACCGCGACTGGTGACACTCGCGACGATGTTGGTCATGATTTTCGGTGTGCTGATCATCGTCGGTGGTTCCGTCGGCACCGGCCATCTGTTCGGCGATTTCATGGCGCTCTGCTCAGCCTTCTTCATCGCGCTCGCCATCACCATCTCGCGCGCCAGCGGCAAGGACATGGGCTTCACCGCGCTGATCGGGGTCATCGTGCCGCTCGCGGTTGCCACGTTCATGGTCGCGGGCGAAGGCCTTCACGTCAACGCGCCATGGTGGATCATCTTCAACGGCGCCGTGATCATGCCGATCTCGTTCCTCTGCCTCGCCAACGGGCCGAAGTACATTTCCGGACCGGAAGTGGCGATGTTCTATCTCTTGGAAACCGTGCTGGCGCCAGTCTGGGTGTGGGCGATCTTTGCCGAAACGCCGTCGCGCAACAGCCTGATCGGCGGCGCGATCCTGATCATCGCGCTGGTCGCCCATTCGCTGTGGCAGCTGCATGAGGGACGCAAGCGCCGCGCCACGCTTGCCGTCAGTCACCCGGCCTGAGTCTTCTTTGCAGCGCTTGCTCGGCGACGATCTCGATCTGCGGCGAGTCGTCCAGCTCCGCGGGGCCCGCGGTAGCAAGTTCGTCCACCAGTTCCACCTCGCGCAACCATTCGCGCCAGATGGCAACCAGCAGCGCCATCAGCACCGGGCCGATGAACAGGCCAAGAAAGCCCATTGTCTTGACGCCGCCGATGAGGCCGAAAAAGGTTGGCAGGAAGGGCAGCTTGATCGGTCCGCCGACCAGTTTCGGGCGCAATGTCTTGTCGACGATGAAAAGTTCGACCGAGCCCCAGATGAACAGCGCCAGCCCGGCCATCGGCGAGCCGCTGGCGGCGAGGTAGATCGACACCAGGGTAAAAGACAGCGGCGCGCCGCCAGGGATCAGCGCCATGACGCCGGTCAACGCGCCCAGCGTCACCGGCGACGGCACACCGGCCAGCCAGTAGGCAACGCCCAGCACCAGCCCCTCGCCGATGGCGATCACGGTCATGCCGGTCACCGTCGAGGAGATCGTCGCCGGCACCACGCGTGAAATCCGCTCCCATCTCGTCGGCAGGATGCGTTCGCCGAGACGATCGACCTGGGAGGCGAAATGCGCGCCGTCGCGATAGGCGAAAAACAGCGCGATCATCATGAACAGCAGCGTCAGCAGAAGCCCGAAGGCGCTGCCGCCGGCGGCCAGCACACCGCGATAGATGCTGCCTATATTGGCGCCGCTGACCAGTTGGATCAATTCGCCGATACCGCCGGGATGACCGAGATTACGCGTCCACTGCTCGTTCAGCCACTCGCCCACCACGGGCAGCGTGGCAATCCAGTGCGGCGTCACCGCGCCATGCCGGTTGGTCTCGATCGCCCAACCGACCCATTCGCGGACCTCGTTGATGGCGTAGGTGCCGGCGAGCGCGATCGGCACCACCAGGAAGGTGAGGATGAACAGGATCGCCAATGTCGCGGCGATCGTGCTGTTGCCACCGACACTGGCAAGCAGCCGCCGGTAGAGCGGCCAGCTGGCGAAGGCGATGACGAGAGCGGCCAGCACCGGAAACAGGAAGCCGTGGAAGAAGTAGACGCCGGCGGCAACGATCAGCACCAGCAACCAGCGCGCCGCCGACAGCGGCGGGATGACGGCGGACCTCAGCGGCGTCGACAGGCCGAACAGGCGCTGCTGCCGTTCCGGTTTCTGGATTTCAGCTTTCTTCAAACGTCATCTCTCCCCAACGCCCATCTCGCTCCGGACGCCGCTTATGCACTGGTATAGTGCAGCAATCGTGACGACATTCCAAATGTTTGGATGGAGCTGCCAATCTCCCCCTCGAGGGGGAGATGTCGCCCGACGGCGACAGAGGGGGTCGGGACGTCCTGACGCGAGCCCCTATCACGAACGGAAGAGGCTGGCGCCTTGTGCGTGGCGTCCCCTCTGACCTGCCGCCAGCTATCCGAACTTGCCCGTCCTTGGGAATCCCTTCGGCACCATGCGTCCGGCGGACGCCCGGGCGCCGATCCACTCGGCGAGTTCCTCGCGCGACTTGGTGAAGGTACGGTCGGCGGAATCCTGCCAGGACAGGCCGCTCTCCAACGTGAAGGTCTTGAGGTCGAGGACACCGCCATCCTTGTATTTCTGCAGGCGAACGCCTTTGCCGCGTCCCATCTCCGGGATCTCGGCCAGCGCAAACACCAGCATCTTGCGGTTCTCGCCGACAATGGCGAGATGATTGCCAGTGACCGGCACGCAGCGCTTGGCCTCGTCGGGCGCCTTGACGTTCATCACCTGCTTGCCTTTGCGGGTGTTGGCGACAACCTCTTCTTCCGGCACGACAAAACCATTGGCATCGTACGAAACCAGGAGCAGCTTGCGCTTCGGATCATGGATAAAGGCGGTGACGATGTCCTGGTCGTTGTCCATGTCGACGATGATGCGGATCGGTTCGCCATGGCCGCGGCCGCCCGGCAGCCGGTCGGCGCCGATCGTGTAGAACTTGCCGCCGGTGGTGAACACTAGCACCTTGTCGGTGGTCTGGGCGTGGAAGGCGAGCTTGAGGCTATCGCCCTCCTTGAAGGTCAAGGTGGAATAGTCGGTCAGGTGACCTTTCATGGCCCGCAGCCAGCCCTTTTCCGAGACGACCACGGTGACCGGCTCACGCTCGATCATGGCGTGCGCAATGTCGGTCAGATCATGTTCGGGTGCGTCGGCGAACTGGGTCCGGCGCTTGCCTAGCTCGGTCTCCGGCCCGAATTTGTCGCGGATGCTGGAGACTTCCCACTTGATCGTCGACCACTGTTTGGCGTCGGAAGCGAGCAGCGCCTCGATCTGCTTCTTCTCGGTGGAGAGGCCGTCGAATTCCTTGCGGATCTCGAATTCTTCCAGCTTGCGCAAGGCGCGCAGCCGCATGTTGAGGATGGCTTCCGCCTGGTTGTCGGTGAGCGACCAGCGGGCCATCATCATCTGCTTGGGCTCGTCCTCCTCGCGGATGATCCTGATCACCTCGTCGATGTTGAGATAGGCGATCAGATAGCCGGCGAGGATCTCCAGCCGTCTTTCGATCTCGCCGAGGCGATGCTTCGAGCGGCGGACCAGCACTTCGCGGCGATGCTCCAGCCATTCCTTGAGCACGCCCTTGAGCGACAAGACGTTGGGCACCTTGCCGCGCGACAGCACGTTCATGTTGAGCGGAAAGCGGCTTTCGAGCTCGGTCAGCTTGAACAGCGATTCCATCAGAATGCCGGGATCGACCGAGCGGCTCTTCGGCACCAGCACGACGCGGATGTCTTCGGCGCTCTCGTCGCGGATGTCTTCGAGCAGCGGCAATTTGCGTGCCATCAACAGCTCGGCGATCTTTTCGATCAGCCGGGCCTTCTGGACGCCATAGGGGATTTCGGTGACGACAATGCTCCAGGTGCCCCTGCCCTGGTCCTCCTGGCTCCACTTCGCCCTGACGCGAAAGCCGCCGCGGCCGGTCTCGTAAGCTTCGAGGATCGAGGCGCGGCTGTCGACAATGATGCCGCCGGTCGGGAAATCGGGGCCTTGGACGAAGTCCATCAGCTTCGTCACCGGCGCATCCGGATGCTCGATCAGATGCAGGGCGGCGTCGCAAAGCTCGGCGGCGTTGTGCGGCGGGATCGAGGTCGCCATGCCGACCGCAATGCCTGACGAGCCGTTGGCGAGCAGGTTCGGGAAGGCGCCGGGCAGCACGACCGGCTCCTCGTCCTCCTCATTGTAGGTCGGCCGATAGTCGACCGCGTCCTCGGTGATGCCGGCGAGCAGCTCGGTCGCCACATCGGTCATGCGTGCTTCGGTGTAGCGCATGGCGGCGGCGTTATCGCCGTCGATATTGCCGAAATTGCCTTGCCCGTCGACGAGCGGGTAGCGCATCGAAAAATCCTGCGCCAGCCGCACCAGCGCATCGTAGATCGACTGGTCGCCATGCGGATGGAACTTGCCCATCACCTCGCCGACGATGCGGGCGCATTTGGCAAAGCCCTGGTCGGGATTGAGCCGCAGCAGTCGCATGGCATGCATGATGCGGCGATGGACCGGCTTCAGCCCGTCGCGAACGTCCGGCAGTGCCCGGTGCATGATGGTCGACAGCGCATAGGCGAGATAGCGCTCTTCCAGCGCCTTCTTCAGATCGACCGGTTCAATGTGATCGCCGCCGCCATCTTGAGGCGGCAAAAGCCTTTTTCCCATGGGCTGGGACTAGCCGAGCGGATGATTCGCGGCAAGAGGCGCCGGCCAATGCGGCGCTTTGTGCAACATCAATTGGCGGCTTGGGGGCGCCTGCCAACATCAAGCCGTTACATGTCACCTCTAAGGCGGGACACGATGACATCCGGACATCAGATCTTCATGACAAATTCACCGCACAACGCAAAGACTTCGGATCGAATTTGCCTTTCACCGTGATTTTGGACCATTGTGCGGGCGAGCGCCTTTTTCCCGTCCAGTTCGTCACGGAATGGTGATGGCGTAGAGAAAAACATTTTCAGGACACTCTCAGGGAACTCGCGATGACAATTCAACGCTCGACACTCCACAAACTCGCTTTTTCGACCTTTTTGCTGACGCTGCCGCTGAATGCGGCCTTCGCGCAGGACACCACGGCGGTTGCCGACCGGCTGAAGGCAACGCTTGCCGCGCAGGGCGTCGACATCACCTGGACGGGAGTAACCGGCGATGCCTCCAGCATGGTGCTGCAAGGCGTGGCCGTGAAACCGGCGGCCGAGAAGGAAGCGCTGACCATCGGCGACATCAAACTGGAAGGCGTGACCGAGGCCAATGGCGGTTATGATATTGCAACCGTCTCGACTTCGGCATTCGAACACAGCAAGGACGGCATCACGCTCAATGCCAGCCCCTTCGTCATCCATGACATGACGGTGCCGGCCGAGGGCGCCACCGGCCCGTTGGGTTCGCTGATGATGTACAAGTCGGCCGAACTCGCCAACCTGACGGTCAAGGTCGCCGACAAGACGGCCTTCTCGATGGACGGACTGGCCATCGAAATCACCCCGCCGGCAGACGGCAAGGCGATGGAATTTACCGGCACCACGGAAAAATTCAATGCCGACCTGACGCTCGTCGACGACGCCAAATCCAAGGAAGTCATCGACGCCCTCGGCTACCAGAACATATCAGGCAACTTCGAAATGGGAGGCACCTGGCAGCCCGCCGACGGCAAGATGGAACTGTCGAAATACGACATCTCGGTCGACAATGCCGGTACGCTCGGCATGACCTTCGATCTCGGCGGCTACACGCTGGACTTCATCAAGTCGATGCAGGAAATGCAGAAGAAGATGGCGGCGCAGCCCGAAGGCGCCGACAATTCGGCGCAAGGCATGGCCATGCTCGGCCTGCTGCAGCAGCTTTCGTTCAACAGCGCCAGCGTCCGCTTCGACGACGATTCGCTGACCGGCAAGGTGCTGGAGTATGTCGGCAAGCAGCAAGGCATGTCGGCCAAGGACATCGCCAACCAGGCCAAGGCGATCGTGCCGTTCGGCATGGCGCAGCTCAACAATCCCGAGCTGACGGCCGAGGTGACGGCCGCGGTCAGCAAGTATCTCGACGATCCGCAGAGCCTCGAAATCTCGGCCGAGCCGCCGGCAGCCGTGCCGTTCGCGCTGATCATGGCCGGCGGCATGTCCAACCCGCTCGACCTGCCAAAGACGCTCGGCGTCCACGTCAAGGCCAACGAAGACTGATCGAGCGGCTTGCTCGAAAAGCAAAAAAGCCCGGCAGCGATGCCGGGCTTTTTTGTTGGATACGATTTCCTCAAGCCGAAAGAATCGGTTCCGAGCGTTTGTTAAACCTCTTTCTTCGCCACCGCGACGCGCAGCGACAGGTCGCGAAGCTGCTGCGGGGTGGCTTCCGACGGCGCACTCATCAACAGATCATAGGCCTGCTGGTTCATCGGGAACATGGTGATTTCGCGCAGATTTTTCGCCCCGAGCAGAAGCATGACGACGCGGTCGATGCCGGCCGCCATGCCGCCATGCGGCGGGGCGCCATACTGGAAGGCGCGATAGAGGCCGCCAAAGCGCTCCTCGACCGTCTCGCGGTCGAGCCCGACGGTCTCGAAAGCCTTGACCATGGTCTCGGGCAGATGGTTGCGGATGCCGCCGCTCGCGATCTCGAACCCGTTGCAGACCATGTCGTACTGGAACGCCTTGATGCCGAGCAGATCCTCGCCGCCCAGCGCCTCGATGCCGCCCTGCGGCATGGAGAACGGATTGTGGGCAAAGTCGATCTTCTTCTCGTCCTCGTTCCATTCGAAAAACGGGAAGTCGACGATCCAGCACAATTCGAAGCGCTCGCGGTCGACAAGGTTCAGTTCCTCGCCGGCACGGGTGCGCGCCGCGCCCGCAAACGACACGAACTTCTTCGGATCGCCGGCGACGAAGAAGGCGGCGTCGCCATCCGCAAGGCCGAGCTGGAGGCGGATTGCTTCGGTGCGCTCCTCGCCGATGTTCTTGGCCAGCGGTCCGGCGCCTTCGAGCTTTTCGCCCTCCTTGCGCCAGAAGATATAGCCCAGCCCAGGCTGGCCCTCGCCTTGCGCCCATGAGTTCATGCGGTCGCAGAAAGCGCGCGAACCGCCGGTTTTGGCCGGAATGCCCCAGATCTCGGCCTTCGCGTCGTTGGCCAGGATGTTGGCGAACACCTTGAAGCCGGACTCGCGAAAATGGTCGGAGACGGCCTGCATTTCGATCGGGTTGCGCAGGTCCGGTTTGTCGGAGCCGTATTTGCGCATAGCGACATCATAGGGAATGCGCTGGAAGTTCTGCGTCACCGGCTTGCCGTTGGCGAAGGTCTCGAAGACCCCGCGCATCACCGGTTCCATGGTCGACAGCACGTCGTCCTGCTCGACGAAGCTCATCTCGAGGTCGAGTTGGTAGAATTCGCCGGGCAGACGGTCGGCGCGCGGATCCTCGTCGCGGAAACACGGCGCGATCTGGAAATAGCGGTCGAAGCCTGACACCATGATCAGCTGCTTGTACTGCTGCGGCGCCTGCGGCAGTGCGTAGAAGGTGCCGGGATGGATGCGCGACGGCACCAGGAAGTCACGCGCGCCTTCGGGCGAGGAAGCGGTCAGGATCGGTGTCGAGAATTCGGTGAAGCCGACCTCTCCCATGCGCTTGCGCATTTCGGCGATGATCTTCGTGCGTGCCACGATGTTCTTGTGCAGCGTATCGCGGCGCAGGTCGAGGAAGCGGTATTTGAGGCGAATATCCTCCGGATAGTCCGGCTCGCCGAACACCGGCAGCGGCAGTTCCTTGGCCGCCGACAGCACTTCGATCTCGCGTGCAAAAATCTCGATCTCGCCGGTCGGCAAATTGGCGTTCGTCGTCTCGGGCAGGCGCGCCTTGACCTCGCCGTCGACGCGGATCACCCACTCGCCGCGCACGGTCTCGGCGATCTTGAAGGCCGGTGAATCCGGATCGGCGACGATCTGGGTCAGGCCGTAATGGTCACGCAGGTCGATGAACAGCAGACCGCCATGGTCGCGCACGCGATGCACCCAGCCCGACAGGCGGACGGTCGAGCCGACGTCGCTCTTTCTCAACTGGGCACAGGTATGGCTGCGGTAACGATGCATTGTCATTGACGAAGTCCGGATGCTGGGTTGCGGGCCGACGGCCCGGCTGGAAATTTGCGCGAAAAGCGCATGAGAGGCCGGTTTTGTCAAGGCAAGCGGGTGTAGGCCAGCGTCCGCGTTCACTTTCCGCCCTCGCCCTCTTGCGGGCTTGGAACCGGCGTGGACCAGGCTGTCTCGTTTCTCGAGATGCCACCCGATGGGAGAGGAAGGGCTAGCTGCCGAACTTCGTCTGCATCCTGTTAAATATCTGGACGACATTGCCATGCACCGCCGTGTCGAAGTCGCGGTCATCGTATTTCGGGCCGGCCACGAGCAGTGGCCCGTCGCCGCGCCAGCGATCCTGTGCGAAATCTTCGCCGAACGACCGCACCACTTTGCGGCCACCCTGTTCGATGACGATCGTTTCGCGGGCGCTGGTTCGGTTGGTGAGGCAGGCGTAGATAATCTTGTCGATGCCCAGCAGCCGTGCGCGCGTGTCCTCGCCGGGACTTTCCATGAAATCGCGCATGTAATTCCGGGCAACGTTGCAGCCACTGACCTGATGGCCGGCCCTTGCACCCTCGAGAAGCCACTGATCCGACGTCAGCCGCATCACCTCGTCAGCCGCCGGTCCTTTCTCCAGGCGGTCGGCGTATTTGTCACGCATGGTTGCGAGACCGTAGAATGCGGCCGCGTCTTCATCGCGTGCGGCGAGCAGTATCGTTGCCGCCATATCGAGCAGACGGTTCTTCACGGTGTGGTCGGCAGCGATGGATTCCGGCGTTCCCAGGACCGAGTCCTCGGAGGCTTCGATGAGCTTCCATGCGAATTTGATCTTTTCCTTGCCGTCGCCGTTCGCGCCGACCGCGGCCAGTTTCAGGAAGCGCTCACCCCACGGCGCGAAGTCGCCCGTAGCGCGATGCCGGATGCGCGGCCGAAACATTCCGCCGCGAAGGATGCCGCGATGACGTCACCCGATAGCGCCATTTTCTCCAGCATGTCGAAAACTGCATTGTCGGTCTTCTCGATACGGCAGCGCGGTCGTTGCGCCAGAACGAGATTGAGTTTTGCCCGCGGCAGGCCCAATTCTGCGGCGGCGGACAGAAGACGCGCGGCCTCGGCAGGATCTTCTTCGGTTCCCGTGCCGCGATGAAGCAACACGCCGAGATCGTTCATCGCTTGTGGATCGCCGAAAGCGGCGGCAGGTTTCAGGATCGCGACCGCGACTGACGGCATGCCGGCGCTGAGCGCGCTGCGGGCAAGCATCGTATTCGCAAAAAACGCAATGGCCGCCAGCGACAGTACGGCAACCGAACCGAGGACGATGAGAAGCTTGCGCATTGTTGGCCTATGAGGTCGGGTCCTTGAGGCGCGCCACCGCGTCCTGAAACAAAAGGCGCCGCAGCGCGTCGGCCGCTCGGCCGATGTCGAACGTGGGGTAGCTCGAAGCGACCGGATGCGGTTTCACGGCCGGATACTCCACGGCGTCGTACCATTCCGACGATGCGGCGCCGTCTTGCTTCCGCTCAACGCATTCGCGCGCCCGCGCAACCGCCGTGTCGAATTCGAAACGGCTGTAGCGGCCAACCCGATGAAGCAGATCTTCCAACGCAAACGAGGCGGTACGGCAAAGCATCGCCCAGTCGCCGTTGACAGCGCCGGCCTGCATCCACTCTTCAAATGTCTTCTTGCCGAGCCGCTCGCCTAGCTGGAGGCGCGGCAGGAGCTTTTGGAACTGATGGCGTGCGACACCGAGCCATTCGTAGGCCTGCGGCTGACCAAGCTCCGTCGCGGCGAAGAGATCGATGCTGGCTCGGTCGATGAGCCGAACCACTCGGTTGTCATACTCCTGCTGCGTCGGGCTGCCCCGATAGCCTGGATGCTGGATTGAACGCGCTGCATTGACCAGTGCCTTGCCCGACTTGAAGCGGCCAGGCCCGTCGTCCCCGGCAATCGCAAGCGACGCCGCGATCATTGCACCGTCGGGATCTTTCAGGCGGTTCTTGGCGGCGCTGAAATAGAGGCAATCCATCGTCTGCTTCGCGGCTGCCGCATTTCCGTCAGCAACGGCGGTCTCCAGCTTTCGCACCGTTGTGGCGCTGCGGGCACTATCGAGGCCGCAGCCGCCGCCTTGCACCAAAGCGAGATTGGCGACAGCCTGCGACGAGCGGAGCGCCGCGGCTTGCGTGAACAGCCCGCGTGCCGCCTCGAGGTCGGTCGAAACGCCGACGCCCCGATAGTGCAACACGCCGAGGTTGTTCTTGGCTGTCGCATCGCCAGAGGACGCGACGGCTAGATAGACCTTGGCCCCGATGACGGCGAACCCCTCGGCAATCAACCAGTGCGCCAAGGCATTCCGTTGCTTCTGGAAAACAGGGAGCGGCGACGCGATCAGCGCGATGGCAGCGAAGACAAGCGCAATAGCCCAGATGGTCAAATGCCTCACGACGAGGCCCCCAGCCGCAAAGTGCAGATACGCAATCTTGTGGGTCGAGGCCAGGGGAAACCAGATGTGAAGTTAACAGGTTGTCTCCAACCGGCACAACTCATCGTTCCCCATTGTGATGATATATTGCGCTGTCTGGAAAGATTACTTCACCCAGACATTTCTCATTAACTAAGCGCATAGGGATAAAGCCACTTCCAAGTTCCCGACGTTTTTCGAGGGGCGGGAAGCTAGTTTCGGGCGAAAATCGAAAATCGAAGCGCCTCGTTGGCCCATGCAGGCACGCCGGCGTGTCGCAACCCGTTCAGGCGAAGTGGATTTCAGCGCCCTGACGTTCGAAATCCGCGAGGATCGCGGCCGGGGCGGTCTTTTCGACCACCAGATGGCGGATCGCGTCGGGTCCGGCGACGCGGTAGGGCGCGGCGGTGGCCAGCTTGTCGTTGGTGACGGCAATGACGATGCCGGCGCTGTTCCTGGCCATGGCCCGCTTCACTTCGGCCTCCGCCGAATCGAAAGCCGTCACACCGCGTGAGGCGTCGAGACCGCAGGAGCCCAGAAAAAACAGATCAGCGCCAAGCTGTGCGACGGCAGCCAGCGTATCGCCACCGACGCAGGTTCCGAGGTCACGGTCGAACCTACCGCCAAGGACGATCAGTTCGACCAGAGCGTGATCGGACACGGCCGAGGCGACGCCGAGCGAATTGGTGGCTATGGTCAGTTCGAGATGGCGCGGAATGGCCCTGGCGATCGCAGCATTGGTGGTGCCGCCATCAATGAACAGGCTCTGCCCGCTTGAGAGCAATGCCACCGCCGCGCTCGCCAGCCGTCTCTTTTCCTCGACCGCATGGCCACCGCGCAGATCGATCGGCGCCGCGAAGGGCGCCGGCGCGACCGCGCCACCATAGACGCGGCGGCATTGTCCGGCCTTTGCCAGCTCCCTGAGGTCCCGGCGGACCGTGTCCTCCGAAACACCGAAGCGGGTCGCTAGCTCGCCGGCCAATACCCTCCCTTCCGCCGCAAGCCGGTCGCGGATGAGCTGATGCCGTTCATCGGTGAGCATTGCATGATCCTGTTTCTTCATGCACGTTCTTGCATGTTTTGCATGATTATGCAAGAAACAGGCACCGACAGTTGGACAAGCCAGCCGCCGGCCTCTCTTTCGCTGAAAGCACTGCGATGACCCTTGGCCTCAGCCTCGCCCCTCAACACCGGGTCTATGCCGGGTTTGGAATCTATTCGTTTGCAATGGGCAACATCTTCCCGCGGCTGCCCGACATCAAGCATGCCATGGACATCCAGGACGGCACGCTCGGGCTCAGCCTGATCGGCACGCCGATCGGCACCTTGACCGCGCTTACGCTGGCCGCGCCGATCGTGGAGCGCGTCGGCTTCCGCCGTGCGCTGCTCGGGCTGGTGCCGCTGCTGGCCGCAGCCTATGCCATAGCGGTGCACGCACCGGGGCCTGTCGCCCTGTTCCTGATGCTGTTTCCGGTTGGGCTGATGATCGGCAGCATCGAGATCGTGCTCAATGTCGAGGCAGACAGGACGGAATTCCTGCTCAAGCGCCGCATCATGAACCGGGCGCATTCGTTCTGGAGCATGGGGTTTTTCGGCGCCGGCCTGTTCGGCGCGGCTCTGGCACATCTTGGCGTGTCGCCGCAACTGCACCTAGCCATGGTCGTGCCGATGGTGGCGGTATCGATGGCACTGTTTCTCGGGGGCTACCAGCCGGCGCCGAGCCGCTTCGCCGGCAATGGCGACAAGGCGCCGAAGCTGGCGCGGCCGACACTGCCGATCCTCGTCCTCGTCGCTGTAACGCTGTCGGCAATGCTGATGGAGGGCGCCAGCATCGACTGGTCGGCGATCTACATGCGCACCGTGTTCGACTCGGGGCCTTTCATTGCCGGGTTCACGGTGGCGCTGTTTGCGTTCCCGCAAGCAACCACGCGTTTCTTCGCCGACAGCTTCGTCGAACGGCACTCGCCAAGCGGCGTAGCACGTGTGCTGTTGGCGAGCATGGCAGCGGGCGTGCTGCTCGTCTTCCTGTCGCCTGCCCCATTCCTGTCCATGCTGGGCTTTGCCCTTTTGGGCATCGGCAGCAGCGCGCTCTTTCCGCTGGCGATCTCCGCGGCCGCCCAGCGGACGGATCGTCCGGCGGCAATCAATGTCGCAGCGCTGTCGCAGATCTCCTTCGTCGCCTTCCTGCTCGGCCCGCCGCTGCTCGGCTTCGTCTCGGACCATTGGGGCATCCGTTCGGCCTTTGCCATCGGCATCCCGTTCATCGTGCTCAGCCTGCTGACCGCAGGATCGCTTGGCCGACGGCCAGCCTCGGATAGTCCTGCAAAGTCGTCGAGCGAGGCATTCGACCCGGCCCGGCAGGAAATAGCAGCACCGACCGGCGAGGCATGAACGGCTCTCCCTGAGGCGGACCGGTCGCATCAAGGCGCCAGCAACCCGAAACTCAATCCGAGGCACCAAACAAGCCTGTTGGGGGATAAGCCGCTGGCAATGGCCGCACCGATGGTTCAGAAAAGCACAGCCATCTAACCGCGGTCCTCCATGTCCTCCATCCGCCCGCTGATCCCGCTCCTCATCGCCGCCGGCATCCTGCTTGGCGGCAATGGCCTGCAGAGCACCCTGATCGCGCTGCGCGGCGCGCAGGAGGGGTTTTCGGCCTCGACCATCGGCCTGATGGGTACGTTCTATTTCGCCGGCTTCCTGCTCGGCTGCCTGGCCGTCACCCGCATCATGAAGGCCGTCGGCCATGTGCGCGCCTTCGCGGCACTCGCCGCGATCGCTTCCGCCGGAACGTTGCTGCTCGTGCTGGTCATCGATCCGGTGATGTGGTGCGCGGTGCGCTTTGCCGGCGGCTTCTGCTTTGCCGGGCTGTTCACCATCATGGAAGCCTGGCTCAACTCCGGGGTCGCCAATAAGGACCGCGCACGAGTGCTGGCCATCTACAGGATGGTCGACATCGGTTCGGTGACGGGCGCGCAGTTTCTGATCCCGATCTTCGGCGCCGGCGGTTTCGCCATCTTCGCCATCATGTCGATCATGATCACCCTGTCGCTGGTGCCGGTTTCGCTCGGCGACCGTTCCAACCCGGCGCCGCCGGAAGAGGTCAAGCTAGACCTGGCGCGCGTCTGGCGGATTTCGCCGCTCGGCTGCTTCGGCTGCATTGCCGTCGGCGTCACCAACAGCGCCTTCCGCACGCTGTCGCCTGTCTATGCCGAACAGATCGGCATGTCGGTCGCCGATGTCGTCACTTTCGTCAGCGTCGGCATCTTCGGCGGCGCCATCATCCAATACCCGCTCGGCTACCTCTCCGACCGCTGGGACCGGCGCTCCGTGCTTTTGATCACCACCTGCTGCGCGATGTTTGCCGCACTGGCGCTGGTGTTCGTGGCGGGCACCAACCCGTCCCTCAACTTCATCATCATCTTCATTTTCGGCTGCTTCGCCATGCCGCTCTATTCGCTGTCGGCGGCGCATTCCAACGACCGCGCCGACAAGGGCGAGTTCGTGCTGATCAACGCAGCCTTGATGCTGTTTTATTCCTTCGGCGCCATTGGCGGCCCGTTCGCCGCCTCGACGGCGATGCAATATTTCGGGCCAAGCGCGCTGTTCGTGTTCAGCGCCACCGTCTACGCGATCTTTGTCGTCGTCATCCTCTACCGGATGCAGGTGCGCTCCGGCGTGCCGGCAGGCAAACGCAGCCGTTTCATCGCACTTTTGCGCACATCGACGGTTTTCGCACGACTGGCGAGGCGCAGCGGCGATTCCGACAGCTCCGCGGAACCCTGATGAAGGGGCCGCGGCTTGACGAAAGCCCGCGCGGCTGAAATTGAAAGAGACCGTACCCTTGCCAAAAGCGATTTGATGCACGTCATCACCACCCAGAATGAACTCGAGACCGTTCTCGCCGCGTTCGAAAAGTCGGATTTCGTCACCGTCGACACCGAATTCATTCGCGAAACGACCTTTTGGCCGATCCTGTGCCTGATCCAGATGGCGGCGCCGGGCGTCACGGCGCTGATTGATCCGCTATCGCCCGACATCGACCTGAAGCCATTCTTCAGGCTGATGGCCAACGAGGCCGTCGTCAAAGTCTTCCATGCGGCGCGCCAGGACATCGAAATCATCGTTCATCTCGGCGACCTCGTGCCGCATCCGGTGTTCGACACCCAGGTGGCAGCGATGGTCTGCGGCTTTGGCGACAGCGTTTCCTACGACCAGCTGGTGCAGCGGATCACCGGCGCGCGGCTCGACAAATCCTCGCGTTTCACCGACTGGCGCCACCGGCCGCTGTCCGACAAGCAGCTCGACTACGCGCTTGCCGACGTCACCCATCTGATCGAGGTCTACCAGCACCTCAGCGCCGAACTGGTGCGCGAAAACCGCGCCCATTGGCTGAACGAGGAAATGGAGGTGCTGACTTCGCGCGAGACCTACGATCCGCATCCCGAAGATGCCTGGAAGCGGCTGAAGATGCGGCTGCGCAAGCCGCAAGAGTTGGCGATCGTGCAGGCGGTGGCGGCATGGCGCGAACGCGAAGCGCGCGAACGCGACGTGCCGCGCGGCCGGGTGCTGAAGGACGACGCGATCTACGAGATCGCCCAGCAGGCGCCGCGCGACGCAGCCGCCCTCGCCAAGCTGCGCACCACGCCGAAAGGCTGGGAACGCTCATCGACGGCAACGGCACTGCTTGGCGTGGTCGCAGCCGCCCTTGCCTTGCCCAGGGAAGAGATGCCGAAGCTGCCGAAGAATTTTCAGCCGCCGGAAGGCTCGAGTGCTGCCGCCGAACTGCTGAAGGTGCTGCTGCGGATCGTCGCCGAAAAGGAAGGAGTCGCCTCGAAGGTGCTCGCCTCCAGCGACGACATCGACCGCATCTCTGCCGAGGGCGAAGCTGCCGACGTGCCGGCCCTTCAGGGCTGGCGGCGCGCCGTGTTCGGCGAAGCCGCGCTGAAACTGGTGCGCGGCGAGATCGGCATCAAGTTCGACAAGCGCAAGATCGCGGTGTTCGATCTATAAGGCTCCGCCTCTTCCACCCTTGGGTGTCAAATGCTGCACCATGTCGAAATCTACGTCTCGGACTTGGACGTTACGTTCGAGTTCTGGTCAAAGATCCTCGCAAGGCTCGGATACAGAGAGACAGCATTCTGGGGGGAAGGCTTCACGCTGAGCAATGACAGGGATGCTTATCTGACATTTGTAAAAGTCAGCAAGAAGCATGAATCCCATAGATATCATCGATCCGGCGTCGGATTGAATCACCTCGCCTTCAAGGTCCCGGGCAGAACCCTGGTCGACGAGTTGAGACAGTTCTGTGTCGAGAACGGGGTTCCCCTGTTGTACGACGACAGGTACCCCTTCGCCAATGGCGATCAGAATTACTACGCGCTCTATATCGAAGACCCCGACCGGATAAAGGTTGAGTTCGTCGCAGCTGATTAGCTCTCGGAGACCCCCGCTCCGCTTTGCGGAGCGACCCTCTCCACAAGGGGGAGGGTAAGGTCCAGCTCAGACCACAGTGAGGAGATGCAGCGCGAACCAGATCCATGCCAGAAAAAGAATCACCGCGCCCACGTAGAAGGCGCGGCTGCGAAACAGCAGCTTGTTGCTGGTGAGGTGGACCCAGGCGTGCGCGTAGCGGGAAATCACAAAAATCCACATCAACACCAGCGTCAGGTAATTGACGCCGTTGGTCATATGCAGCGCAAGGCACAGCACGTAGAAAAGCACCGGCAGTTCGAACTGGTTGATGAGGTTGTTGGCGACGGTGACGCTGGACGCCGGCTCGGTCGTGCGAACCTTGTATTGACCTACCCTGGCCTCGCCTGATCTGATCGCGCCATAGCGGCGCTGGGCCATCACGCCATAGACGATGAAAACCAGCAGAACCTGCGCCAGAACAGGCCAGAAGATCGCGGTCTGGTTCATTGAGTAGCCCTGCCCTGTTAGGATTGAATCACGCCTGGCGCCGCCGCTGGCCGGCCAGGGTGAACGCCGCAATGACGATCACCGGGATCGCCAGAAGCGCGAATTTGGTGACGATCAGCGATGATGCGAAAGACAGCGAATCCGGATTGGCCGCCAGGAAATCAGACAGCAACCGCGCCACAGCTATGTTTTGCGCATAGTCGGCAACCGTGTAGGGCAGCACCAGAACCAGCGCGACCAGCGACTGCAGCTGCGATGGCATAGCACGAAAATTCTTCAGCTGCCGCCCGGTGGCCAGAATCAGGCTGATCAGGGTCAGCGACAGCAGCGCCGGAAACAGAAGGTCGAAGGTCAGATAGTGCCAGACGAGGATGATCTCGCCGCCGCGCCGGCCGAGCGCCGTAAGCCAGGCCATGCCCTCGTCCGGGGTGAAGCCGCCAAAGCGCATATCGAGCGATGGCAGCCCGCCGCTCAGGCTGCGGAAATAGAAGAATTCCATGGCTGTCATGGCGATGAAAACCACCGCGGACGCGAAACAGAGTGCTGCGGCGTGGCGTGACAGCCGCAGGATCATCGCCGTCAGGTTCCGCCAGACGCCATTCTGGTCAAATTCCGCCGGGATAATTCGGGCTTTCGCGCCATCCGCCTGGCTCAACGCCTTGTCGAGCAAGGGATTTGTGCCTTTTCCCTTATAAGTCATTGTTTTCATGTGTGCCGCAGCCCTGCCGATCGTTGCCACTCTTTACCTTTGACACGCCACAATCTACCATTGTTTGTGCTGACACAGCGCTGACACGGCCTCGAACGGGAGCAAGGACAATGGCAGAACCCCTCGGTTCCGACAAAGAGATAGCGAAATTACCGAGTCCCGGGAAGGGCCAGCGCCTTTTCTGGGACGGCGATGTGCCTGGATTCGGTGTTCGCGTTACCTCCGCCGGCGCTCGCAGTTTCATATTCAACTATCGCGTTCGCGGCACAGGTAAAGAGCGACGCTACACAATTGGGTCGGCTGGCGACTGGAAAGTCAGCGCCGCTCGGTTGGAGGCCAAGCGGCTTCGAAAGGTTGTCGACCTGGGCGGTGATCCATTGGGCGACATCGAGGCGTCACGTCGGCAGGCAGACGAGGGGAAGAAGCGCAACAAGACGGTCAGCGACCTGTGCGACGACTTTGAGGCGAACCACCTGCCCGCGCTGCGCCCAGCGAGCCGAAAGTTTTACCGCCTCGCCATGAAGAACCACATTCGACCGGCGCTCGGCAAGAAGCGGATCGAGGACGTCGAACGGAGCGATGTCGAGAAGCTTTTCAAGAAGCTGTCGGACCGCGGCTGGCGCCACCAGGCCAATCAGTGCGTCACCCTTATCTCGACGCTGTTCGCCTACGCGAAGCATCCCGATCGCCGCTGGTACGTCGGCGAGAACCCCGCCGCGGGCGTCAAGAAATTCAGCCTCGCAGGCAGGGAGCGCTACCTGAGCCCGGCCGAGACGAAACGGTTGGCCCGGGCAGTCGATGATCTCGACGACAGGCAGGCCGCCGCCATCATTCGGGTGCTGCTGCTGACCGGTGCACGCGTCGGCGAGACATGCCGGATGCGTTGGGAGCAAATCGACTTCCGCCGAGCGGTCTGGACCAAGCCGGCCAGCACCACGAAGCAGAAGAAGGATCACCGCCTCCCCATCACCGCCCCGGTTCTGGAGGTTCTGTCGACGGTCCAAAAGGAGCAGGATCCGGCCTCCGAGTGGGTGTTTCCCGGCCGGAGCAAGGAAGGCTTTCGCAATGACATCCGCGCGGCCTGGAGCGCTGCGCTGAAAGCGGCGGAGATCAAGAGCCTACGGGTGCACGACCTGCGGCACAGCTTCGCCAGCACGCTGGTCGGCGGCGGCTTTTCGCTGCCCATGATCGGGGCCGCGCTGGGCCACAGCAACGTCTCGACGACCATGAGGTATGCGCATCTCGCCGACGATCCGCTACGCGCTGCGATGACGCGAGCTGCCGATCTGATCGTGGCCTCAAGCACGAACGACGGGGCCGAGATCCTGCCGATGCCAGAGCGGCGGGCCTGAATGAACGACCTCAGCACTCGATAGGATGCGTGTCAGCACATGGTCAGCTAGTGTAACCATTTTGGTGACAGTCTAGCCGAGTGGGCTGGTGGTGTAACCGTTTTGGTTACAATCACCAATGCTGTTGAAAAACTTACCTTTGCCGATTGAACCTTAGCTGTTCCTGCTCTATATCCTATTGCATCCCTACCACGGAGATTTTGACCAAGCGGGGACCACTCCTCACGGAGCCGCAAGGTCAAGAAAACGCGCTGGCGCGAGCTGGCGTACCGAGCAATTGCGCTTGGGCGATCTCCTTGTGGCTCGTCGGCGCACCTTGAATGGAGTCTCCGATGGAAGGGAAACCTTCGCTGATTGATGAGTGGCAATATGAGGACGACTTCGCCGCCTCCAACGGGCTATCGAAGCGCCAGGTCGCACGGCTGCGAAAGAACGTCGACGGATTGCCTTACGCCGTCCTAGGCAAGCGGGTCATCGTTCACGTGCCGACCGCACGCGACTGGCTGATGAAGCGGCTGATCACCCCGAACCCCTCGCGCGATGCACGCCGATGATCGCGGCCGACCTCCACGCCGGCGGGTCTACCGGCCTCGACCACGAAAGCAGCGCCGTCATCGATGAGGCGGCACGCTGGATCGCGACAAGGCCTCATCGAATGGATCGGCCGACAGTGCCTCTTTTGCGCAGTCGGTTTGGCCTCACCTCTACTGAAGAGTGCGTGGCGTTAACCGAGGCTGCAAAATCGGGAGGCGCCAATGCGACCGACCAGAAATGATGAAGGCCGGCTCGCGACGGCAATCGCGAAACCGGCCACGGTCAAAATCGAAATCCCTAGCACAGGAGACAAAATCGACCGGTCGCACCATATTGGTTCGCTGGTCGACCAGCAAGCGGTCGACCAGGCCGCCGACTGGTATGTTGCACATCGCAACACCTGCGAGCGGCCCGTTGTGGTGGCGCTGCGCAAGCGCTTCGGGCTCACTGCGCTGGAGGCTTGCCGCACCCTGGCGAGGGCTGGCGAGGTGGCACAATGACCAACGTCATAGTGCCCCGAGAAATCATCGTCGAACGTGTAGTGCGTCCCGAAGGCTGGTTTCTCGTCATCATGGAGGACGGCGCCGGGAACGAGTTGTACAGCGGCGTGTGGGAGTGCCGGGAACTGGCCTTGGCCGATGCGGAGGACCTGAAACGGACCTACGGCCCTGCCGTCATCCGGGAGGCCACGCGATGACCGTGCTGACGGTTGAGGACGGCGACAATCGCTTTGCGCTATTGTGGCAACGATCTTTTTTCGACTCCGACTTGCCGAGGACAACCAAATTGGCCCTCGCTGGCTTGGTCACGTACATGGACCCCGATGGGAGCAATTGCTTCCCCTCGATACAGGCGCTCGCCGACCGCTGTTCACTCACCAAGGCCGGCGCGCTGCCGCACCTCCATCTGGCACGGGATCGCGGATTTCTCCTGATCATCGAGACGGAAGATCCGCGCGGCAAGGGGTGGCGCCGGCATAGCTACAAGCCGATTATCCCAGATATGGTGGTCAACGGCGTTGACTACGATGGGTCGAACGATGGGCAGATGGTGGTCAACGGCGTCGACTACGATGGGTCGATGGTGGTCAACGGCGTTGGCGGGGTGGTCAACGGCGTTGGCGGGGTGGTCAACGGCGTTGACCCTACCTATCCCATTACCTACCCCAAAAACCTTTCCCCCCTTACCCCCACGGGGGAACAGGAAGTGGGGGAGGAAAAATCTGATTGGGATTCTGGGAAGAAAGGACGACCAGCATTCAAAATGTACCCAGGGACTCCCGGCTTCGATCGGTGGTGCGGGTACTACAGGGCTTGCGGCAATGAAGATCGAGTGTCCGAAGCGGTCAGGCTCGGTTACGTCGCTGGGACCACCACATATCCTCCCACGGTCGGCGCCGGGCAGCAGAGCAATCGAGAGGCATCAGCATGAGCGTCGACGACCTCCCCCTGTTCGCTTGGCGCCCCAAGGTGAAGGTGCTGGCGTTTCCCCCAGCTCGGCGGGCAAGGCTCGTCAGGATCACGGCGGTACGGCTCCTGACCGAGGAAGATGGGGAAGCGCAGGCCGAGGCTATGAAAACAGTAGGTCGGGATCTCTCGGCCGCTGGCCTCTCGGATGCCGAGGCTTGGCCGTACCTCTGGGATTTGCACAAAGCCATTCAGGCCGAAATCGGACGCCTGGCTGGCTGGGACAAGCCGCATCGAGGCCGGAGATGAACCAGGAACACAGGCTTACCGGCCACGGTGGCCTCTAAGTCAGGGTTACCGGCCACAGTGGCCGCTATGAGACCATGAAGTCGGGACCGAGATGCTTCGACATACCGCCGCGCCCGCGAGCGGGTGACCCCCAGGCTCGACGTGGATCAAGGACCGCATCGATCAGTATGGCTTTGCCGAAAATGTGGATTATGTGCTTTTCCCCGAAATCGGGGAACAAGTATTTCAATGGGTTAGGCCCGGATGATGTACGCCATCAGCATCGACATGGCCAAAGAGCTTTCGATGGTCGAGCGCAACGAACAAGGCAAGCGTCGCGCCCGTACAGCGGTTTCTCGCACCCCCGGCCTTCACTCACTACCCGCGAAGCCTCCGCGCGCGCCCTGCCCCCGCCCCGCCTCGAACAGATAGGTTTCGAGGTGTGCCATCCCCTCAATTTCAGGGAAGACTAGCCGCGATCTGATCGCGATGCCACAGGCTCTGGACCGGCGATCGTCGAGACCTATGTGCGCCGCGCAGATCGGTATAATGATCACGCGGGAGACGGGTTCGTGTAGGAGGGCAACAATGGCTATCGAGCTTCATGAGAGCGTGCAGCGCAAATTGCGACCTGCTTTAGCCGATGGGCTCAAGGCAGTCAGGATAAACAACCGGAAGTTTATCGACTACAGTTCAACCTATCATCTTGACGACATCGACAAGATTCTACCTCAAGGGCAGGTGCAGAAATCCGTCGCTAGTATGTTGGGCGAGCCGAAGATTTCGGATTTTGCTCTCGACCATGTCAGCCGAACTCTCTTCCCAAATGAATATGACCCGGATTCGAAGGCTGTCCCGCTGCAAGAACTTTTGCCGCCTGAAACCATCAGCGGGCTGGCTAACGAGGTCGTGGACGACTTGGCGCGCCTTCCGCACAATTACATTATTTCAATATCGCTGCCGGCTACGTTCGGAGACGGCGTGAAGTCGTCCGGTTTCGAAGGTAATGCATCTGGATTACCAAACGCCCCCAGGCTCGCAAAGGTCGACAAGAACTTTCAATCTGTTTTCAAGCTTAGAAGCGAGCTTGAACCGCAGGGCTTGCTATCCCTGATGAACGGGGAACCCAGGAATTTCATCGACGATGCCATATGTCTGCAATTCTCAATGTCCGGATACGTTGACAGACACGGAACCAGCCTAACTGCGTCGCATGCTCTGGACACGATTCGAAGTTTCTTTGGAATTGGCTTGGCACTCGCCACCTTCATCCTTGAAGGCTCCTTCAGCTCTTGGTGGGCTCCGAGCCAGCGTGTGGTGGTCCACCGGATATTGGATGACGGCACTCTATACCACGATACCAATTTTGAGATATCCCGCGAAGTTTCCGACTTGATTAGCCGCATCCGCTTAATGTCGGACGGCGTAAATCCGCCTTCGGAAAAAGCCCTTAACTGGTCATTGGCTCAGATCACCAGGGTATGGGAATCCGGAAGTCGGGCTGATCAAATTCGGCGCTCAGCAAGTTGGCATTTCGATAGCTATGCTGGGTCAAACCAACTCCTATCGTTCATTCAGGCTATGACAGTTGTGGAAATCTTGGTTGGCGAGCAGGACCCTGATGAGAAAGGCATCGGGCTAACGAAGCTGCTGAGCAATCGCTGCGCATATCTATTGGGGGCAACGCGAGATGAGCGGGACGCCCTATTAAGAAGATTTTCTGAAATTTATCGTGTTCGCTCCCAGATCGTTCATGTTGGGAAAAGTCGCTTGATAGGCTCAGAAGAGCGAATGCTTTTCGAACTGAGATCCATCTGCCGACGCCTTATCTGGAAGGAGATAGAAATGCTTCGAAGCCCTAACGAGAGAATTGCCAGGGCACTGATCGGCGGCTGACATCGACATCGATGGTTATCGATAATCGTTCTTCGCTACCTGGGCCTCCCTATAAAAAAGCCCCTAAAACATTTTGAGCAGGCGGAGGTCGAGTTTTGTGATGACGAAAGGCGATCTCGCTACTCCTACGATCGAGCAGCTTGCTAAGATGGCTCCCGAGTTGAACGATTGGACATCTATGGCCGCTCGCGCATACGGCATCTAAGAGGTGGCTCGGCAAAATTGGACAGGGTGATAAGTGGAATTTCTGCCTGAGATCGGCATGAGTGCCGGAACAGGAGAATCACGAATGAGCAGACGACCACGCCGGAACCACAGCCCGGCTTTCAAGGCGAAAGTTGCGCTTGCGGCGATCAAGGGAGAAAAGACGCTGGCCGAGCTGGCGCAGCAATATGATGTGCATGCGAACCAGATCACGGATTGGAGAAAGCAGCTTCTGGACGGGGCCTCGAACGTGTTTGGCGCGGCGGAGAAATCGGAGCCGACGGTGGACATAAAGGCCCTCCATGCCAAGATCGGAGAGCTGACGCTGGCCAATGATTTTTTAGGCTCGGCGCTCGGCAAGGCCGGCTGGTCGGGGAGCGCAAGACGATGATCGACCGGGAACATGAACTGCCGATTGCCAAGCAGGCGGCCGAACTGGGGATCAGCCGCGGCAGCGTCTACTCCCTACCCAAGCCGACATCGGCGGCAGACCTGAAGCTGATGCGGCGCATCGACGAATTGCACCTGGATTACCCGTTCGCGGGCAGCCGCATGTTGCAGAAGCTTTTGAAGCGCGAAGGCTATGAGACGGGTCGCCTGCATGTGCGCACCTTGATGAAGCGCATGGGTATCGAGGCGCTCTACCGCAAGCCGCGCACTTCGAAGCCGGGCGACGGGCACAAGATCTATCCGTATTTGCTGGGCAAGCTGGCGGTGACGCGGCCCAACCAGGTCTGGGCGACGGACCTGACCTATATCCCGATGGCCCGCGGCTTCTGCTACCTGGTTGCTGTCGTCGACTGGTTCACGCGCAAGGTACTGAGCTGGCGGCTGTCGATCACCATGGATGCGGCGTTTTGCATTGAAGCCCTCGAGGAGGCGCTGGCGACATACGGCAAGCCCGAGATCTTCAACTCCGATCAGGGCAGCCAGTTCACCAGCCATGACTTCACCAAGGTCCTGCTCGACCGGGAGATCAGGATCAGCATGGATGGCAAGGGCGCCTGGCGCGACAACGTCTTCGTCGAGCGTCTCTGGCGGTCGGTGAAATATGAGGAGGTCTATCTCAAGGCCTATAACAGCGTTCGCGAAGGGCGGGCGTCGATCGGAAAATATCTCGATTTCTACAATCGGCGACGTCCGCATTCCAGCCTTGACGGCAGAGCGCCAGATGAGGCCTACTTCACCCCGCTACCGCTTCCCGAGGCGGCCTAACCAGAGGCAGTGTTCCACTTATAAATCGGGAATTCCTGTCCAAACAAACCGAGCCACCTCTCTATGCCGGCGTGAACGAAGCTCTGAAGGTCACGCGTGGCAAAAGCGCTATCGCTAAGAATCGCGCCGAGGAAGTCCGCCAAGAAATGATCATGATGACGCTGATCCGGCTCTTCGCGGTGATGGATCGGAAATCGGAAGTCTCGCTGCAATCCGCACACCGATACATCAAACTGCCGACGGCATTGGCCGAGATTGCTAGGCGTTACTCAGGCGGCCAGGATCCATTACCCAGCGCACTGGCGACATGTTCAACAGCACGGACCAAGTTCCTATCGGTTTATGGCCGAGTCGACTTCGCAGCGTTCAGAAGAATTCAGTCGTTCCGAAACGGCCAAATCGCACACATAGCCTGGCCCGATGCTGAAAAAGCCAAAGTCACCTATTCTGAGGTGGAAATGGTGGTCCGCGCATGCTGCGAGATGGCGGGTCAACTGACGCTTATGATCTCCGGCAATAACGATGAGCCCGAGGAGCATCTAAACGAGGCGCGCCACGACGCCTATGAGTTCTGGCTCGCGGCAATTGCGGCTGATGCTGAAGGGCGCCTTTGATGGGCCTTCTATGAAAGCGCCGAAGAAACTCCCCAAAACCCCCACGCTGCAGGCCGAGGCCACGCTGCGCACTATCGCCGACGGCTTGGCAGACCGGGTCGAGTATGTTCGGCGAGTGCTCGGGCAGATGACCGGGTTCGGCGGTGAGGTCCAGGTCCGTATTGGCGTCCGGAGCAACCCCAAGTACCCCGACTATATCGTCGAGATGCTCTTCTTCGAGGATGACGACCCCGATCACCCGGCCGGCTCGGCTATCATGAACATCTACAACGGCAGGACGCATCAGTACTACGACTTTGACGATGATGGCTTGGACGCTTCGAGAAACTGGTCGACGGTCGGAATGACTTTCTCAGAGGTCCAAGCCCTAATAGGGGAACTCCGTTACACTGCTTAGGTTCCGGCGGGCGGGTCGTCCACCGCCGCCTCATCGACCTCCGCTTCCATCTGGTCGCTGACGGGCTTGGCCTTGCTCGCACCGGCCACGGGCACGCCATCGAAGCCCTGCAGCCAGGCGTCGGCAAGTTCCTGCCAATATTCGGGGACGGCGCGTTCGTTGCCATCCTTGCGCGCCTGGGCGCCATACATCCAGGCATAGCCAACCCGCTCTTGATCTTTCTTAGCCACTGCCATCATCGACCTCGCGAAAATCCTGCAGCGAAGCGTGCCGCAAATCCTCCTCACCGCGCAAGTGTTTAACCCGTCCGATCAGCCCTGGCTTGACCCATTGGGTCGCCGGCCGCTTCGAGCCCTTCGGCGCCGGCGCGGCGTGGGCCTGCACTCGCTTCCATAACCGTTCCCGGATGGAACGGTTTGCGGTGATAAAGGCCGCGATCGACAATCCTGCTCGCCGTCGAGCCGGACCTGGGGCTGCATAGTTTTATGCGACACCACAGACAGGCGCTTCGCAGCGTGAAACCGTTCCATGCCGGGAACGGTTTTCAGTCTGGTCACCAGCCGCGACCTCGAGCACATTTCGCTGCGCCATTTGGACCTACCGGTCAATTTGACCGGTAGTGATCCGACTACCGGTCAAATTGCTCGCGCCTACCGGTCAAGGCGACACCCAGATAACTCATTATTTCACGCGTTCTGTGCATAATCCTTTATTATCAATTGATTTTTATGCCGATTAGCCCTCTATGTCAGTGCAAAGTCAGCATCCGCGCAATCATAACTTGGACGCTGAGAGCGCCTCGCGCGCGCCTGTGAGTGTCGCGAAATGTCGTGAAATTGGAGAATGTGATGGCGAAGAGAGGCCGGCGACCGAAGCTCACAATCGCGAGAGCAAAACAAGCCCTCGAGCAGGCCGGCGGTATCCGAACGATCGCCGCCGAAAAACTGGCCGTTCATCGCTCCACCTTGCATACGTTCCTGGTAAGGCATCCTGCCCTGCAGGCATTCGCAGACGAGGTCGAAGAGGTCTTGAAGGACGTCGCTGAGACCCGGATCATCCAGGCGATCCGCGCTGGCGAGATGAGCACGGTCCGCTGGTATGCCGAGATGAAGATGAAGGATCGCGGCTATGTGCGCCGCGTCGAGCAAACCGGCGCCGGCGGAGGGCCGGTGGAACACACCCAGAAGATGGACCTGTCCGTGTTGACCGACGAGGAGCTCGAAATCCTCCTCAGGGCGGCCGAGCGGCGGGAAGCCAAAGCCAATCTGAAAGCGGCTTAGAGCCGAGTAAATTCCCGAAGGAAGGACGAGGCGCGCCCGCGAGAACAGCGCGCGTCAATCATCACCATCGGGGACAACCCCACCGTTCCCTGGAGGCTTTCGGACGCCGGCCCCGGCGCCAGGGACCACGAATCGCCGGCATCCGACACCCTGCACAGATCGCGTCGTACGGCGCTCGCAACTGAACTATCGCAAAGGGATGAAATGTTGCCATTCGTCTCGTGAAGGGAACGAGCAAGTAGCGCCAGCAGCCGACGCTCAGCACCAAGGTCCTGAACGTCTCCTATTGGCCGATAGCGGACGGTCCGGTTCTGGAACGAACTAGCCAAAAAGGTGCCATTCCGCTGGTGCTCAACTTCGGTTATTGTCTCCCCGGAGCATGCCATGGAGATGCCTGAGCACGTGGGAGATGCACTATCGAACGATCAAAGGCGATCTCGCCAAGAGCAATAGACTCTAACGCGGCGCGATTGAGGATCGTCAGCGAGCCGTGGTCGTATTGGGTCAGATGCCGCCGTTCCCATTCTCTCAGGCAACGATTCACCTTCGCTCGAGAAGCCGGGACCATTGCCGCGAGGTCGGTCTGGCGAAATGTGGATGCTCCGAGCTCTATCCACGGTAGCCATGCTGTGCGGCCTCTCTGTCAATCGCAAGAGCGTGCTCGCCAATCGAGTGGATAGGGCACTGGCCGCACTGTGGATCACTCGCTCTTGCGCGTCATGCGTTGCTTCGCACAAATACGGGATCACCTTTAGTGCGAGATCGGGGTGTTTGTCGAAGACCCTAGCCATGAAAGCTACTTCGATTTGCATCAAGTCGCTGTCCACAACTGAAGCAGCGTTCAAGTTACTGCGTCGCGTGACGAACAATCTAGTCAGGTCGAAAGTGTCACCCGGACCGAGATCGGAGAAGATGAATTCTCGACCGTCCGAAAGTGGAGCGCTAAGCCGAATTTTTCCTTGAATTATGTAGTAAATATAACTTGGCAGAGCCGTCACCACTTGGACTCGAGCAGAGATTGAACGTCCAGCCCTTTGCCATTAAGCTCATATAAGGCCGGCGCCCCGTCGTCCGCCAAGACCTCGTAGACGCTGCAGCGGCTCTAGTCGCCAGGCCGTTTGAGAACGCCGAAATCGACGGAACGTGCGCCTGGATCTGCATTGTAGCTCTTCGCCGTGAGACCGCGTTGAAGCAGGGCCCGCACCGCCGCAGCACGGTTCGGCAGTCTTTTCTTAAATCGCCAGCCATCCAAGACAGCGAGTTCCTCGGCATTGAGCATGATCTGCAGACGATATGTTCGCTTGGGGGTAACCATTTTGTCAGCTCACTCACTGCCTCAATCCACCACGCCGGCATCGTGATGAACGATGGCGTCCAGGATCGTCTCATAGACGCTGCCAGTATCTTCCTCGATCTCGGTGCTGTTGATCCCGAGCGCCTTGGCGTCGGCGAACAGCTTTTGTGCCAGTTCGGCCACCGAGAGGACGTCGGCGCCGCCGGTGTTGGCGACATTGCTGGAAATCCACTTGTGAAGAAAGTCGGTGCCGCGCGTGCTCATCACTGCCGCGCCTTCAATTTTCTGGCCTCTCGCAGCAATGATGCTCGATCCGTGCCAATCACATTGATCAGTTCACGAGCCTGCGCCTCGGTGATGCCGGTTTCCCGCGCAAGGAAGCGGACGAGAAAATCCGCTTGCTCCTCCCTATCCCCGCGGTCGCGTCGTTTCTCATCGCCGATGTAGGACGACTTGGGCTGCTCGAGTGAGCGGGGCAATGGAGCGTCGTCCTGTACCGAAACAGCTTTCACATTCAGGCCAGCCTCCTTGGCAGCCGTCAGAAAGGCTCGCCGAGCATTCCCAACGTCCTCGGCTGTAGTCAGGGGGCCCGTGCAAGCCTGCAGTGCTGCCCGGTAACTTGGCCCGTGCGATTCCGGCCAGCGCTCCATCATGAAGATCGCAGCCTCGGACACGCTGCTCAAAGTACGAAATATGCCCACCGCTTCCGTCTCAACGATAATTGGAACTGCGAAAAAAGGGTCGTGCATGGATACCCCCTGGGCAATGCGAGAACCGAACGGGGGAGCACTGTTTTCGTTCCGGTCGACGCGAGAAAAGCAGATCGGATCGTGCGTCAACAGGCGTGTAGACGGTTCGCCGGCCGATCGATAAGCATAACGAATGAACAGCAAACGGCTAGATCACAAACTCGACTGCAAGGCCTGCGGGACAATCCGGATGGATATCCCAGAAAACGCCGAAGAGCACACCGCTATTCATTGCAGCAGTTGCGGCGCCTACATGGGCGAGTGGGGCGAGCTTCAGGACGACTTTCAGAAGCAAGCGGGACGCACGGAAGCCTTCGACTTGAACCACGGCAATATCACTAGAAAATAGCGCCTACCTGAGGTGGCATAGAACCGCGTCGGGTTTAAACGAGTTCGAAGCAAAAATCGCAAATCAGGTCGGCTACCTTGACCGCTTCAAAATCAGTCATGTGCGCGGCCGTCTCAACAGCGACAGTTTCCATGTCGTCCTGATCAACGGCCAAGAGATCGAGTATCTTCGCAAACTTGAACTTCAGCTCACGGTCGCCATCAAACTCATCGATGGTAACGTGTAGAATGCTTTCATTCGCTTCGATCAATCGCGCTTGAATACTGTCTGATGAAGCTGCAAGCGCCCTAATTGCCACGAAGAAATGCCCCCGCGCATTGGAATATTTTTCGCCCATAGTGATACTGCTCGCTCATGGTGATTTAGGATTTGGTGGCGCGACTATCTGGGTTTT
The DNA here is from genome assembly GCF_024746795.1 of Mesorhizobium sp. AR10. NCBI lineage: Bacteria > Pseudomonadati > Pseudomonadota > Alphaproteobacteria > Hyphomicrobiales > Phyllobacteriaceae > Mesorhizobium > Mesorhizobium sp. AR10. The sequence goes on from NZ_CP080524.1 coordinate 4,561,110, forward strand.
TGAGATAGCGGGCTTCCCTGAGGATCGAAGCGCGATCGACCCCGACTAACGATACGATTTCGCGTATCTCATCGTCGGTGGCGCCTGTTTCCTGTGCCAGCGTTCGAACGGTTTCGGCTGAAAGGCCGGGCGGCTTCTTTCCTTCGTTCATCGTCCTAGTGCCTCAGGTTGGGGCAAGAGTGCGATGGTCGCTCACAAGCATCAGCGCCCAGGGGTTGTAAGCTGACGACCCCACATCTCTACGCTATAATGCAGCCTCTAGCGATACAAAACGAATTTATTTGTGCGATCAGCTTTCGACGCGAAATTCCTGCAGCGAGGCATGGCGAAGGTCTTCCTCGCCGCGAAGGTGCTTCTTGCTCGGCGCCCGTCAGCCCGCCAAAGCCTTGGTCGTGGTAATGAAACGATAGCGTCGAGAATGTCTTCATAGACGCTGCCGTTATCTTCGCTGATTTCGGCGCCGCTGATCCCCCGCTTTTCGGTCGCTTTCGCCATAGAGATTGTATCGGGATTCCGGCCATGGTCGGCACGTTGTCGCTAAGCCACTGTTGCAAAAACTCTGTTCCGCGGGTGCTCATGGCCCCATAGGCGCAAAAGTGGCACTTTGTTCCGGAACAAGAGGGTCGCCGACGAGTTGCCTAGCTGGAGGCCGTCAATGCCGACTTATATAACGACGAGATTTGCGACGACCATCTTGTGGGATCCCACGTCGCTACTGGCGATAGCCCAGAGGCCGCCCTTCAAAAGATCACGGGAAGGAAGGTCTCAACACGAGCGTTGGAAGAACACTGGTTTAGAGTCGTGGACGAAGGCAAACGGTCCGTGTCAGAATCTAGCTACGAGCACAGGGTAACTCGAGCTCGCTAATTTTCCGATTAGTTCATCGATCTTCGCCCAACAAATCAACTAGAAGCGCTGTCGCAGTGCCTGAAGGCGTCGCGGATCCTTCTCGGTGTCAGCCACGGTCTCCTGCACACCGCAGCCAGAAGCTATTGCCGACGCTCGGCGCCAACAATAAGCGTCCTGTGTGGGCCGGAAACGGATTGGCAGCTTCGAGGCTCGGATTATCAGAAGCGGACATTCAGGCTCCTTGGGAGCATGGACCTGATCTGACCCGAGCGGACTTCATTCTGCCCCTGAACAGGCTTCCCATCCCCGCAAATATTGGACGGCGATCTGGCTTCTTCTGGTACTGGCGCGGCGCTGATGAACTTGATCAGCGAGCAAGTCTTCCCGGAGTTAGCGCACGGACGTTAGCTCCGCTCGGCAGGCCTCTGCAAACGCGCGCAGAATGTCATGGGCGGCGACGCGCGAGTTCCGGGCCTCCAAGGCGGACGAAGTCGTCTCGTATGTCGTAACGACGTGTTCCAGCACTGCCTCGGCAGCCCCGATGGTGCCTGGCATCGCAAATAGGCGAAGCTTGCTAATGGCGGTGTACATCGGGACCAGCTTGGCCGGGTCATCCAGGCGTTCCTGGACCAGTCCGTCAGCATAGGCCCTCGATGCTTGGTCGATGAACTCGCCGAACAGCCGCTCGCGACGCGAGGCCTCCTGCTCGAGCCGTTGCATACGATTCTGACGATGCTGGGTGAGCCAGCTCGTGGCGACGGATGACAAAGCGCCAATGGCGGAACCGGCCAGTGCGGAGACCGCGGTGATGGTTGCTGGCTCCATAGTTATGCGAACCTTTTTGAACTTTCCGGTCGGGCGCCGGCCTGTTGGAGGAGTTGATCCTTGCCGAGTCGAAGCTCTCCCTTGCGGTCGCGGAAAAGGAGGTGAGGTCGGCTGCTCCGCTTCCCGGCCTCATAGCTCGTGGTCTCGTTCAAATTTGTCATGGTGCTCATCAGGCCAGCGTGAAACTTCGAAGAAACTGCTCGCCACCAAGCACGATGAAGGACAAAACGGTCATCAGCAGGCCGCGGTGGAAGCGCGTCTGCTTGATGGTCCGGACACGCGAGGTCTTCAGCAATTCGGTGGCCAGCACCGAGGTCCAATCGGACTTCAACGCCTGATGGACCAGGGCACGGACATCAGCGAAGGAGCCGGGGTCGACATAGTAGACCGGCGCGACGGCGGAAGCCCCGGACACCTTGCCATTGAATTCCTTTTCCGCGCGCATCCGGCTCGGATAAAGCACGTGGCCGAACTGCATGATCGGCAATGATCACGATCCCCCAAACGACCGCATAAAACAGCGGCCCGATTGGCGCATGGATCGGCAAGAGATCGCCGAACCGCAGCACTAGGTTGAGGGCGAGGATGTAGCCCACGCCGACGATCTGGGCCCTCGTGTCATAGGAGCGCGCCGCCGATTGCGCTTCCTGCAGCGCTGAGAGCAGCATCTTGTCGACATACTCGCGGGCGGTCTCACCTGGTCCGGCGTACATCGTGGCATCCGATCCGAAGTAGCGGTGAAGGAGAGAGGACGACGTTTCCGGCATGCCGATCCCCTTCTCAGTGCTGAAGTGCGAGAATGGGCGCAGCAATCGCATCCGGCTCGGGCGATGCCGTCGGCTCGTCCTTCTCCCGGATATGATTGACGGCGACATAGAGGGCCGGGAGGAAGACCAGGGTCAGCACCGTGGCCACGGCGAGCCCGCCGACAATGGCGTAGGCCATCGGCCCCCAGAACACATCGTGCATGATGGGGATCATGCCAAGGATGGCTGCAGCCGCGGTCAGCATGATCGGCCGGAACCTGTGCGTGGTCGCGTCGATCACCGCCTGCCACGCATCGATGCCGCGCGCCCGCTCATGCTCGATTTGATCGACGAGGATAACGGAGTTGCGGATGATCATGCCTGCAAGTGCGATGATCCCGAGGATAGCGATGAAACCCATCGGCGTGCTCGTGGTCAGCAGCGCAATCGCGACCCCGATGAGGCCGAGCGGCGCCACGCTGATCACCATCGCCATCCGGCGGAAGCTGCCTAGCTGCACGATGAGTACGGTAAGCATCAGCGTGATCATCAGCGGAAATTGGGCCAGTAGCGCGGCGTTGCTTTGGCCGCTCTTCTCGACCGTGCCGCCGGTTTCCAGCAGAGTGCCCGCCGGCAGCGACTTCGTGTACTCTTGGATCGTGCCTGCGAGTCGCTCGTGAATAGAAGCGGGCTGCAGCCCCGGCAGCGGCTCAGCTTGGACTGTGATGGTGGGTAGGCGATCGCGACGCCAGACATAGCCGTCGTCGAGATCATACTGGAACTCGGCAAGCTCGCGCAGGGGTACCGAGGCGCCTGTCGGAGTGGGGATTTGAAGATTGCGTAAGGCCTCAACGGTGGAGCGCTCGCTGCTCTCGGCCCGGGCCACGACATCGACCAGATAGATCGAGTCGCGAAGCTGGGTGACCGTCGAGCCGCTGATCACCCGGTCAAGCGCCTGCGCGAGCTGTTCCGAGCTTAGGCCGGCCTGACGCACGCGATCCTGATCGACCACGATGCGCAGCTCCTTGCTCTTCTCGGCCCAATCGTAGTTGACGTTGTGCACGAGGCCGGATGACCGAAGAATCTTTGCGAGCTCCTCCGCGCGGTCCCTTGCCTCATCGGTCGTCGGCGCGCTCACGCGGTATTGCACCGGCCAGCCGACGGGCGGGCCAAGCTCCAGGCGCGAGATGCGGGCCCTCACGTCCGGGAAGCTGTCGGCAAACAGCGACTCGAGCCTCGCCTGGACGCGGTCTCGCGCCTCGAGGTCTTTCGCGACGACCACGGTCTCCGCCAAGAAGGCGTTGTCGAGCTGGACGTCGAGCGGCAGGTAGAAGCGGATGGCGCCGCCGCCCACATAGGAAGAGAAGGCGGCGATGTCCGGGTCGCTGGCAAGCGACTCTTCCAGCCGCTTCGTTTCGGTCTCGGTCGCCGCGATCGAGGCATTTTTCGGCAGCGTCATCGTTACCACAAGCTCGGGCCGGTTCGACGCGGGGAAGAATTGCTGCTGCACGAAACCCATGCCGTAGAGGGAGGCACTGAAGGCAGCAAGCGAGGCGGCGATGGTGAGCCAGCGGTGCCGCATGCTGAAACCGAGCAAGCCAATGAAAGCGCGCATGAAGCGGCCAGGCCCATGAGTGCCATGCGCCTTCATGCGGGAAGGCAACAAGGAAAGGCCGATTACCGGCGCGAAGATCACGGCCACGAACCAGGAGGCCACGAGCGCAACCGCGATGACCGCAAACAGCGAAAACGTATACTGTCCGGTGTTGTTGTCGGCGAATCCTATTGGCAGGAAGCCGAGGATGGTGATCAGAGTTCCCGATAACATGGGGAAGGCGGTAGAAGTATAGGCGAAGGTAGCCGCCTTGATTTTTTCCATGCCTTCCTCGATCTTCGAGATCATCATTTCGATGGTGATCATCGCATCATCCACCAGTAGGCCGAGCGAGATGATGAGCGCGCCAAGCGAGATGCGTTGCAAGCTGATGCCCATCGCTTCCATGGCGATAAAGACGATGGCAAGCACCAGTGGGATCGACAGGGCAACCACGAGCCCTGCCCTGAAGCCGAGGCTGAGAAAGCTGACAGCGAGCACGATGACGATCGCCTCGAACAGCGCCTTGGTGAATTCACCGATGGCTTCGCGCACGACCTCGGGCTGGTCCGAAACCAGGTTGAGCTTGATGCCGACGGGAAAGCGCTGCATCAGTCGCTCGGCCGCCTCGTGCAGGCCTTCACCAAAGTCGAGGTTATTGCCGCCCTCGCGCATGTTCACGCCGATGCCGATGGCCGGCTTGCCGTTGACGCGGAACATCTTCGTGGGCGGGTCGCTGTAACCGCGCTGAACCTTGGCGATGTCAGTGAGTTTGTAGAAGCGCCCATCGATCCAGAGGTTGAGGTTGGCAACACTCTCGGGCGTCAGGAGCGAGCCCGTAACGTCGACAAGCATGTTCTCGTGCGGCGTGTTGATGACGCCGGAGGGCACAACGGCGTTCTGGCGGGCGATCGCCGTCAGCACTTCGTCGAGGTTGAGCTTGAGATTGGCGAGCTTCTGGGGTGAGAAGCTGAGATAGATCTTCTCGTCCTGGTCGCCAAAAATCTCGACCTTGCCGACATCGGACGAACGCAGGAACTCGGTCCGCGCCGTCTCGGCGAAATCGCGGGCCTCTCGCGGCGCGAAGCCGTCGTAGGTGATCCCGTAGATGACGCCGAAGACGTCGCCAAACTCGTCGTTGAAGAAGGGGCCGATCACGCCAGGGGGAAGCGTCGCCTGAACGTCGCTGACCTTCTTGCGGACCTGGTACCAGATGTCGTCGAGCTCGCCCTTTGGCGTCGACTCCTTGAGGTAGACGAAAATCGTTGCCTGGCCGGGTTTGGTGTAGCTCTTGAGGTAATCCAGCTTGGGAGTTTCTTCGAGCTTCTTCTCCAGCCTGTCGGTCACCTGCGTGAGCATATCGGCCGCGGTGGCCCCGGGCCAGACCGCCTGGACCACCATGGTTTGCACGGTGAAGTCCGGATCCTCCTGCCGACCGAGTCGCTCATAGGCGCTGATGCCACCGATGACGCAGACGAGCATGAGGAATACGACGATGGCCCGGTTGTGGACGGCCCATTCTGAAAGATTAAAGCGTGTCATCACTCCACCTCCGTCTCAGCGTTGACCAACTCACCGTCTGCTAGCGAATTGACGCCGGCGGTCACGACCTTCTCTCCTGCCGAAAGCCCGTGGCTGACCACGACGGAGTCCGTATCGAATTGAAGCAGCTGGACGTTCCGGCGCTGAACCTTGCCGTCACCGCCAATCACCCAGACCTGCGGCTCGTCTCCGGACTGCAGCAGTGCGGTCGGGGGTAGCGTGGTGACCTCCTGGCCTCCTTCGCTTTCGACGCGGCCTACGACGACTGCCCCCAGCCGCATCTCTGGTGGCGGCGAAGCCAGCGCCACCTTCACCTGATAAGTGCCGGTCGTGCTATCGGCCTCGGGGGAAATCTCGCGGATCGTGCCGGTGACTGCGATATCGGGCCGGCCCTGGATCGAAACGTTCACCGCCATGCCGAGCTTTGCCCCGGTGATGTCTGCGCCGGCGACAGCGAACACCGCCTCGCGCGCGTCATTTCGGGAGACTTCGACAACCATCTGGCCCGCGACGACGACCTGACCGGGGTCCGCCGCCGTTGCCGTCACGATGCCGTCGTCGGGTGCAAGCAGCTGCGTGTAGCCGAGCTGGTTTTGAGCGATGCGGAGATTGGCTTCGGCCGCCTGGACCGCGGCTTGTGCGCTCTGCAGCGACTTCAGCGCCTCGTCGTACTGGGAACGGGTGGAAAAGCCCTTGCCGAGCAGAATGCGGAAGCGTTCCTCCTGGGCCACGACCTGGACGAGCGTGGCCTTGGCCGCCGTGAGGTCGGCCTCCGCGGCGGTCACCTTGTTGCGGTAATCGACGGCACTGAGCTCAGCGAGCTTCTGACCTTTCTTAACGATGGCGCCTATGTCGACATCGCGCGAGATGACTCGGCCGCCGACGTCGAAGCCGACGTCGCTGACATAACGCGACTGGACGCGACCGGCGCCCTCCGCCACCGTGGCGAGCTTGTGAGGCGTCACCACCACTGCCCGCGCCTGCCGCGGTGCTGCTGATGCTGTATTCTCTTCTTCGGAACAGCCAGCAAGACAAAGGCCGGCGACACAGACACAAAGGAATTTGCCGTACGATAGGCGCATGAAAGCCTCCGCTCGAAAGGATCGAGGTTGCAGGGAATGATTGATGAAGAAACTCCGGCTTAGCGGCCGAGGTTCGATTTCATTTTGCACTTATATGTCAAATCGACCATATAGTCAATATGAGAATCATACAATTGTGCTATGCAAAAAGGTAAGACGAGTAGCGGAGATCGATCCTAGATAAGGACGGAGGCGCGCGATGAGACGCGCGTCTCCGAACCCGCTACTGCATGAACCATCCGTGGCTGACCACCATCGACTGGCCGGTCAGCGCGTTCGATGGGAATGCCGCCAGGAACAGCGCTGCTTCCGCAACGTCCTGGACGGTCGTGAACTCGCCGTCGACCGTCTCCTTCAGCATCATGGTCTTGACCACGTCCGCCTCGGAGAGTCCCAGCTCGCGCGCCTGTTCGGGGATCTGCTTCTCGACGAGCGGCGTCAGCACAAACCCGGGGCATATCACGTTGGCGCGCACGCCGTGCGCGGCCCCCTCCTTCGCCACGACCTTCGCCAGGCCAACGAGGCCGTGCTTGGCGGTGACGTAAGGAGCCTTGAGCGGCGACGCCTCCTTGGAATGCACGGATCCCATATAGATGATGCAGCCGCTGTTCTGGCTGTACATCTGCCGCAATGCTGCACGGGTCGTCAGGAAGGCCCCATCGAGGTGGATGGAAAGCAGCTTCCGCCATTTCGCGAATTCGAACTCCACGATCGGCGCCACGATCTGGACGCCGGCGTTGCTGACCAGGATGTCGAGGCGCCCGAAGGTTTCGATCGCCTGCGCCATTCCGCTTTCCACCTGCTCCTCGCTGCTGACATCCATGCCAACCCCGAGCGAGCGTTTACCCATCGGATCGATCTCGGACGCGGCTTTTTGCGCAGCGTTCTGATCAAGATCAGCGATGACCACCTTTGCGCCCTCGCGGGCGAAGCTAATCGCAATCTCTTTGCCGATGCCGCTCGCGGCTCCGGTGATCACCGCCACCTTGTCGAGAAGCCGGCCACCGCCGCTACCGACCCGCTGGTTCGACAAGACTTCACTTTGCAAATTCATGGATTCTTCCTTTCTGATGGTGAGGCTCGGCTTCCGCGAGATAGTCATGCACGACCTTCCCGAGCGCCAGCGTGAGGTCGGCGACGATGTGTACGGCCGAGACAATTTCCAGAACCGGCAGCTCGGCAACCGGGGCCAGGGCGTGGGACCAGAGGTTCAGAGCTGCCGGGCCGGTCCAGGCGCCCTGCAGATTGATTTCCTCCAAGCGGTATTCCACGAGTTCGCAGATGCGCGGCGTGCCGTCGACATGCGGGATGATTTTGAGGAGGAAGTTCGGTTCGGCGAGCGAGGCCTTCACGCTCGCGAGGTCGGCGGCTCGGTGCTTGTAGCCCATCGTACCGGTCGCAACGCGGACCGGGCCGTAGTCGAGCGTGCCCACCAGGGTGTCCGTCTCCGTTCGGAGCGTCGGACTTGCGAGCTTCTTGGGAAAGCCCCAAAGCTCACGTCCGCCGGCAATCGGCGGGTGGTCGTTGAGAAACATGCAGTGGGTGTAGCTGCCCTTGCGTCCGCGAAACGAGACTGGGATGACTTGTCCGCTTTCCGTGTAGTCGCCGAAGCCCGTCGAGTCCGGCATGCGAATGAACTCGAATTTCACGAGCGGCTCGCGTACCTGAAGTGGCTCCGGCACCAGGTCGCGCAGCTTCTGCGGATCGGTCCGATATGTGATGATCAGATACTCCCGGTTTCGGAAGCGATATGGCCCGACCGGATAGGCCGGGCTGGTCAGGGGCATGGCGAAAGCTCTCGCCCGGACGGTGTCTTGGTGCATGTCTGAAATTCCTTTGGGCTGGCTGGATCGAGCGGTTCGTTTGCGTTCAGGAGAAGCCAGGTCGCCTTCGCGACCGGCAGGGGACGTCAGTCGTCTTTGCGGTGGCTGACCTCTATTCCCGCCCGTCGATGGCAAGGTCATAGGTGCTGACCCCGTCCAGATTGTCAGGCCGACTCAGTGCCTCAGGATGGCGCAATGTGCGAACGGCATCGAAGTAACCGGCCCGCCAATGCTCCTCCATCGACAAGCGCGAGAACTCGTAGTCCTTCGAGTGGTCTTCATACTGTTTTGCGCGGTAGATGAGGTGCACGAGCTTGTAGACCTTGTGGTCTGCAATCCCGCCCAGCATTCTTGCCTCTTCGCTGGCGAGCAAGTCGGCCGGCAGCTTCGAAAGCAGGCTGGCGAGAGCGTGCCGGGCGCGCTGGTACTGCTTGAACTGGTCGGTATGGGCGCGCGTGCGGCTCGAATACTGGATGTCTTTTTGCCGCGCCGCGACGTCGGCCAGGTTGCGGGGAATCTCACCGCGCGCGCTCCACAGGTCGACCTGGAAGGCAATCGTGTCTTGCCGCGTCCCGTGCTCGACGACCCACTGCAGCGGCGTGTTGGAAACGAGGCCGCCGTCCCAGTAGAGCTCGCCCTCGATCTCGACCGCAGGGAAGCCAGGCGGAAGCGAGCCGCTGGCCATCACGTGCTCGGGCCGGATCGTATGCGTCTTATTGTCGAAGTAGACGAGATTTCCTGTCCGCACGTTCACCGCGCCGACACTGAAACGCATGCCGCCCGCGTTGATCCGGTCGAAGTCCACAAGCCGCTCCAGAGTGCTCTTCAGGCGGCTGGTGTCGTAGAAGCTTGTACCTTGGAGCGAGCCATCCGAGTGCAGCCAAGGCGCGGGCTGCCGCAGGCTGAAGAAGCCTGGGGCGCCGGCGACGAGCGCGCAGGCTGCACTGAATTGATTGAAGAGCGCGCGCGGCAGATTGCCCTTCGGAGCAAGAGCGTCTGCGGCGGCAGTCCAGTCGAGAAGCGGATTGGCAGTGATCTCGCGCCAGAAGGTCCGCAGCTTCGCAACCCGTTCGGCCGGCTCGTTTCCAGCGATGATCGCGGAGTTGATGGCACCAATGGAGACGCCGGCAACCCAATCTGGATGAATGTCGGCTTCCGCAAGGGCTTCGTAGACGCCAGCCTGGTAGACTCCAAGTGCCCCGCCGCCTTGCAGCACCAACGCAATGCATTCGAAAGGGAGACGCCGTTCCGCCGTTCGGAAATCCTTCTGGGACTGAAAGTTCATCGAATGCTTTCCTTCTAACCGAGCGTGACCTCGCGGCCCTTCGCCGTCCGCATCGCGACCGTTCAATTTTCAATTTGCACTTATATGTCAAAACGACTATATGGTCAATATGAGAATTGCGTAATGGTGCAATGCAAAAAGGACATGACGCATGGCAAAAGTTGATGTGGCGCGCAGGGCGGAGATAGGGCGTGAGAAGCGGGCGCGGACGCGTGCGCAGATCATGGAAGCAGGCGCGACGCTCCTTGGGGGGCGTACGCACGAGGCGGTTACGGTGGATGCTGTGGTCGAGGCTGCGGGCGTTGCCAAGGGGACCTTCTACTGCCATTTCAAGAGCATCGGAGATCTGGCCGCTGCGGTGGGGGCCGGGCTCAGTCAGAGCTTTGATGAGCTGCTGTCGCCTGCGAGGCTCGAGCGGCGGGATCCGATTGAGCGCCTCTCTTTCGCGTTCATGAAATTCCTGGAGAGAGCGAGCGCGGACACGGTCTGGGCCCGCCTTGTTATTCAGAGCTCGCAATCACCCATTGAGTTCGGCATAGGGGTTCGCGCGAACCTCAAGGCGGACATCGAGGAAGCGATCGCTCAGGGCCGAGTGAGCGTGCGCGACGTTGAGTTGGCAGCCGACATCGCAATTGGAATATGGCTGGAGGTGACGCGCGGAATTATTGCGCGAGGTCCCCGGCCCGAAACGACTAGCCAAGCGCTCGACGCAACGCTTCGAGCTCTCGGCCTCGGTCAGCGCTGAATAGGGTTGGATAAAGCGTCCCGGCCGGACGCATGTTTTGATGAATAACGCACCGTCGCAACGTCTCGACTGTGTGTCAGGGCAGCAGCAGCACGCGCCCCGGCTGTCTTTTCCTGACGTGGTCGAAAGCCAAGCCTGCTGCGGCGAGCGGCTTGCACAGCCCGATCGGGAGGCTGACATGGTTGTGTTCAACGAACTGGCGCAAATCATCCAGTGCTGCCTTGTCCGGCTTGAAGAGGACCCATGCGTAATTGCTAACGCCCTTCGGCAGCGCGCGTCGGTGATCCTTCTTTTGCGAGATTGTCCTTAGCATACCGCGTAGCCAGCCAAGCCGGTCGAAGTTCCCTAACATTGGGTGCACGGTGGTTGCGTGGCCGAGCGCACCGTCGCGCAGACAGCCGGTCAACGCGAGATCATCTTCCCAGGTGGCGAAGTTGAGCGTTGCGTCGAAAGAGCGCGACAGGGAGACGAACAGCTCCTCTGTTCGCTCGACCACCTCGGTGGCACCCGCCTCAAGACACACCTTGCTGTTTGACTTCCGGGCAATCGCCGTAACTCTCGCGCCCCATGAGGAGAGCATCTGCGTTGCTAACGTTCCTAGTGCGCCGGCCGCACCGTGGACCAGCACACTTTTTCTGACAGCGTTCTCGCGGGTAAGGCCCGCTCCGCGTACGGCGAGCCACATCGTCGTGAAGCTGTAGGGAATTGCGGCGAGCGCATGAAGGTCCCGATCCCCAGGGGCGGCCAGCATGTGGACAGCTTTGACCAACACGTGGCTGGCGTGGGCCCCTTCCGCGGAAGGGGGCTTCACTCCGTAAACCAGGTCGCCGGTCTTGAAGGTCGACACCCCTGAGCCCACGGCGGTCACGATGCCCGCGAGGTCGTTGCCGAGGATCAAAGGAAACTTGCCGGCTCCCAACAGCGACAGCAGCCTACGGCCGTAGCCTTCGGAGCGGCGCACATCAATCGGGTTGACCGAAGCTGCGGTCACCGCGACTTCGATTTCATCTGCGGCCGGCCTTCGCCTAGTAAATTGCCGAACCGTAAATCCGCCCGAGCCGCCAGGCCCGAGGCACAGAGCTGCAGCGCCTGTCGTCATGCCCTGGACCTCGCTGCCTTGCCGAGGTCGGCGCCGTCACACTCCAACACCTCCGATTTGAATGCACACCGTTCGAGGGCGCGCTGCAACTGAGATGCAAGCCCGTGGAACCGGGTGCGGAGCACGTGCGACCCTGGAGCTTCAATTACGATTGTCACTAGCTTTTCTTCCTTCTGGCAAAGGCCACGGGATACGATTTTGTACCTTATAGTCAAAACGACTAAATAGTCAATATTAAATGAACAGTGGCGTGAATTCAATGGCTGCGTGGCAGCACACGTGGCGCTTCGAGAGAAAGGCGAAGCCGAATGGCGGCCAATCTCATTCGCGTTGAGACAGGGGCGGGTGCAAAGAAGCGTTTGTTCTGGGGTGTGTATTCGCGCCGCTTGTGGTGATAGCTCCAGCTCACAATCAAGGGGACGGTGTGACCGGGCGACAGAACTTGAGCTGTCGTATTCAAGCCTGCCGAGGCAATCTCGGAATTGTCCACCTTCGCCAACGTCGATCTCGGATGTACTCTTCACCGTCACGCCGAGCGGCTGCGCGCTGCGAGTGCCCCCCGCACTTGCGGCGCTTACTTTTTTACTTTGGCTACTGCTCGAGCGCCCGTTGGAACGGCGCCCGCCGCACTTTGATGACCGGATATACGCCCAGATCCGGAGTCGCGCCAAAGCACCCAATCTCGACGACAGATAACGGAAATCGCCGCGGAAGGGGCGTCAGTCCAAAGTCAGGCCCCGCTTCTTGCCGCACCTGGGCGCTGAGACTTCCGTTGCCGCGGCCCATCAGGCATTGCCCCGTCGGCAGATGTAGACAAGCGCGCAAGGACCGACTTCGCATCCCGGGCATTGAGGCCGATTGCGCGCAGGATGGCGCTTATGGCCGCGTCACGATCGAGCGACGACAGCCTGCGCTCGCCGAGCGCGCGCATGAGCTGGAGCATGATCCCAACGACGATCTCCAGGTTCAGCTCAGCGGATGCCCCACTGCCCGGCAAGCTCTTCGAGAACTGTTGCAGGTCTTCGAAAATCCTGCTGCGGAGGAGCTCGCCACCCTTGGGGTCTGCCGCCGCCATCCTGGCGACAAGGCTGGCCCATCGAGGATCAATGAGCGCCTTGTCGATGAATGAGCTGCACCCGAACGCAATCCGAAGGGCAGGATCGTCGAGTGAGAGCCGGTCGGACTGCAGCATTTCGTCGAAAGATTGGACCAGTTCCTCCGCGACCGCCGCCGTCAAACCGTCTAGGCCATCGAAATGAACGTAGAACGTACCCTTGGCGACGCCGGCCTCCCTCACCACATCGTCGACTGTTACCGATTCCACGGCCTGTCTGGCGAACAACGAGTTGGCCGCGGCAACGAGCTCTGCACGGGTTCGCGCGCGCTTTTCGCGCCCAATTTCAGCTCTACGCGCGGGATTAATGTTCGCCATCAGTGGCCCTATCTCCGGTTACGAATTGCACATTAGGTCATATTGACCGCAACGACCAGGCGCAATTGTTAGCCCCTGTCGTTCGTTTGGTCGTAGCCAGTCTACACAGATATCTTAGTACGAGATCTGACCATCAACGATCTGTCCGGTCGACGTGACAGGCTCGCGTTTCAGCAATTTGCGTGCCTCGCTGCTGTCAACTGGGCCCTTAGCAGTTTTGCGCTTCGCCGGCCGGCCGAGACTGGCTGCTGCCGCAGTTACGCGATCCGAGAACTTAGCCTCGCCTGCCGTCACCGATCGACCGCCTAGACGGTGCGCCAGCAGCCGAACAATCTCCGGGCTTTCGGCATACGCATTGTGGCCGAGTGGATCTCCCGATGCGATCGCGCTCGTGTCGATAACGGTAACTCCGAGCTCTTCAAGAACCGCCGTATATGGCGTGAGATCGGTACCGCCGACACGCGAAATTCCACCCGACAACAATCGCGAAAACTCAAGGGCCTTGTCCCGCGTCGACGTGAAGATTGTGAAATGCGGCTTATTTGGCCCCATTTCGACAAATTGACGGCGAAACACGTCGATGTCGATATCCGGAGACGCCAAGACGACATTCCTGACCTTAGCCGGGATCGAGTTTTTACGCATAGCAACACCGCGTAACGCTTCCGCGGCAAGCCACGTCCCCATCGAATGAGCGAGAATGGTGACGTCGTCGACGTCGGGACTCATGGAGGCCTGGAGGATCAAGTCTTCCAGGGCCCGGCGCGAATAGTTGGCGCTCTCCTTGTCGTAAAGATAGTCGAAGACCTTGGCCCGCGATGGCCAAGCGAAGAGAATAGGCGCTGCGTCGGTTCCCGCGTCATGAACGATCTGAGCGAAACGAAAGACGGCGTCGGCATAAGAGTTGTTGTAGCCGTGCACAAAAATGAGCACCTGACGCTTTGCATTTCGGTTCTTACGGAACCAATCGAAGACCCGCCTCTCCGTTGCGACTTTGTCAACCTCGACCATGGCGAACTCCCGAGTGGGATCAAGAGGACGGTGTGAAGGCCGCTGGATCTGACTGATCTTTCGGTTTCGATCCGGAGGTATGGTGACGGTGACGCTGTCCAAGGAGATCGCGGTCCCGCGCTCTCCTGAATAAAGTCGGTCAGGATCCGTTGACGGTTTGCGTGTTGTGGCGACAAGTAGGTTAACCCGCGCGGCCTCGCTCGCGGCGAGTGCAGGAGGTTGGAGCACGTTTCCTGCTCGGGTCGCGCAGCCGGTTGCGACCAAGCAAAGGATCACTAAAATCGAAAGCATCAAGCGAGAGCTTCCGAATTTCGCCGACTGACGTCGGCGGGCACAGGTTGGCATTGTGGATCTGACCTATTTCTATACGCACGCAGCCGGGCCATTTCATCGCCAAGAAACGGTCAATCCCGCTACCCTGGATGACGCGGTGGTCGACGCACTGCATACAGCATAGTCAAAACGACCACCAAGTCAATATGAACTTATGTTCTGTGACTAAGAGGCCCAACAGATCGGCAAACTGCCCGAAGCGTTGCGAGGTTCGCTAACGTGGGACCAGGGAAAAGAGATGGCTCGGCACCAGAGCTTCACCGTTGCAACCGATGTACAGGTTTACTTCTGCGATCCGCGCAGCCCCTGGCAGCGCGGCAGCAACGAAAATACCAACGGTCTGCTCAGGCAATACTTCCCGGGAGGAACCAACCTCTCCCATGTCTCGCAGGCCCAACTCAACGCCGTTGCCCTGCGGCTCAATCAGCGCCCCCGAAAAACCCTGGACTTCGAAACACCGGCCGATATGCTGCACAAGGTGTTGCGATGACCAGTTGAACTCACCGGCGCAAAGCTGCCATTCGTAGAAGACAAAAGCGATCGGCGAGTGGTTGGACCACCTCCTTGAATCGACTTTGGAGAACCGCTTCGTAACCTATTGCCAGACAACGATTATGTCAGTCGCTGAGGATGTACCTGAACCGTTGATTTCATTGACTTTTCCGTGAGCCAAAATCAAAATCTTCCCGTATCGTTCCGTATGGTCCCGCGGCAGCCAAACAGTCGAATTTAGGGACGATTCAAGCTTGCTAGCCAAGCTGTAGAGACGATCCAACTGCAGAGGCGACCACCGTCGTCGCTTGCTAAAGCGCCTTTTGTAGCTCCGGCAGGATAATGGCGCTTAGAGCCGGCTATCGCGAGCTCGGGCGGCGATGTTTAGGCCGAGATGGAAGGTGTGGTATTCGGGACCAACGCCTCCTCCGCCTCATGGTCCTCTGGAAGCGTTTCACCATGAAGGAGGAGCGGACTCCCTACCCAGATCGGGTCAATCAGATGGTCGCGCCGCGGGTTCGTGGTGTTCGGATGAACGAGGATGCTAAGGCCGCGATGGTTCAGCATGAGCCATGGCACGAGGGTGGTGAAAACGTCATTTGCGAATGAGACCTGAAACATCGATTGGTCATGCGGCCCGACCTTCTCGTCATGCCAATTCCCAAGCCGAACCAGAAAGCGTTCGCCGATCGTGGTGCGCAGCCACTCCGCAACCGGACGGGTCCTAGTCCGATCGTAATAAACATGTGCATGATAGCTGGCTATTTCTGAAAGGAGCCTAGGTTCATTTTTCGCGCTGGAAAGGTCCATTTCATATCTCCCGAATACGCTCGCTTACCCGGTATTCTATCAGCGAAGATCACATACTCGATGTACAGACATTAGAGCCGCCGCCTTTCATCGTCACGAAGGCCGCTGGACATGTGAAGGATCCAGTCCACAACGAAATTGACTGCCACTGTGAGCAGGCCGATGGCAGCGGCCGGTATCAGCGGCGTGATGTCGGCGTAGGAAATCAGTGCGGCGCTTTCGCGGACCATAGATCCCCAGTCAGCAGTGGGCGGCTGTATCCCCAGGCCTAGGAAGGCCAGTGCCGAAATGCTGAGAAAGACGAAGCAGAAGCGGAGCCCGAACTCCGCGACAAGAAGAGGTAGAATATTGGGCAGCACCTCGCGGAACATAATCCAACTCAATCCTTCACCGCGCAGCCGCGCCGCTTCCACGAAGTCGGTTGCGAGGACATTGGCCGATAGCGACCGTGTCAGACGAAAGATGCGGGTCATGTCCACCGCGGCAATAGCAACGATCAGACTTGGAATCGATGAGCCCGCAATGGAAAGGAGTATCAGGGCGAAGATCAGCGGAGGGATTGCCATTAGCGCGTCAGTCAGACTCAGGAGCAGTCTATCGGTCCAGCCTCCCCTGATCACCGTGGCCATGCCCAATACGACTCCGACACCGAAAGAAAGGCAGACGGTCGCGATTGAAATACCCAAGGTATTGCGCGCGCCAAATAGCAAACGGGAAAACGTGTCTCGGCCGAGTTGGTCGGTTCCCAAGAGGAATTCATGGCTCCAAGGCGCGAAGGGAATTTTGGAGACCACTTCGGCTTCGCCATACGGTGCCAGCAATGGTCCAAAAATAGCGGCGGATAGATAGATTGCCACTACGACTAGCCCAAACAGCGCGCTGAGGGGCGCCGTCGAGAGAAGACGCCAGGCCTTTTGCAGCCATAGAGGTTTCTTTACGGCTGGAACTGAAGCAGGGGCCATCATTTCGGGTGAGCCAGCCTCGGATTGGTAGCGATCGCGATCAGGTCAGCCAGTAGGTTCAGGATGACGAACGTTGCAGCAAAGATCAGCGTGCAGGCCTGAATTACCGGAACGTCGCGCAGACGAATGGCGTCCACCATGGTCTGGCCTATTCCCGGATAGACAAACACAACCTCCACCACCACCACGCCTACGACCAGATAGGCTAGGTTGAATGTGATCACGTTGGCTATGGGCGCCCAGGCGTTGGGCAACACGTGACCCACAACGATTCGCCACTCGGGCAGCCCCTTGAGCCGAGCACACTCGACATAAGAGCTATCAAGCAGGCTGATGATCGCGGCTCGGGTCATCCGCATCATGTGGGCGAGGATCACAAGCGTCAGCGTGAGGACTGGCAGAGCGATGCGTGACAATTTCTCAGTGATCGGCATGTCCGCACTCATGCTTGCCATCGAACTGAAAAGTGGAAACTTGACCGCCAAGAGCAGCATCAGCACGTAAGCGACGAAGAACTCCGGAAATGAAATGGTCGTCAAGGTGATGGCGTTGAGTAGCCGATCGAGCAAGGTGTTCCGGGCAAGCGCCGTGAGCACGCCAAGAACGAGCGCTAGCGGGACCGCCAACAACGCCGTGACGCCGGCCAGCAGTAGAGTGTTTCGAAGCCTTGGAAACACGATGTCCGCAACGGCCCGCTGCTTCGCGCCACGCGCCGTAAACGAAACGCCGAAATCACCCTGCGCCGCGTGGGCGATCCATCGTAGATATCGTTCGGGTGCAGGACGGTCTAGTCCCAGGTCTTTCTCAAGCGCAGCCACAGTTTCCGGCGTGGCGGAGTGGCCAAGCGCCGCTCTGGCATAGTCACCGGGCAGGAAGGCTATGGCAGAGAATATAAGAACAGAGACAATGAAAAGCGTGTAAAGCCCCAGCAGCAGGCGATTGGCAATAGTCGCGCCGAGAGTTCCCTTCAGCATATTGGAGAGCTTCTTCATTCCAACGCGGACCCGTGCATGCGGAGCCTGTGATGCACGCTGTTCCGTCGCTTTGGCGCAATCACTTCCTCTGGCCATCGCTTCCGGAAAATCTCTGATCCGTCGGCAAATGCGCGGATATCGCCGCTCAGCCGGTGACCGTTCGCGCTCGACGCCAGCGAAAAGGATCCACCCAACTTAATTGCCCAGCCGTCCCGCCGCGCGAGATGAAACTCATGTGTGACGGTGGATGTGCTCACGCCCCGGCGACCGAGACGATATTCTGTTGCGACCGTATGCTCGATCTCGGTTGCGATGTCGGGGAGCAGAGCACGCGTGTAGTCGCCAAATACACCCGCGTGCGATGATATCCGCAGCACACGCTCTCCAGTCGTGGGATATGCGCGCGATACCACCTTTTTTTTCGAAGGCGAGAGGACCACCAACTCGGATGCCCGCCGAGTTGCCATCAAGGCAAAAGGTTGGGATTGCACCATCTGTTGCCTGCCGACGGGCAATGCAAGCCGGACGTCGGAGAGATTTCGACCGTCGAACGTATGGCCGGGCTCGGGAGCGATCACCGGCCATAGTCCATCGGATATTACGACGCACAGGCGGCTGCCGGCTCGCAGCCGCCGTACGACCGTGTGGAAGCTAATGCGACGCTCGATGCCCCCTGGGGCGACCGAGTCACAAGGTTGCGACGCGCCACGAGCAATTTCGGCCGCCTTTTCGTATGGCGCTATTACATAGAGGCGGGCCACCAACTGACTTGCCGAGGCGTGCGAACCGCATTGCAAAGACAGCTCAGGTGTTCCACATAGGTCGATGGATTTCGCGATAGGCTTCGCCCAGAACTGAACGTAGTTGTCTGCGGTACCCAGGTCTTCGCATCCCGATTCAGGCAGAATGACCCAGTTTACGTCCAGCGAGGGCTCCAAGGTGGCTACGCCCTCCGGGGTGTTGGCCGACAGGGCCAGGACCTCTTGGACCGGGGGCTCGGCCGGCGTCACCCAGTACCCATGCCCGGCTGGACCACTCAACCACAACGCTGTTCGCGGCTCGCTCTCGACACCGGTATCTATGCCCTTCAACCAATGGTCCCACCAGCGCACGGCTTCCGCAGGGAAGTCGATCGCCTGGAACGCGGCCTCATGTGGATAACAATGGTCCCACGGCCCCATGGTAAGCTTCACGAAAGTGGTGCAGTTTTCCATGAGGCGAAACCCGGCATCTTTGTAGTGATCCGCGGTGCCCGCAAAAATGTAAACTGGGCAATCGATAAGACCGTAGTCTGGCGCGACCGATCCTTGCCGCCAGTAGGGATCGTAGCGATCGTGACGCATCCATTGGCCGGCCCAGAGTGGCTGGGCAGCCAGTCTGTTCAGCCATTCCGTCAGCCACGTTTCTCCAACTACGTTTGGATTTGGCGGCAGCGCCGAGTACACCTGCATGAACGATGCCCAGACAAGATTGGACGCCAGCAGGCAGCCACCCTTGTAGTGAATGCACTCCCTGTAGCGGTCATCCGATCCCATAACCGGAATTATGGCCTTGAGCCGAGGAGGCCGCCTTTGCGCCACCAGAAGAGCGCTATATGCTCCCCAGGAATGGCCGAAAACACCGACGTCTCCTGAGCACCAGGATTGCCTGCCGACATAATCGATGACTTCCTCAAGATCGTCGATTTCACGCTCGCAATACTCATCGGTCAGCACCCCATCCGAGTCGCCCGTTCCTGAAATTTCTACCCGAAGGGAGACATAGCCGCGCTCGGCGAAGTAGCCGTGAGTGATGCTATCTCTGTCGCGCGTGATGTCGTGACAGCGGTACGGGTTATATTCCAGTACGGCAGGACACGGCTTGGCGACATCCGGCATGAATATCCTGGCAGCCAATCGCCTGCCGTCACGCAGTGGTATCCAAGCATGTTCGATGAGCCGAACTGCATTCAACTCAATCAAGAGAACCACCAACGCTCGGCGAACTTGTATCCGTCAAGGCGCCAGTTGCCGGCTAGAGGGCCGTGCCCGACATTGTCGCGCAGGCCCATGACGTAGCTGTTGTAGCTCAATACGACCACGCCGCCGTCGTCGCGGACAAGCCGCTGCATCTCCGCGTACATTTCGCGCCTTAAGTTGTCATTCTGCTCAGCCCGTGCCGCGACAAGCAACTGGTTGAACCGCTCATTCTTCCAGAAGGTGTCGTTCCAGGCGGCGCCTTGGGCATAGGCGTTGGTGAATATCCAGTCTTCGCTTGCAGGGCCGACCCAACTTGCGGCGCACCACGGGCGCTGCATCCATACGTTCGACCAGTAGCCGTCGTCGACCTCCCGGATCACATTGACGTCGATGCCCACCGCCCGAGCCGCATCCTGCACCAACGAGCCGGTTTCTACGCCGCCCGGAAACGGCGCGGCGGCGACGCTGAGGTCGACCTTCAGCGAAGACAGTCCTGCTTGTTTGAGATACCACTTCGCCTTGTCGGGGTCGTACTTTCTCAATTCCAGGCTTGAGTCAAAATAGCGATAGGCGGAAGAAATGGGATTGTCATTGCCCGGTTCCGCATATCCAAACATGATCTTCTCGACGACCGCGTCGCGATCGATTGCATGTTTGATCGCCATTCGCACATTGAGATCGTTGAATGGAGCGGTGTCCGTGCGCATGGGCAAGGTATAGTGCTCGGTACCTGCCGTCTCCTCGATCTTGACCGTCGGGACTTGCTTCAGCCGCGACGCGATCTGCAGCGGAACCTGATCAATGACATCAACTTCGCCGGTAATAAGCGCGTTGTTCCGCGCGGCATCATCGATAACCGAGCGCAGTTCGACTTCGTCAAAAAAGGCGCGATCAGACTTGAAGTAGTTCGGGTTGCGCGAGAACACCGCACCGACACCCGGATCGAGGTTCTGAAGGACGTAAGGACCAGTCCCCACCCCGGCCAGAGGGTCAACCTTGCCATCTGCCGAGGGCAAGATGACGAAGTGATAGTCACTGATCGTCGAGGGGAAATCCACGTTCGGCGCCTTGAGCCGGATCTGGATCCGATCCGGTCCGTCCGCCTTCAATTCCTCCACCGCATCGAGGAACGGCTTGGCAGCCGACTTTGAATCATCACCGCGATGGTAGTTGATGGAGGCGATGACGTCGTCGGCAGTCATCGTCTTGCCGTTGTGGAACTCAACGCCCTTCCTGAGCCGAAACGTCCATTCGGCAGGAGACTTTCCTGACGACCACTCATCAGCGAGTTCAGGAACGATGTTGCCGCTGCTGTCTATCTCAGTCAAATGGTTGAAGGCTGTGTAGGCGATAGGAATTGTGAACGGGCTGTCCATCACAGCCGGGTCGACAGTGTCGGACGTCGCCCCACCGGCCAAAGCGACACGCAGCCGACCGCCCTTTTTCGGGGTCAGCGCCGCGGAACCCCCTGTCGAAGCCATCAGCATGCTAGCCGCCATGCCGGCCAACGCCTGTCGTCTATTCAAGGCGAGTTTGCGAGCTTTCATATTCGGCTTCCTCCCATTTTTGGCGACGGTAACATTTTTGCTGAACGGTGCAACAAAAATCCATATAAGAGGGTTTGCGGGAAGGCTCCTCAATGGAAACCGTTGCGAACACCCCCTATGAGAAGCGACAACGTGAACTTGGAGTCGGTAGGGCACAGACCATGGGTCAGCACAAAACGTGGCCGGAACGCAGGGAACAACTTATCGAGGCGACGATCGTGTCGATCCATGAGGACGGCCTGGAAAAGACAAGCATTCAGCGCATCGCCAAGCGGGCCGGATTAACTGCCGGAATCGTGGGCCACTACTTCGGAGATAAGGATGGTCTGCTGAATGCCACCTATGATGCGCTCTACGCCAAGATCCTGGCCAACGCGGAGCGCGCATCGCATTCGCAGACGTCCCCTACGGCGCGGGTAAAGAGCATCCTGTTGGGATATCTAAGCCCAGATCAGCTCACGCCCGAAATTGTCAGCGCTTGGTACGTGCTCGTAGCGAGGCTTCGGCAAAGCCCCGCATTGCAAGAGATCCAATCGAATGCCGAAATAACCGTCCGCGGCAAACTTCGTGCCCTGCTCGACGAAGAGCTTTCGAGTAACGACGCGGAAGCTCTCTCACGCGGCCTGTTCGCCATGGTTACCGGCTTTTGGGTTCTCATGGCGTCGGCTCCGGCTCCTCAAGACTGCGACGAGCATCGGAAAAGCATCCTGTCCGTTGTCGACCGATTTCTTAAAGCCTACTCTCTTAGCGATACTTGAAACGAGGATGAGAGCGGTACGGCCGCTCGAGATCGACAGTTGCCTCTCGCCCGCAAGATGGGCAACCCTTTTGCAGTCGCTTGCGGTCAGGGCGTCCATCATGACCTTGCGCCGCGGAGATTGCCCACGGTGCATCACCAGACCTCAGGTTTGAAGCCATGCCTTGTCGAAATAGGTCTCGCCTGTCGGGTGCATCCGGCGGCCCTGTACCGCCGTCGCCGCGTGGCAAAACAGCTTGCGCCAGAACGGCTGGATGATGACGCCCGAATCCTGGAGTATCGTTTCGGCCTTGCCGATCAGCTCGCGCCTCGCCGTGGGATCGGCAACCGACAGAGCCTTCGTCACAAGCTCGTCGAACGCCTTGTCGGAGAAGGAACTCTCGTTCCATGCCTCGCCCGTCCGGTAGGCTATGGCCAACGTCTGCACGCCGAGCGGGCGCATGGACCACACCGTCAGCGAGAATGGATATTTGGTCCAGTCGTTCCAGAACGTCGACCCCGGCAGCACCGTGCGCTTGATCTTGAAGCCCGCTTCCCGCAGTTGTGCTGCGATCGCGTCGCCGGTGTTCTTGTGCCACTCCTCGTCGAGCGAGATGAGCTCGTGTTCGAAATCGGCCTGGCCGGCCTCGGCCATGAGTGCCTTGGCCTGCGCCAGGTCGCGGGCGATCGGCGGCAGTTTGGCGTAGTCCGGCTGGATGGGACAGACGTGATGGTTCTCGGCGGCTGAGCCCAGCCCGGCATAGCCGAGAAGCAGCACGGCCGAGTTGTCGACAGCCAGCTGCAAGGCCCTGCGCACCCGCGCGTCGTCATAGGGCTTGGCTTGCACCGAGGTGCGCGCCACGATCGTGCCTGCGGTCAGAATCTCGGATTTCTGCAAGCCCAGCCCGTCCATCACCGCGACCATGTCGCCCGTCGTCTCGTAGTTGGTGTGGACTTCTTCCGCCTCGAAAGCGCTGACCAGCGCCGTGGGGTCCGAGCCGTAGTCTATGAACTCGACGCCATCGAGATAGACGTCGCCGCCCCACCAGGATCCGTGCTCGCGGCGCTTGAAGACGGCTCGCTGCCCGACCTCGTAGGACACCAGCTCAAAGGGACCGGTGCCTACGGGATTGGCGATGAGATTGGCGCCTGATTTGTCGTAGTCACGGTGGACGATCAAGGCGGGGTAATCCGAAAGGCTGGGGATGATCGAGATGTCGGAAGAAGCCAGTTGCAGGCGGATCGTATGGTCGTCGACCTTCGTGACGACGCCGTCACGCAGCTTGCCGGTCTTGTCGTCGATCAGCGCCCCCATACGCCCGGCCATCGAATTGCCGGAAGCATTCTTCTCGCACCAGCGCGCGATGTTGAACATCACGTCATCGGCGCTGAAATCGTCGCCATTGTTCCATTTCACGCTCTTGCGCAGATGCAGCACATACTCGGTCGCGTCGGCATTGACGTCCCATCGCTCCAGCAGCATCGGTTCGAAGGTGAAATCGGCGGTGTATTTCACCAGTGTTTCCAGAAACTGCCGGCCGGCATTGCCCAGTTCAGCCTCGTCGAATGTGCGCGGATCCTTCATTCCCTTGACCGCTGTGGCGACCTTCAGGACGCCGCCCTTCACCGGCTCCGCGGTATGCGCCGGTGTCGGAGCCGACAGGCCTATCATCGCATAGGCTGCAGCCGTGGACAGGCCGAAGGCGCTGGCGATTGCCAGGAACTCGCGACGGTCAAGTCGCCCGGCTTGCTTCTCATCAGCGAAGGCCGTCACCTTCGTCCTGGTCTGGCAGTTCATCTCTTCGCATGTCGACATCTGTTTCCTCCCTTAACCGCGGGCTATGGCCCGCCCCTTAGGCTGAGAGCCGGTCGCAGTATCCGTAGACCGACAGCCTCTCGACACCGGTTTCCGTAATCAGCACCTGCTCCTCGAGCTTGACACCCTCGCCTCCGTCCTCGTGGCCGATGAAACTCTCGACGCAGACCGTCATGCCGGGGACAAACACCTCGTTGTCGTCGTTACCGACATCGTCCCAGTCCGAGGCGTGCGCGATGATCGGGTATTCGCCGGTCATCCCGCAGCCATGCAACACGGAGAGGTACCGGTGCTTCTGGTAGGCGCCGGGGATCAGCCAGGCGCTCTCCGCGAACTCCCGGAAGGCGAGCCCCGGTCGCAGCAGGTTGACGTTCTTCTCGATCTGCTCCTGGGCAAGTCCGTAAAGCGTCCGTTGCGCTGCGGATGCCCTGCCGTCGCCGGTCAGAAAAGTGCGGGAGAAGTCGCTGTAATAGCCGTAGCAGCCGACCGCGTCGGTATCGAAAGCGACGAGGTCACCGTCCCGAATGATCTTGTCCGAGGTCTCCTGGAACCAGGGATTGGTGTGCGCGCCCGAGGTCAGAAGCCGCGTCTCGATATAGTCGCCGCCGCCAGCGATCAGTTTCCGATGCAGCACCGACCAGAGCTCGTTCTCGGTGACGCCCGGAACCAGCGCCGCCTCCATTTCGCGCACGGCAGCCTCAGTCAGTCGCAAGGAGGCGCGGATCATGTCGACCTCGCCCGCAACCTTGAGACCGCGGGCCTTTTCCACCGGGATCTGGGCGTCGATGATGTCGAAGCCTGCCGCGGCGAGCGCCAGCATCGCTCCAGTCGTCGTCGCTTCGACACCGATACGGCGGCCGTTGACGCCATGCCTGGCGACCAGTTCCTCGATGTCGGCGACGAATTCTCTGATGTGACCGACATGCTTGTGGCCGGAGTGCAGCGGCATGATCGGCCGCGCCGGCCGGATCTCGTCGACGGTCGGGCGGTTCTCGGCCAGATGCTCACAGGCGCGGTACTCGAACAGAACCACCGGTCCGACCACCGGAATGAACACGTAGCGCGCCGGATTGCGCGCCGAATAGATCTGCATGTTGCGCACACCGGTGGCGTAGCGGATGTTCACGGGATCGAAGAGCAGCACGGCCGAGAGATTGTGGGCAGCGGCCTGCTGGCGAACGCGGTCGAGCCGAAGCATCTCGACGCTGCGCACCGCGTCAAGCGACAGCGTGGCGAACTTCTCGGCGGCGTCGTGAACCAGGCTCGACATGCAATAAGTCCCTCTGGCAGGGCTGCGCCCGCCTCGGTAAAATTCTGATCAGATGATTTGACGTGACATCCGGGACGCCGTCCTGGATAAGTCGGGCTCAAACGCGAGGCGCTGCGCCGGGGAAAATTGCGCCTGGGGCCGAGCGAATTCCAATTGATTATTCCTCGGCAAATCATTCTAAATTCTCATATGACTTACCTTGATCGCAGGCACTACCAGCTGCTGATTGCCGTACGCCGGCACGGCCAACTCAGTGCGGCCGCCACATCGCTTGGCCTGACGCAGCCGGCCGCCAGCCATCAGGTCCGGGAGGCCGAGCGCCGGCTCGGCATTCGCCTGTTCGACCGGGTGGGTAGGGGGATCAGGCTGACGGAAGCAGCCGAGCGGCTGCTGGAAGCCGCTCTTTATGCCGAGGATACGCTGAAGACCGCGGAGGCTGACGCCATTCAGCTGCATCGCACATCGCCTGTGTTGCGGATCGCTGTCGGCCACTACGATCATGTCCATTGGCTACCGGCAGCGGCGGCTGCATTGAGCAAGGAGCATGGCGCGCTCAAGCTCGAGCTTGTCAGGCTGGCAAACCACGATCTGCAATCCGCGATCAACGCCGGAAGCGCCGACCTGTTCCTGTCGCCGCGCAGCCCGGAACTCGAAAACCTGCCGTCGATACCGCTGTTCCAGGACAGGCTGGTGGGCGTAGTGCCGCTTTCCGGTCAGACCGACACGCCTCTGCAAGCCGAATTCTTTGGCAGACAAAGGTATCTCGCCTTCTCATACCATCCGGCACACGGCTTCGAATACGAGCGGTTCTTCAGCCCCGCGGGCGTCTGGCCGAGAGAGATTGTTCGCATCGAGTCGACGAGCGCGATCATCGAACTGGTTGCTGCAGGTTTCGGGGCAAGCATCCTGCCGGCCTGGTGTGTCACGCAAGACGCGGCGTTACGGCGTGTCGCGCTCGGCGAACTCGCCCCTGAGCCGATACACATCACATGGCATGTTTTCGGCAGGTCGAAACTTATGGAGGGCAATGCGAGCATTCTGAATACGCTTGCCTCAGCCATCAGGTCAGAAGCTTAGGGAAGAAGCCGATGGTATCGTTGGCGCCGCGCCGAGCTGACCGCCTCTTGGCCAAAACTAAAGGCAATGCCGACCGATGAAGCTACTAGTCTAGTGCAGGTCAGGCGAGAGAAATACCCTCTTTCAGTCTGTCCAGAAGCCTCTCCAGCATCTCGGCTTCGTCGGGGATTTCATAACCCAGGGGTTAATGAAACACCGTAAAATATCATTTTACCGAACCAAAGCCCTAGTGCACTGTGGCGAACGAGGATCAACATCACCAAGGTCGGGCGCGCCGGCATTTCGGGCGACATCGCGCCTGTCGTGCTGTTCTTGTGTTCGGACGGAGCATGCTGGGTCAACGGCGCCAATGTGCCGGTTGACGGTGGCCTCGAGGCCTCGATCAATGCCGAGATACTCGGCTTCTAAGGCTCTATCCAGAGCGGGGGAAAGAACAATGGATATCGGACTTCTGATCGACGGCGACGAAAGGGCGGCGACAGGGAAGGCTTACTACGAACGCCTGGACCCGTTCACCGGCAGACTGGCGACGCGCGCCGCCGCGGCCAGTGTCGCGGACGCCAATGCCGCGGTCGACGCCGCAGCGGCCGCTTTTCCAGCGTGGTCGAACACGGGCCCCGGCGAGCGCCGCGCCCTGCTGTCCAAGGCGGCCGACGTGATGGCTTCCAAAGTTGGCGAATTCACAACGCTGATGATTGAAGAGACAGGCGCTACCGGACCCTGGGCTGGTTTCAACGTCATGCTGGCGGCCAACATGCTGCGCGAGGCGGCGGCGATGACGACGCAGATCTCCGGCGAGATCATCCCGTCCGACAAGCCGGCCACGCTCGCCATGGCGATCCGTCAGCCGGCCGGCGTGTGCCTCGGCATCGCACCATGGAATGCGCCGGTCATTCTCGGCACCCGCGCCGTGGCGATGCCGATCGCCTGTGGCAACACGGTAGTGCTCAAGGCTTCCGAAATGTGTCCCGGCACGCACCGGCTGATCGGCCAGGTGCTGGTCGAGGCCGGCTTGCCCAAGGGTGTCATCAATGTCGTTACCAACGACCCGAAGGACGCTGCTGGCATCGTCGAAACGCTCGTCGCGCATCCAGCGGTCAAGCGCGTCAACTTCACCGGCTCGACCAAGGTCGGCAGGATCATCGCCGAACTCGCCGGCCGGCACCTGAAGCCGGCGCTGCTCGAACTCGGCGGCAAGGCGCCGTTGCTGGTGCTGGACGACGCCGACATCGACGCGGCGGTCAACGCCGCCACTTTCGGCGCCTTCATGCATCAGGGCCAGATCTGCATGTCGACCGAACGACTGATCGTCGACGAGAAGGTCGCCGACGAGTTCGTAACGAAACTCGCGGCCCGCGCCTCGAAACTGCCGGCCGGCGACCCGCGCGGCCATGTCGTGCTGGGCTCGCTGATCAGCAGCCAGGCGGCCGAAAAGATGGAGGAATTCGTCGCCGACGCGCTCGCCAAGGGCGCGAAGCTGGTCGCCGGCGGCAAGCGCAGCGGAACCGTGGTGGAGGCAACGCTGCTCGATCACGTGACACCGGCAATGCGCGTGTATGCCGAAGAGTCCTTCGGACCGGTCAAGCCGGTGATCCGGGTAAAGGGTGAGGACGAGGCCGTGCGTGTCGCCAACGACACCGAATACGGCCTGTCCTCGGCCGTCTTCAGCCGCAACATCCAGCGCGCGCTGGCGGTCGCCACCCGCATCGAATCCGGCATATGCCACATCAACGGCCCGACCGTCGGCGACGAGGCACAGATGCCGTTCGGCGGCGTCAAGGGCTCGGGCTATGGCCGTTTCGGCGGCAAGGCCTCGATCGCCGAGTTCACCGATTTGCGCTGGGTGACGATTGAGGACCCGAACCAGCATTATCCGTTCTGATCAAATCGACATGGTCGCACCCCGAGCTGATCGCCAGGCTCAAGGGTCAGGCGGACCGGGAAGCCGATCGCTTCGCCGATGGAATATTTTGATTTTGGACATGTCCAAATGCTTCACGTGGCACCGGTCACTGGCGTTTCGTCCATTGAGCTGACCTGTCGACCCTTGCGCAAAATGGCGCAGGACTCGGCCGGCCACCCTTTCCCCCTATTTCGGGATTCGCCGAAAATGTGGACTTCGTAGTTTTCGCCTGGATGGGCGAAAACCGAAGGGCGGCCGCCCGGCCAAGGAATACGGCCCCCCGATTTCCCGCTCCCCAGTTTTGGGGAGTGGGCTCGCGCAGGCTTGCTCGTCACTGGCAACGTTGACAGTGATCGCCCGACGCTCGCCGATGCCGGCATGGCCGCGTTCGAACCGAAATGGTTCCTATTTCGCGCTACAGTAACCAATCTGGTTACGTAGAAGTATTATGTAACCACTTTGGCGACAAAATAACCATTTTGGGTCAATTACATTAGGTGAAAAATCTAGTTATACTCTATTTGTTGGATCAAATAATCAAATCTAGCAATGGAGAATAGAAGTCATGAAGATACACATCCCCCTTTCGAAAGTCGCACGTGACCCAGCAGTCGCTTCGTTCCTGGAGCGAGGTGAACGGGACGTTGGGCCTGAACCGGTAGTCGCATGGCTGCCGAGGGCTCCAGTGCTCACAGACGGCGAAGCCGTCAAAGTGCTGGAGGTGGCGTGATGGATGCGAACCAGGAAGCGATCTGGACTGCCATGGCCGAACTCGGGCATCTGGAAAATAGCACAAGCCGGGACGAGGCGATCCGGATCGCCATCGCCCAGATGTGCGCCGGCGCGCTGTTCCTCGAGGCGCACGCCGGCAAGCAGAGAGCCGACCAGGTCGTCAGGGAGCTTTACACGGCCCAGCTCGGAGATAGGCTCGTGCACGTACGTTGCGATCCGTCACCGGGTTTTTCTGAAACCCCGTGAGCCCATCTCTCCAGAGGGAGCAGGTGCTCGGTCGCCACGGCGGCCGGGCACATCGCCGGTTAAGTCATTGAGTTTTATCGGTCGAAATTTCAGATGCGCGCGAGGCGCGGTGCCCATGCAGATCGTCACCAGCTCATTCTTCACCAGGCTCCCGCCGCAGTTCGCGCGGATCGGTATCGCACGCCGAGCGCCGAAGGCTGATTACGACCTGCCGGCGGTCCGTGAACTGTCGCCTGGTCCATGGTTTCGGACCGCCACCGTCGACGAATACGCGGACCTTTACGTCACGCAGCTCGCCGCCCTCGATCCGCGCGCCATCGTGCGGAAGATCGAGGATCTGGCGGGCGGCCGGACGGCGGCGCTGCTGTGCTGGGAGCGGCCTCGCGACGGCGTGTTCTGCCATCGTGGCTTCGTGGCCTGGTGGCTCAAGGAAGAATTGAGCCTCGACGTCTACGAGGTCGGCCTCGAGCACGAGGGCCCAGGGCCGTTCCATCCCAAGCTGCCCGACGGTTACCGCCTCACCCTCGAGCCCACTCTGCTTTGAAAGCTGCCGGCCTCTCTGGGAATTTTCCCCGATTTCGGGGAAAACGCGTTTTTTTCCGAAACCGGAAACAACCCTCACGGTGGCCGCGCAGGCCCACTCTGCTTTGAAAGCCGTTCCCGACGAGAATCGGTTATTTTGGGTGCTTTTCCATCGAAAATGCTGATTATCCGCTGACACACGTGGAACGCCATTGATCAGATCGGCGTAACCACCTCAATTAAAACGACAATTTCTTGAGATCAGAGGCCACCGGGATAATTCGGGCTTTCGCGGGTAATCGTGACGTCATGGGCGTGGCTTTCACGAAGTCCGGCATTGGATATACGCACAAAAGTGGCGCGTTCGCGGAAATCGACAAGGTCGCGGCCACCGACATAACCCATAGCGGCTTTCAGGCCGCCTGCAAGCTGGTGTAGCACACCGGACACAGGTCCTTTGTAAGGCACCTGCCCTTCGATGCCTTCCGGAACCAGCTTCAGCGTGTCGCGAACCTCGGCCTGGAAGTAGCGATCGGCCGAGCCGCGGGCCATGGCGCCGACCGATCCCATGCCGCGATAGGCCTTGAAAGAGCGGCCCTGGTGCAGATAGACCTCGCCTGGGCTCTCGTCGGTTCCGGCCAGCAGCGAACCGATCATGGCGGCGCTGGCGCCTGCGGCGAGCGCCTTGGCGAGATCGCCGGAATATTTGATGCCGCCATCGGCGATGACCGATACACCCGATTTATGCGCCGTCTCGACCGCCGACATGATCGCCGAGAGCTGCGGCATGCCGACACCGGCGACGATTCGGGTGGTGCAGATGGAGCCGGGGCCGATGCCAACCTTGACGGCGTCGGCGCCGGCATCGATCAGTGCCTGCGTGCCCTCCGCCGTGGCGACATTGCCGGCCAGGATGCGCACCGAGTTGGAGAGTTTCTTGGCCCGAGCCACAGCGTCGAGCACGCGCTGCGAATGGCCATGCGCGGTGTCGATGACCAGAAGGTCGACGCCAGCATCGATGAGACGCTCGGCGCGCTCGAAACCGTCATCGCCGACGCTGGTGGCGGCGGCGGCGCGCAAGCGCCCCTGCGCATCCTTTGTGGCGTGCGGGTTGAGCTGCGACTTCTCGATGTCCTTGACGGTGATCAGCCCGACGCAATTGCCTGATTTGTCGACCACGACCAGCTTTTCGATGCGGTGCTGGTGCAGTAGCCGCTTGGCCTCGTCCTGGTCGACATTCTCCTTGACCGTGATCAGGTTCTCACGGGTCATCAACTCGTAGACCTTCTGCGCCGGATCAGAGGCGAAACGCACGTCGCGATTGGTCAGGATGCCGACCAGCCGGCCGACCTTCTGGCCGCCGGTGCCGCCATTCTCGACCACCGGAATGCCCGAGATCGAGTAGGTGCGCATCAGACCCAGCGCGTCGGCGAGCGTCGCGTCGGGGCCGATGGTGACGGGGTTGACCACCATGCCGGATTCGAACTTCTTCACCTGTCGCACCTGCTCGGCCTGCTCGGCCGGCGAGAAATTGCGGTGGATGACGCCGATGCCGCCGGCCTGGGCCATGGCGATGGCAAGCCGTGCCTCGGTGACGGTGTCCATGGCGGCGGAGAGAATCGGCACGTTGAGGTCGATGTCGCCGGCAATGCGGGTGCGGATGTCGGTCTCGCCCGGCATGACCTCGGAATGACCCGGCTGCAACAGCACGTCGTCAAAGGTCAGCGCCAGTGCGCCGGTGGACGTTTCGATGATTTTTGCCATGGCCAGCCCTCGGAATACAGAAAAAGCGCTTGACCAGAATGGACAGCGCCGACTCGTCTTCTTCCCTTTCAGGATTGGCGCTGGCTCGTAACACGTCGCGGCGCCGATGAAAAGCCGATGATTGCACACTCCCGGAAAGGTGACATTTTGCCGAAAAGACACCACCTGTGGTTGCTGGTCGCATAAAAGTGACAGTAAATTAATGCGACATCCGGGCCAAGCCGTGATACCCGCCCTTCGTGTCGGCTTGCCCCCAAGGCCGGCAAAACAATTGAGACGAATATTCAGTCCGGACGCGTTTCGTGAACCGCACCATCCCGCTCATCCTGGCGGTCGCTCTTTTCATGGAGAACATGGATTCGACCGTCATCGCGACGTCGCTGCCGGCGATCGCCATCGACATCCAGACCAACCCGATCGCGCTGAAGCTGGCGCTGACCGCCTATCTGGTGTCGCTGGCGATCTTCATTCCGATCAGCGGCTGGATGGCCGACCGCTTCGGCGCCAAAAATGTGTTTCGCGCCGCGATCGGCGTTTTCATCGTCGGCTCGGTCGCTTGCGCCCTGTCCAATTCGCTGCCGGCTTTCGTGGTGTCGCGCTTCCTGCAAGGCATAGGCGGCGCCATGATGACGCCGGTCGGACGACTGGTGCTGGTGCGCGCCACGCCGAAAAGCGAGCTTGTCGCCGCCATGTCCTGGCTGACCGTTCCGGCCTTGGTCGGACCCCTGGTCGGGCCGCCGGTTGGGGGCTTCATCACCACCTATTTCACCTGGCACTGGATCTTCCTGATCAATGTGCCGATCGGTCTGGTCGGCATATGGCTTGCCACGCGCTTTCTGCCCGAAACCGAATCGACCGAGACGCCACCGCTCGATTTCATCGGTTTCGTGCTGAGCGGCCTTGCCGCCTCCGGCGTGGTGTTCGGGCTGTCGGTGGTCAGCCTGCCTGCCTTGCCGCCGATGGCCGGCTTCATCACCGTGGCCGTCGGACTGGCCTCGGGCGCGCTTTACCTGGTGCATGCGCGCCATGCGAAAAATCCGCTGCTGGCACTGGAGCTGTTCCGCAACCAGGTGTTCCGCTCCTCGGTGCTGGGTGGTGGGCTGTTTCGCATCGGCATCGGCGCGGTGCCCTTCCTGTTGCCGCTGATGTTCCAGATCGGCTTCGGGCTGACGCCATTCCAGTCGGGCATGATCACCTTCGTCTCGGCGGTCGGCGCCATCGGCATGAAATTCGTCACCGCGCTGATCTTCCGGGTGGCCGGCTTCCGCCGTGTGCTGATTTCCGGGTCGCTGGTCGCGGCAGCCTCAATCGCCATCAACGGCCTGTTCACGCCCGAGACGCCCTATGCGCTGATCCTGGCCATGCTTCTGACTGGCGGCTTCATCCGCTCGATGTTCTTCACCGGCATCAACGCGCTGGCCTATGCCGAGATCTCGGCTGCCGACACGAGCAAGGCGACGCCGATCACCGCGGTGTTCCAGCAATTGGCAATTGCGCTTGGCGTGGCGCTGGCCGGTGGCATCCTGGAAGTGTCGACCAGCATCCATGGCGGCCCGCTGACGCTGGCCGACTTCCACATCGCCTTCTTCATCGTGGCAGCGGTATCGGCGGCAGCTTCGCTGTCGTTCGTCCGGCTGGCGCCCGATGCCGGCAATGCGGTGTCTGGACACGGCCGGCTGACAGCGCCGAAGGACCTGGAGCCCGTTAGTCCGCCCGGGAGCTGACCACCCGTCGGCCCGTCAGGCCTCGGTGGGTGTGCGCCCTTTGAAGTCCTTTGCCAGCAGATAAAGCTCGACCGATTCGTCACGCGAGGCCGGCGGCTTGACGTGATGGACCGAGCGGAAATTCTGCTTGAGCATGGAAAGCAGTTCGTTCTCGGCGCCGCCCTGAAAGGTCTTGGCGAGGAAATGGCCGCCGGGCTTCAGCACGGCGAGCGCGAAATCGGCCGCCACTTCGCACAGATACATGGTGCGGATGTGATCGGTTCTCTTGTGGCCGGTGGTGGGAGCGGCCATGTCGGAGAGCACGATATCGGGTGGACCGCCCAGCGTCTCGGCGAGCTTTTGCGGCGCCTGCGGGTCGAGAAAATCCATCAGCAGCACCGGCGCGCCGGGCACGGCATCCATTTCGAGATAGTCGATGCCGACGACATGCGGGTGTTCGGCCGTCGATTTGGTCCGCGCCGCGGCGACTTGGCACCAGCCGCCCGGGGCAGCACCGAGGTCGATGACCTTCATGCCGGGCTTGAGCAGATGATGCTTGTCGTCGATCTCGATCAGCTTGTAGGCCGCGCGCGAGCGGTAACCGTCGGCCTTGGAGCGCTGGACATAGGGATCGTTGATGTGGCGCTGCAGCCAGCGGCGCGACGATTCCTTGAGGCCACTCTTCTTCTTGATCCGCGTCTTCAAGACGCGAATGCTGGCAGAGCCTGGTTTTTCCGGTTTCTTGGTCATTGCTTGATTTCTTGTTTGAGCATGATCTTTTCCGAGAACCGGCCGCCACTTCCCGGGATCATGCTCTGGCCCGGCCATTGTTGCGCCAGACACCGTCGTCGGCCATCAGTTCACTCAATATGCCCTCGCGCAGGCCACGGTCGGCCACGCGCAGCCGCTCGGACGGCCATACCGCGCGGATCGCCTCGAGGATGGCGCAGCCGGCCAGCACGAGGTCGGCGCGGTCGGCGCCGATGCAAGGGTTGGCGACGCGTTGCTGGAAATCCCAGCCGACCAGCTTTTCGACCATGCGGTCGACGCTGTCGCGGTCCATCCACAGCCCGTCGACGCGGCGACGGTCGTAGCGTTCGAGGTCGAGGTGAACGCCGGCCAGCGTCGTCACCGTGCCCGAGGTGCCGAGCAGATGGAATTTCGGGCTGGACAACACATGGCTCAGCCGGTCGCGGCCATCGAAGGCGCGCAGGCGCACGGCGACATCCTCGACCATGGCGGCGAAGATCTCGCGCGTCACCGTGCGGCCGCCAAAACGCTCGGCCAGCGAGACGACGCCGACCGGCAGTGAGGTCCAGGAGACGATGTGGTTGGCGAGCCGTGGCGAGCGATGACCGGTGAGATCGATCAGCGCGATTTCGGACGAGCCGCCGCCGATGTCGAATAGCACGACGCCTTGCGTGTCGCGCTCGACCAGCGAGCCGCAGCCCGACACCGCCAACCGCGCTTCGGTCTGGCGGTCGATGATCTCGAGCTTCAGGCCAGCCTCGCGCTCGACGCGGTCAAGGAATTCGACGCCGTTTGCGGCGGTGCGGCAGGCCTCGGTGGCGATCAGCCTGGCCTTCCTGATCTTGCGGTTGCGCAATTTGTCGCCGCAGATTTTCAGCGCTTCGACCGCACGGTCCATCGCCGGCTGCCCAAGCCGGCCATTGGCCGTGAGCCCCTCGCCCAGCCTGACAATGCGTGAGAAGGCATCGATGACGCGGAACTGGCCATGGCGCGTCGGCACGGCGACCAGCAGCCGGCAGTTGTTGGTGCCGAGATCGAGAGCTGCAAACACCGGCAGTTCCTGCATCGGCGGCCGGTAGCCGCCCTGCTCCGGTCTTGCCTGCGGAGTCGAAGGCAAAGGCACGGGCGAGGCCACGGGAGATTGGCTGGCGGGAGTTGGGCTGGCGGCCGGCGTCGATGGTGCCGTGATGGCATGATTGTCATCGCGCGCAAAAACCTTGCGCCCGCGCCGACGCTTGCGCCGTTTCCGGGGCTTGCCCTTCTGATGCTGGGCGTCTCCTGCCTGCCCGTCGCCGGACCAAGGCTGCACCGGGCGGCCTTGCTGCCGGCCGGTGGATGGGCTTGCCGGGCCTGACGGCGGCGAAGCCCTGGACACGCCCACTTCCGGCGCGCCAACGCCGGTGTCGTGGTCTTCCACTTCAGTTCCTTCCGGCGCCGCGCGAACCGGGGAGCGGACGCAGCAGGCGCTTTCATGTGTTTTAAGTTGCCGCCAGAGTAGCAGCGCCGGGCCGGATCACCAAGAGCGGACGGGCCGAATTTTGCCGGCAACAAGAAGAGCGGGTCTTGGCAGTTGAATAGCCGGCTTCAATGAGGCATTTCTGAAATGAAGCGGTGGACAGGCTGAATCGTGGGGCGTTCCGCCCCGACTCCTAACAATGAGCTGCAACGCATGACGACACCGCCATGAACTGGGGGGCCATGAACTGGAAGGCCATGAACTGGAGGCGCTATCTCTGGCCGGTCATCGGCATTGCGGCGGTGGTGTTCTCGCTGTGGCTGTTGCTGCACGAATTGCGCGGCATCTCGCTCGACGATGTCTGGGCCGGCATCGTCGCCATCCCTACCCGCGGCTGGGTGCTGGCAGCCTTGAGCTCCGTCGTCGCCTATGCCTCGCTGGCCGGCTACGACCACATCGCGCTGCTGCATATCGGCAAAAAAGTGTCGTGGCTGTTCGTCACCTTCTGCTCCTTCACCACCTATGCGCTGTCGCACAATATCGGCGGCTCGGTGTTTTCAGGCGCGGTGATCCGCTACCGCGCCTACGGCACCAGGGGCCTGAGCGGACAGGACGTCGGCATTCTGGTGGCGATCTGCTGGATCACCTTCATGCTGTCGACGCTGTTGGTCTCCGGCATCGTGCTGGTGCTGGAGCCCGAGATCATCGACCGCTTTTCCGGCGCCCCGCACCATGGATTGGCGATCGCCGCGGGCGTCGCCATGTTGATCCTGGTCGGCGCCTATATCTTCGGCAGCTGGCTGCATCTCAAGCCGTTGAAAATCGGCCGCTTCCAGCTGCACTACCCGGCCCTGCCGATCGTGGCGCGGCAATTGCTGATCGGCCCGATCGAGCTGCTGGCAGCGGCGGCGATCATCTTCTTCGCGCTGCCCGCAGGCAATCCGGGCTATTTCGTCGTGCTCGGCGTCTTCCTGGTATCGTTCTCGATCGCTCAAATCTCGCATGCGCCGGGCGGGCTCGGCGTGTTCGAGGTCGTGTTCCTCGCCGGCCTGTCGCATATGGACCCGGTCGGCGTGCTGGCGGCACTCCTGGTGTTCCGGCTGTTCTACCTGATCATCCCGCTGCTGATCGCGCTCGGCGTCGTGCTGTTCTTCGAGCACTCGCAATACAGTCGCAGCGAGAGTTGAGGCGCGGCGACTTAGCGCGGTGATCGAAGCGTGGTGTTGAAACCCGATGATTGAAGCGCTCGGCAGGCTTGACTATTTTCCGTCGGCGGCTACAAGGCACGCGCGGCCAGTTGGCTGCCACTCCTGCGTGGTTTGTGAGAACCTCGCCTGCTGGGGAATAGGTTAACGGTAGACCCACGGACTCTGACTCCGTTAGTCCTGGTTCGAATCCAGGTTCCCCAGCCAATAAATTATCAAATAAAAACAGTTAGTTAAGCGACACGATGCCAGCGGAATCGTGTTGCATGGATTTTCCCGCTATATCGCTCAAACCCTTGTTTTCCGGACATGTCCCACACCGTCCATAACTGTCCGTGCAACACGACTGCAACACGCATTAGCTCATTTGTTCCCGTCATGTTCGTGTGAAAAGCGCGACGCTAGAGGCACCGGTCTTTAAATTCGCTTACGGCCATAGCGCCTTACCCTGACCAGTTGTTTCTCATCCTTTGTTTTCATGCTGTCTCGCGAAAAGCTGGGCTTTCGTCCCGGCTTGTCATGCGCCGTGCTACTCCGCTGTCTTTGCCATCGCTTTCGCGGGCCAGCGTCCCGCAGTGCTTCAGCGGCTGCTTTGAGCTAGGTCGCGCGAATGCTGTCGTGATGGCTGCCAAGGCACTTTGTGAAGCTCCGCTTCCGAGCCTCTTGGACAATGTTTCGCGGGCATTTGGTGGTGGAAGCTGCTCTCGAATATCTCCATTCGTATACAGTTCTTGAAACGATGCCTATACTGAACCGTGGGTGTGTTCGACCCGTGGCATAAGGGGCACGCTCCGGTCGCAAAACACCAACGGCGTTGAGGCTATCAAGGCGAATGCTGACGCGAATTCGAAACCTCAGCTCTGCACTTTTCTTCCTATTGGCTTCTGCATACGGGTTGTCGCGCTGCAGTGCGCCCGCGCCGCTCGACGAGGTTGCCGTTGACGCTCTTTATGCATCGCCACTCGCTCGACCTGCCGGCGCGATGAGCGTCTTCCATCTGGGCCACAGCCTTGTTGGCCGGGATATGCCGGCGATGCTGCAGCAGCTGGCGGACGACGGTCATCGGTATGAAAGCCAGCTTGGATGGGAACGACGTTGAAAGCGCATTGGGGGGACGCGCCCATCAACGGCTTCGAGACGGAAAACGCCCACCCGCGTTATCGGGCCGCAGACGAAGCTGCCGAGAGCGGCGAGTATGACGCTTTCGTCATGACTGAGATGGTCGAGATTCGTGATGCCATCAAATACTACGATAGCTGGGACTACGTCAGCCGATGGGCCCGGCGCGCCTGGGGAGGCCACGCCGCGACACGCGTCTACCTGTATGAAACATGGCATGCAATCGACAGCCCCGAGGGATGGCTCGAACGGCTTGATCTGGACCTTTCCAGGTATTGGGAAAATGAGATCCTGCGGCGTGCGCTGGCCGTGAGAGGAATGGAGCAACCCATCTACGTCATTCCAGCGGGGCAGGTTCTGGCGCGGTTCGTCCGAACTGTCGAGGCGCGCGCGGGTGTTGACGGGCTTGCAAGCAAGGAGGACCTTTTTGCGTTGAACGAGAATGGCGAGCAGGACATGATCCACCTCAACGACATCGGCGCCTATCTCGTCGCGCTGACCCACTACGCCGTGCTCTACCACCGCAGCCCGGTCGGGCTCCCCCACCAACTCCGGCTGGCCGACGGGAGCATGGCCGACCCGCCTGGCCAGAACGCCGCACGTCTTATGCAAGAGGTGGTCTGGCAAGTCGTAACGACCTATCCTAAGACTGGGTTGAAACAGTATGCCGGGACGGAGCCCATATCTGATTGACTAAGTGCGTCGTTGTCGGGATAGCTATCTCGGTATTAAGCCTCGTGGTCTTCACGAAAATTTCGCGAGGGCAGGATGATCCGGTCGCTGAGCAGACGCCCATCAGCGCGCAAAGCGTTGGTCGAGAGAATACGGTTGGAGCGCTTCGGGGTCTGTCCAGCCCACCTCTTGGCATGGGGCTGAATGGTATAGTGGACTGGTCCTCGGAACAGCCGTTCATCGACATCATGAAAACTGCGCGCCCATGGACAGGCCACCTTCCGCACCAGTGGGGCGGCTGGAACCTGGAGGATTTCGCCTCGCGCGGTTATCTCGATAAGGACGGATGGCTGACTTCGATTCCAAAGGATCTCGAGATGCTTCACTTGCCCGACCAGCCTTAGCTTGAGCCACTCAGCCCCAATCGCGGCCTCATGCCCACGGGTCGCGGCCCAAAATTGGCATCCACAGAAGGCCATAGACGCTATCGCTCTGCGCCTCCGAACCTAACGACTGCGCCACCGAAGGCGGCTCGCTGGGCCTGCTCCATAAGAGTAACAATTTCGTCCCGACGCCTCCAATAAGCGTCCCATAGCTCGCTGCCAACAGCGGCGCGCAAGGCGTCTTCGGGCACCGCATCTTTGACGCCGGCAATTTCCTCGAAACGTTCTAGTTGGCGATACCGTTCATCAATGTCGACAGTGCCTCGCCTAGCCGGCGATCCTTTGGCAGTCTTGCTATTGATCCATGCTCTCCAATCCAAGCCGGATTTAGATTGATTGCAGGGACCACAAGCAGGCACCAAGTTTCCAGTCACATGGAAGAAGCCCGACGGCCGACCTCCCTTTACAATCGGGCGAAGATGGTCAGTGTCCGTCTTGCGTGCGCCGCAATAGATGCACTCATCCGGATTGATGCCGGCGCGCTTGTAGAGGTTGGCCAAGTCTTCCAGCTTGACCTTTCTGGGGATGTGAAGCCAATCGTTCTCTCCCTCAAGATTACATCGCCTTATGTCAGTTACGCACAATACCGGGCTTTTATTAGGGGCGTTACCCGCAGTTACCCGCATTCGAGGCAGGCGAGATTCCCGGAGCGAAAAGATTGTGGCCGCTGGTGCGTGCCACTGGCTAAGCTAAGGTTCCTGCATGAGGCCGCATAATGCCCACCGATAGCCAGTACATTCTCGAAAGCATCAGCCAAGGCTGCGTGATGCTTACCGATGACGAGTTCTTCATCGACAGGCTGGTGAAGTATTTTGGCAATGGGAGGATCCGGTGGCACGTCGAATTCCGTGGGCATCGCATCGAGCTGACGACCGGCCAGATCAAGAAGCAGCCTACCTTCCGCAGGAAGATGCTCGAACAGGCTGGTGTGCTGCCGCCCGAGCGTACCGGGGCCAACTACAGGCGATGGGCACTCGACCTGAGGAAGAATGCCACTGAGCTTCCCTGGCGGGATAGACCAGTCGATGTCGGTTTCGCCATCGACAGGCTCACCAGCCACGGGGATGGGCGCTGGACGGTTGAATACCAAGGCAAGGCAATCAAGTTCACGACGACCAAACTCCGCAGGCAAGTCAGTTTCCGTAAACGCATGCTGGCCAAGGCCAAGGTGCTGCCGCCCCAACTGGACCCGGTTGCCTATCGGAAGTGGGTGGACTGGCTCATTCAAAACGCCACCGAGGCTGCGCCGCAGGCCGGCGGTGCCTTGGTGACAGAGAAAAGTTGGCTTGACGACCTGCCAGAGCTGGCCGGCTGGCAAAATGAAGCGCCACTCCAAGAGACCAACTAGGGCGACGGCAGGGAGCTTCCAATTCGGTCAGACGTCGACTCTAAACTCGTCTGCAAGTTCATAGTGTTCGACACTCGCCGACTCGATGAACAGGCGGGCCTCCTCGGGCAGTTTGAGCGGCTGGCGCCATTCGGTGCCGATAGCGGCTTGGATCGCAGCTACGCTTTCCCAGATTTGGACCATGCAACGGCCGCGGTCGCCGCTTTCAGGAAGCGGCCTCCCAGCATAGAAAGCGATCAGACCCGTCTGCGCGCGCAACCACGGATGACTCTTGGTGAAAGCGAATTCCCTGAATTCCGCCTCCTTGCCTGCAACGACAGTGCAGCGATAGACGCGCATTATCATCATACGTGCCTCCATCTCCCACCGCGCCTCGAACGCCACGATGCTCGTTTTCGGACTCGCATGCAATTGGTGCCAGCTTTCAGCGCCAATGGCCGCAACACTGCGTAGCCCGCCCCGACCGCCGCCGCAGCAAGCGGCCGTGGAGGGCATATATTAGCAATCAACGATATGTTAACAGCTGTGATGCAGCCTTTCGGTCTCGGGGACGGGAACCCCGATCGACGTTCCAGCGCCTTCTATGTGCCGGGACGTGCGACCGATGCGGAGCTAAACGCATGAGTGTCGAAACAGCACTGGCACAGCTGCTGCGGATGATTTATCGCCGCGCCCTGAAATTGGCAGCGTTGCCAGAGGATGAGAGAGATCTGCATTACGATCGGATCCGCTTGTCGTGTTGCGGAGCCGCTGAACGGATCGGGCAAAATCCCGACGAGGCAGCCGCCACGGCAAACAGCATGGTTGAGTTTACGCGTGCAATGGTCGGGATCATTGAGGTAGGCGGTGAGCCAGACGCAGGGCCAACCCCCAATTGGCCGCAGAGCAACAGTTCGACAATTTGGTACTGAGCGATCGCAACAGGCGTGGTCGCTGGCCATTTCATCCCCCACACCTGTCAGCCTGCAAAAGGTCAACGCTTCACGAAAGCCTGGCAGCCTGCGCTCCGCGCCCTCACTCCGCCGCCTGCACCCTGCCCGCCTGGATGATCGCGCGGATTTCGGCGCGGCAGGAGCCGCAATTGGTGCCTGCCTTCAGCGCGCTGCCGATGGCCTCGACGCTCGTGCAGCCTGCCCCTACTGCTACCGCGATCTGGTTGGCGCCAATACTGAAGCAGGAACACACGACCGCGCCGGCATCGGGCCGTTCGGCACCGGCGCGGCCGGCGACGATGCGGAAGCGTTCGCGCTGGCCGGCGTGGGTCTCGTCAAGCTGTTCCGCTGCCCAGCCGCGCGACACGGCGACCGGGCCGGGTGCGACGAACAAGGCTCCTGACAAATGATCGCCGTAGAAAGCGGCGATGCGATGCTGGCCGGCGTCGCGGTCGTGGTAGGCGAGGATGTCGGCGCCAGGCGGCGTGCCGAACAGCGAGCCGGCGAAACCGGCCCAGTCGATATCGTCATCGGCAAAGGCCAGTTCGACCCGCCAGCCGCCCCGGCATTTGGCAACGGCCCAGTAGCTTGCGGCAACCGCTGCCGGCCGCTGGCGCGTCACGGCAAAGCCGAAGGCTTTTGCCGCGAATTTCTCGATGCGGGCCGCGACATGTTTTAGCGCCGGCTGGCCGGAAACCGGGTCGGTGAGCGGTGCGGTCAGCGCGTCGAGCCGGCCCTTGGCGGCGAACTGATCGGTCCAGTGCATCGGTGCAAACAGGCTGCCCTGGCGCTGGCGCGGCGTGACCAGTGCGCGGACCAGCACGTCGCCGCGCAGGCTGGAGACGCGCACGATATCGGCGTCGCCGATGCCGAAGCGCTGCGCATCCACCGGGTGGATTTC
Organism: Mesorhizobium sp. AR10; assembly: GCF_024746795.1. Taxonomy (NCBI): domain Bacteria; kingdom Pseudomonadati; phylum Pseudomonadota; class Alphaproteobacteria; order Hyphomicrobiales; family Phyllobacteriaceae; genus Mesorhizobium; species Mesorhizobium sp. AR10. Next base: position 4,602,814 of record NZ_CP080524.1, read on the forward strand.
GACGAATGGCTCGGCCATGTGCTGGGACAGGCGCGGGCTTTTGCCGGTCCGTGTCATGGTGTGCCAATGGTCGCGGACGCGGCCGGTGTTGAGGATCAGCGGATAGGCCGGGCTGGTGCGGATTTCCGTGGTGGGACGGATGGCGATGAAGCGCGCCTTGCGGTCGGGCGTGTAGAAGTTGCCGTTGGCGAAGAAGCGGGTGCTTTCACCCTCCGGTTTGCGTCCAGCCTGAACACCCGCCTCTTGCGAACGTTCAGCTTGAACACCCCCCTCTGGCCTGCCGGCCATCTCCCCCTCAAGGGGGGAGATCGGCAGCTCTTTCGGCGGCGCCTTTTCGGCAACGTCGGTGATTGGCGAAAACGACGGTGACATCCAATCTCCCCCCTTGAGGGGGAGATGGCCGGCAGGCCAGAGGGGGGTGTCTTGGCTCGGCGCCGGCCATTGGAATGGAGCAATATCTTCATACCCCTCCCGGTCGACACCGGCGTAGGCGCCGATGTCAAAATCCCGCGCGCCGTCATTCTCGAACCCCGACAAAGCGGCGTGTTCGGCGAAAACCTCCGCCGGCGAGGCATGCGCAAACGCCTCGGCAAACCCCATGCGCTTGCCGACTTCGGCAATGATCTGCCAGTCGGGTCGCGCCTCACCGGGCATGGCCAGAAAGCTGCGCTGGCGTGAGATGCGGCGTTCCGAATTGGTGACGGTGCCGTCCTTCTCGCCCCATGCGGCGGCGGGCAGCCGGACATGGGCGTGGCGGACCGTGTCGGTCTCGGCCAGAACGTCCGACACCACGACGAAGGGGCAAGCCTTGATCGCGGCTTCGACGGCGTCGGCATCCGGCATCGAATCGACCGGGTTGGTGGCCATGATCCACAGCGCCTTGACGCGCCCGTCGGCCACGCCTTGAAACATCTCGACCGCCTTCAGGCCGGCTTTTTCGGCGACCGTCGGCGCGTTCCAGAAGCGCTGCACGCGCTCGCGATGATCGGGGTTTTCAATCTCCATATGGGCGGCCAGCATGTTGGCCATGCCGCCGACCTCACGGCCGCCCATGGCGTTGGGCTGGCCGGTCACCGAAAACGGCCCTGCCCCCGGCCTGCCGATGCGGCCGGTGGCGAGATGGCAGTTGATGATGGCGTTGACCTTGTCGGTGCCCGACGACGACTGGTTCACCCCCTGGCTATAGACGGTCACGGTCTTCGCGGTCGCGGCAAACAGGCTGTAGAAGCGCCCAAGCTCGTCCTCGCTGAGGCCCGTGGCGGCGGCGACGCCGGCAAGGTCGAGCGCAGAGGCGGCAAAAAGCGCTTGCCCGAAGCCGCTCGTGTGCGCGGTGATGTAGGCGCGGTCCAGCGCGTTGTGCTGGCCGAGATAGGTGAGCAGCCCAGTGAACAACGCGACGTCGCCATCCGGCGCGATCGCCAGATGCATGTCGGCGATGTCAGCCGTCATGGTGCGGCGCGGATCGACCAGCACGATCTTCATTTCGGGCCGCTTTTCCCGGGCCGCGGCAATGCGCTGGTAGAGCACGGGGTGGCACCAGGCGAGATTGGAGCCGACCAACACGATCAGGTCGGCAAGCTCAAGATCCTCGTAGGTGCCCGGCACGGTATCGGAGCCAAAGGCGCGTCGATGGCCGGCCACGGAGGAGGCCATGCACAGGCGCGAATTGGTATCGATGTTGGCCGAGCCGATAAAACCTTTCATCAGCTTGTTGGCGACGTAGTAGTCCTCGGTCAGCAACTGGCCGGAGACGTAGAAGGCGACTGAATCCGGGCCGTGCTCGGCGATGGTTTGCGAGAAGGTCGAGGCGACGAGGTCTAGCGCCTCGTCCCAGCCGGCGCGGCGGCCGTGAATTTCCGGGTGAAGAAGCCGGCCGTCGAGGTCGATGGTTTCGGCAAGCGCCGAACCCTTGGAGCAGAGCCGGCCGAAATTCGCGGGATGGTCGGGGTCGCCGCGGACGCTGACTTCGCCGTCCGCGGCGACCTTCGCCAGCACGCCGCAGCCTACCCCGCAATAGGGGCAGGTGGTCCTCACCTCGCGCGCTTCCTCAATCTCCATGTTTCAGGCCGCGCGGCTGGCCAGCGCTTCCAGCGCAATGAACAGACGCTCGCCCTCGATCCTGACCGGAATGGTGCGCACCGCGCCCTCGTCGGCGCCGAGCGCCTTGCCCGTCTCCAGCGAAATGACCCAATTGTGCAAGGGACAGGTCACTGCCGTGCCGTGAACGATGCCCTGGCTGAGCGGCCCGCCCTTGTGCGGGCAATGGTCGTCGATGGCATAGACCTGGTCGTCGGCGGTGCGGAAAACGGCGACCTTGCCCTCCGGCGTGGCGACGCAACGGGCGCCGCGGCGCGGAATGTCCGATAGGGAGCCGATGGCGATCCAGTTCATCTAGATTTCCTTTTTGCGCGTGTTCTTGACCGAAAACCGGTTTCCACTTTTCGGGAACACGCGCTCACTCCGCAGCCTGCGCGAAGTCCACCGATGCCATCGGCTGGAATTCGTGCTTGTCCTTGCCGGAAACGCGTTCCGACCACGGGTCGACCTGAGCGAATTTCTGGCTGAAGACGAAGCGGTCGAAGAACGCCTTGCGCTTGCCGGCATCGTCCATGATCTGGCGCTTGATCTCCGGGATGCCGATGCGCTTGGCCCATTTGTAGATGCGCTCGAGATAGCGGCCCTGCTCGCGGTACATCTGCGTCAGCGCCACGATATGCTCCAGCGCCTCGTCCTCGGTCTTGACCAGGCCGAGCACCTCAGTGCCCTTGATGTCGAGGCCGGCGGCCCCGGCGAAGTGGATCTCGTAGCCACTGTCGACGCAGATGACGCCGACATCCTTGCAGGTCGCCTCGGCGCAGTTCCTCGGGCAACCCGACACCGCCATCTTGACCTTGGCCGGGGTCCACGAGCCCCACATGAACTTCTCGATGCGGACGCCCAGACCCGTCGAATCCTGCGTGCCGAAGCGGCACCAGTCCGAACCGACGCAGGTCTTCACGGTGCGCAAGCCCTTGGCATAAGCATGGCCGGAGACGAAGCCGGCCTGGCCGAGATCGGCCCACACCGCCGGCAGGTCTTCCTTGCGGATGCCGAGCATGTCGATGCGCTGGCCGCCGGTGACCTTGACCATCGGGATCTCGAACTTGTCGACGACATCGGCGATGGCGCGCAGCTCGGCGGCATTGGTGACGCCACCCCACATGCGCGGCACCACCGAATAGGTGCCGTCCTTCTGGATGTTGGCGTGGACGCGCTCGTTGATGAAGCGCGACTGGTAGTCGTCGGCATAGTCGTTCGGCCAGTCGCAGACGAGATAGTAGTTGAGCGCCGGCCGGCATTTGGCGCAGCCGCAGGAGGTCGTCCATTCCAGTTCCTGCATGACGGCTGGAATGGTCTTCAGGCTCTTGGCCATGATCAGCCGGCGGACCTCGTCATGGCCGAGCGTGGTGCAGCCGCACATCGGCTGGACCGCGGCCGGGTTGTATTTGTCGCCGATGGTCAGCACCATCAGCTTCTCGACCAGCCCGGTGCAGGAGCCGCAGGAGGCCGACGCCTTGGTGTGGGCACGCACGTCGTCAAGCGAGGTCAGGCCTTTCCCTGAAATCGCGCCGGTGATCTTTCCCTTGCAAACGCCGTTACAGCCGCAGATTTCCGCATCATCCGGCAAGGCTGCAACGGCCGCCATAGGGTCCAGGGGGGCGCCTCCCTGGTAGGACTGGCCGAAGATGAGCGTGTCGCGCATTTCGGAAATGTCGGTCTGCTTCTTCTTGAGGTCGTTGAACCAGGCGCCATCGGCCGTCTCGCCATAGAGCACGGTGCCGATGATGCGGTCGTTCTTGAGCACCAGGCGCTTGTAGACGCCGGCCGCCGCATCGCGCAGCACGATCTCCTGGCGGTCCTCGCCTTCGGCGAAGTCGCCGAGCGAGAACAGGTCGATGCCGGTGACCTTGAGCTTGGTCGGCGTATCCATGTGGACAAAGGCTGCCGCGTCGTTGCCGGCAAGTTGGCTGGCGGCAACGCGTGCCATCTCGTAGAGGGGTGCGACGAGACCGTAGACCTGGCCGCTGACCTCGGCGCATTCGCCGACCGCGTAGATGTCGGGGTCGTTGCTGCGCATGCCAGCGTCGACGACGATGCCTCTGTTAACGGCGATGCCGGCCTGCTTGGCCAGCGCCGAATTCGGCCTGATGCCCACCGCCATGACGACGAGCGTCGCCGGGATGATGGTTCCGTCGGCGAGTTCCACCTGCCCGACCTTGCCGTTGCCCGTGATCGCCTGGGTGTTGGCCTTGGTGATGACCTTGATGCCGCGCTGTTCGACGGCGCGCTGCAGGAGATAGCCGGCGGCCGGATCGAGCTGGCGCTCCATCAGCGTCGGCATGACATGCAGCACGGTGACGTCCATGCCTTGCGCGTTCAGGCCCGCAGCCGCTTCCAACCCGAGCAGGCCGCCGCCGATGACCACGGCCTTGGCCCGCGACTGGGCGGCGAGCATCATGGCCTGGACGTCGTCGAGGTCGCGATAGGTGAGCACACCCGGCAGATCATGGCCGGGCACCGGAATGATGAACGGCACCGAGCCCGTGGCGATGACCAGCTTGTCGTAGGGTTCGGTGACGCCATGATCGGAGGTGACGGTCTTTGCCTCCCGGTCGATGGCGACGATCTTGTGGCCCTTGTAGAGGGTGATGCCGTTGGCGATGTACCAGCCGTCGCCGTGGATGATGATTTCCTCAAAGGCCTTTTCGCCCGACAGCACCGGCGACAGCATGATGCGGTCGTAGTTGACCCGCGGCTCGGCGTTGAAGATGGTGACGGTGTAGCGGCCCGGCGCCTGCTCCAGCAGGTGCTCCAGCATCCGCCCGGGAGCCATGCCGTTGCCGATGATGACGAGTTTTTCGCTCATGGCGCTACTCCGCGGCTTCGACGAAGCGGTGGCGTTCGTAGAGGAACTTCAGCACCGCCTCGCGGCAGCGCAGGAAGGTGCGGTCGGAAGACAGCTCGACGCGCCGGCGCGGCCGGGCCAGCGGCACGGGAAGCACTTCGCCGATGGTCGCCGCCGGACCGTTGGTCATCATGACGATGCGGTCGGACAACAGCACCGCCTCGTCGACATCATGGGTGATCATGATCGTCGTCGAGCCGAGCCGCGAATGGATGTCCATGACCGCGTCCTGCAGATGCGCGCGCGTCAACGCGTCGAGCGCGCCGAAGGGCTCGTCGAGCAGCAGGATCTTCGGCTCCATCGCCAGCGCCCGGGCGATGCCGACGCGCTGCTTCATGCCGCCCGATATCTCGGCCGGCCGCTTGTCCTTGGCATGCGCCATCTGCACGAGGTCGAGATTGCGCATGATCCAGTCATGCCGCTCGGCCCGACTCCTGGTGCCGCCGAAGACTTTCGCTACCGCCAGATTGATGTTTTCATAGACGGTCAGCCACGGCAGCAGGCTGTGGTTCTGGAACACCACGGCGCGTTCGGGTCCGGGGCTGTCGACCTCCTTGTCTTCAAGCAGCACGGCGCCGGCAGAGACCTTGGTCAGCCCGGCAATCAGGTTGAGCAAGGTCGACTTGCCGCAGCCGGAATGACCGATGATCGAGACGAATTCGCCCTTGTCGATGGTCAGCCGGATATCCCTCAGCACCTCGCTGACCTGACCGCCGCGGGTGAAGGTTTTGTCGATATGGTCGAGTTTCAGATAGGCCGTCATGGCGCTTTCCTCACTTTGCCGTTGTGCCGCGGGTGACGAAGGCGCCGACTGCCGCGACCAGACGGTCGAGGCAGAAGCCGGTGACGCCGATATAGGCGAGCGCGACGATGATGTCGGGCAGCCGCGACGAGTTCCAGGCGTCCCAGATGAAGAAGCCGATGCCAACGCCGCCGGTCAGCATTTCGGCGGCGACGATGGCGAGCCAGGACAGGCCGATGCCGATCCTCAGGCCGGTGAAAATGTAGGGTGCGGCGGCCGGCACCATGATCTTCACGAAAAACTCGAACTGGTTGAGCCTGAGGATGCGCGAGACGTTGCGGTAGTCCTCGGGGATGTTGCGGACGCCGACGGCGGTGTTGATGATGACCGGCCAGATCGAGGTGATGAAGATGACGAAGATCGCCGACGGGCTGGAATCGCGGAACGCCGCCAGCGACAGCGGCAGCCAGGCCAGCGGCGGCACCGTGCGCAGGATCTGGAACACCGGATCGAGGCCGCGCATCGCCCACACCGACTGGCCGACCAGCGCGCCGAGCGCGACGCCGACGACTGCCGCGAGGCCAAAGCCGATGGCGACACGCTGCAGCGAGATCAGCACCCGCCAGGCCAGGCCGATATCCTGCGGGCCATTGTCGAAGAATGGATGGGCGATCAGGTCATAGGCCTCGGTCCATACCTGGCTGGGCGGCGGCAGGCTGGCGGTGGGCGACGAACAAGCGACCTGCCAGACGACGAGCATGAGGGCGATGACGATCGCCGGCGGCACCAGCGCGCTCGCCAGCTTTCCGGCGATGACGACCGGGTCGAAGCGGCGTCTCGTCTTGGCGGTGAAGGCAATGACCTCAGCCGGCTTGGCCGGCGCGGGAAACGCCTTCACTGTGGTGTCCTCGATGGCTTGGATGGACATTTTTTCGAAAAGCTCCTTGGGCAGCATTTGGCGAAAAAGCGGCGCCGGTGGCGCCGCTTGCGCCGTTCAGGCCGATGCCTTGATCTTCAGGCTGTCGAGATAGGCGGACGGGTTGGCCGGATCGAAGGTCTTGCCGTCGAAGAAGGTCTCGACGCCGCGCGACGACGAGGCCGGAATGTCGGCGGCCGCAACACCGAGGTCCTTGGCCGCCTCGCGCCAGAGATCCTCGCGGTTGACCTGATCGACCAGCGCCTTGATGTCGGTGGTCGGCGCGAACTTGCCCCAGCGGATGTTCTCGGCGAGGAACCAGCTGTCATGGCTCTTATAGGGATAGGACACGCCGCCGTTCCAGAACTTCATGTAGAGGTCGGTGCCGGCGGCGACACGGCCATTGCCGTAGTTGATGTCGCCCTTGAGGCGGCCGATGATGTCGGCGGTCGGCACGTTCATCCACTGCCGCTTGCCGATGATGGCGGCCATCTCGTCCTTGTTTTCCTTGGCCTCGCACCATTGCTGGGCGGCCATGACGGCCATCAGGATCGCCTTGGTGGCATTCGGGTTCTTGTCGATGAATTCGGCGCGCAGGCCGAGCGCCTTTTCAGGATGGCCCTTCCACAACTCGCCGGTGGTGGCGGCGGTGAAGCCGACGCCCTGGTGGACGAGCTGCTCGTTCCACGGCTCGCCGACGCAGAACACGTCCATGTTGCCGACCTTCATGTTGGCGACCATCTGCGGCGGCGGCACGACGATGGTCGAGACATCCTTGTCGGGATCGATGCCGCCGGCGGCCAGCCAGTAGCGCAGCCAGAGATCATGGGTACCGCCCGGGAAGGTCATGGCGGCTTTGACGTCCTTGCCCGCGGCCTTCTTGGCGGCGAAGGCGTCCTTCAGCTTGGAGGCATCGAGGCCGACGCCGGTGGCGGCATATTCCTGGGCGACGGAAATGGCCTGGCAGTCGTAGTTGAGCCGCGCCACGAGCGCCATCGGCATCGGCTGGTTGTTCTGCGTCACCTTGCCGGTGTGCATGAGGTAGGGCAGCGGCGTCAGGATATGGGCGCCGTCGATGCCGTTGGCCTCGCCGCCGAGCATCAGATTGTCGCGCGTCGCGCCCCAGGAGGCCTGCTTGAGCACCTCGACATCGGGCATGCCGAACTTTTCGAACAGCCCCTTCTCCTTGGCGATCATCAGGGGAGCCGCATCGGTCAACGCGATGAAGCCCAGCTTGGCGCCGGTCACTTCCGGCGTCGCCGGCGCCGCATGGGCGCCGGACGGCAGCAGCGCACGCGCCGCCGCCAGGGTAGCCGCGGCGGCAGCACTGGCCATCAGGAAATTGCGGCGGGTCATGCCCTCGAGAGGGGCGTCAGTCTTGATGCGTTTCGTCATCGTCGTCTCCGGTTGGGCGCGGCTTGGGATCAGCGCCGTCGATTGCGTATTCGATCAAAACAAAAAAGCCGCCGGCCAGGCCTTCGCGTCCGGATGACCGGGAGCACGTGTGGACCTGAGCGGCAGCTTTGCCTGTGGCGCCCGCCATTGGACGCCTGTTGCGTGGCCCGAGACGGACCCTGATTATTCCAAAGCAGGAACCGTGCCAGTTTCGAAAGGCGTTGGATTTCTCAATGAAATCAGCGGTGCGGCCCGGTCACCGCCCCGTCCGGCCATAGACCAGGCAGATCAAAGATTGATCAGCCTGGTGGGCACTGCGCATAAATTTTGTGCAATGCACAAGAATGGCGCGTAATTGATCAGGCCTGCAATCGAATTGAATTCTGGCTCGCAATGTAGGGGTCGACCTCATCGGGATCGAAGATCTGGCCGTCGAAGAAGCCATCGGGACCGAGCACCAGGCCGGCGCCTGTCGCGCCGACCGCCGTGGCCGCGCTGAGCGCACCCTCGACCTTCGAATTGGCGCCCGGCAGTGCTACGCCCAACGGCTTCAGGGCCGACCGGTAGAGGTCGGGACGGTAGCAGTCGCGGGCGATGGCGAGGTTTTCAGGCGTATGCGCCACATGCCCCCAGCGAACCATCTGCGTATAAAACCACAGCGCATGGCTCTTCCACGGAAAGTTCGCCGCCTTGTCGAAGGGGAGGAAGAAATCATCGATGGTGCGCTCCGCGCCACCGCCCAGCTTGAGCTGTCCGGTGAGGATCGGCATCTGCATCGCCGGCGGCAGACCGAGGAAGCCGGGCTGAGCCATCACAGCCGCCAATTCGCCGTGGTTCGCTGGGTCCTGGCACCAGCGGGCCGAATGATGCAAGGCGCGCAGCAGCGCCGCCAACGCGTCGGGATTTTCCTGCGCCCACGCCTTGCGCACGCCGAGCACCTTCTCCGGGCTGTTCTTCCACAGCAGCGCCTTGACGGTGACGATGTGGCCGGTGCCGGCCGCCACCGAGGCGCTGTTCCAGGGTTCGCCGACGCAGTAGCCGTCGATGCGGCCAGCGGCCAGCGCGTCGGCCATGAAGGGTGGCGGTATGATGACGATCTCGATCTCGCGCTCGGGATCGATGCCGCAGGCGGCGAGCCAGTAACGCAATTCGTAATTGTGCCCGGAATGCGGATGGACGACGGCGAAGCGAAGCGGATCGCGGCCGGCAGCGGCACGCTGGCGAAGGAGCGCGCGAAGTGCAGCACCCGCGCGCGCCGGATCGAGATCTGGCTCGGCCCCATGCGCCACTATCCCTGCCCAGACGGCGTTGGAGACGGTGACGCAATTGCCGCCGAGCCCGAGCGAGAACGGCACGATCGTCTCGGAAGCCAGCGGGGTCAGCCCGAGATTGCAGGCGAGCGGCATCGGCCCCAGCATATGCGCGAGATGGAAATGGCCGATGGCAATACGGTCGCGGATGTTGGCCCAGGAGGTCTCGCGGTGCAGCGTGAGATCAATGCCCTCGCGCGCGGCAAAGCCCAATTCGGCGGCTGCGACCAGCACGGCGCTGTCGAACAGCGGCATGAAGCCGGCGGTGATCTGGTGGCTCGCGTTCATTCGTCCTCCGACGGTCCCAGCAGCCCGGCGGCGGTCACCAGGCTCTGGGCAATGTCGCTGATCTTGCGGTTCTGGTTCATCGCCGTCTTGCGCAGCAGCGTGTAGGCGGCCTCTTCGCTCAGGCCGCGCGACTTCATCAATATGCCCTTGGCGCGGTCGATCACCTTGCGGCTCTCAAGTTCGCTGCGCGCCTCTTCCAGCTCGCGCGCCATGCGCGAGAAGGCATTGAAACGGCTGACGGCCATGTCGAGGATCGGCTTGACCCGCTCTTGCCTGAGACCGTCGACGACATAGGCCGACACGCCGGCATCGACCGCCGCCTCGATCGAGGCCTGGTCGGAGCGGTCGACGAACATGGCGATCGGCCGCTTCACCGCACGCGACAGCTGGAACATGTTTTCGAGCATGTCGCGGTTCGGATTTTCGAGATCGATGACGATGACGTCGGGCTCGATCTCGGCGATGCGCCGCGCAATGCCGGTGACGTCATGAATGACGGTGACCCGCTCATGGCCGGCCTCGCGCAACCCCGCCTCGATGATGGCGGCGCGGATGCGGTTTTCGTCGATCACCAGAACGGCGAGTGAGGAGCGGACCATGCCTCAATATCCCCAAGCGGAGAAATTGTGCAATGCGGGATGGTGACTGACGGCCGCACGTCACTCGGAAATCAGATCCTTTCTGACCCACGGGCATGCCAAGGACGACACTGGTTGGGTGAAGTGGTCAAACAGCTTCCGCCATGACCGCAACGAATTCGCATTGCACCAGAGAGGGGCTATCCTGCGGCAATGGCCGAACGTGCCGGGCCGGGCGCGACTGCGGATCGGGAAACATCCGCAACCATTCTTCATTCACGGCGTTCCTGTCGCTGCTGTCGCGGAGATAGATTTCCACCTTGATAATGTCCTCCGCGCTGCCGCCGGCGGCTTCGATGATGGCAAGCATGTTGGCAAAAACATTGGCGGACTGATCGGCCATGCCGGACGGCAGCTCGTGCGTGATCGGGCTCACCCCGTGAACCGCGCCTGAGAACACCATATTGCCGATCCGACAGGCATTGGGAACCGGATGCCTGTGGCTCAGTCCTTTCACCGAAATGCTCTTGCGCATGGTCTGATGATCCTCCGAGAGATCTGGTTCGTGGGGCGCTGGTGCCGAGCATAGGAATCAAGGTTGCTGCAAGAGCAAAACCGAAGCCGGCTATCGTCTCGCGCGCACAACGGCGGCCTCGGCAGGCGGGGAAGAAACGCCGCTGTCGGGACGCGGCGCGAGAGGCTCATAACCCGGAGTGAGTTGAATTCCACGCGTCTCGGGCAGCATGAGGGTTGCGACAAAGGCGATGCTGTAGCCCAGCAGCGCAACCAGGCCGATCGCCTCCGCCAGAGTGATGTATTGCGCCAGTATTCCAATGGTGGACACGGCTATCGCGCCTGCCGCCTTGCCGAAATTATAGGCAAAACTCTGGCCGCTGGCGCGAATGGCGGAGGGGAACAGCTCGGTGAAGAACGGCCCTAGCGCCGCATAGTTTCCGATCGTGAAGAAACCGAACGGCGCTCCCAGGACAACCAGCGGCCAGCCGGAGAGCGGCAAAAACATGTAGGCGATGGTGATCAGCCAGGAACACAGCAGAAACAGTTGGAACGTGCGACGCCGTCCCAGACGATCGGACAGGTATGCGCTCGCCAGAAATCCGAAAAACGAGCCACCGGTCACCACGAACACGTAGTATCCCGAAGTGCTCGGCGACAGTTCGCGCACGGTCTTCATGAAGGTGGGCAGCCAGTTGACGATCGCACCGCCGACACCAATCACGCCGAATGCAAGCAATGATGACAGGATCGTTATCCGCAAGGTTTCCGGCTGAAATATCGCGCCCAATCCCGGACGAGTCCCGGTCTTCTCGACATGCGCGCGCGTTTTGAGGAAAATCTCCGGCTCCTCGATCTGCGGCGCAAATAGAGAACCAGAAGGCCGGGGAGGACACCGATCATCAACAGGACGCGCCATCCATACTCCTGGGGCAGATGCGCCAGCACCAGGCCTGCCAGGATGGCGGCCGCACTCCATCCAACGCCGAAGCCGCTCTGGACGGTGCCCACGGCCTTGCCGCGATGTTCGGCGCGAATGATCTCGCCCATGAGAACCGCGCCGGCGGCCCACTCACCGCCGAAGCCCAGCCCTTGCATGATGCGCAGGACCATCAGTTGCTGGAAGTCCTGTGCAAAACCGGCAAGGAAGGTGAAGGCGCAGAACCACAGGATCGTGAACTGCATGATGCGGGCACGGCCGAAACGGTCGGCGAGATATCCGCAGGCCCATCCGCCGATCGCCGCGGAGAGCAGCGTTGCCGTGGCCAGATAGCCGGCCTGCGCCGTCGTCATCCCCCAGGCCGCAATGAGAATTGGCAGCACGAAGCTGAAGAGCTGCGCGTCCATTGCATCGACTGCCCAGCCAGCGAAGCAACCCCAGAAGGTGTTCCGCTCCCGCTCCGTCAACTGCTTGTACCAAGCGAACATCTTTTCCTCCCGTGGTTTTCTTTGCTGTAAGGCTGGGTCAAACGACCAATGGAGTGAGACCTCCGTCCATGGTCAGTGACGCCCCTGTCACGTAAGAGGACCTTGCGCTGGCGAGAAAAAGCGCGGCGTCGGCCACTTCTTCAGGAGTTGCGTAGCGCCGCAGCGGAATGCGCTGCTCGTTCAATCGCAGCAGTTCCTCCGGCGTCTTGCCCGTCATTTTGGATTCTACCTCAAGCGACAACTGCAGACGCTCGGTCATGGTTGCGGCGGGATTGATGACGTTGACCCTTACCCCGGCGTGCCCCCAGGCAGCCGCCAGCCCCGCCGAGGCGAGCATCAGCGCCGCGTTCGCGGCCCCTCCCGGCAAATGCATGGGTGATGCGATTTTGCCGCCGGTGCCAACGATATTGACGATCGTGCCGGCGCGCCGTGCCACCATCAGGGGCAGGACGTAGTCCGTGACGTTCATGTAGGTGAAGAATTTCGCGTCCATCGCAATACGCCACTTGTCTGGCGTCAGTTCGTCCGGAGGAACTCTCCTTGCGCCGCCAGCTGAATTGACCAGGGACGCGATCGGACCCACCTGATCCTCGAGTGCGGCGACCATTTCCTTTGCCGCAAGCTCGTCCGACAGGTCGGCGGCGAAGCTCGCTACCGACAGGCCCTCGGCAGCGAGTGCTGTTTTCGCGGCGTCCAGGTTCTGCTGGCTGCGCGAGACAATCACCACGCGCGCTCCTTCCTTGCCGAAGGCCCGCGCGCAAGCCAGCCCTATGCCCTTGCTGCCGCCTGTTATCAGGACGACTTTGCCGTCGAGTTCGAGGTTCATATCAGTGATCCTGTTTTAAGCCGTCGGCGTTGTGCAAATTGATCGGGCGGCCCTTTGCAAACGCGACGATCTGGTCGAACGCGTTGCCGTAGGCGAACTCGTAATTGTCGCGTTCGACGTAGCCGAGATGCGGCGTGCAAAGTGCGTTGGGGAGCCTGAGCAAGGCGTCGTCCGGATTGGTGAGCGGCTCGCGTTCGAACACGTCGACGGCCGCCTTGCCGGGGCGGCCACGCTCCAGCGCGGCCACCAAAGCCCCCGGCTCAATCAACTCGGCACGGCTGGTGTTCACAAGCAGTGCGGTTGCCTTCATCAAGGCCAGGTCATCAGGACCAATCACACCGGTGGTCTCGCCATTCAGCCGCAGATGCAAACTGAGGACATCCGACAGCCTGAAAAGCGAATCCTTGTCCGCGGCGGTGTCAAACCCCTCGGACCTGGCACGCACCAGCGAACCCTCGCGACCCCACACCAGCACGTCCATACCAAAGGCCTTGCCGATGCGCGCCACCATCGAGCCCAGCCGGCCGAAACCATAGATGCCCAGGACACGGCCTCTCAAGCCGAGCCCTATGGTCGTCTGCCAATGGCCTTGCCGAAGCGATGCGCTCTCGAACGGAATGTTGCGCATCGCTGCAAGGATCAGCCCCCAGGTGAATTCCACCGTCGAATAGGATGGGCGCGACGTGAGAGCGGACGAAACGACGACGCCATGCCTCTCGCACGCCGCCAGATCGATGTGGGGGATGTGACCGTTCTGGCTGATGAGCTTCAGATTGGGCAGGCGGCTGAGCAGGCTTTCATCGATCCTGGTGCGCTCACGCATCAGTACAAGGACATCTGCATCGAACAGACGATTTGCTAGGACGTCGATGTCCTCAACGATATCGGTCCAGATGGCAACGTCGTGGACTTCCAGTTTGGAAAAGCAGTCCAGCGTGCGAACGACGTCCTGGTAATCATTGATGATGGCGACGCGGAGCTTCATCACTGGATGACCTATCGCTTTATGCATTGCCCGGCAGGTCCGCAACGGAGGTACCGGCGTCGATTGCTTCGCACTTCGCCCATTCAAAAGCTGACTTCTTCAGCGCCTTTGCGAGGACCTCGGCGGCCCGGGCGATCGGAATGAAGCAGACGCCGGTTTCGTCTGCGACGACAATATCGCCGGGAGCAACCCGGACGCCGGCGATCTGGACATCGCCATTGATCTCCACGGTCTCGATCCGCCATTTGCCGGTGACGGGCGTGATCTCGGTGGCCCAAAGCGGGTAGCCGACCCGTCGCGAATGTCCGAGGTCGCGGATGCCTCCGGAGACGATTGCGCCGGCCTCCCCCTGTCTTTTTCCCGTCTGGGCCGAGATCCCGCCCATGTTCGAAACGCCGGCGACGCCGTCGATGACCACCACGTCGCCCGGCAGTGCCAAATTGTGGGCTTCGAACTCCGCCATCCGGTTGACGTGGTTTCGCGCCGTCTCGTAGACATGCTCGCGCTGCAGGATGTTGCGCACCGTAAGCGCGGGACCGACAATCGACGTGGAAGGCAGGGTCGGCTTCAGAACCGAGGCGCCAATCGCGCCGGTGATGCCGAGCTCATCCATAATATCCGAGATAACGCTCGTCGCGTCGCCGATCCGCTTGAACCCGTCGATCAGTTCCTTCGGCGGACGCGGAGTTCGCATCAACCGGATTCGGTCGGCGCTGATCTTGCCGGTCAGTTTCGGCAACTCGTCCGCGAAAGCGAGATCATTCATGGCGTATCCTCTATTTTTGCACGGAGCTTTTATCACCGGTTGCGAGGTGCGCGCATTCACTCGCACGTGTTCGGTTGCTCGTTCGAAACAGGATTGCTTACCGGGTTCAGTGCGTCCAATTTAGAATCAGACTCAAGCGTCATTTCCTGGGTGAATAACGTGCGCCTCGATCTGAATCTGATCGCTGTCCTTGAGGCCATCATGCTGGAAAGGAACGTAACGCGTGCGGCTGCGAGCCTGGCGATGAGCCAGCCGGCCGTCAGCAATGCGTTGCGTCGCGCCCGCAAGCTGACGAAAGACCAGCTCTTCCTCAAGACAGCGACGGGCGTCCAACCGACGTCACGCATGGTCGCGATGTGGCCCGAGCTTCATCGCTCGCTTACGGCAATCCGTGCCTCTTTCGCGCCGGACGATTTCGATCCCGCATCGGATGCGACCAGTTTTCGAATTGCCGTCACTGACAGTCTCGCGATGGAAGGTGTCAGCGCAATCACGCTGAAGTTACAGGCCGCATCCCCGCGTGCCCGTGTTTCTTTTGCGGTTCATACCCATGAGGGCTCGCTGGACGGGATCGACCGCGGCACACTAGACTGCGCCGTAGGCATGTTTGCCTCCCTGCCAAGAGAGGTCCATGTGCAAAGCCTGCGAACGGATCGCTATGTCTGCGTCATGCGCAGCGGGCACGAACTGGCCGAATGCCTGACACTCGATCAGTTCACCGCAGCGGCGCATGTTTTGGTAACCCCATCCGGCCTGGAACTGGGGCTTGTGGATGGCTGGCTCAGCCTGACGGGACGGACAAGGACGATCGTCGCCGTGGTCAATCATTTTGCCGATGCGCTGAGGATTGTGGCGCGGAGCGACCTTCTTACCTGCGTCCCGCTTGGCTTCTTCAACGGACCGTGGCGCGCCATCGCCGATGAGCGTGAGTTGGTGGTGCGCGACCTGCCGTTCGAGACAGAGAAATTGCTCTACAAGCTGATCTGGCACGAACGATTGCACACTCACCCTGCCCACCAATGGTTTCGTTCGCTGGTGGGAGATGTCTGCGGATCGCCCTTCGATGGCCCGTCGATTGGAGATGCTGCCCCAGCCAAGCAAACATAGTCTGGCTTATGGAGGCCTATCCCTGACTGTAGTCCAGGGGCACATAGGTGTAGGCGTTCTCGGCGTCGCGTCGCACATGGCCCAACCCAGGAAACGATATGTGCGCACCGCCCACGATATAGCCATTCTGTGCCGCATCTGCGAATGCGAGCTCGTGCACGTGTTCGGCCTCCGATGCGTTCTCATCGTACTGGATCGTGACGGAAGGGGCTTTGAATTGCACTGCGGCCACATGCACGACATCGCCCCACAGCACTATCTTCTCGCCCCTGCTCTCGACCACGTACATGGTGTGTCCGGGCGTGTGGCCATAGGCAGTTTGCGCGCGCACACCAGGCACGAGATCGGTGTTGCCTTCGAAAACGGCGAGCTTGCCGGCTCGCGTGTATGGCGTGATCGATGCTATGGCGGCCTGAAAGAATCGCTTCGCTTCAGCGGGAGCAGCGCGCATGTTTGCCTCGCTTAGCCAGTAGTCGGTGTCCCGCTTGTCGACACGCACAATTGCATTGGGGAAAGCTCTCTGGCCCTCGGCCATGAGACCGCCAACGTGATCAGTGTGCAAATGTGTGAGGTAAAGCTCATCGATCTGCTCCGGCTGATACCCTGAGGCGCGCAGATTGCTTAGCAGATGGCCCGTGGTTGCCCCCAACAGTGAGCCTGCACCAGCGTCGATCAAGACCAGCTTGGCTCCGGTATTCACGAGAAAGGAATTGTGCGAGGTCTCGACGAAGTCGCCGAGGTAATTGCGTTTCAGCGCTTCTTCGATCCGAGCCGGGTCGCCCTGCAGCAACTTCGTAGCAGGGAGCATATTGCTGCCATCCGATAACGCCGTTATCTCAAAATCACCAAGCGGCAGGCGATAGAAACCGGGGGCTTGGCTTTTCGCCATCGGCGCATCAGCGAACAGAGGGGGCGCGAAACTGCAGGCCAGGCAAAAACAGCCAGCGGCCAGAAAAGCGCGACGCGTGGGATTGATGACGTCACTCTTGCTCACCCCGGGCTGAAATGAGCCTTTGGTGCCGTTGAACAAGCGATCAAGCGTTTTGCGGGGGTTGACCATTTCGGACCTCTATTTGCTTCTGTCGGAGCCTCGCTGCTCGTGCGCCGAAGTTCTGCACGCCTCGGCCGGGGCTCTTGCGCGTACCGTTCCGAAGATGGCCAACCCCGTCCAATTCAGAGTTTTAGGGAAGCATCATAATTTCGTTGAATAACGTGCCGTTTGCCACTGCCGGGGGCGGTAGCAAGGCAGCGCACGGCGAGTTGCCATCGGTCTGCGCGGTCCGCGCCGCCCGATGCAGGCTGCTCAACCCGACCCGACAGGAGCTGCAATTGGTAGCGGCCTTTAGCGCACCCCTAACACCCGACGGTTGCCCCAACCCGCCCCACAATTGACGTCGGGTCGATCTCGGCGATGCGCCGCGCAATGCCGGTCACGTCATGGATGACGGTGACCCGCTCATGGCCGGCCTCGATGATGGCGGCGCGGATGCGGTTTTCGTCGATCACCAGAACGGCGAGTGAGGAGCGGACCATCCCCAAGCGGAGAAATTGTGCAATGCGGGATGGGGAGAGCTTCGCCCGCCATACCGCCAGACCTTCCGCGTCATCCGTTCATTCGTCCAGCGATTGACCTCTTCGAGGACATTGCCGATCCGCGCGACCAGGAGGCAGGAATGTCGGCTTCCGCCACCCACCGCATCAGCGGAAGCTCGGGGACCTGACGTTACGTCATGGATTCGTTGACAAGGAACACGTCCTGCTGTTGATTCTCAATGGGTCAACTTGGGGATTGAACATGGCACGCCTCGCTCATGTCGTTGCTTTCGCATTTCCGTTGGTTCTACCTAGCGCCACCACCTTTGCTGCGAGCAATACGCCCGCGGCGGCAAGCCCGGACGTTTTGACTGGCGTAACCGTGGAAAATGTCAGGGACGCCGTGCAGGATGGCGGCTATCGCGCGCAGATCAAGGAAGACAGCACCGGCACCTATGTTGCCAGCGCATCAGGTGGCCAGAGTTTTTTCGTGAGCCTGGGCGGATGCGACGACAAAAAGGTCTGCAAGTCTATCCTTTTTGAATCAGGAGGATGGACGCCCAAGACGCCGCTGACCGTGGATGCACTGGACAAATTCCACTACGACAACAGCGGCTGGGGCAATGTGGCCAAATACAATGATGGAAAATACTACGCCAACTATCGGGTCACCATAGTGGGCGGCGTGACGAAAGCATGGCTGCAGTCCAACGTAGAAGCATTTGCCACGACGATGGAAAGCTTCGTCGCCTTCATGCGGAAGTGACTGCCACCGGCTGCTGCGAGGGCGGCGTGAAGCTGCCGAGTTGGGAAGAACCCAATGGCGGCATTGACGGCGCCAGTGTGGGGGCCGGCGCCGCTCGTTGGGAGATTGCCTGAATAGACGCCGGCCTGGCGGGCATGTTGCGCTACCCGCCGAGGGTTACATTAGCAGAAGCGCACAGAGCCGTTATTACGCGAACGCGGAAGGCGGCGCGCGGCCCACCATGCGATTTTCTAAAGATCACTCATGTAGCGGCCTTTGCCATGGCGGCGAAATATGCGGTCCTGTCGGCCGCAGTTGGCATAGTCAGTGCCGATGGCGCCGTATTTGGCGTCAACGGCACGTTGCGATGTCTCCGAAGAACTTTCCTGCAGAGAGGCGCCCGTTTCTTGGCCAGCCGCCGCCTACTCCGCCGCCTCATACCCCGCGATACCCTTGATCTCAAGAAAATCCTCAAGCCCATACTCGGCGTATTCGCGGCCGTTGCCGGATTGCTTGTAGCCGCCGAAGGGCAGGCTGGCGTCCCACTGGGGATAGTTGATGTAGACGTTGCCGGTGCGCATGCGGGCGGCGACTTCGCGGGCTTTCTGGATGTCCTTGGCCTGGATGTAGGAGGCCAGGCCATAGACCGTGTCGTTGGCGGTGTGGATCACCTCGTCGACGCTGTCATAGGGCATGATCGCCAGCACCGGCCCGAAGATTTCCTCGCGGGCGATGCGCATGTCGTGGGTGACGTCGGCGAACACGGTCGGCCTGACATAGTAGCCGCGGTTGAGTTCGGCGGGCCGGCCTGGCCCGCCGGTCACCAGCGTGGCGCCTTCGTCGATGCCGCTCTGGATCAGGTCCTGGATCTTGTCGAACTGGATCTGGCTGACAACCGGGCCAAGCTTCGAGCCTGGCGCGTCGGCGGGCCGACGGTGAATTTTTCCGCCGCCGCCTTGGCATGGGCGGCCGCCTCGTCGTGGCGGTCGCGCGGTACGAACATGCGGGTCGGCGCGTTGCAAGACTGACCGCTGTTGCCGAAACAGCCGGCGACGCCCTTGCTGACGGCTTTTGCGAGGTCGACATCCGAGAAGAGGATGTTGGCCAACTTGCCGCCAAGCTCCTGGTGCACGCGCTTGACTGTATCGGCAGCGGCCTTGGCAACCAGGATGCCGGCTCGGGTCGAGCCGGTGAACGACATCATGTCGACATCGGGATGGCTGGAGAGCGCCTGGCCGACGCCCGGCCCATCGCCATTGACGAGGTTGAAGACGCCGTTGGGCACGCCGGCCTCGTCGAGGATCTCGGCAAAGATGATGGCGTCGAGCGGCGCGATCTCGCTCGGCTTCAGCACCATGGTGCAGCCGGCGGCAAGTGCCGGGCCGACCTTGCAGGTGATCTGGTTCAGCGGCCAGTTCCACGGCGTGATCAGGCCGACGACGCCGATCGGCTCCTTGACCACGAGATGATTGCCTTTCACGTGGCGGAACTCGAAGGTCTTGAGCACGTCCGCCATCTTCTGCAGATGCGCAAGGCCAATGCCGACCTGGCTGTCCAGCTCCATCTGGCGCGGCGCGCCCATTTCGCGCGACACCGCCAGCGCCAGATCGGCGCTACGCTTCTTGTAGACGGCGATGATGCGGTTCAACAGGTCGAGCCGCTCGGCGACTTCCGTGAACCCAAATGTGTTGAAGGCGCGCCTGGCGGCGGCCACCGCCTTGTCTACATCGGCCTTGGAGCCGAGCGAAATCTGCGCGAAAGCATCCTCGTTCGAGGGATCGATGACATCGAAGGTGTTCGGCACAACCGGATCGACCCAGGCGCCATCGATGTAGAACTGCAGATTATGGGACATGGTTTCCTCCGCGGGTCCGCCGATAGCTGGTCTTGGCGGGGTTAGATCGTCGTATTTGCCTAGAAATAACGATGCGCAAACGGCGCTGTCAAACGCAAGGGCCAGCGATTGAGCCAGACGTGCCGGCGCGTTCAATCCTCGAAGGAGCTCGCCGCGACATAGATCGCCGCAAGCTGCTCGATGCCGGCCTGATCCTCCTCGTCGAAGCGCCCGGGCAGCGGGCTGTCGAGATCGAGCACGCCGAAAACACCGTCGTCATCCCTGAGCAGCACGACCAGCTCCGAGCGCGAGGCGGCATCGCAGGCGATGTGGCCGGGAAAATCGTGCACGTCCTTGACCAGCATCGACATGTCGAGCTCGACCGCGGTTCCACACACGCCTTTGCCGACCGCGATGCGCACGCAGGCCGGCCTGCCCTGGAATGGTCCCAGCACCAGCTCTTCGTCGGATGCCAGGAAGTAGAAGCCGGCCCAGTTGAGATCGGGCACCATCTGGTAGATCAGCGCTGATGTGTTGGCGGCGTTGGCGATCGAGTCGCTCTCGCCGTCCAGCAGCGCCTTCAGCTGCGCGGCGAGATCGCGGTAGAATGCGGTCTTGTCGGTTTTGTCGATGGCCGTCGCCGCAAACATCGTGGCCGGTCTCCGTTGTCAGCTGCTAGAAACGCCCGCTACTCTCTGCCACCAAAGAAGCGGCCAGGAAAGTAACTATTGTGAGCTCCATCCCTGCCAACCGAAAACGCGACCGCGCGCCGCCGGCGGCAGATGACAGCCCCCTCACCTTTGCCGTTCTGGTCTTCCCCGGCTTTCCGATGATGGCGTTCAGTTCGGTGATCGAGCCGCTGCGCGCGGCGAACGTGCTGGCGAAGAAAGAATGCTATCGCTGGGTGATCGTCGGCGCCGACAAGGGACCGATCGAGGCCTCGAACGGCGTCGTCATCCAGCCCGGGTTCTTCGCCGGCGATGCGCTGAAGGTCGACCGCATCGTCGTCTGCTCCGGCGGCGATGCCGATCATGTCGTCGCCGACGACGCCATGAGCTGGATCCGCAAGAGCCTGCGCAATGGCGCCCATATCGGTGCGGTGGCGGATGCCGCCTTCTTCCTGGCGCGAGCCGGACTGCTCGACGGCCATGCCTGCACCTTGCACTGGACCAGCCAGGCGGCCTTCACCGAGGCGTTTCCGGACATCGAGCTTCGGCGCGATCTCTACGTCATCGACCGCAAGCGCTTCACCTCGGCCGGCGGCGTCGGCAGCCTCGACATGATGCTGGAGATCATCGCATCGGACTATGGCGCCGAGCTTGCGGCCGGCGTCGCCGAATGGTTCGTCCATAGCCCGCTGCGCTCCAGCGTCGACCGCAAGCTGATGCCGTTGCGGCTGCGCACCGGCGTCCAGAACGAGCTGGTGCTGTCGGCCATCGCCATCATGGAGGACGCTGTGGAGGAGCGGCTGGGCATGACGGAGCTGGCGACAAGACTCGGCGTGTCGTCCGACAAGCTCGAACGCAATTTCCGCTCCGAGCTCAGCATCTCGCCCAACGGTTACTACCGGCGGCTCAGGCTGAAGCGCGCCGCCGACCTCTTGGCGCATTCGACGCTGATGGTGCGCGACGTGGCGCTGGCCTGCGGCTTTGCCTCGATGTCGAGCTTTGCCCGGGCTTTTCGCGAGGAGCATGGGCACGCGCCGAAGGTGGCGCGGAGGCATTAGGTCAGCGGCATCCTGCACAACATTTGCGGTATTCCGCACAGCCCTCGCACCAAGCATGGCGCATCTTCGCCGCTTCAGGAGGCACCCATGAGCATCGTCGTATTCGACCCCGACAGCACCGAAGATGTGGACTTCAAAGACCGCATGCGCCACCCGGCCACGGCGGACCCGGCCGGCGGCATGTGGCTGTCCGATACCGAGCCGTCCTTCATCGATGCGGATGCGCTGCGCAAGGGGCGGCTGGCCAAGCTGCGCGCCTGGATGCGCGAGGCCGGCTATGGCGGCGTCGTGTTGTTCGACCCCTACAACCAGCGCTACGCAACCGGCTCGCGCAACATGTTCGGCTATTTCCTGCGCAACTCAACGCGCTACTTCTTCATCCCGACGTCAGGGCCGATCGTGCTGTTCGAATATCCGCAGAGCTACCATGTCTCGATGGTGCTCGACACGATCGACGAGGCGCGGCCTTCCAGGCTGGTGTGGTCCTCCGTCTCGGGCCGCGACGACGAAACCGTTGGTCCCTTCGCCGACGAGATCACCGAATTGCTGAAGACGCATGGGGGCGGCTCGATGAAGCTCGGCCTCGACCGCTGCGGCCACCTGCAGGCGGTGGCGCTGGAAAAGCGCGGCTGCGAGGTCAGGGATTGCCAGGGCGAAATCCTGGCGGTGCGCGCGGTGAAGACGCCGGAAGAGGTCAAGTGCCTGCAGGTGTCGATGGCTGGTGCGGAAGCCGCCGTCTATGCCGTGCGCGAAGCGATCAAGCCCGGCGTATCCGAAAACGAGCTGTTCGCCATCATGTATCACGAGGTGATCCGGCAAGGCGGCGAGTTCATCGAAACCCGGCTCTTGACCTCGGGACAGCGCACCAATCCATGGTTCAACGAGGCCAGCGGCCGCAAGATCAGGCCGGGCGAACTTTTGGCGCTCGATACCGACACGATCGGCTGCTACGGCTATTATTCTGACTTCTCGCGCACCTTCCGCTGCGGGCCGGGCAAGCCGACCGATTATCAGAAGTCGCTCTACCGCATGGCGCACGACCAGGTTCAGCATAATATCTCGATCGTCAGGCCGGGCATGGCATTTCGCGAGATCGCCGAAAAGGCGTGGAAGATACCGGACCGTTTCGTCGACCAGCGCTATACCTCGGTCATGCACGGCGTCGGCATGCATGGCGAGACGCCGTTCATTGCGCATGCCATGGACTATGAGACCTACGGCCGCGACGGTCATATCGTGCCCGGCATGGTGGTCAGTGTGGAAAGCTATATTGGTGAGAAAGGCGGGCGCGAGGGTGTCAAGCTGGAGGACGAGATCGTGGTCACCGAGACCGGCACCGAGCTTCTGTCGCGCTTTCCCTACGAGGACGAATTTCTTGCATGACAGGCAGCTTTGATGAAGAGCCCGATCTCGATCAGCAGAGGCAAGGTGGCCGCGGTGTTCATCGATCTCCAGGAGGAGCATCGGCAGGACGCGCGCTATCTGGTCGAAGGTTTTGCCGGTATCCTGGCCAACGTCCAGCGACTGCAGGCGGCTGCGCGGGCCAACCATGTGCCGCTCTATCACTGGGCCTATATCGTCGATCTCGACAAGCAGGAGCGGCCCTTTCATCCGGTCGGCGCCGATGGCAAGTCGGCCTTCTCCGACAAGAGCGATCCGCTAACGGAAATCTGCCGCGAGGTCGCGCCGGCCGAGGGCGAGGCCTTCATGATAAAGGCCGAGGCCAGCGCCTTCCGCACCGGTCCGACGGCCAATGAGATCAAGGCGCGCGGCATCGAATGGCTTGTCGTCGCCGGCGTGTGGACCGAGGCCTGCATCGATGCCACCGTCAGGGATGCGGTGGCGCTGGGCTTTCGTGTTCTTCTGGTCAAGGATGCCTGCGGCAGCGGCAGTGCAGCGATGCACCAGACCGCCATCCTCAACCTTGCCAACCGGCTTTATGGCGGCGCCGTCACCGACACCCTGGACGCCTGCCGCCTAGTGGCAGGCGACACGGTCATCGCATGGCAGGTCGAGGGCTCGGTGCCGCTGCGTTTCACCTATGAAAACGCGGCGGAGCTCTATAGCGGGCTTTGACGCGCCCGGAGCGGATGGCGATGGGCACGATCCACCAGATGACGAAGCGCGGCAAATACGGCAGGCTGCTCGATCCGGCGCTGTGGGCGTATATCGACCGCGTCAACGACTGGTATCCACCTGAGATCGCCGAACTGCCTATCGACAAGCAGCGCGACGTCTATGACGCGATGTGCCGAGCCTTCCACGCTGGCACCCCGGCCGGCGTCGAGACCAACGACAGCACGGTTCCCGCGGGCGACCATGCGATCCCCATCCGGCGCTACGAGATGGTCGGCAAGGCGCCGCAAGCCATCGTGGTCTACTACCACGGCGGCGGCTTCGTGCTTGGCGGGCTCGACAGCCATGACGACATCTGCGCCGAAATCTGCGCCGGCACCGGCTTTGCGGTCGTGTCCGCCGACTACCGGCTGGCGCCGGAACATCTGCATCCGGCCGCCTTCGACGATGCCCTGGCGGTGTTCGAATGGGCAGCGGTGACAAGCGACCTGCCGATCGTTCTGTGTGGAGAGAGTGCTGGCGGCAACCTTGCAGCAGCGGTTGCGCAGAGGACGCGCCAACACCCTCGCGCTGCGGTCGGCCAGGTGCTGATCTATCCTGGCCTCGGCGGCGACGAGAGCTCCGGCTCCTATGTCGAGCACGCCGAGGCGCCACTGCTGGCGCTGCGCGACATTGCGTTCTATCGCGATATCAGGTCAGGCCCGGCGCAGCCGCCGGACGATCCGACGTTTTCGCCGCTGCGCGACAGCGATTTCTCCGGCCTGCCGCCAACGATCATCATCACCGCCGAGTGCGATCCGCTGTCCTCGGACGGCGAGGCCTATCGCGACCGCATCGTTGCCGCCGGCGGCAAAGCGAGGTGGTGCGAGGAGCCGCGGCTGGTGCACAGTTTCCTGCGCGCCCGCACCACGGTACCAGCCGCCGCCGAAGCCTTCGCGCGCATCATCGCGGCGGTTGCGGCGCTGGGCCGGGGCGAATGGCCGTACTGAGGCCGCTTCGTTCCGCGCCGTTCCTGACGTTTGCCACTGCGGAGCACCGCACAAGAACTGCGGAAAAGCGAACATTTCGCCGCTTAGGCCCGCACTATCATCTGATGTGGCCAAGGGCGCTCCGACGATCGCATCCTCCCCCGCAAACGTGATCGGCCGGGCGCCCGCAAGGAGGGAACGACGATGAAGTTCATGCTGACCGACAGGAAACTGCACCCAAAGGCCAAGCCCATCGCCGATGATTTCAAAAAGGGCGGCATGAACCGGCGCGAATATCTCGCCACCATGGCCGCATTCGGCGTTACTGCCGCCGGCGCACTGGCGCTCGGCGGTCTTGCGCCCTCGCCGGCCAGAGCCGAGGAACCGAAGCGTGGCGGCACCTTGCGCGTCGCCATGAACGTCAAGGGTTTCAAGGATCCCCGCACCTTCGACGGCGTCGAGATGTCCAATGTCGCGCGCCACTGCAACGAGTATCTGGTGCGCTGGAACACCGACTTCACCTTCGAGCCCTGGCTACTCGAAAGCTGGGAGACCAGCGACGATGCCAAAGTGCTGACGCTGCATGTGCGTAAGGGCATCACCTGGTCGAATGGCGACACGTTCAACGCCGACGATGTCATCCACAATCTGACGCGTTGGTGCGATGCTTCCGTCGCCGGCAATTCGGTCGCTGCGCGCATGGGCGCGCTGGTCAATGCCGAAACCAAGAAGCCGGTCGACGGTGGCATCCAGAAGGTCGACGACTTCACCGTCAAGCTTAATTTGCCGAAGCCCGACATTTCGCTGATTGCCGGCATGGCCGATTATCCGGCGCTGATCATGCATCGCAGCTACGAAGGCGACGGTGACCCGATGAAGGCGCTGGCTATCACCACCGGCCCTTGCGAACTGGTGAAATGGGACGCCGAGACCAGCGCCGAGGTACGCCGCAAGGACAAGCCTTGGTGGAAGGGCGAGTTCCATCTCGACGGCATCACATGGGTCGACTACGGCTCTGACCCCAACGCCATGCTGTCGGCCTTCGAATCCGGCGAGATCGACACCGACCACGAGACCGCTTCCGATGCCGTGTCGCAGACCGAGCAGATGGGGCTCGAAAACTCCGAGATCGCCACCGGCTCGACCATTGTAGCCCGCTTCAATGTCGGCAATGCGCCCTATGACGACGTCAAGGTGCGCCGCGCCGCCCAACTCTCCGTCGACAATTCAGCCGTGCTGAAACTCGGGATCGACGGTCGCGGCAAACCTGCAGACAACCACCATGTCGGCCCCATGCACCCCGAATATGCCGATATCGGCCCGGCCAAGCGTGATGTGGATGGAGCGAAGAAACTGCTCACCGAGGCCGGCAAGGCCGACCACGAATTCGACCTCATCTCCGTCGACGTCGAATGGCAGAAGAGCACCGGCGATGCGATTGCCGCGCAGATGCGCGAGGCCGGGCTGAAGATCAAGCGCACCGTACTGCCGGCCGCTACCTTCTGGAACGACTGGAGCAAATACCCCTTCTCCTGCACCGAGTGGCTCGGCCGGCCGCTGGGCGTCCAGGTGCTGGCGCTGGCGTATAAATCGGGTGCTGCCTGGAACGAAAGTGCCTATGCAAACAAGGAGTTCGACGAACTGCTTGACAAGGCGCTGGCGACGCCGGACGCCAAGGCGCGCAAGGAGATCATGGCCAAGGTCGAACAGAATTTGCGCGACTCCGGCATCATCATCCAGCCCTACTGGCGCTCGGTGTACCGCACCTACCGCAAGGGCGTGCATGGCTGCGAGCAGCACCAGTCGCTCGAGCAGCATTTCGAGAAGGTCTGGCTGGACGCCTGACCTGTCCGATCGGCCCCTTGGCCACGAATTGCGCGTCAGGCAGTGGCCTGCCTGATGACGTTTGGCGCCTGTCCGACCGACATCCGCTCGATGATGGTTGTCGGCAGGATGATCCTTTCGGGCGGCCTGTCATCGCCTTTCAGGCGGCGGATCAGCAGCTCCGCCACACATTTTCCGAGTGCATAGACCGGCTGGTCGATGACAGTGATGGGAGGCGTCGTCACGCTGGTCCAGTCGGCATCGTGGAAGGTGATCAGTGAAATGTCCTGCGGAATGCGCAGGCCGCATTCCCGGATCGCCTTGAATATCTCGAGCGCCACAACGCTATCGGATGCGAGAATCGCCGTCGGCCGGTCGGGGCTCTGGAACAACCCGTGCATTGCGGCCCGCGATGTTTCCGACCGTCCGGTTCCGAAATGGATGTTGCGCTCGGCTCCCTCTATGCCGACTTCCCGGCAAGCATCGAGAAAGCCAAGTATACGCTCACGCACGCTGGACGTGTTGATCCTCGACGCGTCGCCGCGAAAATCCCCCGACAACACCGCAGCGGTGACATAGGCGATCCTGGTGTGCCCCGCCTGCGTCAGGATGCGCGTGGCGCGCAGGGCGGCGTGCCGGTCATCGACCGTGACAGTGTCGACATCGAGGTCCGGCAAGGCGCGGTCGAGCAACGCCAGGGGACAGGCGGAGCGGGAAATCTCCATGAGATGGGCGATGTCTCCGGATTGGGCGGGCGTGACGATCAGTCCATCAACCTGCTTTGCCAGCAGGACGCGTATCGCCTTCTTCTCCGCTTCGACCTCTTCGCCCGAATTGGCCAGAATGACATTGATGCCCGACAGGCGCGCCGCATCGCTGATGCCGCGCACCGCCAGCGAGAAGAACGGGTTTTCGATGTCGCCGACGACCACGCCGATGCTGCCGGAGCGTCCGGTCGTCATGCTGCGTGCCAGTTCGTTCGGACGATAGTCGAGCGCCTTCGCAGCCTCGAGCACGGCGGTGCGCACCGTCTTGCTCACCCGGCCATACCCACCCAGCACGCGTGCTGCCGTCGCCTTCGAAACCTTCGCCTGGCGGGCGACGTCGCTGACGGTGATGGAGGGGACCTTGGGCGGACGTTTCATTGTGGAAAAAATCGCTCCCGAATTCGTTGACGGATGGTCATTCCTGTGGCTACAAATGTCAAGAGACCGGTCTCAATCGAGTTTGAGACCGGTCTCATACAGAAAAGAGCGCTAGTAAGCGCCGTACCGAAAGCCGTTTCGAAAATTGGCGCGTGTCCGTTGTGAAAGCCCCCGCGGACCGATCTTCAGAGTGGAGAACAACAATGAGCATCAGTGGCCTTTTCACCTCGAGCCCGCGGCAGCGCATCAGCTCGATCATTCTCGCCGTCGCGCTGGCTACCCTGTCCCTGCCCAAGGCATGGGCCGCCGGCGACAACCCCTACAATCTGATCGCTGCCAAGACCATCAGCGTCGGCACGATGGGCGACGCCAAGCCGTATGCCTTCGCGACGACGGACGGGAAATTCACCGGCTTCGACATCGAGTTCTTTCTCAACGTTGTGAGCCGGATGGGATTCAAGGCCGATCAAGTGACCTTCACCGGCCAGGAATTCTCGGCACTCATGCCATCGGTCGCCAATGAACGTTTCGACGTCGCGGTCGCCGCCATCGGAACGACTGCCGAGCGAAAGAAGAACGTCGATTTCTCCGACGGCTACCTGGCCGGATATCTGTCGGTGCTGACGGCTGACGCCAAGATCACCAGCGCCGAAGGGCTGGACGGCAAACGCCTCGGGGTCGTCCAGGGCACGTTGCAGGAAATCTATGCCGCGAAAAGCTTCAAGAACACCGACCTTGTGAAATTCCCGGACAACAACTCCGCGATCGCCGCGCTCAACAATGGCACGGTCGACGCGCACTTCCTCGACTACGAGGCGGCGAAGCAATATGGCGAGCGCTATCCGGCGTTGAAGATCGCGATAAACATCCCCTCCTTCGACGCACCGGCCGGCTTCGTCATTCGCAAGGGCAACGACGCATTCCGTGAAGCGCTCGACAAGGGCATTCACGAGGCGATGCAAGACGGCACCTGGAGGGACCTCTACCAGAAGTGGTTCCCCGGATCGCCGATGCCGGAGCAGTATCTTCCCAAGCAGAACTGACCTGCACTAGGCCGCCGGCATTCGTGCCGGCGGCCTCTTTGGCAATATGCATTGGCAGATGAAGAGAACCGCGCGGGCGGTTCCGCCGTCGCGCCGGACAAGGTTGGCAAATGAATTGGCTTGAGAACCTTCAACGCAGCTTTTTCGACTGGGACGCGATGGCATCGGTCCTGCCCGCGCTGCTTACGGTCGGCTTGAAGAATACCCTGATCCTCGCGGCTGCCTCGACCGTGCTCGGCATCTTCTTCGGCATGATCCTTGCGGTGATGGGCATCTCGCGCTCCGCCTGGCTGCGGATCCCGGCGCGGATCTACACCGACATCTTCCGCGGGCTGCCGGCCATTCTTACCATCCTGCTGATCGGCCAGGGATTTGCGCGCATCGGCCGGGACATCTTTGGTCCCTCCCCCTACCCGCTCGGCATCCTCGCCCTCAGCCTCATCGCCAGCGCCTATATTGGCGAGATCTTTCGCTCTGGCATCCAGAGTATCGAAACCGGTCAGATGGAAGCGTGCCGGGCGCTCAGCATGAGCTATGGCCAGGGCATGCGCCTGATCGTGATCCCGCAAGGCGTGCGCCGCGTGCTTCCCGCCCTGGTCAATCAGTTCATCGGCAACGTCAAGGATTCCAGCCTCGTCTACTTTCTTGGCCTGCTTGCCTCCGAACGCGAGATTTTCCGCATTGGACAGGACCAGGCGGTTGTCACCGGCAATCTGTCGCCGCTGCTCTTGGCCGGCATGTTCTACCTGATCATCACGGTGCCGCTGACCCATGTGGTCAACCACATCGACAATGGCTTGCGGCTCGGCAAACAGAAATCTGGCGGCGTCGTCAGCGGCCTCGTCGAGGTCGGCGAACTGGAGAACACGACGGGCGAAGCCACTGCGACGTCCGACGGGACCGCCGCAGCGCCGGCTTTCAAGGCCGGCAGCCTGGACGTCCGCGATCTCGACATGGCCTATGGCGATCTGCAGGTCCTCAAGCAGATCAGGCTCAAGGTCGAGCCGGGGACGGTCACCTGCGTCATCGGACCGTCTGGCTCCGGCAAGTCGACGCTGCTGCGCTGCCTCAACCGGCTGGTCGAGCCGAAGGCCGGCGACGTGCTGCTCGACGGCGAAAGCACCCTGGCGATGAGACCGGAGACGCTGCGCCGGCGCGTCGGCATGGTCTTTCAGCATTTCAATTTGTTCCCGAACCATACGGCGCTCGAGAACGTCATGCTCGCCCTCACCGAGATCAAGGGCATGGCGAAAAGCCAGGCCAGGCGCCAAGCGGAAGCGCGCCTTGCCGAAGTGGGACTCGCCGCACGAAAGGACTACCGGCCGAGCCGTCTTTCGGGCGGCCAGCAGCAGCGCGTGGCGATTGCACGCGCGCTGGCGATGGACCCCGAGGTCATCCTCTTCGATGAGGTGACGAGCGCGCTCGATCCAGAACTCGTCAAGGGCGTTCTCAACCTCATGGCCGATCTCGGCCGGCGCGGCATGACGATGATCGTCGTCACCCATGAGATGGGGTTTGCCCGCAGGGTCGCAGATCAGGTCGCCTTCATGGATGAGGGCCGCATCGTCGAGGTCGGCCCGCCGGCGGAGATATTCGACAGACCTCAGAGCCCGCGGCTCAAGCAATTCCTCGCCGAAGTCCTATGAACGATGCCGCCGCGCTTGAGCCGGCAGAGCCCGAAAAACCAATCATCTGATCACTGAAAGCTGCATTCATGACCCATAATTCCGCCCTCAAGGTCGTCGTCGTCGGCGGTGGTATCTTCGGCATCTCCTCTGCCGTCCATCTCGCCCGCCTCGGCGTGGAGACGACAGTCATCAATGACGGGCCGGTCGCCAATGGCGCATCGTCGCGCTCGCTTGCCTGGCTCAATTCCGCGCGAAAGCGTTCGGCCGCGTATCACAGGCTCCGCATGCAGGGCCTTGACCGCTATAGGACGCTCGCGGCCGGGCACGACAGCGGTGCCTGGCTGCGCTTCGATGGCGGCCTCACCTGGGATGCCGACAATGCTTCCAACCAGATCCCGCAGATGTTCCGCCATGAACAGGCGATCGGCTATGAGACGCGGCTGCTCGCGCCCGACGATATCGCCGCCATCACGCCGGGCGTCGACGCGAGAGCCGTTTCGCCCCAAGGCGCAATCTTCAATCCCGGCGAAGGGTGGGTCGATCTGCCATCGCTCATCGATCTGCTCCAGACGGAATTTCTCGCGCGCGGTGGCCGTGTCATCACCGATGCCGGCCGTGCCGATGTCGTTCTTGCAAACGGCCGCGCCAGCGGCGTGAAGACCGCCAGCGGCCAGGTCGTCAATGCCGATGCCGTTGTGGTTGCGACGGGCTCGGCAGTGCCGGGCATGGCGGCGAAAGTGGGCAAGCGCATAGGTGATGGCACGACACGTGCGCTGCTCGTTGTCACCAAGCCGCTCCAGCACCCGCTTCGCGCCGTGCTCAACACGCCGCGTATCGCCATCCGACCGACGCCAAACGGTGCCTTCGCGCTCGACTCCGGCTGGTCCGAAGATGAAGTCATCGTGCGCGACGATGGTGCCTACGAGGCAAAGCCATCGACAATTGCAGGATTACTCGATGAAGCCTCAAAGGTCCTCGATGGAAACCCGACGCTCGTCCTGGAGAGCTATCACACGGGACCAAAACCCATTCCAGCGGATGGCGAGCCGGTGATCGGCCAATTGACCGGCATCCCGGGCTATCACATCATCTTCAGCCATAGTGGAGCGACGCTCGGCCTTGTCGCAGGAGAATTGCTGGCCGAAGAGATCGTCAGCGGTACGCCCAATCCGCTGTTGGCAGCGTTTCGTCCCGGAAGATTCGACAGCTGAGCTGATTCTGCTTGTTCTTCTGGTGTCATGTCCGCCCACTCCCCACTTGCCAAGCCCGAACGAACCGCGCGATTGTGATAACTCGACGGCAATCGCCATCCCAATCAATGACGTCTACCAAGCTAGCCACCAAGAAATTATCGCCACGGCCGAGTCCCAGTCAATTTCTTATAGTTCTTCCAGATGCGATTTGAAATAGAAATTATATAGCGCTCGTGATTATATAATAGATAAAGAATAAAAATTAAAACTAGGGAGAATATAACTGTTCCGGCTAGAGAAAAAATAAATCCAAGTGGAGATTCTGAGTACTTAACGAAGCTAAATCTATCACGAATTTCCCCGGTTGTCATAGCTAATACCGAGATACCAATCGTATAGCCTATCAGTCCTATCAGCACGATGTAGGCTATTTGCTTTTTCCAAACGCTCATAGTGAATAAGGCCTTAACACGGAAGCGGCACCGCCCGCAGCAGAGTCTGCCAAAAACGGAAGGATCCGAGAAACCATCTATTGAGAGAATCCGCTCCCGCAATCTGACCCATGAGGCTTGATGTGGCCCTTGGCCAGCTTCCTAAGATCGTCAGAGAACGCCGCAAAGTCCTCAGGAACCCTTGCTGGCTCCTTATGCTCCGCTACGAAATCTGAGGCAACTTGTATGTCATGGATGTACACAGGGATACTCACTCGAGCCAGATGGTGCTCCATCACAGGACGAACGTCTTCCCAATTTAAGTTACCATTTCCGCATCCGAGGGGTGGAAATGAAACCGAGGTGATCCCTAGATCCTTATAGGTGCCGACGAATTTTTGCAGACCGCTTCGAAGGCAATTTCCACGTGGTTTTAGTCGGAAAATTCAATACCCATCGCGTGTCGGAACGCCAGAGATGGAGGTTACCGACCTGAAATGTTCGCGATTCGCACAGGTCGCGATACTCTCGGAACATTCGCGGGTATCTGCTTTTGAACTCCTTCGCGATTCCTTTACCCATGACGCCCACCGTATTAACGGTGTTGACCAGCGTCTGTGCGGGAGATTCAAACACACTGCTTTCAAGAAAAGTGATCATTCGCTTAGGTGCCCTAGGTCAGAACGAATGAGAACATATAGAGAACATTTGACAGGCTTTCTAGCACGATTCTGCGGTGCTGTCGTTAACGTCGCCTCGCCGGCTGATTGTTATACACACTTCGAGGCTCCGATTGGGCCTGTCAATCCGGTTCGGCTCGCCAGCTGGCCAAGACTTGCGTGAGAAGAAATGGATCGCTTTAACCTCGGCACCTACCAGCGTCCCATTTCCACACGCTCGGCGGAGGCCCAGCGCTGGTTCGATATCGGCCTCAACTGGTGCTACGGCTTCAATCATGAGGAAGGCATCAAGTGTTTCGAGAAGGCGCTGGAGACAGACCCTGACTGCGCCTTCGTGCATTGGGGCATCGCCTATGCCGCTGGCCCTTTCTACAATCTGACCTGGAAGGAACACGGCAAGGACGAGGCGAACCGGGCGGCCAGGCGCTGCTTCGAACGTGTCCAGCTCGCACTCTCGAACGCCGGTCGCGCCAGCGCGGTGGAACGACGGCTGATCGAGGCTCTGGCCCGCCGCTTCCAGGAGCCGCATGGCGTGACGCCGTCCGAGTTCGAGACATGGGACGACGCCTATGCCGCCGAGATGCGGCGCGTCTACGAAAGCTTTCCCGACGATCATGACGTGATGGCGCTGTTTGTCGAAGCGCTGATGATGCGCACCGTACGGCGCCTTTGGGACCTCAAGACCGGCAAGCCCGCACCAAATTCGGACGTGCTCGAGGCGCTGGAGGTCTGCGAGCGGTCAATCCGGCTCGCCGACGAGGCTGGCATCGCACAGCATCCGGCGATCGTGCATTTGCACATCCATCTCCTCGAGATGTCCACCCAGCCCGAACGCGGCATGCGCTCGGCCGATCTGCTCGGCGCCATGTGCCCGGATGCCGGCCACATGAACCATATGCCGGGGCACATCTACGTGCTGTGCGGCGAATACGAGAAGGCGAAGCTGGCCAGCGAAAAGGCCGTGCGCGCCAACGACCTCTATCTCGCCTATTCCGACGAGACGACCTACTACCTGCTCGGCTGCTGCCACGACCTGCATCTCATGATGTTTACCTGCATGCTACTCGGCCAGTACCGGCCGGCGCTGTGGGCGGCCGACAAGGTGCGCAGCCTGGTGACGCGCAGTATCGTCAGCATCCCCGACCGGCCGAAACTCACCCAGACGGTGGAAGGCTATCACGCAATGAAATCGCATGTGCTGGTGCGCTTCGGCCGCTGGCAAGAGATCATCGACGAACCGATGGTGGGCGAGCCCGAACTCTATGTGCTGACGACGGCCATGCAGCACTACGCCAAGGGGGTCGCGCATGCCACACTGCGTGAGTTTGCGGCGGCCGAACGCGAGCGCGATCGTTTCCATCAGCATATGAGCCGCATCCCGCCCGAACGGCGCTTCCTCAGCAACCCGACCCGGTCCTCGCTCGCCGTCGGTGCTGCCCTGCTCGACGGTGAGCTCGCCTATCACCAGGGCCGGCACGACGAGGCCTACGACCATCTGCGACAGGCGGTCGAGCTTGACGACAATCTCTCCTACACCGAGCCGTGGGCCTGGATGCACCCGCCGCGGCATGCGCTGGCTGCGCTGCTGCTCGATCAGGGCCACGCGCAAGAAGCCGAGCAGGTCTATCGCGACGATCTGGGCCTGAGCGGCAAGGTGCAACGCTGCGCCCAGCATCCGAACAACGTCTGGGCGCTGCACGGTCTGGTGGAGTGTCTGAAACGCCGCAGCGAGGTCGACGAGTTGCCCGCGCTGCAGGCCAGGCTCGCCACGGCGCTGGCCAGGACGGACGTGCCGATCACCTCGTCCTGCTTGTGTCGGACGAGCGTGCAATCGGCGCAAAGCTGCTGTCACTAAGGGTTGCGTCGAGAGCGGCACGATGTTCAGGCCGGTCTCGATGCCGCGCCGTGGCGCGAGCTTTCCTACGAAAAGATCTCCGCCAGTTCGTCGACGCTCGTGCCTTCCTTGACCTGACGGAGTTCGACGTAGCTGACCGCCGTTGCAATCGACAGCACTGTCGACGATACCGCTGACACAAGGCCGGCCACGACAGCAGCGACAATTCCGCCAAACAGGAGAACGGCCACCGCCATCGCCCACTGGATGACCGAGGCGAGGACGATCAGGATCAGGAAAAGACCGAACAGCGCCCAGCGGCTTCCCTTGGTCAGGACACGGCTGCGCGACATGGAGCCGAACACGCCGCGCCGCTCCTGCACCAGAACCGGCACAGCCACCGACCAGCCGAGCCACAAGATGATACCCGGGACCAGCAGCGCTATTGCAGCCAGGCCCGAGCCCAAGGCGACGAGCAAGCCGATCCCCAGGGTTGGCAGCAAACAGCGGAGCGCTATCCGAAGGCAGTCGCCAATGGCCGGTCGTTTGCCGTTGAGGTCTTCGATCGTTGCCCTGACAAGGGCCGACTGCAGCAATAGCGACAGGACAAAATATATGATCGCGACTGCAAACGAGATCAAAGAATCGCGAAACACGGTGTTGGAATCGGCAAGGGCGATGGCATTCGGGTCGGCGAGTATGCTCTCCATGTGTGCCTGATTCCAAAGCTGAAGAACAAACGCAGGTAGGCCTGAAAACAGCAGCGCCAACCCCAGGCACAGACCAATATTGCGGCTGATGACCGCGAAGCTGTTGTTGAACACCCTGCCAATCTGGAATTTCTCAGACCGTTCCAGCGTTGTTGAAGTCATGATGCGTCCCCCGTGCTCATCGCGGCATGCCCGCTAGAATCCCGATAGTAAATCTGCCAACGTTGATGTCTGCCGTCCAGTCCACTTGCAATTTTCTTGCTGTATTGCCAGTGTCGATGTCGAACCGCAGGTTGCAGGGGGAGTGGGTGACAGCTGCACAGCCAGACGCTGCGGGAGCCGAGTGGCTGGCCAGGATGCACAAGCAACTGCTCGCCGATGATTCGATCCAGTTCGATCTCCCGGCCTATGTGCCGCCCACGCCACCCGATTGGCTGAAGCCGCTGCTCGACATGCTGTCGTGGCTCGGTCCCTACATGATCTACCTGTTCTGGGGGGCGGTGATCACGGGGGCAGCGATCATCCTGCTGCTGATCTTCCTCGAGATGAAAGGTATCGCCTGGCGGCTGCCCTGGCAGCGCGCAAAGAGCGCAGCCGTGGCGGAAGAGACATGGCGTCCCGACGCCGGCGCCGCGCAGATCCTGTTGTCGGAAGCCGATGCGCTGGCGGCACGGGGCCAGTATGACGAGGCTGTGCACCTGTTGCTTCGTCGCAGCGTCGCCGACATTGCCGGCCGGCTGCCCGACTTTCTGCGTCCATCGCTGACGGCGCGCGACATCGCCGCCGCGCCCTCCATTCCGGCGCGGGCGCGCCATGCGTTCACCCAGATCGCGCGCATCGTCGAGGCCGCGCTGTTCGCGCGCCGGCCGGTCGGCGCCGAAGGCTGGCGCGAAGCACGCGGCGCCTATGAGCAGTTCGTTTTCCAGGATGCCTGGACGTGAGCGCTGCGACGGTCGAGACAGCAGAGCAGGAACCGTTCAATCGAAGAACGTTGTTCTGGGGTGTTTTCGCCAGCCTGTTTGCGGCGGCAGGTTTCTTCCTGCTGTCCACCTATGCCCCCGACTTCCGACAACCCAGCAATGGCGGCGCGACGCCGCTATCCAGCGGCGGCACTGGTTATGCAGGGCTGGTGAAATGGCTACGGTTGACCGGCAATTCGCCGTCCATGGCACGCAGCGAAAGCGACATGGCCCACTATGCGTTGCTGATCGTCACCATTTCGCCCGAGAGCGACCCGGAAGCGCTCGACCATATCCTCGAACTTCGGGAAGACCTGCCCACACTCTTCGTGCTGCCCAAATGGCAGACCTTGCCGCTGCAGGAGCACGAGGGATGGGAGATGAAGATCGAGCGGCTGCCCGATTCGGTGGTCAACGACTGGCTTGGCCGGATCGCCAAGGCGAAGCTCGGCATCGGCAAAAGCACGGTGCAGCAACTCGACATCGAAGGCAATATGGTTGCCGCGCCCGACGAATTGCAGTGGGTTGCCGACGATCACCCGATCGTAGCTGCAGGCAATGGCAAGGCCGTTGTCACCGAAATTCCGGACAAGCCGTTCTACATCCTGACAGACCCCGATCTGATCAACAATGCCGGGCTCAAGGATCCCGCCAAGGCGACAGCTGTGCTCGACCTGATTGCCTCGCTGCAGGAGGGCCCGGTCATGTTCGATCTGACGCTGCATGGCGCCGGGCGCAAATATGACCTCGCCAAGCTTCTGGTCGAGCCGCCTTTTCTGGCGCTGACC
This sequence comes from Mesorhizobium sp. AR10, assembly GCF_024746795.1. Classification (NCBI taxonomy): domain Bacteria; kingdom Pseudomonadati; phylum Pseudomonadota; class Alphaproteobacteria; order Hyphomicrobiales; family Phyllobacteriaceae; genus Mesorhizobium; species Mesorhizobium sp. AR10. The sequence goes on from NZ_CP080524.1 coordinate 4,639,730, forward strand.
CTTTCGATCCTGGCGGCGGCGGCGCTGGCTTTCCTGCATGGTCTCGGCCGTTTCGGCCCGCCGCGTGCCGATTTGCGCGCCATCGCCTTCGGCAAGCGCGCGCTGGTCGATACGACGGCGATGCTGCTGCGGCGCGCCGGGCGGCTGGGGGAACTGGGAGACCGCTACGCGGCCCTGATGCGGGTGCGCGCCGGCGCATTGCTGGGCGCGCCGCACGGGCTGCAGGGGGAAGCGCTCGACCGCTGGCTCGATTCCCGCGATAAGGACGAAACCGACGGATTCACTGCCAGGTCGCAAGCGGCCGCCGTCGCGAAAAACCTGACACAAATGCGCGAGGCGGCCGAGCGGCTGCACGCTTGGACGGCAAGGAGGCTCGGTGAACGTCGATGATGTGAAGGCCCTGGCGACACGGATCAGGGAAGAAGTGGCCAAGGCGATCACCGGGCAACACGACACGGTGGACCTGATGCTGACGGCGTTGTTCGCAGGCGGGCATATCCTGCTGGAAGGTCCTCCGGGCACCGCCAAGACGATGACCGCGCGCTGCTTCGCCCAGGCCCTGGGCGTCGCCTACGGGCGCATCCAGTTCACGCCGGACCTGATGCCCGGCGATATCGTCGGATCCAACATCTACAATTTCCAGACCGGACAGTTCACGCTGACCCGCGGACCGATCTTCTGCGACCTTTTGCTTGCCGACGAAATCAACCGCACGCCACCCAAGACACAGGCAGCACTTCTGGAGGCGATGCAGGAGCATGCGGTGACCTTCGACGGCACGACGCACGCGCTGGGCAGCAACTTCATGGTGGTCGCCACCCAGAATCCGATCGAGCACCAAGGTGTCTATCCGCTGCCCGAGGCACAGCTCGACCGCTTCCTGTTCAAGCACAGGGTCAGCTACCCCGACGCGCACGAGGAACGGGCCATCATCGTCCATCATGGTGGCGGCTCCGCCTCGCACGACATCGCGCAGTACGGCATCAAGGCGCAGGCGGACCGGAAGACACTGGAAGCGGCGCTGGCAACCGTCGGCTCCGTCACCCTTGTCGAAGACGTCGTCGGCTATATCGCGACGCTGGTGCGCGCCACGCGCGATAGTCCCGATCTGGAGGTTGGTGCCAGTCCCCGCGCGGGCGCCATGCTGGCACGGGCGGCACGCGCCCGGGCAGCGCTTGACGGACGCGCTTATGTGATCCCCGACGACGTCAAGGCGCTGGCGGTGCCGGCGCTGCGCCATCGCGTCATCCTTTCGCCGGCCGCGCAGATCGACGGGCGCCTCGTCGAACAGATCGTCTCCGACCTGGTCGAGCAGACGGAAGCCCCCCGTTGATCTATCCAAGCGGCCGAGCGGTGTGGACGGCGGCGGCAGGCGCGGTGCCGGCCTTCCTGGTCGCACTGGCACTGCCGTCGCTGTGGTATCTCGGATTGCTATGGATCTGCACGCTGCTGGCCTTCCTGGCGGTGGACGCCGCGGCAGGACGCGGGCGGGCATCGCTGAGCGCCAGCCTGCACGCGCCGCCGCAGGTCAGCGTCGGCGGTCAATTCACCGTCCATGTCGCGGCCCGTTTTTCCGGCCGGCAGCGCGCGGTGGAGGCGCGCGTCGGCCATGATGCGCGCCTGGCGCCGATGGGCGGCACCGGTGGAGCCTTGACCCCGGCCGCCGGTGGCGGATCGCTCGACCTTCGCTTTCAGGCGCTGCGGCGCGGCATCGCCGGCTTCGACCGCTTGTGGGTACGCTGGCGCGGGCCGTTCGGACTGGTCTGGAACCAGGTCATCCTGCCGATGGACAGCAAGGTTGCGGTGTTGCCCGATGTCAGCAGCGCCCGCGACGAGGCAATCACGCTGCTGCAGCGCGAGGCGCTGCCGGACGGCCATGCGCAGCGCCGGGCCGGCCAGGGCCGCGAGTTCGAGGCGCTCAAGGATTACCAACCCGGCATGGGCCGGCGGATGATCGACTGGAAGCGCAGCGCCCGTCACGGCAAGCTTCTGGCGCGCGAGTTCCGCACCGAGGAAAACAACAACATCGTGCTGGCCATCGACAGCGGACGGCTGATGTGCGAGCCGGTCGACGGCATGCCGAAGGTGGACCGGGCGGTGACGGCCGCATTGCTGACGGCGTTCATCGCTCTGAAGGGGGGCGACATGGTCTCGCTGTTCGGCTTCGATGCGCGGCCGCGCGTCTCCAGCGGCGCGGTGCGCGGCTCCGCCAGCTTTGCCATGATCCAGAAGCGGGCGGCGGAGATCGACTATTCCAGCGAGGAGACCAATTTCACCCTGGCGCTGACGACGCTTGCGGCGCGTCTGGACCGACGCTCGCTGGTGATCATCTTCACGGATTTCGTCGATCCGATCAGCGCGGAATTGATGCTGCGCACCGTCGGGCGACTCACCGAGCGTCATCTGGTGCTGTTCATGATGATGAAGGATATCGAGCTGGAGACCTTGGCCGACATGCCGCCCCGGTCCGGCGAGAGCATCGCCCGTGCCGTCGTCGCCGGCGGGTTGCTGCGCGAAAGACAGGTCGTCATCGGCCGGCTGCGGCTGCTCGGCGCGCATGTGATCGAGGCCGACCACCAACGGCTGGGGCCGGCGCTGGTCGAACGCTATCTGCAGCTCAAACGCGAGGATCTGTTGTGACCGCGCCGGCAAACGGCAATGTCGTGCGCCAGTCGCTGGCCAGCTTCCGTCTGGAGCGCGAGGCCGACTGGAAGGCATTCGAGGCGCTGCTCGCTCGTGTCGAGAAGCGCGCGCCGCGAACACTGTCGGAAGAAGAGCTGCTGTCGCTGCCGCTGCTCTACCGATCGGCCTTGTCCTCGCTGTCGGTGGCGAGAGCGACATCGCTCGACAATGCGTTGGTCGCCTATCTCGAATCCCTGTCGCTGCGGGGCTATTTCTATCTCTACGGGGCACGCCGAAGCTTGAGGCAGCGCATCGCCGATTTCTTCCTGCATGACTGGCCCGCTGCCATTCGCGATTTGTGGCGCGAGACGCTGGTGTCGCTTGCGCTGATGGTGATCGGCATCGGCGCCGGTTTCTGGCTGGTGGCGTCCGACAAGGGCTGGTTCGACGCGATCATCCCCTCGAGCCTGGCCGGCGGCCGCAACCCGGACGCGCCGACAGAAGTGCTGCGACGCGTGCTCTATGAAGGCGGCGACAGCTTTCTGTCGGGCTTTGCCGCCTATCTGTTCACGCACAACGTCCAGGTCGCAATCCTGGCCTTCGCCCTCGGCTTTGCGTTCGCCGTGCCGACTGTTTTGCTGATGCTCCTGAACGGCTGCATCATCGGCGCCATGTTCCAGATATACTTGGCCAAGGGCCTTGGTTTCGGGCTTGGCGGATGGCTGGCAATTCACGGCACCACCGAACTGTTCGCGATCGCGCTGGCGGGTGCAGCCGGCATGCGCATCGGCACACGCATCGCCTTTCCCGGCGAATTGACCCGCATGACGGCGGCGGCCCATGCCGGACGCGTGGCGGCGACCGCCATGGTCGGCGTCACGGTGATGCTGCTGTTTGCCGGACTGCTCGAAGGCATCGGCAGGCAGACGATCACCAGCGATATCGCGCGCTATGCCATTGGCGGCGGCATGCTGACGCTGTGGATCGTCTATTTCTACCTGTTCCAGGCGGTGCGACATGGCAACCGCTAGCCGCCCTGCCGTCGAGACAATACGGTCGCTGATCACCCCCGAAGGCGTCGATCTCAGGATAAAGCTGGCCGACGCCGGGACGCGGGCTTCCGCCTTCCTGCTCGATGTGGTGATCATCGGCACGGCTGCGATCGTGATAACGATCGTCGCGCTGTTCGGGCTGGGCGGCCTCGGCTACGACCAAGCGCAGCCGCTCTTCGTCGTCTGGATCATCCTGATCTTTTTTCTGCGCAACGTCTATTTCATCGCCTTCGAAGCCGGCCGGCGCGCGGCGACGCCCGGCAAGCGGATCGTTGGCATCAGGGTAGCATCGCGCACCGGGGCCGGCCTGTCGATCGACCAGGTCATCGCCCGCAATCTGATGCGCGAGATCGAGGTCTTTCTGCCGCTGTCGATGCTCGCCGGGCGCAGCGGAATGGGGATCGCCGACACGCTGACGACGATCTTTGGGCTGGTATGGACGCTGCTGTTTGCCTTGTTCCCGCTCTTCAACCGGGACCGCATGCGGATCGGCGACCTGCTGGCGGGAACATGGGTGGTCGAGGCGCCGAAGCGCAAGCTGATGGAAGATCTGTCGGCGCGGCAGGATCCGGTAGCCAGCGCCGTTCATTTCAGCCACGCCCAGCTCGATGCCTACGGCATTGCCGAACTGCACAAGCTTGAGGAGGTGCTGCGCCGCGACGACTATGTCGCGCTGCGGGCGGTGGCCGAGACGATCGGGCGCAAGATCGGCGCGTCGCCTCCCCTTGATGCCCGCGCGTTCCTTACCGCGTACTACGGAGATCTCAGGGCGCATCTCGAACGAAAGCTGCTGCTTGGCACCCGCAAGGCCGACAAGCACCAGCGGTAGATGTGCTACCCCACCCACTTCTCATAGTCGGACACCAAAAGGTGCAGCGGCGCGACATCCTCGTCGATGTTTGAGAAGCGGCCGATCGGCTCGCGGAAGACATTGTCGGTGACATCGTCATTGACGGTCGAAACCTCGCCGATCAGCACATCCTTGCCCTCGGCCCAGAAGGCATGCCAGACGCCCGGCATCAGGGTGACGCTCTGGCCCGGATCGAGCTTCAGCAGCCCGCCCGCCGGCAGTCTGTGGATGGTTCCGTCGACCGGCACCGACACTTCGGCCCGCGGATCGATACCGCCGTCGCGATCGTGCATGAACAGTTCGAGCACCAGCTTGCCGCCACCACGGTTGATGATGTCCTCCGCCTTGATGTTGTGGCGGTGCATCGGCGACAGCTGGTCCTTGCGCGAGATCATGATCTTCTCGGCATAGAGCATGCCCATGCCCTTCTTCATGTCCGCGTAGACGCCGTTGCGCACGGTGAACAGGAACAGGCCGAGCTCGTCGAACTTCTCCTGGCCGTAATCGGTGATGTCCCAGCCGAGGCGCGAGGTGAAAATGGCCGCAGAGTCAGCCTTGCGCGCCTTCATCTCCTCCGGTGACCAGTAGGCGAAGGGCGGCATGATGTAGCCGAACGAGCGGATGAAGGCGTCGGCGTCGCGGATGATGTCGTTGATGGTGGAGCGTTTCATGATCATGATCCCTTCTTCAGGCGGTGCTCACAGCGCATAACCGAACACCGATCCGGTGTCGACGTAAACTGCGTGCTGGCCTCATGACATCCGGTCCGATCAGGGCCATAAGTCCAGCAAATTCCCTGGGTGAAATTCCATGCGCAGCATAGACGACCTCGATACGCCGGCGATCCTCATCGATGCCGGCCGCGCCGAAGCCAACATCGCGCGGGCGCAGGCCCATGCCGACAGCCATGGGCTGAACCTCAGGCCGCACATCAAGACCCACAAGCTGCCTTACTGGGCGAAGAAGCAGGTCGCAGCCGGCGCCGTCGGCATCACCTGCCAGAAGATCGGCGAAGCAGAGGTGATGGCCGATGCCGGCCTTGCCGATATTTTTCTGCCCTACAACATCCTTGGCAGAGCCAAGCTTGAACGTTTGCTGGCGCTGCACCGCCGGGTGACGCTGTCGGTGACATCAGACAGCATGGAAACGCTCGAAGGATTGGCCGCCACCTTCACCGATGCCGGCCACCCCTTGCCGGTGCTGGTCGAATGCGACACCGGCATGGGCCGCTGCGGCGTCCAGTCGGCCGACGAGGCTGTGGCGCTGGCCAGGCAGATCGACAAGGCCAAGGGGCTCAAATTCGGTGGGCTGATGACCTATCCGGCCGCCGGCCGCGCCGCCGAGGCCGAGGCCTGGCTTGCCGGTGCCAAGCAGGCGCTCGCCACGTCCGGTCTTGCCTGCGAACGCATCTCCAGCGGTGGCACGCCGGATATGTGGCGCTCCGGCGAGGATTCCGTCGTCACCGAATACCGCCCCGGCACCTACATCTATCTCGACCGCTACCAGGTCGCCAAAGGCGTCGGCAACCTCGACGATTGCGCGCTGACGGTGCTGTCGACGGTGGTCAGCCACCCGACGCCGACGCGCGCCATCCTCGATGCCGGCAGCAAGGCCCTGTCCAGCGACACGCTCGGGCTCGCCGATTTCGGCGAATTGCTCGGCGTTGCGGGCGCGCGGGTCACCGGCCTCAGCGAGGAGCATGGCAACGTCACGCTATCGGGCTATGCAAAGCTGCGTATCGGCGAGCGCGTGCGCATCGTGCCCGACCATTGCTGCGTCGTCACCAACCTGTTCGACCAGGTGCATCTGATATCAGGCGAACAGGTGCTGGAAGCGCTGCCGGTGGCAGCGCGCGGGCGCACCGGCTGAACAGCGATACGCGGAGCGACAGAGGGGGCGCGCGACGGAACTCGACGGGGTCAGTTAGCCTGTCTGGCCGCGACGCGGCGCATGGAAATGACCCGCCGGCGGCGGATCTCAGTGCGCATTGCCATCAGATGCAGGGCGAAGAACAGCACGGTGAAGCCGACAGACATCACCAGCAACGGCCAGAGCAGGCTGGGGTCGATGGTTGGCCCGCCGAGCCGGAACACCGAAGCCGGCTGATGCAGCGTGTTCCACCAGTCGACCGAGAATTTGATGATCGGGATGTTGATGAAGCCGACCAGGGTGATGATGGCGGCGGCCCAGGCGGCGCGCGCTGCATCGTCGAGCGCCCGGGTCAGCGCGATGATGCCGAGATACATCAGGAACAGGATGAACACCGACGTCAGCCGCGCGTCCCACACCCACCAGGTGCCCCACATCGGCTTGCCCCAGATCGAGCCGGTGATCAGCGCCAGCGCGGTGAAGACGGCGCCGATGGGAGCCGCGGATTTGAGCGCGACGTCGGCCAGCGGGTGACGCCATACCAGCGTGCCCAGCGCCGAGACAGCCATCAGCGTGTAGCACATCATGGCGAGCCAGGCGAAAGGCACATGGATGTACATGATGCGCACGGTGATGCCTTGCTGGAAGTCTTCCGGCGCCGTGAAGCTCATATAGAGCCCGGCGGCGAGAGTGAGCGTGGCGATGACCGCCAGCCATGGCACGACCTTGTCAGCCAGCCCGACGAAGCGCGTCGGGTTGGCAAGATCCATCCAGCTGGTGAAGCGTGAACTCGTATCGCTCATGCGGCTCTACATAGACCGGCGGCGCCCTGGCGGCAATCGAGTGCCTGTGTCGCAGGTCAGGTAGAATGCGGCCCGGGTATAACCCGAAGCCAGTTCGCTCAGGCGGCCTCGTCTTGCTGCTGCTGGACGGTGCGGCTGAGGCGGCGAACCTCCTCGTCGTTGAGCAGGCCACCGGCACGCAGCAGGCTGGCAAAGCGGCCGTTGCGGATCGACAGTTCGGCGAAACCACCCATCTCGATCACCCTGCCCCTGTCCATGAACACGACCAGATCGGCGTCGCGAACGGTGGTCAGGCGGTGGGCGATGATGAAGGTGGTGCGGCTGCGCCGCAATTCGTCTATCGCCTCCTTGACGCGGTCCTCGGTCTCGACATCGAGCGCGCTGGTCGCCTCGTCGAGCACCAGGATCGGTGCATCCTTCAGCACGGCGCGGGCGATGGCGATGCGCTGGCGCTCGCCGCCCGAAAGCTGACCGCCACGCTCGCCGACGACCGTGTCGTAGCCGTTGCTCTTCGACAGGATGAAATCCTGTGCGGCGGCGGCATTGGCGGCGGCATGCACCTCGTCATAGGTCGCCTCGGCCCGGCCGACGCGGATGTTGTCCTCGATCGAGCGGTTGAGCAGGCCTGCATCCTGGAACACGGTGGCGATCGAGTGGCGCAGCGATTTGCGGGTCACGGTGCGGGTGTCGACGCCGTCGATCAGGATGCGGCCGCTGGATGGCGTAAAGACGCGCTGCAGCAGGTTGATGAGCGTGGTCTTGCCGGCGCCCGTCGGGCCGACAATGGCGACCGTCTGGCCGGCCTGGACCTCGAACGATACGTCATCGACGCCCTGCCCCGAATTGGCGAATTCGAAGCCGACATTCTCGAACCGCACGTTGCCGGAGACGTTGGTGAGATCTCGCAGGCCATCGGGCTCGGCAGCATCAGCCGCGGAGTCCTCAAGCTGATAGAACTCCTCGAGCTTGGCCCTGGCTTCGGAAATCTGGTTGGCGAAGGCCGACATCTGGTCGAGGCGGGCGATCAGCAGCGTGGCAAAGCCGGTAAAGGCGATGACGTCGCCGATGCGCAACTGGCCATGCATGACCAGATAGGAACCGATCAACAGCACAATCATCATCGAAATGGTCGACGACAGGCGGTGCAGCGCGTTGGCGATCGCCCACCAGTCGAGCACCGGATTCTGGGCATCGAGCAGGTTCTTGACATAGCGCTTCAACGCGTCGGTCTCATGGCCGATGCGGTTGTAGCTCTGCAGCACGGCGACGTTGCTGACCGAGTCGGTCACATGCGCGAACACCTGGTGATAGTGCCGCTCCACGGCCGCCTGGCCTTCCTTGGTCCGCCGCATCACCAGCCGGCCTATGCCGAGATAGAGCGCGCCGAGCGCCAGCAGCACCAGCGACATGCGCAGGTCCATGCTGATCGCCGTTGGCACCAGCAGGACCAGGGCAACGGCGGTGGACAGATGCTGCCGCATGAATTCGAGCCACAGACTGAACAGGGTCTCGACCGCGCGCAAAAGCGTATGCAGGGCGTTGGAGGTGCCGCGCTGATGGTGCCAGGCGAGCGGCATGGTGATCACGCGCTCGAACGACTGGCAAAGAACCTCGCTGCGCCGCTTATGGGCAAAACGGTCGGCGCCGCGCGCCACCAGCACGAAGGCGATGATGTTGAAGGCGCCAAGGCCGGCCCACAAAGCAACCGTCTGGAAGACGGAGCCGCGGTCCGAAATGGCATCGATCACCCGTCCGAACATGATCGGCTCAAGGATGGCAATGGCTGCGAGGGCGACATTCGCGCCGCAGATCAGCGCTACGCGCTTTCTGTCGGCGGCGAGATAACCCAGCGCTCTCCAGTAGATTTGCAGAAGGGACACTTCAGCTTACTCCGCCAAACTATTTATTGTGCACTGCATCATTTTTCAGAGTCGTACCGGTTGATGCGTCGCAAAACAATGCCCCAATACCGTGTCCGTTCCAATTTCGCGAACAAAACATGGCGACGGTTCGAAATCTGCCGTGATCATCTAACGGTTTGAGATAAAAGGTGAAATGTCAGCCTTGCGGCAAAATCATGGCAGCCGGCAGGCGCTGCCACAATTTTAATCAGCAAGCGGTTGTGCCTGTCTTCGAAAGCCGTGATCGGCCCTTTCGGAAAGGATGATGCGCAAGTAAAGGCGGTGCAGCGGCGCGCGTCGCCGAGAGACGCGCCGGAGCACTGCAAGCCATTGAAACTACATCGGTATCCGAACGACCACCTCGGCCTTGTCGCCGGCCTTGGGCTCGAAAGACGAAGCTTTAATCTTCGTGCCATTCACTTCGAGCGAGATAGCCTTGGCTTTTTTGTCGCGGACGACCCGAACCTTGATCTCGGCCCCCAGCATCTTGAGCGTTGCCGAATATCCATCCCAATGGCCAGGCAGTTTCGGCCTGAACTGGATGCTCTGTCCACGGCGCTCGATGCCAAGGATGCTTTCCACCGCGGCACGGTAGAGCCAGCCGGCCGAGCCGGTATACCAGGTCCAGCCACCGCGCCCGCCCTTGCCTTCGCCGGCATAGATATCGGCCGCAACAACATAGGGTTCGACGCGGTAGTGCTCGGCCGCGGCGTCATCGACGGCATGGTTGACCGGGTTGAGCATCGAAAAACAGCGGTAGGCGTCGTCGGTGCGCCCCATTTCGGCTAGCGCGATGACGAACCATGTCGCCGCGTGGGTGTACTGGCCGCCGTTTTCGCGGACACCCGGCGGATAGCTCTTGATGTAGCCGGGGTCCTTCTCCGTTTTGGAGAAGGGCGGGGTGAACAATTTGACGATCTGGAGCTCGTCGTCGACGAGCATTTTCATCGCCTGTTGCATGGCCGTCGTCGAGCGCGCCGGATCGCCCTCGCCTGAGAGCACGCTCCACGACTGGGCTATCGAGTCGATCTTGCATTCCTCAGAGTTGCGAGATCCCAGCGGTGTGCCATCGTCGAAGCTGCCGCGCCGATACCATTGGCCGTCCCACGCCGTGCTTTCCAGCGCGCGCTTCAGCGCATCGGCGTGCTTTGTCCAGGCCTGCGCCCGCTTGGCATCGCCTTGCGCCTTGCCGACGGCAGCAAAGTCGCCCAGCGTCTTCAACAGGAACCAGCCCAGCCAGACGCTCTCGCCCTTGCCCTGCTCGCCAACGCGGTTCATGCCGTCGTTCCAGTCGCCGCCGAGGATCAGCGGCAGCCCGGCCGGGCTGCTGCGCTTGACGGCAAGGTCGAGCGCCCGCGCGCAATGGTCATAGAGCGAGGCGGTGTTCTTCGAGATTTCCGGGGTGAAGAAGGCATCATGCTCGCCCTCACCCAGGACCTGCCCGTCGATGAAAGGCAGTTGCTCCTTCAGGATCGAGGTGTCGCCGGTCACCAGCAGATAGCGTGCGGTGGCGTGCGCCAGCCAGACCACGTCGTCGGAGATCATGGTGCGCACACCGGCATCGGTGCGGGGCAACCACCAATGCTGGACGTCGCCCTCGGGGAATTGCCGCCGCGCCGCGTTGAGGATCTGGTCGCGCGCCAGTTTCGGATCGTGGGCAAGCAGCGCCAGCGTGTCCTGCAACTGATCGCGGAAGCCGAAGGCGCCGCTCGCCTGGTAGAAGGCGGAGCGGGCACGGATGCGGCAGGCAAGGCTCTGGTAGGGCAGCCAGTGGTTGACCATGGCGTCGAGCGCCTTGTCGGGCGTCTCGACCTGGATGGTGTCGAGGAAGCCGCGCCATTCGCGCTCGTTGTCGGCCAGCCGCTGATCGAAATCCTTGCCGCGATGGGTCTGCACCAGGGCACTCGCCTCCTCCGGAGAGGCGGCGTCGCCGAGCAGCCAGAGCAGCGTCACGTCGCCACCCGCGGGGATGTCGACGTCGCGTGCGATGGCGGCACAAGGATCGTCGCCGGCCTCGACCCGGCCCGACAGACCGGCGCCGTTCAGCACCGCGTGCGGAAGCTCGCTGGTGCCTTGCCTGCCGATGAACTCGCCGCGGTCGGCCGTCACCGAATGCACCGCGCCATCGGCGGCCAGGAAGGCCACCCGTTCGCTGAAGTCGAGCCCGTAGGGATTTTGCGCCAGCAGCGCGCCGGTGGCGGCATCCCTGGACGGCACGATGGTCGCCGCCGTGCGCGAGCGGTGGCCGCCCAACACCCATTCGGCATAGGCGTAGACGCGCAGCCGCGCCGGCACAGAGCCGGTGTTCTGGATGCGCAACCGCGTGATCTTCACCGGATCGAGCGGATCCACCACATGGGTCAGGTCCATCGACAGCGGCCCACGCCTGGAGCGGAAGGTCGAAAATCCCTGGCCGTGCCATGTTTCATAGGTCATGGCGGGATCGCGGACCACGGCGGCCAGCGGCGAGAACGCCCTGCCACTGGCATGATCGTAGATGTAGACGCCCTCGCCCGGCCGGTTGGTGACCGGGTCGTTCGACCACGTCGTCAACTGATAGTCGCGGCTGTTGCGGCTCCAGGTGAAGGCAGCGCCTTCAGCCGAAATATGGAACCCGAACGACGCGTTGGAAACGACGTTGATCCAGGGCTGCGGCGTCGTGCGCCGGCCGGCAAGGCGCACGACATAGTGGCGTCCGTCGCCTTCGAAGCCGCCAAAACCGTTCCACTGATTGAGCCCGCTGCCATCGGCTCTGCTTTCGGCCGGGTCATGAAATGCCACCGGCATCGACGTTTCGCGCAGGGTCAGGGCCCCCGCCGGCTGCAGGGCTTCCCGCGCCTGAATTGCTGCCGCCTCGGCGCGCTCGATCTGATCGAAGATGGTGCCGTTGCGCGTATGCAGCACGACGCGGGCAACGGCGAGCAGCGTCTTGTAGGTCGCCTCGTCCATCAGGTCGCGACGCACGGCGAAGATGTGCTGGCGCGGCCCGAGTTCCTTGCCGCGCAGGCGGCTGTTTTCGCACAGCGTCTCGACCGCCCGCTGCAGATCCTGCACGTAGGACGACGCCTGCTCGTTGACGACGACGAAGTCGATCATCATGCCGCGGGCGCGCATATATTCCTGGAAACGAAGCGCCTGGGCGACGATCTCCAGGTCGGCGACGTCGCCGATCCTGACCAGGAAAATCGGAAAGTCGCCCGATATGCTGGTCGGCCACAGGCTGGATTGCTTGCCGAGCCCCGAGGCGATGGATTCCGCCGGCAGGCGAAGGAACGGATCGGGATAGATCAGGTAGCGAGCCAGCTTCTGCACATTGGCGGCGTCGGTCAGGCTGAGGCCAAGATGCCTGGTCTGGACCTGCGAGCGGGTCCAGGCCAGCATCGCCTGGCGGGCGAAGCTCTCCGGATGATCGAGCCGCGCGACCGCTTCCTCCAGCTCGGCGCGGTTGGCGCCAACCACGGTCCAGAAGGTCAGCGAGATCTTCTTGTTGGCGGGAACGCGCACCTGCCGGCGAAGTGCTGCGACCGGGTCCAGCGTGAAGCCGGCATGGCCGCCAAGCTTGGCGCCGTGATCGAAGGCAGCCGCCTCGGTGATGGTGCGGCCGCGGCCGATGAAGGCGCGCCGGTCGGTTTCGGCCTCGGCATCGCGCGCCAACCCGGACGGATCGGTGACGAAATGCACCATTGTCACGTCAGGCTCGTTCTTTTCCCGCTTGCGCCTCGTGGCGAAGATCGCCCCGTTGTTGGATGCGATTTCGGTTTCCACAAACATTTTGGAGAAGGCCGGATGCGCATTGTCCGACGTCTCGGAGCCCAGCACCAGTTCGGCAAACGAGGTCACTTCGATATGCCGGTCGGCAGCGCCGTCATTGTAGAGCGTGACCCGCCGTCCCTCGCCATTGCCCTCGGAGATCACGATGCATTCGACCTCCGAACGCAGCGACCCCACCGATTTTACGAAGCTCGCCTTGTCATCGGAGAACAGCGTCTGCACGCGCTCGTCCGGCGCACGCTTCGGCTCGGCGGTCGCCGACCACCAGTCGCCGGTGCCGGCATCGCGCAGGAAGATATAGGAACCAAGCCGGTCCTCGGTCGGGTCCGGCTGCCAGCGGGTGACGGCAAGTTCGCCCCAGCGGCTGTAGCCGGAGCCGGTCGCGGTGACCATGACCGAGTAGCGGCCGTTGGACATGACGCTGGTCGAACGCAGCGCCTTGAGCGGATCGAGCACGATGCGCGCGTCCGGGCTCTCGGCCTCGGTCTCGTCCTTCGACCGCTCGTCGGCCTCGGTCCTGACGGTGGCGGTCGGGATGTCGCGCGGCGCCCTCTCCTGCAGCAGCAATTCGGCCGACTCGATCACCGGATCGCTGTGGAAGCGGTCGCGCATTCGCCCTTCGAAGATGGCGTTGGCGACGGCGGCGATCGTCATGCCGGAGTGGTGGGCCATGTAGTTCAAGACGACGACATGGTCGGTGCCCTCAGGCACGCGCTGGGGCGTGAAATCGACCGCATCGTAGTAGCCGTGCCGGCCAAGCGCGCCGATCGCCCTCAGCCTGACCAGGTTCTGGACGGATTCGCGCGGCGTGAACTGCGCCGCCAGCACGGTCGCGTAAGGCGCGATCACCGTGTTCTGGCCAAGGCCGCGCTTGAGGCCAAGCCCGGGCACGCCGAAATTGGTGTACTGGTAGGTCAGTTCGCGGTCGCGGGCGTTGTAGGCCGCTTCCGAAATCCCCCATGGAACGTTCTTCGAACGGGCGTACTGGATCTGGCGCTTGATGATCAGCTTGCTGGTCTGGTTGAGGATGCTACCATGCGGCTCCTTCATGACCAGCGGCGGCATCAGATACTCGAACATCGAGCCGGACCAGGACATCAGCGCGCCCTGGAAACCGATCTCGACGATCGGCCGGCCGAGCCGGAACCAATGTTCGGTCGGCAGATCGCCCTTGGCGATGGCGAACAGGCTGGTCAGCCGCGCCTCGGAAGCCAGGAGATCGTAGCAGCTCTCGTCGAGTTGATGCTCCTCGACCCGGTAGCCAATCGACAAGAGCTTGCGCTCCTGGCGCATCAGGAAGGAGAAATCCATCTCGAAGGCGTAGCGGCGCGTGCGCTCGCGCAGCGCCAGAAGCTTGGCGCGCAACGCTTCGACCGCGTTGTCGTCGCTGTGCGAGTCATGGACATGCGCCTCGCAGGTGGCCTCCAGTCTGGCGGCCCAGTCGGCAATGATGTCGCTGCGCGTCGATGCGGCCTCGGTGTGGATGGCGGCGGCAAGCTTGCGGATCTCGCCGGCCAGAACGGCCAGATTGATGGTGCGGATCGACGCCATCTCCGGCTGCGCCTTGATCGTCACCACCGCGCGCCGCATGCCGTCGAGGCGGTCGGCCAACCTCTGGCGCAACGGCCTCAGCTGACGGCGGTCGTCAGGCAAGTCCTCGAGGCTCTCGTCGAGGATCGTCACCGTGTCGAGAATGCCTTCGAAGTCGCCCTGCAGGTGGACGGAAGGCGCTTCCGCCCATTCGGCGCAGGCAGCGGCCACCGCCACCAGATGGCCGGCGAGATTGCCGCTGTCGACGGCTGAAATATAGAGCGGATAGAGTGGCTTCAGCGTTGTCGTGTCGTACCAGTTGAAGAGGTGGCCGCGGTTGCGAGGCATGCTCTCGATGGTCGACATTGTGGCATCGATACGGGTGATGGCATCGGACAGGCTGATCCAGCCGAAATCGCGGGCAGAAACCACGGACAGGAGATAGACGCCGATATTTGTCGGCGAGGTGCGCGGCGCCACCACCGGCGCCGGGCTTTCCTGGAAATTGTCCGGCGGCAGGTTGTGGTGCTCTGATGTCACGAAAGTTTCGAAGTAGTGCCATGTGCGCCGCGCCACCGTGCGAAGCGCATGGATGTCGGCCGCCGATATGCGCAGGCGGTCCTCGGTTTCGGCCGAGCGGCTGATCCAGGCAGCGATGGCCGGCGAGCCGATCCAGAACAGTGCAAAGAAGAAGGCGACGAAGGCGCCGGTGGAATCGGCCAGCACCGGTATGGCAAGGCCGACGACGCCGATGATCACCGCGCCATACATCATGCCGTAATAGGAGCTGACATCGTTGTCGCCGCTCTTGTGCGCCTGGGAGGCCGTGCGCCATTCGAGCAGGTTCTTGCGGCTGACGAACAGACGGTAGAGCGTGCGGATGATGGAGTCGCCCATCATCCAGGCATTATGCGCCATCAGCACGATCTTCAGCGCCACCAGGGCAGTGCCGAAGACAACGTCGCGCGCCAAAGCGGAGAAATGCCCGCGCGCCGTCTGATCGCCGCTCTTCGGCAGGATGCCGTTGACGATATCGAAGGTCGGCGCCATGAACAGGCTGAGGATCAGCAGCGCCTGCCATTGCGCGGCCTGCGTGAAGGGCAGCAGCGTCCAGCCGGCGATCGCCGCCATCACCCAGAAGATCGGCGTTAGCGAGCGGCGCAGATTGTCGACCATCTTCCAGCGCGACAGCGCCGGCACGCCGGAACGCGGGTCGAAGATGAAGCCGAGAAGCTGCCAGTCGCCACGCGCCCAGCGGTGGTGCCGCGAGGCATCGACCGAATAACGGGTCGGATAGTCCTCGACCAGTTCGACGTCTGTGACGAGGGCCGAGCGCGCCAGGGCGCCTTCGAGCAAATCGTGGCTGAGGACAGTGTTTTCCTCGATGCGGCCCTTCAGCGCCGCCTCGAAGGCGTCGACGTGATAGAGGCCTTTGCCGGTGAACGAGCCGTCACCGAAGACGTCCTGGTAGAGATCCGACACCGCAAAGACGTAAGGATCGAGACCGCGATTGGCGGAAAAGACCCGCTGGAAGAAGGACGCGTCGTCGCCGCTGGTCAGCGAGGCGGTGATGCGCGGCTGCAGGATGGTGTAGCCGGCGGTCACCAGGCGCTTTGCCGCGTCGAAATGCGGACGGTTGAGCGGATGGCAAAGCTTGCCGACCAAAGTGGCGACGGCGTCGCGGGTGGTGCGGGTATCGGCGTCCAGCGTCATCACGTGGACGATTTTTTCCGGCAACGGCACTGCCAGCGGCAGGAAGGTGGTGTCACTGTCGCCACGCAGCAGCAGGTTCAGTTCGTGCAGCTTGCCGCGCTTGCGTTCCCAGCCCATCCAGGCGCCCTGGGCGGCATTGTAGAGCCGCCGGCGGTGCAGGATATAGAAGCGCGGTGCGCCTTCGCTGGGGTAGCGGGCGTTCAGCCGCGCGATCTCGGTGCGGGCGAATTCAAGGATCTCGACATCCACCGCATCGATTTCGGTCTTGCTGTCCGGCCAATCGGAAAGCAGCGCGAAATTGATCTGGTCGTCCATATTGGCAAGGTGATGCACTTCGATGTTGCGGATGTTTTCCTCGACGTCGTCGCGCGAGCCGATCAGCGACGGCACCACCACCAGTGTGCGCACCTCGGAAGGCATGCCGTGCTTGTAGTCGTAGCCGACGAGGCGCGTCGGCTTGAGGAACAGCGAAGCGACTGTGTTGAAGAAGGCGAGCGCGCCTTCGCTGGCCGGCACGGCAAACAGCGCCAGCATCAGGACGATCGACGGCACCGACAGGCCGAGATGGGCGAGCGCGTTGCCGGAGAGGACCAGAAGCAGGGCCGTCAGCGCAAACACCGGCACGACAATGCCCAGCCAGCCAGTCTTGCGGAACGCCCGTTTGACCGTCTCGCTGATGGTCGGCCGATAGCCGATCGATTTTTCGAGCTCCAGCCGGCGCGGACCGACGAGAAAGAACCCGACATCGGTGTGAACGGCCGGATCGGCGATGTCGACTCCGGAGGCATCGACGACCGAGACATGGCCGGCAAGTTCGATTGCTCTTTCGGCGACACGAAATTCGGACAGGTCGGAGCGGCGCGCCAATTCCTCGATCGAGGTCCGGTATTGGTCGCGCGAGAAGAAATCGAGCGCGGCGAAATCGGTGCGCTCGCGCAGCAATGTGTCGATGCGGCTGACGTCTTCGAACCACACCGTCCAGTCGACATCGTTGATCAGGCGCAGGCCACGGATGATGTTACCGGTGGTTACATTGCCGCTGGAGAGCGTGTGATGCTCGCCGATGATGATTTCCTCGGCATCTGAGCCGGTCTTCTCGAGTTCGCCCTCCAGCCATTCCAGCGCCCTGCCGGCATTCTGCGATCCGTCGCGCAGGCGATAGAGCAACTGGGTGGCAAAGGTGGTGTCCTGCGCATGGATCACGTAGTTCGACAGGATCGCCTGCCGGTCGGCACTGTCGTCGGTCGCCAGCACGCGGTCGGCGACCTCATTGGCGATCTGCCGCATCTGCCGGGTGCGGTTGACGCGGACCGCGATGCGGCGAAGGTTTTCGATCAGAACGAAGCGCAGCAGCGACGGCAACGCCCAGAGTTCGCCGATCTTGAGCGGCTCGATGGACTGAAAACCCTCGACAATCGACTTGAACATGGTCGCCGAGACGGAACTGTCGGAATGCGCGACATAGGTCCAGGCCAGCGCCAATGCGCGCGGCACGACGATGGTTTCGGACAGCTTCAAGGTCGGCAATTGCCGGTAGAAACGGCGCGGCAGGTCGCGCTTGACCTGGAATATGGTTTCCTCGACCAGATAGTTGTTGTCGAGCAGCCACTGCGCCGCCGGCGTGATGGTTTCGCCCCTCGACTGCGCGGCATTGGTCGAGCGGTAGACTTCAAGAATCTTCTTGGCGCTGTCGCGGATGCGTGCCTGGAAGTCGAACGGGGTCAGACCGAACAGATCCGTGACATCGCCCTTGGCCAGGCTTTCGCCCAGCGCGCGCAGACGATCCTCCGGCAGGAAATTGGAGCGTATCGGCTCTTCCGTGATGACCGGGAAGGTGGCGCTCGTCTTTTCGATCTGAGCAGGATTCGTCTGAATATTCATTGAAAATTCCGCATGGGGGGACGCAATGCGGCGTCACCGCCACGGCAATGTCCCTAAAACCGATTCAAATGCAATTGGTTGCATCGCAACCCTGGCCGAAAGTTTGTTTTCGCACCACGCCCGGGCGTCATCCTTTCGACACTCGAGGACGAGCGCCCCACGCTCCCGTCCGCATTTGATCGACGGAAGGATTCGGGCTTTTTCGTGATGCAGGCAACAGCTTACGCTATATTTCGCCGACACCGCGATCATGTTTGGCAACAGCCGTTAATCGTCGGTGGCAACGCGATTGATGCGGATCACGAACACTGTCGTCTTGCGCGCCGGCGTGAGGCGCATTTGCCGGGCGTCCGGCTCGAGAAACAGCGTATCGAGCGGTCCAATGCGGACAGCTGCAGCGCCGGCCACCATGACATCGCCATCAAGTGGCAAAATGAGGGTCGTATCGGCCGCTGACTGGACCTCCGTCGGGGCCGAAACCAGCAGGCGCTCGACGGTGTGGGTCATTCGCCCCCGGCGGGTCATGACATTGAGATCGGTGATCGGACCGGCGATCAGTGTCGCCTGCGTCGGCACGTCGGCTGGAAAGGCTAGCGGAGCGGACGTTCTGGTCATCTCAGCCGGCGGCCGGCCGGCAATATCGAGGACAATACCCTCGCCCTGCAGCACGGCCAGGGTGCGGTCAACGCCGGCAAAGCCGGAGAATGGGCCACCGCCCTCGACGCGCGCCATCGAGACGCGCCAGTCGAAATCGTCGAGCCCAGCACCGGCGGGCGAGACGGCGACCTCGGTCGTCACCCCGCCGCCGTTCTTCCACGGCATCGACCGGTATTCGGCTGCCCGCAGGATGCGCACGATGCGGCTCAGCCGAGGATGCCGGGCAGGTTGAGCTGGTGCTCCTTGGCGCAAGCGATGGCGATGTCATAGCCGGCATCGGCATGGCGCATGACGCCGGTCGCAGGGTCGTTCCACAAGACACGCTCCAGGCGCTTGGCGGCTTCGCGCGTGCCGTCGGCGACGATGACCATGCCGGCATGCTGCGAAAAGCCCATGCCGACGCCGCCGCCATGGTGCAGCGACACCCAGGTGGCGCCGGAGGCGGTGTTGAGCAGCGCGTTGAGCAACGGCCAGTCGGACACGGCATCCGAGCCGTCCTTCATCGATTCCGTCTCGCGGTTCGGCGAGGCGACGGAGCCGGAATCGAGGTGATCGCGGCCGATGACCACCGGCGCCTTGAGTTCGCCTTTGGCCACCATCTCGTTGAAGGCAAGGCCCAGCCTATGCCGGTCGCCGAGGCCGACCCAGCAGATGCGCGCGGGCAGGCCCTGGAAGGCGATGCGCTCGCGCGCCATGTCGAGCCAGTTGTGCAGATGGGTGTTGCCGGGCGTCAGTTCGCGCACCTTGGCGTCGGTCTTGTAGATGTCTTCCGGGTCGCCGGACAGTGCTGCCCAGCGGAACGGGCCGATGCCGCGGCAAAACAGCGGACGGATATAGGCCGGCACAAAGCCGGGGAAGGCAAAGGCGTTCTCGAAGCCCTCGTCTTTCGCCACCTGGCGAATGTTGTTGCCGTAGTCGAGCGTCGGCACGCCGGCGTTCCAGAACGCCACCATGGCCTCGACATGCTCGCGCATCGACGCGCGGGCCGCTTTTTCAACCGCCTTTGGATCGGAGACGCGCTTCTCGCGCCACTCAGCCATCGTCCAGCCCTTCGGCAAATAGCCGTTGATGGGGTCATGGGCCGAAGTCTGGTCGGTGACCATATCGGGCCGGATGCCACGCCTGAACATTTCCGGCACGATCTCGGCCGTATTGCCGAGGAGGCCGACTGACTTCGCCTCACCGGCCTTGGTCCAGCGCTCGATCATCGCCATCGCCTCATCGAGCGTCTCGGCCTTCTCGTCGACATAGCGGGTGCGCAGGCGGAAATCGATCGAATCCGGGTTGCATTCGATGGCGAGGCAGCAGGCGCGGGCCATGACGGCGGCCAGCGGCTGGGCGCCGCCCATGCCGCCGAGGCCGCCGGTCAGGATCCATTTTCCCTTGAGATTGCCGCTATAGTGCTGGCGGCCGGCCTCGACGAAGGTCTCGTAGGTGCCCTGCACGATGCCTTGCGTGCCGATGTAGATCCACGAGCCGGCCGTCATCTGGCCGTACATCATCAGGCCCTTCTTATCGAGCTCGTTGAATTTTTCCCAATTTGCCCAGTGCGGCACCAGGTTGGAATTGGCGATGAGCACGCGCGGTGCGTCGGTGTGCGTGCGAAACACGCCAACCGGCTTGCCGGACTGCACCAGCAGCGTCTCGTCGTCTCCAAGCGTCTTCAGCGAAGCGACGATCTGGTCGAAATCGTTCCAGGTGCGCGCCGCCCGGCCGATGCCGCCATAGACGACCAGCTCGTTGGGGTTTTCGGCGACGTCCGGATCGAGATTGTTCATCAGCATGCGCAACGGCGCTTCGGTCTGCCATGTGCGGGCGTTGAGCTCGGTGCCGCGCGGGCTGCGAATTTCACGGATGTTGTGGCGAGGATCGTTCATGGCGTCACTCCAGTAAAAGGATCGAACTTCAGCCGCGCGCCCAGGCAGTCGCGGTTTGCAGGATTTTGTCGAGCGTCGCGCGGATCGGTGCTGCAAAATCCGCATCGTAGGGCACCGGCCAATTGCCGGGCTGGCCCTTGCCTTCCGGTTCGCGCATGTAGCCGCGGTTGGACAGTTCCATCTGCAGCGCGTGGACGCCGTTCTGCGGCTGGCCGAAATGGCGCGTGATCCAGCCGCCCTTGAAGCGGCCGTTGACAACAAAAGTCTCGCCAGTCTCGGCCAGGATCTGACCGACCATCGCCTGCAAGACAGGGTCGGCGCTCTTGCCGTCATTGGTGCCTAGATTGAAGACCGGCAGCGTGCCGTCGAACAGGCGCGGCAGCACCGAGCGGATCGAGTGGCAGTCATAGATCACGACCGTCTCGTGCAGCCCGCGCAGCCTATCGATCTCGGCCTGCAAGGCCGCATGATAGGGCACGAAATATTTCTCGCGGCGTTCGTCGATCTCCGACGGGCCCGGCTCTTCGCCCTCACCATAGAGCGGATCGCCATCGAACGTTTCCGTGGGGCAGAGACCGGTCGTCGCCTGGCCGGGATAGAGCGAGGCGCCGGATGGGTCGCGATTGACGTCGATGACGGTGCGCGAAATCGCCGTATGCACCACCGTCGCGCCGAGGCTTCCGGCAAAGTCATAAAGTTTGTCGATCCACCAGTCGCAGTCGCGGCGGCCGAGCCAGGGCGACACCAGCCTGTTTTCGAGGCCGGCGAGATCGATGCCGGTATGTGGGATCGAGACCAGCAGAGGCGCCGTGCCGCGCGTCACCGTGAGCCAGCTGGTCACAATGCAGCCCCCGAAATGGATGGAAGCGCTATCGCGTCCGCTGCCTTCACCGCCGCGCCACTGCGCACCATGGCGATGGCCTTTTCCATGTCGGGGTGGAAATGGCGGTCGTTGTCGAGATGCGGCACTTCCGCCCGGACCAGCTTGCGCACAGCCTCAAGTGCGGGGCTCGACGCCAGCGGTGCATGGAAATCGCAGCCTTGGGCGGCAGCCAGCAATTCGATGCCGATGACGGCCGTCGCATTCTCGACCATGCCGATCAGGCGGCGCGCGCCGTGCGCGGCCATCGAGACGTGGTCTTCCTGGTTGGCCGAGGTCGGGATCGAATCGACACTGGCCGGATAGGCCTTCTGCTTGTTCTCGGAGACGAGGGCCGCCGCCGTCACCTGCGGGATCATGAAGCCGGAGTTCAGGCCGGGCTTCGGCGTCAGGAAGGCCGGCATGCCCGACAGCGCCGGGTCGACCAGCATGGCGATGCGCCGCTCCGACAGCGAGCCGATCTCGCAGACGGCGAGCGCGATCATGTCGGCGGCGAAGGCCACCGGCTCGGCGTGGAAATTGCCGCCGGAAAGGGCCGTGTCGTCCTCGGCGAAGATCAGCGGATTGTCGGTGACGCCGTTGGCCTCGGTGCCCAGCGTATCGGCGGCCTGGCGCAGCACGGCGAGTGCGGCGCCCATGACCTGCGGCTGGCAGCGCAGGCAGTACGGGTCCTGCACGCGCTCGTCGCCGACCCGGTGCGATTCACGAATGGCGCTGCCGGCCATCAGATTGCGCAGCGCGTCTGCCGTCTCGATCTGGCCGCGATGTTTCCTGAGCAGATGGATGCGCGGATCGAAAGGGGCGTCCGAGCCTTTGGCGGCATCGGTCGACAGCGCGCCGGCGACCAGCGCCGACTGGTAGAGCACTTCGGCCTCGAACAAAGCGGCCAGCGCATAAGCGGTGGAGAACTGGGTGCCGTTGAGCAGCGCGAGGCCTTCCTTGGCGCCGAGCGTCACCGGCTCCAGCCCGTGCGAGACAAAGGCGACCTTGGCCGGAAAACGGCCATGCGGGGTAAAACATTCGCCGACGCCGATCATCACCGCCGTCATATGCGACAGTGGCGCGAGATCGCCGGAAGCGCCGACTGAACCTTGCGCCGGCACCACCGGGATGACGTCGTTGGCCAGCATCGCTTCCAGCAATTCGATGGTCTGTGGCCGTACGCCGGAGGCGCCCTGCGCCAAGCTGGCCAGCTTCAGCGCCATCATCAGCCGGCAGACTGCGACCGGCATCGGCTCACCGACGCCGGCGGCATGAGAAAGCACGATGTTGCGCTGAAGCGTTTCGAGGTCGGCTGCGGGGATGCGGACGCTGGCTAATTTGCCGAAGCCGGTGTTGATGCCATAGACCGGCTCACCCTTGGCGACGATCCGCGCCACTGCCTCGGCGCTGGCCCTGATCTTGGGACGGCAGGCATTGTCCAGTTTCGGCACGGCGCCACGATAGATGGCGCGCCACTCGGCCAGCGTTGCGTTGCCGGGCTTCAGCGTCAGTTCGGTCATTGTCCCCTCCAGATGCGGGCATGCAGCGGGTTGAAGCCCATGCGGTAGACGAGTTCGGCTGGGCGCTCGATGTCCCAGATCGCCAGGTCGGCGGATTTTCCGGCCTCTAGAGTGCCTGTCTTTTCCAGCAATCCGAGTGCGCGGGCGGCCTCACGGGTGATGCCGGCGAGGCATTCGTCGACGGTCAGGCCGAACAATGTCGCGGCCATGTTCATGGTCAGCAGCAGCGAGGTCAGCGGCGAGGTGCCGGGATTGTTGTCGGTGGCGACCGCCATTTTGACGCCGTGCTGACGGAACAGACCGACCGGCGGCTTCTTGGTCTCGCGGATGAAGTAGTAGGCACCGGGCAGGATCGTCGCCACGGTCCCTGCCCTGGCCATCGCCGCCGCGCCCGCCTCGTCGGTGTATTCGAGGTGGTCGGCCGACAGCGCGCCATAGCGCGCGGCGAGTTCGGCGCCGTGCAGATTGGACAACTGGTCGGCATGGAGCTTTACCGGCAGGCCCGCCGCCTGCGCCGCATCGAATACGCGCGCTATCTGGTCCGGCGAAAAGGCGATGCCCTCGCAAAAACCATCTACTGCGTCGGCCAGGCCTTCGGCGGCAATCGCGGGAAGGATCGTTTTGGCGACCAGATCAATGAAAGCGTCCTTGTCGCCTTTTGCCTCGGGCGGCAGCGCGTGGGCGGCGAGACATGTCGTGCGGACCGTCACCGGGCGCTCTTCTCCCAGCCGCCGGGCCGCGCGCAGCGACTTTGTCTCGTTGTCGAGGTCGAGCCCGTAGCCAGACTTTATCTCCACGGTGGTGACGCCTTCCGCCATCAGCGCGTCGAGACGCAGTAGCGACTGCGCGACCAGTTCGTCCTCGCTGGCGGCGCGCAGCGCCTTGACCGAGGAGACAATGCCGCCGCCGGCCTTGGCGACTTCTTCATAGGTGGCGCCGGCCAGCCGCATCTCGAATTCGTTGGCGCGGTTCCCGGCATGGACCAGATGGGTGTGGCAGTCGATGAGGCCAGGCGTGACCCAGCGGCCTTCACAATCGACGGAGTCTGCGCCCTGGCTGAGGGCCGCCGGCATCTCGGTTTCCGGGCCAGCAAAAACGATCAGGCCATCGCGCGCGGCAATCGCACCCTTTTCGACGATGCCCAGTCCGGCAGCGCTTTCGGCCATGGTCGCCAGGCGTGCATTGCGCCAGATGCGAACCGCCCCTGCCCGGCTTTTGCTTTCTGCAGCCATCATCTTTTCCGTTTGATTGGATGGCGATTATGTATATACATATTGAAACGCACTGCAAGTGCTATCATCGCATGAGACACAGAGAACCGGAGAGAAAAGTGGCGGCGATCTTTGTGGAACAGGCGCTTCTGCCCGACGGCTGGCACAACAATGTGCGGATCGTGGTCACAGACGGCCGTATCGCCACAGTCGAGCCCGACACCGCAGCCCAGCCCGGTGACGAGCGCCACGCCATCCTCTTGCCGGGCATGCCGAACCTGCACAGCCACGCCTTCCAGCGCGGCATGGCCGGCCTCGCCGAGTTGCGCGGCCCTTCGGCAGACAGTTTCTGGAGCTGGCGCGAGGTGATGTACCGTTTCGCGCTGTCGATGACGCCCGACCAAGTCGAGGCGGTTGCCGCACAGCTTTATGTCGAGATGCTGGAAGCCGGATTTTCGCGCGTCGGCGAGTTTCACTATCTCCACCACGACCGCGACGGCCAACCCTATGCCAACATCGCCGAGATGGCCGAGCGCATCGCTGCGGCAGCCGCCGAAACCGGCATCGGCCTGACGCTGCTGCCGGTGTTCTATGCGCACTCCTCCTTCGGCGGTGCTGCCCCCAATGAAGGCCAGCGGCGATTCATCAACGATGTGACTCGGTTCGCCCGGCTTGTTGAGAAATGCCAAGAGAGCGTTCACGGCTCGAGTCGAGCCGTGGTCGGCGTCGCCCCGCACAGTTTGCGCGCCACCACACCGGATGAACTTGCCACAGTTGCCGCGATGGCGCCGGACGGACCGATCCATATCCACGTCGCCGAGCAAGTGAAGGAAGTCGAGGACTGCCTGGCCTGGTCCGGCGCGCGGCCGGTCGAATGGCTGCTCGCCAACGCCAAGGTCGACAAGCGCTGGTGCCTGATCCACGCCACCCACATGACCGAGGCGGAAACGATTGGCATGGCCAAGAGCGGCGCCATCGCCGGCCTCTGCCCGATCACCGAGGCCAATCTCGGCGATGGCACGTTTGCCGCGCCCTTGTTCACGCATCATGGCGGCCGCTTCGGTGTCGGCTCCGATTCCAACGTGCTGATCGGCCTGCCCGACGAATTGCGCCAACTCGAATATTCGCAGCGGCTGGCACACCGCGCCCGCAATGTGCTGGCGGTGGCCGGCGGCTCGACCGGCCGCGCTCTGTTCGATGCCGCGCTCGAAGGCGGCAGTGCCGCCCTTGGCGCCGGCCCCTCGCAGATCGCCGTTGGCGATTCAGCCGATTTCGTGTCGCTGGATAGCAACCATCCTTCATTGGCTGGCAAGACCGGCGATGCGGTACTCGACGCCTGGATCTTCGCCAACGGTACCAGGGTCGATTGCGTCTGGGTTCATGGTCAAAAGCTGGTCAGCGGCGCTAGGCATGCAAGGCGCGACGCCATTGCAAAGCGCTTTCGCAAGGTGATGACGGCGCTCTCGGCATGAGCATGGTGGGGACACTGGATGTGGACGGTGGCGAGGCTCTGTCGCTGCACCAGCGCATCCTGTCCGATATCAGCGAAAAAATCCTGTCCGGTGTCTGGGCGCCCGGCCACCGCATCCCGTTCGAGCATGAACTGTCGGCGGAATATAATTGTTCGCGCATGACAGTGAACAAGGCGCTGTCGCAACTTGCCAAGGCCGGGCTGATCGAGCGGCGGCGCCGTTCAGGCAGCTTTGTCCGTCGGCCACAGTCGCAGGCGGCGGTGCTGGAAATCCACGACATCCGGATCGAGGTCGAGGCGCTCGGCCTGCTTTATCGCTACGAGCGCGTGGCTCGGCAGAAAAGGCGCAGCAGCGCCGAGGATCGCGCCTTGCTGGAATTGGGCTCGACCGGGCCGGTGCTGGCGCTGGAATGCCGGCATTTCGCCGGCAAGCGGCCGTTCGCCCACGAACAGCGGTTGATCAATCTTGGCGCCGTGCCTGAAGCGGCCGACGAGGAATTTCTTGGCACCGCGCCCGGCCCATGGCTGATCGGCCGCGTGCCGTGGAGTGCCGCCGAACACCGCATTCGCGCCATTGCCGCCGACAAGCACATTGCGGCGGCACTCGATATCGCCACCGGTGCGCCGTGTTTGGTGGTCGAGCGGCGGACATGGAGCGCCGAGCACCCGGTCACCCATGTTCGCTTTACCTACGCAGCCGAGAGCCACACGCTGGTGGCAAGGTTTACGCCTTCGCAGGGGTAGTTCTTACCCTCCCCCTCGAGGGGAGGGTCGCGGAGCAAATGCCGCAAGGCGGCACTTTGTGACGCGGGGTGGGGTCGGTGAGGTTGCGCCGACCCCACCCCGTCTCGCAAACTCCGCTTCGCTGCGATCACTCGCCGACCCTCCCCTCAAGGGGGAGGGTTAAGGCCTCAAACCGCCGCGGTGACGATGATCTCGACCGTGTATTCCGGGCCGGCAAGCTTGGCCTCGCCAGTGGCGCGGGCCGGCGTGTTGCCCTGCGGCACCCACTTGTCCCATTCCTTGTTCATCTCGGCGAACGTGCCCATATCGGCCAGCCATATGATCGCCTGCAGGATCTTGGTCTTGTCGGTGCCGGCCTTGGCCAGCAATTCGTCGATGGCGGCCAGGATCGACTTGGTCTGCTCGCCGACGCTTGCGCCAGGCGTTCCGACCTGACCGGCCAGATAGACGGTGTTGCCGTGGATGACGATCTGGCTCATGCGCGGGCCCACATCGATGCGACGAATGCTCATTGGATGTTTCCTTCTCTTGTCGGTTGCGCCTCTTTAGAGTCGCGGGTCGCCAGGGGCAAGGCCGCCTGGACAAAACCACTTGAGCCAACGAGGCAGGAGCACACGGCAAATTGACCACGGCGCCGCAATTCCGCCGGATTGGCTTGTTGACTAATGTAATAACATCACATATCCAATCGGCCGCTGCCCGCAGCCACGACTGCAGCCCCACGGATCGCCGAATGACAACAAACTGCCTGACCTTCCGCGACCTGACGCTCGGCTATGGCAGCCACCCGGCCATTCATCACCTCGATGGCACCATCCGCAAGGGCTCGTTGACCGCCGTGGTAGGAGCCAATGGCTCGGGAAAGTCGACCCTGATGAAGGGTATCGTCGGGGTGTTGAAGCCGATGGCCGGCAGCGTGATCCGCGCGCCTGGCGTGCGCGCCGCGTATCTGCCGCAACAGTCGGAGCTCGATCGCTCCTTTCCCGCCCGGGTCGTCGATCTGGTTTCGCTTGGCCTGTGGCCCCGGCGCGGACTGCTCGGCCGCTACACCAGGGAAGACCGCGATTCCGTCAGCCAGGCGCTGATGGCCGTCGGTCTCGGCGGCTTCGAGAAGCGGCCGATCGATACGCTGTCGGGCGGCCAGCTGCAGCGCACGCTGTTTGCCCGCGTGCTGTTGCAGGATGCCGACCTCATCCTGCTCGATGAACCGTTCAATGCCGTCGACAGCAAAACGGTCGGCGACCTGATCACGCTGATCAAGCGCTGGCATGGCGAGGAACGCACCATCATGGTCGTGGTCCACGATCTGGAGCTGGTGCGGCAGAATTTCCCCGAGACGCTGCTTTTGGCGCGCCAGCCAATCGCCTGGGGCGAAACCAAGGAAACGCTGCGGCCGGAAAACCTGTTGCGCGCCCGCCGCTTCCACGAAGCCTGGGAAGAGAATGCGCCCTGGTGCGAGCCCGAGGGTCATCAGCACGGGCACGATCATTCTCACGGGCACGATCATGCTCACGGGCACGATCACGCCCATGACCATGGGTCCCATCACGGCGCCGGTCCGAGGGCTGCCTGATGGACATGCTGTACGGTCTTTTCATCGCCCCCTTTGCCGATTTCGGTTTCATGCAGCGGGCGCTTTTCGGTTCACTGATGCTGTCGCTCGGCGCCTGCCCGGTCGGTGTGTTCCTGATGCTGCGGCGCATGAGCCTGTCCGGCGATGCCATGGCCCACGCCATCCTGCCAGGTGCCGCCGCCGGCTTCCTGTTCTATGGGCTGGAAATCCTGCCGATGACCATTGGCGGCCTGATCGCCGGCATCATCGTGGCGCTCGGCGCCGGCGCCGTCTCGCGCTTCACCATCCAGCGCGAGGACGCGTCGATGGCGGCCTTCTACCTGATTTCATTGGCCATCGGCGTGCTGATGGTGTCGATCCGCGGCTCCAGCGTCGATCTGATGCATGTGCTGTTCGGCACCGTGCTGGCGCTCAACAATGAAGCGCTGACGCTGATCGGCGGAATCGTCACGGTCACGCTGGTCAGTCTTGCCATCTTCTGGCGAGCGCTGGTTGCCGAATGCCTCGATCCGCTGTTCCTGCGCTCGGTCAGCCGGCTGGGCAGCCCGGTGCATTTCATCTTCCTCGGCCTCGTCGTGCTCAACCTCGTCGGCGGTTTCCAGGCGCTCGGCACCTTGCTGTCGGTCGGCCTGATGATGCTGCCCGCCGCCGCCGCCCGCTTCTGGACCACCCGCGTCGAGCCGATGTGCGTGCTGGCGGTGCTGATCGGCTTTGCCTCCTGCATTGCCGGGCTGCTCCTGTCCTATCACGCGTCGCTGCCATCCGGCCCGGCCATCATCCTGTCCGCGGGCGTCGTCTACTTCGCCTCGATCCTGTTCGGCACGCGCGGCATCCTGCGCGCCCGCATCGTCCATCACCGTCACAGAACGGCCTGATCCCACGCCCCTGACAAGGAGACCCCGTCCATGCTGAAATCGATCCGCGCCGCTTTGGCAATGAGCGTTATAACATTAACAGCCTTCGGCGCCTCATCGGCCTTCGCAGCACCCTTGAAAGTGGTGGCCAGCTTCACCGTCATCGCCGATTTCGCGAGGAACGTCGGCGGCGACCGCATCGATGTGACCACGATCGTCGGGCCGGATGGCGATGCCCATGTCTATGAGCCGAGCCCGGCCGATGCGGTGGCGATGGCCAAGGCCGATATCGTGCTGGTCAACGGCCTGCATTTCGAAGGTTTTCTGCAGCGCCTGGTCGATGCCAGCGCCACCAAGGCCTCGATCATCACCTTGACCAAGGGCGTGACGGCGATCGACTTCAAGCCCGAATTCGCCGACGCCGACGCGGCCGGGGGTGCCGGCACCGGCGGCGGCAAGACTGTCACCGATCCGCATGCCTTCCAGTCGATCGCCAACGCCAGAATATATGTGAAGAACATCGCCGACGCTTTCTGCGCCGCCGATTCGGCGGGCTGCGTCAGCTACCAGACCAATGCCGCCGCCTACACCAAGAAGCTCGATGCGGTCGAAGGCGAAGTAAAAGCGGCGATCCAGTCGATCCCCGAGGAGAAACGCGTCGTCATCACCTCGCATGACGCCTTCGGCTATTTCGAGCACGCATACGGCCTCACCTTCCTTGCCCCGCAAGGCATTTCGACCGATTCCGAGCCTTCGGCCGCCGACGTCGCCAAGCTGGTCAATCAGGTCAAGCAGGACAAGGCTGCGGCGATCTTCGTCGAGAACATCACCAACCCGCGGCTGATCGAGCAGATCGCCAGCGAAACCGGCATCAAGGTGGGCGGCACACTGTACTCGGATGCGCTGTCGCAGCCCGATGGCCCCGCCGCGACCTATATCGACATGATGCGCAACAACATCGCCCAGATCAAAGGCGCGATCCTCGGCAGTTGATCGATACCCTCGATCCGACCGGGCTGAGATAGCCCGGTCAGATTCTACCTGGCAGCAGTTGCCGGCTGCGTCCGGGAGTGGCAAAACTCCCGCCAACCAGATCGCGAGGACACTGCCATGGAATATCGAGAGATCACCGAGGACTATTCAGTCTCTGGCCAGATCCAGCCCGAAGATGTCGCCGCCATCAAGGCCGCCGGCTTCAAGAGCGTCATCTGCAACCGGCCGGATAACGAGCAGCCCGGCCAGCCCTCGGCCGACACGCTCAAGGCCGCGGTCGAAGCCGCCGGCCTCGCCTTCCGCTTCATCCCCGTCATCAGCGGCCAGATCACCGCCGAGAATGTCGAAGACCAGGCCGAGGCGCTCGACGAACTCGACGGCCCGGTCTTCGCCTATTGCCGCTCCGGCGCGCGCTGCACGAATTTGTACGGGCTGATCCAGCAGTCGAAAAACTAGATCGGCAGCGCGCCGGTCTCTTTCAGCGTTTCCAGCACGATCGCCGTCTTCACGTGCTGCACGGATTCGTGCGGCAGAAGCACGCCGTTGACGAATTCCGACAGCGATTTCAGGTCGGGCGTCACCACCTTCAATATGTAGTCCATCTCGCCGGTCAGCGCGTGCGCCTCCTGCACTTCCGGCAGTCGCGCCAACAGCTCGCCGAAGCGCCTGGCATTGTCGCGGTTGTGGGTGGCCAATGTCACCGAGATGACGTTGACCAGCGAAAAGCCAAGCTTGTCGCGGTCGAGCACCGCCCGATAGCCTTTGATATAGCCGTCCTCCTCCAGCCGCTGGCGGCGGCGCGAGCATTGCGACGCCGACAGGTTCACCCGCTCCGAGAGATCGTTGTTGGTCAGCCGCGCATCCCCCTGCAAGAGCGCCATTATCTTGCGGTCGAACTGATCGATGCGCGTATCATTCATTGCTTTTTGTCCATTCATGCACGCTTCACGCATGATCTGATCATTTCAAGCGTTTGAATGCAAGCACCGTGCAACCCGTCCGCGCTATTATGCACCCATGAATGGTCCGATGCGGCCACCGCCAGTTTGGAGCAATGCCATGGGTCCCTTCCCGCACGACGCACCGCCCGCCAAAATCAGCGCAGCCAACCCTGCCGGTACCGACGGTTTCGAATTCGTCGAGTTCGCGCATCCCGAGCCGGAAAAGCTGGCCGAGCTTTTCACGCGCATGGGCTATTTGCCGGTGGCCAGGCACCGCAGCAAGAACATCACCGTCTGGCGGCAGGGCGACATCAACTATGTCGTCAATGCCGAGCCCGGTTCGCATGCGATTAAATTCGTCGACAAACACGGCCCCTGTGCTGCCTCGATGGCTTGGCGGGTTGTCGACGCCAAGCATGCCTTCGACCATGCCGTCGCCAAGGGCGCCACACCCTATGAAGGCGCCGACAAGGCGTTTGATGTACCGGCAATCGTCGGCATCGGCGGCTCGCTGCTTTATTTCGTCGAGAGCTACGGCAAGAAGGGCTCGGCTTATGATGCGGAGTTCGAATGGCTGGGTGCGCGCGATCCGCGGCCGGAAGGCGTCGGCTTCTACTATCTCGACCACCTCACCCACAATGTCTATCGCGGCCAGATGGACAAATGGTGGGCGTTCTACCGCGAGTTGTTCGGCTTCAAGCAGATCCATTTCTTCGACATTGACGGCAAGATCACCGGGCTGGTCAGCCGCGCCATCACCTCGCCCTGCGGCAAGATCCGCATCCCACTCAACGAGTCCAAGGACGAGACCAGCCAGATCGCCGAGTATCTGAAGAAGTACAATGGCGAAGGCATCCAGCACATCGCCGTCGGCACCGACGAGATCTACGCCGCCACCGACCGGCTGGCCGACAATGGGCTGAAATTCATGCCGGGACCGCCGGAGACCTACTATGACATGTCCTTTGCCCGGGTGAACGGCCATGACGAGCCGATCGAGCGAATGAAGAAACATGGCATCCTCATCGACGGCGAAGGCGTCATCGACGGCGGCATGACCAAGATCCTGCTGCAGATCTTTTCGAAAACCGTGATCGGCCCGATCTTCTTCGAGTTCATCCAGAGGAAGGGCGACGAAGGCTTTGGCGAAGGCAATTTCCGCGCTCTGTTCGAATCGATCGAGCAGGACCAAATCAAGCGCGGCGTGATCAAGGTGCAAGCGGCGGAATAGGCTGCCGCTCCGGGCGGCCTACATCCCCAACCTCTCGACCTCGGCTTGCCTCAGCTTCAGATCGTAATCGAGCAGGAACTCGTCGAGTTGCGGCGGCTTTACCGAGGTGCCGGACAGCATCGCGTGCACCTGGCCGCGATGATGGATGTCGTGCAGGAAGACGTGGGCGAGGATGTCGCCGATACGCTCGGGGATCATGCCGTCCTCTCGCCGGTCAGTGACGACGCGACGATCGAGATCGTCCGCTGAGAGCCCATCGCAAAAGGCGATCAGTCGGCGGTCGGCGGCGATCTGGGCGGCAAACAGCGCCTGCGGCGCATCGAACGCCAAGAAATCGTCATGGGCGGCAGCACCGACGCCGCCCTCTTCGAGAAAATCGAGATAGAGGTGATCGACCGCCAATATGTGGTTGAGCGTCGCCTTGATCGATGGAAAGAAGCTGGTGCGTTCGGCCTCGAATTCACCGGGTTCAAGCTTAAGCACGGCGCGATAGAGCCGGTCATTCGACCAGAGATTGTTGCCGGCCATGCGGGCCAGATGATCGAGCAGGTTCATGACGTCACCCGGCTGACCGGACCCAATACAAGCCTGCCCACATAAGCACAAACCCAGCGAGAACGATCAACAGCAGCCGATTCATGCGCCGCCGCATGGCTTGCGTTTCCGGGTCCCGCGCGACGTTCATGTTGGTAACGGTGTGAAACATCATCGCGTTGCGCGGAAAGCCGCTGCGGTTGGTCAGACCAGGCGAACGCGCCTCGATGCGATAGCTCAGCCGGATGGCCAGGATGAAGACTGCCAGCATGGCCAATGCCCAGACACCGCACAAAAGATAGAACGTCTCGCCTGTCATTCGCTTACCCCTCGTATTTCTCGACCTTCTGCTCGATGGCGCCGAAGATTGAATTTCCGCTTCTGTTCTTCATCTCGATGCGCACCGTGTCGCCAAAGTGCAGGAACGGCGTTTTTGGTTCGCCAGATTCGATGGTCTCGATCATGCGCAATTCGGCGATGCAGGAATAGCCGGCGCCGCCCGCCGAGACCGGTCTGCCCGGCCCGCCATCGAGCTTGTTGGAGACGGTGCCAGAACCGATGATGGTGCCGGCTGCCAACGACCGTGTTTTCGCCGCGTGAGCGATCAGCGCCGAAAAATCGAAGGTCATGTCGACGCCGGCATTGGCCCGGCCGAACGGCTTGCCGTTGAGGTCGGCGAGTAGTGGTAGGCTGAGCTTGCCGCCATCCCAGGCGTCGCCCAATTCGTCCGGCGTCACCGCGACCGGCGAAAAGGCCGAGGACGGCTTTGACTGGAAGAAACCGAACCCCTTGGCCAGTTCAGGCGCGGTGAGCGCGCGCAGCGTCACGTCATTGACCAGCATGACCAACCGGATCGCATCCCTTGCCTCATCGAGGCTTGCGCCCATCGGTACGTCGTCGACAATGACGGCGACTTCGCCCTCCATATCGATGCCGAAGGCTTCGTCGGCCATGCGGATCGGGTCGCGCGGCGGAATGAAGCTGTCAGAACCACCCTGATAGATCAGCGGGTCGGTCCAGAAGCTTGTCGGCATCTCGGCGCCGCGCGCCTTCCGCACCAACTCGACATGGTTCACATAGGCCGAACCATCGGCCCACTGGTAGGCGCGCGGTAGCGGCGAATGGGCATCATGCTCATGAAAGCGTGCCGACGGCACCGCATTGTTCTCCAGCGATTCCGCCATAGCCGCGAGATGCGGCGCGATCCGGCGCCAGTCGTCGAGTGCAGCCTGCAGCGTGCGCACCAGGAACGAGGCATCGGTGAAGCGCGTCAGGTCGCGCGAAACGACGACGAGTTTTCCATCGCGCGTCCCGTCCTTCAATGTGGCAAGCTTCATGCGGTTTCCTCTCCTGCTGCGGCCTTGTCGCCGCTTAACTCCACAACAAGGCCGTCGCGAGCGATCGTCAAGTCGCCGGCCCATGTTTTCCTCACAGCGGTGATCCAGTCGGCCTCGCCGATCTCGGCATCGTCGGCTGGAATGAGGTGGTTGAGCACCAGCCTCTTCACCCCGGCATCGGTGGCAATGCGCCCGGCCTCCGCGGCAAAGCTGTGGCTGGCGAGCAGATGTTCTCTCAGCCGCGCGCCATTGCCGGTCTTGGCGACCAGCCGCTCGATGCCTTGTTCCAGCATGGCTTCGTGGACGAGGATGTCGGCACCGCCGGCGAATTCGGCCAAAGGCGGAAAGAACGCGGTATCGGCGGAGAAGACGACGCTTTTGCCGTCATGGTCGAAGCGCAGGGCAAAGCAGTCGGTGATCGGCGGATGGTCGACGCGCAGCGCCGAAACCTTGAGGCCGCGTTCCTCGATCACCCAGCCTTCACCAAACTCAACGACCGAGACCATGTCCCTGATATCGGGCCGGCCTTCGTCAACGATGCGGATGTCGATGTCGAATTCCATCGCCTGACAGAAATGCCGCCAGTATTGCCCGGTGCCGGACGGGCCAAACACGGTCACCGAGTTTGACAGCCCCGCTGTCCAGGCGGTGTGAATGAGTGGCCCGAGTTCCAGCACATGGTCGGAGTGCAAATGGGTGATGAAGATGAGGTCGAGCGCCTTCAGGCTGATGCCGGCATCGGCCAGTCCCCGCGTCACGCCAAGCCCGCAATCGACAACGATGGTGCGGTCGCCGATCTGCAGCAGCGACGAGCTCGGCCACGGCCCGCCCGGCCGGATCGCCGGGCCGCCCTTCGAGCCGAGAAGCACGAGCCGGCAGCTCAAGACCAGTCGCCCTCGGGCGTGCCGTTGAAGCGCTTCTTCAGATCAGCCCAGCAATCGATGTAATTGTCCTGCCGGGTTTCAAGCTCGGCGCCGTAGCGGGTCAGCATCTGCGGGTATCGGGTCTCGAACATGAAGGCCATTGTGTTGTCGAGCTTGACCGGTTTCAGCTCGACTTTCGAGGCCTTTTCGAAGCCAGATGCGTCCGGTCCATGCGCCAGCATCAGATTGTGCAGGCTGATGCCGCCGGGAACGAAGCCTTCCTCCTTGGCGTCGTACTGGCCGTGGATCAGGCCCATGAATTCGCTCATGATGTTGCGATGGTACCAGGGTGGACGGAACGTATCTTCAGCTACCAGCCAGCGTGGCGGGAAGATGACGAAGTCGATGTTGGCGGTGCCTTCCTCGCCGCTCGGCGCCGTCAGCACCGTGAAGATCGACGGGTCCGGGTGGTCGAACAGCAGCGCGCCAACCGGCGAAAAGGTCGCAAGATCATATTTGTAAGGCGCGTAGTTGCCGTGCCAGGCCACGACATCCAGCGGCGAATGACCGATCTCGGTGACATGGAAATTGCCGCACCATTTCACCGTCAGCCGGCAAGGCGTCTCCTTTTCCTCGAACCAGGCGCACGGCGTCTTGAAGTCGCGCGGATTGGCCAGGCAATTGGCGCCGATCGGGCCGCGATCGGGCATGGTGAGCTTGGCGCCATAGTTCTCGCAGACATAGCCGCGCACTTCCGCATCGACCAGTTCGACCTTGAAGACGAGGCCGCGCGGCAGCACGGCGATCTCGCCCGGCCGCAATTCGATGACGCCCATCTCGGTGACGAAACGCAAGGCACCGACCTGCGGCACGACCAGCAACTCGCCATCGGCGTTGAAGAAATGGTCGTCGACCATCGACCGGTTGGCGACATAGACATGGGCGGCCATGCCAGTTTGCCCGAGCACGTCGCCGGCAGTGGTGATCGAGCGCATGCCGGCGATGAAATCGGTCGGCTCCTTCGGCATCGGCATCGGGTTCCAGCGATACTGGCCGAGCGCCAGTTCGTGGTCGCCGACATTCGGCGCGGTCTTCCACAGCGGATAGTTCGCCGGTTTGAAGCGGCCGGTGTGCTTGACGCTGGGCCTTATCCGGTAAAGCCAGGAGCGTTCATTGGTGCCGCGCGGGGCGGTAAAGGGCGAGCCGGAAAGCTGCTCCGCATATAGGCCGTAGGCCGGGCGCTGCGGCGAATTGCGGCCCTGCGGCAGGGAGCCTGGCAGCGTTTCGGTTTCGAAGTCGTTGCCGAACCCCGGCATGTAGGAAAAGGCCATCGCTTCCTCCCAGATTGACCAAACTGGTTTCATTTGTAACCATTGAAAATGTAACTATCAACCTATGATGCCTGCTGCCAGGACGCGGAAACATGCAACCGGAAATCCTCGAACTCGAAAGCTTCTTGCCCTACCGGCTCTATCGGCTAGCCGACGCCGTCAGCCGTGAATTCGCGGGGATATACAAGGATAGTCATGGCCTGACCCGGCCTGAATGGCGCACCCTTTCCGGGTTGGGACAGCATGGCACCATGACGGCATCGGCGATCGGCGAGCAATCGGCCATGCACAAGACCAAGGTCTCGCGCGCCGTCGCGGAACTCGAACGGCGCCGCTGGCTGACGCGCACGCCGGACGAGAACGATCGCCGCGTCGAGCACCTGACACTCACCAAGGCCGGGCTTGCCGCCTATCGCGAGATGGTGCCGCTGGCCAAAGCCTTCGAGCGGGAATTGCTGGCGAAGCTGAGCGACGGCGAGCGCGCCGCGATCACCAACGGGCTGGCTGGCCTCGAGAAAAACCTGGCTGCCGAATAGGGCTGGCGATCACCAGTCCATTACCACTTTCCCCGAACTGCCGCTCCGCATCGCGTCGAAGCCCGTCTGGAAATCATCGATGCCGATGCGGTGGGTGATCAGGCCGCTGACGTCGAGCGGGCCCTGCACAAGCGCGATCATCTTGTACCAGGTCTCGAACATCTCGCGGCCGTAGATGCCCTTGAGATGCAGCATCTTGAAGATGACCTTGTTCCAGTCGATCTCGAAGCCGGTCGACGCGATGCCGAGAATGGCGATCTTGCCGCCATTGTTCATGGTGTCGATCATGTCGCGAAAGGCGGGTGCGGCGCCCGACATTTCGAGGCCGACATCAAAACCCTCGGTCATGCCGAGCGCTGGCATGACATCGCGCAGCTTCTCCTTCGACGCATCGACGACATGCTGGACGCCGAGCTTTTTCGCCAGCGCCAGCCGCACCGGATTGATGTCGGTGATGACGACTTTTCGCGCGCCGACGCACTGCGCCACCAGTGCGCCCATGATGCCGATCGGCCCGGCGCCGGTGACCAGCACGTCCTCGCCGACGAGGTCGAAGGACAATGCGGTGTGAACCGCATTGCCCAGGGGATCGAAGATCGCCGCAATCTCGTCCGGCACATCGTCGGGGATCGGCACGACATTGTGTTGCGGGATCGCCAGATACTCGCCGAAGGCGCCGGGACGGTTGACGCCGACGCCGAGCGTGTTGCGGCACAGATGCCCCCTGCCCGCGCGACAGTTGCGGCAATGACCGCAAACGATGTGGCCCTCGCCCGAAACGCGCTGACCAACCTTGTACTCTGTCACCGCCGCGCCGAAATCGGCGACCGTGCCGACGAATTCATGGCCAGTCACCATCGGCACCGGCACCGTCTTTTGCGCCCACTGGTCCCAATTGTAGATGTGGACGTCGGTACCGCAGATCGCCGTTTTCTTGACCTTGATCAGCACGTCGTTGGGGCCGATCTCCGGCACCGGCACCTCTTCCATCCAGATGCCCGGTTCGGCCTTGGCCTTGACCAGCGCCTTCATCATGTTCGACATGCTTTTGTCCCTTGAATCTCTTGATCCGGAATCGCTTTTCGCTACCGGCCGGCCGTTCAGGAAATCACGCCCAATTCCTTGCCGACCGCGCCGAACGCCGCAACCGCGCGGTCGATGTCGGCGCTGGAATGGGCGGCCGACATCTGCGTGCGGATGCGCGCCTGGCCCTTCGGCACCACCGGGAAGGAGAAGCCTATGACATAGATGCCGCGCTTCAGCATGCGCGCCGCCATCTCCTGCGCCAGCGTCGCATCGCCCAGCATGACCGGGATGATCGGATGATCGGCGCCGGCCAGCGTGAAGCCGAGCTTGCCCATCTCTGTCCGGAAGCGCGTGGCATTGTCGTACAGTTTCTTGCGCAAACCATCGCCGCCTTTGACAAGGTCGAACACCTTGATCGAAGCGCCGGCGATCGCCGGCATCAGCGTGTTGGAGAAGAGATAGGGCCGTGAGCGCTGGCGCAGCCAGTACGACCACTTGCTTCTTGCCCGAGGTGTAGCCGCCCGATGCGCCGCCCAGCGCCTTGCCGAGTGTGCCGGTGATGATGTCCACCCTGCCCTCGACGCCGCAATGTTCGGCCGAGCCGCGGCCGTGTCTGCCGACGAAGCCAACCGCATGGCTGTCGTCGACCATCACCATCGCATCGTATTTCTCGGCGAGATCGCAGACGCCTTTCAGGTTGGCGATGATACCGTCCATGGAAAACACGCCGTCGGTGGCGATCAGCCGGAAGCGGCAGTCCTTCGCCTCCTTCAGCCGCGCTTCCAGATCGGCCATGTCGTTGTTGGCGTAGCGGAAGCGTTTGGCCTTCGACAGCCGCACGCCGTCAATGATCGAGGCGTGGTTGAGCGCATCGGAGATGATCGCATCCTCTTCGCCCAGCAACGTCTCGAACAGACCGCCATTGGCGTCGAAACAGGAGCCGTAGAGGATAGTGTCGTCCATGCCGAGGAAAGAGGAAATCGTGGATTCGAGCAGCTTGTGCTCCTCCTGCGTGCCGCAGATGAAGCGCACCGACGCCATGCCGTAACCGTAGCGATCGAGCGCTTGCTTGGCCGCATCGCGCAAGTCGACGCTGTCGGCGAGGCCGAGGTAGTTGTTGGCGCAGAAGTTCAGCACCTTTTCGCCGCCGACCTCGATCTCGGCCGACTGGGTCGAGGTGATCACCCGCTCGGATTTGTAAAGCCCGGCCGATTTCAACCCTGCGAGCTCGCTGTCGATATGGGAGAGGAATGCCGCGGTCATGATCAGGCCCTGTTGAGATTGAGCGGACTGTCGCCCCGCCGGTGAGAAAAATCCACCGCAAAAGCGACCGCTTCGGTGGTGCGGCAAAGCTCAACCACAACGGGAAGCGACCGTACGGGCAGCATGTTGGAGTAGAATGCGCGCAAATGCAGGCTCGCAGTGAAAGAACATGATAACCATTTTGGCAGCTTTCCTTGTCAGGTCCGCCGACTTCCAGACCTGTTAACCCTTTCACGCCAATGGTCTTCTTGCCAGAACGTGGCAGGAATCCGTCGACCGGGAGGGTCACCCAGAAATGTCGCAGCAGCCGGCGCAAACCGTTTCAGGCAAGCTCATACTGCTGATCAAGAGCGGCTACTGGCTGGCGCTGTTGATCATCGCCGCCATGGTGATGGCCTCCTTCGTCCTGCTGCAACAGATGATGGCGGCACAGCAGAACAACGATACGCTGCTCAATATCGTCAGCACCCAGAAAGCGCTGTCGCAGCGCATCGTCTTCCTTGCCAGCGCGACAGGTGCCGCTTCACGCGACAAGCAGCCGGCCCTGGTTACCGCGCTCAAGCAGGCGACCGCGGAATTCGAGACGAACTACGATCTGCTGCTCGATCAGACGGGAGCCGATCCGATGTCCCCGGCACGCTTCGACCCAAAGTCGATCGAGAGCGTGCTTTTTGCCAAGCCGTTTCATCTCGACTATTTCTCGGTCGGGCTTATCGCCAATGGCGGACGCCTGGTCTCGTCGTTCGAGTCCCAGCTCACCATGGCCAGCAATGGTGGCTACAAGGGCGGCGCAGAGCGCGTCAACCTCGACGCCTCCGTCGCCAACGCGACGCTGTCCGGCTATGCGGCCCTTGGCCAGCGCATCAGCGCCTTTGCCAGCGAGCGGTCGGAAAAGCTCCTCGATCTGCACCGCACGCTTTTCTACGCCACCATCGGCGTCATCGTGCTGGTGGCGCTGTTCATCTTCCGCCCGATGTCGAACGCCATCCTGCGCAAGACGCATGAGCTCATCGATGCGCGCAATTCCATGGCCTTCATCGCCGTGCACGACGGGCTGACCGGCCTGCACAACCGCACCTTCCTGACCGATCATTTCGAAACACTGATCAAGGGCGCGCATCGCCGGCGCGAGCGCCTGGCGGTGATCCAGCTCGACCTCGACCGGTTCAAGCAGATCAACGACACGCTCGGCCACGCCGCCGGCGACTATGTGCTGGTCGTCACCGCACAACGCATGCGTGACTCCTGCCGGGCTTCGGATCTCTGCGCGCGTCTGGGCGGCGACGAGTTCGTGATGATCCTCAATGGAGCCGGCGATACCGAAGACATCAACATGCTCGCCAGGCGCATCCTGGAGCAGATCAACGAGCCGATCGGCTTTCAGGGCACGACCATCCTTCCGGGAGCCAGCGCCGGCATTGCCGTCTATCCGATCGACGCCGACAATGCGCAGGACCTGCTCGTCCACGCCGATCTGGCGCTCTATTCCGCCAAGAAGCAGGGCGGCGGCAGCTTCTCGTTCTTCTCCGAGGAGCTGCGGCGCGAACTCGACTACCGCAAGCAACTCGAGCACGACATCAAGGTCGCCATTGCGGACAAGGCGTTCGAAGTCTATTTCCAGCCGCAGGTTTCGCTGAGCCACGGCACGATCAGCGGCATCGAAGCGCTGGTGCGCTGGAAACATGCCGAACGCGGCATGATTGCGCCGGGCGAATTCATTCCGGTCGCCGAAAAATGCGGCTTCATGCCCGAGATCGGCCGCATCGTCATCGCCAAGGCGATCAACGAAGCGGCCGAGTGGGACCGCGCCGGCATCGCCTTCGGACGGCTTGCCGTCAACGTCTCCGGCACCGAACTGCGCGAGCCCGATTTCGACAAGTTCCTGTTCGACACGCTGGAGAAGGCGGGGCTCGCGCCGCAGAAACTGTCGCTGGAAATCGTCGAATCCGTCATTCTCGACGACGAGAAGACCGGGATCGCGGCGAAGCTGCGCCACATCCGTGCCGCCGGCGTCCATCTCGAGCTCGACGATTTCGGCACCGGCTATGCCTCGCTCAGCCACGTCAACCCGAACGAGATCGACCGGCTGAAGATCGACCGTCGCTTCGTCCAGAACATCAACGAGAACGGCGACAACACCAAGATCGTGCGCGCCATCACCGAGCTTGCGCGCGGCCTCGGCATCTCGATTGTCGCAGAGGGCGCCGAAACCGAGGCTGAGCTCGATTCGCTGATGGCGATCGGCTGCGACCAGGTGCAGGGCTATTCCATCGCCTTCCCGATGCCGCAGGACAAGGCGCGCGAATGGCTGGTGGCGCGGGCGCCGAAGAAGGCTAGGCTGAAGGTGCTTCAGGGCAGCCTGGCTTAGGTTGATTCTACCCCACGACATGGACCGACGTGCCTGATGGCTCTCCGTGCGGAGGCCCGGCTGCGCGCCACAAGCACTGACGGCGATTGACGCGGTAGTCGCTTGTCGCGCCAGGCCATCGGTAGAGCGCCTCAAAGCACCTCGACCGAGTCCCCGCGCAAATTCTCCCGGCGCAATTTGAGGTATGCGCGCAAATTCGGCGCGACACGAAAGCCCTCCAGCTTCGTTTCCTGGAGCGGAGCAGCCCATGCCATGTTCTCGTATCTGCGGCCATAGCCTTCGATGGTCGCGGCGAGACTCTCGCGGCCCAGATGCCCGGCCAGGGTGGCGCAGGCAGCAATCCGCGATCGTATCGACTGGCCATATTTGGGAGCAAACGCCAACCCGCCGTCCGCCAGGTCATCGACCTCATGGGCAAGCACCAGAAACAGGAGGTCCTCATCACCGGCCGGCACACCGACAGATGCAAGGCGCTCGGGGTCTCCCGTCTCGAATTTCATGTCGACCAGGCGTGCCACAATACTTTCGACGTTGGGACCGATTCTTTGCTCCAGCCACTTGCGATGGGCATCGCTGCGCCTGCTGGATTTTCCATCCGGATACTGGCCGCTGTCATAGGAGGCGTGGAACATCGCCGCGAGGACAAGATCGATACTCTTGTCGAAATGCGCGACCGAAGACGCAGCGCCCACCGCATGACAGATGAAAGGCCGCCCGGTCTTGCGGTAGCGGCCGTTGAACATGGCGCAACACACACGGTAAGCCTTCTGCACGCGGACGATATCGGCGACCGGGTATCCGGCCTCGTACAGCTGCATATAAAGCGCGGTGTTGGTCTGGCGCGGAACGAACAGTTCTTCTTTGCTCAAAATCGGCCCCCAACTTCGTTTGACTTACCGTCGACTTTTCGCTGCAGAAGCGATCGGCTTCGGGATTCTTGTACAGACTTTTCGGTAGAGTTGAGCCTGCCCCTTCCCGCCTGGATCGGGGGATGACGGAAAATTGCAAATGTGACCGGAGAAGTCCAGTCCAAGGGAACCGCCGTCCCGCGAGCGGGAGTGTCACGTGACCCTACGGGACGGCTGGCGCTTAGATCCTGATACCGAGCCTGATGCCGTCATAGATGGCGGCGTGGATGTTGCGCGAGGCGACTGCGTCGCCAATGCGAAACAGCACGAAGCCGCCCTCAGGATTGCGTGCCGGGAAGATGTCGCCGCCATTGACCAGCCGCTCATAGTCGACCGCGCCGGCGTTCTTCGACAGCGGCTTCAGCGAGAGATAGAGATCGTCGAGCGGCAGCGTGCCGTGCTCGACCACCACCTGGTCGACCCGCCGCTCGCCGCGCCAGCCATCGGCAAAGTCGGAAGCGAGCTCGGCGACCAGCTGATTGCCCTCGCGCCGCACCGAACGTAGCCTTGTGTTGATGGTGATGGTGACGCCCTTTTCCTGGAAGGCGCGCATATAGGGCACGTGGTTCATGCCGCCCATTTCCGGGGCGAAGAAGCGTTCCGGCGAAACCAGCTCCAGCCTCGCGCCACCGTTGGCGATCAGTTCGGCGGCACCCATGCCCTGATGGCCACCATTGTCGTCATAGAGCAGCACGTTTTCGGCCGGCTTGGCGCTGCCGGCCATGATGTCCCAGCTGGAGGTGACGAGGTTGTCGCCCGCCGCCAGCGGCGGGTTCTGCGGCAGGCCGCCGGTGGCGACCACCACCACGTCGGGCGCCAGCGCCAATACATCGTCTTTCTCCGCCCAGGTGTCGTAGCGGATCTCGACGCCGAGCCGCTCAAGCTCGGCCAGCCGCCAGTCGATGATGCCGATCAATTCCTTGCGGCGCGGGTTCTGCGTCGCCAGCCGCACCTGCCCGCCGGCCTGGCTCGATGCCTCGAGCACTGTCACCTGATGGCCGCGCTCGGCCGCGACGCGTGCCGTCTCCAGCCCGCCGGCCCCGGCACCGACGACGATGACCTTCCGCTTTGGTCCCTCGGTCCTGAGAATGATATGCGGGATATCAGCCTCGCGGCCGGTCGCCGCATTGTGGATGCACAGCGCCTCGCCGCCTTCATAGATGCGGTCGAGGCAATAGGTGGCGCCGACGCAAGGGCGGATCTCGTGCTCGCGGCCCTCCATCACCTTTTTGATGATATGCGGATCGGCGATGTGGGCGCGTGTCATGCCGACCATGTCGAGCTTTCCCGTGGCAATGGCATGGCGCGCGGTGGCGACGTCGGAAATGCGCGCCGCATGGAAGGTCGGGAATTTCGTCGCCGCCCTCACCTCGCCGGCAAAGTCGAGATGCGGCGACGAGCGCATGCCGGTCACCGGAATGACCCTGGTCAGCGCCGCATCGGTCTCGATCGAGCCGCGGATGATGTTGAGGAAGTCGACCTTGCCGGAGCCCGCCAGCCGCTTGGCGATGCCGACGCCATCCTGTTTCGACAGGCCTTTTTCGAAATCCTCGTCGGCGACCATGCGGATGCCGACGACGAATTTGTCGCCGACCGCCGCGCGTACCGCGTCGAGCACCATGCCGGTGAAGCGCAGCCGGTTGTCGAGCGAACCGCCAAAATCGTCGTCGCGCTGGTTGGTGGCCGGCGACCAGAAGCCGTCCATCAGATGGCCGTAGGCCTCGAATTCGATGCCGTCGAGGCCGGCGGCCTGGCAGCGCTGCGCGGCCGACGCGTAGTCGGCGACGATGCGCTCGATGTCCCAGT
This sequence comes from Mesorhizobium sp. AR10, assembly GCF_024746795.1. Lineage (NCBI taxonomy): Bacteria > Pseudomonadati > Pseudomonadota > Alphaproteobacteria > Hyphomicrobiales > Phyllobacteriaceae > Mesorhizobium > Mesorhizobium sp. AR10. Next base: position 4,683,628 of record NZ_CP080524.1, read on the forward strand.
CCTCGATGGTCTTGGGGAAAGCGCGGTGCGCCGGCTCACGCACCGGCGAAGCCGAAAGCACCGGCAGCCAGTCGGCCTTGTTCCAGCCGGTGCGGCGGCCGAGATGGGTGATCTGGATCATCACCTTGCAGTCATGCTCGTGGCAGGCGTCGGCGAGCTCCGTGAGCCACGGCACGATGCGGTCGTCATAGACATGCAGATTGCCGAAGGCGGCCGGGCTGTCGCGCGAAACGATCGCCGAACCGGCGGTCATGGTCAGCGCCATGCCACCCTTGGCCTTTTCGGCATGGTAGAGCCGGTAGCGCTCTTTCGGCATGCCGTCCTCGGAATAGGCCGGCTCGTGGCTGGTCGACATGACCCGGTTCTTCAGCGTCAAATGTTTGAGCTGATAGGGCTGGAGAAGCGGATCGTTGCTGGCCATCGTCTTCCTGCTGTTTCAAATTGTGCCGAGCAGCAAGCGCTGCTCCATCTCTTATTCAAGCATCGGATTTATCCGAAAACCGCTGCGCACTTTTCGGTCCGATGCTCCAATTCCTACTTAAGCATCGGATTTATCCGAAAACCGCTGCGCACTTTTCGGTCCGATGCTAATGAGCGGCAAAATCCAAGGAACCCCCGCCCATGACCGTCACCAAAGACCTCACCCAGCTCGGCGCACACGTCGAGACGCCACAGAGCCCCGAAACAGCGATCCTGGAGACCGTGCCGTTTGCGCGCGGCGACGGGCCACCGGCCATCGTGCGCTTCGTCTGCCCGGAATTCACATCGCTCTGTCCGGTCACCGGCCAGCCGGATTTCGCCCATATCGTCATCGACTATGCGCCCGATACGCTCTTGGTGGAATCGAAGTCGCTCAAGCTGTTCATGACCTCGTTTCGCAACCATGGCGCCTTCCATGAAGAGTGCACCGTCATGATCGGCCGCCGCATTGTGGCCGCGACCAAGCCCTTGTGGTTGCGCATTGGCGGCTATTGGTATCCGCGCGGCGGCATTCCGATCGACGTGTTCTGGCAGACCGGCGCGCCGCCGGAAGGCGCCTGGCTGCCCGACACCGGTGTCGCACCCTATCGCGGGCGCGGCTGAGCGAGAACGTTTGAACGACCGATATTGCATCAATTCAACGGCAAGCGCCGGTAGCGGCCAGGGTTGTTGGGGTCGCTGAAATGGCCCATCGGCCCGTGCTCGGCGAAATGCTGGGACCAGCGTTTCATCGCGGCGGCGTCGAGATCGACGCCGAGGCCATTGCCCTCCGGCACGCGCACCGTGTTGCCGGTCTGGCGGAACGGTCCGCCCTTGATGACGTCGCCAATCTGCCAGGCAAACAGCGACTGCGATGCTTCGGTGATCCACTGCGTCGCCGCCACGACATGCAGGTAGGCCGATGTCATGATGCCGAGATCGTTCGAGTAGCACCAGAACCCCTTGCCCATAGCCTCGCAGGCGGCGATGAACTTCAGGGTTTTTGACAGTCCGCCGAGGGCCGCGAAATTGCAGACGAAATAATCCGGGGCGCCGAGCGCGACCGCCCGTCTCAGGTCTGGAGTGTGCGTTGAGAACGGAATGCGCGAATGCTGGCGAAGTGCGGCCATCTCCTCGAAGGTGGCGACCGGATCCTCATAGTTGCGGATGTTGAACGGCTCGATCTCGCGCAGCACCCAGCGCGCCGTGGTCAGCGACCATTGCATGTTGGAATCGAGCCTGATCTGTGCCTTTTCACCCAGCGCCTCGCGCAGCATGCGCACGGTCCTGATTTCGAGCTGCGGATCGCCCATGATCAGCTTGCCCTCGAAGATCGTCGAGCCGTGCTGCTCGCGCATCTTCAGGCAATAGTCGACGATCGCCTCCGACGTCATCTCACCGCCCGCGCCATTCTGTGCGGCGCGAAAGGAGAAATATTCGGAAAACGGAATGTCCTTGCGCACCGCGCCGCCGAGCAGCTTGTAGAGCGGCATGCCGAAGACCTTGCCTCTGATATCCCACAGCGCCAGTTCGACGGCGCCGAACGCCACGGAGGCGGCATTCTCGCCGGTGTTGGCGGTGATCTGCCACGGCGGCACGCAGCGCGCCTCGCAGTCGGCAAGGTCGAGCGGATCGGCGCCGATCAGTGCCGGCGCGATCTCGGCCTTGATCACCTCGCCAAAATGCCACCATGGCGCCTCACCCAGTCCGACCACGCCTTCGTCGGTCTCGACCTCGACGATCGACTTCGAGGCACCGCCATAGAGACCGGCCGTCCACCAGAACGGCGCGTCGAGCGGGACATTGACATGGGTGACGCGGATGTTGGTGATCTTCATCGCTTCCCTATTCGCACTGATATTGGCTGAGCGCCCATTCGCCGGTCACCGACAAAAGGTCCGTGATCTTCCAGTCGCCATCGACCTTCCTGAACTTCCATTCCAGACGGTGCGCATTGCCGGCAACGACGAAGGCGACGATGACCTTGGCCTGATCGCCATTGATCGCTTCCAAAGTCTTCAGGCTCTTGTCGATCTCGCCCTTGTCATAGTCTGCATTGTCGAGCGCCATGTTGGGATCGAGGCATTCGCCCTGTCCCGATTTGCGCAGCGCGTCGCTCTTGTCGAGCACTGACTTGGCGGGATCGATGAAATGGCTGCGCTCGGCCGGATCGAGCTCGAGCCCGACCTGACCGTAAAACGGCCTGACCACAGCTGTCGGCGATCCTGGTTGTATGGGTGCTGCCGGCGCGTCCGACGGCGGCGGCCATCCGACCGGTGGCGTTGCTGGTTCCGCCGCCTCGCCAGGTACGTTTGCCGGCGGCGCACCGAACAGGCCCTGAGCGGTGGCGCTGCTCGCCGTCAGCAGGCACACGGCCGCCAGCGCCAGGAGACGGCAACGGGCCACGGCATCACTCCGGAGTCTGACCGGCCATGCATTCCAGCGCGCTGAGCGTCCAGCCGCTGGATTTGGAAGCGATGTCGGCGACCTTCCATTTGCCGTCGACCTTCTTCAGTGACCAGACCATTTCACGTTTGGAATCATCGCCTTCGGGGAAAAGGTTGAAGGTCACGGTCACGCTGGCGCTGTCGCCATCGACCGCTTCGGACAGCTTAAGTGTCTTGGCGACGGTCTTCTCGTCATAGTCCTGCGCGTCGAGACCGGGGGCGAAGTCGATACAAGGCACCTCGTCCGGCTTGTTCTTCTGCGCCTGGTCGTTGAGGTCGAAAAGCTTGGTCACCGGCTCGGTGAAACGGTCGCGGTATTTCGCGTCGGGCTCGAACTTGACCTCGGGTACATAGAAGAACTTCACCGCATTGGATGCCGGCCCGGCCAGGGCGGCCGCAGGCGCTGCGATCGAGAGGGCGGTAACAATCGCTGTCAGTCTCATGCAGAATCTCCGGAGCTTTGGTGGCGTGACTTGATCAATACCACGCATCCTGCATCCCGGCTTTTTTGCGGTCCATAAAATCCTGCAGCGCCTCGTCTACGCCCAGGTCGAGCGGCGGCGCCTGGTATTCGGCCAGCGCCTTCTTCCAGCGCCGGTTGGCGCGGATGGCGGCGTCTTCGGACCCAGCGGCCTGCCATTTCTCGTAGGGCTCGTTGTCGGCGATTTCCGAATCCCAGAATGCCGTCTCGTAATTGGCCAAGGTATGAGCGGAGCCGAAGAAGTGGCTGCCCGGCCCGACCTCCCTGAAAGCCTCCAGCGCCAGCTGGTTATCGTCGACCTTGACGCCGTCGAGATAGGTGTGCAGCGCGCCGCAGAAATCCGCGTCCATGACGAATTTTTCGTAGGACATCGACAACAGACCGTCGAGGAAGCCGGCCGAATGCAGGATGAAGTTGGCGCCGCAATGCACCGCCGCCAGCATCGACATGGTGCCTTCATTCATCGCATGGGCGTCGGGCAGCTTCGAGGTGGTGAAATTGCCGGAGCAGCGCAGCGGCAGGTTCAGCCGCCGCGCCAATTGGCCGATGACCATCGAGCCGATTGCCGGTTCCGGTGTGCCGAAGGTCGGCGATCCCGAGCGCAGCGACATCGAGGAGAGAAAATTGCCGAAGATAACCGGCGCGCCCGGTCGTTCGAGCTGGGTCAGCGCGCAGCCGGCCATGGTTTCGGCCAGCGACTGGGCAATGGCGCCGGCATTGGTCACCGGGCCCATCGCGCCGCCGAGAATGAACGGCACGATCACCGCCGCCTGGTTGGCGCGGGCATAAGCGCGCAGCGCCGTGGTCATCGTCGCGTCCCAGACCAGCGGCGAGTTGACGTTGACATTGCCGAGAATGACGCAGTTGCGGTCGACGAAATCGTGGCCGAAGACGATGCGCGCCATGTCGATCGAATCCTCGGCACGGCTCTCCGCCGTCACCGAGCCCATGAAGCCGCGGTCCGAATATTTGATGTGGCTGTAGACCATGTCGAGGTGGCGCTTGTTGACCGGCACGTCGACCGGCTCGCAAATGGTGCCGCCGGAATGGTGCAGCCAGGGCGAGGACTGCGCCAGCTTCACGAAGTTGCGGAAATCCTCGATCGTGCCGTAGCGGCGGCCCTTGTCGATATCCATGACGAAGGGCGAGCCATAGGCCGGCGAGAAGACGACGCTCTTGCCGCCGATCTCGACTGAATTGGCTGGGTTGCGCGCATGCTGGGTAAAGCTGGCCGGTGCGGTCTTCAGGATCTCACGCAGCATGCCCGGCTCGAACTTGACCAGCACACCGTCGATATCGGCCCCTGCCCGCTTCCAGTGCGCCAAGGCCACCGGATCGTCGCGGAACTCGATGCCGATCTCGGCCAGGATGCGGTCGGCCGTCGCCTCGATGCGCAGCAGATTTTCCTCCGACAGAATGTCGTAGGTCGGGATGTTGCGGATAATGTAGGGCCGGCCGAGCCCTTCCGAGCCGTGCGAACGCAGTTCGCGCCGCGCCACGCGCCCGCCGCCGCGCTCGCGGCGTTTGACTGGTTCGGTCGTCGTGTCGGCGGCCGGTGCGTTCATGGAAACTCCATCCTCCCAGAGCCAGTCAATCTAGCGGGACAAAATATGGCTGTGACGCTGGAAAATCCTGATCTCTTGTATAAGCTCAACTTATGCGAAGCCTGCGCCATCTTCTGCCCTCCGCCGGCAGCCTGATCGTTTTCGAGGCCGCCGGCCGGCTGTCGAGCTTTACCGCCGCCGGGCGGGAGCTCGGCATGACGCAGGCCGCCGTGTCTTATGCGATCCGTGGACTTGAGGAGCAGCTCGGCGCCAAGCTCTTCCAGCGCCGCCATCGACAAGTCAGCCTTACCGAAGCCGGCGACCGCTTTCATGCCGACGTTTCGCTCGGCCTGTCGCACATCCGCAAGTCGGCGGAGGATCTACGCCAGATCGCCGTCGGCGCCCATGTGACGCTCGCGGCCTCCACGGCTTTCGCCTCGTTCTGGATGATGCCGCGCCTGCAGCAGTTTCGCGACGAATTGCCCGGCATCGACCTGCGCATCCAGACCGCCGACCGCGATCTCGACATCATCGCCGAAGACATTCCGCTCGGCATTCGCGGCGGCGAGCCGAGGGAGTGGCCGGACTATCATTCGCTGCCGCTGGCCGACGAGGAAATATTCCCGGTTGCCGGCGCGAGCTATGTGGCGCGCTTCGGGCTGCCCGAGGCCGTCGAGGACCTTCCGGCACACCGGCTGATCCATCTCGAAGAGCCGTTTCGCGAGGCCGCGAGCTGGGACGAGTGGTTCGCCTCGGCCGGAGCCGATATCACCGATGCCGGGCGCGGCTTGCGCATCAACGACTATGCGCTGGTGATCCAGGCGGTGATGGAAGGGCAAGGCATTGCGCTCGGGTGGGGTCACCTCGCCGAGCGGCTTTTGGCGTCAGGACTGCTGGTGCGCGTCACCGGCCACACGATGACAACCGGCAAGGGTTTTCACATCATCTGGTCGAAGAACCGGGAGCTCAGCGAAAACGCCCGCAAGGTGCGCGACTGGCTCGCTGCGCAGGCGTGAGTTGGTTCCACTCGCTTGCTGACCTGACGGCGTCGCTCTTTTCAGAAGAATGGAATGAGGGCATGATTTCTTTATTTCATAGTCTTTGTGTCGCCAGTTGAAACACTCCACCCAACGGATTGTACTGGCGATTGTTGTAGTGTCGCTTGGGCAGGGGCTGGCCGCTACGCGACGCGGGCGAGAGGCACATATCAATCATGGTCGACAGTTTTTCCGACAGCTATGCCGAAGCACGGGACAAGTTTCTTGCCGCCGCTCGCGATGCCGAAGCGCGCATCCACAGCTATGGGCGCGACGACCTCAAGGGAAAGGATGGCGAGCGTCTCGTCTGCGATGTCGCTGTGCTCGGCACCGACGACGCCGATCGCGCGGCGATCGTCATCACTGGGACCCACGGAGCCGAAGGCTACTGTGCCTCCGCCATCCTGCATCGCTGGCTGGCGTCGCGAGCTGCCGACGTTGATCTGAAAGACCTCAAGATCGTGCTCGTGCATGCCATTAATCCCTGGGCGTTCTCCCATAAAACTCGGGCGACCGAAAACAATGTCGACCTCAACCGAAATTTTCTGCCGGCCGGTTCGACCTACGGTCGCCAGAATCCTTCCTACGACAAGCTGGTTCCTTTCCTGCATGCCGATGGACTCCATGCTCGTGACGAGCTCGCCGCGCATCTGGCCTACAAGAGCTTTCTCGATGAGCACGGCTGGCACATCGAGAACGAGGCGTGGGCCGGCCAAGGCCACCGCCCGGACGGCATCTTCTACACTGGAAACGGGCCGGAATGGGCTAATCGCATCTTCCGCGGAATCGTCAACGAACACCTCGGCGCCACGAAGACCATCGGGTTCATCGACTGGCACACCTGCATCGGACGTTTCGGCGAGATCGCATATCTGATCTTCGACGAAGAAGGCACTCCGGAACACAAGGCTGCTGCCGGCTGGTGGAGTCGCGGCGAAGGAGACAGACACGCCTTCAATGCCGGTGCCGTGCCCAGATATGAAGGCCTTCTCTGCAAGGCGATCCGTCAGGAATTGCCGGCGTCGAGGATCGCCGGCGCCGTCATCGAGTTTGGAACCGTCGACGAATATACTCTGTTCCGGGCCGACCGCCTGGACCGCTGGCTGCGGTCGGAAGGCCGCGACGATCCGGATCATGACCTGCTTCGCGAGGATTATTTGAACGTCTGTTGTCCACGCGACACTGCCTGGCGACGATATGTGCTTGCTGAAGGCCCGGCTGTCATGGACCGGCTGATTGACGGAGTGCTCGCCTGGCGGGAATGAGCCGTCGAATCCATATCCAGTCCTTGCACGCGGTGGCACGAATCCGTGTAAGATGCCCTCATGCCCATCCGTCAGCTTTCCGAAACGATGATCAACCAGATCGCCGCCGGCGAAGTCATCGAGCGTCCCGCAAGCGTGGTCAAGGAACTGGTCGAGAATGCGCTTGATGCTGGCGCAAGCAGAGTCGAGATCGTCACCGCCGGCGGCGGGCTGAACCTGATCCGCGTCACCGACGACGGCTCGGGCATTCCCGAACAGGAGTTGTCGCTGGCGATCGCGCGCCACTGCACCTCGAAGCTTGCCGAGAACATTCACGACATCCGCTCGCTCGGCTTTCGCGGCGAGGCGCTGCCGTCGATCGGCTCGGTGGCGCGGCTGTCGATCCGCTCGCGCACCGCATCGGGCGACAGTGCCGCCGAGATCGGCATCGAGGGCGGCCGCGTTTCCGCCGTCAAACCGGCGGCGGCCAATCGCGGCACCACGGTCGAGGTGCGCGACCTGTTCTTCGCCACGCCGGCGCGGCTCAAATTCATGAAGGGCGAGCGCGCCGAAAGCTCGGCCACCAGCGACGTCATCAAGCGCATTGCCATCGCCTTCCCCGCCGTGCGCTTCACGCTGGCCGGCTCGGACCGCTCGACGCTGGAATTGCCGGCGACCGACGACAGCCCGGAAGGCCGCTTGCGCCGCGTTGCGCAAGTGATGGGCGCCGACTTTCCCGACAATTCCATTGCCATCGACGCCGTGCGCGACGATGTGCATCTCGCCGGTCACGTCTCGATCCCCTCCTTCAGCCGTGCCAACGCGCTGCAGCAATATGCCTATGTCAACGGACGGCCGGTGCGAGACAAGCTGATCGCCGGCGCCATCCGCGGCGCCTTCGCCGACGTTTTGCCGCGCGACCGTCATGCGGTCACCGTGCTGTTCCTGACGCTTGATCCGGCCATCGTCGACGTCAATGTCCACCCGGCCAAGGCCGATGTCCGTTTCCGCGATCCGGGACTGGTGCGCGGGTTGATCGTCGGCGCCATCCGCGAGGCGCTGGCCAATGCCGGCATCCGCGCCGCCACCACGGGTGCGGCCGGCATGATGGCGGCATTCCGGCCGGGTGCCGCATCCTATGCTCATGCCGGTCCGGCCAACGGCCACCGCAGCTACGAGGCGGCGTACCGGGCCTCCGGTTCCGGCTTCGACCCGGCCCGTTCCTCGCAGCGGCCGCTCGACATGCAGTTCGAAGGCGGCGGCTTTGACCATACGGGGGGCAGAAATGGAGCCTTCGGTGAAAGCGATCAGGCTGCTTTCGACGCCGGGCCGCTGCACAGCGCCGACGCGCGCGCCGGGCTGGATGAGGCGGCACAGACGCTGCTCGGCACGGCGCTGGGCGCCGCACGGGCTCAGGTGCATGAAAACTACATCGTCGCGCAGACCAGGGATTCGCTCGTCATCGTCGACCAGCATGCGGCGCATGAGCGGCTGGTCTACGAGGCGCTGAAGAATGCGCTCCACTCCCGCGCGGTGCCGTCGCAGATGCTGCTTTTACCCGAGATCGTCGACCTGCCGGAAGAGGATGCCGAGCGGCTGGCTCTGCACTCCGAGACGCTGGCCCGCTTCGGCCTCGGCATCGAACGCTTCGGCCCCGGTGCGGTCGCGGTGCGCGAGACGCCGTCGATGCTCGGCGAGACCAATGTCCAGCAACTGGTGCGCGACCTTGCCGACGAGATCGCCGACAACGACACGGTCGACACGCTAAAAGGCCGGCTGGACAGAATCGCCGCGACCATGGCCTGCCATGGTTCGGTGCGCTCCGGCCGCCTGCTCAAGCCGGAGGAGATGAACGCGCTGCTGCGCCAGATGGAGGCGACGCCGGGCTCCGGCACCTGCAACCACGGCCGCCCGACCTATATCGAGCTGAAACTCGCCGACATCGAAAGGCTGTTCGGGCGGCGGTGAAGACAGTCCCTATACCCTTCACCGCTTTCTGAGGTCGCTTTGTGCAACGGATCGTAATCCTCGGAAATGCCGGAAGCGGCAAATCAACCCTTGCAAGGGAATTGGGCGAACGGCTGAAATTGCCGGTCGTGCATTTGGACAAACTGTTCTGGGGGCTAGGCTGGAGCAAACCTCGTCTCGAGGTTTTCCGCGCACGCGTTAGCGAGGCAGTCTCTGGCGACGAGTGGGTGTGCGAGGGAAATTATTATCGGCAGACATTCGATTTAAGGCTTCCCCGCGCTGATCTCATCGTCTGGCTCGATACTCCTCGCCTGATTTGTTTGAGCCGGGTCGTATTGCGCAGTGCATTGAACCGGCCTCGGCCCGATCTTCCGGCAGGATGCCGCGAGACGCTGGACAAGGAGTATTTGTCATTTCTGCGCTACATCTGGAATTTCGATCGTGACGATCGATCGCACATCGAGCAGGAGCGTTTGGCCAGGGGGCCGCTGGTGCCGGTGATAAACTTGCGTGGCAGCCGTCAGATTTCAGACTTCGTAAGCTCGCTTGCCCGCCAACCAGCGCCAAAGCCCTGATGGGGCGGCGTTTTTTATTCAACCAAATCTTCCAAACCTTGATTCACCTCTTCAAATTGACCACGATGACGCCGCCGAGCGCCAATGCGCCGCCGAGGATACCGAGCAGCGTCGGCACTTCGCCCAGCCAGAAGAAGCCAATCAGCGTCGCCACCGGCGAGACCAGATAGAGGAAGTTCGAAGCGCGGGCGGCGGGCAGACGCGACAGCGCGGTGGACCAGGCAGCGTAGGCGATCAGGCTGGGTACGATGCCGAGGAAGACGACGGCGCCGAGGCCAGCCGTGTCGGCAACCGCCGCTTGCGCCAGGCCGCTCGGCAGGAAGGGCAACAGGCAGAGCGCGCCGAGCACCATGTTGGAGGCGGCGATGGTCAGCGGGTGGTGGCGGGCAAACAGCGGCTTCTGGACGATGGTGTTGACGGCTGAGCAGAGTGCGGAACCGAGCACGAGCAGCGCGCCGCTATTGACGTGCAGGCCCTGCCCCTCGCCGACGGCAATGATACCGATGCCGGCGAAGGAAATGGCGGTGCCGAGCCAGGCCATCCCGGAGAAACGCTCGCCGAGTAGCGCCATGGCCATGATGGCGGTGAAGATCGGGCTGACATTGATGATGAAGCCAGCCGCCCCGGCCGAAACCGTCAGCTCGCCGTAGTTCAGCATCACGGTATAGAGTGCGACAAAAATGACGCCGCCGACGCCGAAGCGCCAGAGTTCGTCGAGCCTGGGCAGTGTCGGGCGCTTGACGGCGAGGAAGATCGCCGCCGGCACCGCGGCGAAGGCAAAGCGCAGCGCACCGAGTTCCAGCGGCCCGAAGGCGACGAGGCCGGCGCGGATCGCCGGAAATGCGGAGGCCCAGCCGACCACCGTCAACGCAACGGCGATGGCCGCCGTGGTGTCCATCCGCTGTGTCGGATTCAACGTGCCGGTCATTGCGCTCATCTCACTGTCCCTCGCGGTTTCGTCCCTTGAACGACAGGAAACGCCTTTCTTGGCTGGTTGACAAACGACCAAATCAAGGATCAGCTGTGACTATGGATCACAGCTCAGACACTATGCTACCGCTCGAAACGCTCCGCGCCTTCGATGCCGCGGCACGAACAGGCAGCTTTTCGGCCGCCGCCGAGAAGCTCAACATCACCCATGGCGCCGTCAGCCGGCAGATTGCCAAGCTCGAGGACTGGCTCGGGCTCAAAGTGTTCGATCGCGGTGCGCGCGGCGTCGCGCTGACGATCGAGGGCAACCGGCTGCATCTGCGCACGGCGGAAGCCTTCGCACTGATATCAAGCCATTCCGACCGCTGGGTCGAACCGCGCGGCACCGCCGTGGTGCGGCTGACCTCAATCCCGTCGGTCAGCGGGCTGTGGCTGATGCCGCGCATGGCGGCGCTGGAAAACAACCCGTCCAAGCTGCGTATCGTGCTCGATGTCGATAACCGACAGGCAGACCTCGCCGACGAGGGCATCGATCTGTCGGTCCGCTGCGGGCGTGGGCGCATTCCCGGCCGTGTCTCGGTACAGCTGTTCGAGGAACAAGTGTTCCCGATCGCCTCACCGGACCTCTCCAAGGAGATCGGCCGCGGCGACCCCGCCCGGCTGCTCAAGTTTCCGCTGATCAACGATTCCGACGCTTCGGCCTGGCGCGCCTGGCTTGCCGCGCAGGGCATGGACTACCGCCCGCGCCCGCAGGATCGCCGCTTCGAGGACTATAATCTGGTGCTCGACGCCGCCGCACACGGGCTTGGCATCGCGCTGGCGCGTCCGCCACTGACCGAGCATCAACTGAAATCGGGCCGCATCGTCACTGTGGACGAGCGCACCGCACTCAACCCCGTGTCCTACTGGCTCGACCGGCCGATAGGCCGGCCGCGCGCTGCCGCCGCCGAGCTGGCGCGGCGCATCGCCATCCAGGCCGGGCTTGCACCGGAAAAGATGGAAGCCTTCATCGAGGCTGAGGGCTAGCGAAGTAACAGCAGAACGAAGCCGACAATCGCAGCGGCCAACAGACCGGCCGCAAGCGACATCAATCCGACGCTCATCTGCCTTTCAGGCCGCGCCGCATCGCCTGACCTGGAAGCCGCCTGCCCTCGCTCTGTCGCCTCAGCGGTCACAGACGCGCGGCGCGGGGGCGAAACCTCAGGCGCGAACAGCGCCAGCCACGGCAAGGCTGCCGGCCTCGCCACTCCAGCATCATCTGGCTTTGCCAGAGGCACTGCCAGAGTGCGTTGCGCCTCGTCGCCACCCGTTGCCGGTTGCTTCGCCGCCGTCGCTGCAGGTACGGCAGTGCTCGCCGCATCGGCACCCGGCTCGACCAGTGCCAGATAGGCCTGGACGACCTGCGGTGACGACATCTGCTGGGTCTTTGCGGCAGTTGCGGGCAACAAGACCGGCAACCCCGGCGCTGCCGGTTGCGAGGTCACGCCGTTCGGTACCGGCAGTTGCACCAGCGCCTTGACCAGCGCCGTCCTGACCGGATCGGCCCTTGCCGACGGCACGGCCTGCGGCGTCATCGCCTGCCTCAGCAACGCGGTCAGGCGGGCAGATGAAATGTCCATGCCGATCCCACAACAGTGGTTTTCCAACCTGACAATAGAGCCTCTGCATTGCGTCAAGCTTGACCTTGCCGGCAATTTGTGGCGATGAAATCCTCATGAACCTTGGCGCCACCTCATGATGAACCGCTTCGAAGGCCCCGGCGGCAAGGAAGCCCGCATCCGTTACCTCGACGGCGACTTCCAGGTCACCAGCCCCGGCGCGTTCGTGCGCTGCGCGGTGACCGGCGAGAACATCCCGCTGGACGAGCTCAAATACTGGAGCGTCGCCAGGCAAGAGCCCTATGTCAGCGCCGCCGCCTCGCTGCGCCGCGAGATCGAGGCGCATCCGGACCTGCGCAGCCGGCGTTGATCTGCCTCTGGCTTGGGCTAGCCCCTCAGCTTGCGCTGCCGCCAGGCATCCAGCGTCTCATCGATGATGCGTTCGGGTACATTGTCGAGCTCGAATACGGTGTCGATCTCCAGCACGTCGAGCTGGCCAAGAAACTCCGGCGATGCGCCGTGGCGCAGCCGGGCCGCATCCTTGGCGGTGGTGATGAGGCCAAGGCCCTCTTTGCGCGCCGTCGCCGCCAGTTCGACAAGTTCATCCTCGGCATAGAAATGATGGTCGGGAAACGACCGGCTCAGCGCAACGTCGCCACCGGCTTCACGCACCGTGTCGAAGAATTTTTCGGGATGGCCGATGCCGGCAAAGGCGAGAAACCGCCTGCCGGCAAACCTTTTCCCACCTTTTGGCTCGGTACGCGCCTCGAAGATCGGCCGGCCGGCGCGCGCCGCCTGGCGGACAACCGCGTCGGCAGCAAGGCCCTCGCCCATCTTCAGAAGCCCGCTGGTGAAGACCAGTTGGTCGACGATGTTGGCCCTGAGCGGCCCGCCGGGAATGACGCGGCCATTGCCGATGCCGTAGCGCGCGTCGACAACCACCAGCGCATAATCGATGTGGATGCGGGCGCTCTGGAAGCCGTCGTCCATGATCAGGAAATCGCAACCATGACTTTCGAGCAGAAGCCGCGCCCCGGCGGCGCGGTTCGGCGTCACCGCCACCGGCGCATGTTCGGCCAGAAGCAGCGGCTCGTCGCCGACATGCTTGGCGGCGTCGTGATGCGGATCGACGACATGCGGCTGCGCAAAGGAGCCGCCGTGGCCGCGCGACAGGAACCCTGGATTGAGCTGCATGCGCCTGGCCTGCCTTGCCAGCGCGATCGCAACCGGCGTCTTGCCGGTGCCGCCAACGGTGAAGTTGCCGACGCAAAGCACTGGCGCGCCGACCTTTTCGCGCACTGCCCGCCGCATGCGGCGACCAGCGACAGCGGCATAGATCGAGGACAGCGGCGACAGCGCCAGCACACGCCAGTCCGGCTCTTCCCACCAGAAGGGCGGCGCTTCGCTGGCCACCCTAGCGTCCGTCGGCGCCCTTCAGGCGCGACTTGACGACCAGCGGCTGGATGTAAGGCTCGAGCGACTTCAGCGTGCGCGCCAGGGCGCCGCGCATCTCGTCGACGGTCGCCGCCCCCGCCGCCATCATCTCGTGGCGGGCCACTTCGTTGCTCAGCAGGAAATTGACGGCGCCGGCCAGCATGTCGCGATCGCGCACCAGTTTGGCGCCGCCGCTGTCGAGCAGGCGCTGATAGGCTTCGCGAAAATTCTGGACATTGCGGCCGGCGAGTACCGCAGTGTCGAGCATGGCCGGCTCCAGCGGATTCTGGCCGCCCTCCGAAGTCAGCGAACGGCCAACGAAGGCGATTTCCGTCAGCCTGAGATACAGCCCCATCTCGCCGATCGTATCGCCGAGCAGAATATCCGTATCGGCGGTGATCTTGTCGCCCTTGCTGCGCCGCGCGACCTTGAGGCCCAAGCCGGAAATCTGCGCGGCAAGCGCTTCGGCGCGGTCGGGATGACGCGGAACGACGATCGTCAAAAGACCGTGGTGGCGTTTGTACAGCATCGCGTGAACCTCGGCGGCCACAACCTCTTCGCCATCATGGGTCGAGATCGCCGCCCAGGTCGGGCGGGCGCCGATCTGGCGCCTCAAGGTGGACAGCACCCTTTCGTCAACCGGCGGCGGCAAGGTGTCGACCTTGAGGTTGCCGGACACGGTGACCGGCCGGGCGCCGAGCGAGAGGAAGCGTTCGCCGTCGACGGCGGATTGGGCGACGACATGGGCGAGATTCTCGAACAATGCTTCGGCGATGTTGGCGCGCTTCTTCCAGGATTTGAACGAACGGTCGGACAGCCTGCCGTTGACCAGCACCTGCGGCACGCGGCGGGCGCCGAGTTCCAGGATGGTCATCGGCCAGATCTCCGATTCGGCGATGATCGCCAGGTCCGGCCGCCAGTGGTCGAGAAAACGGCTGACCGCCGGCTTGAGGTCGAGCGGCACATATTGGTGGATGATGCGGTTGCCGAGCCTCTCGTCGGCCACCTGCGCCGAGGTCACCGTCCCCGTCGTCAGGACGATGTTGACGCCGTAGTCGAGAATGCTCTCGACCAGCGGCACGACCGCGATGGTCTCGCCGACGCTCGCCGCATGGATCCAGATCACCGGTCCGTCCGGGCGCGCGCGCCCGGCAACGCCATAGCGCTCGCGGCTGCGCTTGCGATCTTCCTTGCCCTGGGAGGTGCGCCAGGCGACATAGGGCCCAATCAGCGGATAGGCGACTGCACCCGCAAAACGGTAGGCCGTCAGGAAGGCGCGCGCCCAGCGCACGCTCATCGCCGGCCGTCCACGAGGCGATAGGCCTCGGCTGTCGCGGCATTGAGCGCGACGGTAAGTTCGAGGCGCTTGCGTTCCATTTCGGCATCGTCGGCGTCAGCGGGCACGAAGATCGGCGTGCCGATAACGATGGACGAGCGGCCGAACGGCAGGTTGATGGTGGTCTTGTCCCAGCTCTTCTCCAGGACCTTGCGGCGGCTGGTGGTGATGGCGACAGGCAACAGCGGCCGGCCAGAGAGGCGTGCCAGAAGCACGATGCCAAGCCCCGCGTCGCGCGGCGTGCCGTGGGGAATATCAGCAATCATGGCGACGTTCTTGCCGGTGGCGAGCGACTTTTTCAGGGCAATCAGCGCCTTGGCCCCGCCCTTGTCTAGATGTTTGGTGCTTTCACGGCCGCCGGAACCGCGCACCGCCTCAATGCCGAATTTCTCCAGCATCAGCGCGTTGAGCTCGGCATCGGCACTGCGCGATACCATGGCGACCAACGACTTGCGCTTGGGATAGTAGGCCGGTGTAAGGATGTGCTGGCCGTGCCAGAGGGCGATAATGCCGGGCTCGAACTCTCGATAGGCGCCGCTCGAAAACCGCGCCGATCCGGCGACCAAGGGACTGGTCAGGCGCACCAGGCGCACGAACTGGGCGAACAGGCTGGCGATGGCATTCTTGACGAATCGCGACTGCGCCAGCGGTTCGCGTATCCTGCGCCAAAAGGCCTTGGTCGTGCGGCTGCGGCCCCTGCCCGCGGGCGCCGCCTCGGTGGCCGGCGCTTTCGCCACATCATGATCCATCGAAGTCAACCGGCGACCTTGCTGTCTGGGTCGAGCAGCCGGTGCAGGTGAACGACGAAATAACGCATATGGGCATTGTCCACGCTGGCTTGCGCCTTGGCTTTCCACGCAGTGTGCGCGGACTGATAGTCGGGATAGACGCCGACGATGTCGAGCGCCTCGAGATCGCGGAAATCGGTTCCGCCCAGCTTCTTGAGTTCGCCGCCGAACACCAGGTGCAAAAGCTGCTTCTTTCCGTCTTCCGCGGTCATGTCGGTCCTTCACATATCGTGAGTTTGTGACAGGTCTAGACCAAAGCGGTCGACTTTGGAACCTTCGATCACGCTTCGAACCCGGCAATCACGCCGGCAAGGACGGTCAGCAGTTCGCCGCTGCCGGCGGCGAGCGCGCCGTGACGGATGATTTCGCCGGCATAAAGCGGCGCGCGGCCATGCCGGTCGAGCAAGGCGCCCCCCGCCTCGCGCAGGATAAGATCGGCGGCGGCGATGTCCCAGTCATGGGCGTTGGGCTTGACGAAGCTCGCGTCGAGCATGCCGCCGGCAATCATCGCCAGACGATAGGCGAGCGAGGGAATATGGGGCACGCGCTGCAGCCGGCTTTGCCACGCCGCCGGCATCAGGTCGATCAATGGCTTCGGCCCGCCAATTTCGACCATCGCCGGCGGGCGGCGCACGGCAATGCGATGACCATTGAGGAAAGCACCCTCACCGGGCAACGCCCAATAGGTCTGCTCCCTGGCCGGGCATTCGAGCACGCCGGCAAGCGTGCGGCCGTCCTCGACCACCGCGACGCTGACGCACCACGAGCGAAGGCCTTCGAGGAAGCCGCGCGTACCGTCGATGGGGTCGACGACGAAGGTGCGGCGCGCTGAAAGTCGAACCGGATCGTCGGCCGTCTCCTCCGACAGCCAACCATAGTCCGGCCGTGCCGCAAGCAAGGTCTCGCGCAGATAGGCGTCGGCGGCATGGTCGGCCTCGCTGACCGGCGAGGTGCCCTCCTTCATCCACACTTGCGGATTGTTGCCGAAGTAGCGCATGGCGATGACGCCCGCCTCGCGGGCCGCATCGCGCAGCACGGCCAAGTCTTTGGAGGCCCCGGCCGATATTGCCGGGTCACGCTCCGGCAAGGGTCATGCCTTCAATGAGAAGCGTGGGGGCCGCAGTGCTGAAATTGCGGTCGAGATCGCTCGCCGGAACCATGTTGAGGAACATGGTCTTCAGATTGGAAGCGATGGTCACCTCGGCAACAGGGTAGGCAAGCTCGCCGTTCTCGATCCAGAATCCGGACGCGCCGCGGCTGTATTCGCCGGTCACCATGTCGACCCCCTGGCCGAACACTTCGGTCACGTAGAAGCCGGTCTTCAGCGACTTTATCAGGTCTTCCGGCGACCGTTCACCCGGCTCGATGGCGAGATTGGTCGACGATGGCGAAACGGAGGAGCCGCTGCGCGAGCCGCGCCCGTTGGTGACGAGGCCGAGTTCGCGCGCAGCAGAGGTCGACAGGAACCAGTGGTTCAGCACGCCCTTCTCGACCATGAACAGCTTTTCGCCTTCGATGCCTTCGCCGTCGAAGGGGCGCGAGGCCTGGCCACGCCGCCGCAGCGGCTCGTCGGTGACCGTGATCGCGGCCGCAGCCACTTGCTTGCCCATCATGTCGCGCAGAAAACTGGTCTTGCGCGCCACCGAGGCGCCGTTGATGGCGCCGGCGAGATGGCCGGCGATGCCACGCGCGACGCGCGGGTCGAACACCACGTCGACCGGCCCGGTCGCCGCCTTGCGCGCACCGATGCGGCGCACGGCGCGTTCGCCGGCCTTGCGGCCGATATCCTCGGGCGCGTCGAGATCGGAAAAATGCTGGTGCGAGGAGAATTCATAGTCGCGCTCCATGCCGGTGCCCTCGCCGGCAATGACGCTGGTCGAGCGCGAAAAGCGCGAGGCGACATAGTGGCCGACGAAACCCTGCGACGTGGCCAGAACCAGCCCGCCGAGACCGGCGCTGGCGCCGCTGCCGGCCGAATTGGTCACGCCCTTGACGGCAAGGGCTGCAGCTTCCGCAGCAAGAGCCGCTTCCTTCAACTGGTCGGTCGACACTTCGGTGGCGTCGAACAGGTCGAGGTCGCGCGGGGTACCGACCAGGAGGGCCGGATCGGCGAGGCCCTGATAGGGATCCTCTGGCGACACTTTGGCCATGGCAACGGCACGCTCGGCCAGCGCCTTGGGGTCCGATGCCACCGTTGCCGAGACGCTTGCCACCCGGTTGCCGACGAAGACGCGCAGCGAGACATCCTCGCCCTCGGAGGCTTCGGTGCTCTCGACCTTGCCGAGCCGGACCGACACGCCGGCCGAGCGGCCGCGCACCGCAACCGCGTCGGCGGCGTCGGCGCCGGCCCGTTTGGCAGCCTCGACCAGGGCCGCGACGCGGTCGGTCAATTTGGCTGCATCGAGCGTATCGGTCATGCGCATGATCCTGTTTTTCAGCCGGCTATCGGGGTTGCCGCTGGTGCACCATCTATTGTTCCACTGCGGCTTGTGCAATGGGAGAAGCGGCAATCAAGATGCATCCGCCGCGGTGCATCGGTCAAAATGCATCTCTAAGCATCGTAGCCTGTTCGGAGCATTCGCCATGACGCCTTTCCATCTTGCTTTCCCGGTCCGTGATCTCGATGAAACCCGCGCTTTCTATGGCGAGGTACTCGGCTGCGCCATCGGCCGCTCGTCGGCGACCTGGGTCGATTTCGATCTTTTCGGCCACCAGATGTCGGCGCATTTGCGGCCACAGGCGACCCAGGCCGCCGTCGACGGCAAGGTCGACGGCATTGTCGTGCCGATCCCGCATTTCGGCGCGGTGCTGTTGATGGACGAATGGGAGCGGCTGGCCGCGCGGCTCACGGCCCGCGCCGACGTCGACTGGCTGGAACGGCCGATGGTGCGCTTCAAGGGCGAGCCAGGCGAGCAGGCGACGCTGTTCATCCGCGACCCCTCAGGCAATGCGCTCGAATTCAAGGGCTTTCGCTCGCTGGAGCAGATTTTCGCGCATTGAGCTAGGAATCAGCCACCGGCGTCCAGATCACGTCGTCGATCCTGAGCGCGCCTGTCGCCAGCATTACCAGCCGGTCGAAGCCAAGTGCTGCGCCGCTCGCCTGCGGCATGATGGCGAGTGCTGCGAGGAAATCCTCGTCCAGGGGATAGCGTTCGCCATAGACGCGCTCCTTCTCGTCCATCTCGGCGGCAAAGCGCCGGCGCTGCTCGGCCGCATCGGTCAGTTCGCCAAAGGCGTTGGCAAGCTCGACGCCGCAGCAATAGAGCTCGAAGCGTTCTGCGACCCTTGGATCGTCGGCGCTTGGCCGGGCAAGCGCGGCTTCCGAGATCGGATAGCCATAGAGGATGGTGGCGCGCCCCTGTCCAAGCATTGGCTCGACCTTTTCCACCATCACCCGGCTGAACAGGTCGGCCCAGTGGTCGTCCGGCGCCGTGCGCAGGCCAGCCCCGACCAGCGCTGCGTGCAAAGCCTCGCGGTCGGTGCTGCCGTCCATGGCCACCGTGGCCAGTAAGTCGATGCCGGCATGGCGCATGAAGGCCTCGGCGACGCTCAAGCGTTCCGGCTCGGCGAACGGATTGGCCTCGCGGCCACGAAAGCTGAAGCGTTTTGCCCCTGCACGCTCGGCCGCAAGTGCTACAAGCTCGGCGCAATCGCGCATCAAGCTCTCATAGGTCTCGGCAACCCGGTACCATTCGAGCATGGTGAATTCGGGATGATGCAAGGGGCCGCGCTCGCGGTTGCGCCAGACCGCGCCCAGGCTGAAGATTCGCTTTTCGCCGGCAGCAAGCAGCTTCTTGCAGGCGAATTCCGGCGAGGTGTGGAGATAGAGCTGACAGCGCGACCCGTCCGCACCGATCGCCTCAGTGGCGAAGGCCGACAGATGCGCCTCGTTGCCGGGCGAGGCCTGCAGTGCCGATGTCTCGACCTCGATGAAATCGCGGCGGGCAAACCAGTCGCGCAGGGCGGCGGCGATGGCGTTGCGCAGGATCAGCCGCGGCCGGCGGTCGGCGTGAACATCAGGCGTCCACCAGGGTGAAGCGGCGGTCATGAGCGGCGGATTTGCACAGAAGACTGGCGGTCGCAGTCAAGATGCGCTAGGGCGACGGCTCCCGCAGCCGATTTGCGCCGCCAACAAACTTTAGCAGGATTGAAAACCGTGGTGAAGGTCATCGCCAGTTCCTTACGCAAAGGCAACGTCGTCGATAAGGACGGCAAGCTTTATGTGATCCTCTTTGCCGAAAACATCCACCCTGGCAAGGGCACGCCAGTGACGCAGCTCGACATGCGCCGCATCGCCGACGGGGTGAAGGTTTCGGAGCGCTACCGCACCACCGAGCAGGTCGAGCGCGCCTATGTCGAGGAGCGTGAGCACACCTTCCTCTATCGCGATGGCGAAGGCTTCCATTTCATGAACCCGGAAACCTACGACCAGGTCGCGGTGCCGGAAAGCGTGGTCGGCGACTTTGCGCCCTATCTGCTGGAAGGCATGGCGGTGCAGGTCTCGCAGCACAATGGCGTCGCCATCTCGCTGGTACTGCCGCAACGCGCCACCTTCGAGGTCGTCGAGACCGAACCGGTGACAAAGGGCCAGACCGCGTCGTCGTCCTACAAGCCGGCGACGCTGTCGAACGGCGTGCGCACGGCGGTGCCGCCGCACATCAGCGCCGGCACCCGCGTGGTGGTGATGACGGCTGATGGCGCCTATGTCGAGCGCGCCAAGGACTGAGAACTCCGGCTTTCAGTATTGCCTGTACCAAAGACTATCCAACGACCAGGGGCGGCCTTCTCATGGCCGCGCGGAATTGGCCTGACCGCCGCGCTCGTTTCCCAGAGCGCTGGGACGGCCCATATCAGCTGCATTGCCTTCTGCGACCGCTCGCCGGATAGTCCTGCCGATGTTGCAGACCCTAGCGAATCACTGGCCCCAGGTCCTCGTGATCATTCCGGTGGTGATGGCGACCCTCGGCATCGTCCACGCCATCATGACGAAGGAGGATGTCCGCGCAGCCACTGGCTGGGTGGGCGTGATGCTCCTGTCGCCGTTCGTTGGCGCGATCATCTACGCCCTTGCCGGCATAAACCGGATCCGTCGTGCAACGATCAGCGCCATGCGCCCCTCAGCCGGCGAAGCAACTTCCGCGAAACACGACCTCGACATTGCCGCTGAACAATTGATTTCCGGCCGCTTTGGCCAACGGTTCGCTGGACTGAAGACATTGGGCGACAGGGTAGCGCGGAGCGCCCTGACATCAGGAAATGCAATTTCGATATTGAAAACCGGCGACGATGCCTATGCCGCGATGCGCCGGGCGATCGACGGTGCGCAACGCAGCATCCTTCTCGAGACCTACATCTTTGACAATGACGATGTCGGGCGGCTTTTCGTCGAATCGCTGGCCGGAGCGGTCCGACGCGGGGTCAGCGTTCGCGTGCTGATCGATGCCGTCGGGGTTCGCTACTCCGTCCCCAGCATCCTTGGGCATCTCAGAGAAGAAAACATCACCGTCGATCTCTTCAATGGCAACATCGTCATGGGGCTGCGTCTTCCCTATGCCAATCTGCGAACGCACAGGAAGATCCTTGTCGTCGATGGCACAGTCGCATTTACCGGAGGGATGAACATCCGAAAGGGATTCTCAGCCGAGTTCGCCGGCGCCACCAGCGCCAGGGATACGCATTTCCAGGTCACCGGGCCGGTGGTGGCCGACCTCTTTTCGATTGCCGCCGAGGACTGGCGCTTCGCAGGCAACGAGGCCCTCAAGGGCGACGTCTGGCAGGTGGACAAGCCCTCGCCGCCTCCGGGTCAACCGATGCTGGTGCGGGCGGTGGCGTCGGGGCCGGATGCCAGTATCGAAACGAACCACAAATTGCTGATGGGGGCCTTCTCTGTCGCCCGCAAATCGATCCGTATCATGTCGCCCTATTTCCTGCCGGATCGGGAACTGATCAGCGCATTGACTACGGCGGCCAGGCGCGGTGTCGAGATCGACATCGTCGTGCCCGCGGTGAACAACCTCCTCCTTGTCGACCGCGCGATGACGGCGCAATTCGACCAGGTGCTGAAGCACTATTGCCGCGTATGGCGCCACGAGGGGGCGTTCGACCATTCGAAGCTGCTGTCGGTCGACGGAGTGTGGGCCTTTGTCGGCTCCTCCAACCTGGATGCCCGGTCGCTGAGGCTGAATTTCGAGATCGACATGGAGGTTCTGGATGCAGGCTTTGCCGCCGAGATCGAAGCGCGTATCGGATCGGCAATTGATTCCGCCGTACCCGTGACACTCGAAACCTTGAAGTCCCGGCCATTCGTCGTTCGCCTGTTCGACCGGGTGCTGTGGTTGGGATCGCCTTATCTCTAGCGGGACCTATATCTGGGGAAGACGAGCAGCAGACAAGATGCAGAGAACCGGACGCAACCTCCCTGAGAACATGCTCCTGTCCATTCGCCGCCGAAAATCTCGGACGACGAGGACCGAGCCGCGTAAGCCTATGGATGCCACCGGCACACTGGTCGCGTCTTACAACGTTCACAAATGCGTGGGCGTCGACAGAAAGTTCGACCCCGAACGAATTGCACGCGTCATTCGGGAAATCGGCCCGGACGTCATGGCGCTGCAGGAGGCCGATAGCCGTTTCGGCGACCGCGCCGGGCTTCTCGATCTTGGGCGTCTTGAAGTGGAGACTGGTCTGGTGCCCGTGCCGGTGTCCGGAAACGGCAAGGGGCACGGTTGGCACGGCAACGTTCTGCTTTTCAGGCGCGGCACCGTTCGCGATGTCCACCAGATAAAGCTGCCGGGCCTGGAGCCACGCGGAGCCCTGGTTGTCGAAATCGATATGGACGAGAAACGCACGCTGCGCATCATCGCGGCGCATCTCGGCTTGCTGCGCCGATCACGCTCCGAACAGGCCCGTGTCGTGCTCGATATCATGAACAGCCCGGACGAAAAGCCGACGCTGCTGCTCGGCGACCTGAACGAATGGCGGCTCGGAAACCGTTCTGCGCTGAACACGCTGCATAAGACTTTTGGTCCTTCGCCGCCGGCAGTTCCCACCTTTCCGTCGAGCCTGCCGCTCCTGGCGCTCGACCGAATCATGGCCAATCGGCACGGGATGGTCTCGTCAGTGGAAGCCCATGACACACCACTTTCGCGGGTTGCCTCCGATCATCTGCCGCTTACAGCTTTCGTCCACCTGTAACGAAGTTTCTCATCCTTCCCGCAGCCAGACCAGCATCTCGCCCGGTTCGCGGTTGTCCCAGGCAAAATAGGGAACGGCGGTGAGTTTCGCCTCGCCCGTGGCGGGCGGATCGGTGCGGTAGAGCCCGTTGTCCCAGTTTTCGGCGGCCTCCCTGCTGCCGGTGGCCGAGAGCGTAACGACGCCGCCCAGCAGATCCGGCTCGGCACGCGCATCGATCTTTGCCGTGCGCGGCAAGGTGATACGATGCAGTTGGCCGGCATTGTCCGTCTCCTCGACGCAATAGATCAGCGGGCCGCGAGACAGTGCGACGCGGCCGATGTCCTGGCGCACCTCCGGATTGGCAAACAGGCGGGCGATCGACATTTCAAGATCGAGTTCCACCCGGTCGCCCTGGCGCCACTCGCGCCGGATCGCGGCATAGCCGTCGCTGGTGACGTCATCCAGATCGACCGACGCGCCGTTGACCTTGAGCGCCGCCTTGCCGCACCAGGCCGGTACGCGCAGGTGCAAGGTGAACTCGACCGGCGCTTCGGCTTCGATCCGGATCGAGACCGCGCCATCCCAGGGATAATTGCTGGTCTGGATCAGGCTAGCCGGCCGTCCCTTGATCTCGAAGCGCGCCGTCGAGTCGCCATAGAGGTGGACCGCCAGCGCATCCTCGGACAGGCTGTAGAAATAGCTGCCGATCGAAGCGACCATGCGGCCGATATTGGGCGGGCAGCACGGGCAGCGGTGCCATTTCCAGCGGTTGTGCCTGCCGCGGCTTTCCAGCGGGTTCTCGTAGAAGAACAGCGATCCGTCGAGCGACAGGCCGGAGATCGAGCCGTTGTAGAGCGCCCGTTCCATCATGTCGGCATAGCGCGCGTTGGGACCCATGCCGAGCATACGGCTCGCCCAGAACACCAGCCCGACCGAGGCGCAGGTCTCGGCATAGGCGGTTTCGTTGGGCAGGTCGTAATCGGCGGTAAAACCCTCATTGTGCGCCGACGGCCCGATGCCGCCGGTGATGTAGAGGTTCTTGGTGGTCAAATCGTCCCAGAGACGATCAAGCGCGACCCTGAGCGTGTCGTCGCCATATTCGGTGGCGATGTCGGCCATGCCGGAAAACAGGTACATCGCCCGCACCGCATGGCCGACGACCTTGTCCTGCTCGCGCACCGGTCTGTGCGACTGATTGTACTCGTAGGTCTTGAAATGATAGGCCTTCGGATCGGCGCCGCGGGCGCGCGCTTCCTCGTCGAAATAATGCGGCTGCTGGCCGCGCTGGTCGATGAAGTATTTTGCCAGGTCCATGTACTTCTGCTGGCCGGTGACGCGCGAAAGCTTGACCAGCGCCAGCTCGATCTCCTCATGGCCGCAATAGCCCTTCTTCTTGCCGGACTCGGGACCGAAGGTGTCGGCGATGTGGTCGACATAGCGGCACATGATGTCGAGCAGCTTGCGCTTGCCGGTGGCCTGGTAATAGGCGACCGCGCCCTCAATCAGATGGCCGGCACAATAGAGTTCGTGGCAGTCGCGCAGATTGGTCCAGCGAAGACCAGGCTGGATGCGCTGGTACCAGCTCGACAGATAGCCGTCGGGCTGCTGCAGCTTGCCGTACATGTCGATGACGGCGTCGATCTTGGCCTCAAGCGCATCGTTGCGGCGTCGGTAGAGCGAATAGGCGGCGGTCTCGATCGTCTTGCCCCAATCGGAATCCCAGAACATCTGGGTCGTGACCGTCGAGCCGGTGAAGCCGGGGCTGGCTGCCTCGTCCGGCGACGGCGAATGGAACGGAATGACGACGCCTGGCGACGGCCGGTCCGGGTCGATCTGCTCCAGCATGCGCGCCTGCACGCAGCGCTCGTAGAGAATGTCGGCGGTGCGCGAGGCAACGGCATCCACGCGGTCGCCCCAGAAGCCGCGCACGTCGACCTGCGGCACCGGCAGCGGACGGAAGGCGAGGCCCGGTTTGCCGGGCTTGGCGGCTTGCCCCACCTTGGCGGCTTGATTGGCGGCTTGGGATGCGGTCATCAACTTAAACTCCGGATCAGTTCGAGTGGTCATTTCACGGCCCCTGCCATCAGGCCGCGGATGTAGAAGCGCTGCAGCAACAGGAAGAGCACCAGGCACGGCACCATCATAACGGTGACACCCGCCTGCACCGCGCCCCAGTCGATGGCGCCAAAGCGGCCCGACTGCAGCGCCGTCATCATGATCGGCAGCGTGAATTTGGACTGGTCGGTCATCAGCACCAGGGCGGCCAGGAATTCGTTCCAGGCGCCGAGGAAGGCGAACAGCGCGATGGTGACGATGCCCGGCCAGACCAGCGGCAACATCACCTTCAACAGCATGGTGACATTGTTGGCGCCATCCATGCGCGCGGCCTCCTCGATCTCGCGCGGCACCGCGTCGAAGGCGTTGCGCATCATGAAGATCGAGAACGGTAGCTGCAGCGTGACATAAACGCAGACCAGCCCAGTCAGCGTATTGTGCAGGCCGATCTTGGTCAGCACCAGGAAGATCGGCGTCAGGATCGACTGGAACGGGATCATGATGGTCGACAGGATGACGACGAAGAGCAGATCCTTCATGGGAAAGCGGAAGCGCGAGAAGCCGTATCCGGCGAGCACGCTGACGATGACCGACAGGATCACCGTCATCACCGAGACATAGAGGCTGTTTTGCGCCGGCAGCCAGAGGCCGTCGCCGAAGGTGTTGAGCGTGGCGTAGTTCTCGACCGAGAAGCCCGTCGTCGGCCACGGCGGCAGCGGCGGCTTGCGCGCCTCCGGCGCCGGCTTGAAGGTCGACAGCACGGCCCAGACGATCGGCGCGATGAACAGCGCGGACGCGATCATGCCGGTCGAATGCTCGGCAATTCCGAGCCGGATGCGGCTCTTGCGGCTCCGTGCCTGCGCCATCAGTCAACGCCCTCCGGTTTGCGCAGCAGCCACAGCTGAACCAGGCTGAGCACGACCAGGATGACCAGCAGGATCATCGACAGGGCGGCGCCGTAGCCGAGCTTGAACGACACGAAGGACTGGTTGAAAATCCAGTAGACGGCCGTCAGCGTCTGGTTGCGCGGGCCGCCGCGCAGGATGATGTAGAACTGGTCGAACGCCAGGATCGAGCCGGCAACGGACAGGATCAGCGCCAGCGCCAGCGTGCGGCGCATCAGCGGCAAGGTGATGGCGCGAAACCGGGCCAGCGGCCCTGCCCCATCGATCTTCGCCGCCTCCTGCAGGTCGGTCGGGATCGATTGCAGGCCGGTCATCAGGATGATCATGGTGAAGCCCGCCACCTTCCAGACCACCATGGCGATGATCGACCAGAAGGCCGGCTGGAAGGTCGCCAGCAGGTTGACCTTCTTTGCGGTCAGGCCGAGGTCGTAGGCGGCCGGGCTGAACAGGCCGGAATCGACATTGAGCAGCCAGGACCACAACAGGCTGGCCGAGGCGAAGCCGACGACGGCCGGCATGAAGAAGGATGTCCGGTAAAAGCCGGTCAGCGGCCGCGGCCTTTCGATGAACAGAGCCAGCGGAAAAGCCACCGCGAAGATCGCGATCGTCACCACCACCGTGTAGTAGCCGGTGAAGCTCAACGCATTCCAGAAGCGGTTGTCGCGCAGGATCGCCCGGTAATTGTCGAAGCCGATAAAACTGTGCTCGCCCATCAGCGGCCAATTGTGCAGCGACATCCACGCCGTCATGCAAAGCGGTACGATGAAAAAGACCACAACCAGCGCGACGGCCGGCGCGACATAGAGCAAGCCGATCCACTGCCGGCGGCCGGCGCCGACCAGTTTTCTGGCACGTGGCGGTGCTGTTGCGATGGAGCTCATGCCTGCTCTTCCATTTGCGCTGCGTTCCCCTCCCCCCTCGAGGGGAGGGTCCGGTCGAAGGCCGGGGTCCTCTGCGAAACGCGCCGACAGAACAGACCGTCGAGCACTGCCGAGATGACCCCACCCGGACCTGCGGTCCGACCTCCCCTCAAGGGGGAGGTTGGGCCGGCGCTTGCCTACTTCTGCGGCGCCTGATCGATGATCGACTGCATGGTCTCCTGCGCATTGGCGATGGAGCCATCGACATCGTCGCCGAAGAAGACCTCGTTGACCATCTGCGTCCACGGCCCGTTGGCGGAATTGATCAGGTCGTTGAACACCACCGTGTAGGGCGTGCGGCCCTTGGCCATGGCTTCGGCGGCGATCTGATAGCGCGGATCGAGATCCTTCAACGCCTCCTTGGCGATGTCGCCGCGCACGGGAAGGCTGCCATATTTTGCCAGGATCGTCTGGCCCTCCAGCGAATAGGCGAAATCGAGGAACTCCTTCACCACGGCGAGCTTCTTGGTGCCCTTGGTGACAACGAAGTTGTCGCCGCCGGCAAAGGACGACCAGCCGCCATCCTTGCCCGGCAGGAAGGTGACGCCATAGTCGACATCGGGATACTGGGTGTTGAGTGCGCCGATGGCGAAGGCGCCGGACGGCGTGATGCCGATGTTGCCGGCGGCAAAGGCGGCAAAGAAGTTGGAGCCGGTGTCGGTCTGTGCGCCTGCCGGCACCAGGTCCTTCTTGACCATCGAGCGGTAGAGGTCGACGGCGCCGCGCAGCTGCGGGCTGTCCAGCGTCGCCTTCGAGCCGTCCTCGGTGAGGATGTCGCCACCCGAGGCCCAGATCAGCGGCGTGAAGGTGAAGATGTTGCAGCCGCCGCAATTGCCGGAGAAGTAGAAGCCCTTGATGTCGCCGCCGAGCGCGTTGACCTTTTCGGCGTCGGCTTCGATCTCGGCCCAGTTGGTCGGGCCTTTTTCTGGATCGAGGCCGGCCTGCTTGAACAGCTTCTTGTTCCAGATCAGCACCGAGCTATCGGCGGAGAACGGCAGGCCGTAGATGCGGCCCTTGTAGGTACCGGTCTTGACGTGCGCCGGCGACAGGCTGGCGAAATAGGGCAGCGATTTCGCCCAGTCGGTGATGTCTTCGAGCTGGCCGGCGGCCGAGAAGGCCGGCGTGTAGATCAGGTCGAGCGACAGCGCGTCCGGCGCCGTGCCGCCGGCGGCGGCCGCACCATATTTCGGGATGATCTCGGCATTGGGAATGATGTCCAGCTTGATCTGGTTCTCATGCGCCTTGTTGAACGCATCGACGATGCGCGGCATGAAGTTCGAGCCGTCGGCGCGAACCCAGATGTTGGCGGTGTCGGCGGCCGCGGCTGTTGCCAGCGTGCCCAGAATGCTCGCGGCAAAGGCGAGCCCGGCGATCATAGGTCTCATGGTTCTCCTCCTCATGGTTTGTTCTCCTCCCTGTGGTAGCGCTCCCGCGCGACCCTAAGTTCCTCAGCCGTCCGGCGGACGGCCGCATGACTGACGCACCACCAGCCGGCACGGCAGTTTTCGAATGCCCGGCTCGGCGGGTTGGCCGCCGACGAGCGAAAGCAGAGCCAGGCCGGCCTCTCGCCCAAGGGCGGCCAGGTTCATGTCGATAGAGGTCAGCGGCGGGCGCGTTGCCTCGGCCACGATCTCCCAATTGTCGAAACCGATGACGCCGACATCGTCGGGCACGCCAAGGCCGCGCTCACGCAGCGCATCGATGACGCCGCGCGCGATCTGGTCGTTGCCACAAAAGACAGCGTCGGGTTTTTCACCCTTCCCGTCGAACAGCGTCCCGATCGCCTCGTGCCCCCAGGCTTCTGACCACGGGCCCAGCATGGGCTCGGTGACGGGCAAGCCGTTCTCGGTCAGCACGTCGCGATAGGCCTGCGCCCGCGCATGCACCACGGCAAAGCTCGCCGGTCCCGTGACATGGGCGATGCGGCGGCGCCCGAGCCGGCAAAAGTGCTCGACCGCCAGGCGCGCGCCGCCGGCATCGTCCGAGACAAAAGCGATGGCGCCGGGATCCGGTTGGCTGAAGGCGTAGATCACAGGAACGCCGAGATTGGCGAGGTCGACCGGCAGATGGCGGTCGATGCGCTTGCCACTGGCGATGATGCCGTCGATGCGCTTGTCCAGCATCGCCTCGACATGCAGCTGCGCCAGCCGCGGGTCGTCCTCGACATTGCACAGGAACACGGAGACGCCGGCATCGACCAGCGCGTCCGAAATGCCGGACATGACCGGCAGCGAAAAGCGGCCATAGGTGTCGTTGGTCAGCAGGCCGACGGTGAACGAGCGGCGCCGAAGCAGGCTCTGCGCCAGGCTGTTGGGCCGAAAGCCGAGACGCTGCGCCGTCTCGCGAATACGCTGGCGCGTCTCGGCGGTCATCCGCCCCTGCCCGTTCAGCGCTTTTGAGGCCGTGGCGACACTGACGCCGGCCATCGCCGCAACCTCGCGCAAGGTGACCGGCTGCTTGGCAGAGACAGGCGTTGGTTGCGCGTCGGAAACCATCGTTCGGGCGTCGGTCCTTCAATCTGGGAAAAGCTTTTCTCTTACAGGCCCGTAGCGTGTCGATGTGGTGGGTCGACGGATGCTTCGGAGTTTGGGAAAAGGTTTTCTCAAAGGAGACTAGGACGAGAATGCGAGTAAGGCAAGTGGGTTTGGAGAGGTGCTCGCGACCCAACCGAAGCGGCAATCCCGCAACGGTTGCCCTGCGCCATTGGCGGACACCCGAAGCACCAAGCAGAAAACGTCCGCCTGCTCTGACATAACCGCCACATTCGACCTTGGCGTGGCCGAGTAGCGGCCAAAGGCAAGATACAGTCTGGCTAATGATTGGAGCTTCTTCCTATACATACCTATGCAAATAGTTCGGAACTGGACGGTGAGCTAAGTTTCCCTGCTCAGGAAATGTGCTTCAGCCTCATTCGGCTCAGACAAGTTCACCCGAAAAATGCAGACCAGTCCTGACCTTTCGAAAGTCAGCACCACGCGGCCCCCGGAATCGGAATCGAATACGCGCTCCAGAAGCTGGGTGCCAAACCCCTTGCGCTCGACAGAGCCGACGGTTGGGCCGCCTGTCTCTCGCCATTCGAGTTCAAGTCGGCGTTGCCGTTTTTGACCAGCAAGCTTCCAGGATATCGAAACCCTGCCGTTTGCGTTCGACAGCGCCCCATATTTGATCGCATTTGTCGTAAGTTCATGAAGCGCCAGAGCACATGAAAGGGCGACGTTTGGCGGAAGCCAAACCTTCTCTCCGCTGATTTGAAATCGTTCGATCGGTGCATGTGGCTTGATCGACGCTGTGATCAGATCATTGAGATCGGCGCCGCTCCAGTTCTTCTGCGTAAGGATATCGTGTGCCTTCGCCAGGGAGATGAGCCGGCTGGACAGGGTCCGTCCTGCCTCAGGCAAAGTGGTTGCGTTGCGGATCGTCTGGCTGGCGATGGCCTGGACCACCGAAAGCGTGTTCTTGACGCGGTGGTTCAATTCGTTGACCAGCAATTTGCGATGCTCTTCGCCGCGTTTGCGGTCGGTTATGTCAAGGCTGATCTGCACGGCACCAATTATGCTACCGCTTGGGCTGCGGATCGGACGCGCGCTCGAGAGCAGGAAGCGCTCCACGCCCGACGGAAGGGTATAGGCGAATTCTTCGTTGTCCGTCAGCTCTCCGCGCATTGCCCGACTTAGAGGTCGGTCCTCCCGGCTCACGGTCTGCCCGTCCTTGACGGCTACGGTGTTGATCACGAGATCGGGCGCACCAAACGATTTGCGGGCGTCATTCGGCAGACCCATGAGTTCCGCCGCAAAGCGATTGCGTATGACCTGAAGGGCTTTCGGGTCATAGGTGAACCAGACCGCCGCCGGCACCGTCTCCAGTACTGTCTCCAACTCATACCGGCGCTCGGCAATGGCACGCTCTGCGTCTACCAACGCCTGCGCAATGGTAGCGAACTCTTCCACGGAGGTGGACATTGGTTCAACCGGGCGGCCATGGCCCAGCGCATCAGCGCGAGCCGCCAGATCTCTAGCGGCTCCGGTGAAGTGTTTGCCTACGACGTAGGCAAGAGCTGCCGACACGAAAAGGGCGAGGAGGCCGATCCCGCAAATCGCCGCGAGCGAGCGCCACAGCGGCGCCTGCACCTGAGAAAGCGGTACGTTGGCCGTATAGAACCAATCGGAATAAGAGGATCGGTAGTAGCCTGCCAGCAGCGTGGTGCCCTCGAAGTTGCGGGATGTGAAGCTGCCGGAGTGGCCAACGATTTTTTCCAGATATTCCGGCAATCCGGGCTTGCCGGTCATCTCCTCATGCGACCTGGAACGAGCCACGTAACTTCCGTCGCGATCGCCAACACCAACCGTCCACCCCTCAGGCACAGCAGGCATCATCACATCGCGAATGCGCGCGGTTGGGACAGAAATCGAAAGGACCAGGTCTTCGCCCGTCGGCGCCGGCACCCGTATGGCAACGGCGATGCGCTGATCTTTGGAATCCTTGCGGGCGAAGACATCGCTGACGAAAGTGCCAGACGCCCTGAGTTTCTCCAGATCCCCCGCCGGCATCGGTTCGACCGGCGGCAGAACTGCACCGTGCCCGATCTCTGTATTCAACAGTTGATTGCGACCTGAATCGCGCAGGACAATGATCCGGTCCGTCCCTTCGACCAGGCTGAGCGCCTCGCCGCGAAAGGCCTCCAGATCGCCATTGGCCAGACCAGGCGATTTCGACAGGCCGTTGAGAGTCGTTTGGAGATTGGCCAGTTCGCCCTCGACGACGAGCGAAACCTGCCGGGCCGTTTGGCGTGCGTCCTGTTCGAAGCGGGACCGCTCATGCACAGCATACTGGACCAGCAGATAGGCCGCGAAGAGCCAGACGGGTATCACCGCGGCCGCGATCAGACCAAGCAGGTGCGATCGAGCTGATCGACGAGGCAAATGCTGTTTCCCCTGCCGCCTCAGAAACTTCGCCAACCATAATCGCAAGCCGGTGAACAGCAAGCGTTAGTTCAAGCGAACGCAGCCGGTAGGATGCCGGAGGTAAGGGATCCCGGAAGTAGGCCTCGATGTCGGAGCCAATGCCAGGCGGTGATCGCAGACACAAAGGCGAAGCGTAAACGCCTTTCCTACGGCGCGGCGCGCATGTTTCGACGGGCGCGCCGCCTTGTGGCGCGCGCTGCCTCCGCTACCACGCCGTTGATTTCGACCACGACGCCTTCGCGCGGCTTGGCGTTGGTGACCCGGTGCTGGCGCTCATAGGGCAACAGTTCCTTGATCCGGGCATTGAGCGACGCCACTTCGGCTCGCAGGTCCTCGCATTCCTGCTTCTGAACATCGAACTGCATCTGTTCGGACGCCTGCTGCAGCGAGAGCTGCGAAAAATTCGCGCTCAATGTCGAAAGGCTCGTCTTGTCGCTTTCGCTCTCCTTCATGAGAGCCGACAATTTTTCATCCGCAACCTGCTTTTCGGCCACGGCGTCGCTCCATTGAGCCTTGAGCCTGGCAACCTCGGCGGCGGCTTCGCTGTTCTCGTTCGAGGCCAGTTCCAGTCGCGATTGGAGGTTCTGAATTTCAGAACGCAAGCCGCTCATCTGCGCGTGGCTGCGTGCAAGCTCGGCTTCCCTGTCACCTTCCATGATATGAGCCGCTTCGGTCATTTCCGACAGCTTCGTTTGCGCTATCTCGAACGATTTCTGGAGACGCATTTCCTCCTTCTCGCTCTTGCCGAGCGCAGCCAGCAGTTCCGAAAGTCGCGCCGCTTCGCTGGCATGGATCGTTGAGAGCTCGTCGAGCCTGTGGCGCGTCTCAGCTTCCCGCTTGCGCGCCTTTTCGAGATCGATCGACAGGCTGACATGCTTCTCCCGCAGCAACTTGTTCTCGCGCGAGCGTCTATTGGCCTCGACCGTTTTGGCCGCAAGCGCCTTGACGATGCCGCCGAAGTCCGCTTCGCGTTTTGCGCTCGCATTGGCTGCCTCCACGAGTTCCAGCCTTACTGCTGCCAGCGCACTGCGAAGTGCTTCCCTGTCCTGAACCAGGCTTGTCTCGCGCTGCTGCAGCACTTCGACCGCGCTTTCACGCTCGCGCTGCTTTCTGGTCGCATCGTGGAGCTGTTCCGACAGCACTCTTTGGTGTGTGGTCAGGTCGACATTTGCCAGTTCCAGTTCGTTGGCGCGAAGAACGTCGCTGTGAAGGATGTTCAGGAATTCGCGCGTCAGATGGTGCGAGGTCGCGATCTCCGACAGTTTCGCGTTGATCTCCTCCAAAAAGTCCTGCGCATCGTGAAAGAGCCCATCAACCGCACTCAGTGCCGCCAATCGGGTTTGGGTATGCGAAGTCTGCCGCCGTGCGGTTTCGGGAGAGTCCGCACTGCCCTCAGGCTGCGAGCTGTCATTGTTTGCCGCGAGATTCTCATCCGGGACGCTCTCTGGCGGCGGCTGGTCGTCGAGTTTGAGACACTCATCGAACGCGTCCGCCAACTCGGATTCGAGCTCCTTAAATGCCTTGTCCGAACGCTTCATCAGCCCCTTGAAGTTCATGGCCTAACACCCCCTTACGCTCACCCCAATCAGTACTTAACGAATTGCTAACATACCCTTTTACATGCACTTCTTCCGTTGGGGAAGACCCCGCTGGCAGAACCTTAGTAGCCTGATTGATTGATATGCTCCGGGTCGCCTTTCGCGCAGCGGCGGCAACACCACCGGCTGTTCACCCATCCACACGCCTGGTGCGTTTGGCCCTGATGGCGCTGGCCTGGCCTCCACCGGCTTCCCTACTTCGCGCTTCAGACGCGCGTGCGGGTTCCGACTGCGAACGTCTCCCGTTCCGACTTTTCGTCACGCGAAAGCGCGAACCCTGTCGTTCACCAACTTCCGGCTGCGTTGGTCTGCCTGGAGCCTGTTCCATCCCGATGGAAACGGGATGTGGCTCTATCTTCTTGTTTTGGCATGATCTTTTCCGAAAACTGGATCCCCGCTTTTCGGAATCATGCTTTAGACAAGCCAATCGTCCAGCGCGTAGGCATGGATGTAGTCGATCTGCATTTCCGCTGGCGTGGCAAGTCCGTCGGCGGGGGTTCCGGCTATGCCGCCCACCGCCAGATTGACCAACATGTACATCGGGTCGTGCATGTCGGCGGGCGTTGCGGCGCGCGCAACTCCGACGTCGTCGAAATACCAGACGAGTTCGTCTTGCGTCCACAGCACCCCATAAGTGTGGAACCCCGCGGTATCCGCGACGTAGGGTGTCGAGGACACCGTCGTATGCGTTCCCGTTGCGTTCGAGTGGCCCGTCATAATGAGTTTGTTCGGGTCCTGACCGACCATCTCCACAACGTCCAGTTCCGGTGGCCAGGAGCCGTCCGCCGGGAGAAGCCAGAAGGCCGGCCAGACACCTTGCTTTTCGGGCATGTCGGCCCGGATCTCGAAATAGCCGTAGGTCTGCGCGAAGGATTCGTAAGTCGTCAGCACACCTGAGGTGTATTGGTAGTCGTTTATGAAGGGCCGGATCGCTTCGGGAGCTCGGGCCGCGGTAATCGTGAGGATGCCGTCCTCTACGCTGAACGGGTTGACGGAACTCGTCGGGGCGTAGTCGGTGTCGACGTACCATTGCAGCTCGTTGTTGTCCGTGAGTGTGCTGCCGTTCGCGGCCCCCCACCAGAAATTCGAGTCCCAGGTCCCGCTCGAGCCATTCCACAGGTCCAGCGTGTTGAAGTCGTCCGAGAAGGACAACTCGAGAGCCGACCTGTCCAAAGCCAGCTTGAACTGACCTGCGGTGAACTGGTCAATGGTCTTGTTGGCAAAGACGACGAACTCGTCCTCGGAGAGATCGAGCCGGACGTCCGCTCCCGACTGGACCATGTTGAGTTGCACCTCCTCGAAGGAGATGAAGCCGTAGCTCCCGACGCGCACGCTATCGGAGGCGCCAAAGTCCAGGATCAGGTCGCTGCCGTTGCCTGAAGTCACGACGAAAATGTCCGCCCCGGATCCGCCTTTGAGAACGTCATCGCCCTGCAGGCCGTCGAGCGTTTGTTGGCCGGAGCCGCCGGTGATGATGTTGTCTACCGCGTTTCCGAAGGCATAACGCTTGTCGCCGGTGACCGTCAGGTTCTCGAAATTCTCCGGGAGCCTATAGCTCATCG